>NZ_VFVL01000050.1 GCF_006442815.1 Mesorhizobium sp. B2-4-3
AAAACGCACGAAACTGTTCGCGATGTCTTCGCACACCTGTTCGCGATGTCCCCAGTCCATACAGGGGGGAGATCAGCTGTCACGCCGGCTTTCGCCAATTTTCAGCGTGGTCAAAGCTGTCCCGGCAAGCTCTCAAGCAATTCACAAAACCCAATATCCGTGCCGCAGCTCACAGCGTCTTGCTGTCGAACTGGCCGTTTTGCTTCATGAGCTGGAGAAAAGCCTTGGCTTCTTCGTTACCATGCTCCGCCGCCTTAACGAACCATTTGGCGGCTTCCGGGTAGTTTGGCTTGCCGCCTATCCCGCTGTAGTAGAGCTTGGCGAGGTTGAGTTCGGCACTGACATTTCCAGTGCTGGCCGCGCTCGGGTGCCCTAGGCGCCGGCGCGGCGGCGACTTCCTTCGCCGGTTCGCTCCCCGGCGCCCGCCAGGGACCGAACTGGTCGGCGACGATCGCGATCAGGGCCAGAAGCGGCAAAGCGAGTGCTGCGCGGCGCAACCGCGGATGGCCGGCCGGCGCGATCCCGGCGTCGCGGCCGAACAACGGTGCGGCCGGATCGTGCCCGGCGGCGCCCGGCAGCAGACCGACGAGGAAAAGCCAGCGCCGCATAGAGCTTGGCGAAACAGGCAATGCCGACGATCAGCATCGCCAGCGCCAGCAGCCTGTCGGTCGATCTCTTCATCGGTCTCCCCCCGCGCCTCGCAGTCCGCTCCCTTGCAGCATGGCAGCAAGCCGGCCCCGGCATCTTAGCCGAGCTTGCTGCCAAGGCTAAGTGCAAGACCTCACACAGCTTCGCCGGACGATATCCGGTTCCGGCCGGCGCGGTCGCCCACTATTGGGCGGCGGCTGCATCAGTAGAACGCTGTCCGCAGGAACAGGACAGCCCGCTCCAGCCGGTTATTGACAGAAATTGATCATGTGAGATTATCCGCCGGGGATTTTTAAGGAGAGCAATCGGATGAAGAAGACTTATGAGAAGCCGATTTTCGTCCGCAAGGGCAAGCTTTCAGCTGTTGTGGCGGGTTCGCCCGTGCCGGGTTGATGAAATCATCGGTGCTTTGTCGGCATTGATTAACGGGGGAAATTTGGCATGAAGAAGATTTACGAAAAGCCGGTTCTCGTCCGCAAGGGCAAGCTTTCGGCTGTTGTGGCGGGTTCGCCGCTCGCCAACGGCAACACCTGAGCATCAAAGCCACTCGACGGCCTTAACGCGCCGGCGCTTGTCATAGGCTAGAGTTAGCCGGCAAGCGGCGTGTGTGCTTGCCAAAAGCCCGGAGGCCTGGTCCGCAGGTACGGCTCCGGCCGCTTCAGAGCGCCACGATCAGATCGTCAAGCACGGCCTGCCAGTGGTGTCTGGTTGAGATGCGCACACGCGTCACCGCCTGCAGCATGGGCGCGTATTGAACGGGTGCCAGCGCCGACAACACGATCTCGTCGCGCGCGACCGCCTCGTCTCCCAACCAGCTTTCCACCAGCGCCAACTCTCCTTCCGAGGCCAGCCAGGCCGCCGTCAGCATCACAGAATAGAAGCCGAAAGGCGCGTCGCGGCCGAACTCGGCCGGATGGCCGCTGCTGGTATAGGCGATGTAGGCGCCCGACACGTTGCCGTTGACATAGCCTTCGCTGTTTGGGGTGTGATCGCGCGACATGGCGTTGAGATTGTGCCAGTCGACCCCGGCGTGGCCCGACGGCACCTTGCACAGGCCGCGCGGTGTTATGTCGTCGAAGCCGACGGTCTTGAGCGGCGCGTCGGGCGCGAGCGCGCCGGGCGCCAACAGGCCGAGGTCGATCGGATAGCCCGACAGCTTGAGCCGCCGGTCGAGCCCGGAACCAGCAATGGCGATTTCATCGGCATCGACGCCGAGCGGGAAGCGGAAGGCTGCGTCCGCGGGCAGTGCGTGGCGTTCGAGCAATTTGCCCCTGCCCATGACCGACAGCGTCGCTTCCATCCCCGCCGGCGTACTGCCGCTCGCCGTCCGCCCCGGCGCGAGGCCGACCGGTTTCGGCAAGCCCTCGCCGGCGAGGCCGACCATGGATTCCGGCCCATCCGCGATACGCACCGCCTGGTCCTGGTTGGCGCTGCTGGCGCGCCAGCCGGGTGGCACCGAGACCGAGAAACGATAGAGCCCGGGCCGCTGGATCGCCGCGCTGCGGCGCTTCGACGACATCGGGAAATTGGCGAAACCGGCGGCGTTGCTGCGCGCCGAGGCAAGGAAAGCGCCGCGCTCGTCATAGAGCCGCACCATGATGCCCGCCATCGGCCGGTCGGCCACGCCATAGGCGCCGTCGCCGTCGACATCCATGTAGACGAAGGACGAGAAGTTGAGCTTACCGGATGTCGGCGCCCAATGGGCGCGCGGCGCATAGTCGCGCGCCGAGTTGGGGTTGCCGCGCGCCCTGCGGCGCTTGCGGCGCCAGCGCAGCGCGATCGCGATGATGGCTACAGCGCCGGCAAGGACGAGGGCCGAGATGAGGGCGACGAGGATGATGTCAGCCATGAAGCGATAGCCGGAGATACATGCCCAACACCATGGAGTCGCTCCCGTCGTAATTTCTTGGCAGACTAGCGTTGGATGCCGATGCTGCAAGACAGGTCTGTGGGTGGCCATGTCGCGTTGAGACGCCGGCGGGACAGCGCCGGCCTCCCCTTCTCCCCTTTGCGGGAGAAGGTCAGGTCGTCAACTCCACCCAAACCGGCGCGTGATCGCTGGGATTGTCACCTCCCCGTACCTCGCGGTCGATGCCCGCCCCTTTCAGTTTTCGAGCGAGCTTCTTCGACAGCAATATGTGGTCGAGCCGCAGGCCCGCGTCGCGCTGCCAGCGGTTCCGGCGATAATCCCAGAAGGTGTAGAGTTTTTCTTGCCTGGGAAAAACCTTGCGCAGCGCATCCGTCCAGCCCTGCTCGGTCAGCGCGGCAAAGGCGGCACGGCTTTCGGGCTGCACCAGCGCGTTGTCGTCATAAGAGCGGGTGGCATAGATGTCGCGCGGCTCGGGCACGATGTTGAAGTCGCCGGCCAGAACCACCGGCAGGCCGGTGTCGAGCAGTTGCTCCGCATGAGCCGCGAAGCGCTCGTGCCAGGCGAGCTTGTAGTCGAATTTCGGCCCCGGTTGCGGGTTGCCGTTCGGCGCGTAGAGACAGCCGATGACGACGCCGTCGACGGCCGCCTCGATGTAGCGCGCCTGGCGGTCGGCATCCTCGCCGGGCAGCACATCGCGCGTCAGGACGGGCTCGGCGCCGCGCGCGAGGATCGCCACGCCGTTCCAGGTCGGCTCGCCTTTCCACACCGCGCCATAACCGGCTTTGGCCAGGCGGGTCAGCGGGAATTGGGTGTCGCGGGACTTCAGTTCCTGCAGGCAGACGACGTCGGGTTTGGCGCGCGCAAGCCAAGCCAGGAGGTTCTCCAGCCGGCTGTTGATGTTGTTGACGTTGAAGGTGGCGATCTTCATTTGCCGAGGACGCCCGTCGGTTCGTCATCCTCGGGCTTGACCCGAGGATCCATCCCGTGACTTTCGCCGTGGAACGCTGCGGAGCGGAATTCTGGAACGCCGCAACGCTCGTCTGTAACGGCATGGATTCCAGGGTCTGCGCGCGTCGCTCCGCTCCTTGCTCCGCCCTAGAATGACGAAGCCGATGGCTGCGCCAGCTTGGCCTTGATCGTCTCCGCCACCGTCTTCAGATGATCCGCCGTCGAAAAACCCGAGATCGCCTTGCGCGGCTTCAAGTCGTGGTCGCCATCCTCCAGCCAGACCACCTCGATGGCCGGGGAAAGCCCATAGGTCGCGACCTCGTCTTTCGTGCCGAACTCATCGCGGGTGCCCTGGAAGATCAGCGTCGGCGTCTTCAGGTCGGCCAGATGTTTCGTTCTCAACTGCTCCGGCTTGCCCGGCGGATGGAACGGATAGCCAAGACAAACCAGCCCGGCGATCTCGCCCTTGGCGAACATCTCGTCGGCGACCATGGAAGCGACGCGGCCGCCCATCGACTTGCCGCCGATGATGAGCTTGCCGGTTATGCCCCTGGCGCGAAGGTCGGCGATCGCCTTCACATATTCCGGGTTCACCGTCTCGGCGCGCGGCGGCGGCTTGCGGTGACCGTAACGGCGCGCCGCCATGTAGTGGAACTCGAAGCGCGCAACCTGGAAGCCGGCCGCCGCGAGCGCCTTGGCGGTGGCCGTCATGGAAGGCGAATCCATCGACGCGCCGGCGCCATGCGCAAGCAGGATGGTGACGGGGGCGGTGTCATCGCCGTCGAAGAGGAAGTTGGTCGTCATAGGACTGTTCTCGGCGCGGCGGCGAAGCTGCTGATCTCCCCCCTTGTGGGGGAGATGGCCGGCAGGCCAGAGGGGGGCGCGAAGGAACGCGGACCTCGCTCCTTACAAAACGAGAATCCTAGAAGTCGCGGCCGCAAACGGTTGAGAGGCAGGCGGGACAGCGCCCCCCTCTGTCCTGCCGGACATCTCTCCCACAAGGGGGGAGATTGGCTGTCGCGTCGGCCTTCGCTCATCATCCTCACCCCGCCGTGCGCGCCATGTGCAGATCCACGAACTGTACGCCCTTCTGCGCCAGCCGCGCCCATTCGGAGTCGGCATCCAGCTCGAGATATCGCGCCCACAGCCGCCGGGCCTCCAGCAGGCTGCCCGCATCGAACTCCAGCCGCGCCAGATTGAACACCGGATCGGCATAGGTCTTGTCCAGCGCCATCGCCTTCTGGAGGTGCCGCCTTGCCGAAGCAATCTTGCCCTCGTCGCTCATCAGGCCGGCTAGATTGAACCAGGCCTCGACGAAACCCGGGTCGAGTTTTATCGCGCGCGCATAGTCATGCGCGGCTTCGGCAACCCGGCCGGCGCCGCGCAGGCAGTTGGCGCGGTTGAAGGCGGCGATCGCATCCTTGGGATCGATCGCCAGGCAGCGCTGGTAAAGGACCGCGGCATCGTCGCGGCGCCCCTCCTCTTCCGCCATCTCCGCCTCGGCGAAGAGCTCCTCCAGCGTGTCGTCTTCCGGGCTGCCGAGGTCGAACAGCAA
Source organism: Mesorhizobium sp. B2-4-3 (assembly GCF_006442815.1). GTDB lineage: Bacteria > Pseudomonadota > Alphaproteobacteria > Rhizobiales > Rhizobiaceae > Mesorhizobium. The sequence goes on from NZ_VFVL01000050.1 coordinate 5,022, forward strand.
TTGGCCGTCGAGCTCGCTCCTGCCCTCGTCGAGATAGATCGCATCCGGGCGGCCATGCTGCGAGCCGAGGTTGAGCGACTTGGCGGTGAGCGAGGCGACCGGGCCGGAGCGGTGCACCGAGCGGGCGATCGCGCCCCAGGTGGCACCGCTGGCGATCAGCCCGGCATATTTCCTTGCCAGGATCAGGTCGCGGAAGGAATAAGGCTCGGCGTCATGCTCGAACGCGTCGAACAGCGACAGCATATCGAGATCGCTGCCGGATAGCCGCGACTGGTCGATCAGCGATTGCCTGGAGAGCGACGAGGCGTCGGGCGCCTTCATCAGCCCAAGCAGGCGCAGGAAACCGTTCTCGCTGACCAACGCGCGGCCGGCTTCGCGCTCGGCCTTGGCGCGGCGCTCGATCTCGACGTCGCCGGCTTTCGTCGCCTTGGCGAGGAGCGTGCGGCCGATGACGACATGAGAGGTGCGGCGGGTGACGCCGCGCCTCAGCTCCGCGTGACGGCGCTCGACCTCGCGCGCGGCAAGCCGCAGCGGAAAGGCGGCCAGCGCGCCGACGACGCCGAAGACGGCGCCGGGAACGATCACTGGTCCCGTATTTCCCGTCACTTCTTGCTCTTGCCGACGGCCTTCAACAGGTTCGCCTTCAGCGGGTTCTCAGGCGCGCCGCCGCCGGCGGCCGCCTTCCTGGCGGGTTTTGCGGGCGCTTCCTCGGCCTTGCTCTTCGACTTGGCCGGGGGCTTCGCCTGCTGCGACAGGCTGGCTTTCAGCGCATCCATCAGGTTGATGACATTGCCGCGCTCCGGCGCGGCCGCGATGATCGGCTTGTGGCCCTTCAGCTTCTCGCGGATCATCGCCATCAGCGCCACCTCGTAGCGATCCTCGTAATTCTTCGGATCGAAGTGGGTTTCCTTCTGCTTGATCAGCGCCTCGGCCAGCTGCAGCATTTCCGCGTCGGGCTTCGCATCCGGAATGTTGCCGAAATATTCAGTCGTGCCGCGCACTTCGTTGGGGTTCCTCAAGGTGCAGACGAACATGCCGTTCTCGCGCGCGCCGATCGTCACCACGCGCTCCCGGCTGGAGAGCACCAGCCGGGCGATGGCGAGCTTGCCGGACTTGCGCATGGCCTCGCGCAGCACCGCGAAGGTTTCCTCGGCCATGGCGCCGTCGGGCGCCAGGTAATAGGGCGCATCCTGGTAGATGACGTCGACCTCGCCTTCGTCGACGAAGGCCTCGATGTTCATTGTATGATTGGATTCGATCCGGACCGCATCGAGATCGGCGTCATCTATGATGATGTACTGCTTGTCCTCATATTCGTAGCCGCGCACCAAATCCGAGCGCTCGACGAGGCCGAGCTCGGGATCGACCGGCTTCATGTTGATGCGGTTGTGGGTCTTCTTGTGCAACTGGTTGAACGAGATGCGCTCGCTCGCGCTGGTGGCCGGATAGAGCCGGACCGGACAGCTGACGAGGCTGAGCTTGAGGTAACCTTTCCAACTTGCCCTGGGCGCCATGATGAACTCCTACGCGGCCATGCACTGACAGTATGTTTGGAGCATGGTCTTGTCCAAAAACCGGTTCCCGCTTTTTGGGACCATGCTCCTTGCAGCGCTTCGTCCGGAGGACGATTGAGGCTGCGGAAATCCTACACCGACCCCTGATTGTACTGCCGAATTCCTGACGAAGTGTTTTCTGGGGCGGGTGGCGCGGAGGATAGTTCAAATTGTAGGGAGCGTCGATGGAGATGGATTAAGACGCTGGCGACTGCCGAAAGCCCCGACACTTCGTCATTCTAGGGCGGAGCAAGGAGCGAAGCGACGCGCGCAGACCCTGGAATCCATGCCGTGACGCCTGAGCGCCGCCACGGTGCAAAACGTTCACCAGCCAACTCCGCGAAAGAGCTCGAACCATTCCGGATTGGTCTTCTCGATCAATTCGACCTTCCATTGGCGCGGCCAGCGCTTCAATGACGTCTCCCGCAGGATAGCGTCAGTGATGTCGAAATACTCCTCGTACCAGACGAGGCGCTGCACGCCGTAACGGCTGGTGAAACTGGAGCCTTGCCCGGTCTTGTGCTCGGGGATCCGACGCGCGAGGTCGTTGGTGACACCGATGTAGATCGTGCCGCCTTTCTGACTCGCGGTCATGTAGACATAGCCGGTCATCGATTGATGTTAGCTTGCGGTGTTGCAAGTGACCATTCTGGACCGCTGCATCCTACGGCCCGCGTCACGGCATGGATTCCAGGGTCTGCGCGCGTCGCTTCGCTCCTTGCTCCGCCCTAGAATGACGAAGTGCAAGGGCTGCGCCTGCTGGCAACCGTGACGTCACTACCTCTCCGCCACCACCGGCAAATCCCTGGCCGCCTCATCGATCTCCGCCCAGGGATCGCCCGACGTCTCCAGCAGCCCCGGCAGCGAGGCGTAGTTCAGGTCTTCCGGCGCGTCGATGGTCTCCAGGTCGGTCCAGCTCACCGGCGTCGAGGCCGGCAGGTTGGTGCGGGCGCGCAGCGAGTAAGGCGCGGCGGAGGTGTGGCCGCGGGCGTTGCGGTGGAAGTCGATGAAGATGCGCTTCTTGCGGTTTTCCTTGCCCATCGTGGTGGTGAAGGTGTCGGGCGCGCTCGCGGCCAGCAAAGTCGAAATGGCGCTGCTCACCTGGTGCAGTTTCTTCCAGTTCTGCTTTCTGGTCACCGGCACGGTTATGTGGATGCCCTTGCCGCCGGAGGTCTTGGCGAATGGCACCAGGCCGAGGCTCTCCAGCCCGCCCTTGATGTGGACCGCCGCCTCCACCACCTCGCGCCAGGAAATCCCCTCGCCCGGATCGAGGTCGAAGACGATCTGGTCGGGCTTGTCGAGTTTTGTCCGATGCGTGCCCCAGGTGTGGAACTCGACGACGCCGAATTGCGCCAGCGCCAGATAGCCCTTGGCGTCTTCGACCGAGAGATAGGTTTTCGTCTCGCCTTCCGAATTGCTGCTCTCGAACACCGCCACCGAAGGCGGCATGCCGGTGAAGGCGTGGCGCTGAAAAAAGCAATCCTGCGGCTTTCCGGTCGGGCAGCGCACCAGCGACACCGGACGTCCCAGGATATGCGGCAGCATGAAATCGCCGACCAGCGCGTAATAGACGGCGATGTCGAGTTTTGTGGGCCCGGTCTTGCCGAACAGCCGCCGTTCCGGATTGGTCACCCAGATGGTGGCCAGGTCGGATTCCGAGATCAGCCGCTTGCGCTTGACCGGCGCCGGCGTGGTGAGCCCGCCGACATCGCGCAGGCCGCGAAAGACGCCGTGGCGCAGCGAATTGTCGGCGGTGCGGTTGGCATAGTGGATGCGGGCCGACAGCAGCGGCTTCACCCAGTGCATCTCGCGCATGATCTCGCGCGGCGCGCCTTCGGGCGGCGTGGCGCCGGCGGTCAGCCGTTCCAGCCGGGCGAGGAGATCCCGCGCCATATCGCTGTCGAAGCCGGTTCCAACCTTGCCGCGATAGTGCAGTTCGCCATTCTCGAATTCGGCCATGCCCAGCGCCGCCAACCCTTCAGCCCGGTCGGAAACGGTGTAGCCGGCGATGACGAAGTCGCCTTTCTCTTGCGCCTTCACCTTGGTCCAGCTCTTGGTGCGGCCGCTTTGGTAGATGGCGTCGGCGCGTTTGGAAACGACGCCTTCCAGCCCGAGTTCCGTCGCTTGCTGGTAGAGCCCGCGCCCGTCGCCCTCGACATGATCGCTATACTGGATGGCGGCGTTGGCGGCTTGGCCGGCGAGGAGTTCGCCAAGCAGGGCCTTGCGCTTTTGCAGCGGCGCCATGCGGAGGTCCCAGCCATCGAGATGGAGCAGATCGAAGGCGTAGAAATGCAGTTTCGAGCCGGCGCCCTCGGCCAGCGCGTCCTGCAGCAGCGCGAAGCGCGAGATGCCCTTGTCGTCGAGCACCATGATCTCGCCGTCGATGATCGCCCGGCTGACCGGCAGCCGCGAAAAAGCCTGCGGGAGATCGCCATAGCGTTTTGTCCAGTCGATGCCCGCGCGGGTGATCAGCCGCACCTCACCATCGATGACATGCGCCATGGTGCGGTAGCCGTCGAACTTTATCTCGTGCAGCCAGAGCTCGCCGGTGCGCCCGGCGGGATCATCGCCGCCCGGCGGTTTCGGCACCTGCGTGGCGAGCTGCGGCTCGACGCGGCTTGGCGGGTCGCCTCTCACAGCGCCGGGCAGCGCGCCGGGCTTCAGCGAACCGGCTTTCGGCGGCAAGCGCGGCGGTTTCTTCACGGCGACCAGTTCCTCGATGCGCCGTCCCGATTTCACACTTTCCGGCCGCGCTTCGAGGATGTCGAGCTTGGCATCGGCAGCGAGATCGCGCTCCTTGAAGAGCAGCCAGTTCTTCTTGTTCTCATCCTCGCCGGGCTTGGGCTTCAGCCGCGTCAGCATCCAGCCGCCGTTGAGCTTCTCGCCGGCAAGGCGGAACTTGAAGGCGCCGGTCTTGAGGCTCTTCTCGACATCTTCCATCGGCGCCCAGGTACCGGTGTCCCAGACGATCATCGGCCCGCCGCCATATTCGCCCTCGGGGATGACGCCCTCGAAGTCGATATATTCGATCGGATGGTCCTCGGTCTCGACGGCGAGACGCTTGTCGGCGGGGTTGAGCGAGGGCCCGCGCGGCACCGCCCAGCTTTTGAGCACGCCGCCGACTTCCAGGCGCAGGTCATAGTGGTCGGCGGTGGCGTGATGCTTGTGGACGACGAAGCGGTTGGCCTCTCCGCCCGCGAGGCCGCCCGCCGGCTCGGGCGTGCGAGAGAATTCGCGCTTGGCGCGGTAGGGTTTGAGGTTGGCGGCCATGGGTCAGGCGCTGAGGCGCAGAATGGAATGCGGCGAAGGCCGAGTCGCGGCGGAGCAAGGAACCGGGATCAATCGTCAATCGCCGGCGTCAGTTCCAGCTCGGCCGGCGTCAGCCCTTGCCGCAATTGGCTCAGCCGGAACTCGTCGACCCAGTAGGCCTCGCCATCGACCAGCACGCGGGCGCTGTAGGAGCCGCCGGAAAAGCGCTGCGCGGTGACATAGACCTTGTGACGGTCGAGCGCGGTCTTCACCGCGGCGCGGCGGGACTTTTCTCTGGCGACGGGACTGGCCATGGCCTCACTCGACAACGCTGCCGCTGGAGATGCGGCTGTCCATAAGCATGGCGGAGAGCGGAATATGAGTCAATTTGCCGGGTGCAGGCGGCCGCTCACCGCGGTGCCCGCAGCCGCCGCCAGCGCTGCATGAATTCCTGCGCGACCTTGAACAGGCGGGGATTGTCGCGCACGAAGGCCACGCCCCGACCGCGGTATTTTATGGCCTCGCTCGCCGCCATGCCCTTCAGCGTGATGCCGTAGCAAAGTTCGGACAGAACCGACTTCACCGCGCCCATATGTTCCTTGTAGCTCTGGTTGCCGACCGACAGGTCGAAATAGTCGAACCCCTGCCCGCGACCCCATCTGATCAGCTCGCCCATGATGCAAAGTCCCGGCGAGACATTGGGAACCGCGCCCTGGTCGATCGCGACCAGCAGCGCGTGCAAGGTGCCCAGGTGGGCCGCCAGGTACTGGACCGCGACCACGACGTCGCCGGCGCGCAGGCCGAAGATCCGCACCGAACCGTCCGTCAGGCCGCGATGCGCGGCGTCGCGATAGAAATCGACCACCGGCGGCTGCGCAAGAAGATCGAAGCGGCCGAGCTCGCGAAAACGGCTGAGCCGCATCTCGACCAGCTTGCCGAAGATGGAGTCCACCAGGGCCGGCGTGTCGGCCTCGACCAGGGCCAGGCCGCCATTGCGATCGAGCCGGCGCAGATCCTTGTTGAGCGCCTTGACGAAGGACGGTCGACAGATGCGTTTGACGACGGTTTCGGCGTCGCCGTCCATGGCGATGCCGTAGTGCGAGTGGATGGAATCGCGCGCCGGCGCAAGCAGCGCCAGGGGATTGGCGACGCCGCCGATCTCTTTCGGGATACCGACGATGTGGATGCGGTCGGCCGGCGGCAGCACGGAAAGCACCGCCGCCCAGGCGACCTCGGCGGATTGCCTGGTCCAGGGCGTCGCGTCGGCGAGCAACGGCGCGGAATAATCGCACACGCCGCAGCTCAGCCATTCGATCACCCAATGCTGGAATGCGCGGCGCCGCATCAGCGGCACAAGCATCCTCGGCTCGCCCGTGGCGGCATCCCTCACCTCGACGATCGCGAGGTCGGCTTTTTGCGGCACGAGCCCTTCGACGATCCCTTCGGCCCAGGCGAAATGCTGGTGGCCGGTGCACACGCCCTCTGTCTCGAGACGCAGCCAGAGCGGTTTGACCGCTTCGAGGCTGGTGTGCAACTGCGCCACGTAAGCGCCGCTGGCGGCGCCGGCGGCGTGCGGTGCGGCCTCATCGTCGGCCAAGCCGGTCGTCATTGCGGCCATCGGCATTGCCTGGCTTGCCACATCATTCTCCTATCGTCTCTGCACTGCCAGCGTGGCCGCGCGGCGCCAGGCGCCGAACAAGCTGGGGCGCTGCTCGTTCGGGTGCTTGGAGTTCCACATACGGTGAGCAGCGAAATACCATGAGGCCACGAGCACGAAGGTCTCGGAGACCGCGGCTCCGGCCAGCGACCATGTCGACGGCGCGACGGCCAACAGAGTCCCGATCGTCGCCAGCCCGACAACCGCGCCGGCCATGGTGATGAAGGCGACGATGCGGAAATCGCCGAGGATCTCGAGGACCACGCGCGGCATGACATAGGCCATGATCGGCACGAAGTTGGCGATGGCGAAAAGCCCGATCAACCCGACCGAGGCATGCTGCAGGGCCTGGGATTTGATCATCGGCAAGATGAACAGGATGCCGCAACCATAGGCCAGACTGCCAAGCCCCATGACGAGCGCCCAGATCTTGGCCTGCGTCCACACGCGGTCGAATTCCTTGTTGCGCACCAGCTTTGCGAGTTCCGGCTGCGTCATGTTCGAGAAGGCAAGGCTGGAGATGCGCAGTGGCGCAAACAGCACCAGCACCGCCGCCAGCGGCGCATAGGCCGCGGGTCCGGCGATGCCGGCGACCAGCAGGGCCAGGCTTTGCCCCTGGATATTGGTGGTTGTGGCGCTGAACCCCGACCAGCGAAGCTGCGGCCAGAGCTTTGCATAGCGCCGCAAGGTCGGCGCGCGGAAGGAGATACGCAGCCTGCGGCGCGCCAGCCTCACCAGCACGGCGATGCCGGCCACATTGGCCACGGCAAGCGCATAGAAGGTGACCTGAAGCGCGTCCTGGAAGAACCAGATCGCCGCTCCTGCGAGCACTATGCCCGCGATCGTGAACGCGGCGTCGCTGACGGAGACGACGAGTTGCATGCGGCGCGCGAAGAAGGCGGTGCGCATGTGGCTGCGCAGCGACCAGGCCCCGACGAAGCAGGCGGCGCCGATGCCGCTCGGGTCGCCCAGGAGGCGCATCAGCAGCCCGGTGCCCAATCCCATCAGCAGCGCCACCACCAGCGCCGCCGATCCGAAGGTCACGTCGTAGGCGTCGACGCCAGCGCTGTTGGCGCTTTTGCTCATCCATACGGTGGCGGGAACGGCGGTGAGCGAGCGGATATAGGACAAGCCGACGCCGCCCATCACCATGGCCAGCGCGAAGAGCCCGTAACCTTCGGCCGACAAAAGATGCAGCAGCGCGATGTTGAGGGCGAAATGGAAGCCGCTCTGCATCGCCTCGCCGCCGATCATCAACATGAGGCGTTGCACCAGATGGGCCGGGAAGGTGAACTTCACGGGCTCGTCTCCGCCTCGCGGGCGACACGCGCCCGCCCCTGCCACGGCGGCGTCGCCTTCAGCTTGTCGGCCACGATCGCCACGATCGCGGCGGCGGCGATCGGCTCGCTGAAGACCGCCTCGTAGCGCGCGCGACCGGCGGCGGCGAAGTCGCGCCACGGATCGGGCCGCAGGATGATCTCGCCGAGCTTGCCGGCAAGGGCGGCGGCGTTGCCCGGCGGCACATGCCAGCCGGTCTCGCCATCGGCCACCACTTCCACCAGCCCGCCGATCGCCGACACCAGCGGCGGCCGTCCCCAGCCCATCGCCTCGATGGCGACGCGGCCGAGCGATTCCGGGCGGCGCGACGGCACCGCGACGATGTCGGCCCAGCGATAATGGTCGGTGGGGTCGGAGACGAAAGGCAGCACCTCGACATGCCCGGTCAGCCCCATGCGCCCGACCAGCTCGGCCAATGCCTGCTCGCGTTCGACGCTTTCGAAGGCGCCGCCCACCAGGCGGACCTCGACGCGGTCGCGCAAAGCGGGCTCCAGCGACGCAACCGCTTCGAGCAGCACCTCCTGCCCCTTGATACGGTTGACGCGGCCAAGCAGCAGGACCTTGAGCGGGCGGCTGCCATCATAGGTCATCGGCAGTGCCGCGGCGGGACCGGCAACGCCGTTATAGACGACATGCGCGCGCCGCCCCTTGGCATCGAGGGCCGGCGGATCGCCGAAGGTGGCGCGCGTTGCGCGCGAGTTGAAGATCAGATCCGCCTTGCTCCAGCGCATCAGCGCGACAAGCACCTTGCGCAGGACGCCCTCGGGGATTTCGTGGATATGCAGCAGCGCCTTGCGCGGCAGGAGCCGCGCGGCCAGCGCATAGTCGGCGATGATCGAGGTGTTGATATAGGTCAGGTCATTGTCGCGCATGCGCCGCCAGGCGCGCCAGAGCGCCGCCGGCAGCCGCGCCATCTCGACGGTGGCGAGCTTGAGCATCGCCTGGCGCCTGAGCACCCAGAGCGGTTCGAACACGATGCGGCTGGCATGCGGCTTGAGGATATCGACGATCGGCCCCTCGCGCGGCAGCACGACCTCGATCTCGGCGGCCGGAAACGCGGCGCGCAGCGCAGCCACGCTCTCCGCGAAGCTGCGGTCCGAACCATAGAGCTCGTAGCCCTGATGAACGCAGGCTATGCGCATTGCTATCTTTCCACCTTGCACCCCGAGTCCGCTCAGCACCGGACCCTTCAAGCGCGGAAGGAACTTCATGCCAAATCCGCACGCCGCTCTACCCAGCGGTGGCCACTGCAGGCCTGGGAGCAAGGATCATGCCGGGTCCCGAATGCCCGGTTGCGACCCAGGAACCCCGGCCATGCCCCGTATCGATACAGATACGTGGCGAAAGTTGACCGATAATGAAGCAAGCCATGCGGCTTGAAGAGAAATTTTACACCTTCATGTGAATATTCGTCCTGGGGGTACCCTGGCACGGAAGTTGCTGGGCGTGTCATTGACCTAACAACAACCATGACCGGACCCCGGGGAATCCTTTATTTTGAAACCGGAACGACCTTCCATCCTGATCGAAAAGCCTTCGATCCTGATCCTGGGAACGCGCGGCATTCCGGCTTCTCACGGCGGCTTCGAAACCTTCGCCGAGCGGCTGGCGCTTTTCCTGGCCGGACGCGGCTGGAAGGTCGGCGTCTACTGCCAGAAGGAAGTCGGGCGCGTCGGGCAAAGGGTGACGACCGAGACCTGGCGCGGCATTGAGCTCATCACCATCGAGGTCGCTTCCAAGGGTCCGCGCGCGACGCTGGAATTCGACTGGCAATGCGTGCTCGACGCCGCCAGGCGGCCGGGCGTGTGCCTGGTGCTCGGCTATAATGGCGCGGTGTTCCTGACCTGGCTCAGGCTCATGCGGCGCAAGATCATCACCAATATGGACGGCATCGAGTGGCGGCGGCCGAAATGGGGGCCGGCGGCGCGCAGCTGGTTCTGGCTCAACGAATGGATCGGCGCCTGGGTCTCGCACCGGCTCGTCGCCGATCACCCGGCGATCGCCGACCATCTGGCGACACGGCGGCCGCGCAGCGCCATCGCCACGATCGCCTATGGCGCGGACCCGGTGACCTCGGCGCCGGAGGAACCCATTCGCGCGCTCGGGCTCGAGCCCGGCAAATATCTGGTCTCGATCGCGCGGATCGAACCCGACAACAACATCCTGCCGATCATCGAAGCCTTCCGCCGCCGCGATCGCGGCGACATGAGGCTAGTGGTGCTCGGCACGCTCAACGATGACATTCCTTACCACCGCGCCGTGCGCGAAGCGGCAGGTTCCGTGGTGATGCTGCCGGGCGCGATCTACGACCAGGCGATGGTGAAGGCGCTGCGCTATCATGCGCACGCCTATATGCACGGCCACACCGTGGGCGGCACCAACCCCTCGCTGGTCGAGGCGCTGGCCGCCGGCAACATGGTGATCGCGCATGACAACCGCTACAACCGCTGGGTCGCCGGCGAGGCGGCGATCTATTTCAGCGACACTGAGAGCCTGAGCCAACGGATCGACGAGGCGCTGGCCGACGACGCGCTGGCGGCGCGCTGCGGCAAGGCGGCGCGGGCCCGCGCCCGCGAGGCCTTCCGCTGGGAAGACGTGCTTAGCGCCTATGAGAAGGAAGCGCTGCGGCAACTCGGCGTTGCCACCGCCGCGCCGGCGAAAGCCGACCGCGCCAAGCACGCATGACCGGCCCACACACGGCCGGCTGGTCGCGCCGCCGTATCCTCGGCGCGGCACTGGCCGCGGCAACGGCGCCACTGGCGACAGCGGTCTCGCCACTCTCATATTCGGCGCAGGCCGCAACCGGCGCATGGCCTTTCAGGCGCGGCGTCAACACCTGGCCGTGGTTTGCGCTGACGCGCGAATTTCCCGCGCCACGCACCGACTATGACTGGCCGCCCTTCCAATCGCAGCGGCCGGTGCCGACACCGGCCGACCTTGCCCGGCTGCGCGCCAGCGGCCTCGATTTCATCCGCCTGCCCGTCGATCCGGGCCCGTTCCTTGCAGCCGATGCGGGCCAGCGCGCCGACCTCATGGCAATGCTGAGCGCGGCGGTCGAGGCGGCCGTCGCCGCCGATCTCGGCGTCATCGTCAACGTTCAAGCCAATGGCGCTACGCATTACTGGAATCCCGACCGCATGTATTCCAGCACCAGCGCGCCTGAGTTTGCGCGCTACCAGGTCTTCGTCGGCGAGGTGGCCGGCATGCTCCAAGGCATGGCGCCCGGCAGAGTCGCGCTGGAGCCGGTCAACGAACCGCCGCAGGACTGTTCTTCCGATGTCTGGCCCAAGGTTCAGGCCGCGCTGCTGAGGGCCGCGCGGGGCTCGGCGCGAGAGCTGCCGCTGCTCACCACCGGCGGCTGCGGCTCGATGGTACGCGGGCTGACCGCGCTTGATCCGGCGCCGCTGGCGGGGTTCGAGCCGATCCTGTTCACCTTCCACTTCTACGAGCCCTATCTGTTCAGCCATCAGGGCGCGCCGTGGATGCGCGAGCCGGTCTACCGCGCGCTGAACAACGTGCCCTGGCCAGCCTCCGCCGGGACGCTGGAAGGAACACTGACCTCGGTCAGGGCAAGGATGGCTGAGGACACGGAGAGGTCCGACGAAGCCAAGAGGGCCGCTTATGCCGAGACCGAGAAGGTGCTCAAAGTCTATTTCGATGCGCAGCCCGACCGCCGTTTCATCGACGGCTACCTGAAGCAGGTGAGCGACTGGGCGGACAGAAACGGCATCACGCCTGAGCGTATCATCATGGGTGAGTTCGGCGCGTTGCGCACCGATGCCCGATACACCGCGGCGCCCAATCCTGACCGCGCCCGCTACATCGCCGATGTCCGGCAGAGCGCCGAAGCCGCCGGCTTTCCCTGGGCGTTCTGGGACCTGTTCGACGGTATGGGCATGATGGACGACACAACCCGCGCGTTCGATCCGGCGATGGTCGAGGCGCTCGGGCTGAGGATGCCGCGCGCTTGACTTGCTGAATCACCAAACCGCGCTAAGGGTTTGGTTTCATGCAAGAGCGGTCGAGAAGCCCGCGCTTGTCTCGCGGCGTCGATCCTGCATCGCTCACACGTAAGGCGTGCCGGCCATCGCTGCTTTCAGGCCTGCTGCGCCCTTGTCGACCAGCGCCAGGAAAGCATCGTTCGCCTTCTCCCCGCTGCGGGTCTCGCGAAAAGTCTAATGCGCCTTGTCAATCGTGCTGGCGCCCGAAGCAAGACCGCACATTATTTGCGCATTTTTTGCTGACAGTCGAAAAAATGTGCAAATAATTGCACATCGACTTGATAAGGGCTTGATAAGGGATTGTCGTGCCAGAGACCAACACCGCCAAGATCAAAGCTCGCCTGGAGCGGGAAGGCTGGCAGCTTGGCGGCGGTTCGAAACACGACAAGTACAAGATGGCCGGGAGGTCGACGATCATGGTTCCCCGGCACAAGACCGTGACGCCCTTGGGGGCCTGTTCAATAGCGAAGGCGGCGGGCTGGGAGTAATCCCGGCTCTCTCACCATGGTTCATCAAGAGCAAGAGACGAACAACACAGGATCAGGACAGGAAAAGACATGTCTCGCTATATCGCGCTCGTGGATGCCGCCGACGGCACGATCGGTGTGTCGTTCCCCGATGCACCGGGCTGCGTGGCCCAATCAGAAAACCGGGATGAGGCATTCAAGGATGCAACTGCTGCTCTCGCAGAATGGGTAGCTGAAGAACTGGCGGAGGGCCGTGATGCGCCCGCCCTCGAAGCATGGATGAGCTTATGGCTGATGGGGAGGTACGATCGGCCTTGACCGATGGCGCCGTTTTGATCTCGGTCCCTCTCATTCGAGACTATGGCCGGCCGGCCCGGGCCAATATTTCATTGGATGCCGGCTTGCTGGCCGACATCGACGAAGCAGCTCATCGACTTGGTGTTACCAGGTCTGCGTTTCTAGCCGCGGCGGCGAGGGAGAGGCTTAAGGAAACCGTCTGATTGCCCCCTCACCGGCCTATAAAGCGCCAGCGCGATCACCACGAATTTGGTCATCAGCGTCGTCTTGGAAGCGATGCTTTCGGAGGTGTTGAGCAGGATGAGCCAGCCCAGCATCGGCAGCCAGATGCCCGAATGGCAGCGGCGCGCGACCTCATGCATGAACAGCGCGAAGCCGAAGAAGATCAAAAGCGTGAAGAACGCCCCCTGGTAGAGCGTCAGGCGCAGGATCGGGTTCTCGATGCCCTGCTCCAGGCCGCTGATGCGGCGCATGCTGTCGAGCAGATCGATATCGGGTCCGACGATCAGGTCGCGCAGTTCCAGGTGCCTGAAGAGATCGAACATCTCGACGCGGGCATTGGCGCTGCCGCTGTCGGAGACGAAACGTTCGAGCAGCGCGTCGAAGAAGCCGTAGTAACCGGCGAGCGCGAGCGCCAGCGGCAGCAGCGCGGCGAGCATGATAACCAGCGCGGCGCCCAGAAGGTTGACGCGTCCGGTCGTGAGGTGCGCCACTCCGCGGACGAGCAAATAGACGCCGCCGAGCAGGATCGTCAGCACCATTCCCGAGCGGCCGCCGAAGACGACCAGCGCACAGAACTGCAGGCCGACGAGCGCCAGCCTGAGCGGCGTCGGCAGGGAACGCGAGCCGGACAGCAGCGACAGCACGTAGATGGAGGTGACCGTGGCATTGGAGAGCGGGTGCCCCTGCAAAGCCGTCGAGCGCAGATCGTTGACGAACACCGCGCCGTCGAACCGATATGGGAACACGAGATGCTTGGTGCCGAACTCGAACAGCGCCAGCAGCGCATTCACGGTCATGACGACATGGATGACGGTCTGCAGCCGGGCAAAGGTCTTCTCGTCATCCTCGCTGAGCAGCAGCACGAGCAGAGCGGGTGCTACGAACGTGTCGATCATGCCGGCCATGCCGGGGCGCTGCCTGAGGATGACGACGAAGAGAAGCACCGTCGAGATCACCGCCATCAGTGTCGTGGCCGGCCGCTTGTTGGTGACATGGACCACATAGCCGGCCGGATTGCCGAAGGTGCAGGAGCGCCAGACGAAGACGAGCACGAAGAGATAGGTGGATGGGTGGATCTTGCTCAGCGGACTGCCCTGCAGGCCGTCGTAATTATAGCCGGCGAGCCACAGCATGCCGCCGGAGACGGAAAACAGCAGCAGCACCGCGACGGTGATGCCGAGACGGGTCAGCGTGTCGACAGGAACAGTGCGCGGGCCGGCCATGCCGTAGCCCGAAGCAGGAACAGGCCGGGCGGAACCAGCCAGGATCGAGGCCATGTCAGGCCGCCTCGTCGACCAGCATGGCGCCGGTCGGCAACCGCCCCATGACCGAGACCGCTTCGGAGGTCGAGGCGACGTCACGCATCGGCGTCGCGTTCAGCCTGGCGACGAGCAGGATCTCGTCGGCCATGGCGACCAGGGGCAGGACGTTGAGGTCGTCGGCAAGCGCGCCGCCGTCGACGACGACGAGATCGAAGCTATGATTGGCCTCGGCCAGCATGCGATGGGTGAAATAGAGCGCCTGCGCTTCCTGGAACACCGCGGTCGGCCGGCCCCTGCCGATAAGCGCCACGGAACTGCCGGGCGCATAGCGGCTGACCGCGTCGAGCGGATATTCGCCGCGCAGCACGTCGAGCACGCCGGGCTGCGGATCCTTCTGGCCCTTGCCGGCATTGATGTCTATGAACAGCACGCGGCGCCCCCTGGCCGCCGCCGCGTTGGCGAGCTGCCATGCAACCCTCGACCGCTGCGCCTTGTCCTCGGGCGGCGACGCCACCAGGATCGAGGGGACCAGCGGCCAGTCCGACGGACGCCTAGTGGCGGCGGCGATGCGCTGCAGCGCGAGCCCCGCCACCGCGTCGGTTTTTTGCGCCGCGCCGGAGCGGCGCCGCGCCTTGCCCGGCAACACGCCCAGCACCGGCGCCTCGATGGCCGACTGCATCTGGTTGGCGGACAGCACGGTCGGCGACAGATATTCGGCGATCAGCGCCATGCCGACGCCCAGCGCCAGCCCGCCGAAGATCGCGCCGAACACAAGCAACCCTTTCGGCGGCCAGCTCTTCTTCAGCGCCGGCATGGCCTGCGAGATGATGCGGGCATTGGTGCTGTTGACGTTGGTCTGCTCGCGCGTTTCCTGGGCGCGCTGCAGGTAATTGGCATAGACGGTGCGCACGGCATCGAGATCTCGCTGCAGCTCGCGCAGCCTGACCGACGCCTGGTCAGTGTCGAGCGACTTGCCCTTCAGCGACGCCACCTTGGCCTCCAGCGCCTTCTGGTTGGCCGACGCGCGCTCGTAATCGGTCTCGGCGGCGGTGACGAGGCGGCCGAGCTCACGCGAAATCAGCTTGCGCAGGTCGCTGAGCTGCTGCTGCGCGGAGATCATCGAGGGGTGGCGCGGCCCAAACTCGGTGCCAAACTGCGAGATCTGGTCGACCAGCGTCGCCTCCTGCGCCCTGAGGCTCGCAATCACCGGCGAGCGCATCGCCTCCGACGTCGCGTCCGGCGCGCCGCCCTGCCGGCGCAGCTGGTCGACCTGCGCCTTGAGCTGCGCGGTACGGGTCTGGGCGGCTGTCAATTGCGTGTTGAGGTCGGTCAGCTCCTGGTCGCTGACCAGGTTGCCGGCCGCCATCACCATGTTGTGCTCGGCCTTGTAGGTCTCGACGGCGTTGGCCGCCTGCTCGACGCGCTTGCGCTGGTCCTCGAGCCGGGCGCTGATCGCGTCGGAGGCGTCGGCGGCGGCCTTCGAGCGCGCTTCCGCCTGGTCGTCGAGATAGGCCTGCGCGATGGCGTTGGCGAGTTCCGCCGCCAGGTCGGCGCTCTTGGCCGTGATGATGATGTTGAGGACCAGCACCTTGTCGTCGCGCTTCACCGCCAGGCGGCGGCGCAGCGCATCAAGCGTCTCAGCCGTCCTGTCGCCGTCGCCGGAGCCGAAGAAAATGCCCAGCCAGCGGCCAAGCCCGCCCTGCCCATTGAAGTCCGGGTTCTCGGTCAGGTTGGTGGCCTTGATGGCGCGCAGCAGGACGCCGTTCGACTGGGCCACGCTCACCTGGCTTTCGACCTGGGTGATGCCGCCATCGGGCGAAATGCGGCTCGGATTGACGTCGTTGGTGACGACCTGGAGGTCTTGCGGATCGATGATGATCTGCGCCGTCGAGGAATAGAGCGCCGGCGTCAGGAAGGCGTAGATCAGCGTTGCGATGGTGAGCAGCGCGACGGTGGCGAAGATCAGCTTGCGGCGGCGCAGCAGGATGCGGCCGAGATCGCCAAGCTCGACCGTAGCGGGCGCGGGCGCGGGCACGTAATAGGCCGGCGCCGGCGCGACCGCCTCCGGAGCGTTCTGCTGAGGCACCATGAGCAGGGGTGATTGCAAAGGTCGCTCCGACAACGCTCCATCGGCCGGCAAGACGAGAAATGCGGCGTTGGCCTAGCTATTCCTGGCAACGATTAAAACACTGTTAATTATGTTCATAAATTCATGCGGTCCTGGCACGAAGTTTGCACCGACGCAGTAGAATTTAAGTGCAGCCCAAATTGGAGACATCGTGCGCATGCGGCGGGAATTTGATCTGGCCAGCCGGCTCGCCGGCACCGGATGTGAGTCGCCCGGGGGTTGGCGATGCGCCTGACCCTGCGCCTCGATGGCGATTGCGTGCGCGCTTTCCATGCGGCGCTGGCCGAGCGGCTGTCGCTGCTGCCCGGCGTCGAGCTTGCCGTCGACGCCCGGCCGGCGGCGGGCGGCGTGCCGCGCGCCGCCGAGGCGCTGTTCCAGCTTGAGACGCTGATCCATCGGCTGCCCGCCGATGGCACGGCAAGGCGTGTGCCACTTTCGACACTGGCCGGTCATGCGAGAGCGTCGGCGCCGGCCGATGTCACCGTCGATCTCGTCGGCGATGTCGAGCCGCAGGGCCGACGGGTCTGGCGCCTGGCTTATGACGGCGCCTGCGGCGAAGAGGCCCTGCTGGCGCTGATCCTTGCCGGCCGCACCCCGCTCGCCCGTCTGGAACAGAACGGTGCGACTGTCGCCGAAGGGCGGCTCGGCACCGAATATCACGGGATCGCGCTGGCTTCCTTCCAGGACATGCTGGCGCGTAGCGCCAGCCTGATCGTCGCTGCGGTCAGCGGTGCCGCGCGCTCGTCGCTTCCGGTGCTGCCCGAACCGTCATCCGAGGCGCCGGCTCCGGCCATGCCGTCGGCCACGAAGCTCGGCGTGCGTGCGGCGAAGGCGACGGCGCGCCGCATCGTGCAGCAGATATACCATCTCTGCTACAACGCCCCGCATTGGCGGGTCGGCTGGCGCGAGACCGGAGGCAAGGATCTCTACAAGCTGCGCGCTCATCCGCAATCGGGCTGGCGCGATCTGCCGGACGACGGCAGCCGCTTTTACGCGGACCCGTTCCCGGTGCTCTATCGCGGCCAGGTGACGCTGTTCGTCGAGGATTACATCCACCGCACCGGCAAGGCGATCCTTTCGGCCGTGGCTTTCGGTCCGAACGGGCCGGCCGGCACCCCGAAACCGGTTCTGGAACTGCCCTACCACCTCTCATACCCCTTCGTCTTCGAGCGCGATGGCCAGATGTGGATGGTGCCGGAAAGTGGCGCCAACCGCAGCGTCGATCTCTACCGCGCCAACGCCTTCCCGGGCGGCTGGGTGAAGGAAGCGACGCTTCTGTCGGACATCGTCGCCAGCGACGCCACGCTCACCGAGCATGGCGGACGCTGGTGGATGTTCGCCACCGTACGCGACGGCGGCGGCGCCTTCTCGGATCAGTTGCATGTGTGGTCGGCGCCGGATTTCCGTGGACCGTGGACGGCGCATCCGAAGAACCCGTTGCTGATCGACATCGCCTCGGCACGGCCGGCGGGCCGCATGGTTAGCCGCGGTGGCCAACTCCTGCGTCCGGTGCAGGATTGCCGCAGGAGCTATGGCGCCGCGCTCGGCATAGCGCGGGTCACCCGACTCGACGATAGTGGCATGGAACAGACCGTCGAAACGATCCTCAACCCAGGCGCCGGCTGGGCGGGCCGCAAGCTGCATACACTCAACGAAGCGGGCGGATTGGAATTCATCGATGGTTCGGCAATGGCGCCGCGCTGGAAGCGGGCCAGAACGGAAACACCAAAGGGCGATGGGAATTAACCTAACTTTTCATTGCTACCCGGCTCGCCCCTGGGTTGCTTGAGATTGTTTCAGCCACCGGGAATATATTTCCCGTGGGGCCTGGAGAAGAGAAATGAGCATCGCAGAGGATCGCGAAGCACCCGCCGCGCCGCCCGGCCGGACCGAGGTCGAAGTGGCGATCGTCGGCGCCGGGCTCGCCGGCACCGTTCTGGCGATGACGCTCGCCAAGGCGGGCCGCAAGGTCGCCCTGGTCGATCCGCATCGTATCCATCATGACGAATTCCGGGCCGAGAAAACCCGCGCGGAGCAGATGGGGCTGTTCGAGAAGCTCGGCCTCGGCCCGGTTTTCAGGTCTCTCGTCACGCCGATGACCGACGTCAATGTCTTCCGCTTCGGCCATCTGTTCGAGCGCAAGCAAGGCTGGGAGTACGCCTTTTCCTACACGCCGCTGGTCAACGGCCTGCGCGCGGCGCTGCCTCCGCAAGTGCCGCTGACGATTGGCAAGGTCGCGGAGGTCTCGACGGGACCGGACCGGCAGCGCCTGGTGCTCACCGACGGCTCCGTCATCGACGCCCGGCTCTTGGTGGTGGCCACCGGCTACAGCGAGGCGGTGCGGCGCGCCATCGGCGTCGAGCGCGTCGAGGAATCGAAGGCGCATTCGCTGTCGATGGGATTCGATCTCGCGATCACGCCACAGGAATTCGGCCTCCAGTCCCTCACCTTCTACGGAAGGCGGATCGCCGACCGCATTGCATTTCTTACCATCTTCCGGATCGGCGAGCGGCTGCGCGCGAACATGTTCATCTACCGGACCGTCGCCGATCCGTGGGTGCGGACGTTCCGCGAAGACCCGGAAAAGATGCTCATGGAGCTGATGCCGGAGATTGCCGAGCGGTGCGGCAACTTCGCCGTCGCCAGCGAGGTCGAAGTGAGGCAGGTCAGCCTGACGACGACGCAGGGCCATCGCCGCGACGGCGTCGTCTTCATAGGCGATGCGTTCGCCACGACCTGCCCGGCGCAAGGCGACGGCATCCACCGGGTGCTCACCGATGTCGATTGCCTCGGCTCGACGCATATCCCCGCCTGGCTCGAAACGCCCGGCATGGCGGCCGACAAGATCTGCGCCTTCTACGACGATCCGATCAAGATCGCCGCCGACGAAAGAGCCATGCGCGCCAGCATCTATGCCAGGCGGATCACCACCGAGACCGGGCTTGAATGGCGGCTGCGCCGCCTGCGCAACAATACCGCGCGGCGCTTGATGATCTTCGCCCGTCGATTCCGCGAGGCGGGAAAACTGAGTGACGCCGCGCCTGGCGTAAGAGAAGTCGCTCTCGACCACACCGACAACACAGGCCAGGAATTGCGCGCTGGACCGCGCGTGAGAACATGATCGTGAGCGATCTTACCAATCCGTAAGTCGCGATCCCTGGCGAAGCTGGTTTAGATCGCACCGAGCAGTGTCTCCTGCTCGGCGGGACAGCACTCCCGTCGCACCGATGGCCCGCTGCCGTCTCTATCGGCTTGGCGGCGGGCTATCGAGCGGCGGCACCTACGGGGCGGTGCCGGCTGCGCAACAACACCGCGCGCCAGTTGATGATCGTTGGGCGCAGGTTCCGCAGTCGCGAAGAATTGCCAGCGTCGCCCGAGCCCAAAGGCCTTTCATCTGCGTCTTGCCGCGCCCGGAGCCGCACGCTCGGGGTTGGCCCCGCCCCGCGCTTTGCCCTATCTTCAGGTTGCAACCAGGACAATGAAGATGACCCGCATCCGGGCGATGACGAGGAACGACTTGGCCGATGTGTCGCTGCTGCTCGGCCAATCCTGGCGGCGAACCTATGCGCCGATCATGGGCGACGAGGCCGTGGCACGGCTTTCGGACGAAAAGCACGCGCCGGACAAACTCGCGGCCGAGCTCGACGACGAGGACAAGATGTCCTTCGTCGCCGAAGGCGCCGACGGCTCGATCGCCGGCTACGCCATGGCGGCGATGGACGAAAAAGGCGACGTCATGCTGGAGCGGCTCCACATCGAGCCGCAGGCGTTCGGCAGCGGCCTCGCGGTCGACCTTTTGCACGCGGTGCTTGCCGCGCATGCCGGTATCCCCAGCATCGCGCTGGAGGTGATCGAAGGCAACGACCGCGCGATCGCCTTCTACCGCAAGCACGGCTTCGAAGTGGTCGAACGCCTGCAAGCGGCACACGGCGTCGGTGGCCGCGCCTCGCTGATCATGCGCCGCATGCTGCCGAGGGCCTAAAGTCGATGAAAGTACCCCTTGCTGACCTGCCGCACGTTCGCTCCATATGTGGCGGCGATTGCGACGCTCCTGCCACGCTTGGGACAACAACTATCGGCTTTTTTGGCTACCCTCGGCGGCAATGCTGGTCGCGTCACAGCCAGACGGCGCTCCGCCAGATTCGAGGCGGTCCAGGTGGTTCCGCCTGAGTTCCGAGGGAGTGCAGCCAGCCGGAACCACCCGCCCCGCCTTGTGTCCTTCCCAAGACGCATGAACGATACGGCTCTGCATCCGGCCCCGCGTTGATCCGGATCAAGCGAATGTGCCGGCTGGACGTCCCGTCCCAGGCCCCTATATTCGCGAGCGCTGAATTTCCTTTGGAGCAAGACATATGAGCCTCGGCAAACACAAACTCGGCAGCCAGGGGCTCGAAGTCTCGGCCATCGGCCTCGGCTGCATGGGCATGAGCCAGGCCTATGGCCCGGCCGACGAGGCGGAGTCGATCGCCACGCTGCACCGGGCGATCGAGTTCGGCTGCACCTTTCTCGACACGGCCGAAGTCTATGGGCCGTTCGTCAACGAGGAACTGCTTGGACGCGCGCTGAAAGGCCGGCGCGATCAGGTGACGATCGCGACGAAGTTCGGCTTCCGCATCGCCGACGGCAAGCAGGCCGGCACCGACAGCCGGCCCGAGCATATACGCGAGGTGGTCGACGCTTCGCTCCAACGGCTCGCCACCGACCGCATCGACCTGCTTTATCAGCACCGCGTCGACCCGTCGGTGCCGATGGAAGACGTCGCGGGCGCGGTCGGCGAATTGGTGGCCGAGGGCAAGGTGCGCTTCTTCGGCCTGTCGGAAGCGGGCATTGCCAACATCCGGCGCGCGCACGCCGTGCATCCCGTCTCGGCGCTGCAGAGCGAGTATTCGCTCTGGGAGCGCAACCTCGAGCCGGAGATCATCCCGGCGCTGAAGGAGCTGGGCATCGGCCTGGTGCCGTTCGCGCCGCTCGGCCGCGGCTTCCTCGCCGGCGACGTCAAGCGCGCGGAAGATTATCCCGAGGGCGATTTCCGGCGCGGCGACCCGCGCTACCAGAGCGAGAATTTCGACGCCAATGTCGCCGCGGCCGCCACGGTGCGAGACATCGCCGGCGCCAAGGGGGTGAAGCCCGGCCAGATCGCGATCGCTTGGCTGCTTGCCAAAGGCCCGGATTTCGGCATCGACATCGTGCCGATCCCCGGCACGAAACGCCGGACCTATCTGGAAGAGAACATCGCGGCAGCCGACATCACGCTCGACGCCACCGAGATGCTCGGCCTCGACATGGCGCTGACGCCCGACAAGGTGTCGGGGCCGCGCTATAACGAGCGGACGATGTCGTTGGTGGATCGATAGCGGCGGAAGCGCCGGCGCGGCGGAACTCGGCGTCGACAGCTGGCGACCACCTTCACCCGCGCGAATGCGGATCGATGCTGTAGGGATGCACCGGGTAGCCCGGCCCGATCGCCTCCAGCACCCTGTCCATCCAACCATCGAGCGCCGGATAGTCGGCGAGCGAAAAACCGCAGTCCTCGGCGCGGTGGCTGTAGGCGTAGACGGCGACGTCGGCGATGGTGAGCGCGTTGCCGACCAGGAATTGCGTGTCCTGCAGGCTGCGCTCCAGCGCGCCAAGCGCACGCAGACCCGCCTCGCGCTTGCCAGGAACAAGCGCCTGGTTTCGCTCCAGCCGACCGGTCAGCGTCCAGTAGCGCAGCGAGCCGATGACCGGCTCGACATGGTACTGTTCGAAGAACAGCCATTGCATCGCCTTGGCGCGGGCAAAGCGGCCCGACGGAAGGTAGGGCGTACCCTCGGCAAGATAGGTCAGGATCGCGTTCGACTCGGCGATCGCCTCGCCATCGTCCAGCCGGAGCACCGGAACGGCGCCGGAGGGGTTGAGCTTCAGGAAGGCCTCCGTGTGGCTTTCGCCCTCGAAGATCGAGACCATGCGCGTTTCGTAAGCGATGCCCAGCAGGCCGAGCAGGACGCGGATTTTCCAGGCGTTTTGCGACGGGAGATAATCGTACAGCATGAGCATGGAGCGGTTCCCTCGTTGGTGGACTGGCTTCGCATGGGGGGCGAAGGGGCGCCACCCGATTCAGTGGTGGCAGAAAGGTCCGCGCGAGGCCCCCCTCTCTGCCCTGCCGGGCATCTCCCCCTCAAGGGGGGAGATTAGCAGCTTCGGGCGACGGCCATCTTCCTGCGACGTTGAGGGGGAGATGTCCGGCAGGACAGAGAGGGGGGTGACGGAACTCGGTCTACGCCACGTGCACCTATAACCCTCACCGCCTCGCAATATCCCTCGCCACCGCCTGCGCCTCGATGCCGATCTCGCGCAGGAGGCCGGTGACCGGGTTGTAGAAGCCGACGAGATAGACGCCGAGCTCCGTCGCGCGAGCATTCACGCCGCTCTTGTCCGGCCTGAGCTCCGCCGGCAGGAAGCCGTCAAAGGCCGGACGGTAGCCCGTGGCGAAAATCGCCGCGTCGAATTTTTTCTCCGCCCCGTCTGCGAATTTCACGCCGTCCGCGGTGAAGCTTGCGATATCCGGCGCGATGCCGATCCGGCCGGCCTTGATCGCCGCCACCGTGCCGACATCGATCACCGGAATGCGGCCGGCTTCGATCCCTTGCAGGATGCCCTGTTTCGGCCGCACGATGCCGTATCTCTCCAGCCTGCCCAGCGCCAGATCGAGGATTTTCGGAAACATCCAGTCGTTCAGCGCCTGCGGCATCGGCCGGCTGGCGATGCCCACCATCTGGATCGGCACGCCGAAGAGCTGGCGCGGCACGATGTGGACGCCCTTGCGCACCGAGATGGTGGGTCTGGCGCCGCTTTCGGCGAGGTCGAGCGCGATCTCTGCGCCCGTATTGCCCATGCCGACGACCAGCACGTCCTTGCCGACATAAGGCGCGGCCTCGGTATAGGCGGCGCTGTGCAGCACCTTGCCCTTGAAGGCTTCGACGCCCGGGAAGCTTGGTGTGATCGGCTCGGCATTGTTGCCGGTGGCCACCACCACTTTGCGGGCATCGAACAGCCCGGCATCGGTCTGGACCATGAGGCGCTCGCCTTCGCGGCGGACCGATTTGACGGTGACGCCGAAGCGCGGCTTCAGCCCGAAACGCCCGGCATAGGCGTCGAGATAATCGACCACTTTTTCGCGCGGCACGTAGCGCGGATGGCTTTTCGGGAACGGCACGAACGGCAGCGACGAGAAGGATTTCACCGTGTGCAGATGCAGCCGCCGGTAATGCCGTCGCCAGGCCGGCGCAACCTCACTGGCCTGTTCAAGGATGATGAAGTCCTGCCCCGCCTGTTTGAGGCAAGCAGCAACGGCGAGCCCGGCAGGGCCGGCGCCGACAATGACGACATTGGTATCCAAATACTTTCCTCCCGCCAAAGCGACAAAAAATATGACAGGAGGGGTTCGAGGGGCAAGTGGGTGGAAACACCCATGCCCCTGGGGCAGATTGAGGCGCCGACGCTTTATCTCCCCCCTTGTGAGGGCTTTGCACGGAACCGGGTTGGTGATTCCGTAGGTCAGGAATGAAGGGGGATGATTCGG
>NZ_VFVL01000051.1 GCF_006442815.1 Mesorhizobium sp. B2-4-3
CGTCCTTCGCCGAGCAGGGGTATTCGGACGGCAGCGGGACGACATCGATCCAAACCAGCAAGCCGCTTTTGAAGCGGAGCTCGCCTGCGGGGATAGTCGGAGCGAAATTGCGAAGCCAATCGCGCAACGTATCATCGTTGTCGGCGATGATAGTTCTTCTTGCGCCTTCCCAGATCCTGACAATCCGCGATGGCGGCGCGGGTTCGATCAGCGACAGGATGGTCCGAGCCTGTCCGCGTCCTGCATGATGCCAATATGTGAGAAACTCGCTTCGGAAGTCACCATTGCGTTCGCCGCGGATCAGCGCTTCGATCAGATCGAATGTCATCTCAAGCAGTTCGGCGATTCCGGCGTACGGATCATCGATGGGAAACGTGGCGTGATCCGGCACCAGACAGAGCACGCCGTCTCTTTCGACATGGGGCCAAGTCAGAAAGGAAGGACGATCGACCAGCGCGACCTGCGCGGGCGCAAAAGGGAAGGCCGCGGTCACCAGGACGTCGAGCCGGCGCCGGCAATCGGAAAAGTCGCAGTCGAAACGCCAGCCGATTTCAGCGGAGCGCCCCCGGTAGGTGGCGAGCTGTCTGGCGTCGAGCCTTCGCGGGCGCAAGCCAGCTTGCTGCCAGCGTGATTCAACGAGGCTGACGGCTGACTTGAAGCACTTCGCGAGAGGGTCAACACCCTCAGGCATTCCGGCGATCTCCCTCAATGCGGACAGCCGAGGTCCGCGCCTGTGCCTCGCTGCGAACAAGACCCTCGGTCAGCAGGGCCGGCGTACCGAGCCGAGAAGCCGAACGCCGCCGCGTCTGGTCCGCAATGTCTGCACCAACGCCTTTGGCAAGTTGCTCGGTGATCAATTGCTTGTTGGACAATTGTGCCACTGCTGCGAAATCGGCGCGGGCCTTTTGCAGCCAATTATGGAATTCCTTCTCCCGCTCCGGATGCTCCTTCCACTTATCGGCGAAGTTCTCGAGCGGATCGCTGGGATTGGCGATAAGACGGCTCCCGTCCGCCGCGGTTCCGATGAAGCTGTCCATCTTCGTCAGGATCACGAACAGCGCCTCGGCGATCTTCTCCTCTCCTTCGTAGGAGTGGGCGGCGAGCGTCGTCAGGATGATCGAGATAGGTTTGTCGTCGCTGCGGCCGATGTACATGATGTCGCGATGGCGCTTCAGGATCATGATTGCGTACTGCAACGGGGTGCGGATCCGATAGTCCGGAATTGGCTCGGTGCCCGCCGTCACGCCTTTCTGAAGAAGCTCTTTCTTGCGCTTGTCGTAGGCTTTGGCCATGCGTGTCAGAAACCATTTCAGATAGCCGCGTGGATTCGAGCGCTGCCAATCCGCCGCGATAACCTGGTAGCGCGGGTGGCGGTTGTCGGTGATCGAGATTGCGGTCTCGGCGAGCGAAGCATCGAAGCCGCGCGTTTTCAGGAGTTGGGCCAGTTCGCTGCCGCTCGGAATTCCGGGCGTGACGTCCATGTGGAATTGAGCTTCGTCCGCGTAAGGCTGCCTCCAGCAGCGGCGATGCTCCTCAAGCGGCTTGATCATGTTCTTGCTGCGGGCGTAGAGCCTCATTTCGATTTCGAGAAGCCGCTTTAGATTGGCCTGCGTGATCGCGTACTTCGTCAGGCGACGAAACTCGCAGACGGCATCGATGTCGTAGTGCTCGTCCGCGGTGAGCGGTGGCGTGACGGTGCCGAGACCGAACGACCCCTGGACGTGGACCTGCGGCTCATATTGCCGAATTGTCGACTCCGGTCGGTTGAGCCAGTCGCCCAGCGAGTTGTAGCTCGTCTCCGCCTGTTCGTATCGACGCTCGGGTATCTCAAGTTCTTTGGCGAGGTCTTCGAGAACTTCGTCGGCCTCTGGGGTGATCGTCGGGAGCAAATGCACGTTCATGAAAAACTCCTGATTAACTGGCGTGTTCAAGTTCGTGGGCGAAAATGAAGCCGCCCAGCTTTCTGTTTTGGTCGTAGATCTTGAGAGCGGGGTGCGCCTTCGACTGCCAGGAGCGACCAGCTTCGACGGCAACGGAAACTGGAACGGCTGGAAAGACGTGCACGATCGTGTCCTCGCCGTGGGCAACCTTGATCGCGTCCAGGGTTGTCCTAAAAAGGCGCGCGAACTCAGCCAGATCGACCGGGCTGCGGATGATGTCGTTATGAGCTCCGTCGGCAGCGATGGACCAAATCGCAACGTCGTTGCCGAGCACTGAATGGATCCGCTCGTCCACAACCGGTGCGCTGATCTCCAGTTTCAACGCGACGTGGCCGGCCGGACCGGACGGCCGCAGGACGCTGTACTGGAGTGTCGGAGCCTTCGGGTCCCACTTCCAACCCTTGGGGCTGCGCAACAACTGCCGTACGTCTGCAGTCGCGATGTCGGAGATCAGGCGGCCCAACTCCATCAGGAGCGGAATTGGCGCCAATCCGAATACTGTCAGGCGCCGGATTTCCTGCCGCTCCATCCGCCCGCGGACTTTCTCGGCAAAGCCGGCCCGCAGGTTGCGGATTTGAATGCGCCAGAAATCCGGTTCGTGATCGGGCAGATCGAGCGTTGCGAGATCGAGATCGATCCAACCGTCATCAAGGGGATAGCGATCTGGGATCATCGACCATTTGAGGTCGCCTTTGGCCAAGGGGGCTTCGTTGGTTCCAATCTTCGCAGCGTATCGAATGACGTGGCTGCCCAAATCCTCGTCGATGGCTGTGACCGTCCGAATCCGATCTTCGTGCCGGCGTTTCATCGCCGCCAGGACATCGGCGGGATGTTCGGCGACCATATCGCGATCGAAAACACGGTGGTGACGGTCGCAGACCAGCATCAGGTTGTTGGGGTCCTGGGCAAGTTTGGGCGACAGAACTGGATCTCCGCGCGGACCATCCTTCGAGTCCGCAATGATGTGCCCGATATAAGCCGCGTTGGCTTCGGCAGCCCCCGACACCTCGTCGCCGATCAGGAGAGCATTGCATCCCGCGTACTGACACCGTCCCGCTGCGCGGCCCCATACAATGTTCTTGACCTTGTCCGGTAATGGCCGCCGACGCTCACGACGCGGTTCGGGTTGCGCCTGATCTCCCATCTCTGCCTCTGCAACCAGATCCATGTTTTCGTCTCTCGGTTGATTCACGTTTCGTTCGGCTCGGTATTTCGCGGCAAGCCTGAGCACGCCGCGAAACCTCTTCATTATCACTCTGCCCGTCCCACCAGTGAGCAGACTTCGTGTGTCGAATGAGCAGTCTACCTTGACATTGAGCGAGGTTCAGTGACGCGTCAGGGGGTGGAAAATGTATTGACAGGCGATTTGCTCGCGCCGCCGCAGGCGTCCCACTTCTCACATAATCCGCAGCATCTCACTTTCCGGATTTCTCAGCAGCGGCCGTTGGCCGCTCCAAGTACACAACATTGGCTTGTAGGTACAAAACTTTGGCTCTCCGACTATCATTGGGGCCGATCAGCTGCACCCGCTCGTGCTTCCACACGTGTCGCACTTCTCGCAGGTGCCGTTTCGCACCATGGTGAAGTTGTGGCACTCGGAGCATTCGTTGCCGGTGTAGCCCTGGAGCAGCGATTGCTGGCGCCTTGTCGCGGCGAGCTTCTTCGCCTCGGCCGCTTCGTTGGCTGCGGCGTCGGTGAATAACGCTTCGGTGCCGCCGGCGGCCTCTGCCTCTTCTTCCACCATACCCTCGGCCAGTTCCCGGGCGCGCTCCTCATAGTCGCGCTTGTAGGCGAGCGCTTCGTCGCTGGCAGGCTTCAGCGCCAGCACGTTGGAGCCGGCGAAGGCGGTCGGTGCTGCGCGGGCAGGGGCCGGCGTCGAAGTTGAGCCACCAAAGCCCTTGGGCTCGCTGCCGATGCCCGACACCAGCTTCACCGGCGAGGCGCCGCGATAGAGACCCTTGGAGAAGGGCGTCGCCTTGCCTTCGGTGATGCCGCGGCCGAGCGCGGTCTTGTCGAAGTCCGACTGGTCGACATGGGCGAGGTCGTGGCGGCCGAGATAGGAGACCGCGAGCTCGCGGAACACGTAGTCGAGGATCGACGTCGCGTTCTTGATGGCGTCGTTGCCCTGCACCATGCCGGCCGGCTCGAACTTGGTGAAGGTGAAGGCCTCGACATATTCATCGAGCGGCACGCCATATTGCAGGCCGAGCGAGATGGCGATGGCAAAATTGTTCATCATCGCGCGGAAGGCGGCGCCTTCCTTGTGCATGTCGATGAAGATCTCGCCGAGGCGGCCGTCGTCGAACTCACCGGTGCGGAGATACACCTTGTGGCCGCCGACGACAGCCTTCTGGGTGTAGCCCTTGCGGCGGTTCGGCAGTTTCTCGCGGTCGCGGTAGAGCCGCTCGATGACGCGCTCGACGATTTTTTCCGTCACCTGCACGGCGCGCTGCGCGGCGGGTGCCGCGATCAGCTGCTCGACTGCTTCGTCCTCGTCCTCCTCGCCATCGGCGAGCAGCGAGGCATTGAGCGGCTGCGACAGCTTCGAGCCGTCGCGATAAAGCGCGTTGGCCTTCAGCGCCAGCTTCCAGGACAGCATGTAGGCGTTCTTGGCGTCCTCGACCGTCGCCTCGTTCGGCATGTTGATGGTCTTGGAGATGGCGCCCGAGATGAAGGGCTGCGCTGCCGCCATCATCAAGATGTGGCTGTTGATCGAGAGCGAGCGCTTGCCGATCTTGCCGCAGGGGCTCGCGCAATCGAATACCGGCAGATGCTCGGCCTTGAGGAAGGGCGCTCCTTCCAAAGTCATCGCACCGCAGACATGGATGTTGGCGGCGTCGATGTCCTTCTTCGAGAAGCCGAGAGCCGGCAGCATCTCGAAGGAGATGTCGCTGAGCTGCTCGTCGGTGAAGCCGAGCGTCTCCTTTACCCAGTCGGCGCCGAGCGTCCACTGGTTGAACACGAACTTGATGTCGAAGGCCGACTTCAGCGCCGCGTTCAGCGCCGCGATCTTTTCGTCGCTGAAACCCTTGGCCTTGAGCGAGCCGGGGTTGATGCCGGGCGCCTGGTTGAGGTTGCCGTGGCCGACCGCGTAGGCCTCGATCTCGGCGATCTGGCTCTCGGAATAGCCCAGCGTGCGCAGCGCTTCCGGCACGGCGCGGTTGATGATCTTGAAATAGCCGCCGCCGGCGAGCTTCTTGAACTTCACCAGCGCGAAGTCGGGCTCGATGCCGGTGGTGTCGCAATCCATGACGAGACCGATCGTGCCGGTCGGCGCGATCACGGTCGCCTGCGCGTTGCGGTAGCCATGCTCCTCGCCGAGCTCGATGGCGCGGTCCCAGGCGGCGCGAGCATGCTCGGCCAGCGCCTGCTGCTTCAGGTCGGCGGCGACCAGCGGCACCGGATTGACGGCGAGCTTCTCGTAGCCGTCCTTGTCTCCGTAAGCGGCGCGACGGTGGTTGCGCATGACGCGCAGCATGTTCTGCGCATTGCGGTCATAGTCCGGGAAGGCGCCGAGCTCGGAGGCCATCTCGGCCGAGGTCGAGTAGGCAACGCCGGTCATGATGGCGGTGAGCGCTGCGCAGATCGCGCGGCCCTCGTCGGAGTCGTAAGGGATGCCCGAGGTCATCAGCAGGCCGCCGATATTGGCGTAGCCGAGGCCGAGCGTGCGGTAGTCGTAGGAGAGCTTGGCGATCTCCTTGGACGGGAACTGCGCCATCATCACCGAGATTTCGAGCACGACGGTCCACAGGCGAACGGTGTGCTCGTAGGCGGCGATGTCGATCGTGCCGTCTTCGCGGCGATAGGGCAAAAGGTTGATCGAGGCGAGGTTGCAGGCCGTGTCGTCGAGGAACATGTATTCCGAGCACGGGTTGGAGGCCCGGATCGCACCGGCGGAGGCGCAGGTGTGCCAGTCGTTCATCGTCGTGTTGAAGTGCAGGCCCGGATCGGCGGAAGCCCAGGCGGCGTAGCCGATCTTTTCCCACAGGTCGCGCGCCTTCAGCGTCTTCAGTACCTTGCCGTCCTTGCGGGCGGTGAGCTGCCAGTCGCCATCGGCCTCGACGGCGCGCAGGAAATTGTCCTTCAGCGACACCGAGTTGTTGGAGTTCTGGCCGGAGACGGTGAGGTAGGCGTCCGAATCCCAGTCGGTGTCGTAGGTCTTGAACGACATCGAGGTGTAGCCTTGCTTGGCGAACTGGATGACTCGGTAGATGTAGTTCTCCGGCACCGCGTCCTTCTTGGCCGCCTTGATCTCGCGCTTCAGCGCCGTGTTCAGTACCGGGTCGAAGCAGTCGTCGTCATGGCCTTCGCAATTGACGCAAGCCTTCATGATGGCTTCGAGATGCTTCTTGACGATCTTGGAGCCGGTCACGAGCGAGGCGACCTTCTGCTCTTCATTGACCTTCCAGTCGATGAAGTCCTCGATATCCGGGTGGTCGGCGTCGACGATGACCATTTTCGCCGCGCGGCGTGTCGTGCCGCCCGACTTGATGGCGCCCGCCGCGCGGTCGCCGATCTTGAGGAAGCTCATCAGGCCGGACGAGCGGCCGCCGCCGGAAAGCTTCTCGCCTTCGCCGCGCAGCATCGAGAAGTTCGAGCCGGTGCCGGAACCGTATTTGAACAGGCGCGCCTCGCGCACCCACAAATCCATGATGCCGCCTTCGTTGACGAGATCGTCCTGCACGCCCTGGATGAAGCAGGCATGCGGCTGCGGATGCTCGTAGGAGGACTTCGACTTGGTCAGCTTGCCGGTGAAGGGGTCGACATAGAAGTGGCCCTGGCTGGGGCCGTCGATGCCGTAAGCCCAGTGCAGGCCGGTGTTGAACCATTGCGGCGAGTTCGGCGCGACGCGCTGGGTGGCGAGCATATAGGCGAGTTCGTCGCGGAAGGCGCGCGCGTCGTCCTCGGATTTGAAGTAGCCGCCCTTGTAACCCCAATAGGTCCAGGTGCCGGCGAGGCGATCGAAGACCTGGCGGGCGTCGGTCTCCGAACCATAGCGCTCGGCCTCGGGCAGCTTGGCGAGCTCGGCCTCGTCGGCAACCGAACGCCACAGGAAGGAGGGGACGTCGTTCTCCTCGACCTTCTTCAGGCGCGCAGGCACGCCGGCCTTGCGGAAATATTTCTGCGCCAGGATGTCGGCCGCGACCTGGCTGAACTGCGCCGGCACATCGATATTGTCCAGGCGGAACACCACCGAGCCGTCGGGATTCTTGATCTCCGACAAAGCCTTGCGAAATTCGATCTCCGCATAGGCAGATTGTTCTGGCTTGGTGAAGCGACGCTCGATGCGCATTGGTCCCGTTCCTTTGTGTCTATATATAGCGCTTTTCCCCAGGGATTGCTGCCCCACATGGCGAAAAGCGCAGTCCGCCGTTTGCCGGCATCGCGGGCGACGCCGACACTCTCCTCGTCGCGGGCGCCACCATGCAGACAAGCAAACGCCTTTCCAGGCGCTTACCCAGGTTGCCGGCCGACCCGCGGGTCCCTCGAACTGAAACTTTTGTCGATTCCCTCCGTAGAGGGAGGTTCACACTATCTAGCGTCGAGTCTGCCTGCAAACACTAAATATAGTGTTAACAGATCATTTTTTCCAGACCGACAATTCTCCCTTTCGCCCACCCAAGCCCTAACGATCCCCACGCCTCCGCCGGCCTCGTGAACAGGCGGAAATCCGGGCAAAACGCACAAAATCCGGGAAAAAAGACCGGGCTCGAAACTCTCCGGTCGCGCCCGCAACAGGAGCGCATGGCCTATAAAAAGCGACTCGTTCCGACCCGTCAAGGATTCGTTTGCGTAGCTTTTGTGACCCCAACATCTTGTGTGTCACATATGTGGATAACGGGGACATAGGGAGCTTGGGTTCGCTGGCACTTGACGCGCTTTATCAATCTGCCGGGAAGCCGTGTCGGGCCGTCGGCTTTTCATTTTAGCTGGCTTGCACTATCTGTTGCGTTCGCGCGGGGGCGCGCCTTGTCAACACCAAAAGCATCCGCTACGCCCCGCTCATGACAGTTACCGTACGTTTTGCCCCATCGCCGACCGGCCGCATCCATATCGGCAACGCGCGCACCGCGCTGTTCAACTGGCTTTTCGCCATGAACAACAAGGGCCGTTTCATCCAGCGCTTCGACGACACCGACATTGCCCGCTCGAAGCAGGAATATGCCGATTCCATCCTTTACGACCTGCATTGGCTGGGCATCTTCCCGGATGTCACCGAATACCAGTCGCGTCGCTTCGAGATTTATGACGGCGCGGTCGAGCGGCTGAAGGCGGCGCGGGTGCTCTATGCCTGCTACGAAACGCCTGAAGAACTCGACCTGCGCCGCAAGGTGCGCCGCACGCGCGGCCTGCCGCCGGTCTACGGCCGCGAGGCGCTGACGCTGACGCCGGAGCAGGTGGCCGAATACCAGTCGGACGGGCGCAAACCGCACTGGCGCTTCCTGCTGCCCAACTTCACCGGCGATCCGCTGCAGCCCGAACGGACCGAAGTGCATTGGAACGACCTGGTGCGCGGCGAGGAGACGGTCGACCTTGCTTCGCTGTCGGATCCGGTCCTGGTGCGCGAGGACGGCACCTATCTCTACACGCTGCCTTCGGTGGTCGACGATATCGATATGGGCGTCAGCCACGTCATTCGCGGCGACGACCATGTCACCAACACCGGCGTGCAGATCGCCATCTTCAAGGCGCTCGGCGCCGAGCCGCCCGTCTTCGGCCACCACAATCTGCTCACCACCGTGTCGGGCGAGGGGCTGTCGAAGCGCACCGGAGCGCTGTCGATCGAAAGCCTGCGCGACGACGGCATCGAGCCGATGGCGGTCGCTTCGCTGGCGGTGCTTGTCGGCACGTCGGAAAATGTCACCGCCGCGCACGATCTCAACGAGCTTGCCGGCCATTTCGACCCGGCGGCGACATCCAAGTCCGCCTCCAAGTTCGACCCGGACGAGCTCTTCGTGCTCAACCGCACGCTGATCCATCATATGCCGTTCGAGGAAGCGCGCGACCGGCTTATCGTGCTGGGCATTTCCGGCGACATGGCCGAGCCGTTCTGGATGGCCGTGCGCGGCAATCTCGATCGCCTGTCGGACGCGGTCGCCTGGTGGCGAATCGTGGGCGAGGGCCCGCAGGAACCGGCCGAGTTTTCCGGCGAGGACCGCGATTTCCTCAATCAGGCGTTCGAGCTTTTGCCGGAGGAACCGTGGAACGGCACGGTGTGGAAGGACTGGACCGGCAAGATCAGGGAAGCAACCGGGCGCAAGGGAAAGCCGTTGTTCATGCCGCTGAGGCTTGCCCTTACCGGGCGGACTTCGGGGCCGGAGCTTTCAGATCTATTGCCGCTGATGGGTCGGGAAGGAACGCTGGCCCGACGACCCTGACCTTGCGCTGATCCGGCGGCAGCGCCGAGACCGGCGACACCGGCACCTTGGTGGTCAGCCGCTTGATCGCAGCCTGGTCCAGCCCGCCCTCGGCATTGGCGAGCGTTTCCGGATCGGCGCCGGGATCCGGCTTGGACGCCGGCACGGGAATGAAGGGCGCTGCCTCGCCGTCGGGCTGCGACTGTTCGGGATTGGGCGGGTTGCCGCCGATGATCGTGAAGTTGCCGGCCTGCGCGTTGCAGCCGCAGGTCGGCGGCCGTGAATAATTGGCCTGCTTGTAGAGATAGGCGGTCGGCAGCTCGCTGTAGGGTTGACCGGTCGCCGACGAGGTCATCGAGCCAGAGTCGTCGTCCATTCCACGCGAATAGAAGACCTGCATCTCGGTGCCCGGGCAGCTCGATTCGCAGTTTTTCTGGTCGCGCTCGAAGTCGCCGGCGGATGCCGCGTTGGACATCGGGAAGAAATAGCCGTCGCAGGTGCGCACGCATATGGTGTGGAACTCGCCGCCCGGGCGGGGCAGGTCTATGCCGTCCGACGGGTTGATCACGCGGCGGATGTCGCGCACGCTCGGATCATCGAGCGGCACCTCCGGGTCCGGCATATCGGGGGCATCGGGCGTTTCGAGCTGCCGGTCCTGGCGGCCGAAAAGCTGCTCGAACAGATTGCCGCCGCCATTGTCGCGGGCCGCCTCCCGAAGCGGGGCGCGGCGCGGCGCGATCTCGTCGTCGCGGCAGCCATTGGCATCGAGCGCCGCCAGGATGCGGCCGCGGTCGCGCCGCGTGCCGCCGGCGGCCAGCCGCTCGCGCTTGGCCTGCAATGCGTCGAGATTGGCGTTCATGCGCTGGATCGAGACGTTGATCGCCGCGCATTGGCTGACATTGCGCGAAAACAGCGTGAAGCCGCAACCGGCGTCGCTTGCCCGGCCGCGGGCCTTGGCGAGCTGCTCGCTCTGACGCTGGATGGCATCATCATATTTGCGCACGATGCCGGGGCCTCCGCCACCACCGCGGGCGGTGGCGAGTTCGGCTTCGAGTTGCCTGCATATACGAGAGGCCGCCTGGGATTCAGCGACGGCGACAGCCGAGCCTGCAAGC
Organism: Mesorhizobium sp. B2-4-3; assembly: GCF_006442815.1. Classification (GTDB taxonomy): domain Bacteria; phylum Pseudomonadota; class Alphaproteobacteria; order Rhizobiales; family Rhizobiaceae; genus Mesorhizobium. The sequence goes on from NZ_VFVL01000051.1 coordinate 10,414, forward strand.
GCTGCAAGCAGCGTCGCAAGATGCATCAGCTTCAACCCCTTCATCCGCCTGGAATCCCGATTGCCCGTGACCGGAAGACTATCGCGTTCGTGGTTAAATGTTTCCTAGTAAAGGCCATACCGATGCCAGCAAAAGCATGACGATTCCAACAAACGCAACGTTCCAAACGAGCGAGCGGAGCAGGGGAACGCCTGATGCGTAGAGCGGAAGATAGATCAGCCTGGCCGAAAAATAGAGTCCGGCTCCCCACCTGCTGAGCGCGGACTCGTGGCCAGCCGCGTGGACAAGAAAAACCGCCGCCACGAACACTGGAAATGTCTCGACGAAGTTCCGCAATGCCCTTTCCAGGCGCCCCGCCATCCCCGTGAGCGGAGGGACTTCGGCGTCCCGGGCGCTGGCCGTCCAGCGGTAACCTCGCTGGAAGCTCGCCGAATGCGAGGCTAGAACTATGTGAATGAAACAGAGCACGCAACTTGCGGCGAGCATGGCTAGTTCGAAGCTCATTCAACCCTCGCACCTGCCCATCAGTCTTTGGCGCTTGAATATCGAAACGTGACAGTGTGGCCGCGATGGCCGCCACCAACTTACGATGAAGCGCCATCGGTGTTTTCGGCCGGAGTCGTCCTCAACCCAGATTGGCGATCGCCTGCGCCTTGTGCGCAGCCTCGACCACCGCCAGTGCCGTCATGTTGACGACGCCGCGCGAGGTCACCGACGGCGTCAATATGTGCGCGGGCTTGTCGGTACCGAGCAGGATCGGCCCGACATGCAGCGCGTCCATCATAGCGCGTAAAGCCGTCAGCGTGATGTTGGCCGAATCGAGGTTCGGGAAGACCAGGAGATTGGCTTCGCCCTTCAGCCTGGAATGCGGATAGACGCGCTGGCGTAGATGCTCCGACAGCGCCGTATCGGCATGCATCTCGCCGTCGCACTGCAAGCCGGGCGCGATGCGGCCGAGGATTTCCGCCGCGCGGCGCATCTTCAGCGCGCTCGGGGAATCGCGCGAGCCGAAATCCGAATGCGACAGAAGGGCTGCCTTCGGCTCGATGCCGAAGCGCTGGATTTCCTCCGCCGCCAGCACCGTCATTTCGGCGATCTCCTCCGCCGTCGGATCGACCGAGACATGCGTGTCGGTGAGGAAGATGATACCGCGCTGCGAGATCAGCATCGACAGCGTCGACAGGTCCCGATCCTTGATGCCGGCGCGCGGCCCGATGATCAGCGCGACATTGCGCAGATGCCGCTCGAAGCGGCCTTCGAGGCCGCAGACCATGGCGTCCGCGTCGCCGCGCTTCAGCGCCAGGGCCGCGATCACGGTGTTGTCGGTGCGCACCATGGTCCGGGCGGCCTCCGTCGTTATGCCGCGCCGGCCGGCCAGTTCGATCAAGAGGTCGACATAGTAGCGGTAACGCGGATCGTCCTCCGGATTGATCAGGGCGAAATCAATGCCCGGACGGATGCGCAGGCCGTAGCGCTTCAGGCGGACCTCGACCACGTGCGGGCGGCCGATCAGGGTCGGTTCCGCGATGCCTTCCTCCAGCACCACCTGCGCGGCGCGCAGCACGCGCTCGTCCTCGCCGTCGGCATAGATGACGCGCTTGGCGCTCGAGGTTTTGGCGGAGGAGAATACCGGCTTCATCACCAGGCCGGAGCGGAAGACGAAGCGGTTGAGCTTGTCGATATAGACGGTGAAGTCGGCGATCGGCCGCGTCGCAACGCCGGTGTCGCAGGCAGCCTTGGCCACCGCCGGCGCTATGCGCAGGATAAGGCGCGGGTCGAAGGGCGAGGGGATCAGGAAATCGGGGCCGAACATCGGCGTCTCGCCGGAATAGGCGCGCGCCGCGACATCCGAAGGCTCCTCGCGTGCAAGGGCGGCGATCGCCCGCACGGCCGCCATCTTCATCTTCTCGTTGATGGCGCTGGCGCCGCAATCGAGCGCGCCGCGGAAGATGTAAGGAAAGCACAGCACATTATTGACTTGGTTGGGAAAATCCGAGCGCCCGGTGCAGATCATGGCGTCCGGCCGCGCGGCGCGCGCCACTTCCGGCATGATCTCGGGGTTGGGGTTGGCCAAAGCCAGGATCAGCGGTTTCGGCGCCATATGCTGCAGCAGCTCCGGCTTCAGCACGCCGGCGGCGGAAAGGCCGAGGAAGACGTCGGCGCCGGAGATGACATCGGCCAGCGTGCGCGCCTCGGTATCCTTCACATACGGGTCTTTCCAGCGATCCATCTCCTCGACGCGACCCTTGTGGGCGACGCCGAAACGGTCGGTGACCCAGATGTTTTCGACCCTGGCGCCGAGCGAGACCAAAAGGTTGAGGCAGGCAAGTGCTGCCGCACCCGCGCCGGACGTGACGATCTTGATGTCGGAGATTGCCTTGCCGGCCAGTTCCAGCCCGTTGAGCACCGCGGCTGCGACGATGATCGCGGTGCCGTGCTGGTCGTCGTGGAACACCGGAATGCCCATGCGGGCCTTCAGCCGCTCCTCGACCTCGAAACATTCCGGCGCCTTGATGTCCTCGAGGTTGATGCCGCCGAAGGTCGGCTCGAGCGCCGCCACCGTCTCGACCATGCGGTCGATCTCGGGCGCATCGATCTCGATGTCGAAGACGTCGATGCCGGCGAATTTCTTGAACAGCACCGCCTTGCCTTCCATCACCGGCTTGGAGGCGAGCGGGCCGATATTGCCCAGCCCCAGAACGGCGGAGCCGTTGGAGACGACGCCGACGAGATTGGCGCGGGCGGTGTAGTCGGCGGCGGTGGCTGGGTCGTCGCGGATCTCGAGGCAAGGCGCGGCGACGCCCGGCGAATAGGCAAGCGCCAAATCCCGCTGGTTGCCGAGCGGCTTCGTCGCCTGGATCTCGAGCTTTCCCGGTGTCGGATGCTTGTGGAAGAAGAGGGCGGCCTCGTCGAGGTCCGACCGGGCCGTTTTCTTGTTCTCGCTGTCCATTGCGGCCCTCCCACTGTTCCTGATTTGGAGCCTTTTAGCATGTGCCGACGAGTCTTCGCGACGGCAAATCGCGGACCCCGGCCTTCACAATGCCGAAGCGAAAATAATCAACCGATTCCAGACGGTTGGCTCGAGAGCCTCAGGCGCATCGGATTGGCGGTGGTCAAAACGCGCTGACGTAGAGACCGCCGTCGACCGGGATGTTCTGGCCGGTGAGGTAGCCGGCATGGACGGAGCAGAGGAAGGCGCAGATCTGGCCGAACTCCTCCGGCGTGCCGAGACGTTTTGCCGGCACGTCGGCGCTGATGCGGGCCTTGCGCGCGGCGGCCGCGGCCGGGTCTTCCTCGGTGCCGGCCTCATGCGGGCCGCGCAGCCGGTCGGTATCGAGCTTGCCGGGCAAGAGGCTGTTGATGGTGACGTTGCGGTCGATCACCGTGCGCGCCACGCCGGCCAGGAACGAGGTCAGGCCGGCGCGCGCGCCGGACGACAGGTCGAGGCCGGGGATCGGCACATAGACCGACAGCGAGGTGATGTTGACGATGCGGCCGAAGCCACGCTTGGCCATGCCGTTGATGACCGCCTGGACGAGCTCGATCGGCGTGACCATGTTCTGCGTAACGCCTTCGACGATCTTCGCGCGGTCGAGCTCGCGGAAATCGCGCAGCGGCGGGCCGCCATTGTTGTTGACCAGGATGTCGGGATCCGGGCAGGCGGCGAGCATCGCCTTCTGCACCTCCGGCTTCGACACGTCGCCGGCAACTTCGATGACCTTGACGCCGAACCGGTCGCGGATGTCCTTGGCGGTCTTGGCCACAAGTTCGGCGCTGCGGCCGTTGACGACGAGGTCGACACCGGCTTCGGCAAGCGCCATCGCGCAGCCGCGCCCCAGTCCCTTGCTCGAGGCGCAGACGATAGCCTTCTTCCCGCGAATGCCGAGATCCATGGCGGTTTTCTCCTGATTGACTTGCGCGCAAGCTAGCGCCTGGGCTGGACCAACCGCAACCGTCATACGGTTGTTGCATGAATCGGGGCATAGGCACGCGAAAGCAAAGGGTAAAATCGTCATGTCAGACCCAGAGCCCCGCACTTTCCGCGCGCTGTTCATTTCCGACGTGCATCTCGGCTCGAAAGCGGCCAAGGCCGATTTCCTGATCGATTTCCTGCGTTATCACGACGCCGAAATCATCTATCTGGTCGGCGATATCGTCGACGGCTGGCGGCTGCGGCGCAGCTGGCACTGGCCACAGAGCCACAACGACGTGGTGCAGAAGCTGCTGCGCAAGGCGCGCAAGGGCGCCTCGATCACCTATATCGCCGGCAATCACGACGAATTCGCCCGCCAGTTCCAAGGCGTGCATTTCGGCGGCATCGTCGTCGCCGACCGCGCCATCCACGAGACCGCCGACGGCCGGCGCCTGCTGGTTATCCATGGCGACCAGTTCGACACGGTGGTGCACAACCAGCGCTGGCTCGCGTATCTCGGCGACTATGCCTATGACGCGGCGATGCTGGTCAACCGTGCCGTGACCAAGCTGCGCCACCTGCTCGGCCTGCCTTACTGGTCGTTCTCATCCTGGGCGAAGGTCAAGGTAAAGAAGGCGGTGAACTTCATCGGCTCGTTCCAGACGGTGCTTTCGGAAGAAGCGCGGCGCTCGCATGTCGACGGCGTGATCTGCGGCCACATCCATCACGCCGCGATCGAAAGCTATGGCGACGTGCAGTACATCAACACCGGCGACTGGGTGGAAAGCTGCACGGCGGTGGTCGAGCATTTCGATGGCCGCATGGAGATCCTGACCTGGGCGCATGTGCTGCCTGAGACCACGACAGGCAGCGACGTGCTGGTGCCGGTCGACATCATCGACCTGAAGGGCAGGGCGGCTCAGGCGGCTTGAATGCAGCCATCCTGTCCTGCTGCCTTCGCTGCACTGACGCAGCACGAGCCGCCCTCGCTCCCAGGCTTCGTTCGTCAACAGCTTTGCTCTTGATCGATTGGTCCAGCCAGTTCCGCCGCGCTTTGCTGCATGTTAGGGATCGAGACACGTTGCATGGAGTTGAATGCAGCGAAATTGGATCGATTCATGTCGCTGCCGCCGCTATCGCCCGAACAGCTTGTCAAGCCAAGCCATTTCGAACTGCGCATGAGCCTGATCTTCGCGACCTTGTTCGTGTCGCAAGGCACGCATCTGCCTTATTTTCCGCTGTGGCTGCAGGCGAAAGGTTTTCATGCCGAGCAGATCGCGGTCATCCTGGCGGCGCCAATGTTCCTGCGTGTCGTGACGACGCCGATGCTGACTGCGTTCGCCGACCGCGCGAATGACCGCGCGAATGTCTATATCGCATTGGTCGCCGGCTCGATGGTCGTCTCCGCCAGTTATTTCCTGCCGGCCACCTACGCCATAGTGCTCGCCGTGTCGCTTTTGCTGACGATCGTCTGGACGCCGCATTCGCCGATGGCCGATTCGCTGGCGCTGTCAGGCGTGCGGCGCTTCGGCTCGAATTACACCGCGATGCGCAAATGGGGCTCGATCTCGTATCTCGGCGCCAATGTCGTGGGCGGATTCATCCTGGCGGCCACCGGTCCGCAGGCGGTTCCGATCATCATCTTCTTTGCGCTCGGCGCGGCCCTGGTCGCGGCATTGGCGGCGCCGCGCATGGGGCGGCCACGTAAGGCTTCGCCGCTTTCGGCAACCGAGATCCAGCATAAGGCGCCCAGCCTGTTCAACGCCTATTTCCTCTATTTCACGCTTGGCGTCGGCATCATCACCGCCAGCCACGCCTTCCTCTACGGCTTCGTCTCGATCTACTGGAAGTCGATCGGAATCGGCGATTCCGTCGTTGGCCTGCTATGGGCCTGGGGCGTGGTGTCGGAAGTCTGCATGTTCCTGTTTTTCAATCGTATTTTTGCGTCCATCTCGGTCACCAGGGTGATGGTGATCGCCGGTATCGGTTCGATCGTGCGCTGGATCGCCTTTCCGCTGGTCTGGCCGCTCGGCCTGGGCGTCGCCGGCTTCTTCGGCGTCCAGACGCTGCATTCGGTATCGGTGGCGATGGTGTTGATCGGCCTGCAGAAGATGATCGGCGAGACGGTCTCCGAGGAGCGCACGGGTGCGGCGCAAGGCATCGCCTATTTCTTCAACGGCTTTTTCATGGCGGCGGTGACGCTGGCTTCCGGCCCGCTCTATGAGCGGCTTGGCGTCGACGGCTTCCTGGCGATGATCCCGATCGCGATCATCGGCATGGTGCTGATAGGCCTCGCTTCCCGCTCAGCCCCAAAGCACCCGCTCAGGGGGTGAAACGAACGATCCCCGGTAGACAAGGCCGGGCTCGCGGTCGCGCGCAAGCAGCAGCGGGCCGTCGAGGTCGACGAAGTCCGCGTCCTGCGCGAGCAGCACCGCCGGCGCCATGGCGAGCGAGGTGCCGACCATGCAGCCCACCATGATGCCGAAGCCGAGATCGCGGGCACGGTCGCGCAGCTTCAACGCCTCCGTCAGGCCGCCCGATTTGTCGAGCTTGATGTTGACGGCGTCGTAGAGGCCGGCCAGCGCATCGAGGTCTTTCGCCGCATGAACGCTTTCGTCGGCGCAGACCGGCACCGGATGCGCGATCCGGCGCAGGATGTCGTCCTTGCCGGCCGGCAGTGGCTGCTCGACGAGCGCGATGCGGTGCTGGGCGGCGAAGGCGAGGTTTGCCTCGACATTTTCGTCGGTCCAGCCCTCATTGGCATCCAGGATGATGCGGCTTTCGGGAGCAGCTTCCGTCACAGCGCGGATTCTGGCCATGTCATTGTCGCTGCCGATCTTGACCTTCAGCAGGGGCCGCGTGGCGTTGGCGCGCGCCTGCGCGGCCATGGCCTCCGGTGTGGCGAGCGACAGGGTGTAGGCGGTTTCCAGCGGCCTGGTCGGAACGGCTCCGATCGCCACCGCCACCGGCGTGCCGGTGAGCTTGGCTTCCAGGTCCCATAACGCGCAGTCGATGGCGTTTCGCGCCGCGCCCGCGGACATAGCCGCAAGCAGGGCGGTCCGGTCGATGCCGGCGACGATCGGATCGTGCATCGCCTCGATGGCCGCGCGCACCCCCTCCATTGTCTCGCCGTAGCGCTTGTAGGGCACGCATTCGCCGCGGCCGGAACGTCCCCCGTCAGCGATCGTTACGGTGATGACTTCGGCCTCGGTCTTGGACCCGCGCGAGATGGTGAAGGTGCCGGCGATCGGGAACCGCTCCGCCTCAACCGAAATGACACGCGCCATAATTTTCTTCTCCGGCTGTGCGACACCGGTATGCCGGCAAATCGACACGCCAGTCTCGCCACGCTAAACAGGACGCCATGTTGACCATCCGCAAACGCGACGCAAGCGGCGAGGCCAAGGACGCCGAGCACCGGCCACGCGTTGCCGTGGGCGAGGAAGGGGGCGTGCTGGGCTGCGCCTTTTCCGGTGTGTGGACGACGCGCACCGTGGCGCTGGTTGATGCCGATATGCGCAAGATCGAGGGGAAAAGCGGCGCAAAGCAGCTGATGCTCGACCTTTCCCATATCGAAAAGATGGACACCGCCGGCGCCTGGCTTATCGACCGACTGGCCAGCGCCTTCGAGAAGAAAGGTGTCGAGGTCCATTTGCAGGGGCAGAGCGAGATCGCCTCGATCCTGCTCGACGCGGTCGGCGATGCGGTTCGCCGGGAGCCCGAATCGGGCCCGTCCGGGCCGCCCAACATCATCCTGCGCGCGCTGGAGCTGGTTGGCCGGCGGGTCTATGAGATGCGCGACGATTTCTTCGCCTCGATGAACATCCTCGGCGCCACGATCCGCGGCGCGCAGATGAAGCTTGGCCGCGGCCACGCGGTCAACCCGGCCGCGATCTTCAACCAGATCGATCGCATGGGCGTCGGCGCGATACCGGTGGTGGTGCTGATGTCGGCCATCGTCGGCGCCATCGTCGCCCAGCAGGGCGCCTATCAGCTCAGCTATTTCGGCGCCAACATCTTCGTCGTCGACCTGGTCGGGGTGCTGATCCTGCGCGAGCTCGGCGTGCTGATGACGGCGATCATGCTCGCGGGACGTTCAGGCAGCGCCATCACCGCCGAGATCGGCTCCATGAAGATGCGCGAGGAGGTCGACGCGCTGAAGGTGATCGGCCTCAATCCGATCGGCGTGCTGGTCTTTCCGCGGCTCGTCGCGCTGGTGATCGGGCTGCCATGCCTCACCATCATCGCCAATTTCGCCGCGCTCGGCGGCGGCATCGTCGCCGCCTGGCTCTATTCCGACATCCCGCCGGCCGCGTTCATCGACAGGCTGCGCGTCGCCATCGATCTCAGCACCATCTTTGCCGGCCTGATCAAGGCGCCGTTCATGGCCCTGATCATCGGCATCATCGCCTCGGTCGAGGGCATGAAGGTCGGCGGCAGCGCCGAATCGCTCGGCCTGCATGTGACCGCATCGGTGGTGAAGTCGATCTTCGTCGTCATCATCCTCGACGGGCTTTTCGCCATGTTCTACGCAGCGATCGGGTTCTGAGATGGCGAACGGCAGCGGCGCGGCGGCAGCGCAGGACACGAACGACGACGAAATCGTGCTTTCGGTGCGCGACGTCACCGTGGCCATCGACGGCAAGCTGATCCTCGACAAGCTCTCGCTCGACATCAAGCGCGGGGAGATCCTTGGCTTCGTCGGCGCTTCGGGCGCCGGCAAATCGGTGCTGTTGCGCACCATATTGGGGCTGATGCCGAAGCAATCGGGGACGATCAGCCTGTTCGGCGTCGATGTCGACAAGGCGAGCGACGCCGACCGCCTGCGCATCGACATGCGGCTCGGCGTCCTTTTCCAGCATGGCGCGCTGTTTTCGGCGCTGACGGTGCTGGAAAACGTGCAGGTGCCGATGCGTGAATATCTCGACCTGCCCAAGGCGCTTATGGATGAGCTCGCCTTGCTCAAGATCGAGCTGGTCGGGTTGCCGGCCGACGCGGCGCGGAAATTTCCCTCCGAGCTTTCCGGCGGCATGATCAAGCGCGCCGCGCTGGCGCGCGCCTTGGCGCTCGATCCCGACATCGTCTTTCTCGACGAGCCGACATCGGGGCTCGATCCGATCAGCGCGGCCGAATTCGACGAGCTTGTCGTCAAGCTGCGCGACACGATGGACCTGACGGTCTACATGGTCACGCACGACCTCGACACGCTGTTCACCGCTTGCGACCACGTCGCGGTGCTCGGCAAGAAGAAGGTGCTGGTCGAAGGCACGATCGACGACATGCTGAAGAGCGACGAGCCGTGGGTGAAATCCTATTTCCGCGGAAAACGCGCGCGGCAACTTGATCTTGCGGCGCGCGCATAGCCATAAGTGGAGCAATGGAAACAAGAGCCAACTACGTTATTGTCGGCATCTTCACGCTCGGTGCGATCCTGGCGGCCTTCGCCTTCGTCTATTGGACCGCGGCGATCGGCGACAGAGGCGAGACGACAATGCTGCGCGTGCGCATTCCGGGTTCGGCCTCAGGTCTCGGCCGCGGCAGCTTCGTGCTGTTCAACGGCGTCAAGGTCGGTGATGTAAAACGGGTTTACATCGACGTCGACAATCCGACGGTGGCCATCGCCGATACCGAGATCGACCGCATGACGCCGATCACCAAGTCGACACAGGCCGATATTGGCCTGGCCGGCCTGACCGGCCAGGCCAATATCGAACTCCGAGGCGCCGACCCCAAGGAAGTGAAGCTGCTCGACGAGGCGGAGAAGGAGGGCAGGATCCCCGAGATTACCGCCAATCCGTCGGCGGTCACCAACCTGTTGCAGACGGCGCAGAACATCTTCACCCGCGCCGACAAGGTTCTGAGCGAGCTCGAGGGCTTCACCAAGGACGTTCGCGGCCCGCTGACGCAGACGGTCAAGAATGTCGAGACCTTCTCCGACGCGCTGGCCAAGAACTCCGACGGCATCGACAAGTTCCTGACGGCGGTGAGCTCGCTTTCCGATCAGCTGAAGAATGTCTCGGGCCGCCTCGACAGCACGCTGAAGGCCGCCGAAGGCCTGCTCAATTCCGTCGACAAGGACCAGATCAAGAGCATCGTGGCCAATGTCGACACGGTGACGGCGAATCTGAAGGAGACCTCGAAGCAGTTCGATACAGTCATCGGCAACGTCAACACGGCGGTCGGCTCGATCAACGATTTCGCCAAGCAGACGCAAGGGACATTGGCCAAGGTCAACGGCGTGCTCGACGGCATCGATCCGGCCGACGTCAAGGCCGCTTTGGCCAACATCCAGAAGGCCAGCGCCAGCGCCGACAAGGCGGCCTCCGACATCGCCAAGGTCACCGACAAGATCGCCAACCGTTCCGACGACATCAACGAGACCATCAAGGACGCCCGCCAGCTCGCGCAGCGGCTCAACGATGCCTCGGTGCGCGTCGACGGCATCCTGGCCAAGGTCGACAAGATCCTCGGCTCCGGCGAGGCCGACGGCGTGATGGCCGATGCCAGGGCGACGCTGAAATCCTTTAAGCAGGTGGCCGACACGCTGAACTCCCGCCTTGGCACCATCGTCGACAACCTGTCGCGTTTCTCCGGCCAGGGCCTGCAGAACGTCGAGGCGCTGGTGCAGGACAGCCGGCGCTCGATCAACCGCATCGAGGAAGCGGTGACCGACCTCAGCCGCAATCCGCAGCGCATTCTGTCCGGCGGCGACGGCGAGGTCCGGCAGTTCGATGGAAGGACACGGCGTTGACTTCGGCCGCCGCGACCGCCAAGAAAATGAACCGCGAATGCGGGTTGATCGTAAGATCCGGGGACAACGGGGATCACGCGTGAAGTCGATCAGGGTGGTAGCGGGTAGTTTGAGGTCGTCCGCGGCAGCGTTGCTGGTGCTTGCGGTTGCCGGCTGCGCGGCGCTGGGCGGCAAGCCGGCGCCGCTCGACACGTTCGAATTGTCGGCGCCGTCGCTCGACATGCATGCCCACAGCCGCCGCCAGATCCTGATCGCCCAGCCGTCGGCGCTCAAGGCACTGGACAGCCAGAACATCGTCATCAGGCCTTCCGACCGGTCGATCCAGTTCCTCAAGGGCGCGCAATGGGCGGACCGGCTGCCGCTGATCGTGCAGGCGAGGCTGGCCGAAACCTTCCAGCGCTCCGGCAGCTTTGCCGGCGTCGGCAAGCCGGGCGAGGGACTGGCGATCGACTACCAGATCATCGTCGAGGTGCGCTCCTTCGAGGTACGCGTCAATGGCGGCGAGCATGCCGATGTCGACCTGTTCGTGCGCATCCTGAACGACCGCGACGGCGAGGTGCGCGCCTCGAAGAACTTCACCGCGAGCGCGCCGGTCTCCGGCAGCGGCAATGCGGCTTACGTCGGCGCGCTGGACAGCGCCTTCGGCCAGGCGGCGAAGGATATCGTCCGCTGGACGGATTCGACGATCTGAGCGCGGGGCTCCGGCAATCGAAATCATGGATATGAAAAAGGCGGGTCGAGACCCGCCTTTTTCAGTTCCGGTTCTGGCTTGGCGGCGTCAGTGCAACCGGCCGCTGGCGTGGGCCAGCATGGTGTAGACCTTGCCGGTGTCGGACGTCAGATAGGTCTGCGCCATGATGTTGTCGCGGTCGTTGCGCGAGACATCCTTGAGCAGCTTCTCGAAATCCTCGCAGTAACGGTCGACCGCGGCGCGGAATTCCGCCTCTGCCTGGTACTTGCGGCGGATCTCGTCAAAAGTCTGCTGGCCCTTCAGCGTGTAGAGGCGACGCGTGAAGACATCGCGCTCGCCGCGCCGGTAGCGGTTCCAGAGCTCGATCGAGGCGTCATGGTCGATGGCGCGGGCGATGTCGACGGAGAGCGAGTTGAGCGACTCCATGACATGCAGCGGCGAGCGCTGGGCAGGCGTCGCGCGCGGCGCTTCCGCCGCCGCCGGCCGCAGCTCCTCCTCGCGCGAAGCGTTGGTCAGGAGGTCGCGCACCCAGCCGCCCTGCGGGGGCTTGCCGTTCGGATCGCGGCGCGGCGCCTCGGCGGGGCGTTCAAGGTCGAGCGTGCCGCGCAGCGTGGTCTCGGCAAGCGGCGCCTGCGGAGCGCGAGCCGTGGGCTGCGGCTGAGGCTGCGGGGCCGGCGGACGGCGCAGCGGCGGTTCGGCGGCGCGGGCCGGCGCCTGCGGGGCAGGCCGCAGACCGCGCGGTTCGCCCTGTTCGCTGCTGCCGCTGCGGCCGGATTTCGCAACGATATCCGACAGTTCCTTGAGCGCATTGATCTGCTCTGCGACGGCGCGACGAATGGCCGAGGTCGATTCCTTGGCCTCTTCCGGCATCTCGATCACGCCCTTCTTCAGCTCGGCGCGGGTCAGGTCGAGTTCGCTCTTGATCGAGCCCGCAGTGCGGCGCATCTCCTCGGTCGCGTCGGCAAAGCGGCGTGTGGCCGAATCGACGACCTCGGCGATGGCGGTGCGGATCTTTTCCGCCGATTCCATCGTGCGGCCCTCCGCGGTCTGCATCGTCTGGCCGACGAGGCTTTCGAAGGAACGCATCACCTTCTCGAGGTCTTCCGACTTCTTGACCAGGCCGACGGCGAGGTCTTCCAGCGAGGACTGACGCTCCAGCGTGTGCTCGAGATTGCTCTGCGCGGAGCTGAGCAGGTTAGAGGCGCTGGAGAGCAAGCGGCTGTGCTCGTCGAACTTGGTCGCGATCGACGCCACCTCGCGCAGCGTTGCCGAGGACAGGTCGGTGAGCCGCGTGGTGTTGGAATCGACGAGACGCGCGGAGCTGGCGAAGGTCTGGGCGGCCTTCTCCGTGGTCGTGGCGAAGCTCTGCGTGCTGCCGGAGAGCCGCTCCTCGACCTGGCCGAGGTTGACGGCAGCCTGGTCGATCAACTGGCCGAGCTGCGCGCTGGAGGTCGTCATGCGGCCGATGAGATCGGCCACGCTGTCGGCAAGCGAGGAACGCGCGCCTTCGACTGCCGACAGGGTCTCGGCCGTGCGGCTGGCCAGCGCGTTGACGAGGTTCGTGTTCTCGCTGCGCAGCTTCTCGGCCGCCCGTTCGGTGACCTCTTCCATGCTGCGCTGCAGTTCGGAGCCGCCCTGGGCGAAGCGCTCGACCAGCGGCTTGGCCGTCTCGTCGAGGATTTTCGCCATCTCGGCCGAACGCGCCGCCAGCATGGTGTTGAGCTCGCGGGTGTTGGCGCCGATCGTGCGTGCGGCCTCGTTGGTGCTCTGACCGATATGCTGGCCGACCGCCGTAAAGGTCTCGGCGATGACGTTGGCGCGCGAGATGAGCTGGGCCTCGGCGCTGGAGACCTGCTCGTTGAGCTTCTGGCCCATGGTCTCGGTGGTATAGGCGAGGCGGTTTTCCACGCTCGCGACCTGGTCCTCGACACGGGCGGCCGCGGCAGAGGCGCTTGCGGCCAGCCGCTCGTCGGCGCCGGCCAGCGCCTGCTCGATCTCGCGGGCATGCACGGCAAGCTCCTGGCCGGTCTGGCGAGCGCGGTCGGCGACACGCTGCTCGGTGGCGGCGAAAGCGCCGACGATCGTGTCGGCATGCTCGCCGATGGTCGAGCTGGTCGAAGCAATGCGCGACACCAGGCGGTTGTCGGCGTCGTCGAAGATGCGGCCGATTTCGCCGGCACGGGCGGAGAGCGCTTCCGAACCCTCGGCAATGCGCGACATGAGCTGCTGATCGGCGCTGTCGAAGATGCGGCCGAGATCGGAGGCGCGGGCGGCCAGCGCTTCGGCCGATTCCGTGATGCGCATCGAGAGCCGTTCGTCGGCGCCCTCGAAGTTGCGCAGGATGTCGCCGGCGCGGGCGGCCAGCGACTGCGCCGTCTCGACGGCGCGGGCAACCAGCTTCTGGTCGGCCGTGTCGAAGGTGTTGGCGATCTCGCCGGCGCGGGTGGCGAGCTTGTCGGCGGTTTCCTCGGCGCGGGCCATGAGCGCGTTCGACGCATCGTCGGCGCGCGCCATCAGCATGTTGGACGTATCCTGGGCGCGCTCATGCAGGCGACGGTCCGCCGCCTCGAAGGCCTGCGCGATGTCCTCGGCCCTGGAGAGCAGCGCGGAGGAGGTCTGCTCGGCGCGTTCGGCGATCTTGCGGTCCGCGTCGCTGAAAGCGGCGCCGGCCTGCTCGTGCAGGGCACTGGTGACTTCCATGACCTTGTCGCGCAGCGCGCCCGCCACGAACACGGCGGTCTTTTCCAGCACGCCGCGGACATTGTCGACGCCTGTCGACAGCGCGCGCTCCATGGTGCCGGCACGCTCCTCGATGATACCGGTCTGCCGGTTGAAGGCCTGCTCGATCTTCTCGACGTCGGCGGCAATCGCCGCCGAGATGTCGCTGCTCCTGGCGGCGATCTGGTCGATATGCCCGGACACCGAACGATCGACGTCCTTGCGCGCATCGGCGAGCTTGACGAGATCGTCCTCCAGGGCCTTGGCCAGCATATTGCGGCCTTCGGACAGCTTGCCGACATGGCCGGCGATGACGTCGTCGATCTCCGAGCGGCTTTCAGTCAGCTTCTGAAGATCGGCTTCGAGGGCGCGCTTGAGGATATCGCGACCCTCGGCGAGCTTTTCGACCTGGCCGGCGACGAGGCCGTCAATGCCGGAGCGGCTTTCGGCAAGCTTGGCGAGGTCGGCTTCAAGGGCCCGGGTGAGGATATCGCGGCCTTCCGAAAGCTTCTCGACCTGGCCAGCGACGAGGCCATCGATCGAGGCGCGGCTCTCGGCCAGCTTGGCAAGGTCGGCTTCCAGCGCACGCTTGAGGATGTCACGGCCCTCGGCGAGCTTCTCGACCTGGCCGGACACCAGGCCGTCGATGCCGGCGCGGCTCTCGGCGAGCTTGGCAAGATCGTCCTCGAGCGCCTTGGACAGCGTCGCACGGTTCTGCGACAGCTGGTCGGCATGGGTCTGCATGAGGCCGCTGGCATTGGCCATATCGGCATCGAGCGCACGCGAAAGCTCGGCGCGGTGGCCGGTGATCTTCTGCGAATGATCGACGATCGCGCCCTGGATCGTGTTGAGATCGGCTTCCAGCGCGCGCTTGAGGATATCGCGGCCCTCGGCGAGCTTCTCGACCTGGCCGGCGACCAGACCGTCGATGCTGGAACGGCTCTCCGCCAGCTTGGCGAGGTCGTCTTCCAGCGACTTCGACAGCACTGAACGGTCCTGGACGAGCCTGTCCTGGTGGTCGGCGATGGCGCCGCTGACGGCTTGCAGGTCGGCTTCGAGCGCTTTCGACAGCTGCGAGCGATCTTCCAGCACCTTGTCCGAATGTCCCGCAATGGCACCCTTGATGGTGTTGAGGTCGGCTTCCAGCGCGCGCTTGAGGATATCGCGGCCTTCGGCGAGCTTCTCGACCTGGCCGGCGACCAGACCGTCGATCGAGGCGCGGCTTTCGGCCAGCTTGGCGAGGTCGGCTTCCAGTGTCTGCGACAGCAGGCCGCGGTCGTCGGCGAGCTTGCCGGCATGGCCGTCGATGAGGCCGCGGATGCCGCTCAGATCGTTTTCAAGCGCGCGGCTAAGCTCGCCGCGGTCCTCGGCGAGCTTGCTCGAGTGCGTCTCGATCAGGTTCCTGATGCCGATGATGTCGGTTTCGAGGGCCTTGGCGAGCACGGCGCGGCCCTCGGCGATCTTCTCAACCTGACCGGCGACAATGCCGTCGATCGAGGCGCGGCTGTCCTGCAGCTTGCCGAGATCGGCCTCCAGGGCGCGCGCCAGGATGTTGCGGCCCTCGGCCAGCTTGCCGACGTGGCCGGCGACCATTTCGTCAATCATTGTACGGGCTTGGACGAGCCTGCCGGAGTCTTCGTTCAAGGCCTGGGACAGCCGATTGCGGCCTTCGTCGAGCTGTTCCAGATGGCTGCCGAGCGAGGCGTCGATGGCGGCGCGCGACTCGTTGACCTTGCGCAGATCTTCTTCGAGCGCGCGCGAGATCAGGCCGCGGCCTTCGGCCAGCTTCTGCACCTGGTTGGTGACGGCGGCATCGATCGCCGCGCGGCCTTCGGCAAATTTCGCCAGGTCCTCCTGCATGGCGGCGGCCATGCGTTCGCGGCTCTCGGAAAGCGAGCGGCTGTGGTTCTCGACGGCTTCCTCGATGCCGACACGGGCATTGGCCAGCCGCTGGATGTCGGAATCGAAGGAGCGCGACACCACGTGCCGAGCCGCTTCCATGCGCCCGGCGAAGTCGGTGGCGCGGGCTTCGAGCATGGAGGAGGTCGACGAGATGATGTCGGCCATATCGGCGCCGATCTGGGTCTTGCCCTGATCGATCATCGCCGACAGCGTGTCCTTGCTCTCCGCGAAGGCGTGGGCGATTTCCTTCGCGCGCTCCACCATCGTCTCGTTGATCTGGCGGGCGCGCGCTTCGAGGGCGGCGTTGAGCTTCTGCGTGCCGGTGTCGAGCGCCTCGGCGCGGGTCTGGAACTCGCTGATCAGCGCCTGGCCGCGTTCGGCAAGCGTCCGTTCGATACCGCTGAGGCTCGTCTCGAACTCCGAGCTCAAGGTGCGCGCCGCGCCGCCGAGCAGCGAGACCATGCCATGGGTGCGGTCGTCGAGCAGGTCGGTCAGCGAGCGCGTCAGGCCGTCCGTGGTGTCGGTCAGCTTTGCGATACGGGTGTCGAGGAGGCTCGCGAAAGCCTCGCCGGAGGTCGAAAGACGGTCCGTGATGTTGTCCAGGCGCGATTCCACGGAATCGAAGATCGACGTCGAGCTTTCATTGATGCGATCGATCAGCGTGTCGCCGGAATTGTTGATCGTCATCGACAGCTTGGTCGATGCGTTAAGGATGGAGTCGCGGATGATATCGCTGGCCGAGCCGATCTCGTCGCGCAGCGTCTCGTGAGCGCTGGCAATGGAGGCGCGCACCCGCTCGGCATGGGTGACGACCGCCTCTCGCTCGCTGCCGAGACCATCGACCAGCGAACGGATGCGGGCCTCGTTCTCGGAATAGGAGCGCTCGATCTGGCTGACTTCGCCGTGGACAAGCGTTTCGAGCTCGACCGCGCGGGCCAGGGTGCGCTCGATGCCTTCGCCCATGGCCGCCACCTCGCGGCGAACGGCCTGGCCGATCATCATGACACGGTCCTGGGCGAGGTTCTCGGGCTCCGCCAGGCGGAAGGCGACCTCGGTCATGGATTGCGCGGCGATGCGCATTTCCTGCGCGCGCCGGATCATGGCGGCGAACGCCCAGAACAGGATGACCGGAACGATCGCGGCAACCGCGAGGCCGATCAACTCGGGACGGGCGAAGAACTGGTCGAAGGTGCGGATCTTCCAGATGCCGGGGCCGAACAACAGGTTGGCCAGGCCGCCGGCGCCGGCGATCCAGGCCAGCGAGATAAAGGCGATCACCCAGTAGACGGTGCTCGACGCACGGCGGTTGAGGCTGTGCAGCAGCGTCTTGTAGTCTTTCTGGCGGTCGTCATTGGCGGGCGTGAAGCCGGCGGGAGGGGTGAAGCCGGACGGCTGCCCGTTGCGCGGCTCGACCGGGCGCAACTCGGCCGGCTTGGCCGCGGGCGCCCTGGGAGGCTGGGGGGTGGCAGGC
>NZ_VFVL01000052.1 GCF_006442815.1 Mesorhizobium sp. B2-4-3
CAACTTTGCAGTCCCGCATGACGACGTCAGATCGGCAGCGCCCTCTACACCTTCACCAGCTGCTCCACCCCCGCCTTCGCCCACGCCTCCGACCGCGGTCACGTCCTTCTCCTCCCAACCGGCTACTATATCGCCGGTGGCGCGCTTGCGGTCGCCGTCAGCTTCCTCGTCCTGGCGCTGCTGCCGCCCGCCGCCCTCGACAATTTCTGGCGCAAGCGTCTGTCTCTCCTCACCTTCGGCGGCCGCTCCCGCACCATCGTCAGCCTGATTTCCTTTGCCGGCTTCGCGCTGCTCATCGCCGCGGGCCTTTTCGGCAGCCGCGACCCGCTTTCCAATCCGCTGCCACTGGTGATCTGGACGCTGCTCTGGGCCGGCTTCGCGCTACTGCAGGGCGTGCTCGGCGATCTCTGGTCATGGCTCAACCCGTGGTACGGGCCTTGGCGCGTCGCCTCTCGCGTCTTCGGCATTCATGCGGGCGACACCAAGCGGTCACGCCTGCCGCCATGGCTCGGCTTCTGGCCGGCCTTCGCGCTGTTCTTTGCCTTCGCTTGGTTCGAGCTGATCGATCCCGCGCCCGACGATCCCGCGCGATTGGCATATGCCGCCGGCACCTATTGGCTGGTCAGCTTCATCGCCATGCTCATCGTCGGTTACGACGGCTGGAGCAAACGGGGCGAATTCCTGACTGTCTTCTTCTCAATGGTCGCCCGCTTCGCACCTTTCGAGCGTGACGAAGGCCGGCTCTCGCTCTGCTGGCCCGGCGCCAAGCTGCTCGCCGCTGAGCCGCTGCCACTGAGCGGCACGGCCTTTCTCCTCCTGGCCCTGTCCTCGGTATCCTTTGACGGCCTGTCGAAAACCTTCTTCTGGCTCGGTCTGTTCGGCGTCAACCCGCTGGAATATCCTGGCCGCACCGCGTTGATCGGCATCGGCAGCTTTGGCCTCGTCCTGACCTTCGTCCTGCTTGCGGCGGCGTTCGCGCTGGCCGTCTTTCTCGGCCAACGCCTCGCCGGCGATGCGCAGTCGTTCGGAAAAGCCGCCGGCCTGCTGGTCTGGTCGATCGTGCCGATCGCGCTTGCCTACCACATCGCGCATTACCTCACCGTGCTCCTGGTCGACGGCCAGTACGCCCTGGTCGCTCTCTCCGATCCCTTCGCGCTCGCCTGGAACCTGTTCGGCACCGCCGACATGATGGTCGAGGCCGGCGTCGTCGCCGGCGCTCAGTCGGCCTGGTGGCTATGGAATCTTCAGGCCGGCGTCATCATCGCAGGCCATGTGCTGGCCGTGCTCGTCGCGCATGGCCTTGCCTGGCGTCTCCGCCCGCAGCCATCGCGGGCCGCGCTCAGTCAGCTTCCGCTCACGCTGTTGATGATCGCCTACACGATCTTCGGCCTGTGGTTGCTTGCCACGCCGACCGCCGGATGACACAAGGGCGCGCTCCGATGCCGTCGGGTAAAGCTCGCTTGCCAGGCCAAAGCTTTGGTGATTTAGTTTGTACACATGCAATTTTCCCATCCTCCAGAACGGGATGGTTTAGCCGCCTTATCGCTGGTCAAGACTGAAAAAACAGGGGAACCGACATGGCCGACAAGAACGGATTTTTCGACCTCTCCAAGACGACGCTGTCGCGCCGCACCGCGCTGAAGGGCATAGCCGCCGGGGCCGGCCTGGCGCTGGCGCCGGGCTTCGTCCGTTACAGCCAGGCGCAGAGTTCGGCGCCGATCAGAATAGGCTTCCAGTCGCACCGCACCGGCATCGGCGCCGCCTATGGCCGCTGGTACGAGAAGACCAGCGCGGCCGCCGTCAAGGCGATCAACGACGCCGGCGGCATAAGCGGCCGCAAGGTCGAGCTGGTCATCGAGGACGACGGCACCGATCCCGCCCGCGGCGCCGAGGTAGTGGCCAAATTCGCCAAGCAGCACAAGACCGACATTGTCTTCGGCACTTTGTTCTCGCATGTCGTGATCGGCTCGGCGCCCGCCGCCGGCGAGAACAAGATCCCCTATTTCGTGGTCAGCGAAGGCCATCACGTCGCCTCCACCAAGCTCAACCGCTACGTCTTCCAGCCCGGCATCACCGACGTGAAGAGCCAGATCCAGTCGATGGCGCCGTGGATCGCCGCCAATGCCGGCAAGAAGGTGACGCAGATCTTCCCCGACTTCGCCTTCGGCTACGACCACCGCGACTACCTGCCGCCGGCCTTGAAGGCGCAGGGCGCCGACGTGATCGCCCAGATCGCCATCCCGCCGACGGAGAGCTCCTTCACGAAATACTTCCCGCAGATCCCGGCCGAAACCGAGGTGATCTACCATGTCATGGTCGGCCCGGCCGTGCTCACCTTCGTCAAGGAGCTCGGCGAGTTCTACGGTTCGCAGCGGCCGCAGCTCTTCGGCTTCATCGATTCGCTCGAAGCCGTCGACATCAACAGTCCCGGCCTCGAATTCCTAGACGGCAGCCATTTCTGGGAGGGCTCGCCGCGCTACGCCCAGGCCGATGACTCGGCCGCGCAGAAAGCCTACCGCGCCGCCGTCGGCATCGACGACAACGGCGCCGCCGTCGGCGACCCCAAGGATGTCTCCACCGCCGCCCACATGTTCGGCTGCTGGGAAACGCTCTATGTCGTCAAGAAGGCGATGGAGGATGCCGGCTACAAGGGGCCGGAAGACCGCGCCAAGCTGGTCGAGGCGACGGAAGCGCTGAAGGAATTCGCCGAGGGGCCTGAGCATCCGCAGGGCCCGAAAACCTTCAACGGCAAGATCCACCAGTGCTTCGGTATCCAGAACATCTCCAAGGTCGAAGGCGGCAAGCTCAAGGTCGTGCACAAGACCAAGATCGAGGATGGCCTCTACGAGCCGGAAGGGGATTACACCACGCAGGCGCTGTGAGCTCGTCTCAGAGCTGATGCACTTCGGCCCCCATCTCCTCCTCGCCGCGCTCGAAGGCCTCGTCACCTCCGCGGTGCTGGCGCTGACGGCGCTTGGCCTGTCGCTGGTGTTCGGCGTCATGCGCGTCGTCAATGTCGCGCATGGCGAGTTCTTCATGCTGGGCGCGGTGCTCGCCTGGGCGGTCTCGACGGCGATCTCCGGCCATCCGGCGATCGGCTTCGTCGCCGCACTCGTGATCGCGCCTTTGCTCGTCGGGCTGGTGGCGCTCGTCGCCGAACGCCTGGTGCTGCGCCGGCTCAACTACAATCCCGAAGGCACCATCGTCGCCACCATCGGCATGCTCTACATCATCCAGCAACTGGCGCTGACCTTCTACGGCCCGGAAGCGCGCCCGGTCGAGCCGCCCTTCAGCTACCGCATCCTTTTGCCGTGGTTCGGCTATTCCGGCTACAAGCTCTCGGTCGTTGCCGTTTCCGCCATTCTGCTCGTGATCACCTGGCTGGTGCTGACGCGAACGAAGATCGGCCTGATCATGCGCGCCACGCAATATGACCGTGAGACGGCGCAGGCCTTCGGCATCCCGGTCGAACGCGTCTATGCCGGCGTTTTCGCCGTCGGCGCCATGCTGGCGGCGATCGCCGCGGTGCTGATCGTGCCGATCAGCCAGGCGCATTACCTGATGGGGCAGGACCCGCTGCTCTTGTCCTTCATCGTCGTCATCATCGGTGGCCTGGGCTCCCTGCGCGGCACCGTCGTCGCCGCCGTCCTGATCGGCCTTTCCGACGGCATCATCTCGATGTTCTTCTCGCCGACCCTGGCCAAGATCATCGCCACGCTGGTCGTCGCCATGGTGCTGGTGTTCCGGCCGCAGGGCCTGTTCGGGACGACGTCCAGATGAGGGATGCTTCGCCGGCAAAGGCCTACGCCCTGCATATCGGCGTCATCGCGCTTCTGTTCGCGCTGAACTTCGTCCTGCCGGACTATCACCAGGGCCTGTTTGCCCGCATCATGGCGCTGGCAGTCTTCGCCATGGGCTACAATCTGCTCTTCGGCTATGTCGGCCTGCTCAGCCTCGGCCACGCCATGTTCTTCTCGGCCGGCCTCTACGGCGCGGGCTTGACCGTCTATCATCTCGGCTGGGGCGTGCCGGAAGCCTTCCTTGCTGGGGTCGCCTGCGGCGCGCTGCTCGCTCTGGTCATTGGCCTGCTGGCGCTGCGCACTTCCGGCGTGGCGTTCATGATCGTCACCATGATGTTCGCGCAGGTCTTCTATCTGCTCATCCTCTATTTCGCCGCCTGGACCGGTGGCGACCAGGGCCTTGTCATCCAGCAGGCATCGCGGGTGATCGCGATCGGCGACGCCTCGCTCGACCTGACCGATCCGACCGTTCGTTACATGAGCGCGCTGGCGCTGTTCGCGGTCGTGCTGCTCATCACCCTTGCCGTCGTTCGCTCCCGCTTCGGCCGCGTGCTGGTCGCCATCCGCGAGAACGAGGAGCGCACAAAGATGCTTGGCTACGACACGGTCGCCAACAAGCTCGCGGCCGTCGTGGCCTCCGGCGCCATCTGCGCGGCGTCGGGCGCCGCCTATGCGCTGCTGTTCGGCTATGTCGGATCGAGCTTCGCCGGCGTGCAGTATTCGATCCTGCCGCTGCTCTGGGTGCTGCTGGGGGGTGCCGCGACCACGCTCGGGCCGCTCATCGGCACGCTGTTCATGTATTACGTCACCGACATCACCAGCGGTTTCACCTCCGCCTATCTCCTGATTGTCGGCGTGGCGCTTATCCTGCTCGTCCTGTTTGCTCCGAGGGGCATTATGGGCAGCATCCGCGAGCGCTGGCTGGGGTGGCTGCCATGATGCCGCTGCTCACCACCAAGGGCCTGTCGCGCAACTTCGGCGGCCTGCGCGCCGTCGACGGCGTCGACTTCGCGCTGATGCCGGGCGAGATCCGCGCCATCATCGGCCCGAACGGCGCCGGCAAGACCACCTTCGTCAGCCTGCTCTCGGGCCGCATCCGGCCATCCTCCGGCACCGTCGTCTTCGACGGCGCCGACATCACCACCATGCCGGCTTACAAGCGGGTTCGTCTCGGCGTCGCCTATACCTTCCAGATCACCAGCGTCTTCGCCAACCTCACCGCCTTCGACAATGTCGCGCTGCCGGTGCAGCGCACGCTGACCGACGGCCGCACGAAGGGGCAGGTCAGGAGCGGCGTCATGGCGGCGCTCGAACGCACCGGCCTCGCCGACCGCGCCGGCACGCCGGCCGGGCAGCTTTCCTATGGCCACCAGCGCCTGCTCGAAGTGGCGATGGGCCTGGCGCTGAAGCCGCGCCTGCTCATCCTCGACGAGCCGACGCAAGGCCTGGCCGACGCCGAGATCGACAATTTCATCACGCTGGTGCGCGAGATCGCCAAGGACGCCACCGTGCTTTTGATCGAGCACAACATGCCGGTGGTCATGCAGCTCGCCGACCGCATCACCGTCTTCAATTCGGGAAAGATCCTCGCCGAAGGCACGCCCGAGCAGATCCGCGCCAACGCCGAGGTGCAGGACGCCTATCTCGGAGCGACCCATGGCTGAGTCCCTCATGGCCGACAAAGGCCTGCTCGCCATTTCCGGCCTCGACTGCTTCTATGGCGAGGTGCAGGTGCTCTACGGCCTCGACCTCGTGCTGAACAAGGGCGAGGTGCTGTGCCTGTTCGGCCGCAACGGCGCCGGCAAGACGACGACGCTGAAGGCGATCATGGGCCTGGTCCCGGCGGCTGCCGGCTCGATCAAGCTGGATGGCAAGGAATTGACCGGGCTCGCCGCGCATGACGTGCCGAAGGCCGGCGTCGCCTATGTGCCGCAGGGCAGGCGATTGTTCGCCGAGATGACGGTGGCGGAAAACATCGAGATCGGCCTGATGGCGCGCGGCAAGGGCAAGCAGACCCGCGAGAGCGTGCTCGATCTCTTCCCGCTGCTCAGGGAACGGCTTAGGCAGCGCTCCGGCACGCTCTCCGGGGGCGAGCAGCAGATGCTGGCGATGGCCCGCGCGCTCTGCCTCGAACCGCAGGTGCTGTTGCTCGATGAGCCGACCGAAGGGCTTATGCCGTCGATGATTGCCAAGATCCGCGAGACGGTGGCGAAGCTGCGCGATCTTGGCGTCTCGACCGTCCTGGTCGAGCAGCGCGTCGACGCCGTGCTGTCGGTCGCCGACCGCGTCTCCTTCATCGAGAACGGCCGCAACCGCGAGACGGTCGACGTCGAGGCGTTGCGCGCCGATCCGTCGTCGGTACGCAGGTATGTGGGGGTAGGCTAGCGTACCCTCCCCCTCGTGGCTGGGCAATTGCATATGGCTTTGGGAGTTCGGACAACCCGGCATGTCTTGGCGTCATCCTCGGGTTTGTCCCGAGGATCTACCGGCCCCTGAACTGGTCGAGCTATATCCGCGTGCGACGGCGGATCCTCGGGACAAACCCGAGGATGACGGCTTTGCGTTGGCCTTCGCCGATAAACCTCATATGCGATCGCCCAGCCCACAAGGGGGAGGTAAGACGCCGTCTCACTCGAAAAACAAAAACCCGGCAATCAAAAACGTCGGGATCAGCACCAGGGCGGACCACATCATATAGCCGAAGAAGCCAGGCATCTTGAAGCCGCGATGCCTGGCGATGGCGAAGACCATGAAGTTCGGCGCATTGCCGATATAGGTATTGGCGCCCATGAACACCGCGCCGGCTGAGATCGCCGCGAGCGTCGAGGCGGCCTCCGTCATCAGGTGCTTGGCATCGCCGCCGGCAAGCTCGAAGAACACCAGATAGGTCGGCGCGTTGTCGAGGAAGGATGACAATGCTCCGGTCAGCCAGAAATAGGCGAGATCGTTCGGTTGGCCGTCGGCGGACGTGACCAGTGCCACCAGCGGCGCCAGCGCGCCGTCATGGCCGGCTCGCAGGATGGCGATGACGGGCACGATGCAGATGAAGATGCCGGCAAAGAGTTTCGCCACCTCGGCGATCGGCCCCCAGGTGAAGCCGTTGGCCTGCCTGTGGCTCTTGTACGAGACTTTCAGGGACAGGAAGGCCAGCGCCAGGATGATGGCGTCGCGCACGAGGTTTTGCAGTTCGAGGCTGACACCGAAAATCGGGATGCTGACGCCCGGCTTCCAGCTCGCCGAAAGCAGGATCGCGCCGATGACGCCGGCGAGCAGCGGCAGGTTGGCCAGGCCGCGCAGGCGCACTTTCGTATCCGGCGTCGGGTCCTTGATCTTCGGCATGCCGCCCTCGCGACGATGCAGCACGATATCGAGCGCCAGGAAGACGATGAGCACCAGGCCACCGGTGAACAGCGTCTCTCGCCACAGATTTGCGGTCGTCCAGAAGAAATCGACGCCGCGCAGGAAGCCGACGAATAGAGGCGGATCGCCGAGCGGCGTCAGCGAGCCGCCAATGTTGGAGACCAGGAAGATGAAGAAGATCACCACATGGGCGTTGAACGGCCGG
Source organism: Mesorhizobium sp. B2-4-3 (assembly GCF_006442815.1). Lineage (GTDB taxonomy): Bacteria > Pseudomonadota > Alphaproteobacteria > Rhizobiales > Rhizobiaceae > Mesorhizobium. The sequence continues at coordinate 7,366 of NZ_VFVL01000052.1, forward strand.
TTGTCATTGGCGCGCAGCATCGGCCGGATCAGGATCATCGAGGCGCCGGTCGTGCCGATGACCGAGGCAAGCAGCGCGCCGATGAGCAGCAAACCGGCATTGGTGAACGGCGTGCCGTGGATGTTGCCGGCAAGCAGGATGCCGCCCGAGATGGTGTAGAGCGCGAACAGGAGGATGATGAAGGACAGATATTCGGTGAGCAACGTGTGCAGCACCGCTTCGCCTGCAGTAGCAAGCCCGAAGGCGACCGTCAGCGGCACGACCGCCAGCATGGCCCAGGCAGCGGCGATCTTGCCGTAATGATGCTCCCACGCATGTGGGAAGAGCAGCGGCCCCGTGGCGATCGACAAGAGCAGGCCGGCAAAAGGCAATCCCCACCACAGCGACATCGCAGCGCCGGGCAGTTCGTGGAGCTCGGCGGCTAGCGCTTGTGCTGGAAAGAGCAGCGCCATGGCGAGCGCGATGACGGGGGAGAAAAGCCCCCTAGTCCGGCCGCTGCGCGCTTTGCCTTCTCCCCTTGTGGGGTCCAAAGGACGGGGCGAGACCCGTGGCTCGCCCCCGGGCGGTGGATCGGCGCGATAGCGCCGAGACGGATGAGGGGTGTTCCAGCGGAGTGAGACATCGGCGTTCCCTGGAGCACCCCTCATCCGTCGCCTTCGGCGACACCTTCTCCCACAAGGGGAGAAGGGGGAACCCGCATCCCGGCGCCCCACAGTCCCCTCAATCCGCCGAATGATCTTCGAGCGTCACGCCGGCGTCGCGCATGCGCTTCAGCATCGCCTCGACCGAGCCGTTGAGGTCGATGCCGCGACAGGCGTCGAGCCGCACGGTCGTCCTGAAACCCTGCTTCACGGCATCAAGGGCTGAAAAGGCGACGCAGAAGTCGGTGGCGAGGCCGACAAGGGTGATCGTGTCGACGCCGCGTTCCTTGAGGTAGCCGCCAAGGCCGGTCGGCGTCGTGTGGTCGTTCTCGAAGAAGGCCGAATAGCTGTCGATCGCGGTTCGGAACCCCTTGCGGATCACCAGCTCTGCCTTGGTCCAGGCGAGCCCGGAATGGAAATCGGAACCGAGACTGCCCTGGATGCAATGATCCGGCCACAGCGTCTGCGGCCCGTAAGGCATCTCGATCGTCTCGAAAAACTGCTTGCCGGGATGGCTGGAGGCGAAGCTCGAATGGCCGGCGGGGTGCCAGTCCTGCGTCAGGATCACATGCCCGCTGCGCCGGATCAGGTCATTGACCAAAGGCACGATCTCGTCGCCGCCGGCAACCGCCAGCGCGCCGCCGGGACAAAAATCGTTCTGCAGGTCGATGACGATGAGCGCTTCTTCGGCCATGCGGCTCCCTCTCGTTTCGGCCCTCTCGTCTGGCTTGGGGCTCCAGTCCAAAAAGCCGCTGACGCGACCGGACACGGAACCTTGACCAGATGGCCGGCGGCGTCAACCTCCGGCGCCATAACAATCGCGTTCAGGTGTTCGCTGCGCAAACTCCGGCTTTGACAATTCCGGTCGGCCTGATATCATTTGCATACGAATGAATTTGACCGGTCCGGAGATCGGCAAGAAGACCCGAAGCCGGCACTTCGGGAGGCCAGGGGAAGGCCTAAGCTCTGGGAAGGCTCTTTTCGGGAAGGCAAAGCGTGATCCGTTACGCGAAACCCACCACGGTCGACGAGGCGCTCGCTCTGCTCGGCGAGGACCGCTGGCGCATTCTGGCCGGCGGCACGGATTTCTATCCGGCGCAGGGCGCGAAACCTTTCCGCGACAACATCCTCGACATCAACGCTCTCGCCGAACTGCGCGGCATCGCCGAGGCCGACGATCATTGGCGGATCGGCGCCCGCACCACCTGGACCGACATCGTGCGTCACCCGCTCCCCGTGGCGTTCGATGCGCTGAAATCGGCCGCACGCGAGGTCGGTTCCGTCCAGATCCAGAATGTCGCCTCGGTGGCCGGCAATCTCTGCAACGCCTCGCCTGCGGCCGACGGCGTGCCGGGGCTGCTGGCGCTCGATGCCGATGTCGAATTGCGCTCGGCCAAAGCCGTCCGCCATCTGCCGCTTGGTGAATTCATCCTCGGCAATCGCCGCACGGCGCTGCAGCCGGACGAGATGGTCGCCGCCATTCGCGTGCCGAAGCGCTCCGCAATTGGCACCTCCGCCTTCGTCAAGCTCGGCGCCCGGCGCTACCTCGTCATCTCGATCGCCATGGCCGCGGCGCGGCTCGTGGTCGAGGGCGGCGTGATTGCCGATGCGGCGATCGCCGTCGGCTCCTGCTCGGCCGTTGCCCGTCGTCTCGCCGGCGTCGAGGCGGTGTTGCGCGGGCAGCCAGTCACTTCTGCCCTTGCGGACAGGGTGCTGTCCGCGCCGATCGATGAACTGTCGCCGATCGCCGATGTGCGCGGCAGCGCGGAATACCGGCAGGATGCCGCGCGCGAGATCGTAGCCCGAGCGGTGCGCGCCGCAATCGGTCACGGCGAAGGCAAGGTGGCCGCATGAGCATGGCCCAATTCGGTATTGAACGCGCCGACATTGCCTTCGAGGTCAACGGCGCGGCCGTCAGCGTGTCGGTGCCGCCGGTCAGGCGTCTCTCGCAGGTGTTGCGCGACGAGTTGCGGCTGACAGGCACCAAGGTCGGCTGCGATGCCGGCGATTGCGGCGCCTGCACAGTGCTGGTCGACGGCAATCCGGTCTGCGCCTGCTTGATGCCGGCGGCCTCGGTGTCCGGCGCTTCCGTCACCACTGTCGAAGGCCTTGCCAATGGCCGGCTGTCCGCCTTGCAGGCCTCTTTCCTCGAACACGGCGCCGCGCAATGCGGCATCTGCACGCCAGGCCTGTTGGTCGCGGCCACCGCGCTTTTGGAACGCAACCCCACGCCGAGCGAGGCCGAGACGCAGGACGCGCTGGGCGGCGTGCTTTGCCGCTGCACCGGCTACAGGAAGATCGTCGCCGCGGTGATGGGCGCCTCGCGGCATATGAACGGCATCGATCTTCGCCTCCCGGAAGTGGGCCACGCCGTCGGCGCCTCTCCCATCCGCCTCGACGGCGTGCCGAAAGTCACCGGCGACGAAAAATTCGGCGGCGATTCCTTCCCGTCCGACGCACTGGCGGTGCTTGTGGTGCGCTCGCCGCATTATCATGCCCGCTTCAGCTTTGGCGATATCGATGCCTGGACCAAGGCGCACCCCGGCATTGCCAGCGTCTTCACGGCGGCGGACATCCCTGGCCACAACTGTTTCGGCGTCATCGGCCCCTTCGCCGACCAGCCGGCGTTGGCCGAGGGTTTTGCCCGTCTGCGCGGCGAGGCGGTGGCATTGGTGGCGGGCGAGCGCGAGGCAATCCTCGATCTCGACCTGACGGATTTCCCGGTCTCATGGACGGAACTGCCGCATATGCTGCTGCCTGGCGAGGCGAAGGCCGAGGGTGCCGCGCTGATCCACGGCCACCGGCCGGCGAACCTGCTCACCTCCGGCCTGGTCGAACGCGGCGATCCTGAGGGAACGCTGGCTGCTTCCGCTGCCACCGTGTCGGGCACCATCGAAACCTCCTTTGTCGAGCATGCCTATATCGAGCCGGAAGCCGGCTACGCATATATGGACGGCGACACGCTGGTCGTCGTTGCCTGCACCCAGGCGCCCTATATGGACCGCGATGAGACGGCCAAGGTGCTCGGCCTGCCCGTTAAAAAGGTGCGCATCGTTCCGACCGCAACAGGCGGCGGCTTCGGCTCGAAGCTCGATGTCTCGCTGCAACCTCTCATCGGCCTTGTGGCGATGAAGACGGGACGGCCGGCGGCGCTCGTCTACACGCGCAATGAATCGATGATGTCGACCACCAAGCGCCATCCGGCCGAGATGAAGGCGACCATCGGCGCCGATGCCGAAGGCCGCGTCACCGGCATGGTCTTCGAAGGCGATTTCAACACCGGCGCCTATGCCAGCTGGGGGCCGACGGTCGCCAACCGCGTGCCTGTGCATGCCTCCGGCCCATACCTGACACCGAACTACCGGGCGACCGGCTACGCCATCCACACCAACGGCCCGATCGCCGGCGCCTTCCGCGGCTTCGGCGTGCCGCAGGCCACCATCATGCAGGAAACGCTCTATGACGAGCTTGCCGGCAAGCTGGGTATCGATCGGCTCGATTTTCGGCTGAAGAACTGCCTGCGCGACGGCTGCGAGACGGTGACCGGCCAGCGCCTGGAATCGGGCGTCGGCATCGGCGAATGCCTGGAGCAGCTTCAGCCGCACTGGGCGCGCGCGCTGGCGGACGCGGAGGCGTTCAATGCGACCCATACGGCAAGCAAGCGCGGCGTCGGCGTCGCCTCCTGCTGGTATGGCTGCGGCAACACCTCGTTGCCCAATCCTTCGACCATCAAGGTCGGCATCTCGGCCTCCGGCGACGTCATCCTGCACCAGGGCGCCGTCGATATCGGCCAGGGCTCCAACACGGTCATCGCCCAGATCTGCGCCGATGCGCTCGGCCTGCCGCTGGACAGGTTCAGGCTGAAGAGCGCCGATACCGCCATCACGCCCGATGCCGGCAAGACATCGGCCTCGCGCCAGACTTTCGTGACCGGCAAGGCGGCGGAGAAGGCAGGCCGCGCGCTGCGCGAGAAGATCCTGCGCTTCGCCAATGTCTCCGGTCAGGCGACGATCGCGCTCGACGGTGCCAGCATCTCCATCCGGGAGGGCGACGCCGCGCGGCGCATCGACCTTTTGGCGCTCAAGGCCGATGCCGACGGCCTGGTGTTTGTCGCCGAGGAAACCTACGACCCACCGACGCGGCCGCTCGACGCCAAGGGCCAGGGCAAGCCCTACGCGGTCTATGGCTATGGCGCGCAGATCGCCGAGCTGGAGATCGATCTCAAGCTCGGCACGGTGAAGCTGATCAGGATCACCGCCGCGCATGATGTCGGCAAGGCGATCAACCCGGTGCTGGTCGAGGGCCAGATCGAGGGCGGCATCGCGCAGGGCATCGGCATGGCGCTGATGGAGGAATACATCCCCGGCCGCACCGAGAACCTGCACGACTACCTCATCCCGACCATCGGCGACGTGCCGCCCATCGAGCACATATTGGTCGAGGTTCCGGACCCTGAAGGGCCGTTCGGCGCCAAGGGCCTGGGCGAGCATGTGCTGATCCCGACGGCGCCGGCGATCCTCAACGCCATCCGCCATGCCACCGGCGTCCTGGTCACCAAGGTGCCGGCGACGCCGAGCCGCATCCTTGCGGCGATCCGCGAGAAGGAGGCGCGCCGATGAGCGAGCTTGCCGAACGTTTCGAAACCCACGACCCCGGCGAGAAGCAGGTGGCGGAAAAGATCCGCTGCGATGCCTGTCCAGTCATGTGCTACATCGCCGACGGCCGCACCGGCGCCTGCGACCGCTACGGCAATATCGGCGGCCGCATCGTGCGCATGGATCCGCTGACCATCCTCGACCACGCGGCCGAAACCGGCGGCGCGGTCGTGCCGTTCGTCGCCGAGGGCGACGCCTGGAACGGCGAGCTGGTCAACACCGGCCATCGCTTCGTCACCGCGATCGGTGCCGGCACCACCTATCCCGATTACAAGCCGGCGCCCTTCATCGTCAGCCAGGAGGTCGAGGGCGTCGATCTCGTCACCGTCGTCACCGAAGGGATATTCTCCTATTGCGGCGTCAAGGTGAAGATCGACACCGACCGCCATATCGGCGACGAGACGGCGATCGTGCGCTCGGAAGGCGAAGCGATCGGCCATGTCACCACCGGCGAATACGGCTCGCAGATGCTGTCGCTCGGCGGCGTGCATCACCTGACCGGCGGCTCCAAGGCGGAAGGCCGCGCCACCTGCGACGCGCTGCTCAATCTGTGCAACCGCAAGCCGGTTGAGCTCACCATCGACGGCGGTGCGACGGTGATCGTCGAAGCCGGCAAACCGCCTGTCATCGACGGTAAGGTCGAGCACCGCATGCGCGTCGGCTGCGGCTCGGCCACCATCGGCATGTTTGCCACGCAATGGCGCGGGCTGGTCGACGAGGTGGTGGTGGTCGACGATCATATCACCGGCGTCGTCTCCGAGCATCAGGCCGGCAGGGTTCTCGGCTGGGAAGACACCGGGATAAAGATCATCGGCCGCCGCTCGACGCCTGGCCGTTACTTCAAGGTCTCGGAACCCGGCCTTGGCTGGGGCGGAACCACGATCTCCGATCCGCTGTCGATCCTCGGCGACTGGAACGCCAGGAAAGGCGCGCGTCCCGGCCTGTCCATGCTGATGGTGTCGACCACCGGCGAGCAGTTCGCCTATTATGAGCTCGACGATGAGCTGAAGCCGGTCGAAAAGCCGTTTCCGGAACGGCTGCAAAAGTCCGTCGGCCTGATCGAGGACAATTGCGAGCCGGCGCTGTGCACGGTTCTGTTCATCGGCGGCGCCGGCGGCTCGCTGCGCGCCGGCGTCACCGAAAACCCCGTCAATCTCACGCGCTCGGTGCAAGGCCTGAAGACCTATGTGACCGTCGGCGGCGCGCCGGTCTATGTCTGGCCGGGCGGCGGCATCACTCTGATGGTCGACGTCACCCGCGTGCCGGAAGGCGCCTTCGGTTATGTGCCGACGCCGGCGCTGGTGGCGCCGATCGAGTTCACCATGCGCCGCGACGACTATGTCAGGCTCGGCGGTTATGAGAACGAGATACGCGGTGTCGACGACATCCTTGCCAAGGGTGGCGAGTATCTCAATCCGCGCCAAGGCACCGGCGCGCCCGCCGGCAATCCCTGGCCGCCGCTGGCGCAGCTGCGCCGCGCCGTGGCGAATGGTGCCGGCTGATGAACGGCCCGCAGGCGCATTGGCTGGCCGACGGCAAAAGGCTCCATCTCAACCATGGGCCGATCGACCTGATCGTCGAGGCCTTTGGCGATGCAGTTGAATGCCGCGCCGCTTACGAACAGGCAGTCGCCCGCTTTCAGACGATCCTGATAGAGGTGGTCGAAGAGCTGCCCGAATTGCGGCTTCCTGCATTCTTCCTGGCGCCCCGCAGTTTTGCCGGCCCTACGGCGCGCCGCATGGAAGCAGCCGTCACGTCGCTGGCGGAATGCTTCATCACGCCGATGGCCGCCGTCGCGGGTTCGGTAGCCGACGAAATTCTTGGCTCCCTGCTCGCCGGCCGCCGGCTCGACCGCGCTTACGTCAACAATGGCGGCGATTGCGCCCTCCATCTTGGCAGAAGTCGGTCGATGACGGTGGCGATCGCCGGCACCGGCAATGGCATGGCCGACCGTGTCACCATTCGCGCCGAGGACGGCGTGCGCGGCGTTGCCACCAGCGGCTGGCGCGGCCGGTCTTTTTCATTTGGGATCGCCGACGCCGTTACCGTTCTCGCCCCGACCGGCGCCGAGGCAGACGCGGCGGCGACGCTGATTGCCAACGCCGTCGACCTTCCCGGACATCCTGCCATCGCACGCGTTGCGGCGCGCGAGCTGGCGCCGGACAGCGATCTCGGCGAGATGCTGGTGACGCAAAGCGTCGGCGCGCTTGACGCCGCCGAAATTGCGCGCGCGCTGGACAACGGCCTTGCCGTCGCCGAAGATTTTCGCCGGCGCGGCCTGATCGCCGCATCGGCGCTGTTTCTGGCGGGCGAGGCCCGCCTCAGTGGTTCGGTGGCGCTCGCCGCGCCCAACAAACATAAAGCGAAGGAAACTGCCCATGCCTGACTTTCCGATCCGCAAGGTCGCGGTTCTGACCGAGGAGATTTTTCACGATGGCGGTCCCGTGGCGAAAGAACCCCGCCTTCGCGCGGCGGCTCTCGCCGTGGTCAAGAACCCCTTCGCCGGCCGCTATGTCGAGGACCTGCAAGGCGCGATGGAAGATCTGAAGCCGCTCGGGCTTCTGCTCTCCGACAGGCTGATCGCAGCGCTTGGCGGCGACGTGAAGAAGATCGACGGCTACGGCAAGGGCGCCATCGTCGGCTCCGCCGGCGAACTGGAGCACGGCGCGCTGTGGCACGTGCCGGGCGGCTATGCCATGCGCGAGCGACTGGGCGACGCCAAGGCCATCGTGCCGTCGGCAAAGAAGGTCGGCGCCTTCGGGTCAAGGCTCGACGTGCCGCTCGGCCATATCAACGCCGCCTATGTGCGCAGCCATTTCGACGCCATGGAAGTGGGCATCGGCGACGGCCCGCGTCCCGACGAGATCCTGTTCTGCCTCGCCATGACCTGCGGTCCCCGCGTCCACAACCGCATGGGTGGCCTGGCGGCGCAGGACATCAAGGCATGGGACGGCTTGAGATGAGCGGCGAGGACAATCTGCTGCGGCTGGTCGAGGCCGAAGACGGCGACGAGAACAACTACCATCTGCAGGATCAGGTCGGCTTCATCCTGCGCAAGGCGCATCAGCGCCACGTCGCGCTCTTCGCCTCGCATATCGGCGACCTGACGCCGCCGCAATTCGCCGCCCTGGCCAAGCTTCACGATATCGGCGAAACCTCGCAGAACCAGCTCGGCACGCTGATCGCCATGGATGCCGCCACCGTGAAGGGCGTCATCGACCGGCTGAAGGCGCGTGGGCTGGTCGAGGTTTCCAAGCACGAGGTCGACAAAAGGCGGCTGCTGGTCAATCTGACGCCGCAAGGTCGCGAGGCGATCGAGCGGCTGATCCCGCTGGCCCGCGCGATCACCGAGGAAACGCTCGCGCCGCTCACCGCCAAGGAGGCCGCGACTTTCCTGCGGCTGCTGGCGAAGCTCGCTTAGAGCTTGATCCCGAAAAGTGGGACCCGGTTTTCGGAAAACATCATGCTCCGACAAAGAGTTAGGTCAGGATGCGGTTTCGGCAACAGGCTTTGAGGACAATGCCCTCGTCGTCACCCTCTTGCCGTCGGTGATGCTTGCGGTGCACCGCCAGATCACGGTGACGACCAGCATCGAGACGTAACCGTCGAGCACGTAGTGCCAGCCGGTATAGACGGAGCCGAACAGGATGAAGATCGCGAATGCCCAGCCTGCGGCCCCGAGCCAACGGTTGAGACGCCCGAGGTAGAAGGCGTTCAGCGTGGCGATCGCCACATGGACGCTGGGCATAGCGGAGATCCCGGAACCAAGCGCCGGCTGGTCGGCCTTGTAGACGGTCAGGAGATAGTCGGAATAAGAAAGCACATGCTCGTTGGGGGGCCGCTGCTTCAACACTTCCAGGAGGCCGGCATAGCGATCGCCGCCTAGGAACTCATCATAAAAGATCGGGCCGACGGAAGAAAACAGCGTCGCCATGAGTGTTCCGGCCACCACAATGACGAGGGCCATCCCAGTGAGATACCGCAGATGCACCGGCTGATTGGCGAACAGCGAGGCAAAAAACACCAGGCCGAACCACTCGAGAAACCACATTTTGGCATAGGTCACCGCCACGGCCATCGACAAAATGTCGGAATCGAATGCGTGAGCGATTCGCCATGGCGCCTGGCCGTGCAGCAGTTCGCCTAAATCGGCCAGGGCTTCGTCGCAGAAAAAGGGGACGATGTCGGGGATGTTCACCTTGTAGGTCGTGAACGCGGAAAGCATCAGGACGAACGTGGTCACCACTATCGCCGTCCGCACCCCGTTGGTGCGGATCGCCGTCACGATGAGAGTGACCGGCGCCTTTGGCGAGACGATCATCGCCGCCGGGATCATCACGCTCAGAAAGGCGAGCGGCCCAAAGACGAAAAGCCGGTGCAGATACATTTCCCCCATTGCAAAATATGCCGACGGCCAGATCAGCGCCGCTACGGAAATATAGACCAGGCAAAGCGCAAGCAGTTTCTGCGCAACATTGCCCAGTCGCGGGTGACCTGCCAGCCGACCGTGCTGCCACAGCGCCCGGTTGGGCGAACTTGCATCCTCAAGTAAATCGCCGGATAGCTCCACGACCGTCCCCCGAAACGTCATCGAGGGTTTCTATCTATAGTTGTTGACTTAATATCTTCTTATCCGATTGGCTCGCGTTTGAAGTGCCAAAGAGATAATTATTTTAGCCGCATATAATATGTTGATACTATAGCTGGGAAGCGGCCGGCGGCGGAGAAACAACTATGCCGAACATCTCCCCGACCTGCTCGGCCGTATAGTAGCCAAGCCTGACATCCTCCGCGACCTGCTTCGGGTCGCGCTCGCGCGGATCGCCATAGCCGCCGCCGCCCGGCGTGCCGACGCGCACGCGGTCGCCGGCCTTGAGCGCTATGTCCTGCTCCTTGGAAAGATGCGCCGGCACATGCGCCTCGCCGTTCCGGAACACGGTCACGCTGTTCGGCGCGCCATCCCTGCCGCCGAGCGCGCCCTGCGGCCCGAAGCGGCCATGGTCCATGACGAAGGACGCACGCGCCTCGCCGCGCAATATCTCGACCTCATAGGCAAGCCCGAAGCCGCCGCGATGTTTTCCCGCGCCGCCGGAGCCTTCGCGCAGCGCATAATGCCGGTAGAGCACCGGAAAGGCCTGCTCCATGATCTCGACCGGCGGCGACTTCGAAATGCCGATGGTGGAGCAGCCATTGCTCAAGCCGTCATGGCCGGCATTGCCGCCATAGCCGCCGCCCGAGATCTGGTACATGACATAGTCGCGCCCGCGCGCCGGATCGTTGCCGCCGAGCGCGAAATTGCCGCTGGAGCCGGCGGGCGCCGCCGTCACCTTTTCCGGCAGCGCCTTCACCATGGCCGCGAACACGGCTTCCGCGATGCGCTGCGAGACCTCCGCCGCGCAGCCCGAAACCGGCCTCGGGTACTTGGCGTCGAGGAACGTGCCTTCTGGGCGCCTCACGTTCAGCGGCTCGAAGGCGCCGGCGCTGATCGGCACTTCCGGGAAGATATGGCGCATGGCGAGATAGACCGACGACAAGGTCGTCGCCAGCACGCTGTTCATCGGTCCGGCGCAGGGTTTTGAGGAGCCGGCAAAGTCGAAGGTCAGCGTGTCGCCCTGCTTCTCGACGGCGAGATTGATGGTCAGCGGCTCGTTCACCACCCCGTCGGAATCGACGAAGGCCTGCGAGCGGTAGACGCCGTCGGGGATCACGGCGATCGAGGCACGCATCTGCTCGGCGGCGCGGCGGCGCAGTTCGGCAATGGCCTCGACGACGGTTTCGTCTCCGTAACGATCGAGGATTTCGTTGAGCCTGTCTTGCCCGATCAGCAGCGCGGCGGCTTGCGCACGGATGTCGCCGATGCGCTGGTCGGCGACGCGGATGTTCGAGCAGATGATGGCGTAGATCTCGGGATCGAGGGCGCCCTTCTTGAACAGTTTGACCGGCGGCAACCGCAAGCCTTCCTGCTCGACCGCGGTGGCCGAGGCCGAGAAGCCGCCCGGCACCGAGCCGCCGATATCCGGCCAATGACCGGTATTGGAAAGCCAGCAAAAGATTTTTCCACCCCGATAGACCGGCATGACGAAGCGCACATCCATCAGATGCGTGCCGCCGAGATAGGGGTCATTGACGATGTAGATGTCGCCCGGCTCCGGCGCCAGGCAGCGCCCGTCGGCGATCATTTCGATCACCGTCTTGGTCGAATACTGCATGACGCCGACGAACACCGGCAGGCCCTGGCTGCCTTGCGCGATCAGCGAGCCGTCGACCGCCGAATAGATGCCGTCGGAGCGGTCGTTGGCTTCCGCGATGACCGGCGAGAAGGCCGCGCGCGAGAAGGTCAGGTCCATCTCGTCGCAGACCTGCTGCAGAGCAGCCTGCAGCACCGAAAGCGTGATCGTGTCGAGCCTTGCCATCTTAGGCCTCTGCGATGTCGATGATGATGTTGCCGTCCGCGTCCGAGCGCGCCCGGTCGCCGGGCTCGAGCACGGTCGTGGCGTCCATCTGTTCGAGAATCGCCGGCCCCTCGATCACGGCGTCGAGCGGCAGCTTTTCGCGCGCATAGACCGGCGTGTCGTACCAGCGCCCGTCGTACCAGACCGGCCGGATTTCGCGCCGCGCCTCCTCGAGCGTCGCCGCGCGGCCTGCCGGGTCGATCAGCTTCGACAGGTCGATCTGCGACCGCACGCCGGTGACCGAGGTGTTGAGGTTGACGAGGTTGGCGCGGATTTCCGGCAGCTCGACCTTGAAGCGCGCGAAATAGGCTTTTTCGAACAGAAGCTGCAGCGTTTCTCGTGAAACCGACGAGGAGGGCAGCGGCACGTTGATGATGTGCGTCTGGCCGACGAACTGCATGTCGGCGGAATGCGTGACGCGGATCGCGTCCGGCTTCACCGCTTCCTTGGCGATCAGCGCCTCGCCTTCGTTACGGTGCCGTTCCAACACCTCGCGAAGCTTCGCTTCGTCGAGCAGCGTCACCGGCTGATTGATCGTGTTGACGAAGTCGTGGCGCAGGTCGGCGACGACGCAGCCGAGCGCATTGGTGATGCCGGGGCGCGCCGGCACCAGCACCCTGGGCAGGCCGAGCTCGCGGGCGAGCGCCGTCGCATGCAGCGGCCCGGCGCCGCCGAAGGCGAACAGCGCGAAATCGCGCGGGTCGTGGCCGCGCGACACCGACACCATGCGGATGGCGCCCGCCATCTTCATGTTGCCGAGCCTCAAGATGGCGCCGGCGGCTTCGACGCCGGAAAGGCCCGTTCGCTTGCCGATCTTGTCCTCGAAGGTCGAGGTCACGCGCTCGACGGTGACCGGATTGTCGACGGCCAGCAGCTTCTTCGGCGCCAGGCGGCCGAGCACCAGATTGGCGTCGGTGATGGTCGGCTCCGTGCCGCCGCGCCCGTAGCAGATCGGGCCTGGATTGGCGCCGGCGCTTTCCGGGCCGATCTGGATCAGCCCGGCCGCGTCGACGCGCGCGATCGAGCCGCCGCCGGCGCCCACCGTATGCACTGCCACCATCGGCACATGAATCGGCATCGCATATTCGATCTCGATCTCGTTGGAGACGGCGGGCTCGGCATTGCGGATCAGCGCCACGTCGGTCGAGGTGCCGCCCATGTCGTAGGTGACGAGGTTGCCGAAGCCGGCGCGTTTTCCCGTATAAGCGGCGGCGATCACCCCGGAGGCCGGGCCGGACATCACGGTCTTGGCCGATTCCAGCGTGACGAAACGGGCCGAGATCATGCCGCCATTGCCGTTCATGATCAGGAAGTCGCGGGCGTAGCCCTTCGCGGCAAGTTCCTTGCGCAGCCGCTCGACATAACGTTCCAGGATCGGCTGCACCGAGGCGTTGACGGCCGCGGTGACGCCGCGTTCGAACTCGCGTGCTTCCGAGAGCAGCGCATGTCCGGTGGTGATGTGGCCGTTCGGCCAAAGTTCCGCCGCGATCTCGGCGGCGCGCCGCTCATGCGACGGGTTGGCGTAGGAATGCAGGAAGTGGATGACCAGCGACTCGCAGCCGGCTTCGAGCAGCTTCTTCACCGCATCGCGCATCTCGGCTTCGTCGAGTTGAACGCGCACGGTGCCCGACGCCTCGACCCGCTCCGACACTTCGAGCCGAAGGTCGCGGGGAATGACCGGCACGAAAGTTCCCGTCATGCCATAAGCCTGCGGCCTTGTTCGGCGGCCAAGTTCGATCACGTCGCGAAAGCCGCGCGTGGTGATCATGCCGGTCCGCGCCAGCCGGCGCTCCAGCACGGCGTTGGTGGTGGTCGTCGTGCCATGCACGATGAGGTCGATGCCGTCGATCGGAAAACCGGTGGCGCCAAGTGCTGCGACCACGCCGAAGGCCTGGTTCTCCACCGTGGTCGGCGTCTTGGCGATATGGACCTTGCCGCCAGCCTTGCCGTCGATCAAGAGCAGATCGGTGAAGGTCCCGCCGACATCGATGCCGGCAACGACGCTTCCAGCCGGCGCCGAAAATTTCTCACTCATTGCCGAAACCCGAAATGCCAGAACTACGGATATGCCTTGGTTTGGAAAGGCGTTTTACGCTGCCATCTTGACCTGAAGATCATTTGTATACTAATAAATTCCCGACACAAGAGCTTACCGCTTGGCAGTGTGTGAGGGGCACGCCGGAACCTGACCGTTCGGGCGCGCAGGAAAAAGTTTGGCGCCCAGTGCGTTCCATCTGGGCCGGAAAGTTGGGTTGGAATGAACACGACATCCGCGTTGAACGTCGCAGGCTCGAAGCCGCTGCAGTTCCCGATCCCGGCCAATGTCTACGCCGAGACCGTCGTGTCGGTGAAGCATTACACCAACCGGCTGTTCTCCTTCCGCATCACCCGCCCGCAGTCGCTGCGTTTCCGCTCCGGCGAATTCGTCATGATCGGCCTGCCCAATGCCGAGAAGCCGATCTTCCGCGCCTATTCGGTCGCCAGCCCCGCCTGGGATGACGAGCTCGAATTCTTCTCGATCAAGGTGCCGGACGGTCCGCTGACCTCCGAACTGCAGAAGATCCAGGTCGGCGACACCGTCATCATGCGCCAGAAGTCGACCGGCACGCTGGTGCTCGACGCGCTGACGCCCGCCAAGCGCGTGGTCATGATCTCGACCGGCACCGGCATCGCGCCCTTTGCCAGCCTGCTGCGCGACCCCGATACCTACGAGAAGTTCGACGAGGTCATCCTCACCCACACCTGCCGCGACAATGCCGAGCTTACCTACGGCCAGGAACTGGTGGCCGGGCTCGAAAGCGACCCGCTGATCGGCGAGCTGACCGGCGGCCGCGTCACGCTCTACAATTCGACGACGCGGGAAGAGTCGGCGCGCATGGGCCGCATCACCGCGCTGATCGGCTCGGGCAAGTTCTATTCCGACCTCGGCATCGACAAGCTCAATCCCGAGACCGACCGCATCATGATCTGCGGCTCGATGCACATGCTGAAGGACGTCAAGGAACTCGCCGAGAGCCTCGGCTTCCAGGAAGGCTCGCTCAGCCACCCGGCAAGCTTCGTCGTCGAGCGCGCCTTCGTCGGCTGAGGTATATCGCGGTCCGCCAGCTCTGTTGGAGGCGTCTGAGATTAGCGACGACATTCGCGCTTCGTCATTCTAGGGCGGAGCAAGGAGCGGAGCGACGCGCGCAGACCCTAGAGCCGGATGATTTCAGGTCGAATCGACCTGAAATCTGAATCCGTCTCTAAATCAAAGGAGTAGAGCATGATGTCGTCCGAAAACCGCTTCACACTTTTCGGCATCATGCTCTAGAATCCATGCCGTTACGCTAAGGCGTTGCGGCGGTTACAGAATTCTGCACCGTTGCACTCTGCGGCAGAGGTCACGGCATGGATACTCGGGTCAAGCCCGAGTATGACGAAGGGATGGGCGTTGCGGCCAATCTCCAACGCCGGGAGCGCCTACCCAGCATGATGTTTTGACCATACGGTCAAAAATCTGCTGCCTGAGCGGCCTTTTTGCGCTATGACCCTTTGAAAGACTCGTGAAGCATCGCTTCACGGGCTATCTTCGTTCGTGCCACCCACGAAGGCATAAAAGCGCAAAGGCGCTGAAATGAAAGGGCAGGAGATGAGCACGATCCGCGAGGCCGGCGCTGGCGCGTCCAAGGTGATGCCGCTGCCGGCGCGCGCCGCCGCCAACACGCCGCTGCCGCTGGAACACGGCATTGCCCGCAATCCCGGCATGAAGCTCGATCTCGGTTTCCTGGAATCGGTGCGCAGCGTCAACCGCTCGGCGCTGGAGCGCCGCGTCGCGACGTTGACCAAGCGGCGCTCGATCAAGGCCGACAACCAGGCGGCCTGGCTGCTGCGGGCCATCGCCTGCATGGACCTCACCACGCTGAACTCCAACGACACCGACGAGCGCGTGCGCCGGCTCTGTGCCAAGGCGATCAACCCGCTACGCCGCGATATCGTCGAGGGTCTCGGCATATCGAGCGAAACCATCCGCCCGGCGGCGGTCTGCGTCTACCATCCCTTTGTCGCCACCGCGGTCGACGCCGTGCGCGGCACCGGCATCCATGTCGCCGCTGTCTCGACCGCTTTCCCGCACGGCCTTGCGCCGCTCTCGACACGCCTGCAGGAGATCGAGGCCTCGGTGAAGGACGGTGCCGACGAGATCGACGTCGTCATCCCGCGCGGCCTGGTCTACGGCGCCAAATGGCGTGAGCTGTTCAACGAGATCGTCGCCATGCGCGCCGCCTGCGGCGAAGCCCACCTCAAGGTCATCCTCGGCACCGGCGACCTCGCCACTTTGCGCAATGTCATGCTCGCCTCCATGGTGGCGATGATGGCGGGGGCGGACTTCATCAAGACGTCGACCGGCAAGGAAAGCGTCAACGCCACGCTCCCCGTCGGCCTTGCCATGGTGCGCGCCATCCGCGCCTATTTCGAGGAGACCGGCTACCTGATCGGCTTCAAGCCGGCCGGCGGCATCTCCACCGCCAAGGTCTCGCTGGACTGGCTGGTGCTGATGAAGGAAGAGCTCGGCCGGCCGTGGCTCGAGCCGGACCTGTTCCGCTTCGGCGCCTCAAGCCTGCTCACCGACATCGAACGCCAGCTCGAGCATCATCTGACCGGCCATTACTCGGCCAACCATCGCCACGCGATGGCTTAAGCACGAGTGAAGGCCTTGAACGCCGAGTCCCTTCGCGCCCCCCTCTGTCCTGCCGGACATCTCCCCCACAAGGGGGGAGATCAGCTTGCGCCTTTGTCCGCTCCAGTCCTGCAACGCTGGCGATTGGCGAAATCGCCGATGACGGCCAATCTCCCCACTGTATGGACTGGGGACATCGCGAACAGGTGTGCGAAGACATCGCGAACAGTTTCGTGCGTTTTGCGC
>NZ_VFVL01000053.1 GCF_006442815.1 Mesorhizobium sp. B2-4-3
GCCGAACCGGAACCGGCTGAATACGTCAAGATCTGCGACGTGTACGGCGCCGGCTACTTCTACATCCCGGGCACCGAAACCTGCCTGCGCGTCGGCGGCTATATCCGTTACGACGCCTCGGCTGGTGAGGAAGGCTCGTTCACGGGCCGCGAGACTACTGACGTCCTGAACGGTGACTCGCAGCGTTCGTGGCACAAGAACGCCCGCTTCGCTCTGAAGACCTGGACCGGCCAGGAAACCGAGCTCGGCACCTTGAAGACCTACACCGAGACCCGTTTCGACTTCAGCGATGGTGCTTCGGCGGTCAACACCCACTTTGCCTGGGTTCAGCTCGGTGGCCTGCGCATCGGCGCTGACGAATCGGCCTTCGACACCTTCCAGGGCTATGCCGGCTCCGTCATCAACGATACGATTGTTCCTTACGGCGGCTTCGACACCAACCTGATCAGCTACACCTTCGACGCAGGCAACGGCCTCTCGGCCATTATCTCGTTCGAAGAGGGCAATTCCTACGGTGGCTATCACTACGCCGACCGCACCCTTCGCACCATTGACGGCGGCCGGCCTGATGCAGGCAGCGAACTGATCGACAGCTACGTGCCGCATATCGTCGGCGGCGTTAAGTGGACGCAGGGCTGGGGTGGCATCAGCGGCGTCGTTGCTTACAACAGCAACTGGGAAGAGTGGGCCGGCAAGGTTCGCTTGGACGTGAACGTCAACGACGCCTTCTCGCTGTTCGTCATCGGCGGTTACGGCACGGACAAGAACTCCGACCGTAACTTCTACAAGCCGTGGGGCGGCAACTGGGCCGTCTGGGGCGGCGGCACCTACAAGTTCAACGAGAAGACCTCGTTCAACCTCCAGGTGTCGTATGACCAGAAGAAGGAATTCGGTCTTGCGGCGAACGTCGCCTACACGATCGTTCCCGGCTTCTCGGTCATCACCGAACTTGACTGGGCTCACAACGACCACGACAAGAACGGCTTCAACTGGACCGAAATTCCTGACGGCAAGAAGAATGCCCTCGGCGGCTTCGTGCGCTTCCAGCGCGACTTCTAATAGATTTCGCCTTGTCGAAAATCGAAACCCGGCGGGCAACCGCCGGGTTTTTCTTTTTCTGTTTGGTGGATGTCGAGATCCCAAAAACCGCTGCGCAGTTCGGGTGTTGCATCGGCAGTATGTCCGAGGCGACGTTAGAGCGTTTCACCGTTTCACGGAAACGGCGCACCGCCCTATCTCCTTGTTTTTATGCAATTCCGGACGGAAGGCTACGGCGAAGGCGCCGAGTCTGGCCGCTCACACTTTTCCTGGAATGCTCTGGTGGTACTGCACAGGGATTTTGACCGATGGGGTCTTGTTTGCGTTGGCAGGCGGCATGCGTTGGAGATTGGCCGAAACGCCCATCGCGATCGTCATTCTAGGGCGGACCAGGAGCGAAGCTCCGTCGCGAAGACCCTGGGATCCATTCCGTGACCTCGCGCGAAGAGTCGCGACGGTGCGGAACGACGGTCACGGAATGGATTCTATGGTCTGCGCCGCGTCGCTTCGCTCCTTGCTCGGCCATAGAATGACGAGGTTGGGGCGGCTTTCGACCAATCCCCGGCGTCTGCGCTGATTTCACGGAAATGAACGGAAAACCGTGCACCAAGACAAACGGCAACCTTTCAAAGGTGCAGTGCGGTGGAGAGCTTTAACGTTCCGGTGAGACGGCGCCCGGAGCGGCCGCACCGTGATCGAAGTCAAACGTCGGCGAGATCGCCAAGCGCTTCAATCAGCGGCCGAATTTCGCTTTCATAGTTCTTCCAGCGCTTGACGGACGACTTGTAGATCGGTTGCCGGACCTGCCAGCGGCTCGGCGTGGAGACTGCCGCTTCCCTGTCGAAAAAGCGCAGACACGCATCGTCCCAGGGCAACCCGATACAGCCGATGAGACGGCGCGATTGTGCCTCCTGGTCCTCAACGAGCGTTTCGTAGCGATTCTCGAAGATGCGGCCCGGAAGAACCTCGTTCCAATGGCGCATCAAGCGGTCGTATTCGCGATAGTAGAGGCCAAGGCTTCTCAAGTCGTCGCTGTAGCTGTGATGACCGTTGAAGGGCAGAACGAAGCAGGAGACACAATTGTCGATGGCATCGCGGCGGCAATGAATGATACGCGCCTTGGGGAAGAGCAGGCTGATAAGGCCAATCAGCTCAAAATTGTGTGGCATCTTGTCGACGATACGCAGCGCCGTGGCTGACCGTTCCGCGAGATAGGACAGATGCTCCCTGGCCAGCGTTTTCGACAGTTCCGGCGTGATCGAATCGACAAGCCCGTTCAACTTTCCGGCCAATGAGGGCTTGAGGCCGATGGCATTCGCAACTCGCCCCAATTTGGCAAGCTCCCCCGCGCCATAGACATCGGGATGACTGGCCAGGATCTGTTCCGTCAGCGTCGTCCCCGAGCGCGGCATGCCAACCACGAAAACCGGCACTTCGGAGGGATTGCCGAAGCCGTGCTCGGCTGCGGCAAACAACCCCGGCGTGAAGACCTCGATCAGCGCGTCAACCCACCGACGGTACTGATCGATATCGAATGGCTGAGAGGCCTGTTTCCCCTTCCGGAAATGATCGAACGCTTCATCATAGCGTTTGAGGTCATTCAGCACCTTGCCGGCGGCATGGTGGAGCAGCAGAGCCCCGTCTGACCCGAGTTTCGAATTGCCAAGTTCGCGAAGAATGGAGCGGAGTTCCGGAGGTTCGTCAGCGAATCTTTGTGTTTGGACAAGATTGTAATAGGCGCCCGGCAGGTCGATGCGCCGCTCTATTGCCTGGTTCAGACAGGCGGCGGCATCATCCATGCGGCCCACGCTGCTGAGGGCATTGGCCAGCCCCACCCTGATCTCGGGATGATCGGGGTTGATTTTCAGCGCTTTCTCGTAAAGCGGCAAAGCCAGATCGGGCTTATCGGATTCAACGTAGGTGTGTCCCAAGGCGCAGAGAGCCACGACAAGATCGGGCTGCAGTTCCAGGGCGCGTTGCATATGCTCGATCGCCGGCGAATGTTCGCCGACCTTTGCGTAGGCCTCGCCCAGTCTCAGGTGATAATAGGCGTTCCGTGGCTCCACTGCGATGGCGTGCGCGAAATATTGCAAGGCCACCTCGTCGTCGTAGCCCAGGGAGAGGGTCCCCATGATGTAGAGGGCGCGCGGGTGGTTCGGCGTGCGCGCCAGAACCTGCAGGCACAGATCCTGAGCCTGCTTCGGACGCTTGGCCTGCTGATGGTCATAGGCCTGCTTCAGCAGCAGGTCGTCGGATTGCGCGCGCGCGTCCGGCTTCGATGGATTCGCTTGCGGCGATCCGGGTCTGGGCGCCGGAGCGGATGGCTTGGATACCGGACCCGACTTGATATGCTTGGCCCAGGCGGGTGGCAGACGGTTGTTCATGGCGCTTCGCTAGCAAAAGAAGCCGCCGGAATCCAGCCCGCGCGAGACCGTGCCTCGCCGACGGCTTCCGAGCCCCAGCTTGCACCGGCCGGGGGATCACGCTAGCAAGAACGCCCCTTCCACGCGAGCTTTTGCCATGCGCCAGCGCCCCTCCCTCACGTCGATCATCGGCGCGCTTCCGACCACGGTGCCGTTTGTCGGCCCGGAGGCGCAGGAGCGCGAGCGCGGGCAGCCGTTCCGCGCCCGCATCGGCGCCAATGAAAGCAGTTTCGGACCTTCGCCGCGCGTCATCGCCCGGATGGAGAGCGTTGCCCGCGATCAGTGGATGTATTGCGACCCCGACAATTACGAGTTGAAGATGGCCGCTGCCGCGCATCACGGCGTGGCCGTCGAAAACGTGGTCGTGGGCGAAGGCATCGACGGCCTGCTTGGCCTGGTGGCGCGCATGTATGTCGGTCCCGGCGATGCCGTTGTCACCTCCCTCGGCGCCTATCCCACCTTCAATTTCCACATCGCCGGCGTCGGCGGCCGCCTGGTGACGGTCCCCTATGCCAACGACAGGGAAGACCTGGACGGGCTTCTCGCCAAGGTCGCCAGCGAAAAGGCGCCGCTGGTCTATCTCTCCAACCCCGACAATCCGATGGGAAGCTGGTGGGAGGCGCCGGATGTCGTCCGCTTCATCGAAGCGCTGCCGGAAACCACCATGCTGGTGCTCGACGAGGCCTATGGCGAGATGGGACCGGCCTCGGCGCTGCCGGCGATCGACGTTGCGCGGCCGAACGTCATCCGCATGCGCACCTTCTCCAAGGCTTACGGCCTGGCCGGCATTCGCTGCGGCTACGCCGTCGCGGAGGCGGAGGTGATCCGTGACTTCGAGAAGATCCGCAACCATTACGGCGTCAGCCGCATGGCGCAGATCGCCGGTCTCGAGGCGCTTGCCGACCAGGACTACCTGCGCTCGGTGGTGGCGCGCGTGGCGGCAGGCCGCGAGCGCATTTCAACCATCGCCAGGCAGAACGATCTCAAGCCGCTGCCGTCGGCGACCAATTTCGTCACCATCGACTGCGTCCGCGATGGCGCCTTCGCGCTGAAAGTGATGCAGGGTCTCCTGTCGCGCGACGTGTTCATCCGCAAGCCGATGGTGCCGGTGCTGGACCGCTGCATAAGGGTCAGCGTCGGGCTCGATCGCGAGCTCGACATCTTCGCCGAGGAACTGCCTGGCGCCCTGGCGGCGGCGCGGGGGAACTGACCGAGCACTGTTGCCTTTGCCCTTTGCTGTGCCAGATTCCCAAGATGTATAGAGCGCAAGCGATGCTGGGCGAGCAGCGGGCCGTTCGGGCCCGCATTTCCGGCACGGTGCAAGGTGTGAGCTACCGTGTCTGGACGCGTGGCGAAGCCATGCGCCTCGGGCTGACGGGTTGGGTGCGCAACGAGCGCGACGGCTCGGTCGCCGCGCTGATTGCCGGCGCTGATGCCGCTGTCATGGCGATGATCGAACGCCTGTGGCAAGGGCCGCCGGGCGCGCTCGTCTCGAAGGTCGAGATCGAGGAAGCGTCCGACGACATGCCCGTGGATTTCAGGATCATCGTGTAGTTCCCCGACATAGGGATTTTGAAAGGTTGCCGTTTGTCTTGGTGCAAGATTTTCCGTTCATTTCCGTGAAATCAGCGCAAACGCCGGGGATTGGTTGAAGCCGCACCAACGTCGTCATTCTATGGCGGAGCAAGGAGCGAAGCGACGCGGCGCAGACCATAGAATCCATGCCGTGACTTCGAAGCGCCGCCACAGTGCAGAATTTTGCTCCGTTGCACGCCTTGGCGAAGGTGACGGCATGGATTCTAGGGTCTTCGCGACGGAGCTTCGCTCCTGCTCCGCCCTAGAATGACGAGGGGGTGGGCGTTTCGGCCAATCTCCAACGCATGCCACCTGCCAACGCAAGCAGAGCCGACCGGTCAAAATCCCTGTGCGGTGCCACTAATCTCATTTCGCCTTTGCGAACCAGGGCGGGCGACAAGCGTATGAGGTATCTTGAATTAATTGAACGTTCGTTTTATTATGTCGCCCGGAGGCGAATATGGCGCGCACCACAGGTTCTGATGGGGAAAAGACCGAAGCGGCCGTCCGCGAGGCGGCGGTCAGCCTGATCGCGCGCCTCGGCTATGAGGCAATGTCGATGCGGCAGCTGGCGGCCGAAGTCGGCGTGCAGGCGGCCGCGCTCTATCGGTATTTCCCGACCAAGGAGGACCTTCTGTTCACGCTGATGCGCGAGCATATGGAAGGCCTGCTCAAGGCTTGGGGAGCGGCGCGGCCGGCGAGCGCTGATCCGGTCACCCGCCTTGCCGCCTATGTCGAGAACCACATCGCCTTCCACATCGAGCGGCGTCACGCCACCCATGTCTCCAACATGGAGTTGCGCAGCCTCTCGCATGAAAGGCTGACGCAGATCCTCAAGATGCGCACGGCCTATGAGAAGGAGCTGCGCACGATCCTGCGCGACGGCGCCGAGGCCGGTGTCTTTCAGATCGACGACACCGGGCTCACCGCCATGGCGCTGATCCAGATGATGACCGGCGTCATCGTCTGGTTCCGGCCGGGCGAGCGGCTGTCGATCGCTGAAGTCACGGCATCATATCTTTCGATGACAATGCGCCTGGTCGGCGCGACAATCAGCCATGGCACCGCGCGTCCCTCGGGGCGCGCCAGGGACGCCGTGGCACTCTGATACGGCGCGATCTCCGCGAAGACCGGCGCAGGGAGGAACGGCATGTACACGAATACGCTGAACTTCGGATTGGATCCCGACATCGAGGCGCTGCGCGACACGGTAAGGCGCTTCGCTCAGGACAGGATCGCGCCGATCGCGGCCGAGATCGACCGTTGCAACGAATTTCCCGCGCATCTTTGGGGCGAGCTCGGCGCGCTCGGCCTGCTCGGCATCACCGCCGATCCGGACTTCGGTGGCAGCGGCATGGGCTATCTCGCGCATGTGGTTGCAATGGAAGAAGTCTCCCGCGCGTCCGCCTCGGTCGGCCTCTCCTACGGCGCGCATTCGAACCTCTGCGTCAACCAGATCAACCGCTGGGCCACCCCGGCGCAGAAGGAGAAGTACCTGCCTGCCCTTTGCTCGGGCGAGACGGTCGGCGCGCTGGCGATGTCGGAACCAGGCGCCGGCTCGGACGTGGTGTCGCTTCGGCTGCGCGCCGAGAAGCGCAACGACCGCTACGTGCTCAACGGCTCGAAAATGTGGATCACCAATGGCCCGGACGCCGGAACGATGGTGGTCTATGCCAAGACCGATCCGGAACGCCATGCGCGCGGCATCACCGCCTTCATCGTCGAGAAGACGATGGCCGGCTTTTCGGTGGCGCAAAAACTCGACAAGCTCGGCATGCGCGGCTCCAACACCGGCGAGCTCGTGTTCGAGGATGTCGAGGTACCGTTCGAGAACGTGCTGCATGAGGAAGGGTGCGGCGTGGAAGTGCTGATGTCGGGGCTCGACTACGAGCGCGCGGTGCTGTCCGGGGGCCCGATCGGGCTGATGGCGGCCTGCCTCGACGTCGTTGTGCCCTACGTGCATGAGCGCAAGCAGTTCGGCCAGCCGATCGGCACCTTCCAGCTGGTGCAAGGCAAGCTTGCCGACATGTACTCGACGATGAACGCCGCGCGGGCCTACGTCTATGCGGTTGCGGCCGCCTGTGACCGCGGCGAGACCTCGCGAAAAGACGCCGCCGGCTGTGTGCTGTTCGCCGCCGAGAAAGCGACGCAGATGGCGCTCGACGCCATCCAGCTGCTTGGCGGCAACGGCTACATCAACGACTATCCGACGGGACGGCTGTTGCGCGACGCCAAGCTCTACGAGATCGGCGCCGGCACCAGCGAGATCCGCCGCTGGCTGATCGGCCGCGAGATCATGGCGGAGGGGGGTTGACGTGGCCACACTGCAAACCCAGATCTCCCTCTCTTCCGACACCTTCCGCGCCAACGCCGAGCGCATGCGGGAACTGGTCGCCGACATTTCCGAGAAGGCAGCAGGCGTCGAGCGGGGCGGTTCCGACGAGGCGCGCGAACGCCACCAGGGCCGCGGCAAGCTTTTGCCGCGCGAACGGCTGGCGCAACTGCTCGACACCGGCTCGCCCTTCCTCGAGGTCGGCCAATTCGCGGCATGGTCGATGTATGGCGAGGACATTCCGTCCGCCGGCATCATCACCGGCGTCGGCCGCGTCGAAGGCCGGGAAGTGATGGTCGTCGTCAACGACGCCACGGTGAAGGGCGGCACCTATTACCCGCTGACGGTGAAGAAGCATCTCAGGGCGCAGGAGATCGCGCTGCAGAACAATTTGCCTTGCGTCTATCTGGTCGACAGCGGCGGCGCCAATCTGCCGAACCAGGACGAGGTCTTCCCCGACCGCGAGCATTTCGGCCGCATCTTCTACAACCAGGCCAACATGTCGGCGGCGGGCATCCCGCAGATCGCCTGCGTCATGGGTTCCTGCACGGCCGGCGGCGCCTATGTACCGGCGATGTCGGACGAGACGATCATGGTGCGCAACCAGGCGACGATCTTCCTCGGCGGCCCGCCCCTGGTGAAGGCCGCCACCGGAGAAGATGTCAGCGCCGAGGAACTGGGCGGCGCCGATGTCCACACCAGGCTTTCCGGCGTTGCCGATCACTATGCGATGGATGACGAGCACGCGCTGGCCATTTGCCGGCGCATCATCAAGAATCTCAATCGAAAGAAGGCGGTAAACCTCGATCTCAGGCAACCCGTCCAGCCGCTGCACGATCCGAACGAACTCTACGGCGTCGTGCCGACGGATCTGCGCCAGCCCTATGACGTGCGCGAGGTGATCGCGCGCCTCGTCGACGGTTCGGAATTCGACGAGTTCAAGCAGAACTACGGTAGCACCCTGGTCACCGGCTTCGCCCACCTCTACGGCATGCCGGTCGGCATCATCGGCAACAACGGCGTGCTCTTCTCGGAAAGCGCGCTGAAGGGCGCGCATTTCATCGAGCTTTGCTGCCAGCGCGGCATTCCACTGGTCTTCCTGCAGAACATCACCGGCTTCATGGTTGGGCGAAAATACGAGGCCGGCGGCATCGCCAAGGACGGCGCCAAGCTGGTGATGGCGGTCGCCACGGCGAAGGTGCCGAAGCTCACGGTGATCATCGGCGGCTCGTTCGGCGCCGGCAATTACGGCATGTGCGGCCGCGCCTATTCGCCCCGCTTCCTGTGGATGTGGCCCAACGCGCGCATCTCGGTGATGGGCGGCGAGCAGGCGGCGACCGTGCTCGCCATGGTCAAGCGCGAAGGCATCGAGCGCAAGGGCGGTGAATGGAGCACAGAGGAGGAAGCGAAGTTCAGGAAGCCGATCCTGATGAAATACGAGCATGAGGGCCACCCGCTCTATTCCTCGGCCCGGCTCTGGGACGACGGCATTATCGATCCCGCCAGGACCCGCGAGGTGCTGGCGCTCAGCCTTTCGGCGGCACTCAATGCGGGGATAGAGGAGACTAAGTTCGGCGTGTTCAGGATGTGACGATGAGCGCTCTTGGCGACAGGATCCGCATCCATACCGGCGACATCACCAGGCTCGCAGTCGATGCCATCGTCAATGCCGCCAATTCCTCGCTGCTGGGCGGCGGCGGCGGCGATGGTGCCATCCATCGCGCGGCCGGCCCGGAGCTGGTCGCCGAATGCCGCACGCTTCACGGCTGCAAGACCGGCGACGCCAAGCTGACCAAGGGCTATCGGCTGCCGGCGCGCTACGTCATCCATACGGTCGGTCCGGTCTGGCAAGGCGGCGGCAAGGGCGAGGCGGAGCTGCTCGCCTCCTGCTACCGGCGCTCGCTTGAAATCGCACTTGGCCATGATTGCCGAACGGTCGCATTTCCGGCGATCTCAACCGGCATCTACCGCTTTCCGAAGGACGAGGCGACGGAGATCGCCGTCGGCACCGTCAGCGACTTCCTGTGGGAAAACACGGTGCCGGACGTCGTCACTTTCTGCTGCTTCGATGAACAGACGGCGGAGGTTTATCGACGGACCGTTGCTGATACCGGTGAAGGCTGAACTTATGGGCCAACGGATTCCTCAATACAGGCAAATGCCAATTTCCAGACGCCCGCTGGCGCAGGCGAAAGATATTCGCTATTCCTCATCTTGCATTGGGCAAATGGGGTTGGATGAAAATGATCTTGAAATATTGCAGCAAGTCGACTGCCTTGATACTTTCCGGACTTCTAATATTTGCGGTACCCGCCGCCGTGGCGGCAGAATCGTTGGCGGGCAAGATCGGGGACAAACGGTTTGCACCGAATTTGTCGCTCGATCCAAAGGAAGCCTGCTACAAAGCCTATCTTGCCTACATAGCGGCGCCTGGGCATTCGGCCTACGCGACGACGTTCTATTCGCGCGTCGTCGATCTTTACATCATCTGCGGCGCGAAACTCAACGCGCCGACCCAAAAGGCGGCGGAAGACATCGCCTTGCGCAACTGCCAGTACGGCCTGAAAAAGTGGAAGGTCAAAACCGCCAGCGGCGGCTGCGCGATCGCGGCGTCGAAGTAGGCCGGCGCCCGCAGGACTGGCGCCGCCCGAAGCAAAACCGGGAGGCTCCATGTTCGGCAAGATCCTGATCGCCAATCGCGGCGAGATCGCCTGCCGCGTCATCCGCACTGCCCGCAAGCTCGGCGTGCGCACCGTTGCCGTCTATTCCGATGC
The DNA here is from genome assembly GCF_006442815.1 of Mesorhizobium sp. B2-4-3. Classification (GTDB taxonomy): domain Bacteria; phylum Pseudomonadota; class Alphaproteobacteria; order Rhizobiales; family Rhizobiaceae; genus Mesorhizobium. Next base: position 10,143 of record NZ_VFVL01000053.1, read on the forward strand.
GGATGCCAAGGCCTTGCATGTCGAGATGGCCGACGAGGCGGTGCATATCGGCCCCTCGCCCGTCGGCGAGAGCTATCTGAGCGGCGACAGGATCGTGGCGGCGGCACTCGCCACCGGCGCCGAGGCCATCCATCCCGGCTACGGCTTCCTGTCGGAAAACCCAGACTTCGTCGACCAGGTGACGACGGCGGGTCTCGTCTTCATCGGCCCTTCCGCCGCCTCGATCCGCGCCATGGGATTGAAGGACGCCGCCAAGCGGCTGATGGAGACGGCCAGCGTGCCGGTGGTGCCCGGCTATCACGGCGAGGCGCAGGAAATCGTGCTGCTGGCGTCCAAGGCGCGCGAGATCGGCTATCCGGTTCTGATCAAGGCGCGTGCCGGCGGCGGCGGCAAGGGCATGCGGCGCGTCGACCACCCCGACGATTTCTCGGAAGCGCTTTCCGGAGCACGGCGCGAAGCGAAAGCGGCGTTCGGCGACGATCGGGTGCTCGTCGAAAAATATGTCGACAAGCCACGTCACATCGAAGTGCAGGTGTTTGGCGACAATTTCGGCAATGCCGTGCACCTCTATGAACGCGACTGCTCGGCGCAGCGCCGCCACCAGAAGGTGATCGAGGAGGCGCCCGCCCCCGGCATGACGCCGGCGCTGCGCAAGGCGATGACGGAGGCGGCCGTGAAGGCCGCCAAGGCGATCAACTATTCGGGCGCCGGCACGATCGAGTTCATCGTCGACGCCTCTCAGGGGCTCAAGGCCGACCGCTTCTGGTTCATGGAGATGAACACCCGGCTGCAGGTCGAGCACCCCGTCACCGAGATGGTCACCGGCATCGATCTCGTCGAATGGCAGCTTCGCGTCGCGTCCGGCGAAAAGCTACCGAAGACGCAGGGCGAGATCGCGCTTGCCGGCCACGCTTTCGAGGCGCGCCTCTATGCCGAGGACGCCGCGAAAGGGTTCTTGCCGGCGACCGGCACGCTGCATCATCTCAAATTCCCCGACGCTGCCCCGGAAGGTGCTGCGATGCGCATCGAGACCGGCGTGCGTGCCGGCGATGCGATCTCGCCCTTCTATGACCCGATGATCGCCAAGCTGGTGGTGCACGGCAAGGACCGGGCCACGGCGCTTACCGCGCTGCGCGATGCCCTCACCCGGACCGAAGTGGCCGGCTCGACCGTCAACACCGCCTTCCTGGCGGCGCTCGCGGCCGACGCCGATTTCGTGGCCGGCGACGTCGATACCGGGCTGATCGGCCGGCATCAGGAGGCGCTCACCACCATTCCCGCGCCGGGCGACGAGACGATCGCCGCGGCGGCGCTGGCCGCGATGAACGCCGGCGCGCCGGGCCCCGCCGCCGATCCCTGGTCCACGCTTTCCGGCTATGCGCATTTCCACACGCTGTCGCGCCGCATACGCCTGCGCCATGGCGAGGAGAACATCCTGGCCAGGGTTTCGGCACGGCCGGACGGCCGCTTCCAGGTGGCGCTGGAGGCGCCGCATGATGCGGTGAACACGCACGATCTGCGGACCATGCCGCATGCCGCCCGCTGGCCCGGCCACGTCACCGTCTTCGAGGGCGCGGTCGGCTATACGTTCACGGTTCCCGATCCGCTTGCCAAGGCCGACGAGGCGGGAGCCGCCACAGGCAGCCTGCGCGCGCCGATGCCGGGGCTGGTCAAGCTGGTGCGCGCGACGGCGGGCGACGCCGTGATCAAGGGCCAGCCGCTCTTGATCCTCGAAGCGATGAAGATGGAGCATATGATCGCTGCCCCGCATGACGGCGTGATCGCCGAGATCGCGGCCGAGGGCGCACAGGTCAGCGACGGCACGGTGCTGGTGCGGTTTGTCGAAGATGGGCAGGGCTGAGGCTTCCGGGACAGGGCCCGTCAACAAAACGCCAAGCGCATCGATCAAACGAAAATGGCCGGGACGAGCCCGGCCATTTCCTCGATTGCGGAACCGAATTACGGCTTGATCGGCGCGTATTTGCCGTCGTGCCACTGGTTGATGTCGTAGCTGGCGTTCTTCAGGTCGCCCTTCTCGTCGAAGACGACGTCGCCGACGACGGTGCTGATCGGCTTGCCGTCCTTGAGCGCCTCGGCGACCTTGGCCGGATCGTCGGTGCCGGCGCGCTTGACGCCTTCAGCCACGGCCTGGATCACCGCATAGGAGAACAGCGTGAAGCCTTCCGGCGTGAAGCCGCCGGCCTTGATCTTGGCGACGGCGTCCTTGGCTTCGGGCTTCGACTGCGGGTCCGACGGGAAGACGAACATGGTGCCTTCGCCGGCCGGGCCGGCGACCTGCCAGAATTCCGGCGAGGCGATCGAGTCCGGCATGATCAGCTGGAACTTGACGTTCTGCTCGGACGCCTGACGCAGGATCAGGCCCGCCTCCGGGTGATAGCCGCCGAAATAGACGACGTCGGCCTTGAGTTCCTTCAGCTTGGTGACGAGGGCGGAATAGTCCTTCTCGCCGGCATTGATGCCTTCATAGTCGACTTCCTTGAGGCCGCCGGCATTCATCGTCGCCTTCACGGCGTCGGCAACGCCCTGGCCGTAGGCGCTCTTGTCGTGCAGGACGACAACGTTCTTGCCGGCGTATTTCTTGGCGATCCACGGGCCGATGAAGGCGCCCTGCGCATCGTCACGCGTGTAGAGGCGCATGATGGTCGGCCAGCCGGCCTTGGCGGCGGCGTCGGTCAGCACCGGGTTGGACGAGGCGGGGCTCATCATCAGCGTGCCGGCTTCGGCATAGACGGCCGAGGCCGGAATGCTCGAGCCCGAGCAGGCATGGCCATCGACGAACTTGACGCCGTTGGCGACGATGCGGTTGGCGACCGAGACCGCCTGCTTCGGATCGCACTGGTCGTCCTCGATGTCGAGCTTGATCTGGGAGCCGTTGACGCCGCCAGCGGCATTGATCGCGTCGGCGGCAGCCTGCGCGCCCTGCTTGAACTGGTCACCGATGGTGGCGAGCTGGCCGGTCATCGGGCCGACCACCGAAATGGTGATGTCGTCGGCGAAGGCGACCGGGGCGCTCATCATCAGCCCAAATGCGGCCGCGCTCAAAATACCCAATTTTTTCATGACTATAAGAACTCCTCCACTTGCGCGTGCCGATCCGGCCGCGCTTCTTCCACAGAGCCGGGACAATTTCACCCTTCGCCGAAACTGTCGAGAGCACAATGCGGAAGGTTTTGGTTCATTTCGGCGAGGATTTCTTGGGCCACGCGGCCGATTACCAAGCGTAATGCAAAAAGCCGCGCCGGCCTTGTTTCGGTCGGTCGCGGCTTTTGCAGTCGAGCTCCCCAGACGCCCCCGCGCCTGAACCCGCTCGCTTCCCTGTATTTGGCGCGCGGCTCTGGCTTGTTGGCCTGCCGCGTTCTTGGTCTTGTCTAAAGGCCGTCTTGTTGCGGCCTTGTCCCCTGAACCTTCAGACCGATCCCTCGGGATCAGTGCATCGTCATCCATTCGCGCGCTTCGCGCAGCGCCGTGGCGATCTCGACTTTCGACATGGTGGCCGACAGCTCCGAGCGCAGCTCGGCGGCGCGGGCCGAGCCCTTGATCGCGGCGATGTTGAACCATTTGTGGGCGGCGACGACATCGGTCTCGCAATCGCGGCCGGTCGCATACATCATTCCCAGTTCGAAAAGAATGTCGGCCTGGGCAGTTGCCCCCATGGCGCCGAAGCCGTCTTCAAGCATTTCAAAGCGTGCCATTTCAATCCCCTGTCTGGCTCCCGAGAGCTGCCTCCTTTTCCCTTGGTATCCCTTTGGGGCGGGGCGCTCTTTCGATGCTTTCGAGGATGACGGCTGGCCTTGAATCCGTCGTTAAACGGCTTGCTTAATTTGAGGAAAACAAAGCTAAAACAAGAGGTAAACGCGAAAAACTGTTAAGCATGGGAATCCAGCGTTTCAGCCATTTTGCGTCAAATTCGATGAAAATTGCCGCGAGTGGAATCAAGACTTCGCTAACCACGGAAACCGAAGCGTTTTTCCGGTCCCGTTTATTTTCAGCCATCCGCGCGGCGAAAATCCTTGCAACCTTCCGTGGCGGCACCGCTTTTGTTTTGGCGGGAGCTGGATTAGCTTTACCTTTGCGTAAGGGGCAGGAAGGCGGACCGGAGCCCGCCGCAACCCCATAGGGAGGAGGACAAGATGTTTCGAAAGATGAGCCTGGCCCTGGCGGCCACCTTGATCATGGCGGGCGCCGCATGGGCCGACCCGATCGAAGGCAGTTGGAAGACGCAATCCGGCGAGACGGCGACGATCGGCGGCGGCGGCTCGTTCTCCATCACGCTCAAGACCGGCAAATATGCCGGCAAGACGATCGGCTCGATGAAGGCGACTGGCGACAACAAATATGCCGGCAACATCACCGACCCGGCGAACGACAAGTCCTATTCCGGCAAGGCGACGCTCACGGGCACGACGCTCAAGATGAGCGGCTGCGTGCTCGGCGGCCTGATCTGCAAGAGCCAGACCTGGCATAAGCTCTGATCGCCAGATTCAGATCATCCGAAACGGGGCCGAACGGCCCCGTTTTCTTGGAGCGGCAGCGCTCCGCCAGACCGGCGCCGCGCCACCGGCACCTGTTCAAGACCTCGTCAATCAATTTGAACCGCAGATGAATACCGGTCTCAGAACCGGTTCAGAGGCATTCCGGCATTCTCTCCCGCATTGAAGGAGAGAGAAATGCTTGCCCGTCGCTTCACCATTGTCTGCCTGCTGATGAGCCTGTTCGGCATGTTCTTCGCCATCCTGGTGGCGGAGGCCGGTCACTCGAGCCGCTCGTGGGAGCGGCCGACCGCTTCATTCCCGGCTCGGTGAACCAAGTCAAACGCTCAAACGACAAAGCTGAAAAGCAGTAAAGCTGAAATTCGGGACACCACCAAAATGGACCGCATCACTGCCACCGCAACGAAGATCCTCAGGCTGCTGCCGCGGGCGACGCTCATCCTGATGCTGCTTGCCGCCCCGGTGCTGGCGGTGCCGATGATGCGCGCCGACACGGGCAACAGGATCGAGGCGCCGCCGCACAAGAACACCAGCCTCGGCTTCGTGCTGCTGATCAGCCTGCAGCGCGGATAAGGTGCGATAACAAAAAATCTCCAGCTGGGTTGCGGTTCCTGTCCGCTCACCCCTCCCAACCGCTCTTCCAAATCTCTATATTGAGCCATGGAAAAGCGAATCTACCCCCAAGCCATCGAATCGGTCGTCATGCCGGAGCCCTTCGGCAAGCAGAGCTTCCATGACGCCAAAAAGGCCGTCGCGGCGCTGCAGGGGCTCTACGACCGCAACACAAAATTCCTGCGCGATTCCTTCGCCGCGCTTGCCGCGGGCGGTGACGAGAGCAGGCGCTACCGGGCCTTCTACCCGCAGATCGGCGTCACCACGACCTCGTTCAGCCAGGTCGACTCGCGCCAGGCCTATGGCCATATGCCGACGCCCGGGCATTTCGCCACCACGATCACGCAGCCGCAATTGTTCGAGAACTATCTCATCGAGCAGTTGAGGCTCATCATGCGCAATCACGGCGTTACGGTGACGGTGGCGGAATCGACGACACCCATCCCGCTGCATTTCGCCTTCCTCGAAGGCACCTATGTCGACGGCGCGGCCGCCGAGCGCATCAAGCGGCCGATCCGCGACCTGTTCGACGTGCCGGATCTCGACGGCACCGACGACCAGATCGCCAACGGCACGTTCGAAGTGGCGTTCGGTGAGCCGCGGCCGCTGGCGCCGTTCACCGCGCAGCGCATCGATTATTCGCTGCACCGCATGACGCATTACACGGCGACCAGCCCGCAGCATTTCCAGAATTTCGTGCTGTTCACCAATTACCAGTTCTACATCGACGAATTCGTGGCGTTGGCCCGCGACTTGATGGCCAACGGCGACAGCGGCTATGTCGAGTTCGTCGAACCCGGCAATGTCGTGACCCAAAACGGGGCAACGGTTTCGGAAGGCACGCCGCCGCACCGCCTGCCGCAGATGCCGGCCTACCATCTGAAGAAACCCGGCCATGGCGGCATCACCATGGTCAACATCGGCGTCGGCCCATCCAACGCCAAGACTATCACCGACCATATCGCGGTGCTGAGGCCGCATGCCTGGGTGATGCTCGGCCATTGTGCGGGCCTGCGCAACACGCAAGCGCTCGGCGACTATGTGCTGGCACATGCCTATGTGCGCGAGGACCATGTGCTGGACGACGACCTGCCGGTCTGGGTGCCGATCCCGCCACTGGCCGAAATCCAGGTGGCGCTGCAGGAAGCGGTCGCCGAAGTGACCGGTTTGTCGGGCTACGACCTCAAGCGCATCATGCGCACCGGCACCGTCGCCACGATCGACAACCGCAATTGGGAGCTGCGCGACCAGCGCGGACCGGTGCAACGCCTGTCGCAGTCGCGCGCCATCGCGCTCGACATGGAATCGGCCACCATCGCCGCCAACGGCTTCCGCTTCCGCGTGCCTTACGGGACGCTGCTGTGCGTTTCCGACAAGCCGCTGCATGGCGAACTGAAGCTGCCCGGCATGGCGACCGAGTTCTACAAGCGGCAGGTGGCGCAGCATCTCACCATCGGCATCAAGGCGATGGAGAAGCTGGCCGAAATGCCGATGGAGCGGCTGCATTCGCGCAAGCTCAGAAGTTTTTCCGAAACGGCGTTCCAGTAGACGCACGCCGGCCGGCCACCGGCGAGGCAATCGGTCGTCTTGCTTGAGCCGCAATTTGGCCGATAAGCGGTCCGAACGGAAGACTGGGGCAGTCGGAGCAAATGACAACGGGCGGCGCGCGCTTGAGCATGATGGCTCAGCTGATAGTCCTGGCGATGATGGCACTCTCGGCCGCGCTGCTGGCCGGGTTCTTCGGCGCGCTGCATCCGGCCTTCGATTCCTTCTCGCATTTCCGCATGCATCTGAGCGTGCTGACGGCCGTGCTCGCGCTGGCGCTGCTTGCCGGCCCCTACCGACTGCAGGCAGTCGCGGCGCTGGTCTTCGCCATCGCCTGCTTCGCCACGACGACGAGCGCGCTGCCCAGATTGTCGACGCAGCAGGCGGTCGCAAAGCCGGCCGACCGGATCGTCTATAGACTGCTGCAGATGAACCTGCGCTTCAACAACCCGACGCCGAAGAAGGTTCTGTCGCTGATCGGCAGGACCAATCCGGACGTCATCACGCTCGACGAAGTGTCCGGCATGTGGGCGAAGGAGCTCGGCTATATTGCCGGCGCCTATCCCTATCGGATCCTCTGCGACTATCCCAACGGCATATTCGGCGTCGCGCTGCTCTCGCGCCGTCCCTTCGCCGCCGGAACCGCGCCGCGTTGCGAGCCGCGCGGCGCGATGGCGACCGCCACGATTGATTTCGGCGGCATTCCGGTCAACGTCGCCGCGATCCATCTCAGCTGGCCGTGGCCGAAGGAGCAATACTGGCAGATCGGCGAACTAGCGGAACCGCTGGCCAGGCTCGGCGAGACCGCCATCATGGCCGGCGACTGCAACGCCGTGCCGTGGAGCGCGGCGGTGCGGCGGGTGGCGCGGCTCAGCGGCATGGCGCTGATGCCATCGGCTGGCCCGACCTGGATCCACCGCACGCTGCCCGACGTCCTGCGCCGCTATGCGGGCCTGCCGATCGACCAGGTGTTCAGCAAGGGCGGGGTGACGATCCTGTCCTCGGCCCGGATGGAGGACACCGGCTCCGACCATCTGCCGGTGCTGGTCGAATTCACGCTGCGGTCCGACGCGCCCGAGGACGAGCACAAGTCGGCGCTGGCAGCGAACGGCGCGCCGGACAAGCCGCGCAGCTGACGTCCATTTGGTAGGCGAACGGGCTCGAGCTTCAGTTCTTCCCCATCAATGCATTGACCAGTTTCTCGACACGGCCGCCGTCGCGGTGCTCGCGCGCGTCGAAGGCATTCTGCCTGGCCTCGTAGTCGGCATAGATCGTGTCGATGCGACGCCTGGCGTCCCGGCGAAGACCGGTGCAGAACCAGTTGTCCTGCCGCTTCAGCCCGGCGAGCGCCGTGTCGGTTGCCCGCATCATCTGCTTGGCGATGCGGCCATGGGTATGCTCATGCTGGCGCACGCCGGCCATGAAGCGCTCCCAGCGCTTGCGCAGGACTGGGCCGGACGGGGTCGTGCGGCGCGGAAAGGTGTAGGTCAGGTCGATCGTGCCGTCGGCCCGGCGCAGCCGGCAGATGCCATTATCGCGCGTCACATCGAGCTTCCAATGCACGGCATAACCGGTCTCGGCGATGGCGCGCGTGGCATGGCCGTGCCTCGGCCCCAGGCCGTCCATCGCCTCGATCAGTTCAGCGCCGGTCCTGCCGGCGACGTCATAGCTGCGCATATGCACGGTCAGCCTGGTGCCTGCTGAAGCGGCCCCGCACAAAAGCACGCCGGCAGCAGCTAAAATCGCCAGGCTGGTCCGCCGCATGTCCGCCTCCTTGTTCGGGGCGAAGCAGACCATACTCGGCGCGCGGCTTCAACGGCCTTGGCCGTTAAGGCGGCGGCTTACATGCCCTGATAGACCGGGCCTTCGCCGGCTTTCTCTTTGGCGGCGGTCGAGACGGCCCAGTCGGGGCGATCACATGCCCTGATAGACCGGGCCTTCACCGCCTTGTGGCGGCACCCAGTTGATGTTCCGGTTCGGGTCCTTGATGTCGCAGGTCTTGCAGTGCACGCAGTTCTGCGCGTTGATGACGAAGCGCACGTCCTTGGCCGCCGGGTCGGCGGCGGCGTTGCCGTCCTTGTCCACCCATTCATAGACGCCCGCCGGGCAGTAGCGGGTCGAGGGACCGGCGAAGACATCGTGCTCGGAACGCTGCTGCAACGCCATGTCGCCGACGATCAGATGGGTCGGCTCGTTCTCCTCGTGGTTGGTGTTGGAAAGGAACACCGAGGAGAGCCGGTCGAAGGTCAGCACGCCATCCGGCTTCGGATAGGCGATCTTCTGATGCTTGGAGGCCGGCTCGAGCGTCGCATAGTCGGCCTTGCCATGCTTCATGGTTCCGAAGGGCGAGAAGCCGAACAGCGTGTTCAGCCACATGTCGAGACCGCCGATGCCGACGCCGACAATGGTACCGAAGCGCGACCAGAGCGGCTTGACGTTGCGGACCTTCTTCAGGTCCTTGCCGATATCGGTGCCGCGCCAGGCTTCCTCATAGGAAGCGAGCTCGTCATTGGCACGGCCGCCGGCGATCGCCTCGGCTACATGCTCGGCCGCCAGCATGCCCGAGAGCACCGCGTTGTGCGAGCCCTTGATGCGCGGCACGTTGACGAAGCCGGCAGCACAGCCCATCAGCACGCCGCCCGGGAAGGAAAGCTTCGGCACCGACTGCCAGCCGCCCTCGGTGATGGCGCGCGCGCCGTAGCCAATCCGCTTGGCGCCCTCGAAGGTGCCGGCGATCGCCGGATGCGTCTTGAAGCGCTGGAACTCCTCGAAGGGCGAGAGATAGGGGTTCTTGTAGTTGAGGTGGACGACGAAGCCGACCGCCACCTGGTTGTCCTCGAGATGGTAGAGGAAGGAGCCGCCGCCGGTCTTCATGTCGAGCGGCCAGCCGAAGGAATGCTGAACGAGACCCGGCTTGTGGTTCTCGGGCTTGACCTGCCAGAGCTCCTTGAGGCCGATGCCGAACTTGCCCGGCTCGCGGCCGTCGGCAAGCTGGTATTTGGCGATGAGCTGCTTGGCGAGCGAGCCGCGCGCGCCCTCGCCGATCAGCACATATTTGCCCATCAGCGCCATGCCCGGCGCGTAAGCCGGGCCATGCGTGCCGTCCTTCTCGACGCCCATGTCGCCGGTGATGACGCCGGTGACGGCGCCGGCCTCGTTATAGACGAGGCTTGCCGCGGCAAAACCCGGATAGATCTCGACGCCCAGCGCCTCGGCCTTGGTCGCCAGCCAACGGCAGACATTGCCGAGCGAGACGATGTAGTTGCCGTGATTGTTCATCAGCGGCGGCATCAGGAAGTTCGGCAGGCGGAAGGAACCGGCGGGGCCGAGCACCAGGAAATGGTCCGCCGTGACCGGCGTCTTGAACGGATGATCGCCCTCCTCGCGCCAGCCGGGCAGCAGGCGGTCGATGCCGATCGGGTCGACGACAGCGCCGGAGAGGATATGGGCGCCAACCTCGCCGCCCTTCTCCAGGACGACCACGGAAAGCTCGGGGTTGAGCTGCTTCAGACGGATCGCGGCGGCAAGGCCGGCGGGACCCGCACCGACGATCACCACGTCGAATTCCATGCTCTCGCGTTCGATTTCGCTCATCGACCCCTCTTTGGCTTGCCGCATTCTCGCATTGTGCTGGCTCATGCGCTGCATAGCGCATCAATTCGCGACGCGAAACCGGCGCTGGCGTGACAACGCCGATTTCGACAAAAAGTCGCGGTTTTCCCTACGAAACGGTCGCCGCGCAGGCCATGGCCAAGCATAGGCCAGCGCCAATTGGATGGAAGGCCAGGCCGCGTCCGCATGTTTTTAATTGTTCGACGGCTTGGTTATCGGCAATACTTCGCACCATGCGCAGTCCTGAGCCAGCCGGCTTTCCATCGAAGCGCTTACTCTTCACGCCAGGCTTAGCTTGGCGTGCGGTTCTTCCGCTCCTCTTTTTGTCCGTGCCGGCGGAAGCGGACCCGATGAAGGTCTGGTCCACCGGCGCCTATTCCTTCTCCGACGAGCTGGGCGGCTTCCGCATCACGGGTGCTTCCGGTATCGGCACCAAGGAAGACCCGCTGATCATCAGGGAGGAACTGAACACGGCGACGCCGGTGACGCTGACGATCCGCGCGACCAAGCCGATCGAGCCCTTCGGCAAGGCAGGCGAGGTCGCCAACGGCGTGATGTATATGCGCATCGACGTGCTCAACAACAGCGCCCTGCCCTGGGTGGAGTTCCAGTTCGAGCTGCAGGAAATCCTCGACCAGCCAAGCGTGTTCGGCGACGGCCTTTCCTTCGACCAGCGCAACAAGACGCCCGACAACATCTGGTCGAGCAATTTCGCCGATTTCGAGCGTAAGTTCGAACCTTACGACCAGCTGCTGTTCAAGAACGGCAAGGTCGACCCGCTGAAGACGGCCACCTTCGATTTCCTGATCACCGACTATACGCCGCGCTGGACGTTTTACATTGTGCAGGATCCGCGCATACCCACCGGGTGAAAGCATATCGATATTCAGGTGATGCCGGCCTGCAAATGGCGGTTTCCTGCGCTTCCGGTGCTCACGTACGAAAAGTACGCTCCGCTCCGGTTCTCGGAAACCACCATTTTCGACTCGGCCTGACCTGAATCTCGACATGCTCCAATACAGGCAAACGTGGCTTAACCTTGCAAATCGGCGCCGCGCGGACGATGGTGGCGTCATGACTGCCGCCTCCCCCAGCACACCAGCCGAGATCGCCGAACTGCTCGCCTTTTATGCCAGCGCCGGCGTTGACGAGGCGCTTGAGGACGCGCCGATCAACCGGTTTGCCGAAGCGGCGGCGAAGTCGGCCGAACGCGGGCCCGCTGAGCGGGCGCCAGCCGCACCGCCTCGCGACCAAAGACCCGAGAGCCGCCCGGCATCCAGGCAGGGCCTGGAGCGGCCCCAGGCGCCCGAGCCAGCAACGCCATCATCCGGCCTCGACGCGCGCAATATTCCGGACGCTCCGGCGCGCATGCCGGCCGCCACCGTTCCCGACGAGGCGCAGGCGCTGCTTGCCCGGCAACTGGCCGCAAGCGCCTCGACGCTCGAGGAACTGCGCCAGCACATGGCCGGCTTCGACGGCTGCAATCTCAAATTCACCGCCAAGAACCTCGTCTTCGCCGACGGCAATCCGAAAGCCGAGCTGATGCTGGTCGGCGAGGCGCCGGGCCGCGACGAGGATCTCGAAGGCCTGCCCTTTGTCGGCCGCTCCGGCCGGCTGCTCGACCGCATGCTGGCGGCGATCGGCCTTGACCGAACCTCGGCCTATATCGCCAACGTCATTCCGTGGCGGCCGCCGGGCAACCGCACGCCGACGCCGCACGAGACCGAAATCTGCCGACCGTTCATCGAAAGGCAGATCGAGCTAGTCAATCCAAAGGTGCTGGTCAATCTCGGCGGTCCGTCGGCCAAGACGCTGCTCAACACGACCGAGGGCATCCTCAGGCTGCGGGGCAATTGGCGGGTGCATACGACGGCGTCGGGCATAGCCATTCCGGCGATGCCGACGCTGCACCCGGCTTATCTCTTGAGGACGCCGGCGCACAAGAAGCTGGCCTGGCGGGATTTCCTCGAGGTGAAGGCGAAGTTGAGGGGGGTGGCGATTGGCTAATCTCCCGCCTTGTGGGGGAGATGCCTGGCAAGGCAGAGGGGGGCGTGAAGGATCGCCTGCCTTGGAAATTTCGCGCAGTGCCGCAAGATCGACATGTCGGCGGGACAGCGCCCCCCTCTGTCCTGTGTCCAGCCGATAGATGGGTAACACTTTGAACCGGATACATGGGTTACAGTTTTCGCCCTGAGTTGGAGTCCG
>NZ_VFVL01000054.1 GCF_006442815.1 Mesorhizobium sp. B2-4-3
GAAGAACAAACCTGTGACAAACGACATGGGGCGGAAAAGTTCATCCATCACTCTTGACCACGGTCATAAGAGGGTCTCCGCTCCGCTTCGCGGAGCTTCGCCCTAGGATGACGAAGCTACTGACCGGCCCGCCAAATTGGCAGTTTTAGCGCGTCTTCGTGTTCAGCTCTCTGTTCGCCGTATAGTCGATCGCGAAGGTGTCGGCCGGGAAGTTGCCGCCCTCCTTGACGTTGAAGATCATCACCGTCGTGTCTTTCCCTTGAGCGTCGGTGATTGTCCACTGGCGCAGCTCATAGGTCTTCGGGTCGAACATCATGGTGATCGTCGCATTGCCGAAGACCGACTTGTCGGACAGCTTGATGGTGGTGAGGTCGTCCTCTTCCTTGACGGCCTTGACGCGCCCGCCGGAAAGATCGATCCGGTCGTCGAGCAGCAGTTTCAGCGGCGTCTTCGACAGCGGATAGAGGTCCGAGGTGTTGAGCTTCTTGTTGAGGATCACCACCGACTTGCCGTCGGAGATGACGCGGAAGTTCGAGGAGCCGTCATAGTTGAAACGGATCTTGCCCGGGCGTTCGAGGAAGAACTTGCCGCCGGTCTGCTCGCCTTTCGGGCCGAACTGGACGAACTCGCCGCTCATCGACTTCACCGAGGAGAAATGGTCGGCGATCTTCTGCGCCGCCGGCGGCACGGCGGCCTGCGCCGCGGCCACGAGCTGGTAGCCCGGCACGAGGTTGAGAGCGGCAGCCCCACCAAGCATCAGGCCGAGGCCGAGGAGCTGGCGGCGGGTGATGGCGAATTCTGTCTGGGTCTTCATGCCGGTCGCTTCCTGTGATTCGTGTCGCCGCAGTTTCTGGACTCCCAGTAGGGCTTAAGTTTGGCGGGCAGGCGATAGCCAGCATTGAACGCGCCAGACGATTCCCGGTTGCCTGCTGACCCGGACCGGCGTCTCGCCGCGCCAGGGTTTGTCGAGATTCAGGTCAGGCCGAGTCGAAAATGGCGGGTTCCGAGAACCGGAGCGGAGCGTACTTTTCGTACGTGAGCACCGGAAGCGCAGGAAGCCGCCATTTGCAGGCCGGTCTCACCTGAAATATCGATAAACCCTAGAATTTGTCCTCTTCCGTCGGCACCAAAATCTCGCGTTTGCCGGCATGGTTGGCCGCGCCGACAATGCCTTCCTTCTCCATCTTCTCGATGATCGAGGCGGCGCGGTTGTAGCCGATGCCGAGCCGGCGCTGGATGTAGCTGGTCGAGGCCTTGCCGTCGCGCAGCACCACCGCCACGGCCTGGTCGTAGGGATCGTCGGAATCCTCGAAATTGCCGCCGCCGCCGGAACCGCCCTTGCCCGACGGACCGTCCTCGTCGTCTTCGTCGTCGTCCTCGGTGATGGCGTCGAGATATTCCGGCACGCCCTGCAGCTTCAGATGCCCGACGACCTTCTCGACCTCGTCGTCCGACACGAACGGGCCGTGCACGCGCTGGATGCGGCCGCCGCCGGCCATGTAGAGCATGTCGCCCATGCCGAGCAGCTGCTCGGCGCCCTGCTCGCCAAGGATGGTGCGGCTGTCGATCTTCGACGTCACCTGGAAGGAGATGCGGGTCGGGAAATTGGCCTTGATGGTGCCGGTGATGACGTCGACGGACGGGCGCTGCGTCGCCATGATGACATGGATGCCGGCCGCGCGCGCCATCTGCGCCAGGCGCTGCACCGCGCCTTCGATGTCCTTGCCGGCCACCATCATCAGGTCGGCCATCTCGTCGATGATGACCACGATATAGGGCATAGGCTCGAGATCGAGATCCTCCGTCTCATAGATCGCCTCGCCGGTCTGGCGGTCGAAGCCGGTCTGCACCGTGCGCGAGATTTTCTCGCCCTTCTTCTCGGCCTGCTGGACGCGCGCGTTGAAGCCGTCGATGTTGCGCACGCCGACCTTGGACATCTTGCGATAGCGGTCCTCCATCTCGCGCACCGTCCATTTCAGCGCGACGACAGCCTTCTTGGGATCGGTGACGACCGGCGTGAGCAGATGCGGGATGCCGTCATAGACCGACAGTTCGAGCATCTTCGGGTCGATCATGATCAGCCGGCATTCCTGCGGCGTCAGCCTGTAGAGCAGCGACAGGATCATGGTGTTTATGGCGACCGACTTGCCGGAGCCGGTGGTGCCGGCGACCAGCACGTGCGGCATCTTGGCGATGTCGACGATGACCGCCTCGCCGTTGATGGTCTTGCCGAGCGCCAGGGCGAGCTTGGCCTTGGTCGTTTCGAAATCGCGGCTGGCCATGATCTCTCTGAGATAGACCGTCTCGCGCTTGGCGTTGGGCAATTCGATGCCGATGGCGTTGCGGCCGGGCACGACGGCGACGCGGCAGGCGATCGCGCTCATCGAGCGGGCGATATCGTCGGAAAGGCCGATGACGCGCGAGGACTTGATGCCGGGCGCCGGCTCCAGCTCGTAGAGCGTGACGACCGGGCCTGGGCGGACATGGATGATCTCGCCCTTGACGCCGAAATCCTCCAGCACGCCTTCGAGCAGGCGCGCGTTCTGCTCCAGCGCGTCCTTCGACAGGCTTGGATCCTTGGCCACGTTCTTCGGCTCGGACAGGAAATGCAGCGACGGCATCTCGAACGTGTCGGAACCGATCAGCGAGGTCTGCGCCTCGCGCTGGACGCGCCCGCCCGGCACGGGTCGCGCCGCCGGCGCGGCGACGCGGGTCGCGGCATCGGAGCGGAAATTCTGCACCTTGGCGCCCGGCCCGGCGCGGCGCCGGGCTGGCGCTTCGTCGTCGAAATCGTCGAGGTCGACGCCTTCGTCCTCCTCCTCGTCGAAGATATCCTGGTCGGCCGGGTCGACCGAAGCGGTGCGATCGTTGACCATGGCGGCGAAGAATTCCGGCTCGACGCGGGCGCGGCCGCCGGGGCTCATGCGGGCCTCGGCGAACTCGGCCGATTCGACGCGCTCGGCGGCGCGCCGCCAGGCGCTGGCCTTGGGCTCCATCGGCGGTTCGAATTCGTCGCGCTCCCGCCTGCGCCGCTCGGCGCGGCGATGCAGGAAGGCGCGGAACGACAGCCACCAATGGGTAATGGCGCCGAGCGCCAGTATTCCCTCGTCACCCTCGTCCTCATCCTCGTCGAACAGCATCTCGTCCTGCTCGCGCGGATCGGGGCGAGCGGCGCGCTCGATGACGGCAAAGCCGTTCTTGCGCGCGATCAGCGCCGAGCCATAGGCGAACAGCCACAACATCGGCGCGGCGAGGATGACCGCTATGATGCTGGCGAACAGGCCTTTCGGATAACCGCCGACCGCGATGCCAGGGATTTTCAGCACCATATCGCCGAACACGCCGCCGAGGCCGGTGGGCAGCGGCCAGGTGTTTGGCGGCGTCACGCAGCCGGTGATGGCCGCGGCAGTGAGCGCAAAGCCGAACCACGCGAAGCCGCGCTTCGGCAATTTGTCGACCCCGCGCGCGGAAAACAGAAGGAAGCCCCAGATCACCGCCGGCACCAGCCCGGCGACGGCGGCAAGGCCGAAGAACTGCATGGCGAGGTCGGAGAACACCGCGCCGGCATAGCCCATGGCATTGGTGACGACGTTGCTGGTGGCGTGCGAGAAGCTCGGATCGGCGACATTCCATGTGGCTAAGGCGGCGATGCCGAAGGCGGTGAACAGGAACAGCCCGGCGCCGACCAGCCGCCCGACCTGGCGCCGCGCGAATGCCTGGATGCCGTGCCCCGTATCGGTCAGCGCGAGCGGTGCTGAAGCGCCTGAACGCATGCTCTTCCCCGTGATCGTTGCCTGGCCGGGCGCATGGCGCATTCCGGCAGATTCGAACGCCAGACTATCGGGGGGAAGGTTAAGGCCGCATTAACCATGGCCCTTTGCCGGGGCTACCGCTCTAACAAAGATGGCAGGCCTCGCGGCCCGCCACCCTGTGCTTGAAATGACGAAGCGATCGGGCCCTTCCAGACCCGACCTTCCGCAGATCACCTGTTGCCGGCGTAGGTCACCAGATTGCCGCAGAACTCGGCGTGAGGCTTGCTCATCGCCGCGTCCTGGCACTCCTTCATCATCATGTCCTGCTTGTCCTTGGGCATCGCCGCCCAGGCTGCTTTGAAGTCGGCCTCGGACTTCATGGTCTTCATGCTGGAATCGGTGAAGAACGGGGCCATGTTGGCCGGCTCGTCGAGAGCACCGGCAAGTGCAACGCCGCTGATCATCGAAAGAGCCATTGCTCCCAGGAAGATGATCTTGAAGTTCATCAGTTGGTTCCTTCCCTCTTGTTTGGCGGGCGCCTTGATGACGCTCGCTATCCCATTACGGAATCTGAAGGGTCGATGTTTCACCCAGGCTCGATCAAGTGAATGTGATCGAAACTTCGCCTAAGCAATTCCAGGAAAAGTGTGGGCGGTTAAGTTCGGCGCCTTCGCCGTAACCTTCCGTCCGGAATTGCGTCAAAGCAAAGAGCTAGAGCAATTCCAGGAAAAGTGCGCTGCGGTTTTCCGTCCGGAATTGCGTAGAAACAAAGACTTATAGCGTTTCGCCGTTTCCGCGAAACGGTGAAACGCACTGGCGGGCGCTGAACGAAAAAGAGGCCCGGAAGGTTGTTCCGGGCCTCAAGGCGTGAGCCCTTTTCGGGAGCATCACGACGGGATCTTGGGAGGAATTCGGGCCGGCGGGAGGAGGATCCGCCGGCCCTTGGGCGCAATTCCAGGAAAAGTGTGACGCGGTTTTCCGTCCGGAATTGCGCCAGGCGAAGTCTGCCTTACGGCACCACTTCGCCGTGCTGGGTGACGTCGAGGCCTTCCACCTCTTCCTGGGTCGACGGACGCAGGCCGACCAGGGCCTTGACGATGTAGAGGATCACGAAGGTGGCGATCGCCGTCCACAGGATGGTGAAGACGATGCCGTAGAGCTGCTTGCCCACCGAAGCGTCCTTGCCGAGGGCGTTGATGGCCGGATCGGCCAGCGCGCCGGTGAGCAGGGCGCCGACGATACCGCCGATGCCATGCACGCCGAAGGCATCGAGCGAGTCGTCATAGCCAAGCGCGTGCTTGAGCTTGACCGCCGAGAGGTAGCAGACCACGCCGGCGATGATGCCGACGATGAAGGCGCCGGTCGGGTTGACGAAGCCGGAAGCCGGCGTCACCGCGACGAGGCCGGCGACGGCGCCCGAGATGATGCCGAGAACCGAAGGCTTCTTGGCGACGATCCATTCGGCGAACATCCAGGCCAGCGCCGCGGCGGCGGTGGCGACCTGCGTGTTCATCATGGCGGCACCCGCAAGCCCGTCGGCGGCGAGTTCCGAACCGGCGTTGAAGCCGAACCAGCCGACCCACAGCAGCGAAGCGCCGATGACGGAATAGACCAGGTTGTGCGGCGCCATGTTGGTGGTGCCGTAGCCTTCGCGCTTTCCGAGAACCAGCGCGCAGACCAGGCCCGCGACACCGGCGTTGATGTGGACGACCGTGCCGCCGGCGAAGTCGAGCACGCCGGCCGCGCCAAGGAAGCCGCCGCCCCACACCCAGTGCGCGATCGGCGCATAGACGAAGACCAGCCACAAGCCCATGAAGATAAGCAGCGCCGAGAATTTCATACGCTCGGCGAAGGCGCCGGCGATCAGCGCCGGCGTGATGATGGCGAAGGTCATCTGGAACATCGAGAAGACGAACTCGGGAATGTTCGCCACGCCTGGCAGCCAAAGCGTCGAGACGGTGATGCCATGGTGGAAGAACCGCGAGAAGCCGCCGATATAGGCATTCAAGCTGGCGGATTCATTGGTCGTGAAGGCCAGCGAATAGCCGAACATGAACCACAGCACCGTCACCAAGCAGGTGATGGCGAAGCTCTGCATGATGGTGGCGAGCACGTTTTTCTTGCGCACCATGCCGCCGTAGAACAGCGCCAGGCCCGGGATGGTCATCATCAGCACCAGCGCCGTCGAGGTGAGCATCCAGGCGGTGTTGCCGGTGTCGAGCGCCGGTGCCGGCGCGGCCGGCGCCGCGGCGGTGGCTGCCGGGGCGGCTTCCTGCGCAATGGCGGCGACGGTGCTCATGGCCACGAGCGCGAGCGAAGCGGCCGCGCGTCCCGTCGTCTTCAAGGTGGAAGGAATATTCATTGAACTCTCCGTTGGAATGGATGGTCGCCGCTTAGAGCGCGTCGGTGTCTGTTTCGCCGGTGCGGATGCGTACCGCCTGGTCGATGCCGAAGACGAAGATCTTGCCGTCGCCGATCTGACCGGTCTTGGCGGCCGCGGTGATGGCTTCGACGGCCTTGTCGACCATGTCGACACCGACGGCGACCTCGATCTTGATCTTGGGCAGGAAGCTGACCGCGTATTCCGCGCCGCGATAGATTTCAGTATGTCCCTTCTGACGCCCGTAGCCTTTGACCTCGGTGACGGTCAGGCCCTGGATGCCGACGGCGGTGAGCGCTTCGCGCACCTCGTCGAGCTTGAACGGCTTGATGATTGCCATCACGATTTTCATAAGGTTTCACCCTTTGCTGTTGCGGTCCCCCGCGTTTGCACACCTTCACCGATCCCGAGGAGAGCCGGAGAGTGCCCCATAGGATTCAAGCTCCGTGCCAATTGCCGAAGCAGGGTGTTAACCTGTTGTAAACAAACAGAATGGGCGATCGGTGCACATCATTCGCGCACAGGCAGAGTCGGGGGTATGCCTATAAAATAGGCAGATTTTAGAAAATGCACGTATTCCAGGCAGTCGCCTGGAGCCGCTCAGCGCTTCAGGCGGATGAGGCCTTCCTGGGCGACCGAGGCGATCAGCGTCCCATCCCGCGCGAACAGCGAGCCGCGGGTGAAGCCGCGCGACCCTTGCGTCGACGGGCTGTCCTGATTGTAGAGGATCCAGTCGTCCAGCGAATGGCTACGGTGGAACCACATGGCGTGGTCGAGGCTGGCGGCCTGGATGTCGCGGTCGAAGATGGCGCGGCCATGCGCGAAGGTCGAGGTGTCGAGCAGCGTCATGTCGGAGAGGTAGGCGAGCACGGCCGCCTGCGTGGCGCGGTTTTCCGGCACCGGGCCGGTGGTGCGGATCCAGATGTTCTGCTGCGGCTCCAGCTTCTCGCGGCTCGTGTAGTGCTTCAGCATCACCGGCTTCATCTCGATCGGCCGGTCGCGCTCCCAGTAGCGCTTGATACCTTCCGGCACCGCCTCGCCGAACTTGCCGAGCAGCTCGCGCTGGGTGAGCAGCGTGTCGGGCGCCGGCACGTCGCGCGGCATCGGCAGCTGGTGCTCGAGCCCGACCTCGTCCTGCTGGAACGAAGCCTCCAGCGAGAAGATCGCCTGGCCATGCTGGATCGCCACGACCCGGCGCGTGGTGAAGGAGCCGCCGTCGCGGATGCGGTCGACCTCGTAGACGATCGGCAGCTTGGTGTCGCCCGGCCGCATGAAATAACCGTGCAGCGAATGCACGTGACGCTCCGGCTCGACGGTGCGCTGCGCGGCGACCAGCGCCTGGGCGATGGTCTGGCCGCCGAAGACGCGCTGCCAGTCGACCTTGGGGCTGCGACCACGATACAGATTGTGTTCGAGCTGCTCGAGGTCGAGAATGTCGAGAAGCTCGTCCATGGCCGCTGTCATGTTTGAAATCCTTCGCGGATGTGCCATGGCCGGTTTCGGACAGGACGTGCGGGCAGTCAAGGCCGCAAGCGCGGCCGGCCGAAGTCGTGAAAGGATGATGCCATGGTCGACCGCAAGCCGGACGGAGCAGGGGCCAATGGGAAGCGCGAAGCTCTCGACGTGCTCATCGCCGGTGCCGGCTATGTCGGCCTCACCGCAGCCGTGTCGCTGAAGCAGGCGCGGCCGGGCCTCGCCATCGCCGTCGTCGACGCGGCCCCCGCCGGCGTCTGGCAGCGCGACGGCCGCGCCTCGGCCATCGCGGCGGCCGCCAGCCGCATGCTGGAGCAGCTCGACGTCTGGGAAGAGATCGCGCCGGAAGCGCAGGCGATCACCGAGATGATCATCACCGATTCGCGCGCCGCCGACCCGGTGCGTCCGGTGTTCCTGACCTTCGACGGCGAGGTGGCGCCCGGCGAGCCCTTCGCCCACATGGTCGCCAACCGCGACTTGAACGGCGCGCTGCGGCGGCGCGCCGAAAAGCTCGGCATCGACATCATCGAAGGCATGGCCGTCAGTGCCTTCGATGTGAACGGCGCCGGCATCACCGCGCACCTTGCCGACGGCGCGACCCTTAAGGCGCGGCTGCTGATCGCCGCCGACGGCGTCAATTCCAGGCTGCGCGACATGGCCGGCATCAAGACCGTCAAATGGGAATACGGCCAGTCCGGCATCGTCTGCACCGTGGCGCATGAGCGCCCGCACAACGGCCGCGCCGAGGAACATTTCCTCCCCGCGGGCCCCTTCGCGACGCTGCCGCTGAAGCCGGGCAAGGATGGCACCAACCGTTCGTCGATCGTCTGGGTGGAGCGCACGCAAGATGCCAAGGCGCTGGTCGAGGGCGACGAGTTCGTCTTCGAGCACGATCTGGAGCAGCGCTTCGGCCTGAAGCTCGGTGAAATAAGCGTCGCCGACAAGCCGCGCGCCTGGCCGCTCGGCCTGACGCTGGCCCGCGCCTTCGTCGTGCCGCGCTTCGCGCTGGCCGGCGATGCCGCGCACGGCATCCACCCGATCGCCGGCCAGGGCCTCAATCTCGGCTTCAAGGATGTCGCGGCCTTGGCCGAGGTCGTGGTCGAGGCCGACCGGCTCGGCCAGGATATCGGCGCGCTCGACGTGCTCGAGCGCTACCAGCAATGGCGCCGCTTCGACACGCTGCAGATGGGCGTCACCACCGACGTCTTGAACCGGCTGTTCTCCAACGACCTCGGTCCGCTGCGCCAGGTCCGCGACATCGGGCTAGGGCTGGTGGAACGCATGCCGAGGCTGAAAGAGTTCTTCATCCGCCAGGCATCGGGCCTCTCCGGCGACACGCCGAGGCTGCTGAAGGGCGAGGCGATCTGAACGCCTTGTGGCGCCGTGGCAAATTCAGGTCAGGCCGAGTCGAAAATGGTGGCTTCCTGCGCTTCCGGTGCTCACGTACTTCAAGTACGCTCCGCTCCGGTTCTCGGAAGCCACCATTTGCGGGCCGGCCTCACCTGAATTCTAATTCACCTCGAACCCCAGCTTCTGCCGCAGCCTCAGCATCCGCTGGTCGGCGATCTTAAGGCTTTGCTCGCCGCCTTGCGCGACGCGGTTCAGCATCCTGAGCAGATCGTCCCGCTCATGCGGATCGAGGCGTTCGCGCAGGAACGGCGCCAGCTTGTCGATGACGATCGTCGTATCGTCGACCTGCGCGGCGGCCCATTTGGCGTAGACGACCGCCTCGTCGGTCTTCTTCGGGCCTTCGGCGATCTGCGCGATCACCTCGCGGATGACCGCCTCGCGCTGCGGCAGGACCGGGCCGTGCTCCAAGACGATCGCGGTGATCAGCGTCGCCGCCGCCACCACCGGATCGTCGATCGCCGTCAGCGGCGAAAGCGCGGCCTGGTTGCGCAATTTCTTGCGACGGATGTTGCCCTGGACGCGTCCGACGACATCGGCGACCTCTCGCGCGGCGTCGCTCATATATTTCAGCCGGTACCACCAGATGGCGGCCGCTCCGAGCAGGCCGAGGATAGCGATCAGGAAAGGCATGCCGAATTCCCCCGAAATCGCGGCGACGATAAGAGAAGCGGGGCCCTGCTTCAACACGCAACAGTTGCGGCGGCGAGGAAGCCCTGAAGATGTTTCCCGCAAGAGACAGCTTCGACCGGCGCGCCGTGCCATGATCGGCGGCTATGACCCCGGCACGTCGTAGATCGCCCTGATTTCGACCGTACCGAGCTCCGCCAGCGGGATCTTGGCCGCAATGTCGAGCGCCTCGGCAAGATCCGCAGCCTCGACCATGACGAAGCCGAGCAGCTGCTCCTTGGTCTCGGCGAAGGGCCCGTCGGTCACCAGCGCCTTACCATTGCGCCGCCGGAGCGATTTCGACGTCTTCACCGACTGCAGCGCCTGCGCGATGACCAGCTTGCCTTGCCGGTCCAGTTCCCGGTCATAGCCGAGCGAGTCGGCATCGAGCTTGGCCATGCGCTCGGGGGTCAGCGCGTAGAGGTCCTTTTCCTCGCCATAGACCAGCAGGACATATTTCATTTCGAGCTTCCTTTTGTTGACGCGTCATAGGAGGCGAAGGCGACGATGTCGGTTTTGCTTGCCGTCGCCGCATGGTCGAGCAGGCATGCCGCGACGCCGATGATGGCGATGGCCGCCGCCAGCCGGCCGACGCCGGGTGCCGGCGGATTCAGCCAGAACGCTTCAAGCCGCCTCCCTTTCTTCTCGGGCTTTGCCCAGATCGCAAGAAACAGATTGTCCATCTTAACCTCCATCGGCCGCCAGTGGCCGCCCGCAGGACGGTCGGGCAGACGGGAAGTCGACATTTTTGCACGCGCTTTTTTTGGAAATTTTCAAACGCCTTGCGCGAGCACAATCATACCAGGCCATGGATGGTCTTCCGGCCCGCCCGCGCTATAGTTCCCGGGAACGCCGGCGCCTGCCGGCGCAAACCCCGACAGACCAGGAGGAATTTCATGGACCGCACCGCAAACGCCGTCTGGAAAGGCAATCTGAAAGAGGGCAAAGGCACGCTCGACACCCAGAGCGGCACCTTGAAGGGCACGCCCTATTCGTTCAAGGCGCGTTTCGAGGACGAGAGCGGCAAATCCGGCACCAATCCGGAAGAGCTGATCGCCGCCGCCCATGCCGGCTGCTACGCCATGCAGCTGTCGCACTTCCTGGCCGAGAATGGCACGCCGGCCGCCGAGCTCGACGCCAAGGCGGTGGTGACGCTGGTGCCCGGCACCGGCATCACCGGCAGCGCCATCACCCTGGTCGGCAAGGTGCCGGGCATCGACGCGGCGAAATTCAAGGATCTGGCCGAGAAGGCCAAGGCCGAATGCCCGGTGTCGAAGGCGCTGGGGGCGATCAAGGTGTCGCTGGACGCAAGGCTGGGGTGAGATGGGGAACGGCGTCGCCCTCGGCGGTCAACCCTTGAGAGCGGCGGCACGGACATCCGACGGCGTCGCGTCATAGCGGCGCCGGAACGCCCGGTTGAAATAGGAGAGGTCGTTGAAGCCGGCCTCGAATGCGATCGCGGTGATGCTGCGCCCGGCGTTGCGCGGATCGCAGAGCATGCGATGCGCGTGCAGCAGGCGCTGGCGCAGCGTGAACTCCGACAAGGACGTGCCGTCGCTTTCGAACAACTTGCGCACATAGCGCGTGGAAAGCCGGTGGCGCCTGCCGACATCCTCGGCTGAAAGGTCGCCGCCCCTGGCGATGATGTCGGCCTTGATGGCGCGCAGCCGCGCCACTCGTACGCCGCGCCCGCGCGCGATTTCCACCGCGTCCCTGGTTCCGCCGATGGCAAGCGCCGCCAGATCGAAGATATGCGTTGCCGCCACATGCAGCTCTTCCGGGCTGAGCCCGTCGCCCGCATCCTGGACCGAATGGACATAGTCGATCAGCAGCCGCACCGCTCCGGTGCCGGTCGGTAGCGGCCGCATCAGCGCGGTCGCGGGATCGCCGATCAGCGGCGAAAGCTGTTTGAGGGAAAAGCTCATATTGACGAAGCGGATGCCGCCCGGCTGGATGACGTTGAGGCCGACTTCTTCACCGCTCATCATCAGCGCGTGGCCGCCGCCGACCGGCTCCTCACGGCCGCGATGCTTCATTACGCTTGCGCCGTCCAGTGCCGCGAGCAGGACAAGATCGTCGCTGTCGATCAGCGTCGTCGAATGATAGACCCGGAATGCCGAGCACGTGCCCGTCGCGATGCCCAGTCCCGGCAGCGCGCGCACCTGCATGTCGACATGCATCGGGTCGAGCGGATCGAGATCGACCTTCAGCACCGTGCGGCCATAGACCTCGCGCATGACCTCGACACGATCCCGCTCCGGGACCATGTCCGTGACCAGCCTGAACGAAGCCGACGGCCCCCTTGCCGCAGTCATCGGCACCCCCTGCCTCTGACGGATGGCCCGCGGGACCATCGCCAATTTTGGAGCCGGTTCCCGCTGTGGACGAACCCGCTCCAGAGGCGCGCTGATATGCGCCGAGGTTCCCGAAACGTCAATACAGGGCCGTTTTGGCCGCTTTAAGGGCCGCCTCGTCCAAGCTACCCCTCGCCGGCCTCGCCTAGTTTGCGGCGCGCTTCGGCAAGGCTGGCAGCGCATTCGGAAACAATCGAAGGGGGTTCGATGTATCACCTGCAACTGTTCAAGACGCTGTCTCAATTGTCGTCAGCCGGCTTCAATCCTCGCGTCTATCTTCTGTCTCTCGCGCTCGGCAAGGGCGCGGCCGACCATCGCGACCTGAAACTGCCGCCTCGCGTCGGGGAGCGCCGGCCATGATCGCGAGACCTGTCTTCCCGATATCGTCGCTTGTCGGCCTTTTCGCTCTCGCCGGCTGCACGAGTCCTCAGGGGGCCGGCCTTGCGATGAGCGCGGTCGGCGCCATGGCCGGCGGCGGCGGGTTGAACCCGCTTTCGGCGGCGATCGGCCTCGGCACCATGGCGGCGGCCGATTCCGCGGCCGCGTCGCAGGCGGGTGTCATCACGCCGCAGGAGCAGGCCAAGTATGCCGGCATGTCCTGCGCGGAACTGCGTCAATTGACGGCGAACTATGCGGCGGGGCAAAGCGCGCGCCCGGCGGCAAAGAAATATGGCGGCATGGCGCCTGCCGGCAAGATGGCCATCGCCAACCAGGTCATCTCCACCCGGCTCGCCTATCTGAAACAGCTTGTGGCGAGCAAAGGATGCTGACCGGCTTTTCGCGTTTGGGGCGGGCGAGGCTTGTTGGCCTGGCTGCGCTGGCGGGATCGTTGGCCTTGGCAGCCACCGACGGCTTCGGCCAGGGAATCGGGCCGGCGACCCGCTCGCATCGCAGCCCGATACCGGTGGCGCTCGCCGGCCGGTGGAGTTTTGCGGCCGCAACCGGCCAGTATTGCGACCCGCTCGGCGACTGCGCGCCGGGCAGCGGCGGCAGCATCACCTTCACATTCCGCGTCGGCGGGCGTGCCGAATACAGCCTGTTTCAGTCCTCTCTGGTCGAAGGCTGCGGTCAGGTCCAGTCGCTGAGGTCTATGGCCGGCACGGCAAGAGTGGACGGTTCCACGCTGGTGCTTACGCCGAGATCGGGAACCTACAAATCGTTCAATGGCTGCCGGCCGGACCTCACCGGAAACTGGAAACTTGGCGCCGAAGACCTGAAGCCGCTTTCGTTCAGCTGGCAATTGGACGAAGGGGAGTTGCAGCTCGTCGACCCTACGGGCGAGGCCAGCGGCATCTACAACAGGAGGTGATACGCCGGGTTATAATCCGGCGCCCAGCGCCTCGATCTTCGCGCGCAGCGCCGCGACCTCTTCCTCGAGCGCCTTCACGCGCGTTTCGAGATCGCTATCCGAAGATGTCGCGGCTGGCTGCCAGGACGGCGCCGCCGCTGCCGCTTCCACCGGCCCGCCCAACAGATGTACGTAGCGCTCCTCGCGCTGCCCGGGGGCGCGTTCGAGCAGCTGGATCAGCGGCGGCCTCCGCCCGATCATCAGGTCGAGATTGTCGCGCAGCTCCTCGATCGAGGCGAAGCGCGCCATGCGCTCCGAGCGCGCGAGCAATTCATGCGCCGTCTGCGCGCCGCGCAGGAGCAAAAGACCGATCACCGCGATCTGCGGCGTGGTCAGCGAGAACCGCTGCGCCATCAGATGCTCGTAGCGCTCGACGCGCGAGGCAAAGGCCTGGCGCACCAGGCCCTTTTGCTCGAGCGAGCTCAGCGCCCGCCGGATTTCGGTGAGCTCCAGCGCCATCACCGGCTCGCGCGCCGTCTTCTGGTTGGCGGCCTGGTGCGCGCCGTTGAGCGTCAGCGGATAGACGTCCGGCGTCAGCTCCTTCTTCTCGATCAACGAGCCCAGCACGCGCGCTTCGACAGGAGAGAGGATGGGGAGATCTTCGCTCATTGAGTTGCCTATCCTTTCTGACACTGGCGAGACAGCGCCCCCCTCTGTCCTGCCGGACATCTCCCCACTTGGGGGGAGATTAGCAGCTTCGCCGACGGCGCCTCATCCTTCAACCTTGGAGATTGGCGAAAGCCGCGGTAACGGCCAATCTCCCCACCTGTGGGGGAGATGTCCGGCAGGACAGAGGGGGGCGCGAAGGATCGCTACCTGCGACTAAGGCCCGCGAGAACTAAACGCGCCGCTCCACCATCATCTTCTTGATCTCGGCGATCGCCTTGGCTGGGTTGAGCCCCTTCGGGCAGGTCTGCGCGCAGTTCATGATGGTGTGGCAGCGATAGAGCCGGAACGGGTCTTCCAGATTGTCGAGCCGTTCGCCTGTCGCCTCGTCGCGGCTGTCGATCAGCCAGCGATAGGCCTGCAGCAGGGTGGCCGGGCCGAGATAACGGTCGCCGTTCCACCAATAGCTCGGGCACGACGTCGAGCAGCAGGCGCACAGGATGCATTCGTAGAGCCCGTCGAGCTTCTCGCGGTCCTCGTGGCTCTGCAGCCATTCCTTGGCCGGCGTCGGCGAGACCGTCTGCAGCCAGGGCTGGATCGAAGCGTGCTGGGCGTAGAAATTGGTGAGGTCGGGCACCAGGTCCTTGATCACAGCCATATGCGGCAGCGGATAGACCTTCACCGCGCCCGAAATGTCCTCGGCGCCCTTGGTGCAGGCCAGCGTGTTCGAGCCGTCGATGTTCATGGCGCAGGAGCCGCAGATGCCTTCTCGGCAGGAGCGGCGCAGAGTCAGCGTCGGATCGATCTTGTTCTTGATCCACAAGAGCGCGTCGAGAACCATCGGCCCGCAATCGTCCATGTCGACGAAATAGGTGTCCATGCGCGGGTTCTCGTCATCGTCCGGCGACCAGCGGTAGATGCGGTATTCGCGCAGGTTGGTGGCGCCTTCCGGCTTCGGCCAGGTCTTGCCCTGCTGGATCTTGGAATTCTTGGGAAGCGTGAGTTCGACCATTACCTGCGGTCCTTTCGGATGACGAGCTTCAGCCCGGACCAGATTTCGTTCACGGCGGCGACCTTGACGTCGACCAGGTCGCGCTTCAGCGCCTCCGATCGGATGACGTCCTCGGTGACGTCGGTCGGCACTTTCGATGCCTTCTTTGGCCAGGACACCCAGACCATGCCGTCGCGCTTGATCGCCGTCTCGATGTGGGCCAGGCCGTCCTCGATCTCGGCGCGCTGCCGGGTGAAGGCATGCACGGCATCGTATTTCCGGCTGCCCGAGATCGCCGACCATTCAGTGAACTGATCGATGCCGGCAAAGGAAACGGCCTCTGTCAGCGCATCGAGCTCCGGCGGCAGCGCGATGAAAGCGGCGACCATGCCGTCCTTCAGGCCGAGCTTGGCCGGAAGGGGCGTGCCGGAATATCCGGTGGCCGCGAGCCCCATGATCAGTACACCCGCGCCTTCGGCGCGATCTTCGCCAGGCTGATGCCGCCGTCCTTTTCCGCCAGCAGCGGCTCGGTATGCACCGGCCGGTAGGTCAGCGTCACCTTGCCGTCTTCGCTCAGATGGGCAAGCGTATGCTTGCGCCAGTTGGCATCGTCGCGCGCCGAGAAATCCTCGCGCGCATGCGCGCCACGGCTCTCCTTGCGCGCCTCGGCGCCGTAGACCGTGGTGACGGCGTTGGCCATCAGGTTTTCCAGCTCCAGCGTCTCGACGAGGTCGGAGTTCCAGATCATCGAGCGGTCGGTGACCTTGATATCCTTGAGCTCGCCCCAGAGTTCCGAAATGCGCTTGCAGCCGTTCTCGAGCGATTCCTGCGTGCGGAACACGGCGGCGTCTTCCTGCATGGCGCGCTGCATCTTCTCGCGCAGCGCCGCCGTCGGCGCCGAGCCGTTGGCATGGCGCAACCGGTCGAAGCGGTCCATGATCTTCTCCACGGAAGCCGCGTTGGGCGACGGAATCGGCGAGTTGCGGTCGATCACCTGGCCGGCGCGGATCGCCGCGGCGCGGCCGAACACGACGAGGTCGATCAGCGAGTTCGAGCCGAGCCGGTTGGCGCCGTGCACGGAGGCGCAGGCGGCCTCGCCCACCGCCATCAGGCCGGGCGACACCTTGTCCGGGTTGCGCGACGTCGGGTTCAGCACCTCGCCCCAATAATTCGTCGGCACACCGCCCATGTTGTAATGGACCGTCGGCAGCACCGGGATCGGCTCCTTGGTCAGGTCGACGCCGGCGAAGATCTTGGCCGATTCCGAAATACCGGGCAGCCGCTCGTGCAGGACCGCCGGGTCGAGATGGTCGAGATGCAAGAAGATGTGATCCTTCTTCGGCCCGACGCCGCGGCCTTCGCGGATCTCCATCGTCATGCAGCGCGAGACCACGTCGCGCGAGGCAAGGTCCTTGGCGGACGGCGCATAGCGCTCCATGAAGCGCTCGCCCTCGGAATTGACGAGATAGCCGCCCTCGCCGCGCGCGCCTTCGGTGATCAGGCAGCCGGCGCCATAGATGCCGGTCGGATGGAACTGCACGAACTCCATGTCCTGCAGCGCGAGCCCCGCTCTCGCCGCCATGCCGCCGCCATCGCCGGTGCAGGTATGCGCCGAGGTGGCGGAGAAATAGGCGCGGCCATAGCCGCCGGTCGCCAGCACCACCATCTTGGCCGAGAAACGGTGGATGGTGCCGTCATCGAGATTCCACGCCACCACGCCGGTGCAGGTGCCGTCCGGCTCCATGATCAGGTCGAGCGCGAAATACTCGATGAAGAACTGCGCGTTGTTCTTCAGCGATTGGCCATAGAGCGTATGCAGCATGGCATGGCCGGTGCGGTCGGCGGCCGCGCAGGTGCGCTGCACCGGCGGGCCTTCGCCGAAATTCATCATCATGCCGCCGAAGGGCCGCTGGTAGATCTTGCCCTCTTCCGTGCGCGAGAACGGCACCCCGTAGTGCTCGAGCTCGTAGACGGCGGCCGGCGCCTCGCGCACCATGTATTCCTGCGCGTCGATGTCGCCCAGCCAGTCCGAGCCCTTGACGGTGTCGAAGAGGTGCCACTGCCAGTTGTCGGGGCCCATATTGGCGAGCGAGGCGGCGATGCCGCCTTGCGCCGCCACAGTGTGCGAACGCGTCGGGAACACCTTGGTGATGCAGGCGGTGCGCAATCCCTGCTCGGCCATGCCGAGCGTGGCGCGCAGGCCGGCGCCGCCGGCGCCGACGATCACGACATCGAATTTATGGTCGACAAAAGTGTAGGCGGAAGCCGTGTTGCTTGTATCCTTGGCCAAGGCCTCAGCCTCCGAATGCGAGTTTGAGCAGGGCAAACAGCGAAGCGACGCCGACTGCCACGCAAAAGAAGGTGTTGAGGGCGATCAGCGCCAGCTTCATGCCTTCGCCATGCACATAGTCCTCGATGATGGCCTGCATGCCGAGCCGCATATGGTAGAGGCCGGAGATCAGCACCAGCGCCAGCACCAGCGCCACGAAGGGATTGGCGAGCGATGCCCGCACGTCCGTGTAGCCGTGGCCGTTGACCGCGATCAGGAAGCCGACGAAGAACAACAGCAGCGGAATGTTGGCGATCGCCGTCAGCCGCTGGCGCCAGAAATGGCCGGTGCCCTCGCGGGCCGAGCCCAGGCCGCGCACCTTGCCGAGCGGCGTGCGCATATCGGCGTTGTTCGCGCTCATCAGAAAGCTCCCCGCGCCATGTAGCCGGCGATCCAGATCAGCAGCGTCAGCACGATCGAGCCGGCGAGCGTCGCCCAGGCGATCCTGGAGGCGGTGTGTTTTTCCAGTCCAGCGCCGGTGTCCCAGACGAGGTGGCGCAGCCCGCCCAGCATGTGGTGCATCAGCGCCCAGGTGTAGCCGAAGAGAACCAGCCGGCCGAGCCAGGAGCCGAAGGCCCAGTTGACCCAGTCGAAGGCGGCCTGCGAGCTCGAAGCGGCGATCAGCCAAGCCGCCACCAGCAGCGTCCCGAAATAGAGCGCGCCGCCGGTGATGCGATGGATGATCGACATCGTCATCGTGATCGGCGGCCGGTAGACCGTCAGATGCGGCGAGAGCGGACGTTCACGTCTGGCAACTGCGCGGGTGGCTGGTGATTTGCTCATGGCTCCCCCAGATCGGCATCCTGGATGCCGCTATGGGAATGCGGCGTTTGCCGCCCACATATATGGCTTCGGACAGCCGGTTTCTAATGCTCTTTTTGCACCGCGTCAAAGCCGGAAAATCGTTTTGGAAACATCATTTAGTCTGACAAATTGACGGCCGCGCGCTTCAATCGATTAGCGGCTGTTTTGAAGCCGGCGCAGCGTTCGCTGCAGTGCAGCAAGATCGCGCGCCGGGTGTGCTGAGATTCAGGTCAGGTCGAGCCGAAAATGGTGGCTTCCGAGAACCGGCCTACGCCAGCCGTAGCCTTCATGGAGCGAAGGCACTTATACGGGCTTCGGCCGGCGAAGGCCGGAGCGGAGCGTACTTGAAGTACGTGAGCACGCGCATGACCCCGAAAATCGTTTTCGATTTTCGGAAAGGGATCATGCGCTGAGTCAAAGTGCTACAGCGTCCTTTGCGCGTCCATCGGGACGCGCGGCGCTGTAGAAAGCGCAGGGGGCCAGCATTTGCAGGCCGGCCTCACCTGAATGGCAGCGCACCCGCTATCTTCTGCAAGTC
The DNA here is from genome assembly GCF_006442815.1 of Mesorhizobium sp. B2-4-3. Lineage (GTDB taxonomy): Bacteria > Pseudomonadota > Alphaproteobacteria > Rhizobiales > Rhizobiaceae > Mesorhizobium. The sequence continues at coordinate 18,652 of NZ_VFVL01000054.1, forward strand.
TGCGGGGTGGATCCTCTCTTCATCACCAGCGCCTCGCGTCCGTCGATCACGATTGCGTCATGCGTCGCTGCTTCCTGGTAGCGGCTGCTCTGGTTGGCGGGCGAGGCCGCAAACTCCTCGGCCGTGCCATCCGGCCGGACCACGCGCAGCGACGAACCGAGATTCTGGATGGTGATCATGCCGCCATTGCCGCACCTGTAGGTGGCCGTGCCGATGCCGGATCGCGGCACGGTCAGGTCGGTGACGATCTTGGTTGCGGTTGGCGCAGGCGTTGCAGGCGTCTTGGCCGTTGCAGCTGTCGGGGAAGTCTCAGGCACCGGGGGTGTTGCAGCTGTCGGCGACGCCACGGCTGCGGCGGACTGCGGGGCCGGAGCAGGCGAGGCGGCGGGCGCCGCGGCATTCGCCACCTTCGGCGCGCCGTCCTGCGGCACGCAGGCCGCGGCTGCGAGAAGCAGCGGGATGGTGATCGTCACCCGAACCGTGTGGCCAAAGCTCATACGCTGCCCTTTCGTGCGCGGCACCCTACAGCAATTCCGGGAAAAGCGTGAACGGTTGGGTTCGGCGCCTTCGCCGTGGCCTTCCGTCCGGAATTGCGTCGAAACAAAGAGATAGCCGCTTGCCGTTACTGTGAAACGGTGGACCGCTGTAGCCATCTGGCGCCGCGAGATCAAGCTCGCCCCGAGGCAGCCACGCTCCACGACCGCCCTCCGCTTGGGAAGCCGGCCCTCGAAAATTAACCATGTTCCTTAAGAACCGGCACCGAAAGCCTCCCGCCTCTTAACAAAGGTTAAGAAAGAGTTAATTTCCGATTCGAACCGGATTCCAGGCGCGATCTGTCGCGCCGATCAAGGGAGAGCGACATGGGTTCGAATTCAGTGCGGGCAAGCCTCGCCGCCGCGGCGCTGGCGGGGCTTGTCATGGCAATCGCCGCGCCGGCCGAAGCCGGCGTGCGCCATCACGACCGCGTCTATGCCGATTCCTTCGGCAATCTCGTCATCGACAGCGCCGCCGGCTACAAGCGCATCGTCGTCGGCGAGGGCAAGCTTGCGAAAAAGCTTTCCGAATTCACCAGCGCCGGCCAGCCGGATGTCGTCTATGACGATGCGGACGCGCCCGGCGCGCCCGGCTGCTACCAGCCGCCGGTGCTGGTCAAGGGCCGCTCCTATATGTACGGGCTTTCCGACGGCGAGATGCCCAATCTCAGCCCTTGCCGTTGAAGATCGTCGGCGCCTGGCGCCGCCGTAGCGCGCCTGACACGCGCACGCAGTCGCGGCCGGCATTCTTGGCGTCGTAGAGCGCGGCGTCGGCGCGCCGCAAGAGATCGGCAAAACCCTCATCAGTGGTCAGCTCGGCCACGCCGAAGCTCGCGCTGCAGCGATGCTCGGCGGGTAGCCCATCGATCGGCAGTGCGCCGAACGCGTTGCGCGCGCCTTCGGCAAACAGCCGCGCCGCGGCAAGATTGGTGCCCGGCAGGATGATGGCGAACTCCTCGCCGCCGATGCGGCCGGCGACATGATGTTCGGCGGCAGCTTCACGCAGGAAACCGGCGAAGGTCTCGATCACGCGGTCGCCGCAGGCATGGCCGTAGCTGTCGTTGATGCTTTTGAAATAATCGAGATCGGCGATCACCAGCGCCACCGGCACGCCGCGCCGGACGGCATCCCGCATGGCAAGGTCGGCATGGCGTTCGAAGCCGCCGCGGTTGAACAGCCGCGACAGCGTGTCGGTTTCCGATTTGGAGGTCGCCTCGGCCAGCGCGTCGCGCACCAGCACGGCCAAGGCAAGCAGCGCCAGCGCCAGCCCGAACACGGTGCCGAGCGACTGCGACACCAGCGCGTAAGCCGTCTGCACATAGGCCTGCGGGTTGGCGCCCCAGCCGCCCAGCGCGCCCGCGATGAGCGGCTTGGAGGCAAACTGCACGGCGCTGGCGCCGAGCACCAGCGCAAGCAGATGGTCGAGCCGCGCGAGCCTTTGCCGGGAGGACAGCACGATGCCGAGAGCGGCGAACTGCATGACGGCGTAGGGAAGCTGGTAGGCCATCATGCGCGTCAGCGAATGGCGCGGCAGGTCCTGCACCAGATAGACGGCGACCGAGGCGACGACGAGGAAGCAAAGCATCGGCGGCCAGGGTGGCCGCACGCCATATTTGTGGGCGAGCCCGCCATTGAAGGCGACGGTTGCGGCGAGGAACACGGCAAAGGCGGCAACGACGGGCAGTCGGGCATCCGCGAAAGCGGGAATGCTGAATTCGATGGCGAAATAGGCCATGCCGAGCATGTAGCTGAAGGCGAGCCAGCGCGCCGACACGCGCCCGGTGTCATAGGCGGCAACCGCCATGAATGCCGCCGCCAGCAGCCCGGCGACGACGAGGTTGATCATCAGTATGAAGTCGGCGCTGCCCATATCTGCCTTGTCCTCGACCGACAGCAAATCATCGACCGGCGAAAATCGCGTTAACGCCAGCTATGGTGCGGAACGGCTTGCGATTGGCCGAAACCCCTCATCCTCGTCATTCTAGGGCGGAGCAAGGAGCGGAGCGACGCGCGCAGACCCTCTTATGACCGTGGTCAAGAGTGATGGATGAACTTTTCCGCCCCATGTCGTTTGTCACA
>NZ_VFVL01000055.1 GCF_006442815.1 Mesorhizobium sp. B2-4-3
CCTCCCCGCGCAAAACGCACGAAACTGTTCGCGATGTCTTCGCACACCTGTTCGCGATGTCCCCAGTCCATACAGGGATCAGTCCGGCCATGATGCCGACCGCTTCGCCTTCATGGACATGATGATGGTGGCGGCCGCGCAGCGCGCGCCAGATCATCCACACGCCGACCAGACCCAGCAGCCCACGGCTCAACGTTTCGAGTGCCGGGGCGCGGCCGACGCTGCCCAGCGAGATCGAGACGAGCGGCAACGCCAACACCGCAATGAGCACCGCCAGCGTAATGTGGGTGAAGGAAAGCGCGAGAGAAGCGAGCAATCCGCGAGACAATTTCACCTGCGAGCCGGCGATATAGGCGGCAAGCAGCGTCTTCGAATGGCCGGGCATCAGCGCGTGGGACGCGCCGAACACGACGCCCATAGGCAATACCGCAAGAAGCGCCAACCAGTTGCCGTCCGTGGCGAACACCTTCAGGTGTTGCGCCACAGCGAGATAGATCTCACGTTGATATTCGAAGAGTGCCTGTATCATCTATTCGCGTGTCCATGGCGATGGCCTTCCGGCTCTGCCATGGCGAAGGGGAGATCCTCGCTGTCGGGACCAGCCGCCAGTTGCAGCCTGGCGCTGAATTCATGCGGTTCGGCCGGAGCGACCAGGCTTTGCAGATAGTGATGGTCGCCACCGACCGGGGACAGCACCAGCCGCTCGATGCCTCCCGGCCGCTCAATAGCTACACCGGCTTGCAGGCCCTCGGCGTGACGCGAGAGGCGCAGCCGCATACGCTCGCCTTGCGGTGTGTCGACGATTTCGAGCAGCCCGCTGGCCAGCTTGCCGGCGACAAGGAACGGATCGGGCGCGTGGTGGTGGCCGCCCTCCGTCTCCGGCTCGGCGAAGCGCACCGTGGCGACGTCGAGTGCCGGGATGTGCGCGAAGAGCTCGGCCTTGAGCGAAGCGGCGATGTTGTTCGCGGCGGCAAGCAGCAGCCCGTCATTGACCGCGATCTCCACATCGACATGCAGCTTGTGACCGAGCCAGCGGGCCTTGGCGCCGACCACCCTGTCGATACCGGTGACATGTTCGGCGGCGTGATGAACCTCATCGACAAGACCCGGCTCGACGCCGTCCAGCATGCGCGTCAGCACCGAGCGCGCCGACTGCCAGACGATGCCGAAGATGGCGATGGTGATCAAAAGGCCGATGATCGGGTCGGTGAGCGGATAGCCGAGCCAGACGCCGAGCGCGCCGGCAACGACGGCGAGGCTGGTGAGCCCGTCGGTGCGGGCGTGATAACCGTCGGCGATCAAGGCCGCGCTGTTTATCTGGCGGCCGACGCGGATGCGGAACACCGCCACCACCTCATTGCCGAGGAAGCCGATGATGCCGGCCGCGGCAAGCCAGCCCAGGAACTGGATAGGCTGCGGATTGAACAGGCGATTGATCGCCTCGTAACCTGCCACCAGCGCGCTGGCCAGGATGATGAGCACGATGACTATGCCGGCAAGGTCCTCGACCCGGCCAAGGCCGTAGGTAAAAGTTCTTGTCGGCTTGCGGCGCGCCAGCACGAAAGCGATCCAGAGCGGGATCGCGGTGGTGGCGTCGGCGACGTTGTGGATGGTGTCGGCGAGCAGCGCCACGCTGCCTGAAAAGACGACAACCGCGATCTGCAGCGCGGCCGTCATGGCCAAGATGACGAACGACCATTTGATCGCCCAGATGCCGCGCTCCGTCGTGGCGATCGTCGCGTCGATCACGCCATGTGTATGCCCATGCGGTCCGTGATGGTCGTGGCCGTGCCCGTCATGGTCACGTCCGCCATGGTCATGTCCGTGCGCGCCGAAGCCGAGCCAGTCGAGCGCTTTTTCCCACATCGCCGCCTCACAGATATTTGGTGAGCTGCTTCAGCTCTTTGAGCGTGTCCCTGGTCGGTTCGCCGCCTTCGACGAGGCAATGCTCCATATGGTCGTGAATCAGCTCGCGCTTGGCGTTGCCGACCGCGCTTTCGACGGCGTGAAGCTGTTGCGCGAGGTCAAGGCAGGGCCGGCCCTGCTCGAACATGGTGAGCACCGCGGCGAGATGGCCGTGCGCACGCTTGAGCCGGGCGATGATGTCGGGATGGGAGCTGTGTATCGTCATGGCAATATCCTATCCTCCAGGGTAGGATATTGCCAACAGACAATGCGCCTCGAACTCTCGAGGCTGGCCTCCGGCAGGGCTGGACTCGCCGACCCGCCGAGCGTGACAGCTGCGCACTCCCGGAATTGCCCTAATGCGCTGCCCTGGCATGGCGGCTGAAGGCAGTGCTGAAGGTGCTGGCCGAGCCATAGCCGACGCGCTCGACGACCTCGGCTGTGTCGGCCCCCCGCCGACGCAGCACGTCTTTGGCCAGCGGGCAGTATTCTGCGGCGAAATCCCCGGCTTCATGCGATCGACTGGCCGCGGCGACCGGCAGCCCGACAGCAACCAAACGCTTGGTTTCCCGTTTATTTTAGCGGTTGTCGCCACCTACCGTGGCGCCAACCGGCTCCGGCGGCCAGAGACCGCGCGGAGCTGAAAGGAGGCCGCAATGACACGGCCCGCAGTGGAAATAGGAGACCGGGTGGCTGTCATCGCCACGGTGGTCGAGCGCATCAAGGACCGCGTGATGCTGAAGCTCGACGGCGACGGCCATACTTATTCGATGGTCGAGCCCAGTGCCAAGGCTGGCGACAAGCTCAGACTCGAGGGCGAAGTCGTGCATGTCGACAAGGATCTCGGACGCACGACCGTGCAGGTTCTGGGGCGCGTGACCGTCGACACCCGGTCGGTCGAGATGGTGACGCGACGTTGCGACCTCGACCATATCGGCTCGAACGTGCCGGGCCACCCTCGCCCACGCACCCCGCCGCGACCGCATGGGTGAGCCGGGGCCGAGCCGCGGCTCTGTCGTGGGACGATGACCGGTCTAATGGCGCTTGAAATACTGCACTTCGCGTTCGTGCTTTTCCGCCACTTCGCGCGACTTGAAGGTGCCTAGATTGCGGCGCTTGCCGGTTCTCGGATCGATTTTGCGCGAATAGAGCCTGTATTCGCCGGATTTCAGCTTACGGATCATGGCGGTCTCCTTGTGAACCAGGAACCTAACCCGCCTGGGGCCGTCGCGGTTCCAGGCAGGCCATCCAGCCCGCTGGCGGCCTGGCCGCAAAAAAGCGCCGCTGTCGGTGAACCATTTCACGGACGCAAACGACCCAATGTCGGAATCGACACCGTAACGACACGATTGAGTCGGATTATTTGTATTCAAATGACTTTGGCGACGTTATGCGGATGTCGCCGAAGTGCCGGATCTGAGGAGGGTGAGATGGTTACGGCGAAGCTTCACGGCGTTGAACTCGTCAGGGGCCAGAAGTGGACGGTGCGCGTCACCGCCTACGGCACGACACTCATCTTTCCCTTCGAAGCCGAGCAATATGCGCGCTCCTATGCAGATGGCCAAGCCTTCCGCCTCGGCGTCGAGGTTGTCGAGTTGAAGGACTGCGCCTGAGAGGCCGAGCCGGCGATTCGCCTGTTGGCCTGACGACCCGCACAGCTGTATAGAATGGGCACATGTCGGCTTTCGACTCGGCAAAGCAATGGGCGCGCAAGATCAAGCGCGATGTGGTTGCGCTCTGGATCGCCGCCCGCGATCCGCGTGTGCCCTGGTATGCAAAAGCCGCCGCGGGCGCAGTCGCCGCCTATGCGCTGAGCCCCATCGATCTTATCCCGGATTTCATCCCGATCTTCGGCTACCTCGACGACCTGCTGATCGTGCCTGTCGGCATCATGCTCGCGGTCAAGCTGGTCCCGTCCGATCTGATGCAGGAATTCCACGAAGAGGCCGCACGACGCGAGAAGCCGGTGAGCAAGGCCGGGCTCGTCTTCATGATCGCGCTCTGGGCGCTTGCGGCGTTGGCCCTCGCTTGGCTGTTCTGGCCGAAGCCGACCTAAAGCGCGTCGCGATCTTTCAGATTCGCTCCATGCGCTTTAGGTTTTTGATTTTACGCATGTCTTTACCCCGAAACCGGTTCCCACTTTCGGGAGACATGCTTTAGATCCTTCAGCCAGCGTAGCCGCGCATGCCAGCGGAATCCCACCCAGCGACTAAATTAGCTATTCCTTGTAATTTATGCAAATCAGGGCCATGCTCGCCCAGTGCGTGAAATGGCAAGCACAAAGGGTGGATCAACAACGGGTCAGGCGTGATGGAGTTCGCAGTCTGCTACGACCACAGCGGGTTCGATCTGGCACGGTCGCTCTTCCTCGATGTCACGGCGTTCTTTGCGCTTCTGGCGCCATGGGCGGTCGCGCGACTCATCGAGATGTTGCGCGAGCATAGCGCAATCAGTCTACAGGCGGCCTGAACTCGAACTGCCGCTTTCATCCGCTGCACACTTTTCCTGGAATCGCTCTAAATTAGCCGTCGCGGAAGACCTTTCGGATCGACAGGTCGCCGAACAACGCCGAACAGTCGATCTCCTCCTGGAAATTCGCCTGTGGGTCGAGCACCAGCCACGAAGCGTGGGTGCGAAGATCCTTCAGCCTGGCATTCTTTTGCGCGCGCGCCAGGCGCTCGGCCTCGGAGGCCTGAAAAGGCCTTTCGGCCTTGTGATGGTGAGGGATCCTCGACATCGCGGCGGAAAACGCGCTTGCCCCGCTTTTCGTTCCGTCGAAAGCGGCGAGTCGGACACCTCCTGACGCGTTCCCGCGAAGGCGTTGCGCTCTGTCTCAAACGGTGTCGAGCTTGGGGGGGCGGATCGGCGGTTGGGGTAGCCCGGCTTGCCTTGGCGGTAAAAGAGTACGGCTCTTTGACAGGCAAGCCGGGCTAAAGCGCCGACCATTGGGTTTCCTTGGGGGGGAGCCGGCGCGGGGACAGAGTGTCCGTTTCCCGTTGTGCCCGCAATTGTCGCTGAGGTCCTAAGCGCCCGCGCAATGGTCCGACCGGCTGGAGACGTGATGCCGCAATTCCGGACGGAAGGCTACGGCAGGCGCGCCGAGCCTAACCGCTCACACTTTTCCCTGGAATTGCTCCACGCCCGAACGCTCAAGCCCGCGTAAGACCGCCGCCTTTTTGCAGCGCCCTCTTGACGAAAAGCTCGGCGTGTTGCGCCCATTCCGCTTCCGCGACGTCGTTCTCACGAACGGACTGCCTGAAAGCTTCCCGCAGAGCCTCGAGTTCAAAGATCGACAGCCGCTGGTTTCTTTTTTGCTTTTTTGTGCCGGCGTCCATAGTGCGTTGCCAAGAACTGCAAGGTGAAGCCCATTGTATATGCGGCGGCTGTTCGACCCATCAACACCGTGGCCCTGACTTCTTTTGGGGGCAAATTTTGACGCGGCGTCCGCGTCTTCTGCCGGGACGATGCGGCTCGTCCTGCCGACTGTGGACGGGGTTTGCATGGCCGATCCGTCCGGCAGGTCCGCCGCTATATGTCTGTACCTTCAACGCCCGATAAAAAGACCGCCTCGGGCCAAGGCCCCGGCGGTGTGACGCTATATCTTGCAGGTTATACGTCTTTTGGTATGGACCCGACGCTCGATTGGTGGTTGTCTTGGCATTGCTAAAATCATCCGTAATTTCAGGTGGCAGCCGGCCCGCGTCTTCTCCGCTAAGAGGAACGACGCGGGCTTTTGCCGCTCGGGGAGAGCCCCCGCCGCTGGCGAAGCCAAGCCCGCCCGTTCGCGAGCGCGCAACCCTGTCGCCATTAACCTTCCCCACCGGCACGGACCAAGGTCGGTGTCGCAATTGCCTCCCCTCACCTATACTGTCGCGGACGGATGGGTAAATGGTGCCGATGTTTGGGAGGTATTTAAAACGACCTGCACGAATCTGGAGCGGTCTGTCGCTGGCCTGGCAGTTCGTGATCGCGGGCGGCATCGGCCTTCTGGCCGTAATGCTTGTGGTCGGGCTGTGGGTGACATCGCAGATCCGTGACGGCGTCTTGCACAATTCCGCCGCAACCACCGCGCTCTATGTCGACAGCGTGATCGCGCCGCTGCTGCCCGACATGCGCAAGAGCCAGGAACTCGACGACACGGTCAAGCGGGCGCTGGACGAGACGCTCGGCCAGGGCGCGCTCGGCAAAAGGCTGGTGTCGTTCAAGCTTTGGCGGCGCGACGGCACGATCCTCTATTCAAAGGACGCAAGCCTGATCGGCAGGCAGATCAAGCCCAACGCCAACCTCATCGCCGCTTTCGCTGGCAACGTCATGGTCAAATACAACAGGCTCGAGGACGAGGAAGACGACAAGGAGCGGTCGATGGGCGCTCCGCTGCTGGAAATCTACAACCCGGTGCGCGAGCCCTGGTCGGGCGAGGTCGTCGCCGTGACCGAATTCTACGAATTGTCCGGCGACTTCGAGGAATCGCTCCACTCAGCCCTGCTGTGGACATGGCTGGTGGTGGCGGTCGCCACCGCGGCGGCGCTGGCGCTGCTCTCCGGCATCGTTTTCCGCGGCAGCCGCACCATCGTCACGCAGCAGGCGGCGCTCGAGGCCAAGGTTTCCGAATTGCAGGCGGCGCTAGCGCAGAACTCGTCGCTGCGCCAGCGCGTCCAGCGAGCCTCGCGTCGCGCCACCGCCATCAACGAGCGGTATCTGCGGCGTATCGGCGCCGACCTGCATGACGGGCCGGCGCAACTGGTGGCGCTCGCCGCGCTCAGGATGGACAGCCCGGTGCTGGTCGATCCGACCACATCGAGCACGCTGCGCGAGGCCGAGATCGCCGGCATCCACAAGACGCTCGGCGAGGCGATGCGCGAGATACGCGGCATCTGCAACGGGCTGGTGTTGCCGCAGATCGAAACGCAGGCTATCGCCGACATCTTGCGGCTGGCGGTGGCCGAGCATGAGCGGCGCACCAGCACCAAGGTGTTGCTAACCCTGCCCGAGCGCTTGCCGGAACTCGGCACATCGGAAAAGATCAGCATCTATCGCTTCGTGCAGGAAGGCCTGAACAACGCCTTCCGCCACGGCAAGGGCAAGGGCCAGCAGGTCAGAGCCACGACGAAAGGCGGCAAATTCCTGGTCGAGGTGCTGGACACCGGCCCCGGCTTCGACCCGGCCCGAAGCGAGGGCCTTGGGCTTGCCGGCCTCAGGGAACGTATCGAAAGCATAGGCGGGCAGTTCGAAACACTGACCGGCCCGGGAGGAACCAGGCTGGTGATCACCTTGTCTGTCGAGGAGCAACCGTGAGCACATCAATCCGCATCGCAATAGTCGACGACCACCCACTGTTTCGCGAGGGCGTGGCGCGCAGCCTCGGCGAGATAGGCGGCTTCGAGCTCGTAGGCGAAGGCGCCAGCGCCGAGGACGCCGAAAGGCTGGCGCGCGCCAGCACGCCCGATATTCTTCTGCTCGACATCAGCATGCCGGGCGGCGGCCTCAACGCGCTGGCCGGCATCCTTTCAGCCATGCCCGAGCAGAAGATCGTCATGCTCACCGTGTCGGAGACCAACGCCGACGTCGCCCAGGCGCTGAAGGCCGGCGCGCGCGGCTATGTGCTGAAAGGCGTCGGCTCCAAGGCGCTGGCCGAGATCCTGCGCGACGTCGCCAGCGGCCAGAGCTACGTGTCGCCGAGCCTCTCGGCGAGGCTGCTTTCCGACCTTTTGCAGCCCACCGGCAGCAAGCTCGATCCGCTCAGCCAACTCACCGGCCGGGAGGCCGAGATCCTGAAACTGGTCGCGGAGGGGCTCAGCAACAAGGAGGTGGCCGCCCGGCTGTCGCTGCAGGAGAAGACGGTCAAGCATCACATGACCAGGGTGCTCGCCAAGCTCAACGTGCGCAACCGCACCGAGGCGGCGCTGCTGATGCATGAGGCCAGGGAGAGGAATTGAGGACTGGGGAACTGAGGAATTGGATTCTTCAACCCTCATAAGCTCAGCAGGCGTGACAGATCTTCCTCCGTCGCCTGCCGTTCGATGATGGTGCGGCCTTGCGCGTCCATCATCTCGAAACGGCCGTTCTGGACCTGCTCCTTCATGCCGTTGCGATGGATGACGGTAACCTTGTCGCCATCGATCGAGAGTGTGTCGCCGGTTGTGGCGTTGGTGTAGCTGTTCTTGCCGCCGGGATCGGTATTGCCCTTGCCGCTATTGTTGCCCGGCCCGGCATTGGGGTTGCCGCCGCCGGCATTGCTGTTGCCGGAATTGCCGCCGGCATTGCTGTTTCCACTGTTGCCGCTATTGCCGGAATTCGAGCCACCGGCCGAGCCGGAATTCGAGCCGCCGGCGGAACCCGAATTGCCGCCACTGCCGTTGCCGCCATTACCACCGTTCCCGCTATAGCCATTGCCGGCATCGGCCGTGGCTACGGCAATCCTCGGGGTACCCTCAAAGATGACGTGCCAGGGCGCAACGGTCAGCGCCAGCGCGCTAAACGCGCGCAGCGCGAGCCAAGCAAGCCTGCTGAAGGGGCGGTTTCGCATATTGTCTCTTCGTTCCGGTCCCGCCTCGGCATGGCCGAAGTTCCGCTCACGGCACAGCCGAGGCGCAACCGGTGTCTTCACCCGGGCAAGAATTCATATCCGGCAAGGCTACGAAAGCGGCCCACGACCCATGCCCCGACCAGTCGGACCATTTCCGGCGTCATGGCTGACCAATGTCGCAACGACAGGTTTTACCGCGCAAAAAATTACCCCCGCACGAAGGCGGGGGTAAGGTGAGTAGCCAAATTCTACCGCAGACGATCAGGACCGCAGAGACGAAGCAAAAGGTGGCAACCTGATTTTGCAGCGCTGACCTTCGGTCCCTTAAGATCTAATCCCGATAAAACCTCGCTCTCACAAACTCTGTCTCACAAATTCTTCAGGCGATTGAGATCGGCCATGGTGGCTTTGCGGTCGACGATGGTGCGTCCGTACTTGTCTTCCATCCTGAACCGGCCGTTCTCGATCTTCTCCTTCATTCCATTGCGGTGCGTGACCTGGATTCTGTTGCGTGTGGCCTCGACCTTGTCGCCCGTCAGGGCGTTAACATGATCATCGACATCGGCGGTGCTTGCCGCGCTGGCGCTGCTGTTCTTGCCGCTGTTGCCGTTTCCGTTGTCGCCGCCGCTGTTGCCGTTTCCGTTGTCGCCGCCGCTGTTGCCGTTTCCGTTGTTTCCGCCATTGCCGGAATTCGAGCCACCAGCCGAACCGGAATTGGAGCCGCCGGCCGAGCTGGAATTGCCGCTATTCCCGTTGCCGCTATTCCCGCCTCCGTTGCCGTTCCCGCTATTGCCGCCCCCGTTACTGTTTCCACCACCCTTGCCGCCGCCACTACCACCGCCACCTTTGCCGCCGGCATAGGCTTTGGTCACGACGAGACCATCGATGGAGAGACTGAAAGGCGTGACGACAAGCGCCAACGCAGCCAGTGCTGGCAAGACTAGCCTGCAGCCCCCGCGCGATGCGCGCATTCCGTTCTCCCCATGCCAGCCCGTCAGCCCGTCGGCCGAACTACCCCACCGGCAATGTCGCAGCATAAGCATCCCCAATCAGCAAGGCATAAGGAAGTGGCCCACGACCCTTGTGTTGTCCACTCGGACCTATTGCAATTCTTTCATGGGACCTAAGTCTTATTTCAACCACTGGATGCGGTCGGACATCGCCGCCGCAAAGGTGCATTTTCCGAAGACTACCAATCCCTTAAAGCGCGTCGCACTGAAACGGATTCAGGCGACGCGCTTTAAGGCTTTGTTTTGATGCATGTCGTTATCGCAAAACCGCTGCACACTTTTGCGCGACAACGAGCAGCGGGCTCCGAAGCGGTTCACCGTCTCACGGAAACGGCAAACCACCGCGCCTCTGTTTTGAAGCAGCTATGGACGGGAGGCCACCACGAAGCGCCGGGCCTGACCGCTTCGCGCATTTCCAGGAAGCGCCCGGGTTCGGAAGATGGATTCAGGCAGGCAAAGGCATCGGCCGCCGCGCCGCAACCGCCGTGCCGAAAGCGGCAGCAATGACGGCGGCGACGCCCGCGCATTGCAAAAGGTCGAGCTTCTCATGCAGGAACAGAAAGCCGGTCAGCGCGCCACCCGCCGGCTCCAGGCAGACCAGCATGCCGTAGACCTTGGCCGGCATGCGGGCCAGCACCAGCATTTCCAGATAGAAGGGCAGCGCGCTGGAGAACAGGCCGACCACGGTAGCGCCCGCCATGACGTGCGGGTCGGCGAGATAGGGCTGCGCGGCGTTGAAGCCGAAGGGCAGCGCCAGCACGGCGGCGATCGCCATGCCATAGGCGGAGGTGCGCACGCCGAGCTCGGCGCCGGCCTTCTGCGCGAAGATGATGTAGAGCCCCCAGCAGGCGCCCGCCGCCAGCGCCAGCGCCACGCCTGTCGGATCGAGCCCGCGGCTGATACCGGCAAAGGGCGACAAAAGCACGATGCCGACGACGGCCAGCGCCACCCAGACAAGGTCGAGCAGGCGCCTGGAGCCGAGCGTAGCGACGAACAGCGGCCCGGTGAATTCGAGCGCCACGCAGACGCCGAGCGGAATGCGCTGGAGCGCGGCATAGAACAACATGTTCATGGCGCAGACGGTGATGCCGTAGGCGGCGAGCCAGGGCAGGTTTTTGCGCGAGGGCAGCACTTTCCAGGGCCTCAGCACCGCCGCCAGCATCAGCGCGCCAATGGCGAGCCTCAGCATGGTCGTGCCTTGCGGCCCCAGAACCGGGAACAGCCCCTTGGCAAAGGCGGCGCCGACCTGCACGGACAGCATTGCGCCGAGCAGGCCAAGCACCGGCATGGCGCCGACAGGGGCGTCCGGCTTCGCGGTCCGTGCTGTGGTCAATCCTGACTCCATCCTTGGTTGGGGACGGAGATAGGACGCGCCGGTTGCGCTGTCGTGAGGCAGGGCGAGGTGGATGGGTGGGACAAGAATGGTGGATAGCGGCCTACCCGTGTTCGTCCTATGGCTTGACCCGAGGATCCTGTGCCGTGACGCTAAGGCGTTGCAACGATTGTAGAATTCTCCACGGCGGATCTCCGTGGCAAGGTCGCGCCATGGATCCTCGGGTCAAGCCCGAGGATGACGAAGCGTTGGCGCAGCCCTCTCCGGCCGCTGCTCGGCCCACCTCTCGGGGGCGAGGAACCAGGCGCTAGCCCGCCATGGCGAGCGGCGCGGCGCTCTTGTTGGGGATCTGGATGTCGATCTCCAGCGTCGACATGGTCGCGCCGCGGTCCATCGAGACCTGGAGGTAGTCCTGGTCGATCTGCACATGCTTGGCGATGACCGCCATGATCTCCTCACGCAGGATGGAGACGAGATCTGGCTGGCCGCGGCTCTGGCGCTCATAGGCAAGCAGCAGCTGCAGCCGCTCGCGCGCCACCGGCGCGCTGGTGCGCCGCTTGAAGAGATCGAGGATGCTCATGCGGCCCTCCTTCCGAGAAGCCGGTCGAGGAAGCCCTTGCGTTCGAAGGGGACGACCACCGGCAGGTCCTCGCCTTCCAGGCGTCTTGCCGCTTCGAGATAAGCCTTTGCGGCACCATTGAGCGGTTCCGAGAGCGTGACGGGCGAGCCAAGATTGGAGGCCCGCAGCACATCCTGGCTTTCCGGGATGATGCCGAGCAGCGGCGTGGAGAGTATCTCCAGCACGTCGTCGATCGACAGCATCTCGCCGCGCGAGGCGCGCGCCGCGTCGTAGCGGGTGACCAGCACGTGTTTTTGCACCAGCTCGCCCTGCTCGGCCTTCATGGTGCGGGCATCGAGCAGGCCGATGATGCGGTCGGAGTCGCGCACCGACGAGACTTCCGGATTGGTGACGATGACTGCCTCGTCGGCGAAGCGCATGGCGAGCTGGGCGCCGCGCTCGATGCCGGCCGGGCTGTCGCAGAAGACATAGTCGAACACCGAGCGCAGCCGGGCGATGACTTCCTCCACGCCCTCTTCGGTCAGCGCGTCCTTGTCGCGTGTCTGCGAGGCGGGCAGCAGGTAGAGGGTCTCCAGCCGCTTGTCGCGGATCAGCGCCTGCGAAAGCTTCGCCGTGCCTTGGATGACGTTGACGAGGTCGAACACCACGCGGCGCTCGGCGCCCATGATGAGGTCGAGGTTCCTCAGGCCGACGTCGAAATCGACCAGCGCCACCTTCTTGCCGGTCCTGGCCACGGCGGCGCCGAGCGCGGCCGTCGAGGTTGTCTTGCCGACGCCCCCCTTGCCCGATGTGACCACGACTACCTTGCCCATATATCCAGCCTCCATTGGCGGTTTTTATTCTCTGGCCGTGCGCGGCACGGCGGACTCGTAAATAACTTTGGCACGCGAAACCGGTCCGAAGCTTGCGCCGCCGGACTAGCCGAGCGGCACCACGCACAGCGCATCGTTGTCGAGGAAGGCCTGCACGGCCTTGCCGCGCGAGACGCCCTCCATCTCCTCGGCCGTGGTGTACCAGCCGTCGACGGCGAGCAGCTCGGCCTCGTTCTTGCGGCAGAAGATGCGCGCCGAAATATTGCCTTCGGAACCCGCGATCGCGCGGCCGCGCAACGTGCCATAGACATGGATCGAGCCGCCGGCGACGATTTCCGAGCCGGACGCGACCGAGCCCAGCACGATCACGTCGCCATGCGGATGGAAGACCGACTGCCCGGAGCGGATCGGCGCCTTGATCATCAATGTGCCGGCCGAAGGCGCCGGAGCAGCGCCCTGCCCGGGCTTTTCCGCTTCTGCCTGGGCCGGCTCGATCCTGACTGCTTCCAGCCTCGCCAGTTCGGGGTCGACCGGTTCATCGCCGGACATCTCGATAAGAGAAACTTCCGCCTGCACCACCTCCGTGGCCAACTGAGTCATCTGGATAGCCTGCACTCGCTCCCCGGCGGCGGTCATTTCGAGTTCTTCCGCTCGCGCCTTGCGGGCTGCCCGGCCGAGCAGTCCCTCGGCGGTCGCCTCCTTGGCGCCGGCCAGGACCGGCGGCAAATCAGGCCCGAGTTCGGCGCCTTCCAGTTCGATGGCGTAGACGCGGATGCCGCGCGAGCCGAGCACGCCGACAAGCGCGCCAATCTCCTCCGGCCCCGGCTGCAAAATGTTCAGATCCAGCACCACCGGGCGCCCGTTGAAATAGCCCGGCGAGTTGGCGATCCAGTGATCCAATCCCTCCAGCCAGTCGGCGATCGGCGCCTCCGGCGTCAGCGTGAAAGCGACGAAGGAACGGGCGCGAAAGCGGATCGATTTGTTGTGCAAAGGGGCGGCGAAGGTCACGTCCGGGCGAATCCTTACTCAATGGTTAAAGGGTGCCGGGGCAATGGTTAACAAAAGGTTAATTTTGGGGATTGGAGCCGTTAACAGCTGACGCGGCTAAGTTCTGTGGCAGCGCGGTGACAGGGCTTGCTGATGCCGCTATCGTCTCATCCCAAGCTGGCGCAAAGCAAGGGAGATCATGTCATGAGGTTGGAGGTCGGCAGACCCGAGGATGCGGCCATTGCCTTTGCCGATGCCTGGAACAGACATGACATGGACGACTTCGCGGCGCTGTTTTCCGAGGATGCCAATTTCGTCAATGTCGTGGGCATGTGGTGGAAAAGCCGCGCAGAGATCGAAGCGGCGCACCGTGCGACTCATGGGACCATGTTTCGCGACAGCCGGTTGGAGGGTGTCGTCTCGTCCGTCGTAGAGTTGTCTCCCGGCCTTGCGTCGGTGCACTATAGATGGACCCTGACCGGCGCCTCCGCTCCGGATGGCTCGCCAGCCGGAACACGGGAAGGCATCCTGCTTCTGGTGGTGGGGAAGGAACAGGCCGGCTGGCAGATAAAGGTGGCCCAAAACACCGACATTGTTCCAGGGGCGATCGCTCCCCCTGCCAACGCGAGGAGATAGCGGCCAAGCTCGCAAGGCGTGTGAAGCGCCTAATATACGAAGCGATGCGCGCCGCCCATCCTCTTGCCCGAGACTTTCCACTCTCTTCAGGAAGGAGACGGGCATGGGCATCGATCAGGAAAGCAGCAAGCGAGCAGGCAAGACGGGTGCCACTATGGCGGCGCTGATGCTGCTTGCAGGATGCATGACGCACCAGGCGACTGGCACGGACGCATACCGGACGAGCAGCATAGACCAATGGCTGGCGACCGACGATGCCGACAAGGTGGTCAGCGCGATGAGCGCCAAGGGCATGATGCCGGCGACCATCAACTGTCGGTTCGCAGACACCACACCTGGCCAGGCGGCTTACCGCTCGAAATTCACCTGGAAACGGGCGCCTGCCAACACCCGCTACCACTGGGAAGTCGGCGACCCGACCTATCTCGCCAGCAAGGATGTCGCGTCCAGCCGGACTGGCCTGCGGCGGGTGTTCGCGAAGACGGTGCGGGATGCCGCGACGGGGCAGAAGGTCGGGTGCTCGATCTGGCAGGGTTAGGCGCCCTCATAAGGAGAGCGGCACCGGGAGGCTGATGTCTCGGCAATCGACGTGACTCCGACGCGCTCGCGCATCTATAGGATAGATGCTTGGGTGGGTTAGGTGCCGACAGCCGCTTGACAATATCGTCAAGTGTCGGCTCGCCATTGCATTCCCCTTTCGTTCCCAGCGGCTCTCGCTTCTCAATAGTTCCGCTAGCCAGACAGGAAATGTGGGCGCACAGTGGACTCTCGCTGGTGCGGCGAGGACAGTCCGGCTTGGCCTCTTGCTAAATAGGTCGGGCTGTCCAGCAGCTTCGCTTCGGACTGTACAGAAGCTTCGCCGTCGCCTCGTATGGATATGGCCCGCGTTCGCGCGTCCAAAGTATTTTTTTGTTCGCGCGGCCCGGGCGACCCGATCGAGGTCGCCTTGCGACAGATCCGCAAGAACAATGCTTGCTATATTGGGGGCGCCGGCCTAAGCCCGGCAATGGCTAATGAAAAATTCGACCAGCCAGTGACGGTTGTCACCGAGTTGACTGGCGGCGGGCAAGAGACGATCGCCGACGCGGTCGCCTGCCTGGACTTCCTGCTCAGAAGATGGCGCGGCAAACGCAGCGAAAAGCATCGTGCGGCCATTCAGGCCTGCGCGGATACGAATAGCGGGCGCCGCCCGGCCTCATTCGCGCGAAAGGCGTTCATAGTCGCCGCCCGCGAGGCCGCTATTCTGGTGACCTCCTAAAGCGCGTCGCGCTGAAGCGGATTCAGGCGACGCGCTTTAGGCCATTGTTTTCATGCATGTCGTTATCGCAAAAACCGCTGCACACTTTTGCGCGACATGCATTAAGGCTCCTCGCGCGACCTGAAATTCCTGCTTTCAATATCGATGATGTCGCCGCAATTTTCGCACTCCATCTGGGTGTGAGCGCGAATCCAGCCCACGCGTGTTTTGGCCTGGTGGTGGCACCGAGGGCATTCGACATCGATTTCGAAGTGGTCGGACTCTCGCTTTGCCATCGCAGTCCCAAGGCTGGCCTGACGCGGCATCATCCGTTGTCAGTATTTCGCTCCCGCTCGTTTTCCTGCTCCACTACCTTGCCTTTCACCTCTTTGGCCGCGAGCTTCGCCTCTTTCTTTGCCGCTTTCGCCTGATCGCGCTTGCTGCGCTCGTATCGATAGTTGGGCTTCATCGCCATGGCATTTCTCCCGCTGGATCATTGTACGGCTTGGATTTGGGTATGCCTGGGGTCGCAACCGGTCACAGGATATAAGGCCCAAACGGACGGTGGGGGAATATCAAATCAGGCGATTGCGGTCCGCGATCTCGCGTGCCCGCCTGACTGTCCCGTCGGTGTCCGCGAGTTTGCGCCGCGCTGCCTCGTCCTTCCTGATCGTCAGCCGCACTGACATGATGTCTGAATGCCTCACGACCGGCTTGATCGCGACCGGCGGTGCCTCGGGGGTATTCATCGAACGCATCGGCGTTATCCTTTCACGTAAGACGACAGCCAGGGGGGTAAGGACTGCCAGCCGCCGCATCGCTTGCCTGCATGCTCGTTCTTTCGATATCGGCTCCCCCGCCTATCGGAAACCGGTGGAGGTCAAGGTGTAGGAGTTCCGCCGCCCGCGCGCATAAGCTTTGCTTGCGGCGTCTTGGATGGAACTGCGCAACGCGTCGAATGCCGAAAGGTATGCGTTCTCGGCATTTTCCCTGCCGCCAGGCTGGTCGCCAAATGCCCCTAATGCTTCGACTTCGACGAAAAAACGGACCTGGAACATACCGTCATGCCCAATGAAGCATACGGCGTTCCGCGTCTCGTCGAAACTTCGGCTGGGATTTGGAAAGGCAAGCGTCATGTTTGATCTGCCCGCATTTCGGCATGTTCAAGTGCCAACCCGCTCCCATTCCATTCCTTTCGGCCCTCGGCATTGCGACGATTGAGATCCAACATCCTTCTCGTCGCATGCGCATGGGTAAGACCGACCATCGGAACGCCGTCGACATAGGCGGGAATTCCCGTGAAGACGTGGTAGACGGTCCAGGAATGATCAAATTCAACGCGGCGACCATATTGAAGGTCGCCGAAGTCATGGCCCAAGATGCCGCCGTTGTGTCGCGAGCCGCCGAATACGGCATTTTGAACCCGCTCGGTTTCGTCGTTGGGGATGGTTCTGTTCATACCCGTCTTTCCCCGCCTCCCTGCGCGGCAATGATCTCCGAATAGAGGGCTGCGCCATCGGCTTCGGAGATCGTGACGGCGTCCGGCCATTGCGGCATATTCAGCGTCCTCGCCAAGAGCCGCGCGATCGCGATGGCGTTATCGAGGTCGGCCGCCAGCGCCGTCTCGCGGCCGATGACGGCACGCGCGTCGTCGGCGACACGCGTGCGATAAAATTCGATCACGACCTTCATCGGGGTCCGCCGCGCCATCAGTCCTTGGCCTTCGCCTGGGCATTGATGACGGCGCACTCGATGCCAAACAGACTTTCCTGCTTCCTGGCCTCGCGGTTGGAACGCTTATGTGCCCTGGCCATGTCCGAACGTCCTTTCGATGAGGGCGATGCCATTGTCCGATGCCGGCGTCTCGACGCGCTCCAAACTGTCCTCGGTCACCACGCGCTCATGCGGTTCGCCGTCGCTGCGGATGCGGTATTGCGGCGAGCTTCCCTTTGGCGGCAGTGTGCCGGTGACACGATAGATTTCGTCAGTCTTCGGACCGGTGCCAACACCGCCCTTCAGCCGGACCGCTTGTCCGATGTCAAAAAGACGAGGGGGAGCCCCGTGCTGGATGGGGCGTGCGTTGCGTTGCAAGAGGGTTGTCATGGTTGTCTCCGGTCCTCGACGAGGGCGGCCTCGAGCGTGGCCGGTTCGATCGGTACCATTTGCCGCGTGGACCCTTTTGCGGAGATCGCCGGCAGGTGAATGAAGGTGGCGACACGGCGCCATGCAGTGCGCGAAGCGCCTTCGAGGGATTCCTCGTCGAGGTCGACGCGGTAGTCGCCGGGTGGCTGCGGCGCATCGAAGCCCGGCAGCATAAACGCCGCATTGAAGCGAACGACGGTCGGCGTGGTGCGAGTGGTCACTTGCGGCGTCCTGCGGAAACGCGCGCAGGCGCCTTCCGCTTCAATTCCAGCCGAACCGCCGAAACAATGTCCGATGCTGCCAGTACATCCGTGGTCAGCGCCGGCATCATTTCAGGGTTCGAACGAAGCGAGTTGCCGCGCCGGGAGCGGCGCAGTGCATTCGCTATCGAAAATTCGGAGGCGGATGGCGAGGCTTCACTGTGACGAAAGCCACCTCGACCAAATCAACGAATTTTATATATGCACCGCAATTACGCGGCGAACAAGGTGGCGGACGCGCTTTATTTTTCTTGGTTAAATAAAACTGCGTCGCTTGGAGCCAGAAAAACGAACAGAAATTCTTCTCATCCGCCCGATATTTTCCGAGTCTCGTAATTATTCCACCCGATATTTTTAAGAAATCCAGCTTTTGATTTCGGCATTCCTATCTATCGCCCGCCAAGCCGCCTATAACGAAAGGCATCGTCGCCCTTGCCGACACAGGAAGAAGCACCCTTGAAATCCGCTTGCCCAAACAGCCGCGTCATCCGGCGCGCGGCTTCCGGCATCCGCCAGCACCTCGATATTCGAGGTCCTCTCCATGCCTGAACCGACGCCTCCCGCCTTCGGCAAATTCGGCGCCAAGGCGCCGGCCGCCGCCGTGACGGAGCCAGCCAGACCGAAGCGCCTGGAGAATGCAGCGGCGCGCGGGCTGGCGACGCTCTCTTCACATGGATCGCTCGCCTTGAAGCTGTATGTGACGTTGTGGATCGTCGCCGTGGCGGTGTCGGTATTTGTCATGGTGAAGGCCTGACAAGATCGGCCCGCCGACTGAGGCGCAAACGAAGAGGAATGTGATCATGGCAAACCGTTACGCGCTTCGAATGGACCGGCCAAACAGCTGGACGGTCTTCGACATCTTCACCGGCCAGCCTGCCGAGGTCGAGCAGAAGATCATGGTCGGCATCAGGACACGCCGCGCCGAAAAGCTGGTTGTCGAACTGAACATCCAGGACGTCAAACGACGGGAAGACGCTCACAGGACACCCTGATCCCGCCAAGGCGGGTGACTCCCATGCTTCGCTGCATCTATAGGGTAAGGATTCCTGGATGGAGCCAGCCAGCGTGAGCGACGACAAAGCCCTCATCACTTCCCTTCGCATCCCCTGTGCCACCTCGACCATCTGGGACGCCGCCGAGCTCGCCTCCCGCGATCCCGGCTTCGATGCCCGCAATTTCGGCGCCTCCGCGCTGGTGCGGCCGCGCGATGTCGAGGGTGTTGCGGCGCTGGTGAAATTCTGCGCGGAGCATGGCGTCAGCCTTGTCCCGCAGGGTGGGCGCACAGGGCTGGCGGGCGGGGCGGCGACTTGCTCCGGCCAGGTGATCTGCGATCTTGGCGGGTTGAACCGGATCGAGGGGATCGATCCGTTCGCGCGGGTGGCGATCGTGCAGGCGGGCGTGACGCTCGGCGTGCTGCAGGAGGCGGCGGCCCGGCATGGGCTCGACCCGGGCATCGACCTTGCCGCGCGCGGCAGCGCCACCATCGGCGGCATGGTTTCCACCAATGCCGGCGGCATCATGGCGTTTCGCAACGGCACGATGCGTCACCGCGTGCTCGGCCTGGAAGCCGTGCTGCCGGACGGGCGGGTGTTTTGCGATCTCACCCGGGTTCTCAAGACCAGCGCCGGCTATGATCTGAAACATCTCTTCATCGGCGCGGAGGGCACGCTGGGCATCGTCACCCGCGTGGCGGTGCGGCTCGATCCGGTTGCCGGCGCCAGCACCACCGCGCTTGTCGGCGTGCCGGATGCCTCCAGCGCGCAGCGCATCGTGCGGCATTTTCTGGGCTCGACCAGCGCCCGGCTCACCGCCGCCGAGATCCTGTGGCGCAATTTCGCTTCGCTCATGCAGCGGGCGCTGAGCTATGCGCCCGGCAGCCTTTCGCTCGACGCGCCCTGCCTTCTGGTGCTGGGGCTCGGCGCCGACAGCATCGAGGCGGCAAGGGGCGTGCTGGAGGACGGGCTGGCGGCGGTCTGGGAAGAGGCCGGCATCATCGACGGGCTGGTCGCGAGCTCCGAGGCGCAGGCCGCCGCGATGTGGCGGCTGCGCGAGGAGACCGAGCAGATCGAGCGCGCGCATCCCATGGCGCCCTCCTTCGACGTGTCCGTGCCGGGCGGCGGGCTGGATCAATATGTGGCGCGCATCGAGGCGGGGCTGAAGGCGCTCGACGCTTCATACGCTCCTTACGTCTACGGCCATCTCGCCGACGGCAATCTGCACATCTCGATCAATTGCGATGGGCCGGTCTCGCATGAGCGGCACGCGGCGATCGAGGATGTGCTTTACGAGGGTCTGCGCGAGGCGGGCGGCTCATTCTCGGCCGAGCACGGGGTCGGGCTGGAGAAGCGCGATGCCTATGAGCGGCACGCGGACCCGGTGAAGCGGGATTTGGCGAAGGCGATCAAAGAGATGATCGATCCGGGTAATGTGATGAATCCGGGGAAGGTCGTGGGGTGAGGATGAGGGCTATCTCTCCACACTGAGATGTTGGCGGGACAGCGCCCCCCTCTGGTCTGCCGACCATCTCCCCCACAAGTGGGGAGATCAGACGTCGCGCCGGCTTTCGCCAATCACCAACGTTGCAGAGGTGAGCGGGGCGCCGGAACCGCCAATCTCCCCCTAAGTGGGGGAGATGTCCGGCAGGACAGAGGGGGCGCGAAGGAACGCGACGCGTTCCAGCTGGCTTTTCCTGCGCTGGCTCAAGCAGCCAGCTGCACGTCCCGCGCCGCGGCGATCATCACGCCGGCCAGCAGGCCGTAGGCCGCAGCCCATGCCTCGCGCGCCTGCGGTGTAAAGGCTTCGCCAAGGCCCGCCTCGAGCGTCTCAATCAACGCCTGGCCGACGGTGGCGTAATGATGTTCCTCGACGCCGTAGCCGACATGGCGCCGGGCGAGGTCCTGGACGGTGGGCAGTATGGTCTCGGCGCGCGACAGCCCATGCACGACGAAGCCCAGCGCCGCCATCAGCTTGGCGCCCTGCTTTTTCATGTCGGTTTCGCGAAACAGCCTCCTGAGGCTGCCGTCGAGAGCGAACAGCTTCTCGTAGAACAAGGCCGCGGCTGCTTCCTTGATCGGGACGACCTCGCGAAAACTCTCCTGCACAAGCTTGATCTGGTCGGGTGTCATCGGCGCACGCTCCTGGGTGTTGGGATGCGCGACAATCGGGCTTGAGCGTTTCGCGGGCATGCCGGTTGTAGGAAGCGTGTGTTTCAGCTTGGTCTCTGGCGGGTATCGAGGTGTTTCAGCCTGGTTCCTCGCCCCCACGAAGGTGGGGGAGAGGTGGCTTGGCGAAGCCGAGACGGAGCGGGGGAATGGCGCAAACCTCGATTGGGAAAAGCATCGCTTTACGAAGCCTCCTCTCCGTCCGCTTCGCGGCCACCTCTCCCCCGCCGCTGGCGGGGGCGAGGAAAAGCGTGTCCGAACCGGATAGATAGGTAACAGAATGGACCGATTAGATGGGTGACAGTTTTCTTGTCTGCCGGGAGGACCG
>NZ_VFVL01000056.1 GCF_006442815.1 Mesorhizobium sp. B2-4-3
GCTGCGCAGATGAGCTTCATGCGGTGACATACGGGCGACGGGGAGTAGGGGAGGCATTTCCGAGCGCCGTTTACAGTCCCAAAAACATACTCCCTTACTCCCCTATTCCCCTACTCCCTTAAAACTATCAAATTCCCTCGCCGGCTAGCTCTTCCGAGAGCGTCGAGACCTGGTCCTGGGCGCTGCGCATCATGGGGTAGATGGCCAGCACCCTCTGCCAGGCTTCCAGCGCCGATTGCTTGTGGCCGGTCTCGGCCATGATCTGGGCGAGACCCGAGAGCGCGCCGAAATGGCGTGGCTCGAGCTGCAACGTGCGGTCGATGTCGGCCATCGACTTTCCGTAATTCTTCATCATGAAATGCACGGTGGCGCGCCGGTTCCAGCCTTCGGCATAGTCGGGCTGCAGGGTCACGACCTGGTCGAGGAAATCGAGGGCGACGTCGAACTTCTGGTCCTCCGTCGCCTTTTGCGCCCATTGCATCATCAGGTCGATCGAGGCGCTGCCGGACTGGTTCCACTCGTTCCAGATGCGGCCGGCGATGCGCTCGGCGGCCTTTTCATTGCGCTCGCGCTTCAGCTCGGCGAAGAGCTGGTCGAGGCGGCCCTGCCTGGTCGGAGCGACCGGCGGCGGTGTCGTGGCGGGCGGCGCGGCATCTGGAGGCAGCGCGCCCGGTACCGTTTCTGCCCCTGCAGGCAAAGCTGCGCCGGACAGCAAAAGGGCGGCGAGAAATGCAAAACGAATCCGCATCGCCGGAATCTAATCCCGGACGGCGGATCGTCAAAGTGATTTTAGCGTGAGAGGGCCGGCGAACCGGCAATCGACATCGGCGCGGCGTAGACGCCGCGCACAAGGCTCAGCCCTGGCGCGCCTTGTAGCGCGGAGCGGTCTTGTTGATGATGTAGATGCGTCCCTTGCGGCGAACCAGCTGGTTGTCGCGGTGACGCGCCTTGAGCGCCTTGAGCGAATTCTTGATCTTCATGGTCTTGCCTGTTCGGTCAGGGCCCGTCCCGGGCCGAATTTTAAAGGCGCGCCCACAAAAAGCGCGCCTTTGAACTTGCGTGGCTCATAAACGAGGAGGCTTGCCCGTGTCAACCACGTGCGTGTGTCCGAATGCCACAAGGGACGCGGCATATCAAATATTCGCCATCCCGGCGGGCGCGGCATTGCGCGACTCAGAGGCGGCTGGAATGGTGCAATCTCGGCGAAACGACCGGAGATTCCACATGCGCCGCCTGCTTTTGCCTGCCTATCTGGTCCTGCTTGCGACCGCCCCGGCCGCCTTTGCCGAGGATTGCGACCGCAACGACGACAGCCAGTCGATGCTGAACATCTGCGCCGATGCCGACTATCAGGCCGCCGATGCCAAGCTCAACGCCGCGTATAAGAACATCGTCGGCAGCAACGGTCAGGCCTCGAACAAGCTGCTGCAGACGGCGCAGCGCGCCTGGATCGCCTTCCGCGACGCCGAATGCGCCTACTCGACCGCCGACAGCGAGGGCGGCTCCATCCATCCGATGGAGGTTTCGCAGTGCCTGACGACGCTCACCCACGAGCGCATAAAACAGCTCACTTCGGACGCCAACTGCAAGCTGAGCGATCCGAGTTGCGCCGGCTCGGACGCGGGCGACGACCAGGACATGCAATAGGGCGTTATCGCGACCTGAAGAGGCGCGTGAAATGGCCCATCTTGCGGTCGGGTCGCGTCTCGGCCTTGCCATAGAGATGCAGCATCAGATCGGGCTCTGCCAGCAGCGCCGGCACCTTCAGCATGTCGTCGCCGATCAGGTTTTCCATCACGCAGTCGAAATGCCGGGCGGGCGAGCCCAGCGGCAGGCCGGCGACGGCGCGGATATGCTGCTCGAACTGCGAGACGAGGCTGGCGGCCTCCGTCCAGTGGCCGGAATTGTGCACGCGCGGCGCCAGCTCGTTGGCCAGAAGCGAGCCGTCGGCAAGCACGAAGAACTCGACGCCGATGACGCCGACATAGTCGAGCGCGGATAGGATTTTCGCGGCTGCGTCCTTGGTGGCGGCGACCGTTTCCGGGCGGATGGCGGCCGGCAAGGTCGAGCTGCGCAATATGCCTTCGCGGTGGACGTTTTCGGCTGGATCGAAGGCGGCGATGGTTCCGTCGAGGCCTCGCGCGGCGATCACCGAAATCTCGCGCTCGAAAGCGACCAGCGATTCCAGGATCAGCGGCACATTGCCCATCGCCTCGCAGACGCCGGCAAAGCCGGCCGTCTCCATGTTGCGGAAGACGCGCTGGCCTTTGCCGTCATAGCCCATGCGGCGGGTCTTCAGCACGCCGCTGCCGCTGAACGTCTTCAATGCCTCGGTCAGCTGGTCGTCATTGTCGACCGGTCGGAATGCCGCCGTAGGGATGCCAATGCCGTTCAGGAAACTTTTTTCGGTCACGCGATCCTGGGCGACTTCGAGCGCGCGTGCCGGCGGATAGACCGGGACCGTTGCCGCCAGCGTTTCAGCCGCCGTGACCGGGACATTCTCGAATTCATAGGTGACGACGGCGCTGGCGACGGCCAGCTCGGCGAGCGCTGCCGGATCGTCATAGGCAGCGACGATCTGGCGGTTGGCGACCTGGGCGGCCGGGCAGTCGGGCTGGGGCTCCAACACGACGATGCGGTAGCCGAGGCGCGCGGCTGCCATCGCCAGCATGCGGCCGAGCTGGCCGCCGCCGATGATGCCGATGGTCGAACCTGGAGCCAGGCTCACGGCGCGTCCGTCGGCTCGGTGGCGACCTTGGCGGTCTGCGCCGAGCGCCAGGCGTCGAGCCGGGCGGCTAGCTTGTCGTCATTGAGCGCCAGCACGGCGGCCGCGAGAAGTGCCGCATTGGCGGCGCCCGCCTTGCCGATCGCCAGCGTGCCGACCGGAATGCCGGCCGGCATCTGCACGATGGAAAGCAGCGAGTCCTGGCCCGAAAGCGCCTTGGATTCGACCGGAACGCCGAACACCGGCAGCGGCGTCATCGCCGCCGTCATGCCGGGCAGGTGCGCCGCGCCGCCGGCGCCGGCGATGATCACCTTGTAGCCGGCGGCCTTGGCGCCCTTGGCGAACTCATAGAGGCGGTCGGGGGTGCGGTGCGCCGAGACGATCAGCCGCTTGTGCGGGATGCCCAGCGCCTCCAGCGTTTCCGCCGCCTGGCGCATCGTCGCCCAGTCGGACTGGCTGCCCATGATGATGGCGACGTCGGCACGCTGATCGGTCAAGGTTTCGCTCCGCGGCGGCAAAGGCGCGCCTTAGCGGAATTCGCCGACAGCCGCAAGGATGTGGTGAATGCGCTCTCTCGCTATCCGCACGGCCCGTGGCCTCTCGGCCGCGACGCCCGCGTCGGGTCCTAAGCGATGATGTCGGGAATGATGCGGTCCTCCAGGGCCGAGAGCCGGTCTTTCAGCATCAGCTTCTTCTTCTTCATGCGCTGGATCTGAAGCGGGTCGCAGCCCGTGGCGATCATCGCGTTGATGGCGGCGTCGAAATCGGCGTGTTCTTGTTTGAGCCGGGAATATTCGAGGCGTATTTCAGCCTGTTCCTGTTCGGACATTATCTACCGTCTGCGTGTGCATCGCCCAATCGGGCTGTTTGGGCGGGGCCGTGACTTGCGGGTTTGTGACCGGCGCGCAGCCCTTACCACATTTCACTTTGTCGTGGAATGCTACCACGCGGCATTCGACATCGAGATCGGTTGGTGGCAAACTGTCATGGTGCCGTCACAGTCGCAACCTGCGGTGGAGGCCCCTGCGACGGCTGCAATTGAGGAAACCATGAAAGGGAGAACCATTCATGTCTCTTGCATCCCATCTTGATGAGTTGCAGCGGAAACACGGTGACATCGAGCGCGAGCTCACCGATGCGATGAACCATCCTTCGGTCGACGACCTCGAAATCGTGAATCTCAAGCGACGCAAGCTGGCAATCAAGGACGAGATTGAAAAGCTGAAAGCTAGCCCAACAACACACTGAAGCTCTTACAGGCACCATCATCGCAACCCGCCGCGGTGAAATTTCCGGTGGCAAGAAATGCCACCGGCGTGGTGCTTTTTAACTGAAATCGATGGAAAGCTCGGTCGCAAGTCTTGCGGTCGGCCGGGTTGTTATTTTTCGCATGGCTGCAGCCCGATTTGCAGGCTGGCCTGCCGGTTGCCATTGACAAGCCATCTTTGCTCCGCCACCTCATGCCCGGAACTTCCAGATGAAGGCGGCCGGCATGACCGGATATTTTTCTTCTCCCTTCCCACGGCGCCAGTCGGTCGGCGTATCGGTCGGCGGCGTGATGGTCGGCGGTGGCGCGCCGGTCGTCGTGCAGTCGATGACCAACACCGACACCGCCGATATCGACCAGACCGTCGCCCAGGTCGCGGCGCTGCACCGTGCCGGCTCGGAAATCGTGCGCATCACGGTCGACCGCGACGAGAGCGCGGCGGCGGTTCCGCGCATCCATGAGCGGCTGCTGAGGCTCGGCATCGACGTGCCGCTGGTCGGCGACTTCCACTATATCGGCCACAAGCTGCTCGCCGATCATCCGGCCTGCGCCGAAGCGCTGGCCAAATACCGCATCAATCCCGGCAATGTCGGCTTCAAGGACAAGAGGGACCGCCAGTTCGCCGCGATCGTCGAGATGGCGATCAAACACGACAAGCCGGTGCGCATCGGCGTCAACTGGGGCTCGCTCGACCAGGAGCTGTTGACCCGGCTGATGGACGACAACCAGGCGAAGGGTTTTCCGCTCACCGCGCAGGAAGTCACGCGCGAGGCGATCGTGCAGTCGGCGATCCTGTCGGCGGAGATGGCGGAAGAGATCGGGCTCGGCCGCGACAAGATCATCCTGTCGGCCAAGGTCAGCGGCGTTCAGGATTTGATCGCCGTCTACACCGAGCTTGCCACCCGCTCCGACCATGCGCTGCATCTGGGTCTGACCGAAGCCGGCATGGGCACCAAGGGCATCGTCGCCTCTTCCGCCGCCATGGGCATCCTCCTGCAGCAGGGCATCGGCGACACGATCCGCATCTCGCTGACGCCGGAGCCGAATGGCGACCGCACCCGCGAAGTGCAGGTGTCGCAAGAGCTTCTGCAGACCATGGGCTTCCGGCAGTTCGTGCCGATCGTCGCGGCCTGCCCCGGCTGCGGGCGCACGACGTCAACCGTGTTCCAGGAACTCGCCCAGAGCATCCAGGCCGATATCCGCAAGAACATGCCGGTGTGGCGCGAAAAATATCCCGGCGTCGAGAATCTCAAGGTCGCGGTGATGGGCTGCATCGTCAACGGTCCGGGCGAATCCAAGCATGCCGATATCGGCATCTCGCTGCCCGGCACCGGAGAGACGCCGACGGCGCCTGTCTTCATCGACGGCAAGAAGGCGGCGACGCTGCGCGGTCCGTCCATCGCGCAGGATTTCGAGAAGATGGTCGGCGACTATATCGAGCAGCGCTACGGACACGGCAAAGCAGCGGCCGAGTAGGCCGATGCCGCTTTTGCCGCGCGCGACGCTGATCCTGATCTGCGCGCTGATCCTCTCCGGTCAGGCATTCGCCGACCCACCGCAGTCGCGGTCCGCCGCCAAACGGCTGATCAACCGCGTCTGCGATCTGATCGAAGTCCAGGCCCAGCAGAACGGCCTGCCCAAGGATTTCTTCGCTCGACTGATCTGGAAGGAGAGCCGCTTCGATCCGAACGCGGTGAGCCCGGTCGGCGCCGAAGGCATCGCGCAATTCATGCCGGGCACCGCCAAGATGCGCGGGCTCGCCGATCCCTTCGACATCGGGCAGGCCATCCCGGCCTCGGCGAAATATCTCGCCGAGATGAAGGCCGGCTACGGCAATCTCGGCCTCGCGGCGGCGGCCTACAATGCCGGCGAGAACCGTGTGTCGCGCTGGCTGATCTCGGGCGGCTTCCTGCCGATGGAGACGGAAAGCTATGTCTTCGACGTCATGGGCGAGCCCGTCGACAAGTTCTCGGACAAATCCTATGCCGGCACCGTCGAGCCGCTCGACCCGAAGATGAGCTTCGCGGTTGCCTGCCGCAGGCTGCCGGTGATCATGTCGCGGACCGTCGCCATGGCCTCGATCAACGTGAAGCCGTGGGGCGTGCAGGTGGCGGGCAATTTCCGGCGCTCCGCGGCGATCGGCCAATGGCTGAGAGTGCGCGGCCGGTTCCCGGCCTTGCTCGCCAACCACGACCCGGTGGTGAGCCGGGTGCGCACGCCGATCGGCCGGCGCGGCATCTATGCGGTCAGGATCGGCGCCGACTCGCGCGGCGAGGCTAACGGTATCTGCGACAAGCTGCAAAGCGTCGGCGGGGCGTGTGTTGTGATGCGCAACCGGTGACTGGTACCACGAAGTTGGACGTGCTGGCGGGACAGCGCCCCCCTCTGTCCTGCCGGACATCTCCCCCACAAGGGGGGAGATTAGCCGTCATCGCTGCTTTCGCCAATCGCCGACCGTTCATGACTGAGCGAGGCGCCCAAGCTGCCGATCTCCCCCCTCGTGGGGGAGATGCCCGGCAGGGCAGAGGGGGCGCGAAGGAACTCGGCGGTAGCCGATGGCTGCCTAACGCCACCTGCCGCTCAAGCCGTCTTCGCCGCCACTGTCTCGCTGAGCCAGGTGCCGATCTTGGCGCCGAGGCGGTCGGGCGAGACGGGCTTGGGCAGATAGTCGTCCATGCCGGCCTCGATGCATTTTTCGCGGTCGCCCTTGAGCGCATGCGCGGTGACGCCGATGATCGGCGTGCGATCGCCGTTCTGCTCTTCGATCGCACGGATGGCGCGGGTCGCCTCATAGCCGTTCATCTCCGGCATGGAGACGTCCATCAGCACCAGGCGCGGGCGCAATGAGCGGTACATCTCGACCGCGGTCCGGCCATTGCCGGCGATGCGGTAGCTGAGACCGAAACCGTTGAGGATCTGGCCGAAGACCAGCTGGTTCACGTCATTGTCCTCGGCGATCAGGATGTCGATCGGGCCGCTCGGCGCTGCCGTCGATTCCGGCGCGGCAGGCATGGGCACGGCCGGGCCGCGGATGACGGTGAAGGCCGGAGGAGCCGCCTGGGCCGCGGCCGGCTCTCGCACGAAATGCGCCTTGGCGCCTTGCGTGCGCGCCTTCTGGATAGCGGAGATCACGGTGCCCAGCAGCACCGCCGAACGCGCCGGCTTGGTGAGATGCGCGACGATGCCGAAATCGATCACCATCCTGCCGAAATCGACCTGGTCGACCGAGGTGAGCAGCACGACCGGGATGGAGGAGAGGCGGTTGTCGGCGGCGATGGCTCTGGCGACATCGGCGCCGTTCATGCCGGGCATCTGGTAATCGAGGATGATGCAGTCGACCGAGGCGCCGAGCTGGCAGGCGCGGTCGAGGAAGGCGAGGCCGACCGCGCCGCTTTCGGCGGCCGCGCAGTCGAAGCTCCAGCTTCTGAGCTGCTCCAGCAGGATCTCGCGGTTGACCGGATTGTCGTCGATGACCAGCACACGGGCGCCGGTGACGTCGACCGGCACCAGCTCGTCGCGCGCCTGCTGGCTATGCGGCGGCAGTGGCACGGCGAACCAGAACACGGAGCCGCGGCCGATCTCGCTTTCGACGCCGATCTTGCCGCCCATCAGGTCGACAAGCCGTGCGCCGATCGCCAGGCCAAGGCCGGTGCCTTCATGGCGGCGGGTCGAGGAGCCGTCGACCTGGGCGAATTTCTCGAACACGCTTTGCAGTTTTTCGGCCGGAATGCCGATGCCGGTGTCCTCGACGCGGACCTTGAGCTGGACCACGCCGTCGACGACATCGCCGCCGACATCGATCAGCACATGGCCCTTCTCGGTGAACTTGACGGCGTTGCCGAGCAGGTTGGTGACGATCTGGCGGAAGCGCCCGGCATCGCCGACGACGAAGGCCGGCAGGCGCGGGTCGACGCGCACGATGAGCTCGAGGTTCTTTTCGGCAACGCGCGCCGACACCAGCGTCGCCACATCCTCGACCGCCTCCGCCAGGCGGAAGGGGGCGGGGTCGAGCGTCAGCTGGCCGGCGTTGATCTTGGAGAAATCGAGGATGTCGTTGATGATGGTGAGCAGCGCGTTGCCGGATTTGACGATGACGTCGGTGAAGGTCTTCTGGCGCGGCGTCAGCTCCGTCTTGGCAAGCAGCTCGGCCATGCCGAGCACGCCGTTCATTGGCGTGCGGATCTCATGGCTCATATTGGCGAGGAATTCGGACTTGGCGCGGTCGGCGGCCTCGGCCTTGAACAAGGACGCGGCGGTCTCGGCGAAAGCGCGGTGGATCGCGTTCTCCATCGGCCGGAAGATCAGAGCCGCGGCGATGGCGAGCACCGCGAACAGCAGGCCGCTCGCCCACAGGAGCAGCCGGTCGTTGGAAGCATCGGCGAGGCGGCGCTCCTCGTCGAGCGCGGTGCGCACCTTCACCAGCATAGGCTGGGCGAAAAGGTCGTTCTGGTTGCGGATCTCGCGGTAGCTCCACTCGTCGACCTTCTGGGCGACTGCCATCAGGTTGAAGTTGCGCACCATATCGCGCGCCGACCAGAACAGGTCGTCATTGACCGAAGCGGTGTCCAATGCGTTGACGGTGTTCTTCGACAGGCTCGGCCTGATCGCGGCAAGCTGGGCGTTCAGGATTCCGATCTCGCCCGTCAGGCGTTCGGAATGGCCGCGCGCGGCGGTCGTCAACGCATCGCGTGTCTCGCTGCGCCAGGCGGTGCCGGTCGTCTCGGCGAAATTGGTGGCGTTGCGCAGGTCGCGGGCGAAGATGACGAAATTGCCGCTGAGGGCATCGACCTCGTGACGGTACGAATTCACACGGTTGAGCGCGAAAATGACGGCGGCCGAGGCCAGCGCGAAGACAAGCAGTCCCGAAATGTAGCGGATCCGGATCGACCGGAGGAAGGAAGAATATTCCGGCATGCGCAACCCCAACACATACGCACAATTTTTAATGGTCGGGATTACGCTTGATTTACATTAAAATTTCGTTGGTGGGATGGCAGCGACCGGATGGGTGGACGGCAGCCTGCCTGCTTGTTGCGAAAGGCAGGAACAAGCCGCCATCGCAGGCTGCTATTTCAGCGGCAGAAACAGTTCCGCGACGACTTCATGGACCGGCACGTCCTGGAAGAAGGAAAGCTGTCGCTGGCAATAGATTGGGAAGTCACGCGCCTCCTCGCCGCTGGCCGGTAGCCAGTCATGATAAAGAAAGAGCGCGGCGGGCTCCAGATTGTGCGAAGCGCCGTTGACGCGCAGCACCGCGCAGCGCCCGCCGGGGATCACGCCTGCTTTCATCTCTTCGTCATTCGCCGCGATCGGCTGATCGGTCCCGACGCACAGGTCCATGCTGTAGTCGGCCGGGATCGCTGGTTCCCGCTCGGAACGGAAGACGGTGAAGGTCGGGCTTGTCTCCGGCGACAGGCCGGCAGCCTTGCGCCAGGCGATGAAGCGCTGGATGGTGTTGCCGAGTGTCGCCCGGTCGCCCCGGTGCTCCATGATCGCCACCGGCGTTTCGGGCACGTCGCGGATCATCACGTCGTCGTGGGTAAAGGTCGTCTGCATGAGCTTGCTCCTCGCATTGTCCAGTGGCCCGAAGGCCGCAAGCCACGGCTCCCATTCGGGAGATTTCCGGAACGACGAAGGCGATTGCCCGAACCGTCGCCGAAAGGCACGGGCGAAGGCATCCGGTGCGTCGTAGCCGGCATCCATCGCTATCTCCGTGACGCTTTCAGCGTCCTTGGAGGCCAGCCGGCGCGAAGCACGCTTCATACGGGCAAGCTGAACATAGCGATGCACGGACAAACCGAAGGTCGCCGTGAACTGCCGGTGGAAATGGAATTTGGAGAAAGCCGCAACGCGACTTACCGTCTCCAGGTCCAGATCACCGTCCAGATGCTGGTCTATGTAATCCAGCACCCGCCGCATCCGGGCGTGGTAGTTTCGAAGCGCCGCCTTCAACCTTGTTCCTCCGTGGCGGCACCAGCTAGTCGCTCATGGTCGTGACGTGCTCGACCGATCTTGCGGTTTTGGGGCGGTTCGACCGACACAAGGGTGAGGACGGCTTGAAGTGATTGAATAGAGGATTCTTCGCCAAAAGGATCCTCTCATGCCGACCACGGTTCACGCCGCCCTCATCGAAACCCTAAAGCGCGTCGCGCTGAAGCGGATTCAGGCGACGCGCTTTAGGGTTTGTTTTCATGCATGTCGTTATCGCAAAACCGCTGCACACTTTTGCGCGACATGCATTAAGCCGTCATTTTGCACTGCGCAATTCGCGCCTGGAAACACTGCGGTTCTGATCGTGGCGCTGGTTCAAGGCCGCACGGCAGACGTTGAAACCTGTCGGAGCCGTTCGATGCGCGATCCTGAGCCAGCAAACCGGCTGCTTTCAGTTGCTCCGCGTCGCCACGAATGTCGCGGCGGCTTTCAGCAGTTCCGCCTGCTCGCCATAGGGCTCGAGCAGCGCATGCGCCTGGTCGATCAGGCCGTGGAGCTGGCCGCGCGCCCAGTCTGGTCCGTGCAGCGAAGCAAGCGTTGCCTTGCCGGCGGCAACATCCTTGTTCGTCGCCTTGCCCATCTGCTTTGCGTCGGCGGTCAGGTCGAGCAGGTCGTCGGCGAGCTGGAAGGCAAGGCCGATCGCCGAGCCGAATTCGGCCAGCCTCTCGCGGTCGGCTGGCGGCGCGCCGGCGACGATCGCGCCGGCCTCGCAGGCAAAGCGGATCAGCGCGCCGGTCTTCATCGCCTGCAGCGTGATGATGCCGGCCTCGTCCGGCCGGTCGCGCTCGGCTTCGAGGTCCAGCATCTGGCCGCCGACCATGCCGCCGGCGCCGGCCGCGCGGGCAAGCGCGAGAACGAGGGTGGCGCGACGCTCGGCCGACAGCGCGGTCGCTTCGTCGGCGATGATATCGAAGGCCAAAGTCAGCAGCGCGTCGCCGGCGAGGATCGCGGTCGCCTCGTCGAAGGCCTTGTGCACCGTCGGCTGGCCGCGCCGCAAATCGTCGTCGTCCATGGCCGGCAGGTCGTCATGGATCAGCGAATAGCAATGCACGCATTCCAGCGCCGCCGCGACACGGAGTGCGGCCTCGTTCCCGGCGGAAAACAGCGCGGCGCTTTCCAGGACCAGAAAAGGCCGCAGCCGCTTGCCGCCATTGAGCACGCCGTGACGCATGGCCGCCATCAGGCGCTGCGGCCGCACGATCTCACTGGTGAGCGGACGCGCGTCGAGGATCCGGCGCAGCTCGCTCTCAACAGCCGCGGCGCGCATGAAAAGCGCGGTTTCGAAGGCGGTCTGGTCGTCTTTGCTCATGGCCGGGAGCGGTAGCCGACACTCAGACATTGCGCAAGCAGGCGCGCGCCTTTATGCCGATGGAGGCGAGGCACGGGTGGGACGGCTTGACGGAACCGATCGTCGAATATGAAAGCGAAGGGCTGGACATGGCGCGACGTCGGCGCCTGAACCGCGCCGGTGTGAAGCGCATCGCCCGGCGTTGCCTGGTCGTCGCCATCGTTTTGGCGGCCATCCCGGTCGTGCTCACCTTCCTCTACCTGCCGTCCTTCGTGCATCCGGTCTCGACGCTGATGCTGAAGGACCTCGTGACTTTTTCCGGCTACGACCGGCGCTGGGTGTCGATCGACGACGTGGCGCCGGTGCTGGCGCATTCGGTGATCATGTCGGAGGACGGGCAGTTCTGCTTCCACCGCGGC
This sequence comes from Mesorhizobium sp. B2-4-3, assembly GCF_006442815.1. Classification (GTDB taxonomy): domain Bacteria; phylum Pseudomonadota; class Alphaproteobacteria; order Rhizobiales; family Rhizobiaceae; genus Mesorhizobium. The sequence continues at coordinate 11,691 of NZ_VFVL01000056.1, forward strand.
GTCGATCTCGGCGAATTGCGCGGCGTGGTCGACGACGCGCTGGCCGGCGAGGCGACGCGCGGCGCCTCCACCATCACCATGCAGACGGTGAAGAACCTTTTCCTGTGGTCGCGGCCATTGGGCAGCGTGCGCAAGGTCGTCGAGCTGCCGCTGGCCGTCTATTTCGACGCGGTGATGTCGAAGCGGCGGATCATGGAAATCTATCTCAACATCGCCGAATGGGGGCCGGGCATCTACGGCATCGAGGCAGCCGCCCAACACCATTTCGGCGTCTCGGCCAAGCAGTTGTCGCGAAGGCAGGCGGCGCTGCTTGCCGTCAGCCTGCCCAACCCGATCGCGCGCAATCCGGCCAAGCCGGGGCCGGGCCTGCGGCGGCTGGCCTCGCTGATCGAGCGGCGCGCGAGCAGGTCCGGCGCCTATGTCGGCTGTCTTGATTAGGACGAAGCGGCGCCGGCTCAAAAAAATTCGCGCCAGCGCTGGCCAAAACGGCGCAAGGCGTGTATAGGCACCCGACTTTCTCAGATTATGGCCTCGATGCGGCCCTTTCGCGAGGGTTGCCGGGGCATTTTGACCATGTAGTGGAGCATATCCATGGCCGTTCCAAAAAGAAAAACCTCTCCGTCGAAGCGCGGCATGCGCCGCTCGGCCGACGCGCTCAAGGCCCCGACCTATGTCGAGGACAAGAATTCCGGCGAAATGCGCCGTCCGCATCACATCGACCTGAAGACCGGCATGTATCGCGGCCGCCAGGTTCTGGAGCCGAAGGAAAGCTGAGAAGCTTCCAAGGGTTTCTGACTTTCAAAAGACCGGCCTCTGGCCGGTCTTTTTACGTCTGGCCCCTGGTTGATGGAGGCCTGGGCCGCACAGCCTGCAGAAAAGCCGGACAACCGGCTGACATCGTTATTTCATTAGGTCTTAGAGCGTGTTCGCTGCCGCCGGCGAAAAACCTTGACGGCGCGCCTGCCGGGGATTTTACAAAAGGGGTGCCCATTGGAGTCGCCCAGATGTTCGGTGCCATCCCGCTGCTGATCGTGCCCTTCGTCCTCTACAATCTCGGCCTGCTTGGATTGTTCGGCGGCGGCGACGATCCCTGGATGACCGAGATGTTCTCCTTCCGCATGATGTCGGGCGGCGTGTTCTCGATGACGCTGGGGGACCTGATGGTGCTGATCGGGCTGATCTTCCTGTTCATCGAGATCTCGAAATCGGTGCGCACCACCAACGCCTCGATCCTGGACCATCTTTTGTCGACGCTGGTCTTCGTCGCCTTCCTGGTCGAATTCCTGCTGGTGAAGGGCGCGGCGCATTCCGTCTTCTTCACGCTGATGGTCATCGCGCTGTTCGACGTGCTGGCCGGCTTCTCGGTGTCGATGCGGTCGGCGAGCCGGGATATCAATTTGAATTAGGTCGTCATTCCAGGGCGGAGCAGGAGCGAAGCGACGTCGCGGAGACCCTGGAATCCATGCCGTGACCTTGGCCGAAGAGCGCAGCGGAGCAGAACTCTGCACCGTCGCAACGCTTCAACGTCACGGAATGGATTCTATGGTCTGCGCCGCGTCGCTTCGCTCCTTGCTTCGCCATAGAATGACGACACGAGAAACGTTTCGGCCAATCTCCAAGGCCACCGAGACGAAAGCGGTCAATCCACAGTAGCCTCAGCCTTTCGCGCGACGACTGCCTCGTAGGCAGCCCGCAGTTGCTGGCGCACGGTCGGCGTGCCCGGCGGCGTCTTCGAAGGCGCGCCCAGATGCTCGTGGCGCAGCTCATCCATGAACTGCTCCCATAGCGGCGGGCCGCCCTTTTCGAGCAGCTCGGCGCGGATCGACAATTCTTCCGTAACCGGCAGCCAGACGCGTCCCCAGGCGCCGAGCTGCGCCATGATCGGCACCAGCGTGATCGCCATCTCGGTCAGGCTGTAGATCGCCTTCTGCTTGTGGCTGGGATCGTCGGCCTTGGTCAAAAGCCCAAGCTCCATCAGCCGCTTCAGCCGGTCGGCCAGGATGTTGGAGGCGATGCCTTCGATCGAGCCGTTGAGCAACTCGCGGAAATGGCGTTTTCCGCCGAAGATCATGTCGCGCAGGATGATCAGGCTCCACCGGTCGCCGAACACTTCGAGCGACAGATTGATCGGGCAGCCGGACCGACGGTCGATGCTCATGGCAATCTCCAGAAAAACCAGTTGCATTATGATATCGGTTTGATTATCGTGCAACTGATTGCAAAATGCAATCGGATTGGAGGAGCAGATGACCACCGCAGCACGGCGCCCCGACATCGTTTCGGAAAGCTTCGGCAGTTCGAAAGATCCGACGATCCTTTTGATCATGGGCGCCATGGCCTCGATGTCGTGGTGGCCCGAAGCCTTCTGCCGGCAACTGGCCGGGCGCGGTCGCTTCGTCATCCGCTACGACAACCGAGATACCGGGCTGTCGACCAAATATCCGCCGGGCGCGCCGCCTTATACGTTCGAGGACATGGTGGACGATGCCATGCGCGTGCTCGACGACCATCGCATCGCCAGGGCGCATGTCGCCGGCATGTCGATGGGCGGCATGCTCGCGCAGGGCGTCGCGCTGAAATATCCGAACGCGTCGGCGCGCTCACCGTGATCTCTTCTTCGCCGCTCGGCGTCGACACATCCGGCCTGCCGGGAACGACCGAAGCCTATAAGGAACATTCGGCCCAAGGCGCCGATATCGACTGGTCGAACAGGGACCAGGTGCTCGACTTCATGGTCAAGGACGCCCGCGCGATTGCCGGCACGCGCCATCCGTTCGACGAGGAACGCACGCGCGCGATGATTGAGGCCGACTACGATCGGTCCGGCGGTCTCGCCAGCGCGGCCAACCATTTCCTGCTCAAGGGTGGTGGCCCGCAGCGGACGGTGCGGGATCTTCGCGCGCCGCTGCTCGTCCTCCACGGCAGCGCCGACCCGCTCTTCCCGATCGAGCATGGCGAAGCGCTGGCAAAGGCCGTTCCCGGCGCAAGGCTGGTCAAGATCGAAGGCGGCGGCCATGAACTGCATCGCAACGACTGGCCACAAATCGTCGACGCTATCGTCGCACACGGCTAGTGGCACTGCACAGGGATTTTGACCGGTCGGCTCCGTTTGCGTTGGCAGGTGGCAAGCGTTGGAGATTGGCCGAAACGCCCATCGCGATCGTCATTCCAGGGCGGAGCAGGAGCGAAGCTCCGTCGCGAAGACCCTGGAATCCATGCCGTTACCTTCGCCAAGGAGTGCAACGGAGCAAAATTCTGCACCGTGGCGGCGCTTCCCAGTCACGGCATGGATTCTACGGTCTGCGCCGCGTCGCTTCGCTCCTTGCTCCGCCATAGAATGACGACGTTAGGGGGCGGCTTCAACCAATCCCCGGCGTTTGCGCTGATTTCACGGACATGAACGGAAAATCTTGCACCAAGACAAACGCCAACCTTTCAAAATCCCTGTGTCGGGGACTAGGCGTGGAGGCTCAACGGGTTTACGACATTAGTTAAGTGATCACTTCAGTATTGCTCGAGCGAAAGAGAGCGAGAATGTCCCTGACGCTGCATTTCCATCCGCTGGCCTCGTTCTGCTGGAAGCCGCTGATCGCGTTCTACGAGAACGGCACGCCGTTCGAGCCGGTGATTGTCGACCTCGGCGACGAGGCCTCCCGCGCCGCCTTCCTGAAGGTGTCGCCGACCGGCAAGATGCCGGCGCTGCGTGACGATGCGCGGGACCGCACGGTGCTGGAATCCACCATCGTCGTCGAATATCTCGCCGCGCATTATCCGGGGCCGGTCGAGCTCGTTCCCGTCGCTATCGATCTCGCCCTGCAGGTCCGTCAGGCCGACCGCTTCTACGATTTCTACGTGCAGCATCCGATGCAGAAGATCGTCGGCGACAGGTTGCGGCCAAAGGACAAGACCGATCCGTTCGGCGTCGAGGAGGCCCGCGCGCAGCTGCGCAATTCCTACGCCATCGTCGAAGAGGACATGCAGGCCAAGACCTGGGCGGTGGGCGAGACCTTCACGATGGCCGACTGCGCCGCATCGCCGGCGCTGTTCTATGCCAACAAGGTCGAGCCGTTTGGCGACAAGTTCCCGGCGGTGAAACGCTACCACGACCGGCTGCTCGCGCGTCCGTCCTTCGCCCGCGTCATCGAGGAAGCGCAGCCCTATTTCAAGTTCTTCCCCTACAACAACGGCTAGCCGGCCATGCTGCACGATCCCGCCCAGCTCGATCTGATGTTCCAGGCGCTCGCCGATCCAGCGCGGCGGCAAATGGTGGATCGGCTGTCGCGCGGACCGGCGTCGGTCAGCCAGTTGGCGGAACCGCTGGCGATGTCATTGTCGGCCGTCGTCCAGCATCTCAACGTGCTCGAGGCGAGCGGCCTCGTGAGGACCGAGAAGCTTGGCCGGGTCCGCACCTGCCGGATCGAGCCGCAGGCGCTTCGGGCCGCCGAGCGCTGGATCAACGAGCGGCGGCTCGCCTGGGAGCGCCGGCTCGACCGTCTCGGCGATTTCCTCGCTGAAACCAAGGATGAAACCTGAAGGGTCCCGTCATGAGCGAACGATCCGTCGTCCATTCCACCTTCGTCATCGAACGCGTCTATCCGGCGGCGCCGGAAAAAGTCTATTTCGCGCTGAGCGATCCGGCCGCCAAGAAGCGCTGGTTTTTCGATCCAGACAACCCCATGCCCAGCCGGCATGAGATGGATTTTCGCGTTGGCGGCAAGGAAGTGAACGCCGGCTGTCCCAGCGACGGGCAGATGCATTTCTACAACGCGGTCTATCAGGATATCGTGCCCAACCGGCGCATCGTCTACAGCTATGAACTCTTGTTCGGCGAAACCCGGGTCTCGGTTTCGCTCGCGACGATCGAGCTTATCCCCGAAGGCAAGGGAACGCGGCTTATCCTGACGGAGCAGGGCGCCTTCTTCGACGGCATCGATACACCGGCCACCCGCGAGCATGGCACCGGCGAACTGCTCGATGCGCTCGGCGCTGCGCTGGCGGCGAACTGAGTCCTTGTGTCTAGAGCACGATCACCTTGTCGCGCGCCTGCGGCTCGACGCCCCTCGAATCACTCCCCCGGCGCCGTTTCCCAGAACTGGTCGAGCCAGATGTTGAGCCTGAGGAAGCCGGCGCTGCTGACGGCATAGACGCGCCTCGTGCCTTCCGCCTTGGCATTGACCAGGCCGGCGTCGAGCAGGACCTTTAGATGCTGGGAAACCGCAGGGCGTGAGACGGGCAACCCGGCCGCCAGTTCGTTCACCGTCTTCGGGCCGCGCCGGAGTTCTTCCAAAAGATAGCGCCGGTTGGGATCGGCTATCGCCACGAAGGCGTCAGAAAACATCATGCCTTTATTTGTGAGGCAAAGTCTTGCGAATCTCAACTATTGGTTTCAACCTTTCTGCGCGGATCGAGCCTAGTTGCCTCGGGCGTCACCGCGCGGTCCGCGGGCTGCGTCTTGAAGGCGTCGCGGTTTTCGATCGGCACCGGCGCGCGGGCGCGGATACGCAGCAGCGTGTAGCCGGCAAGGCTGAGATGCGCGAGCGCGGTTGCCAGGAAAAGCCCCTCCGGACGCACCGAGCCCATCAAGGCCGCGGCCAAAAGCGGACCGATCATCGTGCCGAAGCCGTAGAGCAGGAGCAGGCCGCCTGAAACCTTGACGAAGTCCTCGGAGCGGGCGTGGTCGTTGGCATGCGCGACAGCGATCGAATAGAGCGTATAGGCGAACGCGCCATAGGCGGCGGTCAACACGATGATGAAGACGCCCGAACGCGGCGCGATCAGGAAGATCAGCACCGCGACCAGGGCCGCGCCGAAGGCGGCGCCGGCCAGCACGAAGCGGCGGTCGGTTGTATCCGACAGGCGCCCGGCCGGTAGCTGCATGGCGGCACCGGAAACGACCACCAGGCTCATCATCAGCGCGATCTCGGCGGTCGATATGCCGACGCGCGCGCCATAGACGGCGCCCAGCGTGCCCCAGGCGCCGTTGGCGATGCCGATCAGGAGGCAGGCCACCGCCGACACCGGCGAATTGGCGTAGAGGCCTTTGACGTCGAGCTTGACGTCCTGCAGGGGCTTGGGATGCGACTGCGTCGACACGGCCGTCGGAATGAGCGACAGGCAAAACAGGATGCCGGTGATCATGAACAGCGAGGCTGACCGCACATCGCCGCCGGCGACGATCATCTGGCCGCCCATGATCGAAGCATAGGTGACCATCATATAGAGGCCGAAGACGGTGCCGCGGTTCTCGTTGGTGGCCTTCTCGTTCAGCCAGCTCTCGATCACCATGAAGGCGCCGGCCATGGTGAAGCCGGTGAAGGCACGCAAAAGGATCCAGAAATACTCGTCGATGATGAGGCCGGTGAGCAGCGCGATGATCGCGCCCGACGCGGCGAAGGCGCCGAAAGCCCTGACATGGCCGGCGCGGCGCACGAGACGCGGCGCGAAGAAGCAGCCGGCGACGAAGCCGCCCGCCCAGGCCGTGCCCATCAGGCCGAGCGATGCGGTCGAAAAACCCTCCACCTGGCCGCGCAACGGCAACAGCAGGCCGTGCAGGCCGGATGCGGCGAGCAGGAACGCCGTGCCGCGCAGCAACGAGAGGATCGGTCTGTAGGTTGCAAACATCGCTTGATCCGGGTTCGAGACGCAGGGTCTGAAGACAGATGTATTCGGGCTTTTCGGCGGCGAGCGAGCACGCCGAACAATTTATCCGCGGCGGAACAGCGACTCGGCGGCGGATTTGGTGGCGCCCTTGGCGGTGCGCTCGGTTTCCAGCCTGGCGATCTCGTCGCGCAGCATCCCGATGCGCTCGGACAATTCGTCCACGGAAAGCAGCGACAGGTCCTGGCCGATCTCGTGCGGGCGCGGCTTCTTCCTGGGTTCGTCGTCGAAGATCGCCATCCGTCGCTCCTTCCTTACTTGGCCATTTGCCTGATCTGACAATCAGCATACATAGAGCAATTCCAGGAAAAATGCGTAGCGGTTTTCCGTCCGGAATTGCGTAAGAACAAAGAGTTGGAGCGGTTCGGCGTCTCTATCGGACGTCAAACCGCTCCAAGCAGGGCGCCGATGCAAACGGCCGACAACAGACCGACATAAGGAGATGGCAAGCCATGGCAAGTCAGAAGATTCCGGCGAAGATGACGGCCATCGCGATCTCGCAACCGGGCGGTCCCAGGGTGCTCAAGCCGGAAACGCGCGATGTGCCGGTACCTGGCTCCGGCGAAGTGCTGATCCGGGTGCACGCGGCCGGCGTCAACCGGCCGGACGTGCAGCAGCGCAAGGGTGCCTATCCGCCGCCACCCGGCGCGTCCGACCTGCCTGGCCTCGAAGCTTCGGGTGAAATCGCGGCGCTCGGCGACGAGATATCGCGCTGGCGCATCGGCGACCGGGTCTGCGCCCTGACGCCGGGCGGCGGCTATGCCGAATATGTCAAGGTGCATGCCGGCAGCGTGCTGCCGCTGCCTGCGGGCTTCACGCATTCGGAGGCCGCCGCTGTTCCGGAAAACTACTTCACCGTCTGGCACAACGTGTTCGAGCGCGGCGGCCTGAAGAAAGGCGAGACGTTGCTTGTCCATGGCGGCTCGTCCGGCATCGGCACCACCGCCATCCAGCTCGCCTCGGCATTCGGCGCCACTGCGATCACCACCGCCGGCAGCAAGGAGAAATGCGACGCCTGCCTCAAGCTCGGCGCCGCCCGGGCCATCAACTACCGCGAGGAGGATTTCGTCGCCGCGGTGAAGGACGCGACCGGCAGGAAGGGCGCCGACGTCATCCTCGACATGGTAGGCGGCGACTATGTCGCGCGTAACTACGAGGCGGCGGCCGTCGAGGGGCGCATCGTGCAGATCGCGGTGCAGGCCGGCGCCGTGGCCAGCGCCGACTTCTCCAAGATCATGGTGAAGCGCCTGACCCACACCGGCTCGACGCTTCGCCCGCGCACCGTCGAGTTCAAGGCGGCGATTGCCGCCGCGCTGGAGGCCCAGGTGTGGCCGCTGCTCGGCACGCGCAAGGTTGCCCCCGTCATGGACATGATCTTTCCGCTAACCGAAGCCTGGCGCGCGCATGAGCGCATGGAAGAGGGCGAGCATATTGGCAAGATCGTCCTCGACGTGGAGTAGGGGAGTAGGGGAGTAGGGGAGTAG
>NZ_VFVL01000057.1 GCF_006442815.1 Mesorhizobium sp. B2-4-3
CAAAGTGGCCCGAGCGCCTTTCAAAAAACGCCCATCTGCCTCATGCGCTAAATATCGGCTCCCGTGCAAAACCCTCCCTGTGGGAGAGGTGGCCGCGAAGCGGCCGGATGAGGAGTGTTCCAGCGGAGTGAGATGCTGGCGTTCCCTGGAACACCCCTCATCCGTCTCGGCGCTTCACGCCGATCCACCACCCGGCCCTTCGCAGGCTCAGGGCGTTCGAAGCTCGAAAAGCCAAGCAATTGGCTTTTCGCCCGCTAACGCGGACCGCTTCTCACCCCACAAGGGGAGAAGGGAGGGCGAAAATCCCCCTTGACCTCAACCTATCTTGAGCTTGCAAACCGTCTCCGGGCCTCCTGCCAACAACCTTCCAGATCGGAGATGGATGAAAATGAGCACCAGTACTCACCGCACCGGCAGCGTGTTCCGGGTCGACAAATTCGTCGTGCCGGCGCAAGCGCGCGACGAAATCCTCGGCAAGGCCAGGATGACGCATGAGCTGCTGCGCCAGCAGGAGGGTTTCGTGCAGGACTTCCTGCTCGAGCAGTTCTCGGGCCCCGGCGAGTTCAACCTTGTCACCATGGTCGAATGGGAAAGCCAGGCCGCCATCGACAAGGTGGTGCCGATCGTCAAGGCCGCGCATGAGAGCATCGCCTTCAGCCCGCAGGAAACGATCGCCCGCCTGGGCGTCAAGGCCGACATCGCCAACTACCAGCGGGTGCCGGAGGTGTAAGGCGCAGATGTCTCGCCAGGGCTGACGATTGGCGAAGGCGGACGTGACAGCCGATCTCCCCCCAAGTGGGGGAGATGTCCGGCAGGACAGAGGGGGCGCTGTCCCGCCGGCGTCGGCAGTGATCGGGATCACGGGGCATATTGTTGCGTTGCGGGGAGGGGGGCTTTCCGCTATTGAGGCGCAACCTGAAACAGGGACCGCCCCCAAGCCCTATGACGCTTCTCGACTCTGTCAAGAATACGTTCGTTCCAATCCATCGCGAAGGCTATCCCTTCATTGCCGCCTTCGCCGCGGCGACGCTGTTCCTTGGCTATTTCTCCTCGATCCTGTTTTGGATCGGGCTGATCCTCACCGCATGGTGCGTCTATTTCTACCGCGATCCCGAGCGGGTCACGCCGGTCGACGACCGGCTGGTGGTGAGCCCGGCCGATGGCGTGATTTCCGCGGTCGGGCCCGCGGTGCCGCCGAGCGAGCTTGGCCTCGGCTCCGGCGAGATGACCCGCATCTCGGTGTTCATGAACGTGTTTTCCTGCCACATCAACCGCGCTCCGGTGCGCGGCCGGATCACCCGCATCGAGCACAAGCCCGGAAAATTCCTCAACGCCGAGCTCGACAAGGCAAGCGCGGAGAACGAGCGCAACGGCCTGGTCATCGACAGCCCGAACGGCACCATCGCCGCCGTCCAGATCGCCGGGCTGGTCGCGCGCCGCATCGTCTGCTGGGCCGAGGCCGGCGGCTCGATCGCGATCGGCGAGCGTTTCGGCCTGATCCGCTTCGGCTCGCGCGTCGACGTCTTCCTGCCGTCGGGCGCCGTGCCGCGCGTCGCGGTCGGCCAGACGGCGGTCGGCGGCGAGACCGTGCTCGCCGAATTTGGCGGCACCGCGGTCACGCCACTGGTCAGGGTTTCCTGAGCGTTGGGCGCGCCGTTCAAGAAATTCGAGGCCCATGCCAGCGGCGGTCCGCGCATCCGCGAGATCCCGATGCGCATGGTGCTGCCCAATCTGGTCACCGTGCTTGCCATCTGCGCCGGCCTTTCCGGCATCCGCTTCGCCTTCGAGAACCGCTTCGAGATCGCGGTGGTCATGGTGCTGCTTGCCGCGTTCCTCGACGGCATCGACGGCCGGCTGGCGCGCATGCTGAAGGCGACCTCGAAATTCGGCGCCCAGATGGATTCGCTGGCCGATATCGTCAATTTCGGCGTGGCGCCGGCCCTGGTTCTCTACGCCTTCCTGCTCGACCGCGCCGGCTCGCCCGGGTGGATCGCAGCACTTCTCTTCACCATCGCTTGTGGCATGCGGCTTGCCCGCTTCAACGTGCTGGCCGACGATACCGACCAGCCGGCCTGGCAGACCGAATATTTCGTCGGTGTGCCGGCCCCGGCGGGTGCTGTGCTGGTCATGCTGCCGCTCTATCTCTATTTCCTGCGGCTCGGGCTGGAGCCCACCAGGCCGGCCGCCTTCGTCGCCACCGGTTTCACCGTGCTGGTCGCCTTCCTCCTGGTCAGCCGCCTGCCGGTCTACTCGGGCAAGAGCGTCAAGGTGCCGGGCGACAGGGTGCTGCCGGTGATCCTGGGCGTGGTGCTCTACATCCTCTTGTTGATGACCTATCCCTGGTACACGCTGACCGCCTCCGTCGCGGGGTATCTGCTGTTCCTGCCGTTCTCGGTGCGCGCTTATTCCAAGCGCGCCATGCGCGAAGGCGAGAAGGTGCCGCCTTCGGATATCGGTTAGAGCAATTCCAGGACAAGTGCGTGGCGGTTTTCCGTCCGGAATTGCGTGAAAATAAGAGTTGGAGCGGCTCGCCGTTTCCGTAATCGCTCTAAGGTCGAAGACCGCGCAGGAGCAGATCGCTCCAGGCCGACGCGAAGCGTTGATCATCGATCTCGATCGCGCGCTCGCCCCAGATTGCTTCAAAGACGCGGAACATGGCAATGCTGCCGACGACGACGACAGCCACCGCTTCGCTGTCATGCGGACGTAGATCGCCCCGCTGCTGATGCTCTTGCAGCCATTCAGCGACCGCGCGATATGTCCTTTCTATGATTTCGTCGCGCGCGGCTGCCTTCAGGCTGGGGAAATGCTCAAGGTCGCGCCACAGGATCCTGAGAACGTCACGGTTGGCCCCGAGCCGTGCCAGCATGCCCTCGACGAGTTGCCGCGCTTGTTGGTCGATCGGCAGCGATGTCTCGGCAAACTCCGTCCGACCCTCCCGCGCGGTGTCGACAAACTGGTTGATCGCCTCGGCCAGCAGCCCCTCCTTCGACGGATAGTGCTTATAGAGAGCGCCGGACCCCCGCGACAGGCCGGCAGCTTCCTGGATGTCGGGAACGCTCGTGCGGTCGTAGCCGCGCTCGGCGAACAGGCGGATCGCCTCATGCAATATGCGTTGGCGTCCGTTTGACGGCGGCTTCATGACGGCTTTCCGTATCGCATGATCCAATAAGAGTCGGCGCCGACCATAGCATTCCCGCACGAAACCGAGACGCTGAACACGATCAGGAAGGCACTGCGGCGGGGCGCGGTTGCTTGCTTTGCTCGGCCAGCCAGGCTTTCCAGGTCCTTTCGCCGAGCCGGTCGCTGGCTTCGATCAGACCGATGGCAAGGCTCATCCTGCGGCTGACCGGCAGCGGCAGGATGAGGCGCCGAAGCCCGAGCGCATCGCGATATTGTCGCGCGAAGCCCGAGAACGGCAGTATCTCCGGACCGCCGATCTCCGGGCGCATGCCGCGTCTGTCGTCGCTGACCGCTTCGGCCAGGTAACTTGCTACGTCACGCGTGTCGATGGGATTTGCGGGGGCGGTCGGCAGCGGCCAGACCGGCAGCCATCGCAAGCCGCCCAGCATCTGCTCCAGGAGATAGAAGAAAGGCGTCGCGCGGATAACCGACCATGAAAGCTGCGAATCCCGCACCAGGCGCTCACCCGCCAGTTTCACCCGGCTATAGGGCAAGGTGCTGAACTCAAGTCCGACAATCGAGACGAAAATGAAATGCGAAATGCCGGCACGCCGCGATGCGGCGAGAAGATGTCTTGTGCCTTCGATATCGACGTCGGATGGGCTGGAAAAGAAATCGACGATCCTCATGCCGCGCCTGGCGATCGGCGATAGTGTCGCGGCGTGGATGACAGTGTCGGCGCCACGAAGCGCGTCCTCCAGACCGGCTCCGGTCGCGAGATCGCCAAGTGCCCATTCAACGGACCTGCCTGGTTGCGGTTTCCTGACCAGAAGCCTGACGTCGTGCCCTGACCCCATCAGAGCCGGCACAAGATCGCGCCCCAAGTGCCCGGTACCGCCAGTGACAAGGATCTTTGCCATAGCCTGTTCCTCGCATTATGCCATGGTGAGTAAATGATCACTCACTAGATTTGTTCATTATTTCCGTGTGCGGCATGACGGCGCGGCCAAGCCGCACGCCGTCATGCAAGGTTGATCAGGTAGTAGTGGGAGCGCCGCGCTATGCCGCCGCGCTGAGCCCCAGCCGGTCGATCGCCAGCTTACGCGCCGAGATGTAATCCGTCTTGCCCGAACCCAGCACCGGGATCTCGTCGACCTTGATGATGTCGTTGGGCACCATCAGTTCGGCAGCACCCGCCTTCTTGCCGAACTGGCGCAACTCCTCGGCGCTGGCGTCGTCGGCGGTGGTGACCAGCACGATGCGCTCGCCGCGCCTCTTGTCCGGCACTGCCACCGCCGCGTGGCGCTCTTCCGGCCATAGCGACTGCACCAGCATCTCGACGGCGCCCAGCGACACCATCTCGCCGGCGATCTTGGCGAAGCGCTTGGCCCGGCCGCGGATGGCGATGAAACCCTCGCGGTCGATCGAGACGATGTCGCCTGTGTCGTGCCAGCCTTCCAGCCGCTGCAATTCGCCGGGACGCTCGGCGGTCATGTAGCCCATCATCATATTCGGCCCGTCGAGCCACAGCCGGCCACCCTCGGCGATGCCTTCGACCGGTTCCAGCTTCATGCGGATCCCTGGCAGCGGCCGCCCGACTGTGCCGTCGCGGCCGTGGATGGCGGTGTTCACCGCCACGACTGGTGCGGCCTCGGTCAGCCCGAAACCTTCGACGATCGAGGCCTGGAAACGGTCGCGATAGGTGCGCCGCGTCTCCGGTTTCACCGCTTCGGCGCCGGCCACGACGAAACGCAGGCTGGAGAAGTCGCCGTCCTTGGCGGTTCGGGCATAGTTGGCGAGGAAAGTGTCGGTGCCGAACATCACGGTCGGCTTCACCTTGCGGGCGATCTCGGGGATGATCTTGTAGTGCAGCGGCGAGGGGTAGAGGAACAGCTTTATCCCCAGCACCAGCGGCAGGATGGTGCCGCCGGTCAGCCCGAAGGAATGGAACACCGGCAGCACGTTGAGCAGGACGTCGGCCGGCGAGACGGAGACGCGCGCTTCCGCTTGCATGACATTGGCAAGCAGGTTGCGGTTCGACAGCACCACCGCCTTCGGCGTGCCTTCCGAGCCGGAGGTGAACAAAATGACCGCCGGCTTCGAGGCTTGCTGCCGCTGCAAAGGCAGGCGCCACAAGAGCGCGGCCGCCACCTTGTCCAGCGCCGTCACGCCGGCGCGCACGTCCTCCAGCCACAGCATCTTGGCGCCGCCCGCCTCGACCGCGGCGACGATGTCGTCGATGCCGGCCTTTTCGATGAAGGCGCGGGAGGAAACCACCGTCCTGACGACGGCGGTGCGGATCGCCGCGGTGACGCTGGCCGGGCCGGCGGTGTAGTTGATCATCGCTGCGATGCGGCCCGCTGAGATTAGGCCGACGAAGGTGAGCACCACGCCATTGGCGTTGGGTAGGAGCACGCCGACCGCTTCGCCGGGCGCTGTCACCGCCTCGAAATGGCGGCCAAGCACGCGCGCGCCGATGAACAGCTTGCGATAGCTGAGCGAGCCGGAAATCACGTCCTCGATGATCGTGTGCGAGGGGCCGACGCGGTCGGCCGCATCGCGCATGGCAAGGAACAACCCGCGGTCGAGATTGGTGCCGTAGAGCCGCGCTTCGGCGAAACGGTCGAACAGCGCGTTGGTGTTGGAGGCCATGTCCGGGTTGCGCGCCACCAGCTCGGCGATGGTCATCGGCTCCAGCACGCTCACCGAAAGCCGCGGGAACCAGTGGCGCGGCGCTTTCTCCTTCGGCGTCAGCGACATCGGCAGGTCGCGCGTGCCGGCGACGAAGATCGGCACGATGCGGGCGTCGGCCTGCATGGCGATACGGGTGATGGCGCGAAACAGCCGGAAGGACTTGACGTCCGGCTCGACATCGTCGGGCAGGTAGACGGCGAGCCGCCCCTTGCCCTTCAGCACGCGCACCAGCCGCCGGCTGACGAAGACATGCTCGGCGTTGAAGGCGATGGTGCGGGCAAGCTCGCGCCACGGCTCCAGCCATGGCGAGCGCGCCGAGGCCTCGTCCAGGATATGCAGCGTGTCGTCGGGAAGCAGTGACAGCATCAGCGCCGGCTCGATGCGCGACTGGTGCGACACGACATAGATCACCGGCGTCTTGGCGCTGCGGGCAATGCGGATGCGGTTGTCGGCGATGCGGTAGGCGAGCTTGAACGGCACATAGAGCAGCGCCTGGGTGAAGCGCAGGTCGAGCCGGAACCGCTCGATCACGGCGATCAGCAGCCAGGCAAGGGCAAGGCCCGCCAGCAGCGCCAGGGTCAGGATCATGCCGCTCTCTCCCAGTCTCCTCCAGGACGCGGCTCTTGGCGGCCGCTTCGGTGGCAGAGGGTAGCGGAAGTCGGGGCAAGGTCAATGCGGGCTCTGACCGAGGCGGCGTTTCGGTTCCACGCCTGTCAGCGATGGCCAGATAGGCCTTCACTTTAGAAGCTTCCACTTGAAAAACTTCGACACATGTCGTAAATAAAGCGACACGTGACGGAGACATGACATGGCCAGTTTCCCAACAGGGTTTGCTGAAGCTCCACACATGGAGCCGGAGTTCGAACGGCTGGTCGACATGTTCGGCGGGCCGAAGGTTCTTGGATCTTCCATATCCAGTCAGCTCGAGGCCCATGAAATGATCCTGCATGGAATTCCAAGCGAGGCCCTGGAAAGTCTTGTCGGGCAGCTGACCGTCATTGATGCAGATGCCTTCGAGGCGGCATTCGGCATGAGCGAGCGGACATTTCAGCGGCACAAATCGGATCACTCCAGGACGCTCAATCGCGAGCAAGGCTCCAGGACCTGGAATTTCGCCAGGGTACTCACCAAGGCCATGTCCGTTCTTGGGACCCAGGAAGCGGCTGAAAAATGGATGATTGAACCCGCCATGGGCTTGGACAACAGGCGGCCGATCGATCTGCTGGCCACAGCGGCGGGTACCACACTTGTGCAGGAATTCCTCGAACGGCTCGACTACGGTGTCTACGCGTGACGCCTTTGCCGGGATCTCTTGGGACAGGCGATGTCGTCGGCTGGAGACTTGATCACAAACGCTTCCAGGCAGCTTGGGACAGCGGTGAGGGAGCCTTCAAACTCGGGGGAAGGTGGAACAGCAAAGGCGTCAGAGCCGTCTATGCATCCGTCGATCCATCGACCGCCATTCTCGAGGTGGCGGTCCACAAAGGATTTCGTACGTTGGATACCGTTCCTCACGGGCTGACGGCATTCGACATCACCGATCCATTAAAGGTTCACGTGGTGGAAATGGATGAGATTCCGAACGCAAGCTGGCTGCGTCCCGGCATTCCAGGCGCCGGCCAGCAGCAGTTTGGCGATGCTCTGCTGGCCAAGTATCCCTTCTTTTTGGTCCCCAGCGCGGTATCCCAGCATAGCTGGAATCTGGTGTTCGATCCCGGTCGGGCGGCCGGCCTCTATAGACTGCGTCTCCAGGAGCATTTCGCGCTTGATACAAGGCTTCATCCTCCCGTGGGATAACCACCCTCTCGTAAACGGCGAACGAGCAAAAGAATGCCCTCACGCCGCCTTCAGCCTCCCGCTGATGAACCGGAACTCCTGGCTCTTGCCGCCATAGCCATAGGCCGCCGCCGGCACCTCATGCACGAAGGCGTAGCTTTCCTCATGCACGCCGTTAAGCAGCCGGCCGAAGGCTTCGAAGATCGCCTTGAGGTAGGCTTCGAGCTCGAGCTTGGTGTTGGTGCCGTCGACGACCTTGATGTCCAGCCAGAACGTATTGGCGCCATGCTCCGCCAGCGACTTGCCGCCGGCGAACCAGTGCTGCGGCTCGATATAGTTGACGGCGACCGCGGTGATGGTCGGATCTTTGCGCAACTCCTTGGCGGTGATCTCCGTGACCTCCTTGGCGATCGCGGCGGACAGCTTCGCGTTGGGCTTCCCGGTGACGCTGACATTGATGATCGGCATTTTTCTCTCCTTCGGGTTTGGCGCCTCGCGCCGTTGATGGGAGGAGCATGCCCACTGGCATAACATCAATAAAATCGAATTGTTTTTGACAAAAGATTCGATATCATCGAAGTATATGGAAACGCTCGATCCGGATCTTCTGAAAACCTTCCTTGCCTTTGTCGATGGCGGCTCGCTCGCCAAGGCGGCATCCACTGTCGGCCGCACGCCGTCGGCGGTGACCGCGCAGATGCAGCGGCTGGAGGAGATCGTCGGCGAGCCGCTGCTCATCCCGCAGGGCAGGGGGCGCGGGCTGACGCCGGCCGGCGCGGACCTTGTCGGCCATGCGCGTCGCATCCTTGCCGTCCACACCGAGGCGTGGCTGGCGCTGAAAGGCGCGCGCGCCGGCGGCCGCATCGCCATCGGCACGACGCAGGATTTCGCCGATCAGGGCCTGCCGGACCTGCTCCGGGCCTTCGCTGCCAGCCATCCGCGAGTGCGCATTGAGCTGCGTGTCGGCCGCTCGCTGGAACTCGGATCGGCCCTGCAGGCGGGCCAGTTGGACCTCGCGATCACCATGCGCCATGCCCCGTCGCTGGATGAAACGGCCGTGATCAGCGAGCCGATGCTGTGGCTCTGCTCGGAAAAAGGCCTGGCAGCGCGGCCCGAAGCGGTGCCGCTGGCGCTGCTCGACCCCTATTGCGGCTTCAGGGAGGCGGCGCTCAATGCGCTCGACGCGGCCGGCCGCCGCTATCGCATCGCCGCCGGCAGCGCCAGCCTTGCCGGACTGCGCGCCGCGGTCAATGCCGGCATCGCGCTGACGCCGCGCACCCGGCGTTTCGCCCATTCCGGCATCGTCGAGGCATCTGCCGATTTCGACCTCCCGCCGCTGCCGATGGCCGATTTCGCCATCCGGCTCAGCCGCGAAGCCGCGCGTCCGGCGCGGGACCTGGCGGAGCTGCTTGCTGGCGGGCTGGCCCTTCCGTCCTGAGGCCGATTGCCCAAAAGAAAAAGCCGACCTTTTTGCGGGTCGGCTTCTAGTCGGACGGGTCGAGGGGTTTGGGGGGACTTGGGGGGTGACCCGTCGGACTAACAATGCCTGAGTCGGACGATGGTTCCGTGACTGCGAAAATAATTTACGAACGCGCCGATTTCGCCTTCAACCAGTCGCGTCCGGCATGCGCGAAAACCGCGCAAAGCACGATGGCGCCGCCGATGATGCTGGCCATCGGCGGGATTTCGCCAAGGAACAACAGGGCAAACAGGATGGCGAACGGCACCTCGGCCGAGCCGAGCAGCCCGGCTTCCGCCGACGGGATCAGCCGCGAGCCTTCCGTCCACAGGATCGAGGCAAGGGCGAAGGAGCAGCCGAAGGTGGCGAGCAGCGCCACGTCGCGGGCGGAGACGGCGAGCGGATCGGTGACGAACCAGCCGAGCACGAAAAGCAGGAAGGCCGAGACAGCGCCGGCCCAGACGACCGGCGAGTCGCGAAAAGCGCGCACCATGATCATATAGAGCGCGCTGCCTGCGGTCATCAGCAGCGCCAGGGCGTCGCCGAACAGATGCCCGTTGCCGAGGCCGGCGCCCACCATGATGGCGACGCCGCAAAGCGATACCGCCGCAGCCAGCATCGTCTGCAGCCGGAATTTTTCCCGTACCAGAAGGAAGGCGAGCAGCGCCGCGATGAAGGGCGAGGTCGCGTAGATCACCGCGACATTGGCGACATAGGTGAATTTGAAGGCCGAGATGAAGGCGATGCTGGCCGCTGCCCCTTCGACCGCCAGCAGCCAGCCGCGCCAGCCCAATCTCAGGCTCTCGCGCCCGCCCGAGCGGCGCCGGCGCCACAGCACGTAGAGCGTGATCAGGATCGAGCCGAAAAAACCGCGCCAGCAGGTGATGGTCAGCGGATCGGCATGGATCGACTTGGTCAGCACGCCGGTGAGCGCGAAGGCGATCGCCGAGGCCGACACCAGGATGATGCCGAGCGTGCGCTCGGCGGCCGCGTCGGCGGCAGGCGCAAGCTTTTCCGGTATGTCGAGCGCATCGGTCATAACACCAACCTACTGGGTTGCTCCTGACAGCCTTCTGTCATCAGGCCTGCTCCCGTTTGCGGAAACGCTCGTTGCCGACGATGAGCAGGCCGGCGCCGATGATCAGCGCCGCGCCCATGAACACTTCCGTGCGCGGCAGGTCGCCCCAGATGGCGTAGCCCAGCGCGAAGGCCCAGACCAGCGAGGTGTACTCGAACGGCGCCACGATCGACACCGGCGCGCGCTTCATGCCCTCGAACAGCATATATTGCGCCACGCCGCCGAGCGCGCCGACGCTGATGAGCAAAAGGAGCTGCGTTCCGTCGGGCATATGCCACCAGATCAGCGCCGGCACGGCCGAAAAGAGCAGGAAATAGAAATTGTTGAGCACGAGCTGGATCATGGTGCGCTCCTGCATGGCGGTCTTGCGCAGCAGCACCACGGCGATCCCCCAAAGGACGGCGGCCGCCAGCACTAGGAGCACCGGCAGCGAGAGGCCGAGCCGGGTCGGATCGCAGGCGATGAAGACGCCGACGAAACCGACGAACACCGCCAGCCAGCGCAGCAGCGGCACCGTCTCGCCCAGGATCAGCACCGAAAGCACGGTGACGATGATGGGTGCTGCGTAATAGATGGTGGTGAGCTCGGCGAGCTGCAGCGAGCGCGCGGCGTTGTAATAGCAAAGCCAGGCGGCCAGCGTGAACGCGCTGCGCACCAGCATCGGCCTGACGATCGGCGAATCCATCGTGTCGGCGAACAGCCGCCTGCCGCCGATCGCGCCGCAGGCGACGAGCACCGTGATCGAGCGGACGAACATGATCTGCCAGACCGTCATGCTGACGACCAGAAGCTTGATCGAGGCATCCTGCGCCGAAAACAGGAAATAGGCGGCGGCCGTGAACAGGATGCCGGCCAGCACCCTTTCGCGGCTTTCGAGGACGACGACATCGGCCATGCGGTTTCAGCGTGTTTGCGTGAGGCGGTTCCGCCCCAGTCGGAGCCACGCTGCAGCTATACGAGTGAAAACAGGCGCTGCGCTGCTCCAGCACGGCGCTTGCGTTGGCGCAGTCCTTTGCTGCGAGCCAGTCGGGGACTACTGCGTCGCCTGATAGAGTTCCGATGCCGCATCCTTCAGCGCGCGTCGCCCGTCCGGCCGCAGATACATCATGTGGCCGCCCTCGACGACGTCGAGGCGGATCGGCTTGGCGTCTGATAGCGAAGGAAGCTGGTTCACCAGATAGCGCGAGGCGAGATAGGGCGTGACGAGGTCGGTGTAGCCGTTGACGATGACGACGCCGAGGGCGGGGTTGAGCGAACGCGCGCGCTGCAGGTCGTTCATCACGCCGGCATAGCCCTGGCCCGATGTGCCGTAATCCCAGTTGCGGCTGATCTCGCCATTGAGCAGCCGGTAGCTGACATCGGTGCGGTAGTTGAGCTCGTCGCGGGCATAGGCGACGAAGGCGGAGGTCAGCACCGGAACGCTGCGGTCGAGCACCGGGTCGGGGCCGGCGTCACGCGCGCTTTGCGGCGCGATGTCGGCGGTGCCGATGGTGGCGTCGTAGGGGCTGAGCACCTTGCCCGTGGCGCGCTGGAATTCCTTGGCAAAAAGCCCGGTGGGGATGCGGGCGAAATTGCGTTGGACGAGATCGAACGGCAGGCCGGTGATCTCCGACACGCGACCGCTGGCGAGCTTGCCGCCTTGCTCCAGCCCGCTGTTCAGCGCCGTCAGGTAATCGCCGAGCGCGTAGTGCTCGACCTCGGCCAGCCTGTCGCGCAACGCATCACCGCTGACGCCGTCGCCCTTCAGGCGCGTCGCCGCCAGCGAAGGCAGTTCCAGCGCCCAGTGCAGCTGGTCGAACTGGTCGGGGCGCACCAGCATGAACTCCAGCGCCGGCGAGATCAGCACGACGCCGCTGGGGCTCAGGCCCACATCCTCCTGCAGCGTGCGCGCAAGCAGCGCCGCGCGAAAGCCGCCATAACTCTCGCCGGCGAGGAAAAGCGGCGATCCGGTGCGGCCGTTCTGCGCCAGATAGAGGCGGATGAAGGCGCCGACCGAGCTGGCGTCGGCATCGACGCTCCAGAATTCCTTCGGCTCGTGCCCCGGCGCCTCGCGGCTGTAACCGGTACCGACCGGATCGACGAAGACGAGATCGCTCATGTCGAGCCAGCTGTCGGGATTGTCGATGAGCTTTTGCGGCGGCCGCAGGAACTCGCCGTCGGCGGCGGTCTCGACGATGCGCGGCCCGATCGCGCCGATATGCAGGTAAGCCGACGCAGCACCGGGACCGCCGTTGAAGACGAAGGTGATCGGCCGCTCCTTCGCCGGCGCCGGCGACTGCTGCGTGTAGGCGACATAAAAGATCTCGGCCGTGACGTCGCCCTTGCCGGACAAGAGCGACAGCGTGCCGGCCTTGGCCTGGTAATCCAGCTTGCGCCCGCCAAGCGTGATCGAATGCTCGGTCACCTGCGGCGGCGGCAGCAGCGACAGCACGCCGCCCTGGGGGGCGGGGCGCTCTGGTGCTTCGGCGGCAAAGCTCGGCTGTGAGAAAGCGGCGAACGCCAGGAGGATGAGGGGTATGAGCTTGGATCGCATGTGGGCTCCGGTGGAATGATCTCCGCAAAGGTATGGCCGGAGCGGGCGAAGTCAAAGGGGCGTTTGAGGACAGAAGCTGCCAATCTCCCCCCTTGAGGGGGAGATGTCCGGCAGGACAGAGAGGGGGGCCTCGCGCCAGCATCTCAACAGTTTCACCGTTCCACCCGTGTCGACAGAATAATCGACGACGACGTCCGCTCCACCCCGTCCATCGCGCCGATCCGGTCGAGCAGCGCGCCGAGCCACCTTCCCCCATTTCATGGAGGCGAGGAACCCAAGCTGGAATTGTGCTATCAACCATCAAAGACTGATCGGAAGGACAAGACAATGGACGCAACCGCACTCAAGGCCATGCAGGCCCCGCTGAAGGACGCCTATCGCGACGATGCGGCCAAGGCGCTGATCACGCTGAGAGCCCGCGGAAAGCTCGACGACCAGTCGATCGCCTGCAAGGTGGAGACGGGCAGGGCGCTAGCTGTCGCCGGGCTTCATCCGGCCACCGGCGGCTCGGGTCTCGAGCTGTGCTCGGGCGACATGCTGCTGGAAGCGCTGGTCGCGTGCGCCGGAGTGACGCTGAAAGCGGTGGCGACCGCCCTGGAGTTCAAGCTCGGCAACGCCACGGTCGAGGCCGAGGGCGACCTCGATTTTCGCGGCACGCTCGGCGTCGCCCGGGACGCGCCGGTCGGCTTCCGCGAGATAAGGCTGAAATTCGACCTCGACACCGACGAGCCGCAGGAGCGCATCGATTCGCTCATCAAGCTCACCGAACGCTACTGCGTGGTGTTCCAGACGATCAACAACAAGCCGGCGTTGAGTGTGAGCGCGGAGCGCTGAGGCGCGACGCCCCCTCATCCGGCCGCTACGCGGCCACCTTCTCCCCGGTGGGGAGAAGAGGTTGCGCCGACGCTGGCAAACGCCTCTCCCCACCGGGGAGAGGTCAGCCGAGCGAAGCGGAGGCTGGGTGAGGGGGAGTGTTGTGGCCGCTACTGCGCCGACGGCTCTTCCGCATCCCCCTCGTCGGTGAAAGGCGAGGCGCTCGGCACGCATTGCACGGCCCAGCCCTGAGGCGTCGGCTGCTTCTGATATTCGGTGACGGCGTTGGTGCACTGTTCGCGGGTGTCGAAGGTGCTGGGCAGCACCACCATGCCGCCTTGCGGGCCGGCGATCACCAGATACCAGACCAACGCTACGCTGGGAGTAGCAGCCATGGGGAATTCCTCGCTTTGCTCAAATGTCGGAGTCGGACCGATCCTAGCAACTCCCTTGGGGCGGCGAAAGCGGGGCGGCGGCACACGCTTTCGTCGCCCCGGTCACAGACCCGTGAATAGAGGGGGGCGACCCGGCTCACTCGGTCGCGAAGCAGTAGAACAGGCCGTCGCCGCCGGTGCCCTTGAGCGCCTCCTGGCTGCAGCCGCCGCGCGAGGCGTGCGAGGAATTCCACGACTTCGCCGCCGCCGAATCGTCGAGCCCGGTGCGATCGTGATGGCCCATCATGGCGGCGCCCTCGGCGCCGCTCATGGTCCAGTCGCCGCAGGTCTGGTCGGCGATCCTGGTGCCGTCGGGCTTGGTGCCGGTCAGCATGTCGTGGCGGTTCGGCGTGTCGCCGCGGCCGTTGATCGTCTCGCCCTTTTCGGTCAGCGCCGTCTGCTTGGTGAGGCCGTTGGCGTCGCTGTGCAGCGAGGCGACATCGTCGGCGATCTTCTCGCCCTTGGCGTTGAACCATGGCCCCTTGCCGATGCGGTCGCGCGCGTCCTCGCTGCTGCTCGACAGATAGGCATGCCAGGTCTTGCCGGTAACGCCGGCCGCTTCCGCCAGCGACGCGCAATGGGCATCGGCGCCTTTCAGCCCGCCGAGATCGGCGCCCTTGCCGGAGCCGACGCTGGTGACGAAGAAACTCATCTTGGCATCTTGCGACAGCGCCACGCCGGCTGTTGCCGCAAGAGCGGCGGCCATGGCGGTGGCGGCAACGAGAAGAAGTCTGCGCATATCGGTCCTCCGGTTTCGAATGTCCTACATTCGAAGAACGTAGCCGCAGCGCTATTTCATCCGCCTAATACTCAAGTTTATTCCGGCTGCCGGTAGGCGACGAAGCGGTTGTGCTTGGCCTGGAAGATCAGCCCGGTTTCCTTCAGCTCCGGGCTTGCCAGGGGCACGATGCGCCTGGCGATCTCGGACGGATGCGGCAGCGTCTCCGGATCTTCGCCGGGCATGGCCTGCGCGCGCATCGCGGTCCGGGTCGCGCCCGGATCGGCGGCGTTCACCCGCAGCGGCAGGGTCTCGGTCTCATGCGCCCAGGAACGCATCATCGTCTCGACCGCCGCCTTGGAAGCCGCATAGGGCGCCCAGAAGGCGCGCGCCGAATGCGCCGCGTTGGACGACAGGATGATGGCGCGGCCGGCGTCGGAGAGCCTGAGCAGCGGGTCGACCGAGCGGATCAGCCGCCAGGTCGCCGTCACGTTGATGGTCATCACCTTCTCGAAGGTCTTGGCTTCGACATGGCCGATCGGCGAGATGACGCCAAGCACGCCGGCATTGGCAACCAGGATATCCAGCTTGCCCCAGCGCTCGTGGATGGCGCCGCCCAGACGGTCGATGCCGGCCATGTCGGCAAGATCGAGCGGCACCAGCGTCGCCTGGCCGCGGCCATCGGCCTTGATCTGGTCGTCCAGCTCTTCCAGCCCGCCGACCGTGCGCGCCACCGCGATCACATGCGCGCCGGCTGCCGCCAGTTCCCTGGCGATGAAATAGCCGATGCCGCGCGAGGCGCCGGTTACGACCGCGACGCGGCCGGAAAGGTCGAGGGTCATGCAGGCAGTTCCGTCAGGTGATGCGGCCTACGCCCCGCCGCTCGCCAGCAGCGACAGCGTGCGCACATTGTCGTGGCCTTCGAAGTCGAGCAGGCGGGTAGGGTACAGTCCCGTGAAGCAGGCGTCGCAGAATTGCGGCTGGTCGTTGTCGCGGCGCGCCTCGCCGACGGCGCGGTAGAGCCCGTCGATCGACAGGAAGCCGAGCGAATCGACGCGGATGAATTCCGCCATCTCCTCGACCGACATGCGCGACGCAAGCAGCTTCGACTTCTCCGGCGTGTCGACGCCGTAGAAGCACGACGCGCTCGTCGGCGGCGAGGCGATGCGCATATGCACTTCCCTGGCGCCGGCGTCGCGCACCATCTGCACGATCTTCTGGCTGGTGGTGCCGCGCACGATCGAATCGTCGACCAGCACCACGCGCTTGCCCTCGATCATGCGGCGGTTGGCATTGTGCTTGAGCCTCACGCCCATGTGGCGGATGGAATCGCCTGGCTGGATGAAGGTGCGCCCGACATAGTGGTTGCGGATGATGCCGAGCTCGAAGGGAATGCCGGCGGCCTGGGAGAAGCCGATCGCGGCCGGCGTGCCGGAATCCGGCACCGGCACGACGATGTCGGCCTCGACCGGGCTTTCCTGCGCGAGCTCGGCGCCGATGCGCTTCCTCACATCATAGACGTTGCGGCCTTCGACCGAGGAATCCGGCCGCGCGAAATAGACATATTCAAAGATGCAGAAGCGCGTCTTCTGCGGCTCGAACGGGAAGATGCTCTCGATGCCCTTCGCGGTGACCACCACCATCTCGCCGGGCTTGATGTCGCGCACGAAGCGGGCGCCGATGATGTCGAGCGCGCAGGTTTCGGAAGCGAGGATCCAGGCGCCGTCGAGGTCGCCAAGCACCAGCGGGCGGATGCCGAGCGGATCGCGGCAGCCGATCATCTTCTTGGCGGTCATCGCCACCAGCGAGAAGGCGCCTTCGACCTGGCGGATCGCATCGATGAAACGCGAATTCAAATCGCGCTCCTTGCTGGTCGCGACCAGATGCAGCAGCGTCTCGGTGTCGGAGGTCGAGGAGAAGATCGAGCCTTGCTTCTGCAGCGCGCGCTGCACCGTGAGCGCGTTGGTGAGGTTGCCGTTGTGAGCCACGGCAAGGCCGCCTTCCGCGAGCTCGGCGAAGAAGGGCTGGATGTTGCGCAGGCCGGCGCCGCCGGTGGTGGCGTAGCGCGTGTGGCCGATGGCGCGGTTGCCCTGCAGGCTGTCGATGACGCGCTGCTTGGTGAAGGTATCGCCGATCAGGCCGACATGGCGTTCGACATGGAATTGGGTGCCGTCATAGGAGACGATGCCGGCCGCTTCCTGGCCGCGATGCTGCAGGGCATGAAGGCCGAGTGTGACGATGGCCGCCGCGTCCTGCCGGCCGAAGATGCCGAACACGCCGCATTCGTCATGAAAATGATCATCGGCCTCGGCGGAAAGGACCTTGCCTTCATCTGCCGTTGAGTCTGCCATCTGGTGCTCAAGCTCCGCTAAAGCCGCCATATAAGGCGATCTCTCGCCGAACGCAACGCACGCTTTCTTGCATTCACAACCGGCACCAGGCCGGCTTGCAATCAGTTTGCCGGCGCTGGAGCCGGGGCGGGGGCTGGCGCGGGGCTGGCCGGCTCGTTGTCGGCAGGCGCCTCGCCCTCGCTGTCGTCGGGCGCCGGCGCGTTGTCGTCGCCTGCCGGCGGCTCGGCCGCGGGTTGGTCGGTCGTGGCCGGCGCGCCGGCCTGCGGCGTGCCCTTATGCGTGTATTTGTTGACCAGTTCCTCGGTGTTTTCCGGCAGCACGCTTTCGAGCTTGGCGCCGATCGTCTCGAGCAGCGGCCGCGACTTGGCGTTGGCGATCCAGGCAGGCGCCTTGGCGCCGGCCAGCCAGTTGAAGAACAGCAGCGCCACCGCGACCACCAGGATGCCGCGCGCCGCGCCATAGAGGAAGCCGAGCGTGCGGTCGAGCGCGCCGATGCGCGAATCGATGATCCAGTCGGCGAGCTTCATGGTGATGACGGAGACGACGATCAGCGCAATGAGGAAGACGACGCCCGCCGAAGCCGCCATCGCGATCTTGTCGTTGTCGACATAGGGCTGAACATAGGGCAGCACCGGCTTGTAGAAGAAGAAAGCCGCCGCCGCCGCCGCCGCCCAGGAAACCACGGAGAGCACTTCGCGGGAGAAGCCGCGCACCATGGCGAGCATTGCTGAGACCAGGGTGAAGCCGACGAGGATTCCGTCAAGCAGCGTAATCGGCATGGTTCTCGCCCCACTTCCTGTCTTACGGCCCGACGAGCCGCATCACTCCGCGTCGTCGGCACGGCCGCGCCGTGAGCCGGCTATGCGCGCCACAAGGTCGGCAAGCTCGGTGGGCTGGAAAGCGCCGGCCCCGATCCCCCCGGCAAGTTCCTCGCTGCCGAGCGGCAGCACCGCGCTTCCAAAACCCAGCTTTTCGGCTTCCTTGAGGCGCTGCTGCGCATGTGCAACCGGCCTCACGGCGCCCGATAGGCTGATTTCGCCGAAATAGACGCAATCGGCGGGAAGGGCAAGACCGGTGAGCGACGAAACCAGCGCGGCGGCGACCGCGAGATCGGCTGCCGGCTCCGAGATCCGGTAGCCGCCGGCGACGTTGAGGTAGACGTCGTGCTGGCCGAAGCGGACGCCGCAATGCGCCTCGAGCACCGCGAGCACCATCGACAGCCGCGCGCCGTCCCAGCCGACAACGGCGCGGCGCGGCGTGCCGAGCGAGGAGGACGCGACCAGCGCCTGGATCTCGACCAGCACCGGCCTGGTGCCCTCCATGCCGGCGAAAACCGCGGCGCCCGGCGATTTCGAGTGCCGTTCGCCTAGAAACAGCTCGGATGGATTGGAGACCTCGCGCAGGCCCTTGTCCGACATTTCGAACACGCCGATCTCGTCGGTTGGCCCAAAACGGTTCTTCACCGTGCGCAGGATGCGGAAGTGGTGGTTGCCCTCGCCCTCGAAGTAGAGCACGCCGTCGACCATGTGCTCGACGACGCGAGGGCCGGCGATCTGGCCTTCCTTGGTGACATGGCCGACGAGCACGATCGCCGCGCCTGTGGATTTCGCGTAGCGGATCATCGCCTGGGCGGCGGCGCGCACCTGGGTGACGGTGCCCGGCGCCGAATCGGCAAGGTCCGTCCACAGCGTCTGGATCGAATCGAGGATGACGAGGTCCGGCCGCTTGCCGTCGGCGATGGTCGCCAGGATGTCCTCGACATTGGTTTCGGCGGCAAGCTCGACCGGCGCCGAGGCGACGCCGAGGCGCTGCGCCCGCAGCCTGATCTGAGCCACCGCTTCCTCGCCCGAGACATAGACGATGCGATGGCCCTTCGAGGCAAGTGCCGCCGCCGCCTGTGTCAGCAACGTCGATTTGCCGATACCGGGATCGCCGCCGACCAGCAGCGCCGAGCCGCGCACGAAGCCGCCGCCGGTCGCGCGGTCGAGCTCGCCGATGCCGGAAACGATGCGCGGCGCGTCCTCGATGTCGCCCGACAGGCTGGTCAGCACCACGGCGCGGCCCTTGCGGGCGTTGCGCGTGTTGGCCGGCCCCGAGCCGATGCCACCCGACGTGCCTTCCTCGACCAGCGTGTTCCACTCGCCGCAGGCATCGCATTTACCGGCCCAGCGCTGATGCACCGAGCCGCAATTCTGGCAGATGAACTGGATGCGCGATTTGGCCACGCTGTTACCTTTTTGGCTCTGGGCGGACGCCGCGTTCCTTCGCGCCCCCCTCTGTCCTGCCGGACATCTCCCCCACTTGGGGGTGTATGGACTGGGGACATCGCGAAC
>NZ_VFVL01000058.1 GCF_006442815.1 Mesorhizobium sp. B2-4-3
TCGTAAGGACGACCTCAAGAGCGTAGCCTCGCTACCGGGCCATGTTCGCGCAAGGCGGCCCTCGCCGGAGGCGTACCGCAATCATATCCCAGGTACGCGAGCGGTAACCGCTCGCGTACCTGGGTTCCACCCGCTGCCGGATGTTCGTCCCCCACTATTGTGACGCGGTCTTTACGCCCTTTGCGGCTTTTTCGATGACTGCTGCCACCGCTTTTGGCTGCGACACATAAATAGCATGGCTTCCCTTCGCCTGGGTCACCGTCGCTCCCGCTCGCTTGGCCATTGCGCGCTGAGCTTCGGGCGGGATCATCTTGTCTTCCGTGGAGACAAGATACCAGGCCGGCTTCACCTTCCATGCAGGCGATGTGACCTTGCCGTCGAGCGCCGCCACGCCCCAGGGAACCTGAGAAGCGGCCATGAACGATGCCAATTCTGGCTTGACGTCGGCGGCGAACGAAGCCGCGAATTTCGCCTTGTCCAGGAACAGGAAACCATCCACGGGTGGCAGGATCGGAGGCACCGGCGCGCCCGGCGCCGGGTTTGCGATCAGGCTGGAGACTGATTCGCCGACATCGGGCGCGAAGGCCGCGATGTAGACGACTGCGGCCACCTTGGAATCCGTTCCGGCCTCCGACACGACAACGCCGCCGTAGGAATGCCCCACCAGCACCACTTGCCCTGAGGCTGCGGCGATGGCGCGCTTGGTCACGGCAACGTCATCCGCCAGCGAGGTCGTGGGATTCTGGACGACCGTGACGTCGTATCCATCCTTCTTCAGGACATCGTATACGCCCTGCCATCCGGATCCGTCGACGAAGCCGCCATGCACGAGCACCACGGATTTCACATCGGCAGCGTGTGCCTTGGCTGCGGTTATGCCTACACCCAAGGCAAGGGCAGAGGCGGCGGCAAGCAAAGTAAACATACTCGACATCTGAGTTCTCCTTTCAGAACCTTGACAGTCGAGACGCTACGAGGTCGCAGCAGTCGGATCATGAACGAAAGGGCCAGTTACAGAAAGATCGGGCCAAAACTATTCAAGCCGCGTGCGCCGCCAAGTGTTCGGAGTGATGCCGACAACACGTGAGAAATTTCGAGCGAAATGGCTTTGGTCCGCGAACCCGCACTCTAAAGCGACCACGCTAAGCGAGAGACCAGGCTTTGCGAGAAGTTGCTTTGCCCTATCGATCCGTCGCTGTTGCAGCCACTGATGCGGTGCCATACCCGTCGATTGACGGAAAGCGCGTGTGAAATGCCTCTTCGAAAGGCTGCATGAGGCTGCGAGCATATCGAGAGTCAGACCGCTATCAAGGCTCGTATCTATGAGTTCCTTCGCCCGGCGCTCCTGCCAAGGCGCCAGACCGCCTCCCCATTGGCGCGGCAACTGACCGACATTGCCGTATTTGCGAGCAAGGTGAATCGAAAGCGCCAATGCGACATGGTCGACGAATAGCTCTGTGGTCTCCTGCGGATTTACCAAGGCTGTTCGCATGGATAGCAGCAAATCGCGAGCCACCGGATCCCCAACAGTGCCGCCCACCATATGACGAAGCTCCTGTATATGTCGGGGCACATCCCCGTCGTCGCCCATCGCCAGGAGCGCCCTGTGGGGCACGTAAAAACTCAAAGCGTGGAACGGGTCCCGCAGTTCCGTCGCCAGGTTCATCCTGAGATCGAAGATCGCGATGGCGCCGGCATTGAAGTCCATGGGCAAGATCGACTTGCCGTCCGCATATAGATCGAAATCCGCGCACGCCTTCATCTGAAGGGAGATCAGAAAGGCATCCTCGCGCACCGGCTGAGTGATCCCGGCGTTGCGCCGTCTGCAGTTGAGCTCAAGGAACGCCATGCCGGTCCCGCGGGCGGCGCGTGTCACAAGCACGGGCGCATCCGGCAAGCCGACGGCTACGGCGACGGGATTCGATGCAGACGCTGCCTTGGCAGGGCTAGGCATTGGCCAGGATTGTCCGTTTAGACACCGAGAAACAGTAACATCAGCATCGGCTTGTCAAGCGCAGATGCGGGAAGCCGCTTGCTAACGACGGTCACGGGCTCTTCGATCAGAACGCGAGTGTGCGAGACGGTTCTACTTCACACGCTCGCGAACAGGTGTGCTTTGCACTTTTCAGTACTCTCAGATGTTGAGACTGGCAGCGCTAAGCAGGGCAGACCATCGAACGTCCTCAAAGTAGTCTGAATACTCATCGGGGCCTTTTGCCCGATCAACTCCGTCTACTTCACTGATGGAATGCTGCGATGTCGACCTCAGTAACGATCGTGCCCACGCCATGGATAGACTTGACGAGCTCTTCCGATTCCTGCCTGATGCGCCGCACCCCAGTCCGCCTCTCTTCGGCCTTTTGTGCGACTCGAACAAGTACCCTCCAGGTGGGCATTCGAGAAGACTGATACCATCCGGCAGAATCCCATTGATTGGCAAGGTGCTTTATGGGCGAGTAGTTCGCTCAGTCATTCGACTATAATCTTGAGCTGAACGGCAGCTCGCTGCCCCGACTGCCTTGGGAGAACGCTTGATGTTTCCGGTCCAGTCCCGTGCTTTCGCTATTGGCTGGTTTCGCGGGCGAGTAGCACGCGCCCATCCCAGCTCATGACAGCAGCGTTGGCACGGGCGACGAGCCGTCCCGATTGCAGTTGGCCGGCCATCAAGTCACGCGGCGTGTTCACGTCTGGCTGCGTCCACGCCAAAGTGAAGAGCGATAGTGGCCGGGTGATCTGCTCCTCGACAATCGACCCGCACCAGACTGGCGAAGAGGTTCCATCGGTGAGCTCCAGGTCAACCGGCCATAGGCGGAGCACGAGCCGCGATCCTTTGGATGCGGTGTCGCTTGATAGAACGAGAGTCAAGCTGGGGAGCCGGCCGCTATCGAGACGCGGAACGACGGGGAGGGTGGCCGGAGCGGCATTGCCCGTCAGCCAGGCCAGGGAGTTGAGCGCTGTCCAGGGCGTCGGGACACGCCACCCTTTGCTCAGCAAGGTCTCCTGGAGGGAGGAGAGACTTCCGGCCCATTGAATGGTCAGGGGCTCCTCGATTTCTCCGAGGAGGTCGATGCGCTGGGCCGGCAGTTGCTGCCAACCGGTGTTCCACCAGATGTCGGTCGCCATGGTCGGCATTGCACTCTTTACCGTATAACGTTCGAGGTCGAGCGTGTGATGCCGGTAAACGTTAAGGCCTCCGGCCAGGGCAAACGCGGAGCATCCAACCATGATCAGCGCCGAAACCCGGGCCGGCTCGGATTGCTTGCGCAGGTAGAAGAAGCTGACCGCCGTCAGCCAGGCTGTCCCGAACGCCAGCCCGCCAACCACGTCGGAGAGCCAATGGGCGCCGAGGTAGAGGCGCGACAACGCGATCAGAAGCACAAACGAAGCGGCACTGAACGCGACCGGGAGACGCCATGCGGGACGCAACTGCCGCGCGACAAGGAAGGCGAGGAAGCCGTAGAGAACGCTGTTGACCGTGCTGTGGCCGCTTGGAAAGGAAAACGCGCTCCACCCGGTGTAAAACAGTTCCGTCGGGCGGGCGCGATGAAGCGTGACCTTAATAATCGTGTTGAGCGCCGACGCTCCGCCAATCGCTACCAGCCAATAGGCGGCTGTGCGCCAGGCGCGCTTCCAAAGAAGCCACAAAAGCACAGCCGCGGTCACCGCAATCACCACGACAGTGTCGCCCAATTCGGTGAAGACGAGCATCACGGCATCGCCCGGCGCGGTGCGAAGTTCCTGCAGCGCTTGGTAGATCGCGGTGTCCACGCGGACTAGCGGATCGCCAGCCACCACATCTTCGAGAACCCCGAGGAATAACCAGGCGGAGCCGATCACAAGCAGGGCCAGAAGCGCCAGGCCCCGCACGTCGGGCCGCGCCGGATCGAGCAGGTCGACCACAAAACGACCCCAGCGGGATTGGCTGGCCGCTGCACGCGTCTGGAGCCATCCCGATATCTTCGACAGCAGCAGTGGCCCGCGACGCAATGCGAACCGGACGAGATGGATCATCGCCCAAATCACGATAGCGATAAGGACAACCAGGATGGCAAGCGGCTTGGCGGCCGCGCCGAAAATGCCAAAGGCAGCGCCGACGAACACGGCGGGCAGGATATGTGAAGGCGCCCACACCAGCGCCGACAGGATGTTGGCTGCATAGAACCGCCCCACAGGCATCTGCAACATGCCGGCTATCAGGGGAATGAAGGCGCGCACACCAGGCGTGAAGCGGGCGATGAAGACGCTTTTGTCGCCATGCCGCGCGAAGAATGCCTCGCTGCGCACGACAAGCTCGGCATGCCGATTAAGCGGCCACCGCTCCAGAATTTCGCGGTGGTAACGGTGCCCAACCCAGAACGATAGGCCGTCGCCGACAATTGCGCCGGCGGCGGCAGCGCCGAGCAGCGGCCACAGCTTCACAACTCCGCTTGGAACAAGAGCGCTGATCGCCAGGATGGCGGCTGTGCCCGGAATGAACACTCCGATGACCGGGATGGATTCAGACAGGGCGAGCAGAAGCACGATCGCATAGGCAAGATGTGGGTGCGCTGCGATGAGCGCGGTGACGGCGGTGAAGAAGGACGCCAACATTCACGCCTCCTACAGGATGCTCGTCACCGACTGATCAAGGCGTGTCCCTTCCCGATAAAGCGCGCGGACCAGCATGGCTGCAACCGTGCCCGTCATGGCTCCGCCCAGGATATCGCCCACATAGTGCGTTCCAATATAGACGCGCGAGATCGCCACAAGCACCGCAGCGGCAAGGAGCCATAACCCAAGCCGCCGTATGCCGTGCAGCAGGAATGCAGCCGCTATGGCGAAGGCGGCGGTCGCATGATCGGACGGGAAGGATGGATCGGCGCTGCGATTGATCAACAGATGCGTGATGCCGGCATCGTATGGTCGTATGCGATGGACGAACAGCAGGATGGCCTGGTTGAGGGCAAGGCCAGCGAGAAACGAGAGGCCGGTCGCGACCAGGACGTGCCTGTTGTGCGACCTGTCCGATCCTCGCCACCACTGTCCGGCCAGGGCGAGCACGAGCAGCGGCACGCTGATTGCGGAGATCCAGATCATCAGGGAATCGACGGGGGCGCTCGCTCCGGCAAGGCTGTTGATCGCACCAGTGGCAGTGGAGTCGAGGTCGTATGGCTGCAACTCTGAATCCTCATCTTGTTATCGGTCCGGCTCCGGACATGCTTGGCGGGTTACTTGAAGAGGACCTGGGCCAGCAGTCCCTTGCCGTCCGGCCCGCTGCCAAGCACCAGGAGCGCGCCGTGCTGTGCAACGATGCGCTGCACGATCGACAGACCCAAGCCGCTCCCTTGACCCTCCTGGTTGCTGCCGCGGTAGAACCGTTCCAGCACCTGCTCTCGTTCGGCTTCCGGAATGCCGGGGCCGTTGTCACAGACCTCCAACACGACCTCATACCCCTTCCTACGCACCGCCAAATCGACGGTGCCGTGCGCAGGGGTATAGCGGATCGCGTTGTCGACTAGGTTGTTGAGCAGGATGCGCAGCGCTTCCGGGTCACCCGGTATTTCGGCCTTGTCCCGAGTGACGAGACCCAGGTCGATGTGTTTGGCTTCGGCCAGCCGGGTTTGATCCAGGATCACCGACTTGCAAAGATCAGACAACTCTACCGACCGTGGCGCAATGGCTTGTCCCTGCGGTTCCAGCCTGGCGAGCGTCAGCAATTGCTGCCCCAGATGGGCAAGCCGAATGACACCCGATTGCAGCTGCGACAGCGCCTGTCCACGTTCCTCTTCGGTGGAGGCAGTCTGCGCCAACTGCGTCTGGATACTGAGAGCCATCATCGGCGTGCGTAGCTCATGGGCGGCGTCGGCGATGAAGTGTTTTTGCATGGTGAATGCGTGGTCCAGCCGCCGCAGCAGATCGTTGAGGCTGTCGACCAGAGGCTTGACCTCGTTTGGTAACGGACCAGGGCCGATCGGCGCCAGGCTTTCAGCATCGCGCTGCTTCAACTCGGAGGTGATCTGGTAAAGCGGCTTCAGCCCGTACCCGATGCCGTACCACAGGAACAATGCGAGCAGCGGCAGCAATGACAGGACGGGCCAGAACAGATGCACCGATAGCCCGGCCAATGCCTCCCAGCGCGCGTTCTGCGCCTGCCCGACGCGGATCAGGCGATCGCCTCGCTGGTCGACGAAGGTATGCCAGGTCTGACCGTTGAATGAGACATCGCTGAGCCCAGGTCGCTGCGGCGGCGGCAATGTCAGCGCCGCGTCCGTGGTGAAATCCAGTCTGCCGTCGCGCCACACCTCCAGCAGCACCTCGTCGGCCTTTTCGTCGTTGTCCTGTCGCTGGCGTTTGCCGTCGTCGGTCGGTGACACGCGGTTGGCGTTGGCCACGTCGACATGTTCGGCAACATAGCGCATCTGCTCATCGAGGAGATCTCCCAGTTCGAGAAAGGCTCCCCAGTAGGTGCCGATGCTCGCCAGGATCCCTGCCAGCAAGGTTGCCGGCAACAGCCAAAGCAGAAGACGGCGGCGCAGCGAGCCCCTGAACCACAGCCGCAGACGGTGATAGCCAAGGCTCATGCACCCTCGCCAATGCGATAGCCGACGCCGCGCACGGTATGGATCACCTCGGCGCCGAGCTTCTTGCGAAGGTTATAGATGTGCACCTCGACCGCGTTGCTGCCGACTTCCTTATCCCAGCCGTACAAGTGATCCTCCAGTTGCTCGCGTGAGAGCACCGCGCCGGGCTCGCGCATCAAGGCGTGAAGCAGCGCAAATTCCTTGGCGGAGACGTCGGCCGGCTCGTCGCATAGCCAGAGCAAATGGCGGACCGGGTCGAGCCGAAGGGGGCCAGCATGGAGCTCGATCTGCGCTCGGCCTGCCTGGCGGCGGCTCACCGCGTGAATGCGTGAGATCAGCTCCTCCAGCGCGAACGGCTTTATCAGATAATCGTCGGCGCCACCGTCCAACCCGGCCAACCTGTCGGGCAACGCATCGCGCGCCGTGATTATGATGGTCGGCAGCGTTTCGCCGCGCCGGCGCAATCCCTTCAGGACCTCCATCCCGTCTTTTTGCGGCAGGCCCAAATCGAGCAGCAGCAGGGCGTAGGGATTCGTTTGCAGCGCGAGCAGCGCAGACTCGCCGTCCTGCACCCAGTCAACGGTGAATCCGTTCTTCCGCAGCCCTTGCTGGAGGCCGCTGCCGATCATCTGGTCATCTTCAGCCAGCAGCAAGCGCATCGATCTTTCGCCTCCTGGTTGGTGAGCGCACGGGGTCCGGCCTGGACCGTCCGATACCTGTATAAGCCTGCGCCGCTATGCGCATCAATCTTGACCTTAGTGCGCCCTGCATCACGATGGCAGGCGGCGGAGAGACGATACGCGGTCCAAGATGAAGCCTGGCTGAAAATCGCGACATCGATCATTGATCGTCGTCGCTGAGGAAATTTCAGGTGGACTTAAGCGAGCGTCCGGTAGCCTTCACCGGATGCTCCCAGGAAGGAAACCACCCCAGTCATGAGCACCCTTGGCAAACGCCTGCTCCTCGCGCTTGTGCCAACCGCGACCGCCGCCCTGATTGCCTGGGGCTGGCTCTCGTACCAGCCAGCGCCGAGCGTGGCCGCCCCGGCCGCGGCCCCGATCAGTCGGGTCAGTAGCGAGAACGGGCTGACCATCGTGACGCTGGACGAGGCAACGCAGAAACGCAGTGGAATCGCAACCGACGCGCTGACAGCAACGAAGCGACAACTCAATGAGACTGCCTATGGCAGCGTGCTTGACCTGCAACCGCTGATCGACCTCCAGACCCGTTACCGCGCCGCCGCGGCCGACGTGGCCAGCGCACAGGCAGCCCTTGATGCCTCGAGCCAGGAAGCAGAACGCAACCGCGTCCTGTTCAAGGACCACATAAACATATCGCAGAAGGCGATGCAGGCGGCACAGGCGGCATGGTCGGCCGATCAGGCCAAGCTCCAGTCGGCTGAAGCCAACCTGGAAGGGGTGCATGCGAGTGCACGGCAACAGTTCGGTCCGCCACTCGCCTCGCTTATCGCAGGCAAGGATACGGCGTTCGCCGCTCTCCTGGATGGTCAGGACATGATGCTGAGGATCGTGTTGCCGATCGACGGCAGCACGTCGGCACCGGACCGGATCACGTTCGATGGCGGCACGCGTGGTCAACTCACCGGCCGCCTGGTTTCGGCATCGCCGCAGAGCGATCCAATCGCGGAAGGACCAACCTTCCTGTATCGCGCACCTGCCAGCCTGCCGGTCGGCAGCAAGGTGATCGCTCGTTTGCCGGTGAGCCAGCAACCAGCCCCCGGAGTTGTCATCCCGCGGACCGCGGTGCTGTGGTTTGGCGGGCTGCCCTGGGCTTATGTGCAGCAAGGCAAGGAGCGCTTCGTACGTCGATTGGTCAACGACCAGTCGCCATACGACGGCGGCTATTTCGTGGACGCCGGCTTCGAGGCTGGCGAACGCGTGGTGACGCGCGGCGCGCAGCTGCTGTTGTCGGAGGAACAGCGCCCGCCGGTCACCGCGGCCGCCGCCTGCAAAGATCCCGAATGTGACGACTAGCCGGACCTTCGCGCCCGATCATGCTGAACTCCATCATTCGCTTTTCCGTCCGTTTCCGCGGCGTGGTGATCGCGCTGGCCTGCCTGCTGGCTGGCTACGGCGTCTACACGCTGACCAAGGCTCGCCAGGATGTCTTTCCCGAGTTCGCGCCGCCGCTGGCAGTGATCCAGACCGAAGCGCCCGGACTGACATCGGAGCAGGTCGAAGCGCTTGTCACCCAGCCTGTCGAGAACGCGATGGGCGGCACCCTTGGCCTCGACAGCATGCGCTCGAAGTCGCTGCAGGGGCTGTCCATGGTGACGCTCACCTTCCAGGACGGCACCGATATCTACAGGGCTCGGCAATTGGCCGTCGAACGGCTCAACGCACTGGGCGGCACGCTACCGCTTGGCGTCAAACCGCCATCCCTGCTGCCGCTTACGTCTTCGACCAACGTCACGTTGGTAGCCGGCCTGACCTCCGACCGTGTTTCGTTGATGGACTTGCGAACGTTGGCGGACTGGACCGTCAAGCCCCAACTCCTGCGCGTACCGGGCGTCGCCGACGTGATCGTGTTCGGCGGCGACGTCAAGCAGTTCCAGGTTCAGGCGGACCCACAGAAGCTGGTGCAGTATGGCGTGGCGCTACAGGATCTGCTGACTGTCGCCCAACGCGCGACGGGCGTTCGCGGCGCTGGTTATGTCGAAAATGCCAATCAGCGGATCCTGCTGAACACCGAAGGCCAGACCCTTACGCCAGAGCAACTGGCGCAGGTGGTGCTGCGGTACCAGAACGGCGTCCCGCTGCGTCTGGGCGACATCGCCAAGGTCGCGATCGGGCCAGCGCCTGCTGTGGGCGCAGCCTCCGTCGACGGCAAGCCTGCCGTCTCGTTGATGGTGGAGAGCCAGTACGGCGCCGACATGATGTCGGTGTCGCGAGGCGTTGAACAGGTGCTGAGGGAGCTACAGCCAGTCCTGGCCGGGCAGCAGGTAATGCTCCACCCAGACATCTTTCGGCCGGCCCGCTTCATCGAAACCGCTATCGGCCATCTGCGCACCGCGCTGATCCTTGGCGGCGTGCTGGTGATCGGCGTGTTGTTCCTGTTCCTCCTCAATGTGCGCACAGCAATCATCTCCGCCACCGCGATCCCGCTGTCGCTGCTGACGGCCGTGATCCTGCTCTCCCACTTTGGTGTAAGCCTCAACACGATGACGCTTGGCGGGCTGGCAATCGCGCTCGGCGAGGTTGTCGACGACGCGGTCGTTGACGTCGAGAACATATTTCGCCGGCTGCGCCAGAATCAGCAACTGGCCCACCCGCTGCCACCGGCGCAGGTCGTGTTGCTGGCCTCGCTCGAGGTTCGAAGCGCCGTGGTCTACGCGACGCTGGTCGTCGTGTTGGTGTTCCTGCCTGTCATGTCGCTGTCGGGCATCGCCGGAAAGCTGTTCGCGCCACTGGGCATCTCGTACATCCTGGCGATCCTGGCCTCGCTGGTCGTGGCGTTGACCGTGACGCCGGCGCTCGCGTACCTGCTGCTGACAGGCAGGCCGCTGAAGGAGCAGGAACCCAGGCTGGTGCAGGCGCTGAAGGCGCGTTACCTGGCTGTGCTTGCCGCTATAGAGTCGCGCTACCGACTGATCATTGGGGTGATCGGTGTGCTTTGCCTCGCGGCGCTCGGCGCGCTGCCGTTTTTCGGTGGCAACTTCATCCCGGATCTGAAGGAAGGCCACTACCTCGTCCATATGGCGTTGGCTCCAGGTTCGTCGCTCACCGAGTCCATGCGTGTCGGCAAAGAGGTGACCGCACAGCTTAGCCAAATTCCCGGTGTGCGCCTGGTGGCGCAGCGCGCCGGCCGAGCCAACGAAGTGGTTGATCCCACGGGTGTCAATATCAGCGAGTTCGAAGTCGATTTGAAAGCGCTCTCGCCGGCCGAGCATCGGCGAGCGCTGGTCGATATTCAACAGACCCTGGCCAGCTTCCCCGGGCTCATCACTTCGGTCAACACCTTCCTGGCCGAGCGCATCGACGAGAGCATTTCGGGCGTGACCGCGCCGGTGGTGATCAACGTCTTTGGGCAGAACCTGGATGTCATCGACAGCAAGGCGGGTGAAATCGCTCAACTGGTTGGCACCATCCCCGGCGCCATCGGCGTGCGGGTCGAGGCCGCGCAATACCTGCCGCAATTGACGATGCGCCTCAAGCCGGAGCAGTTGACCCACTGGGGCTTCACCCCGGTCGATGTCCTGGAGGCGATCCAGACCGCGTATGAGGGGGTAACCGCAAGTCAGGTCTACGAAGGTAACCAGGCCTACGACGTCAGCGTGTCACTGACTCCCGCGGCGCACCAGGACTTGGCGGCGGTAGGTTCATTGCTGCTGCGCAGTCCTGAGGGCGTGACGGTTCCGCTCAGGCAGCTTGCCGATATCAGCCAGACCACCAGCCGCTATCAGATCCTGCATAGTAACGGCCAGCGCCTGCAAACGGTGACGACGGGGGTGCGCGGACGCGCGGTTAGCGATTTCGTCAAGGAGGCCCAAGAGCGCATCGCCATGGAAGTCAGCCTTCCCAAAGGCACCTACCTGATGTTTGCCGGCGAGGAGCAGGCGCGCGCGCAATCGCAGCAAGACCTGCTGATCTATACCGTGGCTGCCAATGTCGGCATCGTGCTGCTGCTGTTTCTGGCACTGAAGAGCACCCGGGCACTGCTTCTGGTGCTGGTCAACCTGCCGTTCGCGCTGGTCGGAGGAGTGTTGACGGTGCTGGCAAGCGGCGGAGACCTCTCACTCGGATCGCTGGTCGGCTTTGTCACGTTGTTCGGCATCACGCTACGCAACTCGATCATGCTGATCTCGCACTACGAGCACCTGGTGAACGAGGAAGGAATGGCTTGGGGACCGGACGCGGCCCGAAAAGGTGCCGCCGAGCGGCTGGTCCCCATTCTCATGACCGCTGTCGTTACAGCGCTCGGCCTATTGCCCCTGGCCTGGGCTAGCGATGCGGCCGGAAACGAGATCGAGGGGCCAATGGCGATCGTGATCCTCGGTGGGCTCGTGACTTCGACCCTGCTTAACTTGTTGGTGCTTCCGACGATGGCCTTGCACTTCGGCCGCTTCGACAAACGGGAGCAGGAATTTCAGCTCGACGTTGCGCTGCAGCCTTGATGAGACGGTCAAAAGCAGCGCCAAGCTTTCCGCAGGGCTCGTCGGTGCGCTATTGGCTCGAGGCCGCTGATACGGCGGAGACAAGCGACGTAGGAGCAGCAATCGCGCGATGACGCCAAAAGCTTGGACATTCGCCAAGCAAAGGAGATATGCGCTTGCCGGTGACGGCGCCGAGACGGAGCACGAA
This sequence comes from Mesorhizobium sp. B2-4-3, assembly GCF_006442815.1. Taxonomy (GTDB): domain Bacteria; phylum Pseudomonadota; class Alphaproteobacteria; order Rhizobiales; family Rhizobiaceae; genus Mesorhizobium. The sequence continues at coordinate 11,882 of NZ_VFVL01000058.1, forward strand.
CTGTAGATGAAGGGCGGCGCTCCCGAAGGAGCGTTGCCTGAAACCGCCCCGCCGCTCGCCCGAAGGTCCGCCGCACCTGTTTCCTCCCACCCGCTGCGTTGTGACGCCAATAACGATTTGCAACGGCTTGTCACGTTTCATGCTATTACGGGACATGAGGTTTGTGAGCCGGAGAATTTCCGGGCCGTCGCGCTTTTGGCAGGCTGTGAATAACGTGCACGTCTTGATTGCACGGGCGAGATCTTGGCGCAAAGTGCATTCATGGCGGCGGCTGAACCGAATGCGGTTCTGTTTGAAAATGGCAGTCGGAAATATCCGATCGCTGCCGCTGAGCTTTGCAGAAAGGCAGCCGAAATCGCACATCAGACATCAGGTCGGCTGCTCTTCGAAATCCGCCTGGACGGTGATGCGCATTACCAACGGGTTGCCGCCATAGGCTATGCGCGAGGAGAGATAGGCATCCTCGTCTGGACAAGGAAGGTGCGTCCGTCAGGTCCAGTGTCGCCGAAGGCAGTTTCGCTAGCTTTATCGAACCGTTGGAATGCTGGAGTAACCTGCCGCTTCGGGATCAGGCAAACAACGACATCCGGGGACACGCAACCCTTTTCATAGCAGCCCTGCGCAATGCCGGCTGTGCGCCACTCCGCTAGGCTGAGTTGCCTGTGGATATTGCCGATCCGTTTGGGGGCGCGTTGTCAGGGCATGTTCCGGGCGCCTACGATGGAGACAACATTCTTATCTGCATGGCAGGAGAATCCGCGCTGCATACATCGGGCTGGCGTGATAAATATGGTTCACTCGATTCTATGGGCGGGAAAATGAAGAAATCTAACGAGACTTCCACAACAGCTGCAGGTCAGGCAACAGGATCAAAAAACAAGATCACTCTCATAATCGTCGTGAATGGAGATCCTGCATCTGTTGATGCCAACGTGAATGCACCCCTTCATACAGTGATAGGGAAAGCCCTGGAAATGTCCGGGAATGTAGGGCAGCCACCTGAGAACTGGGAGTTGAAGGACGCAGCAGGCAACGTTCTCGATGCCAGCAAGAAGGTCGAGGATCTAGGACTTGTCGCCAGCACCAAGCTTTTCTTAAGCCTCAGGGCTGGTGCTGCGGGTTGACAGAGAGCCAATTCGTCGACGAGGCGGTCTCCCGGCGCAAGTTCGATCGCGAGATCGCTCGGTACAGGGAACTCGAAGGCGAATACCGCCGACGGGGCTGGTTTCTAGTTGAGGCGGCATTCCCGCTTGTCCTGGTGATCTTTGCTACTTCCAAGCTCCTCCCAAAGGCCATCGTCTGCGCAGTCCGGCTCGATTTCACGAATTACGACTTAGTCCCGCCATCGGTAACGTTTGTCGATCCGTTTACGGGCAGCGCGCTGCCGATGAAGAACCTTGGCTTCAAGATGCTGCGGCTCGACGGCATGGTGAACGCGACGGTAGAAACGATCACTGCGATGGGGCAACAGGGCCGTTTGGTATTCCAGGAATTGATCCAGGCGCACAGTCCGGAGGAGGTTCCGTTCCTGTGCTTGCCCGGCGTTCGAGAATATCACGATCACCCAGCACACACAGGTGACTCATGGCTATTGCATCGTCGCTCTGGCGAAGGCTCCTTGCATTTTATTCTGGAGCAAATCTGGGCGAGCGGCATCAACCCGATAAGGAACATCAACTATCAGGTACAGTTGCAGTTCCAGGGTTTCCAGGCGGACGCGGCAGTGCTGCCTCGATAGCCGGACTGGCGAGGGTTGAGCGTTTCCGAGTTCCGCGGCGGGCCATCTTGGACGTGCACAAGCATCTGGCGACCGTGGGGCAAGCTGGCTACGAAGGGCTAGGTCTCTGGGTCGGAAAGACGGCGGGTGAAACGGCTACAGTCGAGCGCGCGTTGATTCCGCAACAGCGCCTCATTCGAACCGCATCCGGCGTCGGCGTGCGAATTGAAGGCGATGAGCTGCATCGTCTCAATGTGTGGTTGTTCGAGAATAAGTTGCGAATCCTGGCCCAAGTCCATAGCCATCCGACTGACGCCTACCATTCTGGCACAGATGACGAGAACGCTATAGCGACGGCCATCGGCAGCCTCTCACTTGTCGTTCCTGATTTCGCGAGCCGACCATTCGATCTGTCGTCAACGGCTGTCTATCGGCTCAATGCGGCGGGTAGCTGGCTGGAGGTGCCTCGTCAGGCGGCCGTCCGTCTGATTGAAATTGAGGACTGAGAAAGATGGCGTTCGCGAGTTACTTTGGCCGTACCGCCACTGCCGCTTCCCAGGTGCTTCAAGGTTTCGACGTCCGGGAGTTCGAGCGGTTGCTCAATGGATCAGTGGTGGGAATTGCTTTTGACGGGCAGGCTTGCTCGACTGAGGGCAGGGCGTCGCTAGACCTGCTTGTCCGGCTGGTGGCGCGGCTCTATCCTTCGATATGCTTCCTTCCCGAGGGAGAGGAGGCAGTGAGGCTTGCGAGAGGTCTCGCGAGGCTTGCGCGCTCGATAAATAGCCGGATCACATTGGTGCGCCGGGGGGGCGGCCTCTCCCATTGCATGGTGGTTGGCTCCGCGATCCCTGATGTTTCCTGTCAGAAGTTGTTCCTGGGTTCAAGCGGGTGGCTCGCCAACCAGTCGGTGTCGCGACCAGTCGGCTCGGGAAACGGTCCCAACCCGCTCGGAGCTGGCGCCGCAG
>NZ_VFVL01000059.1 GCF_006442815.1 Mesorhizobium sp. B2-4-3
GGGTTTTAGGAGCCGGCCCCTGTCCCCGGGGCCGGCTCCGCTGTTTCTGACGAGACGGTTTCGGTGGCCTGAATTTCTGTTTGGGGGGCCTTCTGCTACAACAGAAGATAGCGCGAAACTCTTCTCCTGTTTGTCTGCGCGCCAACCGTGGGATGTTCTGTATGCCGAGCGAACCCCGATCACCTCGCCTTGCGGTTCTCATCGACGCCGACAACGCCTCCGCGAAGATTGCCGACGGACTGTTCGAGGAGATCGCGAAGATCGGCGAGGCAAGCGTTCGCCGTATCTATGGTGATTTCTCGAACGCCCGGTCGAAGAGCTGGGCAGAGGTTCTGTCGAAGCACGCGATCATTCCGCAACAACAATTCGCCTACATCACGGGCAAGAACGCTTCGGATATCACACTGGTGATCGACGCGATGGATTTGCTGCATAGCGGCCGGTTCGACGGTTTCTGCCTGGTTTCTTCCGACAGCGACTTCACTCGCCTTGCTGCGCGGATACGCGAGCAAGGCGTCGACGTGTTCGGATTTGGGGAGCAAAAGACCCCGGAGAGCTTCCGGCAGGCGTGTCGCCGTTTCGTCTATACCGAGAACCTTCTCCAGGGCCTGGGCAATGCTCAAGATGCCGCTCCGGTGGCGAAGCCGCTTCAGGCGCCGTCGGCAGCCACGCCCATTCTGAAGAAGGTCATCGGCCAGATGGAGAGTGAGGATGGTTGGGTGCTCCTGGGCACCTTTGGCAAGCAGCTCTCAAATCTCTTTTCCGATTTCGACCCGCGTACCTACGGCTTCAGCAAACTGAGCGATCTGGTAAGGAAGACGGCCGCCTTCGACATCGAAAATCCCAAAGGCGGGTCCATGCGGATACGGGTCAAACCTGCCGAAAAGAAAGGAAAAGGCAAATCCGGGTAACGCGATCATGTTGGAGATCCCTGAAGACCGATGCGAGCGCGCCAAGCTGTTCAGGGCGATCGACGACGCCTTTAAAGCAGGTGATTTCGAGACCCTTGGCAAAGCGCTTGGTGGAGCGCCGCGCTGGTTCGACGAGAGGATGCCGTTCGAGCTCGGCCTTGGTCATGCGCTGGAATATGCGATCTACTGGAGCCCGGCCGCGTTCATCACTGCCCTGCTCGATGCCGGCTCGAACGCGAACTATGAAGATCCTGCCGGATTTCCCTCGATCATTGCCGCGTTGTCGACGGAACGGCCGGACAGGCTGGATGTCGTCCACGTCCTGCTTGGACATGGCGCCGACCCGGATATGCGCGGCGTGAACGACTGGACGCCGCTGCACTATGCGGTGTCCCGGCGCGACGCCGAGGCGATCCCTCTGTTGCTCCTTTCAGGCGCGGATCCGTCGCTGCGGACCCGCATCGACGATTATGAGACGGCACTGGAAGGCGCCGAACGGGCCGGCTTCGAGGCCGGCGCCTTTCTGTTGCGTGAAGCGATGAACAATCGCCGCATATGACGATGCGCGAAGCGGATGCCGCCGTCACGCGGCCTTCAGCTTGGCCTTGAAGCGTTTGGCGTTGGCCACATAGTGGGCCGCCGAGACGCGCAGCCGCTCGATCGCCGCCTCGTCCAGCGTCCTGATCACCTTGGCGGGCGAGCCGACGATCAGCGAATTGTCCGGAAAAACCTTGTTCTCCGTCACCAGAGCGCCGGCGCCGACCAGCGAGTTGTTGCCGATCCTGGCGCCGTTCAGCACGATGGCGCCCATGCCGATCAGGCTGTTGTCGCCGATCGTGCAGCCATGCAGCAGCGCCCTGTGGCCGATCGTGCAGCCTTCGCCGATGGTGAGCGGAAAGCCGGGGTCGGTGTGCATGATCGTATGCTCCTGCACATTGGTGTCGGCGCCGATCGCAATGGGTTCGCCATCGCCGCGGATGACGACACCGAACCAGAAGCCGGCGTTGCGGCCAATCGTGATATTGCCGATCAGCGTCGCGTCGGGCGCTATCCAGTTCGTATCGGCGTCCTCGAACTCAGGCGCCTTCCCATCGATCGCATAGACCGGCATTTTTCGTCTCCGATTCGTCTCAACCAGCGAATTCGAAAGACCCTAGGTTGGCGGTCGCCCAGGATGCAATGGCGATGAGCACGACGCCGAGCGCCAGCGCCCAGGCGATGGCCGTGCAACCGCAGGACAACAGCGCCATCGTGCCGATGCGGCCCTCGCGGCGGGCGGCCAAAGCCTCGTTGGTGAGCATGAACGGTCCGGCGCAAGCCGTTGCCGCAAGCGAACGCAGGATATGGACAGGCGAAACATAGGGCTCGGCAAAAGCCAGGCGCTGGCCTGACAGCAGTTCCATGGCCGATCCGGACAGCCCGCAGGCCGTGAGGCCAACCGCGAAAGCGTAAAGAACAAGCACAACAGGACCCATGTTTACCAACCGTTTACCATGAAAACGCACAGTCGTGCCAACGCGCTGCAAAAGCCATGCCGCGCAGGCTGTGCCGCCGAAGGACAGGTGAGCGGATCGGGAAAGAGCGAATGAGAGACGCAACGGCTGCCGAGAGCCAGGAGTTCCAGGTCGTCGACTCGACCTTGATGAAGCGGGTCTTCTATATCTTCGCGGCGCTGGCGCTGCTTTCGATTGCCATCAGCGTCGGCGGCAAATGGCTTGGAAGGTCGATCGCCATGGCCGGCTATACGGATGACATGACGGTGCGCCAGATCGTCATGGGCAACAATCTGATCAGCGTGCCGGCAAACTTCATCCGCTTCGACCAGGCGAGGCGCGACGGCATCGCCTCGCGGCTCGATCTCTATCTGCGCTATCCCGAAATGGACGGCTACAGCACGGCCGCGCGCGGCGACTTCAACCATGCGACGACCAGGAAGATCATCTTCCTGTCGTTCGAGCCGCGCATGATGTCGCGCGACATGAGCGGCCGTTTCGCGCCGATCTACAGCGCCTTGATCGAAAAGCCGGGCACGCCCGGTCCGGGCGGCACGACGGTTTACGCCTTCACGGAAAAATCAGGCTATCTCAACGAGGTGCTGGCCGTCGCCGGACGTCCCGGCAAGGATCCATTCGTCGCCCGTTGCCTGAGCGGTCCGAGCGCGGAGGAATCGCTGGCGCCCTGCGAGCGCGACATCCAGGTCGGCGACGATCTCAGCCTCACCTATCGCTTTCCGCGCGAGTTGCTGGCGAATTGGCCGGCGCTCGACGCGGCGATTGCCGCGAAGGTGGCGGGTATCCTGAAAACGGGGCACTGACAACTCACCTCGTCAATTAGCGGCCATCAAACCAGATCATTTCGGCGCGCAACCGGCGACGATCACATTCATCGAAACACCCTTCCCGGCTCGCCTGGCTCAACGCTTCGACTTCACGGGCGCCTAGATACGGTCTGGCATCCAGCTGACAAGGCGCGCTAATGGTCAAGCATGATGCCAGCCTATCTCGACTTCGACACATCGACACGCCGCCTGCGTCTCGACCCGCACGAGCCGGCCTTCGTGCAGAACCCATATGAGGCTTACGCCTTCCTGCATGGCGTCGCGAACGCCTTCTTCTGGGAAGATTATGGTTTCTGGTGCTTCGGCGGCTTCGACGATGTCAACCGGCTGTTGCGCGACCGCCGTTTCGGTCGCCAGAACCCGGCCGGGATTCCCGACAGCCGCGGCGTCGGCGACGACCGTTCGCATCTTGTGGCCTTCGACGCGATCGAGGCCAATTCCATGCTGGAACTGGAGCCGCCGGTGCATACACGGCTCAGAACGCTGGTCAACCGAGCCTTCGTCTCACGCCAGGTCGAGCGGCTGCGGCCGCGCATCGAGGTGCTGGCCAACGAGTTGATCGACCGCTTCGAGCCAAACGGCGTCGACCTTCTGCCCGCTTACGCCTCACCCTTGCCGATCACCATCATCGCCGAAATGCTCGGCGTTCCGGTCGAGATGGGGCCGCAACTGCTCGACTGGTCGCATCGGATGGTCGCCATGTACATGCATGGCCGCACACGCGAAACCGAGGAGACGGCCAACCGCGCCGCGCGCGATTTTTCCGACTTCCTGCGCGGCTATGTCGCCGAGCGACGCAAGAAACCTGGCGACGATCTGCTGTCGCTGCTCATCGAAGCCCAAGACAACGGCCAGAAGCTTTCGGAAGACGAGCTGGTGTCCTCAGCCATCCTGCTTCTCAATGCCGGCCATGAAGCGACCGTGCACCAGACCGGCAATGCGGTGCGCTCGATCCTGGCGCAAGGCGGCGATCCGCGCCGCTTCTTTGCGACACCGGAGGCGAATGTCGCAACGGTCGAGGAATGCCTGCGCTTCGACGCGCCGCTGCATATGTTCCTGCGCTATGCCTATGAGGAGATCGAAGTGTCGCCGGGCATTGTGGTCAAGCCCGGCGAGATGGTGGCGCTGCTGCTCGGCATGGCCAATCACGACCCGCTGGCGTTTGCTGGACCTGACACCTTCAATCCGGCCCGCACGGACCAGAAGAATGTCTCCTTCGGCGCCGGCATCCATTTCTGCATCGGCGCGCCGCTGGCCAGGCTGGAGCTGCAGGTGTCGCTGAAGACGCTGTTCGATCGGCTGCCGAAGCTGCGCCTGGGCGAAGCGCCACGATTCCGCGACACTTACCATTTCCACGGGTTGGAACGGGTTGCCGTCGCGTTTTGAGCCGAGGCCTAGGCAGCTTCGTCATCCTTGGGCGTAGTGACGCGGAGCGGAACGAAGACCCAAGGATCCATGCCGTGACCTGGGCGAAGGGTGCAAACGGAGCAGAATTCTGCGCCGTGGTAGCCGCCTTAACGTTGCGGCATGGATTCTATGGTCTGCGCGCGTCGCTTCGCTCCTTGCTCCGCCATAGAATGACGAAGCGGTGGGCGCCCACTCAAAGCTTGATCACATATTCCTTGCGCGTCGTTTCCAGCACCTCCCAGGTGCCCTTGAACCCAGGCCTCAGCACGAAACTGTCGCCGGCCCGCACGGTGCGCGCCTCGCCGCCATCCTCGGCGATGACCGAGACACCGAACAGGATGTGGCAGAACTCCCATTCGTCATAGACGATGCGCCATTTGCCCGGCGTCGCTTCCCAGATGCCGGCATAGAGGCCGCCGTCGCGCTCTTCGACATTCCAGGTGCGGAATTTGGGATCGCCCGAAATCACCCGATCCGGGGTCGGCGCGCCGACCTCCGGTTCGACCGCATCGATGTTGACCGCAAGAAAGGCCGACATATCAGACCTTGCCGAGCGCCTGCTCGAGATCGGCAACGATATCGTTGACGTCCTCTATGCCGACCGAAAGGCGGACGGTGTCAGGTCCGGCACCGGCCTTGACCTTCTGCTCGTCGGAAAGCTGGCGATGCGTGGTCGAGGCCGGATGGATGACCAGCGATTTGGTGTCGCCGACATTGGCAAGGTGCGAGAACAGTTCGAGCGCCTCGACGAATTTGATGCCGGCCTCGTAGCCGCCCTTCAGGCCGAAGGTGAACACCGCGCCCGCGCCCTGCGGCGAATATTTCTTCTGCAGCGCGTTGTTCTTGTCGCCTGGAAGGCCGGGATAGTTCACCCAGGCAACCTTGGGATGGTTCGACAGCCAGCCGGCAACGCTCGCGGCATTGTCGCAATGACGCTGCATGCGCAGCGGCAGCGTTTCCAGGCCGGTCAGGATCAGGAAAGCGTTGAAGGGCGAGATCGCCGGGCCAATGTCGCGCAGGCCGAGCACGCGGGCGGCAATCGCGAAGGCGAAGTTGCCGAAGGTCTCGTGCAGGACAAGGCCGCCATATTCAGGGCGCGGCTCCGACAGCATCGGATATTTGCCGGATTTCGACCAGTCGAAGGTGCCGCCATCGACGATGACGCCGCCGATCGAATTGCCGTGGCCGCCGATGAATTTTGTCAGCGAATGGACGACGATATCGGCGCCATGCTCGATCGGCCGGACCAGGTAGGGCGAGGCCAACGTGTTGTCGACGATCAACGGCAGGCCGTGCTTGCGGGCGATGTCGCCGATCTTCTCGATATCGACGAAGACGCCGCCGGGGTTGGCAAGACTCTCGATGAAGATCGCCTTGGTCCTGTCGTCGATCTGGCTCTCGAAAGTCGCCGGATCGTTTGCTTCTGCCCAGCGAACTTCCCAGCCGAAGTTCTTGAAAGCATGGCCGAACTGGTTGATCGAGCCGCCATAAAGCTTGTTGGCGGCGATGAAGTTGTCGCCTGGCTGCATCAGATTGTGGAAGACGATGACCTGTGCGGCGTGGCCCGAGGCGACGGCAAGTGCCGCCGTGCCGCCTTCGAGCGCCGCGACGCGTTCCTCGAGAACCGCCTGCGTCGGGTTCATGATGCGCGTGTAGATGTTGCCGAAAGCCTTCAGCCCGAACAGCGAGGCGGCGTGGTCGGCATCGTCGAAGACAAAGGAGGTGGTCTGGTAGATCGGCGTGGCGCGCGCGCCGGTCGCCGGATCGGGCTTGGCGCCCGCATGAACGGCTAAAGTGTTGAAACCAGGCGTACGGGTCATCGAAATCCCTCTCCTAACGTTCGAAAATCGCCGGGCATTCTTGGCGAAGCGTGGCCAGGAATGCAAAGAAGAAAATACCGTTCGGGGCGTGATGTGCGACGAACGCCCGGGAAAATCCATTTCTTCCCGGAATAATTTTGCGCGAATTACCGCATGCCTATTTCTGTCTCACGCCGAAGCTCTGGAAACCCTGGCGCATCAAGGGTTTCTTCGACGACAGCACGCCGGAATTGACGCCGGTCCAGCCGATCTCGCCCGACAGCTTGCCGTATTCGATCTTCGGACAGCGGTTCATCACCACCTTGATACCGGCAGCTTCTGCGCGGGCCGCCGCCTCGTCGTTGCGCACGCCAAGCTGCATCCAGACGACCTTGGGCAACGGGTCGAGCTTGAGCGCCTGGTCGACGATACCGGGCACCGCCGACGAGGCGCGGAAAATGTCGACCATGTCGACCGGCTGCGGCAGGTCGGCGAGGCTGGCATAGACCGTCTGTCCGAGAATCTGCTTACCGGCATGACCGGGATTGATCGGCAGTACCGAAAAGCCTTTGGCCAAAAGATATTTCAGCACGAAGTAGCTTGGCCGCACATCGTTGGGCGAGGCGCCGACCATGGCGATCGTCTTCACCGAATTCAGGATGCCGGCGATGTAGCTGTTGTCGTAGGTATCGTGGTTCATGCTGCGACGGTCTTCCTGCGGTAATGGTAACGATAGAGTTCCCGGCTGAAGCCGAGAGAAGCGTAGAGCGCGCGTGCGGGCGTGTTGTCGGCGACCACCTGCAGGCAGCCGGCCTTGGCGCCCGCTCGCCTCGCCCAGCCGATCAGCCCGCCGACCGTCCTGCGTCCGAACCCCTGCTGCCTGAATCTGGCGTCGGTTTCAACCGCCTCGACGACAAGCAGCCCGTTGCGGATGACGCCAAAGGCAAAGGCGACGACTTCATCGTCGCGCGCGCACGATACGAATGCCTTGTCGCCCGCAATCAAACGCGTCATCTCGCGAAAAATCCGCCGTTCCGCGTCGTCATAACCGCCCGTGCGAAAGCGTGCCTCAAACCAGCGCTCGCTTGGCGCCGGGGAAACCGTGACGTCGTCGTAGCCGCCTCCCGCGAGCGCGTCGATATCGGCATGAAGATGGATCGTGCCGCCTTCCCTGCCGTAACCGCGACGGTCAAGCTCGGGCTCCAGTTCGGCGGCGATGTCGGGGATGCGAAATAACGGCGTCTGGCCGTGGCCGGCATAGAACGCCTCGGCGGCATCGATTACTCTCTCAGGCGCGCCGCGCTCGCCACGCAAGGGATTGGCGGAATTCGGGCGCCTTATCCGCCCACCTGAACGGCGAAACATCCATCCGAGAGCGACGGTCTCAAGCGCAGCAGGCCATGCCTCGCGGCAGGCCCCTTCCACTTCCCAGCTGAGATCTTCCCGGTTCACGCGCCCACCGCTAATCATCATCGTCCCGCAACGCCTCCTCGATGAACATTGCGGGATCGCTGCAGAAGTCGCGCATCATGCGAAAATGATCGGTGTCCTGAAAATCGATGCGGTCGAGGCCGAAGCGGCTGATGCGGAAAAGCCGCGCGTTCGGACAAGCCATCAGCAGCGGCGAATGGGTGGCCATTATCACCTGCGCGGTGCCGGATTGCTCCATGCGCCGGAGCAGTTTCAAAAGTTCGATCTGGCGCGTCGGCGACAGCGCGCTTTCGGGCTCGTCGAGGATATAGATGCCTTGCCGGCGGCAGCGTTCCTCGAAGAAGCGGATAAAGCCCTCGCCATGCGACCATGACAGGAAATCGGGCGGCGGCGGCCCGAACGGATCTTCGAGCGCGGCCTGGTCGAGATAGCGAGCGACGGAATAGAAGGATTCAGCCCTGAAGAACCAGCCGGCGGTGACCTTCGGCAGCCAATGGCCGCGCAGCGTGTTGGCGAGCGCCGCGCCACTCTTGTCGATGGCGATGGAATGATCGACGGGCATGTAGCCCTTTCCCCCGCCCGCCTCGTCATAGCCGGCCAACGCGCCAATGGCCTCGAGCAGTGTCGATTTGCCGGTGCCGTTCTCGCCGACGATGATGGTGATGGCGCTGGTGAATTCAAGCTCGAATTCGCGGCCGTGGAAGATCGGCAGGTTCCACGGATATTGGTCCCAATCCGCGACGCGCGAGGGCTCAAGCAGGATGCGCTTGAGATAGGGCGCTTTCAGCCGCGTCAGTTGCTTGCGGGCAGCCACGTCGAACCTTCAGCGATGGGATGGGGCGGCTCCATTCAAGCCGGCTACTCGTCGGCCCATTCGGGCTTGCGCTTGCCGATGAAGGCGCCGATCCCTTCCTCGGCGTCGCGCGCCAGCATGTTTTCCACCATCACGCGGCCGGTATGGGCATAGGCATCGGCGAGCCCCATTTCGGCCTGGGCGTAGAAGGCTTCCTTGCCGGTCCTGACTACCAAGGACGATTTGGAAGCAATGGTTTGCGCGTATTTGTTGACAATCTGATTCAGATATTCACGCGGCACGATACGGTTGATCAGGCCGAACTCCTTGGCGGTCGCCGCGTCGATCGTTTCGCCGGTGAGCAGCATCTCCATCGCCTGCTTGCGCGAGACGTTGCGCGACAGCGCCACCATCGGCGTCGAGCAGAACAGGCCGATATTGACGCCGGGCGTGCAGAAAGCCGCCTCATGCGAGGCGATGGCGAGGTCGCAGCTCGCGACCAGCTGCAAGCCGGCGGCGGTGGCAAGGCCGTCGACCTCTGCGATCACCGGCTTTGGGTGGCGCACGATCGTCTGCATCAAGGTCGCGCAAGCCGCGAAGGTCCTTTCGAAGAAGGCCTTGCCCCGATCCGGCTCGGCGCGGTGCGCCGTCATTTCCTTGAGGTCGTGACCGGCGCAGAACACTTTTCCGGACGCCGCCAGGATGATGACGCGCACGGATCTGTCGGCCTTTACGCGATCGAGTTCGGCCTGAAGCGCCGCCATCGCCGCCAGCGAGAGCGCATTGGCCGGCGGGTTGGCGAGCGTGAGGCGCAGGATGCCCTTGTCCTGGCTGACAAGAACGGGGCCGTCGGCGACGGCGGGCTTGATGGCGACGACTTCGGCCACTTTCAAAACCTCGTGCTCATGGAGCAACAGAACTAGCACGCTGCCGGTTGAAGAACAGCCGCGAGACGTGTTTTCTCCGTCGCACCGTTTGGTCCAGGCGCACCGCCCGGAGCTGCTCATTCATATAGGACGCGCCGATGCCAGCCCAAAGCAATCTGAAGCCAATGCTCAACGCGGCAGAAGTCAACGCGCTGATGGCAAGCGTCTATCCGCAGCTCAACGACAATTTCACCTCCTATGAGGCGATCGACGTGTTTCCGGGCGGCTGCACGGTGCGGCTGAACGCCGGCGAGCGGCATCTGCGTCCCGGCGGAACGGTGTCCGGTCCGGCGCTGTTCACGCTGGCCGACATCGGCGGCTATGTCTGCGTGCTCAGCCACGCCGGGCCGGACGCGCTTTCGGTCACGGTCAACCTCGACATCAACTTCATGCGCAAGGCCGAAGCCGGTCCGATCGACGGCCATTGCCGCATCCTGAAGCTCGGCAAGAGCCTGATGGTGTTCGATATCGACATCGTCGCCGGCCCGGACGGACATACCGTCGCGCACGCCACCGGCACCTATTCGATCCCAAGGAAGTCCTCTTAAATCTTGATGCCGCGATGCAATGTGTATATATATGCGCATAGGTGAGATTTGATCGAGCGTGACAGTCGCCGCATCATAAAACGGTTGAAGGACGACGGCTTCGAATTGGTCTCGGTTCGGGGCTCGCATCATAAATTCCGAAAAGACGCCATCATGCTTGTCGTTCCGCACCCGGAAAAAGATCTGCCAGTCGGCACCGCCCGCGCGATCGCCAAGCAGGCAGGCTGGATTCGCTCCACTTGAATTCGCATCTGCATCAGGAGACTGGAATGAAGAACTACTTCGCCCTGGTTGAAAAGGATGCCGACAGCGCGTTTGGTGTTCGCTTCCCCGACATTCCAGGCTGTTTCTCGGCGGCCGACGTAGCGGAGGATATCGTGCCGAATGCAGTCGAGGCCCTGCAGCTTTGGGCCGAGGATATGCCCGTCCCTGAGCCTTCCAGCCATGATGCGATTGTGTCGCTTCCCGAAATTCGTACCGCTCTGGCAGAAGGAGCATATCTGGTCTCGGTGCCGCTGATCGATAATGACAGCGCCGTGGTGAGAGCGAACGTGACATTCGAGCGCGGTGTCTTGCGCGCAATCGATGCCGCCGCGCGCGAGCGCGGCATTACCAGATCGGCGTTTCTCTCGAGTGCTGCCCGCAAGGAAATCGAAGCCAAACACTAGCGCGGAGGCCTTCAGCGCCGACTTATCTTGTGGTAAAATAATACCTTTATACTAACCTATTGTTTTTTCTTTATTTTTTTCGCCGAACTCATTTTCGGTTGCCTTGACGCACCAAATACCCTCGCCTATAAGCCGACCCGAAGCAGCGGCCCGCAAAGGCCGCCGTTTTGTTATTGGCGGGCGGCTCCAGCCCTCCCGTCAATCCAAGCAACAAGAAACGCCTTCTCTTGTCCCTCGTGGATGGGAAAGGTCAACCTGAGAGCAAAACCATGGCTACCTTTTCGCAGAAGCCTGCGGATGTGGTGAAGAAGTGGGTGCTGATCGACGCCGAAGGTCTCGTCGTCGGTCGTCTGGCCACTGTCATCGCCAACCATCTGCGCGGCAAGCACAAGCCCACCTTCACCCCGCATGTCGATGATGGCGACAACGTCATCGTCATCAATGCCGACAAGGTGGTGTTCACCGGCAAGAAGTACACCGACAAGGTCTATTACTGGCACACCGGCCATCCCGGCGGCATCAAGGAGCGCACCGCGCGCCAGCTTCTCGAGGGCCGTTTCCCCGAGCGCGTCGTCGAGAAGGCCGTCGAGCGCATGATCCCGCGCGGCCCGCTCGGCCGCCGCCAAATGAAGAACCTCCGCGTCTATGCAGGCGCCGAGCATCCGCACATCGCCCAGCAGCCCGTCACGCTCGACGTGGCAAAGCTGAACTCCAAGAACAAGAGGGCTTCGTAATGGCTGAGCTTTCCTCGCTCGCAGAACTCGGCACCGTCGCCGCGCAGCCGGCCGCGCCCGTGCATGTCCAGAAGCTCGACAAGTCGGGCCGCGCCTATGCCACCGGCAAGCGCAAGAACGCCATCGCGCGCGTCTGGGTGAAGCCGGGCTCCGGCAAGATCACTGTCAACGACAAGGAATTCGCGAGCTATTTCGCGCGTCCGGTGCTGCAGATGATCCTCAACCAGCCGATCGTCGCGGCCAACCGCGCCGGCCAGTACGACATCGTCGCCACCGTCATCGGCGGCGGCCTCTCGGGCCAGGCGGGTGCGGTGCGTCACGGCATCTCCAAGGCGCTGACATACTACGAGCCGGGCCTGCGCTCGGTGCTCAAGAAGGGTGGCTTCCTGACCCGCGACAGCCGCGTGGTCGAGCGCAAGAAGTACGGCAAGGCGAAGGCCCGCCGCAGCTTCCAGTTCTCGAAGCGCTAAGAGGCGCTTGGGGCCAAGTTCTCGAAGCGCTAAGCGTTACGGGTTCCAGCTTTGCAAAAGGCCGCCTCCGGGCGGCCTTTTTTGTTTTCCGTTACCAATGTCCGGCCGGCGTCTTGATGTAGTCGATGAAGGCGCGCAGCGGCGCCGGCACCAGCCGGCGTCCGGGATAGTATAGAAACGGTCCGGAGAATTCCTGCCACCACGGCTCCAGCACAGGCTCCAGCACGCCGCTCTCGAAATGCGGGCGCACCCAGTCCTCGAAGAGCCAGAGAATGCCGAGGCCGGCGATCGCCGCGTCGATGGCGAGATCGACGCCACCGCCGATGCTGACGACCAATGGCCCCGTGGTATCGACCCGCACCACCTCGCCGTCACGCTCGAATTCCCAAGGCGTCATGACCCCGCTCGGAAAGCGACCGCGCACGCACGCATGCCCAAGCAGGTCACGCGGGTGTTGCGGCCGGCCGTGCCGATCGAGATAGGCCGGAGAGGCGGAGGTGGTGAAGCGCTGGACGCGTGGCCCGATCGGCACGGCGATCATGTCCTGCTCCAGCCGCTCGTCATAGCGGATGCCGGCATCGCAGCTGGCCGCCAGCAGATCGACAAAGTTCTCCTCCGCGATCACCTCCAGCCGGATCGCCGGATAGGCCGCGAGAAATCCCGGAACGATCCTTGGCAGCACCAGCCGGGACGCGCTGATCGGGACGTTGAGGCGCAAGGCGCCGGCGGGCCGGTCGCGAAAGCCGTTCACAACGTCGAGCGCCGCTTCGACCTCACCCAGCGCCGGGGCAAGCCGGGCGAGCAGGCTGGCGCCTGCCTCGGTCAGGGCGACACTGCGCGTTGTACGATTGAAGAGCCGCACACCAAGTTGGGTTTCCAGACGGCGGATGGCTTCACTGAGCACGGACGCGCTGCCCGCCGTCACGCGGGCCGCTTCGCGAAAGCCGCCGGCGCGTGCCACGGCCATGAATGCCTGGAGATCGTTGAGATCAGCCGCCATTGTTCTTAGTTCCGCACAGGTCGTGCTGGTTATACCCGGTTATCGGGACAGCGGCCATGCCCTATCTCACTCGCCGACAGCGAAGGAGAACCACGATGTCCAGTCTAGACAAATCCGGCACTTTCAAGCTCGGCGATCGCTCGGTCCGCCGCCTCGGCTACGGCGCCATGCAGCTTGCGGGCAAAGGCGTGTTCGGTCCGCCGAAAGACCATGACGCGGCGATCTCCGTGCTGCGCGAAGCGGTGGCGCAAGGCGTGAACCATATCGACACCAGCGATTATTACGGTCCACACGTCACCAACAAGCTGATCCGCGAGGCGCTGGCGCCCTACCCCGACGACCTCACCATCGTCACCAAGATCGGCGCCCGTCGTGGCGAAGACGCCTCTTGGCTGCCGGCCTTCACAGCCGATGAGCTCGAACAGGCCGTGCACGACAACCTTCGCAATCTCGGGCTCGAGGTGATGGACGTCGTCAATCTGCGCATCATGTTCGGGGTGCATGGCCCGGAGGAGGGCTCCATCGAGGCGCAGGTCACCAAGCTTGCCGAGCTTCAGCGCAAGGGCCTGGTGCGCCATATCGGCTTGAGCAACGTCACCCGCGCGCAGATCGCGGAAGGCCGCAAGATCTGCGACGTCGTCTGCGTGCAGAACCAGTACAATCTGGCGCATCGGGACGACGACGCGCTGATCGACGAACTGGCGCGCGACGGCATCGCCTATGTGCCGTTCTTCCCGCTCGGCGGATTCAGCCCGCTGCAATCGTCGACCCTGTCTGGGGTGGCGGAACGGCTTGGCGCGACGCCGATGCAGGTGGCGCTGGCGTGGCTGCTGCAGCGCTCGCCGAACATCCTTCTGATCCCGGGCACATCGTCGGTCGGGCATCTGCGGGAGAATCTTGCTGCGGCGGAGCTGGAGCTGTCGGCGGATGTGCTGGGCGCGTTGGAGGGCGTGGCGAAGGCCGCGTGATTGGCGACTAGCTAATCTCCCCCCTCGTGGGGGAGATGGCCGGCAGGTGTCCGAACCGGATAGATAGGTAACAGAATGGACCGATTAGATGGGTGACAGTTTTCTTGTCTGCCGGG
>NZ_VFVL01000006.1 GCF_006442815.1 Mesorhizobium sp. B2-4-3
GGTCAAGGAGAAGCGCCAGGCCGTCATTTCCCATGCGGTCACCAGGGGGCTCGACTCAAAGGTCCGGATGAAAGACTCCGGGATCGGGTGGCTGGGTGACGTGCCAGAACACTGGGAGGTAAAGCCTCTCAAATTCATGGTTAGTCACGTAGTTGATTGCCTACACACCACGCCGACTTACGAGGGCGAATTGCAGTACCCGGCCATTCGCACAGCGGACATTGAACGCGGAGTCCTACTGCTCGACCAAGCCAGACGAGTATCGGAAAGTGTCTATCAAGAACGTATTCAGCGGCTCAGGCCGGAAGCTGACGATATACTCTACTCAAGGGAGGGGGAAAGATTCGGCATGGCAGCGCTGGTCCCGGCGGGTGTTGATCTGTGTCTAGGGCAACGGATGATGATGTTCAGGGTCCGTCCTGAAAACAGTCCGGGTTTCGTGATGTGGGCATTGAACAGCGACCCGATCTATCAACAAGTGCTGGAGCGCACCGCAGGGGCTATGGCTCCTCACGCGAACATAGGTGACGTAATCAACTTCCGCGTTCCGTGCCCCAACCGCGACGAGCAGTTAGCCATCTCAGGCTATCTGGATGGCGTAACCAGTCGGCTCGACGAATTGGTCTTGAAGGCGACCGCCGTCATCGAACTGCTCCAAGAGCGCCGCTCGGCCCTTATCTCCGCAGTGGTCACCGGCAAGATCGATCTGCGGCACTACGCGAATGCCGAAACGGTGGCGGCGTGAGGTTGGCATCGCGCGTCGCGAAGGAGTCCACTTATGCCGATCTATGAGATCGCAGCCGACAAGTTGCTTGCGGTGACCGAGACCAGCTTCGGCGCTCAGGGCATTTACGAGAGGAAACATATCCAGCGCCTCCTGCGTGACGACATCAAGGTTCTCGACGAACACCTCATGGTCATCGCAGAGGAATTTGGCGAGTGGCTGGACAGTTCCCGGCGGATCGATCTCCTCTGCCTTGATGACGATGCCAACCTCGTCGTGGTCGAATTGAAGCGCACAGAAGATGGCGGACACATGGAACTGCAGGCCCTGCGCTATGCCGCCATGATTTCAGCCATGACATTCGATCAGTTGGTCGACACCCACGCCCGATTCAGAAACCCGGCCCAGCCGGACCTTGAAGGGGCCAAAGGGGCGATCTTGGAGTTTCTCGGCTGGGATGCCGCTGAGGAAGAACAGTTCGGGCAGGACAGCCGCATCATTCTGGCGTCGGCGGATTTCAGCAAGGAACTGACGACGGCCGTCCTGTGGCTGATCGAGCGCGGCGTCGACATCAGGTGTGTGCGCCTCAAGCCCTACAGGATGAACAATGGTCCGGTGCTGATCGACATCCAGCAACTGATCCCGCTTCCCGAGACGGCCAGCTATCAGACGCAGATCGGCGTGAAGAAGCTGGCGGAGAGAAAGTCCCAGGGTGAGCGCCATGAACTGCGTTACAAGTTCTGGCAGCAGATGCTCGACTATGCGAAGCAACGCACGCCGCTCCATGCCGCCCGGAAAGCAACCCGAGAAGGTTGGGTTTCCGGCGGCATCGGCCGCAATGGCTTCTCACTTCAGTATACAGTGCGCAGGGAGGACACTCAGGTCTCCCTATGGATTTCACTTGGCAGTGGAATGCGCGAGAAGAACAAGGCTGCTTTCCATCAGCTCCTGAAGCAGCGAGCAGAGATTGAGGGCGACTTCGGCGCGGGACTGGACTGGCAAGAGCTGCCCGAGTCGGATGGATGTCTCATCCGCCATGTCATGCCCGGCGGCTATAAGTCTCCGACTGATCAATGGCCCGAAATCAACGAGCGTATGACGGATGCGATGATCCGGTTGGACAAGGCGCTTCGCGCGAGGGTTGCTGCGCTGCAGGTCTAGGGGGGAACCGGCGACATGAGCCTGCATAAGGAAATTAGCTTCGAGGCGGAAGTCTGCAGCCACCTTGCCGCGAACGGCTGGCTCTACGCTGCCCACGATGCCGCCGCCTATGATCGCGCCCGGGCGCTGTTTCCTGCCGATGTCGTGGCATGGGTCCAGGCGAGCCAGCCGAGCGCCTGGGCCGCCCTCACCAAATCCCACGGCGCTGCCGCCGAGGCCACGTTGCTCGACCGCATCCGCAGGCAGCTCGAGGAACGCGGTACACTCGACGTGATCCGGCATGGCGTCGAGATGATCGGCCTCAAGGCCCCTCTGGCGCTCGCCCAGTTCAAACCGGCGCTGGCGATGAACGCCGACATCCTTGCCCGCTATCAGGCCAACCGGCTGCGTGTTGTGCGGCAGGTGCGCTACTCGCTAGCCAATGAGAACGCCATCGATCTGGTGCTGTTCCTCAACGGCCTGCCCGTCGCTACCGTCGAGCTGAAGACCGATTTCACTCAGTCCGTCACCGACGCGGTCGACCAGTACAAGTTCGACCGTTTGCCGAACCCGAAAGGCCAGGCGCCCGAGCCACTGCTGAGCTTCCCAAGCGGCGCTCTGGTTCACTTCGCGGTCAGCAATGCCGAAGTCATGATGACGACGAAGCTGGAAGGCCCTGCCACTCGCTTCCTGCCGTTCAACAGAGGCAACGACGGCGGCAAAGGGAACCCGCCCAACGCAGCCGGGCACCCGACCGCCTATCTCTGGCAGGACATCTGGCAGCGGGACTCGTGGCTCGAAATCCTCGGGCGCTACATGGTCGCCGAGCGCGACGCCAAGAAGAAGATCACGGGCACGATCTTCCCCCGCTTTCACCAGCTCGACGCCACGCGCAAGCTGCGGGCTGCTGTTCTCGCCGAGGGTGCTGGCGGCAAATACCTGATCCAGCACTCGGCGGGCTCCGGCAAGACCAACTCGATTGCTTGGTCCGCGCACTTCCTCGCCGACCTGCACGACGACCAGCACCGCAAGGTGTTCGACACCGTGCTGGTAGTGTCCGACCGCAACGTCATCGACACCCAGCTTCAGGAAGCTATCTTCAACTTCGAGCGCACGACCGGCGTCGTCGCCACCATCAAGAGCGACAGCGGCGCCAAGAGCAGCCAACTGGCAGAGGCCTTGGCGGGCGGCAAGAAGATCGTCGTCTGCACCATCCAGACCTTTCCCTTCGCCCTTCAGGCCGTCAGGGAACTCGCGGCATCGCAAGGCAAGCGCTTCGCTGTCATTGCCGACGAGGCGCATTCGAGCCAGACCGGAGAGGCTGCAGCCAAGCTGAAGGCCGTGCTGTCCCCCGAGGAACTCGCCGAACTGGGTGATGGCGGAGAAGTCAGCTCCGAGGACATCCTGGCAGCGCAGATGGCGGCACGGGCAAGCGACCAGGGCATCACCTACGTTGCCTTCACCGCCACGCCCAAGGCCAAGACGCTGGAGTTGTTCGGTCGTCGCCCGCATCCCGATCAGCCAGCCAGCGAGACGAATCTGCCAGCGGCCTTCCACGTTTATTCGATGCGACAGGCCATCGAGGAGGGTTTCATCCTCGACGTGCTGCGGAACTATACCCCCTACAGCCTCGCCTTCAAGCTTGCCCACGACGGCAAGGAGATGGACGACACCGAGGTCGAGCGCAGCGCTGCGGTAAAATCCCTGATGCGCTGGGTGCGGTTGCACGACTACAACATCAGCCAGAAGGTGCAGGTGGTGGTCGAGCATTACCGCTCGCTGGTGCAGCCGCTGCTCGACGGCAGGGCCAAGGCGATGGTCGTGGTCGGCAGCCGTGTCGAGGCCGTGCGCTGGCAGCTCGCCATCAACAAATACATCAAGGAGAAGGGCTACAAGCTCGGCACGCTGGTGGCGTTCTCGGGCGAGGTCAACGACCCGACAAGCGGACCCGACCCCTTCAGCGAAACCAGCAAGGAGCTGAACCCCGACCTGAACGGACGCGACATCCGCGAGGCGTTCAAGCTGCCCGAGTATCACGTCCTGCTGGTGGCCAACAAATTCCAGACCGGATTCGATCAGCCGCTGCTGTGCGGCATGTATGTCGACAGGCGGCTGGCGGGCATCCAGGCCGTGCAGACGCTTTCACGCCTCAACCGCGCCCATCCCGGCAAGGACACCACCTACATCCTCGACTTCGTCAACTCCAGCGACGACATCCTAAAGGCATTCCAGACCTACTACCAGACGGCTTCGCTGGAAAACGTGACCGACCCCAACCTAGTCTTCGATTTGCGGGCCAAGCTGGACGCCCTCGGGCACTACGACGAGTTCGAGGTGGAGCGAGTGGTGAAGGTCGAGCTGGACCCGGCGTCGAAACAGGGCGACCTGGTGGCCGCCATCGCGCCCGTCGCCGACCGGCTCTTGCGCTCCTACAGGGACGCTCAGGAGCGCTTGCGCGTCGCGCGGTCGAAGGATGACATCAAGGCAGCCAAGGACGCTCAGGACACGATGGACGCCCTGCTGCTGTTCCGCAACGACATGGGCGCTTTCGTGCGCCTTTATGCGTTCCTGTCGCAGATATTCGACTACGGCAACACGGCAATAGAAAGCCGCCACATCTTCTTCCGCCGCCTCATTCCCCCGCTGGAGTTTGGGCGCGAGCGGCAGGAGATCGACGTTTCAGGTCTGGTGCTGACCCACCATAAGCTCGCCGATAAGGGCAAGCGGACCCTGGCGCTGGGAGGCTTCAGCGAGCCGCTGCAGCCGATCTATGATGCTGGGTCCGGATCGGTGCAGGAGAAGCAGAAGGCACTGCTGGCAGAGATTGTCGCCAAGCTGAATGACCTGTTCCAAGGCGAGGTGACGGATGACGACCAACTCATCTACGTCAACAACGTCATCAAGGGGAAGCTGCTGGAGTCCGAAACGCTTGCCCAGCAGGCCGCCAACAATACCAAGGAGCAGTTCGCCAACTCGCCCGATCTCTCCAAGGCGATCCTCGACGCCATCATCGACGCCTTCGAGGCACACACGACGATGAGCAAACAGGCGCTGGACTCGGCCAAAATCCGCGAGGGCCTCAAGGATGTCCTTCTAGGACCGGGGCAGCTCTGGGAAGATCTGAGAAACAAGGAACCGACAACCTGAACAAAGGGGAGATTCGTGGCAAAAGGCGAATAATCTGCCCTACACCGCCGATACCAAGCCTCAGCGCGATTTGACGGCAGGGGTACCCAAGGTAACCAAGACGGCACTGACGTCCTTCTTCCTTGCCCTGAGGCCTGCGTCACGGCCTTGGCCGACTAGGCGACTGCGGATAGCGTAAAGGAGCCCTTCCGGGCCGCAGCGGAGGAGCAGGGGAGCTGCTCCCCACGATATCGGAGTGTTGAACCATGGGGTTCTTTTGGAACCGCAAGCCACCGCCAGGACCGCCAGGGCCGCCGATCTGGGAGTACACGACCCTCAGTCAGATGGAGATGATCTACGGGGGTGTCTCTCTCTCCGAGATGGGTCGAGTCGGGTGGGAACTAGTGTGCACTGTAGAAAAGGAACTAGTCTTCAAGAGGCCCCTGGCGGAGCATCTCAGGCGGGATGACCTGTGGTTACAGAAGCAAGCAGAGCAGCGCGAAGCCTGGGCAGCGGAGCGGAGCAGGAAGAAGCCCGTGGACGAGGACGATGATCTTCACGGGACTCCTGGGCATTCCTGACAAGCGGTAGGAAACCGATCCGCCTAGGACCTATACGTGCCGAACTGGCTCCGGTGAACCGTCATCTACCCGTTGTGCTGTTTCCCAGCGCCGTCGCGGGCATCGGCTTCAACGAGCATCCTTCCATTGCTCCCCTACGGCCACTCACTCCATGTCCGGCACGTCACCACCTACAAAGAGTGTCGTCGGGTCACCGTACTCGCCCATCGCCGGGTTCGCTTCCCGCGACCACGCGATGGCCCCCGCGTGCTTCCCCGCCAGAGCCTTCGCGGTCCTTATCGCCCGGTCTTCGCTTTGCTGCTCGGTTGGGCCGTAGACAGGCTGAAGGTCGCCACTCTCGTCGCGGTCGAAGGCGGTGACCACGATCAGCTTCGGGGTCTGCCTCTGCGGGAGAATGCTCTCGGCCACATTGCTCACGCAACGGTCGGATGCGTTTCGTCAAAGCTGATAGAGACCAGCCCCGGATATCGGTGGGCGATGGCGAGTATCTGGGTCTCAAGCTCGCAGTTGTAGGCCATGAGCGCCTCCACGGCATCCACAGGGTCTCATACTTCGCGATGAGCTTTTGGGCCTCCGAGTGCAGGTCGGCTTTGGTGGTGGGATCGAGGTTGTAGGTGCCCATCATTCTGCTCTCTCAGCCTACCAACCGGCGAGAACGCGATGACGGCCCGGTGGCGGCATCAAGCTTCTCCTGAAGGTGGCCGTTGAGCACGATCATTTCCTTGAGCGCCTGCATCACGTCGCCCTTGTGGGTGGCAACGAACTTCTCCGCGACGGCTTGGAGGGCAGCCTCTTGGCGGCTGTCGAGCCTGACAATGTGGTCCATTTCGCTGTCTCCTAATGGTCCATAATGACAGTGAACAAAAAGGGAACAAAAATGTCAATGGGCGAATTGACTCTTAGAGGAATAGCTTCCTATCGGTTTGGCCATGCCGGAGCCCAGCAGCCGAACCCGACGCGTCGTCCAGACACTAAGCCGTGCCCATGACATCGGGCAGCTAATCCGCGTCCGCTGCATCAACTGCAACATCACGCGCCACTATCTGCCGGGTGACCTTCTCAAGCTCGTGGAAGACATTCCGTTCTGGGATGTCGAGCGGCACATGCGGTGTGAGCGATGCAAGCGGCGGGAGTTTGATGTGGACATCCTGCTCCCCAGCGCCGCCCAGGGTGTGAAGATACGCGTGAGGCGGCTTGTGGGGGTGCGTATGGTCCGGCGAGTGATCTGGAAGGATGAGGTCTGACTGGAAAGGATGCGCTAGTCCTTGGTGCTTATGGTGTAGGTGACCGAAGAACTTGAAGTGGTGTTGGACCCCACGACTTGCGGCAGGCTACTTGCACTCGGCGGTCCTTGGGTGGTTTGGACTAACAACGCGCCCGGGTCGGGCGGGGTGGCAGCCTCTTCGTTCCAAACATTGCTGTAGGGCTCCTTAAGGGCCTTGGCGAACGCGCTGATCTTCTCTTCGATCCACCGCGCCACCCTGCCCGCGTCGCTCAGCGTAACTTTCATCTCGTTCTCTGAGAAGCGGTTCTTGGTCAGGTGCATAACCTGTTCATTCATCCGATTAATTGTCCCGCTCATGTCTGTTTTCTTGGCAGCCGCAACGCCGAAATGCTTTGCCATAAAATTCCGGCTATCGCCGCCGTCCGTAAGAAACTCATATAGCGACCGTGCGTGCACCGCGAACGATTCAAAATGGGCATTCCAAGACAGCGGATTGATCACTGTCTTGAGCACGCCGAAGGTATACCTAAGCATCAACACCTCATAAGTGAGGTGCTCCTTAAGATATGAAATTCGATCAGATTCATTAGACATGGCACGAACCCTCGGCAACTTGCCGCGTTAGAACAGCGATCCTTGAGCCGGGTCCTGTTGCGGGAACTTAATCTGCGTATTGGGTTTCTCGACAATCATCAAGGCATCGTCTGGGGCCGTCCGCTGCATGTGCCGCGCGTCGGACCATGGGGCCGTGAGCCAGGTCTCCACCTCTTCCTTGGTGGTCAGGATCACCGGCATGGCCTTATCGTGGATCGGCGCAATGAGAGCGTTGGGCTTGGTCGTGAGGAAGCCGTAAAGCTCAAAGTCGCCCGGCCCGTCCTTGACCCTGCGGACACCCTGCCAGCGCGTCCAGAAACCAGCGAAGAAGAACAGCGGCCGGTCCTCGCTACGGGCAAACCAGTAGTTCCGCTGAATGCCGGTCTCGGGGTCCTTGTCGTTCGGCTTGGGGCTCGGCTCCGCGAAGCTCGTCACGGGCACCACGCAGCGGTTCTCCACGCCAACGTATTGCTGCCAGTGACCATACTGCGGGCTGCGGATGTTGGTCGTCCCGTAGTCCGCCTTGCCTTTCACCCGCCCTGCCGGCGTAGGCATGCCCCACAGCAGCCTGGCAAGCTCACGCTGGCCATCGGGCGCGTTCCGCACCACGGGGCCCGGCATGTTGGGATAGACATCAAGCGAGTCCTCAAGGTTGCCCATGATATCCCGCATGGCGCGGGTCCACTCGCGGATGGCGTCCTGGCTGGTGGTGATATTGTAGAGGTTGCACATGCCGGCCAGTGTGCCCCAAGTCGCCTCGCGAGAGCAACGCGGGCCTGGAGGAGCCTTGGGTAGCAGCACCAGGGACCTCTTCGGGTCTGCTCCCCAGGCCTATCTGGGAAGGGAACGAGGCCCCAGCCCCCATCACCCCAGGCCATCAAGCGGCGATCACTCGCTGTCGAACATCACGGGGAAGCCGCCAGTCACCCCCGTAAATTCGAGCGCTCGCACGAGCTATCCTCGCAGCTTTTCTAGTGTTATTGGTTGGTCAACGTGGGGGAGGGAATAAATGCACGACAAGTTGACAGGCATTTGTGCGACGCTTGACGAAATATCCATAAAAATGGAAGAAGCAAACAACACGGATACCCGTCTCTCGCAGTCCCAAAACTGGCATTCTCCGCCTATAACACCCCGACAGCTGGCCGCTCTGCCTAGGTATATGGCAGAAATTATTCGTGGCGCTAATGTAGATGAGGTGTCAGAAGCTGACCAAGGCGCGCTAACGAGCGCACAAAGTGCATTGTCCGCCCTCCTGACCGATACTCTGCCTAATCTTTACTCCCAGCCGCAGCCCGGAGCTGCCGCCTATCTGACCACCATTTCATACGCACAGATGCTCTTGGGACCAGTTCATGGGTGGGTGGCGGTACCCACCTCGGCATTGCCCAGTGCGCTAGCTCGCAAACTGAATAAGGCAGAGCGGGACTTGGCGGCGATTGTGCCCGACCAAACGGACCTTGAGAACAAGACGAGGAACATCCTCGAAGCCCACGACGCTGCGGAGGCTCTTCCGACCACTCTCCAGGAGCTGAAAGCCACTCTGAACGAGGTGCGGCAGGCATCAGCTAGTTCTTCTCAGTTCGTGGGGAAGATTGAGGAGAATGATACGCGGGCGAGGTCAGCGGTCGAGACACTTCAGGCAGCACGGGATGAAGGCCAGAAGTTGGTCTCACAGGTCAGCGAGCAGTACCGAATTGCGACCACCGTTGGACTGGCTGCCGCGTTTGACACCCGTGCGGCGAAACTCAACGGGTCTTTGTATTTGTGGGTTGGTGGGCTGACGGTGGCCCTTCTGTCCCTCATGGTCGTCGGCGCTTATCGTCTGTCCGTTATGCGGGAGGCTTTGACAGCGACCCCATTCGATTCATCCCGTGTCTGGGTGCAAATCGTCCTCTCGATCCTCAGCGTCGCCGCTCCAATCTGGTTCGCCTGGATTGCGACCAAGCAAATCAGTCAACGCTTTCGACTGGCTGAAGATTACGCATTCAAGGCCTCAGTGGCGAAGGCCTATGAAGGCTACCGCCGTGAGGCTGTCCGAATCGATCCCGAATTTGAGAAAGCTCTGTTCGCGTCCGCGCTATCGCGACTGGATGAGGCTCCCCTGCGCCTGCTGGAGATGTCAACCCATGGAAGTCCTCTACACGAACTCGCAAATTCCAAGCTGGCTGGGAGACTTCTAGATCGTGTCAACGGTAATCGGAGAAAGGCAAAATCGAATGGGGCGGAATCGCCCGAAGCCAGTACCGCCGGGCTTACATCGCCGCAGCCCGACGCGGGATAATAACCCGAAAGTCATAGCTGAAGCGGGCCAATTGTCGGCTGAATGTCTCCGCTGATGGCATGCTATTTTGACTTCTTGCGTCCGGCGACTGTTGCCGAGGCTGCCCCTTTAGACCGCTTTGTGCCGCGCTTGACGACCTTCCCAACCGGGCGCCTTGCCTGAACACGAACACTTTCCGTCGATGGCCTCCAACTCGTCTCCTCCACCTCGAAGCGCGGTAACTTCCCGATTTCCCTTGCTAGCGCACTGGGCGGGAAATCGCCGTATCCCTCGCGAGCATCCTCACGGCCACTCCCAAGCATGTAGTCACGATGCTGCTTGTCCATGTCGTGGGCGCGCGAGAGCGTCGTGAACAGATGCCGCCAAGCGTGATTTGGCTTTCCTCCCGGTGCCGGAATCTTCAGCTCTTTTGTGATCCAGGCACTGACTCTGTTTCCCACCTCCTGAGACCGTGGCTTGCCTGTCAGCGTGGTGAGGTCGGTTTCATTGGGATAAGGAACATAGAAGACCGGGCCGTCGCCCACTTCCTTGAACATCTCCAACAGGCCCAACTCTACAAGGTGCGGATGAACGGCGGTCATCCACGCCTTGCCACTCTTCGTGGAACCGGCTTCAGGCGCAATGAAGAAATAGGGCGTATCACCGTCCACCCTGACATCCACGCCGCGAAGCTGGGTGATCTCCGTCACCCGCAACCCGGTGTAGGCGCAAATCCACGGCACCCAAAAGAGGGCGCGCTTGTGGGGCGCCGAGACACTCTTCGGGCTGCCTTTGAACGTGGCACCGAGGATAGCCTTGGCCTCCTCCATGTCGTAGCCCTTCTTGCCCGGCGTGGGGCCATCTCTTCGATCTCGAATGTCGCTAGCCACGTTTGCCGGTAGGCTGAACTCCCTAACAGCATGTGTGAGGACCGCGCTCAACGCTGCGAGCGCCTTGCCGTTGATCTTCGACGGCGCAAGCCCCTCAGCTATCAATTCATCACGCCACTTCCGAACGTCCGCGCTTGTCACGTCCTGAGCGTTCCGATGCCCGCTGCTCTTGACGAATTTGTCGAGGTCTCGCGCGTAGTCACTCTTGGTCTTCTCCTTGAGACTCTGCGTCGCGAACTTATGGTCAAGCAAGGCGAACAAGTCCAAGTCCCCCGCCGCCCGTGGCGCTGGCTTGGCCTCACCGCGCTCGGCCTCCCAATCGGGGAAACGCTTTCGCGCTTCGTCAGGCGAATAGTCGCCTCCGGCCTTCCTGAGATTGGTTTCAGCCGCAAGCTGGATTGCCTTGAAGGCCGCGTGGACGACGCGAGTCCGACTGAGGAGATCGGTGTTGACGCCCTTCTCGACGAACAGTTCATCGACTGTCGGTCCGAACCAGCGCTCAAGCTCACCGCCCTCCTCCTTGCTCTTGTTCAACCGGAGGACTTGTTTCCAAATCCCTTCCTCGCCCGGCTCACTGTCCATCATGTCGACCAAGCGAGCGTAGAGGACGCCCGCAAGGGCCTGGATTTGCTTGTTGTTGAGCGGCTGGGGGCCTTGCCTGAACCGCTGCCAGAACTCATGGAGTGCAGCATCGGCCTCGCGATGACGCCTTTTGGCTTCTTCGCGGTCTTTCGTACCAAGGCTGACCTTGACGGTTGCGCCCGCTTTCACTGTTTTGATGGTCCCTCCAACGGGAATTGCCACCCTTCCATCCAGTGGTAAATTCTTCAAATCGGAGGGCGCGCGTTGCCGAAGGTAATAGACACCCGTCTTTGGATGTTGCTGAGGTCCAGGCATTTTCAAGCTCATGTGTACCACCCCTGTGTACCAGACAGGCGGCAAAAAGACCAAGAAAGTCAGATAGTTGTTCCCAATCAATGGGATAGGCTGGTGCTGCGAGAGAGGATTGAACTCTCGACCTCTCCCTTACCAAGGGAGTGCTCTACCACTGAGCTACCGCAGCCTGCGATGGCGGCGCTTCTGCCATATCGAACCGGTAAGCGCAAGGCCAAGAAAAACCCAAAGCGTCGCATGTAATTCCCGCCAGCAATTATGCGGTTTGGGATGGCATGCGCGGCTGATCCATGGCGTGAAACCGGCTCTCTGCCCGCTTTCATGACATGGGCGCGTTAAAATGCTAGCCATTGCGGAATTGCGGCCGGCTGACCGCCGGTCAGGGATGGACGATGAACGACAAGTCAAATCCACCGAAAAAAGGCGACAGCGAGCGTAAGGACCGGCTGGCCGAGGCGTTGCGGGCCAATCTGCAGAAGCGCAAGGCGCAGACGCGGTCGCGGCGCGCCGGCGATGCCGATCATCGGTCGGAAGGATTGCCGGCTGCTGGAAAAATGCACAAGGACTGACCAAATCAGCCATACTGGCCGGCCACAGTTGGTCCGGTTTCAAGAAAATCCTATTTCTTGAACCAAGCCGGCCAATGGTCTAAGCCGGGCACACTCAAACCGATTGAAGCGGCCTGTTCCGGGCCGAGGGGACGTTTTCTCATGGATCGCATCAGAATTGTCGGCGGCAACGCGCTGGCCGGTACCATTCCGATCTCGGGCGCCAAGAATGCGGCATTGCCGCTGATGATCGCCTCGCTGCTCACCGACGACACGCTGACGCTCGAGAACGTGCCGCATCTGGCCGATGTCGAGCAGTTGATCCGCATCCTCGGCAATCACGGCGTCGACTATTCCGTCAACGGCCGGCGCGAAAAGCAGCAGGAAGGCTATTCGCGCACCATCAATTTTTCCGCCCGCAATATCGTCGACACCACCGCTCCCTATGAGCTGGTGTCGAAGATGCGCGCTTCCTTCTGGGTGATCGGACCGTTGCTTGCCCGCATGGGCGAGGCCAAGGTGTCGCTGCCCGGCGGCTGCGCCATCGGCACGCGCCCGGTCGACCTGTTCCTCGAGGGCCTGCAGGTTCTCGGCGCGGAGCTCGATGTCGACAATGGCTATGTCATGGCCAAGACCAAGAACGGCCGCCTGGTCGGCAATCGCTACGTGTTTCCCAAGGTGTCGGTCGGCGCTACCCATGTGCTGATGATGGCGGCCTCGCTCGCCAAGGGCGAGACGGTGCTGGAGAACGCCGCCTGCGAGCCGGAAATCGTCAATCTCGCGGAATGCCTGGTCGCCATGGGCGCCAAGATCCACGGCGCCGGCACCTCGACCATCACCATCCACGGCGTCGAGGCGCTGTCGGGCGCCCGCGTGCGCGTCATCCCCGACCGCATCGAGACCGGCACCTATGCCATGGCCGTCGCTATGACCGGCGGCGACGTGATGCTCGACGGCGCCCGGCCCGATCTGTTGCAGACCGCGCTCGACGTGCTTGTCGAGACCGGCGCTGAGATCACGCCGACCAATGAGGGCATCCGCGTCAAGCGCAACGGCGCCGGCATTGCGCCGGTCGACGTGACCACCGCCCCCTTCCCCGCCTTCCCGACCGACCTGCAGGCGCAGTTCATGGGCCTGATGACGATGGCCAAGGGCAAGTCGCGCATCACCGAGACGATCTTCGAGAACCGCTTCATGCATGTGCAGGAGCTCGCCCGGTTGGGCGCCCACATCACGCTTTCCGGCCAGACGGCGATCGTCGACGGCGTCGCCAAGCTCAAGGGCGCGCCCGTGATGGCGACCGACCTGCGCGCCTCGGTGTCGCTGGTGATCGCCGGCCTTGCCGCCGAGGGCGAGACCACGGTCAATCGCGTCTACCACCTCGACCGCGGCTTCGAGCGGCTGGAAGAGAAGCTTTCCGGCTGCGGCGCGGTGATCGAGCGGATTTCGGGCTGACGCTTGCCCGCATCTGCCTCGGGCGAGTTGCACCGGCGGGAAAGACCGCATAACAGAGGGCTGAATTATCAACCTTCAGGTGCGCATTCGGCATGGCAGCTCTCAAGCTCATCGCGCTCGACGAACAGGATCTGAGCATCGTCTCGGCGCATGTCCAGGACGCCGTGATGAAGGTCTCCGATCTTGAATATCTGCCGGCGGCCAAGCGCTTCGTGCTGACCATGAACCGCTTCGTCTGGGAAGCGAAATCCGGCCTGTTCCGCCAGCACAACGAACGGCGCCAGAGCGTTCTGCATTTCGATCGCGTGCTCGGCGCCAAGACCAGCGGCATTGCGCGCGACAAGCCGGCCGAGGTGCTGTCGCTGCTGGCGATCAGCTTCATCGCCATCAGCAAGCCGGCCGGCATCGTCGAACTGGTGTTTGCGGGCGGCGGCACCATCATGCTCGACGTCGAATGCGTCGAGGCACGGCTTGCCGATGTCGGCGGCTCCTGGGAAGCCGCCTCGCGACCGGTGCACAGGGGCTAAAAGCGCAATGGCGATTACGCTCCGACAGCAGGACGCCGATTTCGAGCAACGCTTTTCGGCCTTCCTCACCACCAAGCGCGAGGTGTCTGCCGACGTCGAGGCAGTGGTGCGCGGCATCATCGAGCGCGTGCGCGCCGAAGGCGACAAGGCGTTGATCGACTACACGCTGAAGTTCGACAAAGCCGATCTCAACGCGCTCGGCATCGCCGTCTCGAAGGACGACATCGCCAAGGCCTATGAGGCGGCCGATCCGGCGACCGTCGAGGCGCTCAAATTCGCGCGTGAGCGTATCCGTTCGCATCACGAGCGGCAGAAGCCCAAGGACGACCGCTACACGGATGCCGCCGGCGTCGAGCTCGGCTCGCGCTGGACGGCTATCGAAGCCGTCGGCCTTTACGTGCCGGGCGGCACGGCGAGCTATCCGAGCTCGGTGCTGATGAACGCCGTGCCCGCCAAGGTCGCCGGCGTCGAGCGCATCGTCATCGTCGTGCCGGCTTCGGGCGGCGTCGTCAATCCGCTGGTGCTGGTGGCCGCCGACCTTGCCGGCGTTGCGGAGATCTACCGCGTCGGCGGCGCGCAGGCCGTTGCAGCCCTTGCCTACGGCACCGAAACGATCAGGCCGGTCGCCAAGATCGTCGGTCCGGGCAATGCCTATGTCGCGGCAGCCAAGCGCCAGGTGTTCGGCACCGTCGGCATCGACATGATCGCCGGGCCGTCGGAAGTGCTGGTGGCGGCCGACGCCGACAACGATCCGGACTGGATCGCGGCCGACCTTCTGGCGCAGGCCGAGCACGATATATCGGCGCAGTCGATCCTGATCACCGACGATGCAGAATTCGGCAAGGCGGTCGAGCAGGCGGTCGAACGCCAGCTCAAGGTGCTGGCGCGCGCCGAGACGGCGGCCGCGAGCTGGCGCGACTTTGGCGCGGTGATCCTGGTGCCGACGCTGGAAGCCTCGCTACCGCTGGTCGACAGGATCGCGGCCGAGCATGTCGAGCTCGCTTTCGACGATGCCGAGGGCTTCTTTTCCAGGATGCGCAACGCGGGCGCCGTGTTCATCGGCCGCCATACGCCGGAGGTCATCGGCGACTATGTCGGCGGCTCCAACCACGTTTTGCCGACAGCACGCTCGGCGCGTTTCTCCTCAGGTCTGTCCGTGCTCGATTTCGTCAAGCGCACATCGATCCTGAAGCTCGGGCCGGATCAGCTCAAGGCGCTGGCGCCCGCCGCGATCGCGCTCGCCAAGGCGGAAGGCCTCGATGCCCATGCCCGCTCCGTCGCGATCAGGTTGAACATGTAGCGATGTCCGGCCACGACCAAACCCGCGACAGGCTGATCGACGTCGAGCTCGACGAATCGATCGGACGTTCGACGCCCGACGTCGAGCACGAGCGGGCCGTGGCGATCTTCGACCTCATCGAGGAGAACAGTTTTCGGCCGGTCAACGATGACGGCGCCGGCCCATACAGGCTGAAGCTTTCGCTGGCCGAGTCACGCCTGGTCTTCGCCGTCAGCCGCGAGAACAACGCCGAGGTGGTCACCCACATCCTGTCGCTGACGCCGCTGAGGCGCATCGTCAAGGACTACTACCTGATCTGCGAAAGCTATTACGAGGCCATCCGCTCCTCGACGCCCAGCCATATCGAGGCGATCGACATGGGCCGGCGTGGCCTGCACAATGAGGGCTCGCAGACGCTGATGGACCGGCTCGCCGGCAAGATCGAGATCGACTTCGACACGGCGCGCAGGCTGTTCACGCTGGTCTGCGTGCTGCACTGGCGAGGCTAGATCAGGATGATGTTTCGTTGAAACACCGTCCTCATCTAACTCTTTGTTGGAGCATGATCTTCTCCGAGAACCGGTTCCCATTTTTTGCGTGCGCTGACCTCCGGTTCGGGATCATGCTCTCTTGTTGGAGCACGATCTTTTCCAAAAACCGGTTCCCACTTTTTGGGATCATGCTCTAGTGCTGGCCGCCCTGCCGCATTCGATCCTGTTCCTGTGCGGCATGAATGCCGTGCGCTCGCCGATCGCGGAACAGTTGGCGCGCCGCATGCTTCCCGCCACCACCTTCGTCGCTTCGGCCGGCGTGCGCGCCGGCGAGCGCGATCCGTTCGTCGACGCGGTGCTTGCCGAAGAGGGCCTGTCGCTCGGCGAGCGCCAGCCCAGGACACTGGAGGAGCTGGAGGACGACTATTTCGACCTGATCGTCACGCTGGCGCCGGAGGCGCATCATGCGGCCCTCGAGCTCACCCGCTCGCTCGCCGTCGAGGTCGAATACTGGCCGATGCCCGACCCGACCGACACCGGCGGCACGCGCGAGCACATCATGGCCGCTTATCGCGACGTGCGTGAGCGGCTGAAAGCGCGCATAAGTCGACGTTTTGCGGCACCAGGGGCTGAAAACGCCCCGGATTAAGCTTGTTCACAAGCGGACGATTATCATATAGGTTCCGCGCAAATTCCGGTTGGAGTCGGATGATTTCAGGTCTGTCCGACCTGAAATCATCCGACTCCAAATCAAAGAGTGGGGCATGATGTCGCCCGAAAACCGCTTCACACTTTTCGGCATCATGCTCTAGGCGCCGGAACAGCAATCCAAGCAAAGGTATCGAATGCCGAAGGAAGAAGTCCTCGAGTTTCCAGGTGTGGTCACCGAACTGCTGCCCAATGCGATGTTCCGCGTGAAGCTCGAAAACGAACACGAAATCATCGCCCACACGGCCGGCCGCATGCGCAAGAACCGCATCCGCGTGCTGACCGGCGACAAGGTCCTGGTCGAGATGACGCCTTACGACCTGACCAAGGGCCGCATCACCTACCGTTTCAAGTAACAGTCCGGCGCGAACCTAGAGCCGGATGATTTCAGGTCTGTTCGACCTGAAATCATCCGGCTCCAAATCAAAGAGTGGGGCATGATGTCGCCCGAAAACCGCTTCACACTTTTCGGCATCATGCTCACATGAGCATCCTGCAGAAGCTCGTGCTTGCCTCGGGTTCGCCGCGCCGCATCGAACTCTTGCAGCAGGCCGGCATCGAGCCGGACCGGGTGTTGCCCGCCGATGTCGACGAGACGCCGCTGCGCGCCGAGCATCCGCGCTCGCTGGCCAAGCGCCTTTGCAAGGACAAGGCCGAGAAGGCGCTGGCCTCGCTGAAGAGCGAGGAGGACTATGCACCCGCCTTCATCCTCGCCGCCGACACGGTGGTGGCGGTCGGGCGGCGCATCCTGCCCAAGGCCGAGACGATCGACGACGCCATCAACTGCCTCGGCCTGCTTTCCGGCCGCTCGCACCGGGTCTATTCCGGCATCTGCCTGATCACGCCCGGCGGCAAGCTGCGCCAGCGGCTGGTGGAGACAAGGGTGCGCTTCAAGCGGCTGCCGCGCGAGGAGATCGACGCCTATGTCGCCTCGGGCGAATGGCGGGGCAAGGCCGGCGGCTATGCCGTGCAGGGCCTGGCCGGCTCGTTCGTCGTCAAGCTGGTCGGCTCCTACACCAATGTGGTCGGCCTGCCGCTCTACGAGAGCGTGGCGCTGCTTTCCGGCGAAGGCTTCAAGGCGCACCAGAACTGGCACGCTTCGCGCTCATGAGTCTGGACGACAAGGTCACGCCGCTGAGGCCGAAGCGGCCCTGCCCCGAATGCGGCAAACCCTCGGCGCGCGAGCACTACCCGTTTTGCTCGGTGCGCTGCAAGGACATCGACCTCAATCGCTGGCTGAAGGGCGCCTATGTCATCCCCGTCCGCGACGGCGAAGAGGCAGAAGAGGACAGCCCGAAGCCGGGCCCGACGCCCAAGGACGAGCCGTGAGCGGAGCCGGCGACAGGCCGTTTCCCGGCGATTTTTCTTTCCTGACGAAATCAACACCTAGGCGCTGGACAGGCAGAATTCCCGTGCTATAACCCACGCGCTTTCAAGGGGCGCCGCTGGCGCCTTCGCGAAACCCGGCAGGCGCATCCCGTTAGCCGGCACAGGCCCAGATAGCTCAGTTGGTAGAGCAGCGGACTGAAAATCCGCGTGTCGGTGGTTCGAATCCGCCTCTGGGCACCATCAACTTTAAGTTGCATTTTCACCCCGTAATTACTTGTTTTTCATAATAAATTTTTGATACAACCATTGCGTCAGTCATGATCCTCTTTTGGTGTTGGTATTTTTGTGGGTATCCAGCTGTCTGATGTATTTTGCCAATTTGGCGGGATGAACAACCAAGTTCCTGGCTTAGCGCAGTTTTTCAATCGTTTAGGGCACTCAGTTCGAATCCGAGAATTGGAATCGAACCGCCGCCAAAGATAATCCCACCGGAAGACAGAGACCGACAGCTATGCCGGCCATCCCGCGCGACATCCGCTTGTCGACGACGATGTCCGCCTCGAAACCAGCAAAGCCGAATTCCAGGGCGAAATGGGCGCGGTGCTGCCACGGGACCTCTCTCGCCGCCGGCGCAGAGCAGTTCACCGCAGACAGGGAGATATGAGATGCGTTTTCACACTTAACCGTCACCTTCGACAAGGTAGGCCTGACGCCGTGATGGCAAAGCAAAAAGTGGCCCGATAAGGTGATCAGAAGCTATCGACGCGATCGCGAGTCAGGTTCGAGGGCGCCATGGGATTCATGCGTTCGAGCGTCCGGTCTTTCAGAATGAATTGATGCCAGAGCGCGATCAGCGCGTGCAGGCCTGCCAGCCAAAGGATCAGTGTTCCGCCGGTTTCGTGCAAGTCGGCGATCTCTCCCGGCGCGCCTTGCACCGGCGCCGTCAGGCTCGGCAGACCGATACCAAGAAACGAGACCGGCACGCCGAGCCGCGAGGCGGCGTACCAACCGCTCAGCGGCAGCGCTATGAGGAGAATGTAGAGGAGCGTGTGTCCTGCACGCGCTGCAATGTCCAGCCATCGTTTCTGCGGATCTTCGATAATGGGCGCGGCGCCCAGCCATCGGGCCAGTAGACGAGGAACGACCAACAGCAAGACGGCAAGGCCTACTGTAAAGTGCACGTAGGAGGGGTCCGTCCGCGCGTGTCGGCCCCCTACGGCCGTGAACCACGCGACCACCACGAGCACCGCCGTCAGCCAATGAATTGCGATCGTGGTCTGCGAATAGCGATGCATCAAAGTTGCCCTTAAGGTCGTTTGGCGCTCTCACATTCGCGCAAGCGCCAATATGTTCCAGATAGCTCCTCTTCCGGCGCCGAGACAACATACAGGCCTCTCGGACGGCTGAGCATAAGGATTCGAATTCGCCTCTCGCTGGATACAGCTTTCAACGAGCCAGGATGACCGGCAGTCCAGGATCCGCGACCATCGATCTGGTCACGCCGCCGAAAATCCTCTCGCGCAGCCGGGAATGGCCGTAGGCGCCCATGACCATGAGCTCGGCGCCAGTGTCGACGGCGTGCTGGCGCAGAACGTCGGCGATCGAGTGATTTGAACTCGGCAGTCGGTCCACCGTTACTTTTACGCCATGACGGGAGAGATAGATCGCCACGTCCGCCCCAGGTTCCGCGCCGTGATGCCGTTCGTCCTCGATCGGATCGACCATGACGACCCGCACCTCATCGGCACCTGAAAGAATGTCGAGCGACTCCCGCAAGGCGCGCGACGCTTCCAGGCCGGCGTCCCACGCGACGAGGACGCGTTTCGGCTTCAACGTCGCAGTCGCCCGTTTGGGGACAAGCAGAAGTGGCCTTCCGGACGAAAACAGCGCGCCCTCGATGACCTTCTCCTTGAGCGTTTGGCTCATTAGCAAGTCTGGCCCAAGGACAGTTAGATCGGCGTAACGCGCGCGCCGGCCAATGACCTCATCCGCCCAGGCATGGTCCGGGTAGTCGTCGCTCAGGTCCGTCGATACGGGGCTCGCCGACAGCATTTCGGAGACGGCCGAATTCCGCTTCCGCAGCATCTCCATTTCGGCCTCTCGCTCCGCGAGCCAAGCCGGCGAAACCACCTCGGCATATGCTCCGCCAGAGGGGGGCGCCGCGATCACCAGAACAAGCACCGAGAGATGGGCATTGATTTCTTCGCACAGGCCGGTGGCAAGCTTCAGATCATCGTCTCCCTGATCGGCCCCTGTAACCGTGAGCAATGTCTTGAATGGCATGGCGGCAACTCCTTGTCCGGGAAAGTTCACTAAGGAATAGCCGTAGCCGGGTGGTCGGAAACCGTCCTTGCGCTGAATCAAACCGATCCCTCTCAAGATTGATCCCGGTCAACGTCTGCGCGTGCGACCCGCCTTAGCCTGATCCGATGACTGGAGGCGGATCAAATGAGATTCGTGACGACGATGGGTCTCTTGGCGCTGACGCTGAGCGCCGCGGCGGCGCAGCAGATGACCAATGGAGAGCAGGAATATCTGAACTCCTGCGCCGTCTGCGACGGCAGGGGCGACGGACCAATGGCTGACGTGTTGCGCAAGCGCCCCGCGGATTTGACCACGCTCACGAAGTGCAATGGCGGGAGTTCCCCTACTGGCGGGTCTACGCGACAATCGACGGCCGCGGCCTTGTGCCCGAGCATGGCGGGCGCGACATGCCGGTCTGGGGCAATCAGTTCCTGCCTGACGATGTGAAGAAATACGGTCCCTACGGTGGGGAGGCCGTGACCACGGAACGCATTCAGGACCTCGCCGGTTACGTCAATACGCTTCAGCACTAGCAGGCGAGCCGAAGGATAAGGCAACCAAAAGTCAAGGCGGCATGCGATGATCGTTCAGAACCAAGACGTCGTGGTCGACATGCTGAAGGACCCCGCCACCTATGGCGAGGCTGCTCCTGTCGACATGATCGAAACCCACATTTCCCGGATATTCCTCGTCGGGCAAAGCGCTTTCAAAATGAAGCGGGCGGTCAAGCTGCCCTATGTCGATTTTTCGACGCCGGAGTTGCGGCTCGCCGCGTGCGAAAAGGAGGTGGAGTTGAACTCCAGAACCGCGCCCGGTCTCTATCTCGATGTCCACCGCATCACGCGCGCGGGAGATCGGCTTGCCCTGGATGGGTCGGGGGAACTGGTTGACGCCGTCATAGAGATGGTTCGCTTCGATCAGTCGAAGCTTCTGGATCGCATGGCTGCCGCGGGGAAGTTGACACCCGCGCTGATGACGGGCGTGGCGCGCATGATTGCGCAATACCACCGCAGCGCCGACGTGATCCATGCCGGCGGCGGATCGGCGAACATCGGCGGTGTGCTTAAAATCAATTCGGCCGGATTTGCGACAAGCCACGTGTTCGATGGAAAGGAGATCGAAAAGCTCAACGCGGCGTTTCGCGCCGCCCTCGCCAGCCATGCCGGCCTGCTTGACCGGCGCGCGGCGGCAGGCCGGGTCCGCCGCTGCCATGGCGACCTGCATCTGCGCAACATCTGCGTCTTCGATGGCGAGCCTCGCCTGTTCGATTGCATCGAGTTCAACGATCAGATCGCCACCGTCGATGTTCTTTACGATCTCGCATTCCTGCTGATGGACCTGTGGCATCGCGGTTTTCCGGAGTTCGCCAATCTGGTGATGAATCGCTATCTCGACGACGCCGACGACGAGGACGGCTTCATCCTGCTGCCCTTCTTCATGGCGGTGCGGGCGGCGGTGCGCGCTCACGTGACGGCGACGCAGATCGAGGAGGGCAGCCGGGACTCGACAAAGCTGGTCGCCGAAGCGCGAACTTATTTCCGACTCGCGCACGTCCTGCTTGTCGAAACGCCGCCTCGGCTCGTCGCGATCGGTGGTCTGAGCGGCTCGGGCAAGACGACCGTCGCCGAAGCGCTTGCTGCTCAGATCGGTGCGCCGCCCGGCGCCCGCATCGTCGAAAGTGACCGCATCCGCAAGGCCATGCATGGCGTGGCTGCCGAAACGCGGCTGCCGGACAAGGCCTATCGGCCGGGCGTATCGGAACGCGTCTATCGCCAGATCGCCTGGCGTTCGGAACTGATCCTAGCCGAAGGAGGCGCCGTGGTCGCCGACGCCGTATTCGACAGACCGGAGGATCGCGAAAGGATCGAGCGCGCCGCGAGTAAGACAAACGTCCCGTTTGCAGGATTTTGGCTCGTCGCCGATCCGTCGGTGCTTTGGCGTCGGGTCAGTGAACGCACGGGTGGCCCCTCCGATGCCACGGTCGACATCCTGTCGCGGCAATTGCAGCGCGATGACGGGCCATTGACCTGGCGCAAGATCGATGCGGACCGCAAGATAGGAGAAATCGCCGCCGAGATGGTGACCTTCGTCGAGGGCGCTCCTTCATCTCCAGCCAGCCTCAGGAAGACGGGATCATAGAGCCGACCGCGGCTTAACCGAGTTCCAGCGTCGCCACCGTCAGGCCGGGCTCGCTGGGGTGATGCGCAAGCGAGAAGCCAAATTCCCGGCACATTGTGAG
This sequence comes from Mesorhizobium sp. B2-4-3, assembly GCF_006442815.1. GTDB lineage: Bacteria > Pseudomonadota > Alphaproteobacteria > Rhizobiales > Rhizobiaceae > Mesorhizobium. Next base: position 22,318 of record NZ_VFVL01000006.1, read on the forward strand.
CATCTTGCGATTTTCGTTGAGAATCATGCCCTCGATCCGGCTGACGCGTTCAGCCGGATCGTCATCCCGGAAGACTCCTTGCCGCCACATTCACCGAAGGCGCCGAGCATTCATTGCGCTGGATCAAAGCGTCGCCGATCGCCTTGCGGTTAGCTAAAGCGACGCTGCCACCAAGCCGCTCATCTGGTGAAGTCGTCCGTCGAAGGAGAATCCAATGAGTTATTATTTCAGCAAAAGCCTCGACATGCCCTTCGCCGCGGCGATCGAACATGTCACCAAGAAGCTTGCCGGCAAGGGCTTCGGTATCCTGACGCGGATCGATGTCCAGCATACGATGAAGGTCAAGCTGGGCATCGACTTCAAGCCCTACATGATCCTCGGCGCCTGCAATCCGCATTTCGCGTGGCGCGCGCTCCAGGCCGAGGACAAGATCGGCGCGATGCTGCCTTGCAACGTGATCGTGACCGAGATCTCGCCGGGCAAGGTCGAGATTGCCGCAGTCGATCCGGCAGCGGCGATGGGAGCCATCGAAAATCCGGCACTTGCCGCAACAGCAAAGGATGTCCGGTTGTTGCTGCAGGAATTGATCAGCGAAATTTGATGGCTGACGTCATGGAGGAGTCCGCACTGCGGCGCGCGCTGCTGGTCGTCGCCATAACGGGCCTGGCACTTGGGTTGGGCGTGTGGCAGAGCGGCACTGGTCCCCTCTCGCCTGAGACAATCTGGACCGCGGCAACCCTGCCCGTCGTCGTCACACTCGCCATCTCCATCTTGCGGGACTTCTGGATCGGTCGGATCGGCGTCGACGCGATCGCGCTGGTTTCGATGTCGGCGGCGCTGCTGCTGGGGCAGGCCCTGGCGGCGGTGGTTGTCGCCATCATGTATGCCGGCGGCACGGTGCTGGAAGACTTTGCGCGCGGCAGGGCGGAACACAGTCTGAGAGCGCTGACCGATAGGGCGCCGCGCCTGGCGCATCGTAAATCCGCTCAGGGGAGCGAGACGGTTCCGATCGAGCAAGTAGCGGTTGGCGACGAGCTTCTGGTGCGCGCCGGCGAGTTGCTGCCAGTCGACGGAATCCTGCTCGACGCTTCGGCCGTGTTGGATGAATCGGCCGTCACCGGCGAGCCCCTGCCGGAGCGTCGTGGCACCGGCGACGCATTGCGCAGCGGCACAGTCAATGCCGGCGAAGCCTTTGTCATGCGGGCCTCGGCTATCGCCGGCAACAGCACTTACGCCGCCATCGTGCGCATGGTCGCAGCCGCGCAAACGGCCAAAGCGCCCTTCATACGCATCGCCGATCGTTTTGCCCTGCTCCTGCTTCCGGCCACGCTGCTGGTCGCCGGCATCGCCTGGTATCTTACCGACGATCCGATCCGCGCCCTCGCCGTTCTGGTGGTCGCTACGCCCTGTCCGCTGATCCTCGCGGCGCCCGTTGCGTTCATCGGCGGCGTGTCGCGCGCCGCCCGCGCCGGCATTCTTATGAAAGGCAGCGCGGCGCTGGAGGCGCTCGCTCAGATACGCACCGCAATCTTCGACAAGACCGGGACCTTGACGCTCGGCGGCGCCGAACTGATCGAGATCGACGTCGCTTCAGGCCAGCAAGCCGATGAACTGCTGCGGCTGCTGGCCTCGCTCGAACAGGCCTCCCACCATGTCCTTGCGGATTCGATCGTCCGCATCGCGCGCCATGGAAAGCTGACGCTTTCCCAACCTTGTGATGTCCGCGAGCATCGTGGAGAAGGCCTCAAGGGTCTGGTGGACGGGATATCGGTGGCCGCCGGGTCGAGGCCACTCGTTCTTGGGGATGGGCCGCTGCCAGGATGGGCGGAAAGTGGAGAAAAACGGCACCACAGCTCGCAAGTGCTGAGGGTATTCGTGACTTTGGACGGCCGACTTGCCGGTGTCTTCACATTCGGAGACGCCATACGCGAGGATGCTGTCGAAACGGTCGGCGCTCTGCGTTCGGCAGGTGTCAGGCGGATCGTCATGCTCACCGGCGACGATGGCGCGGCCGCCGAAAAGATTTCCGCCTCGCTCAAACTCGACGCCGTGTTTGCCGATGCCACGCCGGCGGACAAGGTCGGAACGGTCGAGGCCGAGAAGGCGACGGCGCCGACGATGATGGTCGGCGACGGCATCAACGACGCCCCTGCCCTCGCTGCGGCGACCGTCGGCGTCGCGCTGGGAGCTCGAGGCGGGACGGCTTCATCGGAAGCCGCCGATGTTGTCGTGCTGACCGATAGCCTGCAGCCAGTCGCTGAAGCATTGCGGATCGCAAGGCGCACGCGTGGCATCGCCCTGCAGAGCATCATCGTCGGACTGGCGCTTTCGGGCGCCGCGATGATTGCGGCCGCCACGGGGCACCTGACGCCAGTGGCAGGCGCATTGCTTCAGGAGGGGATAGATGTCGCCGTTATCCTCAATGCGCTGCGTGCGCTTGGCGAGGGGCGTTTGGGACACAATCGGAACCAGGAGAACTGAAAGGTCATGACGCAGGATAATCTGGTGGTTTGCACCAAATGCGGCGTGGTCAATCGCCTGCCGCTCAGCCGCGACAGCGCCGACGCCAAGTGCGGAAAGTGCGGCGCCCTGCTGTTCTCGGGGCTTCCGCAGGACATCGACGCGGCAAGCTTCGATCGCCAGGTCGGGCGCGGCAGCCTGCCCGTCCTCGTCGACGTCTGGGCTCCCTGGTGCGGTCCCTGCAAGATGATGGCGCCGGCCTATGAGGCGGCCGCCAAAGCCCTTGAGCCTCACATTCGGCTGGTCAAGCTGAACTCCGACAAGGAGCAGGCCATCGCGGCGAGGCTGGCTGTTCGCGGCATCCCCACCATGATCCTCTTTCACCACCAGCATGAGATTGCCCGTATCTCGGGCGCGATGAGCACCAGCCAGATCGTCAATTGGGTTCGCAACCACGTTCCGACTGGCGGCAACTGAGCTCCAACCAGCAACCGAGGTTCCGTTTGATCCTGATCAAGGTGGCGTCCAGGCACGCCACGATAGGAATTGTCTGAAAGGAGAATGCCATGACCGCTTTGCAGGATCTCACCCCGAACTTCAGGACCATTCGCCTGCTTCTGGCTCGCGAACAGAGCCATCCGGAGGGCGACCGCGAGGAAGGTTACGACGTGCTGGCGCCGCTCACCGATGAGGGACGGTTGAATGCGGAGGAATGGAAATCGCACAAGGGTTTCTGTCGCGTCCGTCGTTTCCGTACCGGGGAAGACGATCTCATCGGCCGTTTGCGCCGCAAACCTGGCGGGCAATGGTATTTTGACTATGCCGAGGGTGATCGTGACGACGAGGTCGGCTTCCATCTCGGCGAGGAACGCTTCGTGACAGGAGAGTACGTCTCGATCACCCGCAACGGAGCCATGCACACTTACCAGGTCGCCCGCGTGGAACGGCCATAGCTCGGTTGGTAGGAAACAAGTGGTGCCTCGCCGTATCCTCATTGTCATCGGCCACCCCGATCCGTCCCCGGAGCGGCTCTGCCGCGCCTTGGCCTCCGCATACGCCGGCGGCGCTGAACGCGCTGGCCATATCGTGCGCAAGATCGATCTGGCCTTGCTGGACATTCCGCTGCTTCGGACAATGCAGGAGTTCGAGCATGGAGCGATCCCCGACAGTCTCAAGGAAGCTGCTGAGGCGGTCGTCTGGGCGGAGCATTTCGTCTTTGTCTTCCCGCTTTGGCTGGGCACAGTGCCGGCCATGCTGAAGGCTTTCCTCGAGCAGGTGATGCGACCGGGAACGGCGTTCGCCTACCCCGCCAAAGGCGAAGGTTTCGCCAAATCCCTGCTGCGCGGCCGCTCGGCCCGGTTGGTCGTGACGATGGGAATGCCCACGACCGTCTACCGGATCTGGTTCCTCAGCCACGGGATAGCCGGCATGCGCCGCGGCATTCTCAACTTTGTCGGCATCAGGCCGGTGAAGGAGACCTTGTTCGGTGCGATCGCGAACGCCAGCGAGGCGAAACGGGCGGGTTGGCTCAAACAGATGCAACAGCTGGGCGAACGCGCGATCTAGCTCATCTAGTCTGCCGGGACGTCATGGCCGCAGGACCGCGGCTCCGCTCAGCCTGCCCATCCGCAAATCGTCCAGCGCCTGGTCGGCCTGCTCAAGCGGATAGACCTTTGTGTGCGTGCGCACCCGAGCGCGGTTCGCTATCGGAAAGAACTCCTCCGCATCACGGCGGGTAAGATTGGCGACTGACACCAACTCTCTTTCTTCCCAGAGAAGTCGGTAGCGCATCGACGGGATGTCGCTCATATGGATACCGCCGCAAACCACGCGGCCGCCTTTGCGTACAGCCTGCAACGCCGCTGGCACCAGGTCGCCGACCGGGGCGAAAATGATCGCCGCGTCGAGCTCGGCGACGGGGCGTTCGTCGGAAGATCCTGCCCAGACAACGCCCAACGATTGCGCGAATTTTTGTGCCTGAGCATCGCTAGGCCGCGTGAAGGCGAAGATTTGACGTCCCTGCCAGACCGCTACTTGCGTGACGATATGCGCGGCAGCGCCGAAGCCGTAGATGCCCAGTCGGCGGCCGTCGCCGGCCTTCTTGAGGCAGCGCCAGCCGATCAGTCCCGCGCACAGGAGCGGCGCCAGCGACACCGGATCCGCGGCGGCATCGAGCTCGAAAGCGAAATGCTCGTCGGCAACCACATGACTCGCGAAGCCGCCGTCGCGCGTGTAGCCGGTGAAGAGCGGCTGGTCGCAGAGGTTTTCGGCACCGGACATGCAACAGGGACAGTGGCCGCATGTGTGTCCGAGCCAAGGGACGCCCACCCTCTGCCCAAGCAGGGACCGCGACACGCCCGCTCCGACCAGATCGACGATGCCGACGATTTCATGACCCGGCACGAGCGGCAGCTTTGGCTGCGGCAGGTCGCCGTCCACGACATGCAGATCCGTGCGGCAGACTGCGCATGCCTCCACCTTGAGCCTGATCTCGCCCGCTCCCGGCAAGGGATCCGGGTGATCGACAGGGTTCAAGGCCATGCCGGGGCTTTTCCAGCACCATTGCCTTCATCACGCTTCCCCGGTTTTCTCGGAAGATCGACCGGAACAGACCGGCTTCCACTCGGCAACGGGAATGGAAACGCGCCGGTCCGGCATCCGTTCCTAGCGCGAGTGCCTGACCTTGACCGGGTGTGGCCGTGCATGACGGCCAAGACCGTAGTCCACCGAAGCGTCGTTGCGCTTCCCCGCGGAAGGCATTGCGAGATAAAGGCCTGCTGCGGCAAGGTAGGCGAGGCCAAGTATCCCAGCCCAGATTTCGATCATGTCGGAAGTCATGTTCAGACACCCTAGGTTTATGATTGGTTCGGCCGAATGATCGCCGAGCCAATTCATCCGGGCCTTGATCGCGGTCAATCGCATAGAGCGAAAGCCTCGCCCGTGAGACCTGCTCGATCTAATGATTTCGGGACGGCCCTACGTAGTTTCCCGTAGGGACATAACCTAATTTCGGCGTGGCGGGATTTGCGCGATTGCTGTTGTCACAAATTCACCGGGACCATAGCCATGTACGCTCAAGCTTCCGCCAAGATCGAACTGCCGTCTTATCTGCCGCAGCGGGATTCCTCGCCCTTCTTCGAAGGAGCGATGGTACAGCCGGTCAGCTTCTTCCCGGCAGGCGCCGAGATCTATGCCCAGGGTGAAAAGGCAAGCGCTCTCTACCAGGTCGAATTCGGCGCAGTGCGCATCTATCGCCTGCTCGCCGACGGCCGCAGACAGATCAGCGCGTTCCATCTGGCGGGAGAGACATTCGGCTTCGAGGCCGACGCCAACCATCACTTCTTCGCCGAAGCGATCAACGCAACCGGGGTCCGGGTCTATCGCACTCCATCGGGCATGGACATATCCCGCCAGCTGCTGCCTCTCGCCCTCAAAGGCTTGACCCGGGCGCAGGAACATCTCCTGGTGCTTGGCCGCCAGAACGCCATCGAGCGCGTCGCGGCATTCCTCGTCGAAATGTCGGAGCGCCAGGGCGGCTTGCGGCAGGTGGAACTGCCTATGTCGCGCAACGATATCGGCGACTATCTCGGCCTCACGATCGAAACCGTCTCGCGGGTTTTCACCCGCCTGAAAGAGAAAGGCGTGATCCGCCTGCTCAGCCTGCGCAGCATTGAAATTCTCAAGCGCGAGACACTGCTGGCGATGGGGGAATGAGGCCATTCGGGCCAATCGCCCGCTCCTCGATCCTGAAAGGGACGACAATGAAAACCACGCTTGCAACCCATAGCGGATTTCGCTTCGAAGTGCGTCGCGCACGCCCTGACGACGAGCCGCTTGTCGCGGAGTTCTTCAAGCATGTAACGCCGGAGGATCTGCGCTTCCGTTTCCTCGGCGCCGTTCGGGAGGTGTCGCATGAGCGCCTGGTGGCGATGACCCGTTCCGACGATCCGCACATCCATAATTTTCTGGCCTTTTCGACCGACGGAATGCTGATCGCGGTGGCGACCCTGGCCGCCGATCCGGCCGACCGGCGCGGCGAGGTCGCCATCTGCATCCGCGAGGATCGCAAGCATCTCGGCGTCGGCTGGGAATTTCTCGGCTACATCGGGCATTACGCAGACGATCATGGCATCGAGACGGTCGAGTCGATCGAGAGCCGCGAAAACCGCGCGGCGATCGAGCTTGAGCGCGAGATGGGCTTCACTGTCGCGACGGATCCCGACGATCCGACGCTCGTCCTGGTCCAGCGGAAGCTCGGCGCCAAGTTGGCGAATTAAGACCTTGCCATTTCTAAGCCCTATGGGAGCCCGCCACCAGGTCGTGGAGGCCCGTAGCGGGCCGGCAAATGGCTGCCCCCGAGGGATTGACCATCCACCTCAATTGAGAGGGGCGTTCCGCCAACAGGCGGGCGATTGTGTCGTTCAAATCGTTTCGACGCTGAGCAGTTCTGTCGCCACCGCGCGTTCTTCGTCGGCCGGAATGACAAGCACATCGACAGGCGAATTCGCGGCACTCACAAAATCTTCGCCGCTGCGATTCAAGCCATCGTCCATGGCGACGCCCAGCCATGCGGCAGCCTCGCATATCCGTCGCCGGATCAGGGGCGCATGCTCGCCGATGCCCGCTGTGAACACCAGCGTGTCGAGCCCACCCAGCGCAGCCGCAAGAGATCCGATTTCGCGCCCAACCCGATAGACGAACAGATCGACAGCGCGCATTGCCGCCGGGTCCTTCGACGCCAGTAGCGTCTGCATGTTCCCAGAGACGCCGGATACTCCGAGCAGACCGGATTTCTCGTAAAGCAAGTCACTCAGTTCGTCGGGCGACAGCTTCCGGTCCTGCAGGAGATGCAGCAGGACGCCGGGATCGATCGCGCCGCAACGTGTGCTCATGACAAGGCCGTCGAGCGTCGAGAAACCCATGGTGGTGGCGCGGCTAACCCCTGCCTTCATCGCGCACAGGCTCGCACCGCTGCCAAGATGGGCGACAATGGCGCGGCCACCCGCGCCAGCGCCGTAACGCCTGTGGAGCTCGTTGGCGATATGGCTGTAGGAGAGCCCGTGGAACCCATAGGAGACGATGCCCTGCTCCGACATCTCATGCGGCAGGCCATACAGTCTCGCGATCTCAGGCTGCGTGGCGTGAAAGGCGGTGTCGAAGCAGCCGACCTGAATGGCGTCGGGCAGAAGGCGGCCGGCCAGCTCGACGAGCTCCAGGTTGATCGCCTGATGAATCGGAGCGAGCGGCTCAAGCTTGCGCAGGGCATCGAGCGTTCCCTGGTCAAGCAGCGTTGCACGGGCGAACTCCCGACCGCCATGGACGATGCGATGCCCGACCTTGCTCACTCGGCGCAACAGGCCGCGGTCCGCCAGATAGGACATAACGGCTTCGAATGCCTTGCCGACGGAAATCGCTTGCTCGCCAAAACTCCTGTCGAACGGCGGCGTCGTTGCCGTGGGCGCGACGTGGAGCCGAGGCCGCTCGCCGATTGACGAGACGCTGCCACGCACCAGCAGATGAAGCTCGTCTCGCCCTTGAAAGGCGGCGAACTTCAGGCTCGATGAGCCGCCATTAAGGACAAGAATGACATCCGTCATGGCCGAGTGGTTCCTGCCACTTTTGCGGGCCGGATCCTGTCAGCCAGGCTCTTCGCCATCGACTACCCCTCCCATTTCCAACTGAGTATCTCGGGCATGTCCTGCCCGTGCTCGCGGATATAGGCCCGGTGCTCGATCAGCTTGCCTTCCATGGCCTGTTTCAGCCGGATATGCGCACCGGTCGCCTCTGGAATGCGGTCGAGCACGCCGAGCACCAGATGATAGCGGTCGAGCCCATTGAGCACGGTCATGTCGAACGGCGTCGTCGTGGTCCCTTCCTCATTGTAGCCGCGCACGTGGATGTTGTCGTGATTGGTCCGCCGGTAGGTCAGGCGATGGATGGTCCATGGATAGCCGTGATAGGCAAAGATGACGGGCTTGTCTCTGGTGAACAACGCGTCGAATTCGCGATCCGACAGGCCGTGCGGATGATGTTCCTTTGGCTGCAGGGTCATCAGATCGACGATGTTCACCACCCGGACCCTGAGGTCGGGAATGTCGCGCTTCAGAATTTGAACGGCAGCGAGCGTCTCGAGCGTCGGCACGTCGCCGGCGCAGGCCATCACCACATCCGGCTCGGCTCCGCCGTCGGTCGACGCCCAACCCCATATGCCGATGCCCGCGTTGCAGTGGACTTTCGCCTCGTCGATGGACAGCCACTGCCAGGAATTAGCTTTGCCGGCGACGATGACGTTGATGCGGTTCCATGTCTGCAGCACATGGTCGGTCACGCAAAGCAGGCTGTTCGCATCCGCCGGCAGGTAGACGCGCACGACATCCGCCTTCTTGTTCAACGCCACGTCGATGAAACCTGGATCCTGATGGCTGAAGCCATTGTGCTCCTGCTGCCAGACATGGCTTGACAACAGATAGTTCAACGACGCGATCGGTCGCCGCCAGGCGAGCTTGCGGCAGGCATCCAGCCATTTCGCATGTTGGTTGAACATGGAATCGACGATGTGCGTGAAGGCCTCATAGCAGGAAAAGAAGCCGTGGCGCCCAGTGAGCAGGTATCCTTCCAGCCAGCCCTGGCAGGTATGCTCGGACAGAATCTCCAGGACCCTGCCCTCGCGCGCCAGATGGACGTCCTCCGGGAGGATCTCTTCCATCCAGGCACGCTCCGTCACCTCGAAGACATCCTGCAGCCGGTTCGACGCGGTCTCGTCGGGACCGACGATGCGGAAGTTCTTGGTGCTTTGATTCAATACCATGACGTCACGCAGGAAACTGCCCATTACACGGGTCGATTCCGCCTTGACGCCCCCGGGGCGTTCAACTGGGACGGCGTGCTCATCCAGGCCGGGCAGCTCGAGAGGCCGGCGCAACAGGCCGCCATTGGCATGCGGGTTGGCGCTCATGCGCCTTTCACCTTTTGGCGCGGTGGCGCGTACCGTGGCCACGGGCGCGCCGGCGGCATCGAAGAGCTCTTCGGGCCGGTAGCTTCTCATCCATTCCTCAAGCATCCTCAGGTGAGCGGGATTTTCGGCCAGGCCGGAGAGCGGAACCTGGTGGGCACGCCAGAAACCCTCGGTCTTCAGTCCGTCGACCTCCTTGGGACCGGTCCAGCCCTTCGGGCTTCGCAGCACGATCATCGGCCATTTCGGCCGACACCGCGCCGTCCTTGCGCCGCCGCGGACGGCGTCCTGGATCGCCCTGATGCGGTCGAGCGCATCGTCGAGCACGACCGCCATCCGCTCATGCATCGAGGCCGGATCGCCGCCCTCGACGAACAGCGGCTCGTAGCCGTAACCGACGAACAGCGCACGCAGCTCTTCCTCGGGGATGCGGGCCAGAATGGTGGGATTGGCGATCTTGTAGCCGTTGAGATGCAGGATCGGCAGCACCGCGCCGTCAAGCACCGGGTTGAGGAACTTGTTGGAGTGCCAGGAGGTGGCGAGCGGTCCGGTTTCGGCCTCGCCGTCGCCAACCACGCAGGCGACGACAAGGTCCGGGTTGTCAAAGGCCGCGCCATAGGCATGCGAGAGCGCGTAGCCAAGCTCGCCGCCTTCGTGGATCGAGCCGGGCACGTCGGGAGCGGCATGGCTTGGGATGCCGCCCGGAAACGAGAACTGACGGAAGAGCTTCTTCATTCCTGCTTCGTCCAACGAGATATCCGGATTGATCTCGCTGTAGGTGCCTTCGAGATAGGTGTTGGCAACCATGGCCGGTCCGCCATGGCCGGGACCGCAGACATAGATGACGTTGGCATCGCGTCGTCTAATTGCGCGGTTGAGATGCGCATAGATGAAGCTGAGACCCGGCGATGTCCCCCAGTGACCAAGCAGCCTGGGCTTGACGTGCTCCAGCCGAAGCGGCTCGCGAAGCAGCGGATTGTCGAGCAGATAGATCTGCCCGATGGTCAGGTAGTTGGCGACGCGCCAGTAGGCATCGATGTCGTGCAGTTCCTGTTCGGACAGGCGATTGGCGCTGGGACGCTCGGTCATTTTCCGACTCCTTCGCTGGTTCCAAACCCAAGCGGCTAAAGCTGAACGCTTAAAGGCCGCCACCGGTTCATGGCTGGTCGGTGTCAACAATGGGCGATTTTGATTTACCCGGCGAAAACCGATCGAGCTTTGATCCATCGCAATGCCGGTCGAGAGCGACCACAAAGCGCGGTTCCGTCGCAAGACAGCGCCGTCTTTGTCTCAGAGCAACGAACGCGTCGGCAGGTTCAGACAGACTGTTGCATCCAAAAGCGGACAATCGGCATGAAACGCAAACTGAACGATGACGCGACGATGGACGGGATCATGCGGGAGACGCCGGCGGCAATCCGTGTCGTTCTCCAGCACGGAATGCTGTGCGTCGGCTGCCCGATCGCTTCCTTTCACACCGTCTCGGAAGCAGCGCGAGAGCATGAGCTGGACGAAGATCAGCTTCGCCGCGATCTGGAGGCGGCCATCGAAAGTGACATGGCCTAGCTCTTTGCCGCGCGGGCTTCAGCGATGACGAGAAGCTTATGCGGCTCGACCACGACGACCCTCTGCCGCCCGCTCTTGACGAGCCCCTGGTCTTCCCAGGCAGAAAGCAACCGGCTGACCGTGTGAAGCGTGGTGCCCGTTATTTCCGCGACGTCCTGACGTGAAATCGGGAAGTCGATTAGAATTCCTTCGCTAGTCTTCTTTCCCGACTGCTTGATCAGCTTGAGCAACGCATGCGCGACGCGCTGTTCCACCTGCTCGGTGGACATCTCGATGACCCGCGTATGGGCATCTTGCAAACGAGTTCCCACTACCTTGTAGGTATTGGCGCTGAAACTCGGGAAGCTCGCAGCGAATGTGGGCCAGAGTTGGCTTGGCCAGGCAAGCACCACGCAATCGGCGGCAGCGACGGCATTTGCCGGATACGTCGTCCGGCCCAGCGCGCTGGCGATCCCCATCAACTCGCCCGGGCTTATGTAACGCACGGTCACCTCATGCCCATCCGGAGTCGATTTCACCACGCGCACGTGGCCGTCGAGCAGCACGAAGAAAGAATGCGCCTCCTGTTCCTGCTCGAACACCGGCTGATCCTTGGCAATGCGAACGGATCTCGCCTGACTGACTATGCGATCGAGGTCCGCCGCAGCGATCCCCTCGAAGACGGACAGCCCGGCAATCAACGACCGATCAAGGCTTGCCAACTGCCTTCCCTCCCCAATTCTACCGCGCAGCTCCCCAAGTCGCGGACCAGACTGTGTCACGAGGTACAAGCTATCCGCAAGGGAAGCCTTGTGTCGCTGCCGCCAGCCAATCGCTCTCTTGTTTGCGCTAAGGCAAATGCCTCTCCCTCGGGCCTGGATAGAAGATTCGCATGGGCACCTTTGCCCGGATTTCAAAGAGGTAATATCATGGCAATACCGCGGACGCGGCCAAGCGCCTATCCGGCGATACTCTCCTACGGCTTCCGACCTTTCTTCCTGCTGGCGTCGCTGCAAGCCGCCGCTGCCATCCTTATGTGGCTGCCCCTCTATTACGGCAGGCTTCAAACCCTTAGCCTGTTCCCGCCTGTGGACTGGCACATCCACGAACTGCTTTTTGGCTACCTGACTGCGGTCGTGACAGGCTTCCTGCTCACTGCGATCCCAAACTGGACTGGACGCCTTCCCGTTCAGGATGTCCGCTTGCTGATGCTGGTGCTGCTCTGGATCGCAGGTCGCGCGGCAGTGTTCTTTTCCACGGAAACAGGCTGGTTCTTGAGCGCGGCCATAGACTGCTCGTTTCTTCTTGCGGTGATCGCTGCCGCGGCAACGGAAATCGTCGCCGGCCGAAACTGGCGAAATCTCAAGGTCCTCCTGCCTGTCACGGTCCTTTTTGCGGCGAATGTCATGTTTCATGCCGAGGCGCACTACCAAGGCGTCTCCGACATCAGCCGCCGCTTGGGTCTTGGGGCCGTTGTCGTCCTCATCATGATTATCGGCGGGCGGATCATCCCCAGTTTCACACGCAATTGGCTGGTCCGCGAGAGGCCCGGCCGGCTTCCCGCATCATTCAGCAGATTTGATGTTTGGACGATCGCGCTGTCCGCCTCCGGCCTCGCCGCGTGGACATTCCTTCCCGAAAACGCTGCCACCGGCGCGTTGCTGATTGCTGGAGCAATGTTCAACGCCGTTCGGCTCGCCCGTTGGGCCGGCGACCGGACACTGGCCGACCCGTTGGTGCTGATTCTGCACGTTGCATTCGCCTTTGTGCCGTTGGGCCTGCTGCTTGCCGGACTGGCCGCGCTCGCGCCGAAAGTGGTTCCGGTGGCGGCCGGCATTCACGCGTTGGCCGTGGGAGCGGTGGCCTGCATGACCCTGGCCGTCATGACTCGCGCTTGCCTCGGCCATACGGGCCGTGAGCTGGCGGCGGATGCTGGAACACGGGCGATCTTTGCTGCGGTCGTCATCGCCGCCGTTCTGCGCGTTGCTGCCGCCATGGCTCCCGACGTAGCTTTTCTACTGCATATGTCGGCGGGGCTCTGGGTTGCCGCTTTCGTCGGCTACGCCGTACACTTCGGTGGAATGCTGATGCGGCCACGCCTTCGAACGCGCGGTAAGAGCGGCGCATGACGTTTGGCGGGAGACGTGCCCGTTTTTTTGCTCCCGCACCCCTCATTTTCGTCGATCAATTTGCGCCAGCGCAAATCGCCAGGTCGTCCGACGATCTACAAGGGCGCAACGGTTGATGCCGTGGTGAACGAAAGAAAGGACTATTCCAATGAAACTGCCCCTCATTGCCGCGGCGATCGCGTTGCTCTCAATTGCCGGCGCTGCAAATGCCGAAGAACATGTCGTCCAGATGCTGAACAAGGGTGAAAAGGGCGCGATGGTCTTCCAGCCCGACTTCGTTCGGGCGGCGCCTGGCGACACCATCAAGTTCGTGCCGACCGACAAGACCCACAACGCCGAGATCATCAAGGGCATGATTCCGGACGGCGCCGAAGCCTTCAAGGGCAAGCCGAGCGAGGAGATCACGGTCACCCTCACCAAGGAAGGTGTTTATGGCGTGAAGTGCGCTCCCCACTATGGCATGGGCATGGTGGCGCTGATCGTCGTCGGCAAGCCGATCAACCTGGACGCGGCAGAGGCTGTCAAGCAGATCGGCAAGGCAAAGCCGGTCTTCGCCGAGCTGTTCGCCGAGGCGACCAAAGCCGCTTCGAACTGATCCGACAGCATGTGGGACTGCCTCCGGCGGTGGCGAACCGGAAGCATTGGCCGGGCAGACCTGGGGGGAGGTCTGACCCGGCCATTTTCATCTTGAGATTGGGTACGTCGATGCAACGACTATCCCGGTACCGACAATCGCCTCCAAAGTCGAAAATTCAATTATTCAGATTTGCGCAAACGCAAAGAAGCGCGGCGTGAAGACGCTATCCTGGCTTCATCGAAACCGTTGAAGTCGAGGAGATGAAGAATGCTTACGAGACGCGAAGCTTTGCTGGGTTCTGTTCTGACTGCCGCCGCCGTCGCCACCATCGGCTCGACGCCGGTAATGGCCGCAGCGAAGGATGTGGCTGGGCTGCCGCGCGAAAAGGTGACCCTTGTCGCGCCGCCGTTCGTGCACGCTCACGACCAGGTGGCCAAGGGTGGTCCCAAGGTCGTCGAGTTCACCATGACGATCGAGGAGAAGCCGCTGGTCATCGACGCCGACGGCACGCAGCTCAACGCCATGACCTACAATGGCTCCATCCCAGGCCCCCTGATGGTCGTGCACGAGGGCGACTATCTCGAGCTCACGCTGATCAATCCCGATACCAATACGCTCGCCCACAATATCGATTTCCATGCGGCGACCGGCGGGCTCGGTGGCGGCGCGCTGACGCTGATCAACCCGGGCGAGCAGGTGACATTACGCTTCAAGGCGACCAGGTCGGGCACATTCGTCTACCATTGCGCCCCTGGCGGCGCGATGATCCCGTGGCATGTCGTGTCGGGGATGAGCGGTGCGGTGATGGTCCTGCCGCGTGACGGTCTGAAGGACGAGAAGGGCAAGCCCGTCCGCTACGACCGCATCTACTATATCGGCGAGAACGACTTCTACATCCCGCGCGACGAGCAGGGAAAATTCAAGAAGTACGACTCGGCCGGCGACAACTACGACGACACCGTGAAGGTGATGCGCGGGCTGATACCGACGCATGTCGTTTTCAACGGCAAGGCCGGATCGCTGACCGGCGAAAACGCGATGAAGGCCAAGGTTGGGGAAACGGTGCTGATCGTCCACTCGCAGGCCAATCGCGATACCCGTCCGCACCTGATCGGCGGCCACGGCGACTTCGTCTGGGAAGGCGGCAAGTTCGCGAACCCGCCCGCCAAGGATATGGAAACCTGGTTCATTCGCGGCGGTTCGGCGGGCTCGGCGCTCTATACCTTCCGGCAGCCGGGCGTCTACGCCTACGTCAATCACAATCTGATCGAGGCGGTCGAACTCGGCGCCACCGCGCACTTCACGGTGGACGGGAAATGGGACGACGATCTCATGATGCAGGTCGAGGCTCCCAAGGCGATTGCCTCATAACCGGGAGGGCGATCTCCCACGACCCGCCGGCACCGTCGGCGGGTCGCACCGCCAAGCGGATTTCGGACATGTCCTTCGATCCTGTCTTCACATTTGGAACGATCGCGGCCGCCGCCCTCATCGGTTTCGGCGTCAGCCACGCGATCGATGGGACGCCCTCGCGATCCCGGGTTCCAACTGCCACGGCAGAGCTGGTAGCGCTGACTCCCGGATCATTCGAACATCCGCAGCCTGGAGAGTTCCTCCGGGATAACCATCCCGTGCCTGCGCCCGTGGCGAAGGAAACCATCGACACGCCTCTGGAAATCATGAAGTTCCAGGTGACCGCGTCGGATTACGACCGTTGCGTTTCGGACGGCGCCTGCAAACCCGCCGACTCGCGTCTCGTCGGCAATGTTCCGGTGACGGGCGTCAGCTTCCTCGATGCGCAGGCTTACGCGAATTGGCTGTCGGCGAAAACGGGGGAAACCTGGCGGCTGGCCACCGACGTGGAATGGGCCTATGGCGCCGGCGAGCGATTTCGGGCCGATATCGAAGGGGGCGACGGCGATCCGGCGGATCCGGCGAGGCGATGGCTCGCCCAATACCGCAATGAGGCCGCGCTCGGCCGCAAGGCGGATCCGGAACCGCGGCCTCTCGGTGAGTTTGGAACCAACTCAAAAGGTGTTGCGGATATTGCAGGCAATGTCTGGGAATGGACATCGACATGCTACGCCCATGTGACGATGACCAGCGACGGCGTTGCCAGTTCGCTCAGTAACTGCGGCGTGCACGTTGTGGAGGGTTTCCACCGGACCTACATGTCGAATTTCATCCGCGACGGCAAAAGCGGCGGCTGCGCGGTGGGCACGCCACCGGACAATCTCGGGTTTCGCCTGGTCCATGAGCGCGGCGGCTTCCTGCAGGCCGCCCTTCGCCGGCTTGGCCTGACCTGATTCACAAGAGGAATGTAGATGACTTCGAAATCGGTCCTGCTTGACAGGATCCGCCCTGCCGCCGAACAGCCCTTGGCGCAGCCTGGTGTCGACCGGGCATCGATAGGCGAGTTGGTTCGCGAATTCTATGCCAGGGTTAGAAGCGACGAGCGCCTCGGACCCATCTTTTCCCGCGAGATCGTCGGTGATTGGGAACACCATCTGGAGAAGATGACGGACTTCTGGTGCTCCGTCATCTTGAAGAGCGGCGACTACCATGGCCGGCCAGTGCCGGCTCATGTGAAGCTCAAGGACGTCACCGAGTCCGACTTCGATATTTGGCTGGTACTCTTTGGCGAAACTGCTGCAGAGCTCTTCGAACCCGCAACCGCGGCTGTGTTTGTCGAGCGAGCGGAACGGATCGCCGCGAGCCTGAAGCTCGCCATGTTCTTTCGCCTTGACCGTACCGCGGCCGCGGGCGGCCAGTAAGGCGTCTCCAGGACAGCCGGACCGGGCGGTTTGATCTGGCGCAAGGAACAGGGTGCTTCGGGCCGTAGTGTCCTCGAATGATCCTTAACCTTTTCGTCGGCACGATCGTCATCAGCCTGACGGTCCTGATCCACACGTTCGGCCTTATCGCCGTCACTCACACGATGGCACGGCTCGTTGCGTTCTTTCGCATGCACGGGCGGCGCAGCCGGGTGGTCGACCGCCTACCTTATCGCGGCCGGCACCCGTGTCGGTCCCTTCCGGATCGGCGAGCACTTCTGATCCGCGACTCCGGCCTCAAACCGCCAGCGAGTGCCTGCCGGTTCCATTGTTGAGATATTTGTCGAACTTGGCCGCCACCGCCCTGACGAGCGGACGGCTTTCCTCCGGCACGGTGAAATTTTCGCCGTCGAGCCGAAGGTGTTGGCCGGCACCGCCGATAGCCAACCGACTTGCTTCGCACAGCACCGTTTGCCCCGCCACTCCAAAGCGTTCGACAAGTTCCATCGCCGAAAAGGCGAAGTTGCACATCAGGCGCTCGATGACCCAGCCTCGCGCCAGATCATCGAGACTGAACTCGATCCCCCGCGCTATCGCCAGCCGGCCGGAATCCACGGCCTTTTCGTACTCGCCGGTGGCAACGATGTTTTGTGCATGACCCTGGCGGAACCGGCTGATCGAGGAGGGACCCAGACCGATCAGGGTTTCGCACTGATCCTCGGTATAGCCCTGGAAGTTGCGGCGGATCCTGCCGGCACGCGCTGCAACCGCCAGCGCATCCTGCGGTTTTGCGAAATGATCCAGCCCCAATGCCTCGTAGCCTGCATCGACGATCAGTTGAGCGGCACGCCGCGACTGTGCCAGGCGTGCGGCGGAGCCGGGCAACCATGCTTCGTCGATCATCGTTTGGTGCTTCTTGAACCACGGAACATGCGCATAACCGAACAAGGCCAATCGGTCCGGCACCAGCGTCAGAGCCTGCGTGACGGTCGCCGCAACGCTCTCACAGGTCTGATGCGGGAGCCCATAGAGCAGGTCCAGGTTGACAGAGTGAACACCCCGCGCGCGCACCGCATCGACAATGCTCTTGGTCAGCGCGAAACTTTGTTCGCGATTGATTGCCTTCTGCACCTTGGGATCGAAGTCCTGGACACCGAGGCTCGCCCTGGTCATGCCGATCGCGGCGAAGGCATCGAGCCGCTCGTCGTCCATGTCGTTCGGGTCGATCTCGACGCTGAGGCTGGCGCCGTCGAGGAAATCGAACCGTTCACGCAACGCTTTTCCAAGCATGAGGATATCGTCGGGCTTCAGCATCGTCGGGGAACCGCCCCCGAAATGAACGGCGCGGACCCTGCCCCGGCCACTCACAAGGCGGCCGACCGTTTCGATCTCCTTGTGCAGTGAGCGGAGGAATGTGGCCACGGGCGCATAGTGACGCGTCTGCTTGGTATGGCAGGCACAGAACCAGCATAACCGGTCGCAATAGGGGATATGCAGATAGAGCGATATCTCGTCATCGCCTTCAAGCGCATCCATCCATCCGCGAACAATCACCGCGTCGATCCCCGGATGAAAGTGCGGCGCAGTCGGATAACTCGTGTAACGCGGCACATTGTCGCCGAGGCCTATGGCCGGAGTTGGGTGCGGGGGCAGGATGATGGCGGCGGGAGCGGTCATGACGGTCAAACTACCTGCACGGCACAGGCAAAACCTTGATTTCGATCAAGGCGACCCAAGCCAAAACCGGCGCAAATTGCCGTCCCTATTTGACCACGGGCGTCGCGATGGCCGGCAGACAGAATGCTCAACGGGCTGAAGTTCCCGCGATTTGCAAACCCTGCGAAGCGCGACGGACCGGATTATGCGGTGCGCTCAACGCCCGCCAACTTGCCGATTTGGCCAAAGCCTCCTTCAGGCACGAGATTTTGGCGGGGACGGAACTGCCCGAGGACGGAACCTACTCGAACCTGTTGTCCGGAGTGGTCAAGCTCACGAGAAATCTCTCGGATGGTCGTCAGCAGATCGTCGGTTTCCATTTCGCGCCCGATTTTCTGGGCAGGCCGTTCGACGCGAAAAGGCCGATCAAGGCCGAAGCCTTGACGAATGTGGCGCTATGCTCGTTTCCAGGAGCGATCGTCGATCAAATGGCCGACGAAGTGCCGAGACTTGGACGCCTGCTGTTGATGCGCGCGCTGAACGAACTTGACGAAGCGCGCGACTGGATGGCGGCACTGGGGCGCAAGACCGCCTCCGAAAAGGTCGCAAGCTTCCTTCTTATGTTCGCCGGAAACATCGACGCTTCCAAATATCCGGCAGACCCTGTCAGCTTCGATCTGCCGCTGACACGAGCGGAGATCGCCGATTTTCTTGGGCTGACGATCGAGACGGTAAGCCGGGAATTCTCCAGGCTGCGAGTGGACGGCGTGATCCGGATCGTAAACAAGCGAAACATCACCCTCGCGAGCATAGCTCAGCTCGAGGAACGCTGCGGCGACTAAGCCGCCGTCGAACCGTCATCCGGCTTTGACCTTCCGGAGCCGCTGACTTCGGCCTCAGATCGTTTCATCAGCGCTTCCCGCCTGTTCACTTCACTGCCGAAGCAGTGCTCCAGCGGTCGTTGCAACCCTTCCCAAAACAAAAGCTCTTCAAAGTTTGACCTGGATCAAGGCCAGGGAACGGAGAATCCCGAAATGGTGCCGCGAGCGGGCATTTGCGCCGGAACTTTCGAGACGAGATCGGGGACTTGCGATGAAATTTGGCACGGAGATCGTCCTTTTAAGCCTGTTTGCTTTTGGTGCCCTTGTGGCCGCCGGTTTCGGCGTGGATGAACCTTTTCGCCAGCATATGTGGGTTTTGTTCTTCGCGGTGGCTGGCTTCACCGCGATCTTGCTGCGCAATTCGGATTTTAAGCCCGCGGCGCCGATCGACCCCTCCGCCTACATGGATGGTCCGATCCGCTACGGGGCCATCGCGACGGTGTTCTGGGGTGTCGTCGGCATGCTGGTCGGCGTCGTTATCGCGCTTCAGCTCGCCTTCCCCGATCTTAACATCCCGCCCTGGTTCAATTTCGGCCGTCTACGCCCGCTGCACACCTCCGGCGTCGTCTTTGCCTTTGGCGGCAACGCGCTGATTTGCACCTCGCTTTACGTCGTCCAACGCACCTGCCGGGCACGCCTCTTCGGCGGCAATCTCGCCTGGTTCGTCTTCTGGGGATATCAGCTTTTCATCGTCATGGCCGCGACCGGATACCTGCTCGGCATCACCGAGAGCCGCGAATACGCCGAGCCGGAATGGTATGTCGACATCTGGCTGACGATCGTCTGGGTCGGGTACCTGATCCTTTTCCTTGGCACCATTTTGAAGCGCAAGGAACCGCACATCTACGTTGCCAACTGGTTCTACCTTTCCTTCATCGTCACCATCGCGATGCTGCATGTGGTCAACAACCTGTCGATGCCCGCCTCGTTCCTTGGCTCCAAAAGCTATTCCGCCTTCTCGGGCGTCCAGGATGCGCTGACGCAGTGGTGGTACGGGCACAACGCGGTCGGCTTCTTCCTGACCGCAGGCTTCCTGGGGATGATGTATTACTTCGTGCCCAAGCAGGTGAACCGGCCGGTCTATTCCTACCGCCTGTCGATCATCCACTTCTGGGCTCTGATCTTTCTTTACATCTGGGCGGGGCCGCATCACCTCCACTACACCGCCCTGCCCGACTGGGCGCAGACGCTCGGCATGGTGTTCTCGATCATGCTGTGGATGCCGTCTTGGGGCGGAATGATCAACGGCCTCATGACGCTCTCCGGCGCCTGGGACAAGATCCGGACGGATCCGATCGTCCGCATGATGGTTGCGGCCATCGCCTTCTACGGCATGTCGACCTTCGAAGGCCCGATGATGTCGATCAAGACCGTCAACTCGCTGTCGCACTACACGGATTGGACAATCGGCCACGTCCATTCGGGCGCGCTCGGCTGGGTCGGCCTCATCACCTTCGGCGCAATTTACTACATGGTGCCCAAGCTTTGGAACCGCGAACGGCTCTATTCGCTGCGGCTCGTCACCTGGCACTTCTGGCTGGCGACGCTCGGCATCGTCGTCTACGCGGCGGTTATGTGGGTCTCGGGCATCATGCAGGGCCTGATGTGGCGCGAGTACGACGAGCAGGGTTTCCTCGTCTACTCCTTTGCCGAGACCGTCGCCGCCATGCATCCCTACTACGTCATGCGCGCAGCCGGCGGCGCCATGTACCTCGCCGGCATGCTGATCATGGCCTGGAACGTCACCATGACCATTCGTGGCTACCAGCGCAAAGAGCAGCCTTTGCCGGGTTCCGCCCCCGCCTTCCAGCCTGCCGAATAAGGAGCCAGACATGGGCTTGATGGATAGACACGCGCTGATCGAGAAGAACGCCACGCTGCTTCTTGTCGGATCCCTGCTGGTCGTGACCGTCGGTGGTATCGTCGAGATCGCGCCGCTCTTCTATCTCGACAATACGATCGAGAAGGTCGAGGGCATGCGGCCCTACTCGCCGCTCGAGCTCGCCGGCCGAAATATCTATGTGCGCGAGGGATGCTATCTCTGCCACAGCCAGATGATCAGACCGTTCCGGGACGAGGTGGAACGCTACGGCCACTACAGCCTGGCGGCCGAGTCGATGTACGATCACCCGTTCCAGTGGGGATCCAAGCGAACGGGGCCGGATCTCGCTCGCGTCGGCGACCGCTACTCCAACAGCTGGCACGTCCAGCACCTTGCCGATCCGCGATCCGTCGTGCCCGAGTCGATCATGCCGAGCTACGCGTTCCTGAAGGACACGCCGATCGAGGTGAAGGACTTCTCGACGCATCTCGTCGCCAACCGGCGCGTCGGTGTCCCCTACTCCGATGACATGATCGCCAATGCCAATGCGGATCTGATGGCGCAGGCCGATCCCAATGCCGACACGTCAGGCCTGGAAAAGAGATACCCGAAGGCCAAGGTCGGCGACTTCGACGGCAACCCGCAACAGGTCACCGAGATGGACGCCCTGGTGGCTTACCTCCAGATGCTCGGCACGCTGGTCGATTTCAAGAACTACGACGAAGCCGCCGGCTACCGCTGAGGAGCACAGACCGATGGAATACAATTTGATGCGGGAGTTTGCCGACAGCTGGGGTCTGCTTGCGATGGCCCTGTTCTTTGTAGGCTGCATTGCTTTCGCGCTTCGTCCCGGTGGCAAGGCGCATGCCGACCACGCCGCGCACATTCCTCTTAAGGACGATTGATCATGAGCAGCGAGCATGTCGACGAAATCTCGGGCGTGACGACGACCGGCCATGAGTGGGACGGGATCACGGAGCTTAACAATCCCCTGCCACGCTGGTGGGTGATTACCTTCTACGTCACCATCGCCTGGGCGCTGGCCTACACGATTGCCTACCCCGCCTGGCCGATGCTGAGTTCCGCCACCAAGGGCGCCCTGGGCTTTTCCAGCCGCAACGACGTCAAGAACGAAATGGCCGCGGCTGAGGCCGCCAAGGCCAAATATGTCGCGGCGATACAGTCCAAAACCGTTTCGGAAATTGCTGCTGACGACACTTTGCGCGAGTTCGCCGTCGCGGCTGGCGGCGCGGCATTCAAGGTCAACTGCGTGCAGTGCCACGGCTCCGGCGCGCAAGGATCGACGGACTTTCCGAACCTCAACGACGACGATTGGCTCTGGGGTGGCAAGACGGAGCAGATCCAGCAGACGGTCACGCACGGCATTCGTTTCGCCCCGGACGCGGATACTCGCCAGTCGGAGATGCCTGCCTTTGCCGATGTGCTCAAGCTGGATCAGATCGCTCAGGTCAGCGCTTTTGTAGCCAGCCTTTCAGGGCCGGTGCGGGACATGAGCCTGATCGAGCCCGGCGCCAAGGTTTTCGCGGACAATTGCGCGGCCTGCCATGGCGAGAACGCGAAGGGCAACAGGGACCTCGGAGCACCCGATCTGACGGATGCGATCTGGCTCCACGGTTCCGGCGAGGCAGCGATTGCTTCTCAGGTGCGAGACCCGAAGAACGGGGTGATGCCTGCCTGGGTCGGTCGTCTCGGCGAGACGACGGTCAAGGAACTGGCTGTCTATGTCCATTCGCTTGGCGGCGGAGAATAGGAGCGGGGCCTATTCTCGGCCCTCAGCCGCTCAAGCGACGAGGCCCGGCCATGCCGGGCCTCGACTTGCTTTTGCCGATTCAATTTGACCTGCATCAACGCGCCGCGCGCGAGCGATGCAAGACTGCTGGAGAAAGGCGGCGTCGTTGGCCGCGATTGGAGATCGTCGTGCTGGATCAGGCGCAGGTAGAACGGCTCGATGCCGAAGCGGTCAACTCCGCAAAGACGCGGTCGCCACTTTATGCCGCGCGCAAGAAGATCTTTCCAAAACGGGCCTCCGGCCGTTTCCGCCAGTTCAAATGGCTGGTGATGGCGATCACACTCGGCATCTACTACCTGACTCCCTGGCTGCGTTGGGATAGGGGCCCCTTCGCTCCCGACCAGGCCGTTCTCGTCGATCTGGCCAACCACCGTTTCTATTTCTTCTTCATCGAGATCTGGCCGCAGGAATTCTACTACGTCGCCGGCCTCCTGATGATGGCGGGCGTCGGTCTTTTCCTGATCACATCGACGGTCGGGCGAGCCTGGTGCGGATACACCTGCCCGCAGACCGTCTGGGTCGATCTGTTCCTTGTCGTGGAACGGGCGATCGAAGGCGATCGCAATGCCCGCATGAAGCTGGACGGCGCTCCCTGGAGCGCTCGCAAGCTGTTCCTGCGCATAACCAAGCATGCCGTCTGGCTCGTTATCGCCGTGGCCACGGGCGGCGCCTGGATTTTCTACTTCGCCGACGCGCCGAAACTGCTCGGCGAAGTCGTCACCGGCACGGCGGCGGCCGTGGCCTATATCACGATCGCCGTCCTGACCGGCACGACCTATGTCTTCGGCGGATTGATGCGCGAACAGGTTTGCACCTACATGTGCCCCTGGCCGCGAATTCAGGCCGCCATGCTCGATGAAAACTCGCTGACCGTCACATACAACGACTGGCGCGGCGAGCCGCGTTCGCGCCACGCCAAAAAGGCCTCCGCCGCCGGGCAGTCGGTTGGCGACTGCGTTGACTGCAACGCCTGTGTTGCCGTCTGTCCCATGGGGATCGACATCCGCGACGGCCAGCAACTGGAATGCATCACCTGCGCGCTGTGCATCGACGCCTGCGACAGCGTCATGGATAAGCTCGGCCGGGACCGCGGGTTGATTTCCTATGCGACGCTGGCGGACTACAACGCCAACATGGCGATGGCCACCTCCGGCGGCACCGGCCCGGTCAATCCGGCGGTTGTGAGAACCCCGAGTGGGGCCTTCGCCGATGGCCTGGCACATTTCCATCTGGGCAAGATCTTCCGGTTGCGCACCTACATCTATCTCGGTGTGTGGTCGGCAATCGGCCTGGCGCTCGTCTATTCTCTGCTGACGCGCGATCGGCTGGAACTGAATGTCCTGCATGATCGCAATCCGCAGTTCGTAACGCTCTCGGACGGCTCGATCCGGAACGGCTATACGGTCAAGCTGCTCAACATGATACCCGAGCCGAGGACCATCGAGGTCACGCTGGAAGGCCTCGACGGCGGCGAGATGAGCATCGTCGGCATCGACCAGCCCGCAAGTCGCTCGTTCGCCATTCCGGTCGAACCCGACCGGCTGAAGACGCTCAAGATCTTCGTCAGGCAACCGGCCGATCAGATCAGGAAGCCTGCCCAGGGTTTCGAATTCCGCATCGACGATAAGGCAAGTTCCGAAACCGCCGAGTATACCGCCATTTTCAATGCCCCGGAGAACAGCAGATGAGCGCCGAAACGCGGAAGCCACGCGAGTTCACCGGCAAGCATATGTTGATCTCCATTCTGGCGTTCTTCGCGGTGGTGATCGGGGTCAACGTCACCATGGCCACGCTCGCCCGGAAGAGTTGGACCGGCCTCGTCGTCGAGAACACCTATGTTGCCAGCCAGCAGTTCAACGAAGAGGCGAGGAAAGGAAGGGCGCAGGCGGCGCTTGGCTGGACAGGCAAGCTGACCGTCGCTTCCGGCGAGGTCCGTTACAGCCTTGTCGACAGCCGGGGCAAACCGGTGCCGCTGCGCGGCGTCAAGGTGCTGTTCCGCCACCCGGCCTACGAGGCCGCGGACGAAGCCCTGACACTTGCAGCGGTGCCCGGCGGCACGCCGGCGAACACGGGCGCGTTTGCCGTTCGGCACACGCCCAAGAATGGCGTCTGGATCGTGGAGATCGATGCAGACGCCGGGCTTACGTCACCGTTTCGCGACGTTCGCCGCATCATGATCTCGAACGGGGCCCTGCAATGAGTTGCTGCGCGCCAGGGGCTGAAATGGCATTGGAGGTCGCCGCCGCGGCGTCCGCACCGCCGTCGAGCGAAGAGATCAAGCTGGCCAGCCGCTCTCTGGGCGGCGACATTCACCAGACCGACCTGTCGGTACCGACGGTTCATTGCGGAGCCTGCATACAAGCCATTGAGGCTGCGCTCGGCCAGGTCGAGAACATAGAGTCCGCCCGCGTCAACTTGTCGACGAGACGTGTGTCGATTCGCTGGCATGGAGACAGCATCCCGCCGTTCTTTCCCGTGCTCGGTCGGCTCGGCTATCAGGCTCACCTGTTCGACCCGCAAATAGACGAGAAAGACAGAACCCTGTCTGAGTTGATCCGGGCCGTTGCCGTAGCCGGCTTCGTTGCCGGCAACATCATGCTGCTCTCGGTATCGGTCTGGTCCGGCGCCGAGGGCGCGACACGCGATCTGTTCCACTGGCTGTCCGCGCTGATCGCCATCCCGGCGCTCGCCTTCGCCGGCGGCATCTATTTCCGCTCTGCCGCGAACGCGCTGCGCCATGGCCGGATGAACATGGACGTGCCGATCACGGTGGGCGTTTCGCTCGCCTACACGATGAGCCTCTACGAGACCATCAACCACGGCGAGCACGCCTATTTCGACGCATCGGTGTCGCTGCTCTTCTTCCTGCTGATCGGCCGCACGCTCGACCATGTCATGCGTGAGCGGGCGCGCACGGCCGTCAACGGTCTCTCGAGGCTCGCGTCGCGGGGTTCGCTTGTCCTGAGGGATGACGGCACGCGCGAGTACGTGCCCGTCGCCGAACTTGTTCCCGGGCTGCGCCTGCTCATCGCGGCGGGAGAACGCATACCGGTCGACGGCGATATCGTCAGCGGGAATTCCGATCTCGATTGCTCGATCGTCTCTGGGGAGAGCGCGCCAAAGGCCGTCGGGGCCGGCGCTCACGTGCAGGCCGGTACGCTCAACCTGACGGGCCCGCTGACGATGCAGGCGACCGCCGCCGCGAAGGATTCGTTCCTGGCTGAAATGGTTCGACTGATGGAAGCCGCCGAAGGTGGCC
The DNA here is from genome assembly GCF_006442815.1 of Mesorhizobium sp. B2-4-3. Taxonomy (GTDB): domain Bacteria; phylum Pseudomonadota; class Alphaproteobacteria; order Rhizobiales; family Rhizobiaceae; genus Mesorhizobium. The sequence continues at coordinate 48,183 of NZ_VFVL01000006.1, forward strand.
GCTCGCGTTACAGGCGGATTGCCGACCGCGTATCGGCACTTTACGCGCCCGTGGTCCATCTGGCGGCCTTAGTCACCTTTCTCGGCTGGATGACCGCATCCGGCGACTGGCACCGCGCCATGACCATTGCCATCGCCGTGCTGATCATCACCTGCCCCTGCGCGCTCGGCCTTGCGGTGCCGATCGTCCAGGTCGTTGCGGCCCGACGCCTGTTCGAGGCCGGCGTCATGGTCAAGGACGGTTCGGCCATGGAGCGCCTCGCGGCGATCGACGCGGCTGTCTTCGACAAGACCGGGACGCTGACGCTCGGGCGCCCAAAACTGGTGAATGCGTCCTCGATCGACCCGACCATGCTTGCGATCGCGGCCGACATGGCGGCTCATTCCCGCCATCCGTTCTCGAGAGCAATCGCCAGTTATGCAGGGTATTCCGGCCAGCCCGTTGTCGAATCCGTCAGAGAACATCCGGGCTTCGGCGTCGAAGCCGTGACCGAGGGGTATACGTGGCGGCTCGGAAGGCGCGGATGGGCGGGCTGGAAGGCTCGCACCGACGGGGAAGGCAAACTCGGCGGCTATGGCGGCACGGTGCTCTCGAAGAATGGAAACATCGTTGCGTGTTTCGCCTTCGAGGACGCGCTTCGACAGGACGCCACGGCAGCGATCCGGCAATTGAAGGACGCCGGCGTGTCGGTCGATATGCTGTCCGGGGACACCGCGAAGGCCTGTGGCGAGGTTGCCAAATCATTGGGGATCGAAAGTTTCGTGCCGGCTCTGCTGCCCTCTGGGAAGGTCGAGTGGATCGAAGCGCTGATCCGCGCCGGACACAAGGTGCTGATGGTGGGCGACGGCCTCAACGACACGCCGGCATTGCGGGCAGCGCATGTTTCGATGGCTCCCGCAACCGCGGCCGACATCGGCCGTCAGGCCGCGGATTTCGTCTTCCTGCGCGAAAGCCTGCTTGCGGTCCCTCTGGCGATGGATGTCTCGCGCAAGGCCGGCCGGCTCATTCGCCAGAACATCGCCATTGCGATCGCCTACAACGCCTTTGCCGTTCCGATCGCCGTTCTGGGCCATGTGACGCCGCTCATCGCGGCGATCGCAATGAGCGCCTCTTCCCTGATCGTCATTGCAAATGCGATGCGTCTTCAGGGCATGGCGAAAGCGGCGCCTGAAGCTGCGCCTACGCGACGCCGCACCGATGTCATCGACGCGGCCCGTCCATGACCACGCTCGTCTATCTCATTCCCGTGGCCCTGTTCCTGGGAGCGCTTGGTTTGTCCGGCTTCCTGTGGGCTTTGCGCAGCGGCCAGTACGAGGATATCGATGGAGCCGCAGAGCGGATCTTGATCGAGCCTGATCAGCGAGACATCGAAGGCCGGCGAGACAAACTGACGTAGATCAAGGCAGCGGTGCTCCCGGTGTCCGAAAAAGAGGCTGACGAAAAGCGGGAGATTTCGATGCAAGCTCGGGACATCATGACGACGCCAGTGGTCACGATCACCGCCTCTGCCTCGGTCGCCGAAGCGGTCGATCTGATGCTGACCAGGAACATCCGCAGCCTGCCGGTCCTGGGAGACGATGGATCGCTGGCCGGCGTCATCAGCGAAGGCGATTTCCTGCGCCGAGGCGAGCTCGGCACCAGACGGGCGCGGCCTCGCTGGCTGGAGGTTCTTGTCGGTCCAGGCAAGCTCGCTGACGAGTATATTCGTTCGAGCGGCCGCCGGGTGGGCGAGGTTATGACCACCGGCGTCGTCTCGGCAGCGCCTGGCACCTCGCTCGCCGAGGTCGTAGACCTCATGGCGACCCACGACATCAAGAACGTGCCTATCCTTGACGCGGGGAAGATCGTCGGCATCGTCAGCCGATCCGATCTGATGCGCATCCTGCTTCGCACTCTGTCCAAATCGGGCGCTGCGACCGTCGACGACGAAGTCATCCGCAGGAACATTCTCGCCGAGCTGAGGGAGCAATCCTGGAGCGTCGGCGGCGACCTTATCGGCGTCACCGTCAAAAAAGGAGAGGTGGAACTGAATGGCGCCATTTTCGACGAGCGTCAGCGAAAGGCCGCGGTCGTTGCCGCGGAGAACGTCACCGGGGTCAAGAAAGTCACCGACAAGCTCTTCTACGCCGGACCGTTGTCGGTCGTGCTCGTCTCCTGACGAGCGTGCGTCGGCCTTTATCGGTCGATTTTCGTCCCGACGCGCTCAGGGCTTCCTGTCGAGCGTTAGATCGTAGCCGCGATCACCAACGGTCGATGCAGCAGCGCAAATGCAACAAGCGCCGCGCCCGCGACCTTGTCCGCCATCAGTCAGCCGCCACGTGGCCTTCCGAGCTTGCTCGCTTCCCGCCCGCCAAGCAACTCGTTGCGTCCAGCGTCAAGTTCAATCAGCGGAGGGATTGCAATCGAGCGATCAGGTCGCTGTTGCGGCAATAGGCCGGCGGATGGTCGGCATGCGTGGTTTCGTCGAGCCACACGGCACATTCGTCCTGGTGGCCGCAGGACCGGCATCGGTCAACGGCACGACTGGTGACGGCTGCATGATCCGCCACAACGTTCAGCTGCCTGTCGACGCCCATCTTCTGCATCATGCGTTCCATCAAGGCAGTTCTGGCGTCAACCCCGATCAGATATTCGAGAAAGCTCATGTCGTCGCACTCCTCAGACGACAATTCATTGCCATCTCAGGCGACTTGCGACGTTGATCTCAATCAAGGAGCGCTATCCATTTCGTGGAATTGCTTCGCCAAACGGGCCGATTTCCCGCCCGGGAACCTAGCTGGCGGTACCGAATATTGCCCCAATGCCCGCGGTCAGGGCCATTGCCAGCGCTCCCCAAAAGGTCACGCGAATGGTCGCCTTCCATGCATTGGCGCCGCCAGCCCTCGCGCCGATTGCGCCGAGCACGGCCAGGAACAACAGCGACGCGATCGAAACGACGGCAACAAGCTGGGAGGGCGGTGAAAGAAGCACCATCGCCAACGGCATGATCGCGCCGATTGAAAACGCCGCCGCCGAAGCCAGCGCAGCCAGTATCGGTCGTGCAGCGGTTACCCCGGAAATACCAAGTTCGTCGCGGGCGTGTGCGCCAAGAGCATCCTTGGCCATCAACTGGTCAGCCACCTGCAACGCCAATTGAGGCTCCACACCGCGATCGATGTAGATCTGGGCAAGCTCCTGCCTCTCGAACTCGGGTTGGCTCGCTAGTTCCTTCCGTTCACGCGCGATATCCGCATGCTCGGTGTCGGCCTGGGAACTGACGGATACATATTCGCCGGCGGCCATCGACATGGCGCCGGCCACCAGGCCGGCGACGCCTGCTACCAGCACGCTGGCGGTGGTGGCATTGGCGCTTGCAACCCCAATGATCAGGCTGGCGGTCGAGACGATGCCGTCGTTTGCCCCGAGCACCGCGGCGCGTAACCAGCCGATGCGTGAAACCAGGTGATTTTCGGTATGAAGACGACTCATTTGAGCAAGGCAACAATTGTCGGTTCGGTCATGGTTTGCGTCCACATCGGTAGTCCAACCGTTCACTGCCCCTGGACCCGAGCAAATGCCTTGATCAAAGTCAAATGGCGACCCCCGGTTCGCCGGTCGGACATTTCTCGCAAGCCAAAGGCGCGCTGACAGCCAGTTGTCAGCTAGCTCATGAGATATTGTTCCCAACCTGCACGCAACGGCTCAGCCGCAGCGTGCTCGAAATCGGAAACAATGCTCATGAAACAGATCGCCTTGTCCCTTTTCGTGATCGCCTCGTCCGGGGCTTATGTCTGGGATCACGCGGGCAAGCTTCCCGACAACGATCTAACCGACACACAGGGCGCCGCCAATGCGGCAGAGCAGACTGCGTTGCCGCGGGTTACTCCGCTTCCCGCCGCCGATCCGGTCCTGGCGCCGGCGGCGACCCAGCCGATAATCCCCCAGTTGGATTTGCCGAGGGCGCCTGCGCCACGCGCAACGGTCGAGGCCTGGAAGGATACCCCCGCGACGATTGCGGCCGCGGTACCGCAGGCCGCCTTTGCCGATAGCCAGCCGGAAGTCACACAGCCGCCACCTTCGCCGCCGGAGCCAGGCGTGGGGCTCCCGGGAGCAAATGCCGCGCCGCCGCAGACACCGTCATTTGCGGTGACGCCTGCCGTCTACATTCCCATCCCGCAGCCGCGGCCGGACTATCCCCAAGCGCGCGTCCTCCATACCGGCATGAAGCTCGCGGCGCATGGCTATACCGACGGAGCCTACACCGGCCCTTCTGCCGACGCCTACTACGGCATCATCCAGATCCAGGCGCTTATCCAGGGTGGCCGCGTCACGGCACTCAAAGTGCTGAGATACCCCAATGACCGCCGTACCTCTGTCAACATCAACCGGCAGGCGTTGCCGATGCTGCGCGACGAAGCGATCAGCGCGCAAAGCGCCGACGTGGACATCATCTCGGGCGCAACGCTGACCAGCAAGGCCTTCATCCAGTCGCTCGGCGGCGCCCTGAGGAAGGCTTCTTCCTAACTCAATGCGCGATACCCGAATTCTGATGGGAATGCCCATCACGGTCGATGTCGGTGGCGCCGCCGGCTCGCTGATCGACTCCGTCTTCGACTATTTCGAGCAAGTCGATCGCCGCTTCAGCACCTACAGGACCGACAGCGAGATTTCCGCCATCAACCGAGGCGACGTTCCGGTCAAGGATTGGAGCGGCGAGATGATGGAAGTGCTGGCGCTGGCCGAGCGGACAAGAAGCGAGACGAACGGATATTTCGACATCAGCAAGGCCGACGGTTCGCTTGACCCGTCCGGGATCGTGAAGGGCTGGGCCATCCGCAATGCCATCGATATCGTTCGCAGGGCCGGCTTCGGCGATTTCTTCATCGAGGCGGGTGGCGACATTCAGTCCTGCGGCAGGAATGCGTCCGGTGGAGACTGGAGCATCGGCATCCGCAATCCCTTCAACACGAATGAGATCATCAAGGTCATCTATCCGCGCGGCCGCGGCGTCGCCACATCCGGCACCTATGCGCGCGGCCAACACATCTACAATCCTCACGGCTTCAGCGACCCTATTAGCGACATCGTCAGCCTGACCGTCGTCGGATCCGATGTTCTCGAAGCCGATCGCTTCGCCACCGCCGCCTTCGCCATGGGCCGGGACGGCATCTCCTTCATCGAGCAGACTCCCGGGCTGGAGGGGTATGTGGTCGACGTCGAGGGCCGCGCCACGCCGACAAGCGGATTCGGAGACCTTTGCGAACCATGATCAGGGCAGTCGACCGTTTCCTCGATCACCTGACCATGTATCGGCTGGTGCTTTACTATCTGATGGTGCTGCTGGGCACGGCCTTCGCCTTTTGCTTCGTCAAGCTGGTGCCGCATGATCCGCTCGCGCTCGCTTTCACCGCTGCCTTGACAGTCGTTGCCTGCTGGATCACCAACAAGGCCTTCGCGCTGGTCTTCGAGGTTCCGGCAAACAGCGAATCGGTCTACATCACCGCGCTCATTCTGGCCCTCATCCTCGATCCCGTCGCGGTCACCGACCTGAAGGGCATCGGGGCCGTTGCTTTCGCCTCTGTTTGGGCGATCTCATCGAAATACATCCTGGCCGTTGGTCGAAAACACCTTTTCAATCCAGCGGCCCTCGGCGTGGCGTTGTCGGCATTGTTGCTGAACCAGCCGGCCACCTGGTGGGTCGGGGGCAATCCATGGCTGCTCCCCTTCGTCCTCATCGGTGGGATTCTGGTCGTCCGGAAGCTGCGCCGTCTGGACCTTGTCGCGACATTTCTGGTCGTGGCCCTGGCGACCGTGCTGGCAACAACCGAGCTGGCGCATTATGGCGCCGCCATCAAGGAAACGCTGAACTCGTCGCCGCTGTTGTTCTTCGCTTTCGTGATGCTGACCGAGCCATTGACGGCGCCTGCACAGCGCTGGCCGCGGATCGTCTTTGCAGCCGTCGTCGGGTTCCTGTTCGCGCCCAACATCCATGTCGGCTCGTTCTATTTCACCCCCGAGCTTGCGCTCCTGATTGGCAACCTCTTCGCCTTCTCGGTAAGTCCGAAAGGACGCTTCATCCTAACTTTGGAACGTATCGAGCAAACCGCCGTCGACAGCTATGACTTGATCTTCAGACCGTCGCGAAAGCTTGCCTTCCAGGCAGGCCAGTATCTTGAGTGGACGCTGAGCCTCGACCGTTCCGACAACCGCGGCAACCGGCGTTATTTCACCGTGGCCTCATCGCCTACGGAGCAATCAGTGCGGCTTGGCGTAAAGTTCTATCCGCAATCGAGCGCCTTCAAGCGGGCGCTGGGCGCCATGAAGCCTGGCGCCACGATCCACGCTTCACAACTGGCCGGCGATTTCACGCTGCCATCCGATCCGAAGACGAAGATCGCTTTCCTGGCGGGCGGCATCGGCATCACCCCGTTCCGTTCGATGCTGCAATTTCTCGTCGATCGCGAGGAAGTGCGACCCATCGTCGTTCTCTATGGCACCGAGAGCCAAGACGACATCGCCTATCGAGACGTGCTTGGTCTGGCGAGACGCGAACTGGGCATAAGGACGTTCCATGCGGTAGCCAAGGGTGCCGAGCGCGGCCAGTACCCGGGCTATATCGACGCCCGCCTGGTACGCCTCACCATGCCCGACTACCTCGAACGCATCTTCTACATCTCTGGCCCGCAGGTCATGGTCAAGGCGCTGCGCAGGAAACTGCTGGCCATGGGGGTTCGCCGTTCCAGAATCAAAGTCGACTATTTCCCCGGATTCGCCTGAACGCCGCTCAACCATGCCGAGGCAGGTAAATGGTCACAGCCAGACCGGAGTTGACGTTGGCCATTTCGAGGCGGCCGTCATAGGCTTCGACGATATCCGAAACGATCGCCAGGCCGAGGCCGCTGCCGCCGCCCTTGCTATCGAGCTGGACGCCACGCAACAAAGCGGCGCGCAGGGCGGCCTCGGGAATGCCCGGCCCATCGTCGACGACCTTGATGATCACCTCGCCAGCGCTCGCGGATGCGCTCACATGAACCAGGGATCTCGCGAAACGCGTCGCGTTCTCCACCAGATTGCCGAGAACCTCGGACAAATCGCCTTCGTCGACCGGCGCCATGAAATCCTCGGCGACATCGATCGCGAATGACAGTTGCTTGCCCCTCGGCGTTCGTTTGATGACGGCAACCACGCCGTTGGTCACCTCTCGGACAAGGCACGCGGCATCGCCGGAAACGCCGGGCGCCAGTCGAGCGCGCGCCAACTCCCGTTCGACGTGGCGGCGAATCGCGCCGGCGCTTTTCTCGATCTCGTCGGCAAGTTCGGTCTCGCCCTTCTTGCGCAAGGTCCGAATATCGGCGGAAAGGACCTGCAGGGGCGTCTTGAGGCCGTGCGCGAGATCGGTGGCGCGCGAGCGGGCGCGCGCGAGGGCTTTCTCCTGAGCATTGAGCAGGCGATTTATTTCGTCGGCGAGTGGCTGCACTTCGCTCGGCGCTGCTACATCGATCCGAGCCGCGCGCTGCGCAATCACGTTTCTGACGGCGACCCGCAAGCCTTCCAACGGCGCCAAACCGACGGTGATCTGGATGAAGAATGCTCCCATAAGAGCGAGCGCAAGCACCAAGAGCGCCGGCGCGAGATCACGGACATATTCGCCCACCGAGACTTCCACATTGCGATGATCTTCGGCTACGACGGCTCGAAACGCCCGCCCGTCGGCGTCGGTGATCGTGCGCAAGACCGCAACGGTAAGCTCGCCGCCCGGCCCCCTGAGCTCTTCCTTGCGGAGCTCACCACTGGATACCTGGCCAGGCAAGGCAAGCGTGGCGTCCCATAGCGAGCGCGATCGAACGAGGTTATGCGTGGCCAGATCTTCCACCTGCCAGTAGTGCCCGGACAGCGGACTGGCGAAGCGCTGGTCTGCCAGCGTCGATGCGACCAGCAAGCGGCCGTCGGCCGCGAAGCTCGTCGCGCCGATCAACTCATTGAGGTCGACGGTCAACTCACTGACGACCCGCCGCTCGACGTTGAGCTCGAACAGATAGCGCAGGCCGACGCCGGCGATGGCAAGAGCAATCACGATCGATATGGCTGCGGCCGACCAAAGCCTGAAGCGGATCGAATTGCGCATCAGCGAGGCCCGTCCGGCACGAAATATCCGAAGCCGCGTCGGGTTTCGATCACATCGCTGCCGAGTTTGCGCCGCAGACGCGCAACGATGACTTCGATCGTGTTCGGGTCGCGTTCATTGTCTGAACTGTACAGATGTTCCGCGAGCTCGGTCGGAGCGACCACGCGGCCGGCATGATGCATCAGGAACGCCAGAAGCCGATACTCAAGCGGCGAAAGTGCCATAGGAATGCCGCGAACCGAGATGCGCATCTGGCGCGTGTCGAGCGACAAGGGACCCGACTTCAGCACCGGTGCCGCCTGCCCGCTCGAGCGGCGCAGGATGGCGCGCAGTCGTGCCAGCAGCTCCTCCATTTCAAAAGGCTTCGGAAGGTAATCGTCGGCGCCGGCGTTGATGCCTTCCACCCGCTCGGTCCACAGCCCCCGCGCGGTCAGGATCAGCACCGGAAAGCGCCGTCCGTTGGCGCGCCAGCGCTTCAGCACCGTGAGGCCGTCGAGCTTCGGCAATCCAAGGTCGAGGATCGCCGCATCGTAGTTCTCGACGTCGCCGGCAAACCAGGCGGCCTCACCATCGCTCACGATGTCGACGGCCATGCCCGAGGCCTTCAAAACCGCGGCGATATCGGCCGCAATGCGCGGTTCGTCTTCTGCCACGAGGATCTTCATTTGCGGTCGCCTTCGCTGCTCAAGACGCCGCCGGCGCCGGCATCGACATCAACGGTCCTGCGGCGTCCGTCGGCAGCGATCACCTGGAACCGATAGACCCACTTGCTCCCTGCCCGTATGAGATCGACCGCAACGATCTCACCGGGAGCCTTGGCGCGGACAATGGCCATGATATCGGCGAGGCCTTCGATTTCGCCGCGCTCATAAAGGTCGCGCGCCCGGTCATGGTCATCGTCGTCATCCTGCGCCCTGGCGGCGGCCCAGGGCGTGGCCAGCACAAGTGCGGCGATCCCTAGAACGGCCAGGCGCATCAACACGATTTTCATCGAAGAGAGCTGTCGCATGCCGAAGCTGTCAAACCGCTGTCAATCATCGTCAGCCGGCGGCAAGGACCACGTCCCTATCAAGGGCCGCCGTGCCCGATGACGGGCGCGCAGAGAAGGATCTGAAACCATGCGCAATCTTCCTGTCCTAATTGTCGCCCTCGGAGGTCTGGCCGCCTTTGTCATACCCGCCGCCGCGGAATCCGACCATGGATCATGCGCGGCCGCATCCGCCACGGCTCCCGTGACAATCCACCTCGAGGCCATCCCAATGATGAGTTCCACCGGTCCCAAGGCGGTCAAAAGCGTCGGCGACGACGAATGTGACGGCGACAGGTCCAGCGAACGTGGTGACGAAGGATTTGGCGATAGCGACGACTAACAAGCGATCAAGAGCCTGATCCACCAATAGCCTCAACCTCCCTGGAGAATACTCGCAATGCCTGAAATCCAGCATATCCACCCTATTCTCGTGCATTTTCCTATTGTGCTGATGTACACGCTCGTGGTCATCGACCTCGCCGCGCTCGCAAACCGCAACGCCGTTACGACACGCACGGGCGTGGGCACTATTTCCAGTTTTGCGGCGGCAGCCGCGGGAATGTTTGCCGTCGGCACCTGGTTCTTTGGCGGCATCGCCCTCGACCATGCCGAGGCGACGGGGTTCAGCAGCCAGATAGCCGAAATCCACGAGGGCTTGGGTGAGGTCAGCGCCCTGGCCTTCCTGGGCTGGGGTCTCCTCCGCCTCGCGCTGTGGGTACGCAACCGCGAACTGAAGACGCTGGGGCCAGCCATACCCGCCATTGAAATCGCCGGCGCGGCCCTGGTCACGGTAACAGCCTATTATGGCGGGCAGCTGGTCTACGACCTTGGCGTGAACGTTGCCAAGGCCGCCGTCGGCGGCTGACGTCGCAATCTTGGTCCTTGAACCGCCACGCATCGAACCGCATCCTCCGGCTCAGCCCAGGGTGCGGATTGGCGCGACCCGGTGCGGATTTGAGGCCGCAGTTTTTCGGCCGGACCTGGCTCGGCTGCCGTGGTCGAAAAGCCAGCTCTTTGTAAGCTCGGATACCAGCACGTAGAGCGCAGTGATCGCGAGCAGCCCTGCCAGTACCGGTGTTGCCAGAGGCACAAATCCGAACCAGCCGGCAAACGGGGCGAAAGGGATCGCGATGGCGACAACACCGACGCCGACGGCCAAGCCAGCAAGCAAGAGACTCGGACGGCTGCGCCAGAGTCTCCTGCGGGTCCGCACGACGAGCACGATAGCGAGTTCGGTGAGGACGGATTCCACGAACCACGCGGTCTGGAATGTAGCTGCAGTGGCATGAACGGCCAGAAGGAGGTACGCGAAGGTTGCAAAGTCGAAGAGCGAGCTCACCAGTCCGAAACTCACCATGAAACGTCGCACGGAATGGATGTCCCAGTGACGCGGACGGCGCACCTGATCGACATCGACATTGTCACCCGCAATCGCGAGAGCCGGAATGTCGGAGAGGAAATTGTTCAGCAGGATCTGCTTGGCCAGCAGCGGCAGGAACGGCAGGTAAAGCGAGGCGGCGGCCATGCTGATCATGTTGCCGAAATTGGCACTGGTCGTGATGGAGATGTACTTCATCGTGTTGGCGAAGGTTTTGCGGCCATCGTCGACGCCCCTCACCAACACGCTCAGGTCGCGCTTGAGCAAGATGATGTCCGCGGCTTCGCGCGCCACATCGACGGCCGTATCGACTGAAATGCCGATGTCTGCCTCATGAAGCGCAGGCGCGTCGTTTATGCCATCGCCCAGATAGCCGACCACATGGCCGCTCCGGCGCAATGCCTCGACAATGCGCTCTTTCTGGTTCGGGTCGATCTCGACGAAGAGATCGGTATTGCGGACGCCGGCCAGAAGCCCGTTCTTCGTCAGCTTCGATAGATCCTCGCCGGTCATGATCCTATCGGCCCGCAGGCCCACGGCCTCGGCCAGATGCGCCGCGACATAGCGGTTGTCGCCGGAAATCACCTTTACGCCGATGCCTCGGTCGGCAAGCGCCGACAATGTCTCCCGCACCCCCTCCTTTGGCGGATCGAGAAACAGCAGGAACCCCGCGAACGCCATTTCAGTCTCGTCGTCACGGCTGAAGCCCGCCTTGCTCTGAAATCGCCGGATCGCCAGGCCGAGAACCCGATAGCCTTGCGCGCTCCAGCGTCTGAATCGTTCGTCGATCGCCTCGCGTTCCGTCGCGCCGAGGGGTGTCGAGCCATGCGAACCTTGCACGAAGCCGCAAGCATCGAGGACGTTCTGCACGGCTCCCTTGGTGATAAGGAACTGTTCGCTCTTGCTGTCCTGGACTGCGACCGACAAGCGCTTGCGAACAAAATCGTAGGGGATCTCGTCGATCTTGGTGAACCCAGACAAATCGTCCTCTCCATGCGGTACGCTCGCAATCGCCTCGTCGAGAGGATTCTTCAGGCCCGTCTGCAAAGTCGCGTTGAGACGGGCGAAAAGCAGCACGTCGGTCGAACTATTGCCTTCGATGTCGAATGAGCCGTCGAGGTGAATGACGCCCTCCGTCAGCGTCCCGGTCTTGTCGGTGCACAGCAGGTCCATGCTGCCGAGATTCTCGATCGCATCGAGACGGCGCACGATGACACCGCCGGCGGCCATCGTGCGGGCGCCCCGGGCCAAGGTCACACTGATGATCGCCGGAAGCAGTTCGGGCGTCAGACCAACCGCCAACGCCAGTGAAAACAACAAGGATTCGATGAAGGGCCGGTTGAGCATCACATTGGCGAAGAACACCAGGATGACGATCACAAGCATGATCTCGGTCATCAGGTATCCGAACATCCTGATGCCGCGAGCAAACTCGGTCTCGGGTATCCGTCGCTCCAATGCTTCGGCGATCGATGCGAATTCGGTCTGCGCCCCCGTGGCGACTGCCAGCACCTTTGCAGTTCCACTGCGAACCGAGGTGCCGGTGAAGATGGCATTTGTACGCTGCGCGATGCCGGCTTCGGGCGCGGAGCGGCCGGCGGACTTCACGACGGGAAAAGTTTCGCCGGTCAGAACGGATTCGCTGACGTTGAAATCCCGCGACTCCAGGATGACGCCGTCGACAGGGATGAGATCGCCAGCCGACAGGCAGACAACGTCGCCGGGAACGATCTCCTCGACATCGACGGTGCGTTCGAAGCTGTCCCGAAGCACGGTCACCTTGCGGGAGATTCGGTTCTGCAGCGCCTCCATCGCTCGCGAAGCGCCATACTCCTGAGTGAAGCTGAGGACGCAGCTGGCAAGCACAATCACGCCGATGATTGCGGCTTCATGACCCTCCCCGACGAACACCGAAACGGCGGCGGCAAATACCAGGATCAGGACCAACGGGCTGCGAAACTGGCACGCGAATACGCTCATCGCCGATCCACCGGACCGAGGCGCCAGTGCATTGCGACCGAAGCTAGCCAGCCGGATTGCCGCATCGACGCTCAGCAAGCCGGAAGTGGAGGTCTCCAGTTGGCCGACCAGCTCCCCCGTTTCGAGCGACCAGTATGCAGGCTCGACATGGCCGGAAAAGCGGCTGACCGGCCGCCTCTCACGTGGAACGCCCTCCAGCCGGTCCGGGCTATCTGTCGTTCTGGTCGCCATGGTGCAAAGTCAATTCGAAAACAGGCGGCTGATGCCATTCTCGCCAATCAGCGAGCGTGTGATGCCGCCAAAAGCCCATTCCCTGAGCCGGCTGTGACCGTATGCCCCGGAAACGATCAGGTCGGCGTGGACCGAGCGAGAAAACGCAAGGAGTCCCTCGCCGTCGGCGGTACCGGCGACCACTTCCGTACGCGCCATGATGCCATGCTGCTCCAGAAACACCGCGACGTCGGCGAGGCTGTCTCGAACGTCCTTATCCGAAGCTGCTTCGATTGTGGCGACTACGACCTCTTTGGCCTTGGCAAGTAGCGGCAAGGAATCGGACAAGGCTCGTCTTGCTTCCCGGCTGTCCTTCCAAGCGACCAGGACGGTTTTCCCAACCAGGTGTTCCGCATTACCCGCGGCAACCAGTACGGGCCTACCGGCCCCGAGCACCAGGCTTCCTATATCGAGGGCACGGAAGACATCGTCGCCGCCATCGGCGGTCACGATGAGATCGGCTGAACGGGCTACCAGCCCCAGAGCGCGAGTTGGACCGCAAATATATTGTTTCCATTCGCTGCTGGTGGAGTGTGGGACGAGGCCTTCGAAAATGTCGCGCAGTTCGGCAAGGCGTTTCTCGATCGCCTGCCGTTTGACCTGCATGACCTCGCCTTCGTAGACCAGGCCTTCACCCGTGGCCACCAAGGGCGGAACGTCCGCGGCAGCGAAGCCGACGAGGTGAGCGTCGAAGCGATGCGCCATTTCTGCCGCGAGCTTCACGATAGGTCCTGGGTCTGCATCAACGGCCAAGTTGACGACGATCGTTTTGTAGGACATGCGGCACCTTCAGGAGATGATGATCGGTTGATGAGTGCCATTCCGCGAGTTGCATAACCTTGATGCTGATCAAACTCCGGTAGCTCCATGTTTGCGAACGCCTGCACGGATGCTAAACCAGCGATCGCCAGTGTTCCTGATGCAGAATGGATGTGACCCAGAAGAACCCAGCTTCCGCCGAAATCTTCGCCGAAGCGGTCGCCTCGCCGGGCAGCTCGTCGCGAGGTGACGATTTGCCGGAACATGAGTTGCTTGCATTCATGTTCGAGCAGGCACCGGGTTTCATGACGCTGCTCAGAGAGCCCGGGCACGTGTTCGAGCTGGCGAATGCCGCCTACAAGCAAATGGTCGGCCAGCGAAAAATCATTGGCAGATCGGTGCGTGAAGCCTTTCCCGATCTCGAAGGCCAAGGTTTCTTCGAATTGCTGGACCGCGTCTACGAGACTGGCGAACCCTATGTGGGCCGAAGCGTCAAGGTCGTCTATCGCGACGTCGAAACGGGCGTTGCGGAAGAACGCATCCTCGACTTCGTCTATCAGCCCATTAGAGCAAAGGACGGACGGATCACGGCGATATTCGTTCAAGGCACGGACGTCAGCGAGCTGTCCTTTGCCAACGCCGCGCTGCAACTGCGCGAGGACCATCTTCGTTCGATCCTGGCGACAGTGCCCGATGCGATGATTGTCATCGACGAAACCGCCAATATCCAATCCTTCAGCACGGCGGCCGAGACATTGTTTGGCTACAAGGCCAGCGAAGTCATCGGTCAAAACGTCAAATTGCTGATGCCCTCGCCGTATCGGGAAGAGCATGACACCTACATGCAGCGTTACCTGACCACGGGAGAGCGCCGCATCATAGGGCTCGGGCGCACGGTGACCGGGAAGCGCAAGGACGGATCAACCTTTCCGATGGAACTCGCCGTCGGCGAAATGCATCCGGGAACGGGCCGCTTCTTCACCGGCTTCTGCCGCGACCTGACCGAGCGCCACAGAACCGAAGCCAGGATGCAGGAGCAGCAGCAGGAGCTGCTCCACATGGCACGCTTCACCGCGCTCGGCGAAATGGCCTCGACATTGGCGCATGAGATCAACCAACCGCTGACAGCCATCACCAACTATCTCAAAGGCAGCCGCCGTCTGCTCGAGAAAAGCAACGACGAGAACGCGACTATGTTGCGAGAGGCTGTCGAGAAAGCCGCGGAGCAGGCCTTACGCGCTGGCGACGTCATTCGTCGTCTCAGGGACTTCGTTGCCAGGGGAGAAAGCGAGCGCCAGGTCGAACGCCTGCCAGCCCTTATCGAGGACGCCTCATCCCTCGCTCTGGTCGGTGCGCGGGAGGCCGATGTCCGCGTCACATACGATCTCGACCCAGCGGCCGAGCTTGTTCTGACTGATCGAATTCAGATCGAACAGGTGCTCCTCAATCTTATGAGAAACGCCGTGGAGGCCATGCAGGGCGCGCCGCGCCGTGAGCTGCGTGTCTCTACCACCGCCCGGCATGACGGGATGGCAGAGGTTGGCGTGATCGATACCGGGTCGGGGTTGGCGCCGGAGGTTTCAGCCCAACTCTTCCAGCCCTTCGTTACCACGAAGAAGCAGGGAATGGGCGTGGGACTGTCTATTTGTCGCACTATCGTGGAGGCGCACGGTGGCCATATCTGGGCGGAGTCGATGCCCGGCGGCGGGACCGCCTTCCGCTTCACTCTGCGCTCGGTAGAAAAGGAAGAGGTCGACAGTGGCCAGTGATGTCGTGCATGTGGTCGACGATGATGTCGATGTCCGCAAATCGCTAGGCTTTCTTCTGGCGACGGCCGACTTTGCCGTGCGCCTCTATGAGTCGGCGACCGCATTTTTGGCGACAGAGCCGAAGGAGGTCGAGGGCTGCATTGTCACCGATGTGCGCATGCCCGGTATCGACGGCATCGAGTTCCTGCGGCAACTGAGATCCCGCGGGTTGAGCGTGCCGGTGATTGTAATGACGGGGCACGCCGATGTCGCGCTTGCCGTCCAGGCGATGAAGGAAGGCGCCGCCGACTTCATCGAAAAGCCGTTCGATGACCAGGTTCTCATCGATTCGTTGCGTTCGGCCCTGAGCCACCGCAGTCAGCCCATCGCCGCACACCCGCAATCAACCGAGATCCGGAAGAACCTTGCCGCCCTTTCGGAACGTGAGCGCCAAGTGCTGGACGGGCTCGTCTCCGGTTTGCCGAACAAGACGATTGCCTACGATCTCGGGATCAGCCCGCGAACGGTTGAAATCCATCGTGCCAATGTCATGAGCAAGATGGGTGCGGGCAGTCTCTCGCACCTGGTACGCATGGCGTTGATCGCCGAACCCAAACACCAAGGCGATATTTGATTCCCGACACCATCGCGCTTTGAGGCAACCGTCAGGACAGGTCTCGCAACAAGCTGGCCCGCCGCTCTTTTGGATTCCAGTCTCGCCAGTGGGTCGGCCTGATGTCGACACGAACGCGCGTAGCGACATCCACCCATCCTTCCCGGCCCTTTTCACAAGGAAAAACAAGCGCGTGCAGGCCATCCTCGTCCAAAACGGCTAGTTCGAGGCTTCGGCCAAACGGTGCGCTTGCTATTGGATTCCACATCCAATCACCGTGAATCGAGACGTCGCCCCGCGCTTTGATTTGAATCAGTTTTCGAAGTGATTTCGGACCAAGCCGGCTACCTTTGGCCGAATTTCAGATGGAGCATAAAAGTCCGCCCCAACCAGACCAACGCGGACACATCCCACCCAAGAAACTCAGCTTGCGTCTCCGTTTGGGCGGGCAGGTAGATTCGTGGAGGAATGCCGCCCTTCAAGACCCAGCAAACACTCGATGACTTTCGCTTTATCGCTTTAATCGAGTTGGAGTTGCGAATTGATATGGCTCAAAGTCGACGCTCGCAAACCGAGTATGGTGACCCTGAGGATAAGGCCGACCGCGACCGGCCAAGGCATCCCGAACAGGAGTTCATCATGAATTACCAGCGGTTCTTCGAAGATGCGATCGACCAGCTCCACGCCGAGCGTCGCTACCGCGTTTTCGCCGACCTGGAGCGCATGGTGGGCAAGTTCCCGCGTGCCATCTGGCGTTCCAACGGCCGCGCCCAGGAAATCACTGTATGGTGCTCCAACGACTATCTCGGCATGGGCCAGAACGAGGATGTCATCGCGGCCTTCCAGAACGCGGCCGGCAAGATGGGTTCGGGCGCCGGCGGCACCCGCAACATCTCCGGCACCTCCAACCCGCTGGTCGAGCTCGAGCATGAGCTCGCCGACCTGCACGACAAGGAAGCAGCCCTTGTCTTCACCTCCGGCTTCGTCTCCAACGAGGCCTCGATCTCGACGATCGCCCGGCTCTTGCCCAACTGCCTGATCATCTCGGACGAGCTCAACCATGCCTCGATGATCGAAGGCGTGCGGCGCTCGGGCGCGGAAAAGAAGATCTTCCGCCACAACGACGTCGCGCATCTGGAAAGCCTGCTGCAGGCGGCGGGCCGCGAACGCGCCAAGCTGATCGTCTTCGAAAGCGTCTATTCGATGGACGGCGACATCGCGCCGATCAGAGAGATCGTCGAGCTCGCCGAGCGCTACAACGCCATGACCTATATCGACGAGGTCCATGCCGTGGGCATGTACGGACCGCGCGGCGGCGGCATCACCGAGCGCGAAGGCCTGGCCGACCGCATCGACATCATCCAGGGCACGCTGGCCAAGGCCTTCGGCACGCTGGGCGGCTATATCACCGGCACCAGCGCTGTCATCGACGCCGTGCGTTCCTATGCGCCGGGCTTCATCTTCACCACCGCGCTGCCGCCGGCCATCGCCGCCGCCACCACCGCCTCTATCCGCCACCTCAAACGCTCGCAGGCCGAGCGCGACGCGCAGCAGCGCCAGGCGACGCGCACCAAGCAGGTGCTTGCCGCCGCCGGCTTGCCGGTGATGGAATCGGCCACCCATATCGTGCCGGTGCTGGTCGGCGACCCCGAGCTTTGCAAGATGGCCAGCGACCGCCTGCTCGGCGTGCACGGCATCTACATCCAGCCGATCAACTATCCGACCGTGCCGCGCGGCACCGAGCGGCTGCGCATCACGCCGACGCCGTTCCATTCGGACGCGCTGATCGCCGAATTGCAGGATGCGCTGGTCGAGACTTGGGATGCGCTGGGCATTCCCTATGCCAGCTCCGGCCGTCCCGCTGTCGCCAAGACCGATCGGATCATTCCGCTGCTGGCGAGCAACGCAGGCGGCTAGGTCCAAGGCGTAAAACTTGATCCGACGCAATGCACGAAGGTTCCAGCGCGCGAAAATAAAAACAGATTGAAGGATCGCGAAGATGACACACTCTGTTTCGCACACGTCCCTTATCCATGCCGCCGAGCAGGCGCAGCAATGGGTGAACGAACTCGCCAGGGATTTGGATTGGAACGAACAGAGCGCATTTCGGTTATTGAAATCAGTGTTGCATGCTTTGCGCGACTGGCTCTCGCCCGAGGAAATGGCCGATTTACCTGCTCAGTTGCCGACGTTGATCCGAGGCATCTACTTCGAAGGGTGGAATCCCGCCGGACCTGCGTGCGAGCACAAGAAGCGCGGCTTCGTCATCTGCGTCCGCGACAGCTTCGGCTACGAGCCGGAGATCGACGTCGATAAGGCTATCGGAGCGGTGTTCCGGCTCCTCGACCGGCATATCTCCCACGGCGAGATCATCCAGGTCCGAAACTCGATGAAGAAGTCGCTGCGCCAACTCTGGCCGGAAGGATGACCGATGTTTCGCGACCGCCAAGACGCGGGGCAAAAGCTTGGTGCCTCGCTGGAGCGCCTCCAGCTGCAGGATCCAATTATACTCGCCTTGCCACGCGGTGGCGTTCCCGTCGCTGCCGAGATTGCCAAGGCCCTGAGGGCACCGCTGGATCTGGTGATTGTTAGGAAGGTCGGGGCGCCGGGCAATCCGGAACTGGCTGTAGCCGCCATCGTGGACGGAGACCCGCCCGACGTCGTTCTTAACCGTGAGATCGTGGAGGCCTACGCTCTCGGTGACGGCGCCCTTCGCGTTCTGGTCGCGCAGGAACGCCCCGAATTGGAGCGGCGCCGAGCCGCATATCGTGGCAAAGGTCCACCACTGCCGGTCGCCGGTAAGACTGTTGTTATCGTAGACGACGGCGCGGCGACCGGAACGACGATGAAGGTGGCCATCCGGGCGCTGAAGCGACGTTCCCCACAAAGGATCATCGTCGCGCTGCCCGTAGCGCCGCCGGAGACCGTGGACGAACTCGCGCAGGAAGCGGATTTGACGGTCTGTCTCAACCAGCCTGCCCGTTTCCGGGCGCTCAGCTATTATTATGGCAACTTTCCACAGCTCTCCGACAGCGAGGTGCTCGATATGATGGCGCTGGCTCGCGAGGATCGCCGCAATGCTGTCGAAAGAACACGCTCCGGCACAAACGCCGCAAGCAAATCGCGGCATGAGGCCGGCACCTAGGAGTTTCGGCGATGCAGATCCGCACCCTTTCCACCTTGGAATGCACGAAGCTGCTGATGGCCAATCGAGTCGGCCGCCTGGCCTGTGCGAGGGACGGGCAACCTTACATCGTGCCGTTCTACTATGCCTACGCAGACAATCGCCTCTATGCATTTTCGATGGTGGGCAAGAAGATCGACTGGATGCGCATCAATCCGCTTGTGTCGGTGCAGATCGACGAACACAGCGCCACCCGAGGTTGGAAAAGCGTCGTCGTCGACGGCCGTTATGAGGAACTTCCCGATCGGACCGGACACTAGGTGCAGCTCGATCATGCATGGTCGCTGCTGAGCAAGCACGCCGACTGGTGGGAACCAGGCGCGCTCAAGCCGACCGCATCCTCAGACGCGGAGCACCTTCCTCATGTATTCTTCAGCATCTTCATCATGGAAATTTCGGGCCGCGAGGCGTTCGAGGGCTAACCCTTCAGATCGGAGCAGCACTCCATACGAGCTTGTCCGCGCTGAACAGTCCCCCGCAACGAGCTGGATTTGACCAGCGTCAAGGCCGCCGACCTCACTTTGCGGTTGAATGCGCCCATCACTCCAAAGGTGGGAGGGCCCTATGGCCACAACAGACATCAATGTCCCTATCCGGGAAGCCGTCACCACAGCATCGACGAAATTAAGGCTGGGATCGCTTACGGCACTCGTCATCGGCTCGATGGTAGGCTCGGGTGTGTTCAGCCTGCCCCAGAATATGGCGGCCGGCGCTGGCCCGCTAGCCATCCTGATCGGCTGGACGGTCACGGCCGCCGGCATGCTCGCGCTGGTATTCGTCTACCAGTCGCTGGCGGTGCGCCGGCCCGAACTCGACGCCGGCCCCTACGCTTATGCCAAAGCCGGCTTCGGCCCCTTCATCGGCTTCAACAGCGCCTGGGGCTATTGGATCAGCGCATGGGTCGGCAATGTGTCCTACGCCGTAATCGTCTTCAGTGCGTTGTCCTATTTCTTCCCCGCCTTCGGTGATGGGAACACGTGGCAGGCCGTGCTCGGCGCATCGATCCTTTTGTGGATCATTCATTTCCTCGTTCTTGGAGGCATTCGCCAGGCTGCGATCGTCAACACCATCGTGACCATGGCCAAGATTGCTCCGGTGGTCCTGTTTGTCGGCGTTGTCGCGGTCGCCTTCAAGCTCAATGTCTGGTCTCTCGACTTTACGGGGCTCGGCAAAGCTTCCCTCGGTTCGATCGCCGCTCAGGTGAAGAGCACGATGCTGGTGACGCTGTGGGTCTTCATCGGCATCGAGGGCGCCAGCGTGTTCTCCGCGCGCGCGGAGCGCCGCAAGGATATCGCCACCGCGACAGTGCTCGGCTTCTTCACGTGCCTCGCGCTCTATGCGCTGGTGTCGCTGCTTTCGCTCGGCATTCTGAGCCAACCCGAACTCGCCGCCCTGAAGAACCCATCCATGGCAGGCGTGCTGGAGGCGGTTGTCGGGCCTTGGGGCGCCGTGCTCATCAATCTTGCGCTCGTCGTCTCGGTCGTCGGCGCCTTCCTCAGTTGGACCCTGCTTGCAGCCGAAATCCCGCATGTCGCCGGCAAGGACGGGACGATGCCGAAGTTCTTCGGCCACGAGAGCGAACGCGGCGTCCCCTCAACCTCCCTGCTCATCACCAACCTGCTTGTCCAGGCCTTCCTGGTGATCACACTCTTTGCCCAGAGCACCTACCAGGCGCTTTTCTATATCGCCTCGGCGGCAATTCTCGTCCCCTACATCTTCTCGGGCGCCTTTGCCGCGAAGCTTGCTTTGACCGGGGAGAGCTACGAGAGCGGCGAGCGGCGTTCCGGCCCGCTCTTCGCTGGCGTGCTGGCAACGATCTACGGGCTGTGGCTCGTCTATGCGGCGGGCCCTGCGTATCTGTTCATGTGCGCGATCCTCTATGCACCGGGCATCATCTTCTACGTCTGGGCCCGCCGCGAGGCCAATCAGCGCGCCTTCCACCCAGTGGAGGCCATCATCGCGGTCGCGCTCGTCGCCGTCGCAATCCTTGCCGTCTACGAGATGTGGACCGGCGCCGTCAGTGCGCTTTGAGAGCCGTCCTATGGCAAATCTGGGGGTTCATTCGGAAGTCGGTCGCCTGCGTGAGGTGATGGTCCACAGGCCGGATCTCAGCCTGCGCAGGCTGACGCCGGACAACTGCAAGTCGCTGCTGTTCGACGACGTGTTGTGGGTAAAGCGGGCGCGCCAGGAGCACGACGTCTTTGTTGATGCGTTGCGTGAGCGCGGCGTGGTGGTTCATTCGTTCGGCGAGCTCCTCGCCGAGACCATGGGGATCGGCAAGGCCCGCGACTGGCTCCTCGATCGCCGGGTGCACGCCGGCGTGGTTGGCCTTGACATGGTCGACGAGATGCGAGGGTGGCTGAAGGAAATGTCGGCCGGCCTGCTGGCAACCTGTCTCATCGGGGGCATCGCCCGCGCGGAGCTGCCGTTCGAACCCAAGGGTTTGACTGGAAGAACGCTCGCGCCCCAGGACTTCGTCCTGCCGCCATTGCCGAACCAACTCTTCACCCGCGACAGCTCCTGCTGGATTTATCGCTCCGTCTCCGTGAATGCCATGTACTGGCCTGCCAGGCGACCGGAGGCCGCCAACGTCGAGGCGGTCTATCGCTTTCATCCGCATTTCCATGAAAGTGGCATTCCGTTCGTATCGCCCCAGGCAGGAACAGGTATCAGCCTGGAAGGCGGCGATGTCATGCCCGTCGGCGGGGGCGTCGTTCTCGTCGGGATGGGAGAGCGCACCACGCCGCAAGCGGTCGGCGATCTCGCCCGCAGCCTGTTCGCAGTCGGCGAAGCCACGCATGTGATCGCGGCGCTGATGCCGCGCGACCGCTCCTTCATGCATCTCGACACCGTCTTCACCTTCTGCGACCGGGACCTTGCCACCATGTATCCGCCCGTGGTCGACAGGCTGCGCACCTTCTCGATCCGGCCCGGAGACGGCGACGCGGCAGTCGACGTCAGGGAAGAGAACGTGCCCTTTACAAAGGTCATTGCGGAAGCGCTCGGCCTGAAATCGCTGCGGATCATCGCCACGGGCGGCGACCGCTACGAGGCGGAGCGCGAGCAATGGGACGACGGCAACAACGTCGTCGCGGTCGAGCCGGGCGTCGTCGTCGGCTACGACCGCAATGTCTACACCAACACCCTCCTGAGGCGCGCGGGTATCGAGGTGATCACCGTCGAGGGCGCCGAGCTTAGCCGTGGCCGCGGCGGCGGTCATTGCATGACCTGTCCCGTCGCACGCGACCCGATCTGAAAGGACATCCAATGTCGATCAACCTGCATGGCCGCTCGGTGCTTTCGCTGGACGACCTTTCGGCCGAAGAGATTCGCTTCCTTCTGAAGTTGGCCGCCGATCTGAAGGCCGCCAAGCAGGCGGGTCATGAGATACCGCGCCTGGTTCGCAAGAACATCGCCCTCATCTTCGAAAAGGATTCGACACGCACACGGACCGGCTTCGAGGTGGCAGCCTATGATCAGGGCGCCCATGTCACCTATTTCGGTCCTTCCGGCAGCCATATCGGGCACAAGGAGTCCATGAAGGACACCGCGCGCGTGCTCGGGCGGATGTATGACGCGATCGAATATCGCGGCTTTGCACAGCACCAGGCCGAAATGCTGGCGGCGCACGCCGGCGTGCCCGTCTATAATGGACTGACGGATGAAGCGCACCCGACGCAGATCCTCGCCGATTTCATGACGATGCGCGAGTTCAAGCACAAGCATCTATCGGACATGACCGTCGCTTTCGTCGGCGAGGGACGCGACAATGTCGCCCAGTCGCTGGCATTGGGAGCCGCCAAGGTCGGCATGGACATGCGCATCGCATCGCCGAAGGAGCTGTGGCCAGACCAAGAATTCTGCAACCATGTCAAGGGACTCGCGGAGCGCAGCGGGGGCCGCTTCCGGCTCGATCAAGACGCTAAGAGCTGTGTCCAGGATGCCGATTTCATCTACACCGACGTCTGGATGTCGATGGGCGAGGACAAGTCCGGCTGGCCGGAGCGCATCCGTCTCCTGACGCCCTATCGGGTGACGAAAGAAGTGATGGCGGCCAGCGGCAATCCGCATGTGAAATTCATGCACTGCCTGCCGGCATTCCACGACACCGATACCGAGGTCGGCGCCTATATCGCGCGCGAATTCGGCATCGATTGCCTGGAGGTGACCGACGAGGTGTTCGAGTCCGGCGCCTCGATCGTGTTCGACCAGGCGGAGAACCGCATGCACACGATCAAGGCGCTGCTCGTCGCAACGATCGGCAACTGACATGCTGATCGTCGCAGCGCTCGGCGGGAACGCGCTGCTGCGGCGCGGCGAACCCATGACCGCCGAAAACCAGCGCAACAACGCCAAGCGCGCCGCGTCCGCCCTGGCCGCGCTGGTTGGCGAGGGCCATTCGCTCGTGATCACGCATGGCAACGGCCCGCAGGTCGGTCTGCTGGCGCTTCAGGCCGCCGCAATGAATGGCAGCGCATTTCCGCTGGATGTGCTCGGCGCCGAAAGTGCCGGGATGATCGGTTACGTGATCGAGCAGGAGCTTCGCAACCTTATCGGCTCAAGGCTCTTCGCGACATTGCTGACCCAGGCGAAGGTCGACCCGCTCGACCCGGCCTTTGCACAGCCGACGAAGCCAATAGGCCCAGTCTATGATGAAGAGACCGCGCGGCAATTGACAGCGAAGAGAGGTTGGGCAATCGCGCCCGACGGCGACAAGTGGCGCCGCGTTGTCGCCTCGCCTCGGCCTATCGAGATTCTGGAGGCATCCGTCATTTCATTTCTTTTGGACCGCAATGTCGTCGTCATCTGCGGTGGCGGAGGCGGTGTCCCGGTTGTCGCGCTTGAGGACGGTAGTCTGACTGGCGTCGAAGCCGTCATCGACAAGGACCTCGCCAGCTCGCTGCTGGCGCGCCAGCTGAAGGCCGACATGCTCTTGATGCTCACGGATGTGGATGCAGTCTATGCGGGCTACGGCACGCCGGATGCCCGCGCGCTGCGCAATGTCGGAGCAACGGAGCTTTCTGGGAAGGATTTCCCCGCCGGCTCGATGGGACCCAAGATCAGTGCCGCGACCGAGTTCGTCCAGGCGACGGGCAATTCCGCGGCGATCGGCCGACTAGAGGACGCGACGGAGATCGTCAAGCGGCGTAAGGGCACCTGGTTCGAGCCTTAGCCTTGGCATCATAGTGCGGTGTCACGCCTACCCGCAATGAGCGGCCGGCTCGTGGATGAGGTTGCGATAGACCGACATCATCGGCCCAGGCTTTGGATATAGCCGATGATCGCGAAGATCTGCTCGGGAGAAGCCACGAACTCGGGCATGTCCGGATGTCCGGTCGACATTCCCTCGGCCAGAGCTTCCTGAAGATCTTCGATCGGGTACCGCAGGTGCAGCAATCGGAACGGCGGCGCATCCGGATGGGCGCTCTCGCCGCCCGGACCGACCGCGTGACGGCGAGCACAGTTTTTCTCGACCAGTCCTTTTCCATAAGCAATCTGCGAGTCTTCGCCAACACAGGCCGACGATGCAAAGCCGAGCGCGAGCACCAATAGTGGGATCGAAAGCGCTGGGCGGGATCGCATGATCAACAGGTCCTGCTTGATCGCATCAGTTTAAGGAGCGAGCGTGGCTGCCCGCATGTCTTCGATCGTCGCATTGGGTCATCAAGACGCACGATGATGACGGCAACCGCCTCATTGATTTCCTTGCCTCGGTCAAGGCGGACTTGGTTGTATCGGGCGCCTACGGACACAGCCGCGTGCGGGGATGGGTGTTCGGCGGCGTGACACGTTCTCTGTTGGATGAGGTCTGGCTCAATCGGCTGATGTCGAGTTGATATCGGCGGGTCAGCGCGTGCTCATGATCCATCAGGATGGCAGGCGCGAATTTCGCCCCATTGAACAAGCGTTTGATCTGATCGGGCGTCTTGCCTTCCTTCAGCGTGAGCCATGCGAGCAGCCGGGTGCGGGGCATATCCTCGCGCCCATGCTTGACCAGCCACCAGCCAAGCCGTCCTTGATGCCGCAGAAGCGCATAGAGCAACTCTAGAATCTGACCATGGGCCTTGTCGCCGATATAGCGTCGGGCACGAAACCAGGCCGAGACGACGGCATCCGCGGGACGCGGAACACTATCGACTTCATGCATAAGTTCGATTGTGGCTTGCAGACGGACGGCATGGATCACGGAACGACGATCAGGCTGAAAACGCCTATATAGTCGACAGAGCTGCTCCTGACCATTGTTCGTGCATGTCGGCCTGCCGCCAGCGAGCGATTATCGCCGGGCGACAGCTGACGCGATCGCGGTGGCGATCAGCCACGACGTCTCGGCAGCATCTTTTTGGCGAAGGCCTCCACCTCTCCTTCGCGAGGAGCTTCGCCCGTATGCGTGAGCAGGTAGGCCGGCGTCAGAAACAGACGGTTGCTTACCGGCTCGACGATCTCGAGCGAGTAGTAGCCGATCTGCGTGAAGTAGAGCACGCGTGCCCGCACGAACGCTTCCGTGGCTTCGTAGCCATGCCGTGAAAACATCGCCCGGATGGCTTCGACGCGCGCGTCGTCCTCCTCGTTCACGACCCGGTGCACGTCGGCTGACTGGCGCGACCAGGCGCGCACGGCGAAATCCAGCCGCGGATTGAAGAGCGATTCGTCCAGCCAGCACTCGAAGACATTGAGCACTGCCTGCGTGATCGACGCGGCCGGCCGCCCGGCCTGCTCGACGATGAAACGCGTGTTGTTGTTGCGCCAGTAATCCAGCAATTGGTCGAGCAGGTCCTGGCGGCTCTTGAAGTACCAGTAGAAACTGGAACGGGAGACGTTGAGCTTCTGCCCGAGCGCCAGCACGCGCACCGCCTCCACGCCCTCGGAGATCAACGTCTCCAGCGCGAGGTTCATCCAGTCCTCGCGCGTCACCTTGGTGTTGCCGATCAGACCGGACCGCCGCACGACTTCATCAGCATTGGAATCGGAGAACATAGCGGGCTGGCCAAGTTTGAACGCCGGCTAGATAGACCTGAAACCACCACGCTACAATACTTGCGCTTGTTCAAGCCACTCCCAAAGATACGGGGCAAGGCCCCGGTCGACGTGGAGACGCGCCCGATGGGGGTTCCCGAACCGGTAGAAGAGAATGCCGACGCCGGCAAAAAGGATCGAAGCCGAGCGGCTTGCCGCTCCTGGATCGAGCGCCGTGCCCCTGGCGATCAGGCGATCCAGGTCCGGCCCCTCGATCTCGAACACATGCAGTCCGGCATCCATGACCGTCACCGCGAAACCGGCCGCGTGCCAGCCGGCCGCAATGGGGAACGGCTGCTCTCCGACCGCAAGAAGGCGGTCGCGCGCAATCCGCGCCATGTATCGGTCGCCGCTGGCAATTGCGCCGGCGCCGACACCTTCGCCGGCAAGCGCCGAAGCCTTCGACCAGGCGACAAGGTCGCCGCTGACCAGAAGCTGGTTCAGCCCGCCAAGCGTTCGCACGCCGACGCTGCCTTTGCTGAGCGTAGTGGTGGCCCAGTCGGGCGCCGCCGGCCACTTTTCGGCAAGGTTACGCATGGAGCCGGCTCCCTTCCGGATCGAAGGCGCAGGGCGCGACGATCGTTGCCTGCCGCACGACACCCAGATGTTGAACGTCTATCGTCTCGCCATGTCGCGCCGCGCCTCGTTCGATGAGCGCGAGCGCAACCGGGCGTCCCAAGGTCGGGCTCTGATAGCTGGAGGTGACGAAACCGATGCTCCTGAGGCGTCCGTCGCGTTTCTCCACGCCATGCGCGCCGGTCGCCAGCGGCGCCTCGCCTTGGCGCAGCGCAAGGCCGACGAGCTGGTTGCGGTCCATGCTGTTCCCCGCTTCGGTGAAAAGCGAGCGCCGGCCGACGAACTCGTTGGCGCGTTTGGTCCGCGGTCCGGCGACGCCGAGATCGTGCGGCATGGTGGTTCCGTCGGTGTCCTTGCCGATGACGATGTATCCCTTCTCGGCACGCAGGATCATCAGCGACTCGAGCCCGAGCAGCACGGCGTCGAAGGCGCGGCCCTCCTGCTGCATCCTCGCCCACAGCGCCTCCGCCTGGTCGGCGCGGATGGAGATCTCGTAGCTGCGGTCGCCGGTGAAGGAGACCCGGGCGATGCGCACCTCGTCGCCGCCAAAGCGGCCGGCGGCGACGGCCATATGCGGCAGGCTGGCATCGTCAAGTGCTGCGCCCAGATCGAGCGCTCCCACGACCTGGCGCGCATTCGGACCCGAAACGGTCAAGGTGGCGTAGTGCGCGGTGGCATTGTGGATATAGACCGCGTCGCGGCCGAAACGGTCCTGCCGCCATTCCTCGAGGCGCGCGTGGACCGCGCCGACATGCGACGATGAGCAGGAGACGATGAAGCGATGCTCGTCCAGGCGGACCAGGACGCCGTCATCGAAGACGACGCCGTTTTCCGACAGCATGAAGCCATAGCGGCAATGACCCGGCTTCAGTGTCGACATGGTGTTGTAATAGATGAAGTCGACAAACTCGGCCGCGCGCGGGCCGATCACCTCGATCTTGCCCAGCGTCGAACCGTCGAAGAGCGCCACGGATTGCCGGGCCCGCCGCGCCTCCTCCTGGATCGAGGCGCCGGCTTCACCGCCGCCATAATAGGCAGGCCTCAGCCAGCCGCCATATTCCTGGAACACCCCGCCGGCGGCGCGATGGTTTGCCTCCAGCGGCAGACGGCGGACCGGCGCGTGCATGCTGCCCCGACGCGCTCCCGCAAGGCTGGCGAATGGGACAGGCGTGAATGGCGGCCGGTAGGTCGTGGTGCCGACTTCGGCGATGCCGCGCCCGGTGATGTCAGCCAGCAGCGCCAGACCGTTCAGGTTCGAGGTCTTACCCTGGTCGGTCGCCATGCCGAGCGTGGTGTAGCGCTTCAGGTGCTCGACCGAGACGAAGTTCTCCCGCGCCGCGAGCTCGACATCCTTTGCGGTGACGTCGCTCTGATAGTCGATCCAGACGCGCCCCTTGGCCTTGGGTTTCGGCCACAGGTTGACGACGCCGAGCGATGCTTCCGCCCCCGTGCCGCGAGGCGCCGGCGTCGACGAGCCGAAGTCGCCGGGGGCCACGGCGCCGCCGGCCAAGGCATCCGAAAGCGAAACCGTGCCGGCCACGGCGCCCGCGACGCCAATCCCGTCGATGGCTTCGCCGGGAATGAAGGCCGCAAGTTGGTCGCTCCAGGCGAGCTTGCCTTTCGCCTGCGAGAAGAGGTGCACGGTGGGTGTCAAGCCGCCGGAGACGAGGACGCAGTCGACGCCAAGCGTCGTGCCATCGTCCAGCAGGACACACTGGACGGCGTTGCGGCCGCGCGCCGCGACTACCATCCGGCCGCCCAGAACACGAATGCCGGTCTTCGCTTGCGCACCGCTGTCGCGCCGGCAGTCGACCACCGTCACCGAAGCGCCGGCAGCGGCGAGCGCGGAGGCAGGTTCATAGGCGCTGTCGTTGTTGGTCGCGACCACGATCTCGCGGCCGACAAGCACGCCATGCCGGCGCAGATAGCTGAGCGCCGCATCGGCGGAGAGGATTCCCGGAAGGTCGTTGTTGGCGAACGGCACGGGCCGTTCGATCGCGCCCGTCGCCAGCACGATGCGGCGGGGCCGCACGCGCCAAAGCGTGTCCGGCCGACCGTCGAAGTGCCGCTGGTTGAGCGCGACCAGATTGTGGTCGTAAAGGCCGAAAGCGGTCGTATCGTTGAGCACGAGCTGGCCATCGCTCTTTAGCCTGGCAACTGTCGCGTCGACCCACGCCTTGCCCTCGACGCCATCGACTTCGCCAGCGCGGTGACGCAGCGTCCCGCCGGGATGCGTCCTGTCGTCGACCAGGACGACCGAGTGTCCAGCCGCCGCCGCGCTGGCCGCCGCGGCAAGGCCGGCGGGCCCGGCGCCGACCACCAGGACGTCGCAATGATGGTTGATCTGGTCCGAGACCTGGCGCGGCTTCCAGTCGCTATCGACGATGCCAAGCCCGGCCATGGCGCGGATGCGCGGCTCGAACAGGTGCCAGTCCGGCCACATGAAGGTCTTGTAGTAGAAGGCGGCGGGCAGGAAGCGGGCGAAGCGATCCAGAACGGCGTTGCGGTCGGTCTCGGCCGTCGGCGAAGCGTTGACGCTCTTGACCTTGATGCCGTCGACGGCTTGCACGGTCGTCGCGCGCGCATTCGGCACGCGGCCGAGCGCGCTCTCGACATCGACCAGCGCGTTGGGCTCCTCGACGCCGGAGCCCCAGATACCGCGCGGCCGATGGTATTTGAAGCTGCGGCCGACCACTGCCTGGCCGCTCGCGAGCAGGGCGGAGGCGATCGTGTCGCCGACAAAACCCTCGACACGCCTGCCGTCGAAGGTGAAGCTCAGCGGACGAGCGCGATCAATGTCGCTGCCGCCGGCGTCGAGACGGGAAGCGCTCATGCGCCGTGCTCCGTTTCGCCGAGCACGGAAGAGCCCGACACCTTGTGATTGACGCTGTCGCGGCTCATCGCGAGGAACTCGCCGCATGTCATATGCACCCAGATCTCTCGCGTCGGCCCCTTCGGATTGTCGCGCATGTGGAGATAACCGGCCCAGCGCTCGGCGGTCACATCGCTGCCGTCGGGCCTCAGATTGCCGGCCTCGCCGCCATAGTGAAACTCGCTTTCTTCGCGCGGCCCGCAGAACGGACAGGGAAAGATCTGCATCTTCTTCTAGACCTTCAATGGGCAATGCCGGAGCCGGCGGCCTCGTCGATCAGGCGGCCGCGGGCGAAGCGGTCGAGATCGAAGGGCCGGCTGATGTCGTGGTGTTTTCCCGTCGCCAGCAGATGGGCAAGCAGGGTGCCGCCGGCGGGGATCGCCTTGAAGCCGCCCGTGCCCCAGCCGCAGTTGAGGAAAAGGCCGGGCAGCGGCGACTCGCCGATAATGGGCGAGGAATCCGGGACCACGTCGACGATGCCCGCCCATTGCCGCATCATCTTCAGCTGGCCGAAGACCGGGAACATCTCGAGCATGCCGGCGATCACGCCTTCCAGCACCGGCAGGTTGCCGCGCTGGCCGTATGACGGGATGCGGTCGAGCGCGCCGCCGATCACCAATTCGCCCTTGTCCGACTGGCTGACATAAACGCCCATGTCCGGCGAGATCACCACGGTGTCGATGATCGGCTTGACCGGTTCGGACACGCAGGCCTGCAGCGCATAGGAATTGACCGGCAGCCGGAATCCCGCTTTCGCCGCCAGCACCGACGAATGGCCGGCCACCGCCATGCCTGTGCGCTCGGCCCGGATTGCGCCGCGCGAGGTGACGACGCCACGGCAGCGCCTATCCTCGATGATGAAATTGGAAATCTCGCAATTCTGGATGATGTCGACACCGAGACGGCTCGCTGCGCGGGCGTAGCCCCAGGCGACAGCGTCATGGCGGGCGGTGCCGCCGCTTGGCTGCCAGGTGCCGCCATAGACGGGGAAGCGTGCGTCCGGGCTGAAATTGTAGATCGGCACGACGCGACGCACGTCCTCGACCGAGAACGACTCGCAATCGATGCCGTTGACCTGAATGGCGTTGATCGACCGCGCGGCGGTTTCCATTCCCGCTTCGCTGTGCGCGAGCGTGAGGATGCCGCGCGCGGAAAACATCACATTGTAGTTCAGGTCCGTCGAAAGGCTCTTGTAGAGGCTGTGGGCCAGTCCGTAGATCGCCGCGCTCTCAGGGTAGAAGTAATTCGACCGCACCACCGTCGTGTTGCGGCCGGTATTGCCGCCTCCGATCCATCCCTTCTCCAGGAGCGCGACGTTGGTGATGCCGTGATTTTTGGCGAGATAGTAGGCGGTGGCGAGGCCGTGCCCGCCGCCGCCGATTATGATCGCGTCGTAGCGCGGTTTCGGATCAGGAGAGCGCCAGGCCTTTTCCCAACCGGTCTGACCGGCGATGCCCTCCTTGAAGAGCGAAAGCGCCGAGTACTGCCTCGTCATGCGCCCAAACCGCCGTCAGAGGCCAGTGACATCGCTCCACCGCAAGGGCTTGGTCGCCGGGTCTCCAGCTCGAACATGTGCATCGATCGCCCCTTAAGATACCCGCCGTTGGTGCCGAACGCCGCAAAGCAGCGCCAAGCAGACACTTAACGCGAATGTACACCTGTGTCCATTCAAAGCATATTAGCGCGCTTCCGCGCGTTTCACAGATTTTGGGCATTGGTCCAACGAGCCCGATAAGCCCCGAAAGCCTGCGTAAGCAGTGTTCCTGAGGCTGGTGGACCGCTTAACCTGGCGCCCCGACACTCATGGCGGCTTCCCGCTCAAGACATCAGGCGACAGCGTCGGCGCCATGACGGCTTCTTGCTTCGGCGGCGCGCAGGAAAGCGGCGACCTTTTCGTTGAAGATCGCCGGCTTCAGCAGGAAAGGCGCGTGCTTGCCGCCCTGGATGTCGTCCGGCTCGCCGGTCCACTGCTCGAGCTTGAGATCCCGGAAATACCGATGATTGAGGAACGGATCGTCCGAGCCGTTCAGGACGGCGAATGGTATCGCGGCCGAGCGCAGGAAACGCATCTGGCGCGGCCAGTCGACGATCTGGAGCTTGCCCAGCGTATAGGCGCGGGCGCGCCCGTCGGTCCTGCGCACGGCTCGATGGAGGTGGACCGTCTCCGGCGTTTTCGGGCCGGTCGTCGACGCAGCGAAGTCGCGGCTCTCGGCCGGCGACAGGAAGGTCTTGCTCGCCAGAACGAAATGGCTGGTCGCGTCGTAGGCGCGGCCGACATCTTCCGGAACCACCCTGAGCGGCGGCGTGCCGGAAATGGCAAGCGCCCTCACGGGATAGCCCCGGGCCGCGAGCTCGATGGCGATATAGCCGCCCAGCGACCAGCCGAACACAAAGGGGTTTGCCGCGCCGAGCGCCTTGAGCACGTCTTCGGCCACGTCGGCGAAGGCCTCGACGCTATAGTCCTTTTCCGGATCGGCGTTGTCGGAAACGCCGTGACCGGGCAGGTCGAAGGAGATCACGCGATAGCGGTCGCTGAACGCCTTGAACTGGTTTGCGAACACTTCCTTGGCGGAGGAATTGCCGTGAATGAAGAGGAGCGCCGGTTTGTCACCGCCGGTGTCGGCCACGGCGATCCTGCCATGGCGGCTGGCGACCATCGTCTCACGCGCTCCGGTCATCGCTTCTCGCTGCCCGAGGCCGAAGCGGCGGCGCAGCCCGGCCGTCGCCTGCGAACGGACAACATCGAGCGCTTCACGAAATGTCTGCAGCAACGCCCACAGGCCACCCGGATAGAAGATCAGGATGACGATCAGCAACAGCGACATGATGATGTTGCGCCAGGCGCCGTAGGCAGCGAAGACCTCCGACACCATGGTCACGAAGAAGGCGGCAAGGATCGGACCCCAGATCGTTCCGGTACCGCCGAGCAAAAGCATCGAGAGCAGCAGGCCAAGCAGCCCGAGGCCGAAATTGTCGGGAGAGGCCACGCGCATGTAGGAGCCGTAGAAGCCGCCCGCCACGCCGCTCAGCGCGGCGCTCACCGTCAGCGTGAACAGCCGGATGCGCGTCTCCGACATGCCGCGCGAGATGGCATAGTATTTATGGTCGCGCATGGCCACGATGGCGCGGCCGAAACGCGAGCGGGTGATCTTGTAGAGGATGATGGTGGAGGCCACCAGCATCAGCAGGGCCAGATAGTAATAGCCGACCTTGCCGCCGCGATTGAAGCGGTAGCCGAAGAGATCGAGCGCCGGCAGGCTTACCATGCCCGACGTGCCGCCGGTGATGTCGGACTGGCTGATGATGATCTGGTAGAGCACCTGCGAGGCCGCAATGGTCACCAGGATGATGTAGATGCCTGAAAGCCTGAGAATGGGCAGCGTTATGAGGGCCGCGACGAGCCCCGCGGCGACGCCGGCGAAGGCTATGCCCAGCCAGGGCGACAGACCGAGAGTCTGGCCGACCAGTCCGAACGCGTAGGTGCCGATGGTGAAGAGCGCGACATGGGCGAAATTGAACAGGCCGCCATACCCAAGGCTGAGGTCCCAGCTCGAGGCCACGATGCCGAACACGAAGGCCAGCACAAGGAGATGCCGCAGATACATGTTCGAGGAAAGCAGCGGCACAAGCGCCAGCACGGCCAGGACGACCAGAACCGGGATCAGCCCGGAACCGCGGGCGAAGGACGGGCTGTACCGCATCAGACGGATTTCCTGTAGCGGCCAAACAGGCCTTCTGGCTTGGCGACGAGCACGACGATCATGATGGCGAAAAGCACTGTCGGGCTCCAGTAGAGGCCGACGAGATAGGTCATGACAGCCTCGAGAAGGCCAACAATGAAGGCCGCGTAGATCGGGCCGGTGAAGCGCGCGATGCCGCCGAAGATCACCACGATCAGCGCCTTCATCAGCGGATCGGAGCCCATCGAAGGGTTCATGAAGCGGGTGGAGCCGATCAGGATGCCGGCCAGCGCCGCCAGCGCCGCCGACAGACCGAAGGCGATCGCATAGAGCCGCTCGACATCGATGCCCATCAGCTGCGCCGCCTCGCGGTTCTGCGCCACGGCGCGCATGGCGCGACCAAGCGGGGCGCGCTGCAGGAACACGCCGAGCGCCGCCAGGATGACCAGCGCCAGCGCCACCACCGCCATCTCGTTGCGGGATATGGTGATGCCGAAGAGCGACATGTCTCCGCCGAGCAGAGGAGAAAGCTGCCTGTTGCGCGGTCCCCAGACGAGGTTGATGACGTTTTCCAGGATGGTCGCGCCCGCCAGCGTGGTGATGACGGATTTCACCACGATGTCCGGGCTTCGTTCGAAAGGCTTGATCAGGAGGTAGTAGACGAGCATGCCGATGACGAACATGCCGATGATGGAGACCGCCGCCCCGGCCAGCAGGCCGGCGCCCGAGGCTTCGGTGCTGGCGATCTGCCAGGCGATATAAGCGCCGAGCGCGATGAACGTCCCATGGGCGAAATTGAAGATGCCGAGCGTCGTCCATACGAGCGCCAGCCCGGTCGCCATCAGCGCATAGAGAGCGCCCAGCACGATGCCGCCGAGCAGGATCAGGTTAAGGGTCTCAAGGGTCAATGGTGATCCTCGCCGAACATCAGTTTCATGATCTCTTCATGCGTTGGCATGTCGGCCTTCTCGATGCGACGCGAGATGCGGCCGTGATCGAAGAGGTAGAGCGTGTCGATCAGCTCCTCGAGGAAGGCGATGTCCTGATCGACCACGATCAGCGGCACGCCGGATCCCCGGATGGTCTGGATCGCCGACGCGAGTTCCCCGCGCAGCTTGGGCGACAAGCCCAGCGTCGGCTCGTCGAGGATGAGAAGCTTCGGCGCCACCATTAGCCCGACGCCTATGGCCACCATCTGGCGCTCGCCGCCCGAAAGGAAGCGAATCTTGTGGCCGAGCCGCTCGTGCACCCGGGGAAAGAGCCGGAAGACCGTGTCCAGCGTCTCCGCCGCATTGGCGCGCCCGCGTGAAGCATAGGGCGCGATCGACAGCGTTTCGGCGACGGTCATGTCCGGGAACAGCAGGTTTCCCTGCGGGACGTGGATCAGCCCGGCACGCGCCACCGCTTTCGGATCCATCCGGCGCCGGGTTATGGCATCGTAGTTGAAATTGCGCCAGCGCCGGCTGCCGCGCGCGCCCGGCCGGTTGAGCTGGACACCGTCGAAGAAAATGTCCCCGTCCCACGGATCGATAATACCGGACAGGGTTTTCAGGAACGTGGTCTTGCCGTGGCCGTTCGGGCCGAACAGCCCCACGCTCGCGCCCTGCACCAGCGAAAGGTCGATCTTGCGGAAGATCTGCAGCGGCTCGTAGCCGCCATCGAGGCCCCTGACATCGAGGAGAAGCGTGCCCGTCATCGTGCCTGCCCCAGATAGGCTTCGACCACTTTCGGATCGGCAACGACTTCGGCCGGAAGCCCCTGGGCGATCACCCGACCCTGGTCGAGGACGATAAGCCGGTCGCAGACCGACATCAGCAGCGGCAGGACGTGCTCTATGAGCAGGATGGCGATGCCGCGCTGGCGCAGCCCCAGAATGAGCGCCTTCATGTGCTCGATCTCGCCGGGCGTCAGGCTCGACGCCGGTTCGTCGAGCAGCAGCACGCGCGGCGACATGGCCAAGGCGCTGGCAATCATCAGTATCTTGCGGAAGAAGATCGGAAGGGTCGCGGTCGGCGCGTTGTGCAGCGTCTGGGGAAAGCCCACCATGTCGAGCACCGCGATCGCGGCGATCTCGTCCTGCCTCTGCCCCTGCCTCTTGCCGCTGTGCTCGATGGCCACCAGCACATTGTCGATAGCGCTCAGCGAGGCGAAGATGCTTTCGCGCTGGAAGGTGCGGGCGATGCCGGAACGGCTCACCTCCTCCGGCGCCATGTTCTGGATCTCCTTCCCCTCGAAAACGACGCGGCCGCTGTCGGCCGGAAAGGGAATGTTGGTCAGGATGTTGAACAGCGTGCTCTTGCCGCTGCCGTTCGGCCCGGCGACGCCGAGTATTTCGTTCTCGGCCAGCGCAAAGCTGACGCCGCCCAC
Source organism: Mesorhizobium sp. B2-4-3 (assembly GCF_006442815.1). Lineage (GTDB taxonomy): Bacteria > Pseudomonadota > Alphaproteobacteria > Rhizobiales > Rhizobiaceae > Mesorhizobium. Next base: position 83,761 of record NZ_VFVL01000006.1, read on the forward strand.
CGCGCGCAAACCGCCGAAGGACTTGGTGAGATTTTCAGCCGTAAGGATCATGCAAGACTGCTTTGACGAAAGCGGAACGCTGTGGGGCTTCGGTACCTTGGAGATTTGCCGGCGCGATACGTCGCGCCGGCAAATCGGACACTTTCGGGTACCGACCGGAAGGCTTCTGCTACTGCTTGATCCAAGGCGGAAGCTTGAAATCGCCCGTAGCGTATTTCTTCGGCCCGATCAGGAAGCGCTTGCCGTCCCAGATCTGGTAGAAGGTCACCGGAATGTGGTTCTCGTCCTGCATTGCGAGATGCGTTGCCTGATCGAATTCCACCGGCCCCGGCGCGGCGTCGAACTTGGTTTCGCCGAGCGCCTTGCCGATCGCGTCATGATCCTTGGGGTCGCCGACCTTCTCCAGCGCCGCGAAATACATCTCGGCCTCTTCGTAGAGAGCCGAGCCGTAGACGCCGGGAGCGACTTTGAACTTGTCCTGGAACTTCTTCAGCACTTCCTGCCCACGCGGCCAGCCGGGCGAGTCGATCCCGCCGCCGATCAGGTTGTAGAGGATGCCGTTCGACTGTTCCTTGGTCAGGTCGACGAATTCGGGAACCGACGGCGCGTATTGCAGGAACACCAGGCTCTGGGTCGGCTGTTCCAGGAACTGTTTCAGGAACAGAGCGGAGTTCGAGGGCTGATAGTCGGTGTTGACCACGAGGTCCGGCGGGTCCTGCCGCACCTTGGCAAGGATAGCGCGCCAGTCGTTGACGGGGCCGAACGGCACCATCTCGTCCACGGTCACGGTCCACCCGGCAGCGGAGAAGGACTTCTTCATGCCTTCCGAGATGACCTTTGAATAAGGGTTGTCGGACGAGATCATCGCCAGCTTCTTGCCCGCCGGCTTGAACTTGCCATCGGCGATCAGCCCTTCCAACAGGGGAAGCACGTCGGTCTCGTAGCCCTTGTAGGACGGCGAGAGCGACCAGCAGCAATTGTAGTTGCCCGGGTCCTTGCTCACGATGCCGGCAAACGAACCGGACGGGCCGGACGAGATGTAAGGCATGTTGGCGTCGGCGAAGAGATCGACCTCGAAAAGCGACAGGCTGGCATAGCCGGTCAGCACGACCTGCACACCTTCGGTGTTTATGAGGCGCTGCGCCGCGCTGCTGACGTTGTCGGGCGACCCGTCCTTGACGTCCGCCGATATGATCTCGAACGTGTGGCCGGCCACGCCGCCGTTGGCGTTCTTTTCGTCAACGGCGAGCTCCACGCCCTTGATGAAGTCCGCGCCGTCGGAGGCCGAAGGTCCCGAAAGCGGCGCGAGCACGCCGACCTTGATGACGTCGGCGGCCGCCGCGCCCATTGCCGTGCCCAGAGCCGACGCGCTTAACGCGCCGACGAGAAGCAACTGTCTCAGTAGTCCCCTCTGCATGAGATCATTCCCCATTTTTGCGATGTTCAGTTCCACGGCATGCGCTCTCAGGCATGACGCGCATGGTCAATCAGCCGGTCGATGAAGCCGAAACAACGTTCGAGCTGCTCGACGGTGATCCATTCGTCGGTTATGTGCGCCTCACTGTCGCGCCCCGGACCGCAGACGATGGTCGACATGCCGGCGGACTGGAAGATGCCGGCCTCGGATCCATAGTTCACGGTCGTCACCTCGTTGCGGCCGGCAAAGCGCTTGGCAAGCGTTTCAGCATGCGAGCCCGCGTCGAGGACGAATGGCGGAACGTCATAGGCGATATTGGTCACCACGGCGGAGCCGGCGAAGCCTTCCTTCATGGCCGGAACGACCTTGCCGTCGCTGAACGCCCGGAACCTTTCGACCAGCGTCTCCACGACGCCGCCGCGAGTAGCGCGGATATCCCACTGGAAGGCGCAGTCGCCGGGTATGGCGTTGCGCGCCGTGCCGCCCTGGACGACGCCGACGCTCACCGTCGTGTATGGCAGCTCGAACGGCGAGTCTGCCTCGGGTGCCGAACGAAGTTCGTTCGCGTAGGAGCGCAATTCTCCCATCAGGTCCATGGCATGGAAGATGGCGTTCACGCCGAGGTCGGGGCGCGACGAGTGACAGGCCTTGCCGGTCACGGTTGTCAGCAGGCCGGCGCTTCCCTTGTGACCGCCGACCACGCCCATGCCGGTCGGCTCGCCGACGAAGACGGCGAGTTGCGGCGGCAGGGTCTTGGCCATGTGCTCGATGATGCCGTGCACGCCCAGGCATCCGACCTCTTCGTCATAGGACAAGGCAAGATGGATGGGCACGGCAAGCGGCTGCTTCAGCATGGCGGGCACGCCGGCCAGCGCGCAGGCGACGAAGCCCTTCATGTCCGAGGTGCCGCGGCCGTAAAGCCTGTCGCCGTCGCGCCACAAGTTGAACGGGTCGCGCGACCACTCCTGTCCCTCGACCGGGACGACGTCGGTATGGCCGCTCAGCACATAACCCGGCCGGTCGGCCGGCCCGATCGTGGCGAACAGGTTGGCCTTGGTGCCTGTCGCATCGGGGATGACGACGCTCTCCACTCCGAAGCCGGCAAGGTAGGCCTTGACGAAGTCGATCGCCTCCAGATTCGACCGGCTGCTGACGGTGTCGAACCCGACCAGCCGGCTCAAGAGTTCGATCGCGGAGGAATGTGCCATTGTCTGTCCTGGTCCGTCCGGTTCGGCGCGGCGATTGCCGATCAAAGCCGGTAGAAGCGCTTGGCGTTGTCGTGGAACAATTGCGATTGCTCCTGTGGCGATAGGACGGCCGCGATCTTCTTGAAGGTGTCGTAGATCTGGTCGAAGTTCATCTGGATCTTCGAGACCGGATAATCCGTGCCGAACATGCTGCGCTCGGTGCCGAAACAGTCGATGCAATGCATGGCGACGTCGCGCACGCTTTCCAGCGTCCAGTTGCGATCGTAGGCGCCCGGGTTCGATATCTTTATGGCGATGTTCGAACAGGAGGAGATGTGCTTCAGGCCGTCGCGCCAGCGCTGCATGCCTTCCAGATCGCGGTCGATCGGGCTGCCGCAATGATTGATGATGATCCGCAGGCCGGGAAGCGCCTCGGCGATCTCCCGCACGACGCCGGCCTGGTAGGGATACATCATCAGCTCGAGGTTGAGCCCATGCTCCTGCAGCCGCGCGATATCGCGGCGCCACTGCGGATTGCGCCCGAGCTCGGGGTCGGTCACGAAGCATTTCTTGGGATCCGGGTGCCAGCTCAAAATGCCCCGGATGCCGGTCAACCGGTCGAACGCCGCCTGTCTTGCGATGGCGTCCGCCGCTTCCGGCTTGCCCAGCGAGGCGCCGCCGACATAGCGCGAGGCCACGCCCTTCGACTTGTCCAGGGTCTCAAGCCAGCGGGTCTCCCCTACCGGATCGCCGGCCCACAACGCCTCTATATGGACCGTGGCGACGATGTTGTGGCCCCGGGAATCGCGCACATAGTCGTCCACGAGATAGTCCGTGGCGATCTCGGCAAGACCGGCCACCGCCTGCACCGAAGGGTCCGTGGGCAGCAACCATGGATGCTTGCCCATGGAAAGGTCCCACAGGTGATGGTGCGGATCGATGATCGGTCCCGAATACATGTACACTCCCGGTGTGGGGATGCGGTCAGACCGGGGAGGTCAGCGTTCACGACTCCTTACCGGAACCCGCATGCTAACCGTTCGTATCCGGCCTGCAACCCAAGCAGTCATAGTGATTGCAACACTAATGCCGGTATTGTCTTTCCAGGACACGATTTCGCAGGAAGGACTCCACCAGCGTCGTCTCAGTCCACGGCGACGGACCAGCCATGCCTGTCGGGCACGGTCCCGGCATGCAGCCCCGTCAGGTGCTCGAACAGTTTCGCCGCCACCGGCCCCGTCTGGCCACCGTTGACGACGATCTTTTCGTCGCGCCAGGCGAGCTCGCCCACCGGGGAGATCACGGCAGCCGTGCCGACGCCCCACATCTCCTCCAGCGTACCGGCCCTCGACGCCATCACGACGTCCTCGATGTCGATGGGCGCCTCGGCCACCTCCATGCCCCAGTCGCGCATGAGCGTGAGCACGCTGTCGCGCGTGATGCCCGGCAGGATCGAATCGCTCAATGGCGGCGTGCGGACGCGGCCGCCGATCTTCACCATGATATTCATGGTGCCGACCTCCTCCAGGGTGCGGCGCTGGACGCTGTCCAGCCACAGCACCTGGCTGAAGCCGGCGGCGGCGGCCTCGCGGCCCACCTTGAGGCTGGCGGCATAGTTGGCGCCGGCCTTGGCCGAGCCGATCGCGCCCTTGGCCGCGCGCACGCGCGTCTCCGAGACGAGGATGCGGACCGGGCCCGCGCCTTCCGAATAATAGGAGCCGACGGGGCAGAGGAAGACGAGATAGGTGTAGGTCCTGGAAGGACGCACCACCATGTAGCCCTCGGTTCCCACCATGGTCTGCCGCACATAGATGGCGTTGCCACGCTTGGCCGGCACCCAGTCGCGATCGAGATCGATCAGCTTGCGCATCGCCGCAAGCACGAGGTCGGGGTCGACCGCCGGCATGCATAGCTCGCCGGCGCTGCGGTTGAGACGCGCGATATGGGCCTGCGGCCGGAAGAGATGGATCGAGCCGTCTTCGCGGCGATAGCCCTTGGACCCGTCGAAGATCGACTGGGCATATTGGATGACTGAGGATGAGGGGTGGAGCTGCAGCGGGCCGAACGGCACGATGCGGGGATCGTGCCAGCCACGTCCTTCCGTGTACTCCATCTGGAACATATGGTCGGAGAAGTAGTCGCCGAAGCTCGCCTTGAGATCTTGCGGGATCGGCTTGCGCGCCGCGGCGCGCGTGACGGGAATGTCATGCATGATGTTATGGATATCCTGATTGTCGATGAAGGCGGCAGGCCATACCCGCGCAACCGAAGTGCCGTTCAGGCGGGGGACGCCAGGTGACCGAGGCAGTCGCCGGCTTCCACCAGCGAGAAGGTGCGGATGCAGACTGCGAAACCGCCATGCCTGAAATGGACGGGAACCGGCTCGGCCCACGGATTGTCCAGATCGTAGATCAGACCGGCAAGCGCGCCGGCCGGCACATCGTCGCCGAGCGCGAAGCGCGGCTCGAAGAAACCCCGGCGCGAAGCGAAGGCATAGAGGCCCGGATCGTCCATCACCAGCCGGCGGACCTTCCCACGGCGCTTCGGCAAGGGTGCCGCGGGCGCCAGCACCTTCAGATGCGACAGCACCGAGCGCAGGCCGTTCTCCACGACGGCCAGCCCTTCGATGTTGACCGTCGAGCCACCGCCGAACTCTCCGGTGACGAAGAAGACATTGTTTTGGTGCGCATAGTTGCCGATGACGCGGTCTTCGCCGCTCAATGCCCTGATGCTGTCGAAATACACCACGTTCGGCGGGTCGAAGGCGTCGATGAACTCTTCCAGGCGCTGCTTCTGCGCGGGATCGGACCAGCGCGGCGCGAGCAGCGTCGGCAGGTATTGCAGCGAGCTGCCGCCGGCGTGGAAATCGACCAGATAGTCCGAGCGCGGCAACAGCTCGGTGGTCACGTAATGGGCGATCATCTCCGTCGCCGTGCCGTTGCGCTTGCCTGGAAAGGTGCGGTTTAGGTTGATATCGTCGATGGGCGAGGTACGGGTGCCGGCGACAAAGGCGGGATAGTTGACCGCCGGAACGACGACCAGCCTTCCCGAAAGCCGGGAAAGGTCGAGCTCGCGAACGAGCCGAGCCAGCGCGATCGGACCCTCATATTCGTCGCCATGGACGCCGCCGGTCAGCAGCACCGTCGGCCCTTCGCCGTTCTTGGCGACCGCGATGGGGATGGCGATGTGGCCATAGGCGGAGCGATGCACGGAATGCGGCAGCCGCAGCGTGCCCGTCTGCAGCCCATCGCGATCGAAGTCGATATTCGTTCCGATCATGGACTTGTCGTCGCTCATCGCATCTCTCCATGCTTCATCCGCATCGACTGGCGAGCGTAGGGCGAGCGGGAAAGGCAAGTCTTGCGCGATAGGGCCTAAAGCGCGTCGCGATCCTTCGGATTCGCTCCAGGCGCTTTAGTTCTTGATTCTATGCATGTCTTTGTCCCGAAACCGGTTCCCACTTTCGGGAGACATGCATTGATCTTTCGCAGATCGGCCATGGCCGCGCGGCCCGGCCTATCCTTTCAGACGAGCTCGCGTCGCCAGCGCAGCGGGGTCAGGCCGGTAGCCTTGCGGAAACAGGTCGTAAAATGGCTCTGGTCGGCGAAACCGCAAGTGAGCGCGACGTCGGCCAGTTGCAGCTTCTGTTTCCTCAGCAGATCCTTTGCCCGATCGACGCGCCTATGCACAATGAAATTGTGCGGGGTCTGGCCCGTGGACTGGCGAAACATGCGCGTGAAATGCCGCACGCTCCACCCGGCCAGATGGGCGAGGTCCGCCAGCGCGATTTCCTCCTGCAGATGGGCGTCGATATAGTCGCAGACACGCCGCCATTCCCGCGGGGAGAAGGCGCCGGAGGCCGGATACGGGGTCCCGGCTTTCGCAAGGATGAGAACCTGGCAGATCAGCGCAAGCACCATGCTGTCCGCCAGCATGCGGCCCAGCGGACCTTCCGGATCGCCGAGCGTCCAAAGCTGCTGAAGAAGCGTGCTCACCACCGCGTTGGGCGCGGTGGAGCCGGAAAGCGGCTCGAGCGCCGATGACAGGTCGTCGGGACATTCCGGGCCAAGCAAGCTCCTGACATGGTCGACCGGCACCGCCAGTATGACCAGCTTGCGGGGACCGCCGACGCGCCAGCGGCTCTCGACGTTGGGCGGCACGATGATGAGGTCCCCGGTGCGAGACTTTCCCCTGCCCACCCGTCCCCCATGTTCCAGTCGTAGGAACAGGCCGGTGCCGACAGGGGCGTGGATATGACGACTTCCTCCACGGCCGGGTCGGCAAGCTCATGCCTGCCCTGCTCGACCAGTATCATGCTGGACCGCCCGGTGCCCTGGATGGTGCGATGCTGCTGAGGAAAGGCGGAGTAGGAAGATTTGCGGTAGAATTCCGCATAATTCTCATACGCTTCCCGCGCGACCTGCAAATCCTCGGCCCTCATGAGCGGCCTCCAACGAGCCAAATTTCGCCTCGCAAGTTCGACCTGAAGCGGGCCGGCGTTTCAAGGAAAACTCGCACTGTTCCGCTCACGTTTGTAGCATGAACTTTTCCGGGGATCGCAAGATGCGTTCCCAGGATCGCGCTTAAGTTATTGTTTTTATGCATGCCGTTATCCCAGAACCGCTGCACACTTCCGAGCGACATGCATTAAGGACGCACTTTGCCGGCTCAACGGCTTGGCCCGCTCAGACGAGCGGGTCGGGAGCGGCGCTTTCGCCGCGTCCCTGCTGCAGGATCATCCGTCCGCGATCGGAAGAGGCGCGGCGGAACTTCGACGCCGCCTGATAGTCGGTGTCGTTGTACCATTTCCGGGCCGTGGCCTCGTCCGGAAATTCGAGGATGACCATCCGGTCGGTGAAAGTCTCGCCCTCGCATGTGGTCACCTGATCGCCCCGCGTCAGGAACTTCCCACCATACTTCTTCAACGTGGCAGGGGTGAGCGCGGTGTACTTCTTGTAGGTTTCGGGGTCGTGGACCCTCATCGTGCAGATCATATAAGCGGCCATGGCCTCCTCCTTGATTTTGGATCGAGCTTATAGCTTTATCAAAGCGCATTCACGATAAATTTCGTTTGTCATCGCCAATTTTTCGCGCATAATCACCAAGGTTGGAGGAAATTTTAGCTGAAAACGCCATGATCGAACTGGACGGTATCGACCATCGCATCCTGCGTGAGCTGCGGCAGGACGGCCGCATCTCGACGGTGGAGCTGGCCGAGCGCGTCGGCCTTTCGCCCACGCCCTGCGCGCGCCGGCTGAAGAGGCTCGAGGAGACGGGCGTGATCCAGGGTTATGCCGCGCGGATCGATCCGGCGGCGCTGGGCCTCGGCGTCTGCGTGATGGTTTCCGTGCGCCTGGGGCAGCAAGGCCCGGAAGGAGCCGGCTTGTTTCTCAACGAAGTGGCGAAACACCCGGAGATTACCGAATGCCTGCTCGTGACGGGAAACATCGACTACCTGCTGCGGGTATGGGTGAAGGACATCGCGGCGCTTCGCGAATTCATCAGCAACGTGCTGCAATCAATCCCATCGGTGGCCGAGACGTCGACGATGGTGGTGCTCAATCCCGACGAGACCAATCTTTAGGCGGGAAATCTTGAGGCAGGGAACATAGCCCTTACTAGGCGGCTCATGACGAATTGATCCGGCAATCGGCGAGCGGATTGTCGGACGGGAATGGAGGGATCTGATATGGCATTCGATATTGTTGGTGCCGCGCAAGCGCTGGTGCGCGGCCATCGAGACAACACGCAGTTCGCGACGATCGAGGGATTGTCGGACCTTGTCTCCGCCTACAAAGTGCAGGATGCCTATGTCGGGGCGATCATCGGCGACGACCGCATAGCCGGCTACAAGATCGGCCTGACCTCGCCCAGCATGCAGAGCATGTGCGGGATCGACCATCCCGTCGCCGGCGCGGTCTTCGGGCGGCGGGTGATGCGTAGCGGAGCCAAACTCTCGCTGACAGGCTACGGCCATCTCGGCCTGGAATTCGAGATCTGCGCCCGGCTCGGCCGCGATCTCGCGCCGCGCGCCGCACCCTATACGCGCGACGAGGTCGCCGCGGCGGTCGACGGCGTTTGCCCGGCGGTCGAGGTGGTGGACGATCGCCATGCCGATTATTCGGTGCTGGACGTGCGCTCGCTGGTCGCCGACAATTCGTGGAACGCGGGCGTGGTGCTGGGCAATTTCGTCGCCCCGCCCGCAGCGCTGGAGAAAGTCGGGGCGATCGTCTACCAGGACGGCGCCGAGATCGGCAGAGGGGTCGGCGCCGATGCGCTCGGTCACCCCTATGAGCCGCTGGCCTGGCTGGCCGACCATCTCAGCGCTTCCGGCAGGGGCATGAAGGCGGGCGACATCGTCACGACGGGCAGCATCGTGCGCACGCGCTTCCCCGACAAGGCTTTTTCCTATCGGTTCGACATTGCCGGCCTTGGCAGCGTCGAGGTCAGCGGCGCCTGAGCCGCCGCATCATCGGAGAGGACGGATGGATCTTGGATTGAAGGGCAGGAACGCGCTCGTGCTGGGCGCTTCGAAAGGATTAGGCCGCGCCGTGGCCAAGGAATTGCTGGACGAAGGCGCGCGCGTGGCGATCTGCGCCCGCACCGCGGCGGCGCTGGAGCAGACCGCCCGGGAGATCGGCGCGACGGCGCTCGTCTGCGACCTCGCGAAGCCGGGGGCGGCGACGGAACTGGTCGAGCGGGCCAAGGCGACGCTGGGCGCGCCGGACATCGTGGTGGTCAACACCGGCGGCCCGCCCACCGCGCCCTTCGACGAGATCACCATCGAGCAATGGCGCGCCGCCTTCGACAACCTGTTCATGAGCGCGGTGGAGATCGTGCGGGCGGTGCTGCCTTCGATGCGCGAGAAGAAATGGGGCCGCGTGCTGTTCGTGACCTCCATCGCCGCGAAGGAGCCGATCAACCGCTTCGCGCTCTCCAACTCGCTGCGCGCCGGCATCCACGGACTGATCAACACGCTGAGCAAGGAAGAGGGAGCCAACGGCATCACCTTCAACGCGCTGATGCCGGGCTATACCCTGACCGAGAGACTGGCGGATGCGAAGCTCGACCTGGAAAAGGTGAGCCAAGCCATACCTGCCAAGCGCATCGGCCGTCCCGAAGAGTTCGCGGCGCTGGCCGCCTTCCTCGCCTCCGACCGTGCCTCCTACATCACCGGCCAGGCCGTCGCCTGCGACGGCGGCGCGCTCTGGTCCATCTGAGGGCGGCTTCCCTCGCCATGAATGCCTATTCGAACGAGTAGGTAAATCCTTCCGCCGACGCGCCGACGATGACTTTCGCCATCTTCTTGCCCTCGAGGGAGCGGTTGAGCACGCCGCGGCTGAGTTCCGGCAGCAGCGTGTTGGTGAGGATGGCGTCGATCATGCGGCCGCCGGACTCGATCTCGGTGCAGCGCGCCTTGACCAGGTCCATCACGCCGTCGCCGATCACCAGCTCGGCATCGTTGGTTGCCTTGAGGCGCTTGGCGATCTTGCCGAACTGGTGCCTGGCGATCGCCTCGATCATCGCATCCGACAGCGGATAGTAGGGAATGGTGACCACCCGGCCGAGAAAGGCCGCCGGGAAGACCTTCAGCAGCGGGGCGCGCAGCGCGGTGTCGAGGTCGTCGATGCCGGTCCGCACCGTGCCGTTCCTGGTGCGGTCCATGATGACGTCGGAACCCACATTCGAGGTCAGCAGGATCAGCGTGTTCTTGAAGTCGATCCGGCGGCCCTCGCTGTCGTCCATCATGCCCTTGTCAAAGACCTGGAAGAATATCTCGTGCACATCGGGATGCGCCTTCTCGACCTCGTCGAGCAGGATCACCGAATAGGGTTTCCTGCGCACCGCCTCGGTCAGGATGCCGCCCTTGCCGTAGCCGACATAGCCGGGCGGCGCGCCCTTGAGCGTCGAGACGGTGTGCGCTTCCTGGAACTCCGACATGTTGATCGAGATCAGGTTCTGCTCGCCGCCGTAAAGCGTCTCGGCAAGCGCCAGCGCGGTTTCGGTCTTGCCGACGCCGGAGGGGCCGCAAAGCAGGAACACGCCGACCGGTTTTTCCGGCGCGCCGAGCCCGGCGCGGCTGGTCTGCACGCGCCTGGCGATCATCTCCATCGCATGGTCCTGGCCGACCACGCGCTCGGACAGGGTCGCGGCGAGCTTCAGCGCCTTCTCGGTCTGGCTGGAGAGCATGCGTCCGGTCGGGATACCGGTCCAATCCTGCACGACGGCGGCGACCGCGTTGCGGTCGACCGAGGGCAGGATGAGCGGCGTCTCGCCTTGCGCGGCGGCGAGCTCGGCCATCAGTTCGCGCAGCCGCGCGAGATCGGTGGCGGCTTCGTTAGCCGGCTCGGCGGAAGCCGTTTCGGCCTTTGCAGTCTTGGCCGCCTTGGCTTCAGAGGCCTTGGTCTTCTTGGTCTCGGCAGCCTTGCCGTCGCCAGTCTTGCTTTCGCCGATCTTGCTCACGGGCGCATTTTGCTCAGGCGCCTTTGCCGCGCCCTCGGTGCTCTCCGCCTCCACAGCGGCCTCTTCGCCCGGCGCCGCACCGAGCGGCACGCCTTCACCACGCAATTTTGCGCGCAGGTCGAGTATCTCGGCCACCAAGGCCTTTTCCCGGTCCCAGCGCGCCTGGGCAGCGGCCAAAGTGGTCTCGGTTTCCGCCAGTCCAGCGTCGACGCGGGCCTGCCGGTCGGCGACGTCGATGCCGATCGCGGCCTCGCGGCCTATGATGCCGCCCTCGACCTCGAGCGCCTGACGGCGGCGCAGGATGTCCTCGACCTCGGCTGGCGTGGCATGCTGCGAGACCGCGACGCGAGCGCAGGCGGTGTCGAGCAGGCTGACTGCCTTGTCCGGCAATTGCCTTGCCGGGATGTAGCGATGCGAAAGCGAGACGGCCGCCTCGATCGCCTCGTCCAGGATCTGCACCTTGTGGTGCTGCTCCAGCACGCCGGCGACGCCGCGCAGCATCAGCACGGCCACTGCTTCCGAGGGCTCGTCGATCTTGACCACCTGGAAACGGCGGGTGAGCGCCGGGTCCTTCTCGATGTGCTGCTTGTATTCGGCCCAGGTCGTGGCCGCGATGGTGCGAAGCTCGCCGCGCGCCAATGCCGGTTTCAAGAGATTGGCGGCGTCGCCGGTTCCGGCCGCGCCGCCGGCGCCGATCAGCGTATGCGCCTCGTCGATGAACAGGATGATCGGCACCTCGGAGGCCTGGACCTCGTCGATGACCGCCTTGAGCCGCTTCTCGAACTCGCCCTTGACGCTGGCACCGGCCTGCATCAGCCCGACATCGAGCATGCGCACGCTGACATTCTGCAATGTCGGCGGCACGTCACCCTGGGCGATGCGCAGCGCAAAACCCTCGACCGCCGCTGTCTTGCCGACCCCCGCCTCGCCGGTCAGGATCGGGTTGTTTTGCCGGCGTCGCATCAGGATATCGACGATCTGCCTGATCTCCGGATCGCGGCCGACGACAGGGTCGATCTTGCCGTCGCGGGCGCGCTGGGTGAGGTCGGTGGCGTATTTGGCCAGCGCCGAATCCCCGCCCGGACCGCGCTTCATCAGCGTCTCGGTAGCGGCCGCGGCGGGCGGTGAGCCGGCTTCGAGAGAGCCTTCGGTGACGTCGGCGAAGCGGGAAACGACACCATCGGCGTCGATTTTGTCGAATTCGGCGCTGATCTTGGACACCAGGCCTTCCAGCACCGACGTCTTCAGGCAGGCAAGCAGGATATGCGAGCTGCGCACCTCTTCGACGCCGAACTCCAGCGTCGCCAGGTTCCAGCCTTCCTGGATGGCGTGGAAGATGTGGTCGGAGAATTCCTCCACCGAAGTGGCGCCGTAGGGCAGCTTGTCGATGGCTCGGGTCATGTCGGCCGTCAGCCGGCTGGCATCGATACCGGCGTCGGCGACGATCATCTGCACATCCGAGCGCTCGGACAGCACCAGCTGCTGGATGAAATGGACAAGCTCGACATAAGGATTGCCGCGCAGCTTGGCCGTGTCGGCCGCGGCCTTGAAGGCGCGCACCCCCGTGGCGTTGAGCTTGGCAACCAGCTCCTTACGCTTGAAGCTCTGCGATGACCGGCGCTGTTCCATCGAACCTGCTCCCGCAACCTGCCGACCATACCCTGCCATATAAGCGGCTGCTTGACAAAGCCGCGTGGCGGATAAGGTTTTTTGAATCTATCCGGGCGGCACCGCCCGGTTACACAAGCCTTGCAAACTCGTGGCCAACAAACACGATTGCTGTCCAGGCTATGCGAGCCATTTCACATACCAGGCCCGGCAATCGCGCAATGGGTTTGGCCGAAGAAAACGGTCGCGTTTAGCTTCCGTTAGTTTTTGCGCAGATGCTCAATTGTCGTCGCATGAGGCCGGTGATAACGTCACGTCACATAGGGGTCTCAGGGCCGCTGGCTGGGGGTTGGTGTGATTGATCTCGCACTCTGGCTGAATCCTCTGAACGGTGAGAATCCGTCGGGAGAGGATTTGCGCAACGACCCGGCCTTTCATGAGCTGGAGCGCCTGGCCGAGCCTCAGCTCAAGGTTGTCCATGACGGCAACAGCAAGCCCGCCTCGCAATCCAGTCCGGTCGACTGGGCGGCGGTGCTCGAAAGGGCCGAAGAGTTGCGCGCCCGCGGCCGGGACCTGCGCCTGCTGGTCATCGTCGCGCGGGCCTGGGCCAACGAGGAAGGGCTGGCCGGCCTCGCCCAGGGGCTGATGTTGATTGCGCGAACCTTCGAGCAGTACTGGGACACCATGCACCCATCGCTGCGGACGGGCGCGCCGCGCGATGCCGCCTTGCGCCGCATCAACGCGCTGCTCGATCTGCAGAACGGCCAAGAAGGCTTGCTGGCGAACCTCAGGCAGGTGGCCTTCTTCTCCCCGCGCGCGATCGGGCCGATCAGCGGCCGGGACCTGGAACAGGCCGCGCTCGATGAACGCGTCATGCTCCAGGAAGCAGCCTCTGGCCTGGGGGCCGCCGAGAAGGCGGCGCTGACGAGCGCCCACAACCAGCTGTTGAACCGCGTGCGCACCGGATGCGCGGCGCAAATCGATCAAGCAGCGGATGTGATGACATCGCTGCTCGCCGACGCGCGCGCCGCGATCGCCGCGCTTGAGGCGGTGGACACCGCGCTCAATGCCCGCATCGAAGGCCATGGCGCCACCGTCCCGGAATTGAAGAAGTTCCTGCAGCGTTTGCTGACGACGCTGGAGCGGAATGCCGGTGGCGGCGCCACGGCGAACGGCGCCGCGAAGCCCGCTCCGCAGGCAACGGCGGAACCAGCAATGCCCGCCCGCAACGGTCATGGAGCTGAGACGATGGCAAGTGTGGCAAGCCCTGTGGACGCGAGCGCCGGTCTGCCGGACCGGATCAACTCGCGCGACGAGGTCGTCAAATGCCTCGACCTCGTGGTCGCCTTCTACGACCGCACCGAACCGTCCAGCCCCATCCCGCATCTCGCACGGCGCGTGCGCCGGATGGTGCACATGGACTTCGTGGAACTGATGGAAGATCTCGCCCCGTCGGGGCTGAAGGAGTTCCGGCTGCTTGCCGGCGTTCCCGATCCCAAGAAGCCGGCCCAGAAGGATGAAAGGTAGAAAAGCATGCCAGCAGAGAGCAAAGCGAAGGTCATCGAAAGAAACCGCGCGCCGCGTGTGCAGATCGCCTACGACGTCGAAACCTACGGCAGCCCGACGACGATCGAACTGCCGTTCGTCATGGCCGTGATGGCCGACCTGGCCGGCGCGTCGCAGACCAAGGAAGCCTCGAAGTCGGTTCTCGACCGCAACTTCGTCGAAACCGACGCCAACCGCTTCCCGAAATTCATGGAAGCGATGGGGCCGCGCGTGAAGGCGCGGGTGAAGAACACCCTGCCGCAGGCCGAGGGCCAGGAGCGGGACGAAGAGCTCATGGTCGATCTCACCTTCTCCAAGATGGGCGATTTCGCGCCGGACAAGGTCGCCGAGCAGGTCCCGCAACTGGCCGAGATCCTGAAGATGCGCCGTCAGCTCGAGGAGCTGCTGGGGTTCATGGACGGCCGCGTCGACGCGGAAAAGCGCATCGCACAGCTTTTGAACAACGAGCCGCTGCTGAGCAAGATCGCCAGCCAGGCGATGGATGACGGCAAGGGCGAGGAGTAAGTCATGGCCGAACAGCAAAAGACCGCAGCCGCCACCGCCGAGGCGGAAGCCATAGATCTTGGCGAATTCAGCGGCCTCCTTGAAAAGGATTTCAAGGTCAAGAAGGACGACAGCGAGAAGCTGCAGCAACTGGTGCGCAACCTGGCGCTTGCCGCGCAATCGCGCTCCGAGACCACAACCATCTCGTCCAATGCGATCAAGTCGATCAAGTCGCTGATCGCCGGTATCGACAAGATGCTGACGACGCAGGTCAACGAGATCCTGCACGCGCCGGAAGTGCGCGAGATGGAAGGCACGTGGCGCGGCCTCTGGTACCTGATCAACAACACCGAGACGGATACCAAGCTGAAGATCCGGGTGATGAACATCTCCAAGGAGCAGCTGGCCGACACGCTCGAAGACTATGAAGGCCAGATGTGGGACCAGAGCCCGATCTTCAAGAAGGTCTATACGGACGAGTATTCGATGCTGGGCGGCGAGCCGATCGGCTGCATCATTGGCGCCTACGAGTTCTCGAACCATCCGCGCGACGTCGGCCTGCTGCGCAACATTTCCGGCGTCTGCGCCTCGGCGCATACGCCGTTCATCGCCGCCGCCTCGCCGCGGCTGTTCCGCATGGACAGCTGGCAGGAACTGCCGAACCCGCAGGACCTGCAGATGATCGTCAACAACCCGGCCTATGCCTCATGGCAATCGCTGCGCGAAAGCGAGGATGCCCGCTATATCGGCCTCACCATGCCGCGGGTGCTGGCGCGCCTGCCCTACGGCTCCGAGACGGTTCCGGTGAAGGGCTTCACCTTCGAGGAAGAGGTGGGCGGCGACCACAACAAATATGTCTGGATGAATGCCGCCTTCCCGATGGGCGTGAACATCAACCGCAGCCACAAGCTCTATGGCTGGGGAACGCAGATCCGCGGCGTCGAGAACGGCGGCACAGTGCTCAACCTGCCGGTGCACGCCTTCCCGACCGACGACGGGTCGATCGCAATGAAATGCCCGACCGAGGTCGCCATCGACGACCGGCGCGAGGCGGAACTGGCGAAGCTCGGCCTGATGCCGATCCTGCACCGCAAGAACACCGATCTCGCGGCCTTCATCGGCGCGCATTCGCTGCAGGACGACGAGACGCGCGCCGGGCGTCTGGTCGACCCCGACGCCCAGTCGAACGAACGGCTGAGCGCCAACCTGCCCTACCTCTTCCCGGTCTCGCGCTTCGCGCACTACCTCAAGGCGATCGCGCGCGACAAGATCGGCTCGTTCAAGGAACGCACCGACATGGAGACCTGGTTGACCGAATGGATCAACCGGTACGTGCTGGCCAACCCTGCCTTTGCCGACGACAAGGCGCGCGCCAAGCGCCCGCTTGCCGCGGCCGAGGTCCAGGTCGACAGCGTCGAAGGCCGGCCCGGTTACTACAACGCCCGTTTCTATCTGCGTCCGCACTACCAGCTGGAAGGCATCAATGCCTCGCTCCGGCTGGTGTCGGAACTGCCGTCAGTGAAGGGCTGAAATCGTAAGCGAAGTCATGTTGTTTCGTTTGAAAGCGGTGGAGAAAGACAATGCCTGATAGAGCCGATGCGCCTTCGATGAAGATCGACGGCTTCCTGAAAGTCCCGGACATAAAGGGCCCGAGCAAGCGCGACGGCCACGAAGACGAGATCGAGATCCATGGCGTCGATTACAAGATGATCGCGCCTTACGATCCCAATTCGCTGTCGCGGCGCGGCCGCGTGTCGATGGGAATGATCAAATTCTTCAAGCACTACGACAAGTCGTCGCCATACCTGAAGAAGGCGCTGTTCGAGAACAAGGCGCTGGACGAGGTGGTGTTTTCGGCCCGCCGCACCATTGACGGCGAGACCAGCGACTATCTGGTCGTGACGCTCACCGACGCCTCCGTCATGGAATACGACATGCGGCAGGCCCATGACGAGGCGGACCTGATCGAGGAAGAAGTCAGCTTCGCCTACAAGAAGATCAAGTTCGTCTACGACAAGGACGACGAGATCGAAATGGACGTCTATGTCGGCAAGTGAGGCCAAGCGGCCTGGCGCGAAAGCGCAGCTTGCCGGCAGTTCGCGGGCAAAGCGCGAGGCGGTGCAGCCCTCCCTCTGGGACCGCCTCGTCAACGACTTGCCCGGGCTGACGTCGGAGATCGACGGGCTGCGCCGTCTGCTGGAAGAAGAACTCGGCGCCGACCGCGTCGAGGCTCTTCTTGCCGGCAGCGCGCGCGCCGTCGATGCCGATGCCGAACTGACATCCGAGCAGAAACGACGGCTGCACAGGCTGGTCTTCCAGACCGAGCATCGCACCGAGATCGAAGGCCGCGGCGTGGTGGTGTCGGCACGCGTGCTGCGCGAAGCCGTGCGGCGCGACATCGAGGCCCTGTTCAACACCGAGCGTTTCGAGTCCGTACCGATGCTTTCCGACGCCGAGCACGAACAGCCCCTGGATGAGCTGCCGCCGCTCGCCGACTTTCCGGAAGTGCGCCGCAGCGTCGTCAATTATGGCGTGCCGTCCTTTTCGGGCCGCTCGTCGCGGGATTTCGACCGCGATATCCTGGCGCGCGAGATCCGCGCGGTGCTCGCCACTTTCGAGCCACGCCTCAAGGAAAGCGCCACGACCGTCAACGTCACGCTTGGCGACAAGACCGTCGGCCTCAAGATCGAGATCGACGCCGTACTGATCATGACGCCGACGCCGGAACGCATGCGGCTGCGCACCACGATCAATCTCGACAACGGCCTGGCGCGAACCGAATTCCGGGAGACCTGAGATGGATCGGGTCTTCGTGGAGTATTACGAAGAGGAACTGACCCATATCCGCGCGCTGGCCGCGGAATTCGCCGACATGCATCCGGCGGTCGCCCGCAACCTTTCCCTCGACACCGTTCCCTGCCCCGATCCCTATGTCGAACGACTGCTCGACGGCGTCGCCTTTCTTGCCGCGCGCACGCGGCTGAAAGTCGACGCGGAGCGCTCGCGCTTTTCGCGCGCCGTGCTCGACGTGCTCTATCCGGACCTGGTGACGCCGGCGCCGGCGACGGCGATGGCCGTGCTGAAACCCGGACAGCAGGTGCAGTCGATGATCGCCGGCCATGCCGTGGCGCGCGGCACGCGGCTGGTTTCCGGCCTGCATCCGGGGCTTTCGACGCGCTCGACCTTCACCACCGCGCAAGAGGTCACGCTGTGGCCGATCGCGATCAATTCGGTGAGCTATTTCCAGGACCGCAGCGCGCTGGCCGCCGCCGGCATCGCGCCGGTCGGCGGCGTGCGCGGCGAAGCGGCATTCCGCATCGCGCTTACCCGGACCGGAAAGGGCAAGCTCGGCGAATTGTCGCTCGACCGGCTCGATCTCTATTTCGCCGGACGCGCCAAGGCGCCGCTCATCTTCGACGCGATCTTCGGCGCCTGCTCGGCCGTCGGCGCGCGGGCGGAAGGCAAGACCAATCCGCTCACGGCGCTGCCCGAGCCCGAAATGATCGGCATCCACGACGATGAAGCGCTGATGCCGCGCACCCGCCCGACCTTCGAGGGATACCGGCTGCTGCGCGAATATTTCCTGATCCCCGAGCGCTTCCACTATGTGCGCGTCGCCGGCCTGCAGCCTGTGGTGCGCAAGTGCGATGGGGCAATAGAGATCATCTTCCTGTTCCGGCGTCCGGTGCCGGAACTCGCCGATGTGGCGGTGGCCGATTTCGAGCTGTTCGCAACGCCGATCATCAATCTGTTCGAACGCGAGTGCAACGTCATCGAGATCGACCCGCGCCGGACGCGCCAGGTGCTGCATGCCGACCGCACCCGGGCCCGGGATTTCGAGATCTTCCGGGTCACCCGGGTGGAAGACGCCGACGCTGAAGGCAGCGAGGCGACAATCCCGGAATTGTTCAGCCTGGGGCAGAACCGCGGCAGCGGCTGGGTCTATTCGACGGAGCGGCGCCCGCGCCGGGCCACGGAGGACGAGCGGCGCGACGGCCTGACCCGCACCTCCTACACGGGCGACGACCTCTTCCTCGCCGTCTCGCGGCCGGCCGGCAGCCAGCCCAACCGGCCGCTCAAGCGGCTCGACGTGATGGCGCTCTGCACCAACCGCGACCTGCCGATCCTGGACGATACGCCGGCGCTGACGCTGGAGACCGCCGACCCTGTGGAAGCGGTGCGGTTGCTCGGCGCGCTGCGGCCGCCGCAGCCGGCGATCCCGGCAGCGCTGCCGACCGGCGCCGAAGGCGAATCCCGCGCCGACAATCTCGCCTGGCGGCTGGTCGCGCAGCTCTCGCTCAATTTCCTCAGCCTCGCCAAGGAAGGTCGCGGCGTCGATCCGCTGCATGCCTTGCTCGACCTCTACGCCGATCGCGGCGATCCGAGCCTTGCCCGCAACGTGCATTCGATCACCCGCATCGACTCGCGGCCGGTGATCGAGCGGCTCAAGATCGACGGGCCGATGTGTTTCGGCCGCGGCACCGAGGTGACGCTGCATGTCGACCAGTCGGTGCTGGCAGGCCAGAGCACGCTGCTGCTTTCGGCCCTGCTTGCGCGGTTGTTCGCTCGCCATGCCGGGATAAATGGTTTCGTGCGGACGCGTACGCGGCTGCTGCAGAAGCAGGAGGATGTGCCATGGCCGATGACGCCCGGCAATCGCTACCTGATCTAGCGCGGCCGGCCCCAAACGAAGGCGAGGCGCTGTCGGAGAGCTTCGACTTCTTCGAGCTGCTGCGCCGCCTGGAGCAGCGGCGCGGACTGTTCGGGCATTCGGGAACCGCGGACCGTGAGCCGGCAAGGATCGGCCAGCATGTGCGCCTGAGCTTCTCGGCCAGGGACGTGGTCAAATTCCAGAACGCCACGGACAAGGCTCCGGCGCGGGTGACCGTCGCCAATCTTGGCCTGCTCGGGCCGGAAGGGCCGATGCCGCTGCATCTGACGCGCTGGGTGCTTGACCGGCTGTCGCAGCGCTGGTTCACCGGCGCCGACGCCGAGCAGACCAGCGACACGACCTTCGTCGACTTCGTCAACATCCTGCAGCATCGCATGATCGCGCTCTATTACCGCGCCTGGGCGGATGCGCATCCGGCGGTTCAGGTCGAACGTTCGGTCGGCGGGCGCGTCCGCGCCATGCTGGAAGCCATGGCCGGCATAGGCCTTCCCGGCACGCAGGATCCCGAGCTCGACACGGTGCGGCGGCGCCAGGCCGGATCGCTGGCAAACCAGGTCGACGGTGCGGAGCGGCTGACGCTGTTTCTCGCCACCGCCTTCAAGGTGCCGGTGCAGATCAAGGAATTCGTCGCCGCCTGGATCACCATCCCAGCGGCGCTGCAGAGCCGTATCGGCAAGGCCTATGCGACGCTCGGCGGCGGCGCGACGATCGGGCCGCGCGTCTTCAGCCGGCAGAGCCGGATCGAATTGCGCGTCGGACCGCTGAGCCTCGACGACTTCAAGTCTTTCCTGCCCGGAGAACGGCGCCTTGGCCTGTTCAAGAAGGCGGTGCGCGACATGATCGGCGAAGCGCTCGATGTCGATCTGCGCATCGTGCTGGCGCGCGACGCCGTGCCTTCACCGAAGATGGGAACCATCCAGCTCGGCCGAACCTCGTGGCTTTCACGCCCCGCCGAAAAGGGGGACGCCGACGATCTCAGGTTGCGCACCATCGTCGGCTGGCGGCCGGAAATGGCGGAGGCAGCCGCATGAGCCTGCTGCTGACCCTGGAACAAGGCCCGCGCTCGCAGGCGGTCAGGCAGACCCGGCTGGACGAAGGCGAGCTGGTGATCGGCCGCAGCGCCGATGCTGGCTGGCAGATCGACGATCCGGACATGTTCGTCTCACGCGCCCATTGCAAGATCAGCGGCGGCCGCGACGGCTATTACGTCACCGACACGTCGAGCAGCGGATTGTTCATCGACGATTCCGACAGCCCGCTCGGCACCGGCAGGTCGACGCGGCTGCAAAGCGGCATGCGGCTGCGCCTGGGCGACTATGTGCTGCATGTCGAGGTCCAGCCCAGCGCTGGCCAAACGTCGATCGGTCAAGCGCCGGTCGCCAACGCCGCGCCGGCATGGTCGCCGCCGCAATCGCGGACGCCACCCAGCATCGGCGGCGACGATTTCTTCTCGGCCAAGGCCGAGGAGGAGCCGCAGCGGCCGCGCCCGGCCGGGCTGCCCGATCCGTTCGAGCAGCCTGTGCCCGGAGCCTACGATCGCGCCGCGAACCAGCGCAGCTCGCCCGCCTTCGACGACCCGTTCAGCCTCGATCCGGTGGCGACGCCGGCCTCGAGCGAAGAGCCTGACGCCGGCCGGCCGGACCCATTCGGCTTCGGCGAGATGCCATCGCGCAACGATATGCCCGAGCCCGCGCCGAAACCGTCCGGCTTTGACGATTTCAGCTTCGGACCAGCCGCGACGCCCGCTTCCGGCAGCAGCGCCGACGCAACCGGTCGCGACGGGCGGCCCGCCGAGAAGCCGAAGGCCGCCCGCCCATGGGAGATACTGGCGCAGGCGGCCGAACCCCCTGCCCCGCCGCTTCGCCCTGTTCCCGTGCCCAAGCCATCGCGTCCGGCGCAACCGCCCAGCGACATGGCGCTGCGCGCCGCGTTCCTGCGCGGCATGGGCGTAGAGGAGGCCGATTTTCCCGGGCGCGACGCGACCGCCGAAATGGAAAAGTTCGGGCGGGAATACCGGCTGATGCTCGATGGCCTGATGCAGCTCCTGCGCAAGCGCGCCGAGGAGAAGGGAAGCGCGCGCGTCGCCCAGACCATGGTCGGCGCCTCCGAGGTCAACCCGCTCAAATTCCTGCCGACGGTCGAGGATGTCATCGTCACCATTATCGCGGAACGCAGCCCCGGCTTTCTCTCCGGCGAGGCGGCGATCGGCGACGCGGTCAAGGATCTCGCGCAGCATCACGTGCGCGCCTGGCGCGGCGTGCAGGCGGCGCTGCGGCGCATGATCGACCGTTTCGATCCGGCCGCGATCGAGGAAGAGCTCAAGTCCAATTCCGCGATCGGCAATCTGCTCGCCGGCGGGCGCAATGCCAAGCTGTGGGAGCTTTACCAGAAACGCCATCGCGACATCGCCCAGAGCGCGGAATCGAGCTTCCTGGGCGAGATCGGCGCAGACTTCAGGGATGCATATGAAGAGGAGTAGGGACATGATCGACAGACGCGAATTCATCATTGCCATCGGCGCCACGGGGCTGCTTGCGGCTTGCCAGAGCGGCCCGCCGAAACCATCGGTCATCTCGGTCAACGTGACCGGCGGCGCCGGCATGAATCCCGGACCGGGCGGCGGCGACCGGCCAGTGACGGTGCTGGTGATGCGGCTTGCCAGCACCGGCAAGTTCAACTCGGCCGACTATTTCGCGCTGCAGGGCGATGCCGGCTCGGCGCTGGGCGCCGACCTCATCGGATCGGACGCGATCTCGGTCGCTCCGGGCAAGACGGCGGCCAAGACCATCACGGTCGAACCGAACGCGACGGCGCTCGGTTTCGTGGCGCTGATCCGCGAACCCGGCGGACGCAACTGGCGCACGACCAAGTCGGTTTCGCCGGGGTCGAAATTCGCCATCAACGTCAGCCTCGGCAAGGGCGGCATTTCCGCTTAGCAGCGCGGCAACCAGGCGGCAGGGCAGTGCAGAGAGCAATGGCATGAGCGACGCAAACAGGGTGCTGTGGTCGGAGGGCCTTTTCTTAAGGACCCAGCATTTCCAGCAGCAGGACCGGTTCTTCGAAGGCATGGTGCGCGGCGCCTTGCAGGCCGGACAGCTCCATACTTTCGGATTCCAGCAGTTGACGCTCGACCAGTCGCTGCTCGATGCCGGCCAGGTCTCGATCGTGTCCGCCCGGGGCATCTTCCCGGACGGCACGCCCTTCTCCATCCCGGAGCTGATGGACGCGCCGAAGCCGCTGCCGGTCACGGCCGACACCGGCGCCGGGCCGGTGCTGGTGGCGTTGCCGCTCGAGCCGCCCGGCGGCGTCGGATTCGATCCGGCGCATGCCGCGTCGACGGGCGCGCGCTACCACGGCAAGATCGTCCCGGTGCGCGATGCCGTGCAGGGCGGCGCCGATCCCGAGGAAATCGAAATCGCCCGGCCGCAAGCGGTGCTGCTGGCGCCCGGCAAATCGGTCGGCGGCTACACCGCGCTGCCGGTCGCCGACATCACGGGCGTGCGCGCCGATGGCGGCGTCTCGCTCGACCAGTCCTTCCTGCCGCCGACGCTGATCACCGGCGCCGTCCACTGGTACCGGCAATTGCTGCAGGAGGTCGTCACCGGCCTCGACCAGATCGCCGAGGCGCATGGCAAGATGGTGATGGGCGGGGCCGGGCGCAGCGTCGAGGACCTTTTGATGCTGCATCTCGCCAACGCCGCGCGGCCACGCCTTGCCCATATGCTGGCCCAGGACGTCTTTCATCCGGCCGAGCTCTATCTCGAGCTTGCCGGCCTCGCCGGCGAGATGGCGACCTACGGCTCGAGCTCCAGGCGGCTCGGCGAATTGCCGGCCTACGACCACATGGCGCCTGGCCCCGCCTATATGGCGCTGGCCGACGCCTTGCGTTCGCTCATCCTCAGCCTGCGCTACATCGAGCCGAAGTCGCGCGCACTGCCGGTCATGCGGCACGCGACCAATGTCTGGAAGGTGCGCATCGACAACCCGAAGCTTTTGGTCGCCAGCCGCATCGTCATCCGCGTCGGCTCCGAGCTGTCGGAAGACGCGCTGCGCAAGATCTTCGTCAACCAGGCGACGGTCGGCTCGGCCGACCAGTTCGAAGGTCTTTGGAAGTCGCGCCTGCCCGGCATTCCGCTGAAACCGCTTCATTCGCAGCCGCGCGAGATCCCTTATGACGGCGACCGGCTGTGCCTGGAGCTCGACCAGAAGAGTGAGCATTGGGCCTCGCTGCTCGACGCCCCCGGCTTCGTCATCGGCGTTTCCGGTGTGCTGCCGAGCGAGCCGCAGGTCGACTGCTATTCGGTGAACAGGTGAGGCCATGAGCCGGGATGATCCTTTCGGACTGTCGGAGGATCGCGAGCGAACCCGCATCCGGCTGACCGGCGCCGCGCCCCGGCCGATGGCGCCGCTGGCGCCGGGCGCGCCGGTCAAACGGGCGCGCTCCCATCCCAACACGCTCATCAACATCTTCGCGCCGCTGCTTGA
This sequence comes from Mesorhizobium sp. B2-4-3, assembly GCF_006442815.1. GTDB lineage: Bacteria > Pseudomonadota > Alphaproteobacteria > Rhizobiales > Rhizobiaceae > Mesorhizobium. Next base: position 107,642 of record NZ_VFVL01000006.1, read on the forward strand.
ATTCGCGCCCGAGCTCGAAAGCGCGCTGGCGCCGGAGAACCCGGAAGTCATGCGCACGCGCCTGCTCGACGAGCTGGTGCGGGCCCGCGATGCGGCGGTTGCGGCCGGTTCATCGCTGGAGCGCGCCGACCAGGCCGCATGGGCGGTGGCGGCGCTGCTCGACGATCTCGCGCTCAACACGCCATGGGGCGGTGCCAGCGCCTGGCCGCGCCAGCCGCTTGTGGTGATGCTGCGCGGCGACGTCGATGCCGGCACACAGTTCTTCACGCGGCTCGACGAGCTGGAGCGGCATCCAAACCGCGACCGCGAGATGCTGGAGCTGCAATATTATTGCCTCGCGCTCGGTTTCCGCGGCAAGTACCGCGTGCCCGGCCGCGCCGGCGACCGTTCGCTCAATGCCGTGCGCGTGGCGGCGGCGCGCTTCCTGCGCAATGCGGATGCCGAGGACGCGCCGCTGTCGCCGAACTGGAAGGGCGTGATCGCCTCCGACGAGCCGCAGCGCTTCATCGTTCCGATCTGGGTGATGGCGCTTGCGGCGATCGTCGTCGCCGCGGCTGCCTATATCGGCCTGTCGATGGGCCTGAGCAGCCAGGCGGTCGAGCTCTCGGCGCTGGTGCGCACGCTGCCGCCGGCCTCGCGCGGCGACGTTACCCGCGCCGCGCCACAGCAAGATGCGCCCGAACCGCCGCAGCCCGTCGATTTCGCGCTGCTGCCCGAATTCAAGGCCGAAGCGCCGGACAACCTCAAGGGGGCGCTCAGCGGCACCGAGAGCGTCTCGCTGGCCAAGCTGATCATCCAGTCCTCCAATCCCGAGCTGTTCCAGTCCTCGCGGCCGACGCTGACGGAAGGGTACGAGCCGCTGATCGCAGCGATCGCCAAGGTGATCCTGGACAACAAGGAGCTGATCGGAAAAATCACCGTCGTCGGCCATACCGACAATGTGCGCCTGCAAAAGTCCAATCCGCTTGCCAGCAACCAGCGTCTGTCGGAAGCGCGCGCCGAAACCATAGCCAAGCTTCTGGTGCAGGCCGGCGTGCCGCAAGAGAGCATCTCTTCCGAGGGTCGCGCCGAAACGGATCCGGTGGCCGACAACTCGACACGCGAAGGCCGCGCGCTCAACCGGCGTGTCGAGGTCCTGGTCGAGAAGAGGCTCTGAGATGTTCATCCTGCGCTTCCTCTGGGCCGTCATCACCTCGCGATTCCTATGGACGCTGATCGGCATCGCGCTGCTTTCGCTGTTGATCTGGGTGTTCGGCCCGATCGTGCAAGTCGGCCCTTACGCGCCGTTCGAATCCGACAATGTACGCATCGCCATCATCGCCGGGCTGATCATCCTGTGGCTGATCTGGCTGATCGTCGCGCAACGCCGTGCGATCCGCGCCAACCGCATGTTCGTCGCCGAGATCGCGGCGCCGGTGGCCGAAAAGCAGCTCACACCCGGCGAGGAGAGCGTCGCGGCCGTCGGCGCCAAGTTCGGCGAGGTGATGGCCGAGCTCAAGCGGCGCAAGCTCGGGGGCCGCAAATTCCTGCGCGAGATGCCGTGGTATGTGATCGTCGGGCCGCCGGCCACCGGCAAGACCACGGCGCTGCGCCAGTCCGGGCTCAGTTTCCCGATCGACCTCACCGATGATCTGCAGGGCGTCGGCGGCACGCGCAATTGCGACTGGTTCTTTTCCGAGAACGCGGTGCTGATCGACACGGCGGGCCGCTACGTCCAGCAGGAAAGCCAGCCGGACGTCGACGCGACGGAATGGCTCGGCTTCCTCGATCTGCTCAAGAGGCACCGGGGCCGCCGCGCGCTCAACGGCGTCATCGTCGCGCTGTCGATCGACGCGCTGTCGGAGGGCGACGAGGCGATCAAGGCGCATGGCCGCAAGATACGCCGCCGGCTGGCGGAGCTGAATGATCGTCTCGAGATCCGCCTGCCCGTCTATCTGATGCTGACCAAGGCCGATCTGATCAAAGGGTTCGAAGCGTTCTTCGGCGGCTTGTCGACCACGGCGCGCGAGCAGGTGTGGGGAACCACTTTTCCGCTCGACGCCCGTGTCAACGCCGGCACGATCCAGACCGAGCTTGCCAGGCTCGCCGCCGAGCTGGAACGGCGGCTGGTGCCGCGGCTGGAGGACGAGGACAAGCTCGGCCAGCGCGCCGAAATCTTCCGCTTCCCGGCACAGCTCGCCAGCCTCTCCGAGCCGATCCAGGTGCTGGTCGAGGCGATGTTCGGCGAAAGCCGCTACGAGGAGGCCGCCTGGCTGCGCGGCCTCTATCTGACCTCGGCGACGCAGGAAGGCGCGCCGATCGACCGGCTGACCGCCGCCCTTTCCTCATCCTTCGGACTGCCGCCGCGTCGCGCCATGCCGGCGGCGCGCGTCGAGAAACGCAGCTTCTTCCTCAGGAACCTGCTCACCGAAGTGATCTTCAAGGAAGCCGGCCTCGGCACGTTCGATCCGCTGGCGCAGCGCCGGCGCGCCTGGATCTGGCGCGGAGCCGCCGCCGCCTGCGCGCTCGCCGCCCTGCTCGCCGGCGGACTGTTCACCTGGTCCTATCTCGACAACCGTAATGCGATCACCGAGCAGGCCGGCCAGTTCGAGGCGCTGCAGCAGCCCCTGACCGACGTCGCGGCGATGCCGGCCGCGGTCGAGCAGCCGACCATGGACGGCGCGCTGGCGGCGATGGACGCGGTGGCGACGGCCCGCACCACACCGCCGGGTGCGATCCACAACCTGCTCGGCCCGACCGCTTCGGCCGAGCTGGTGCGCGCGCAGACCGATACCTACGACCATGCGCTGCGCAACGTGCTGGAGCCGCATATGGTCGCGCTTCTGGAGGCGACGATGTGGCGGCAGATCCGCGATCCGGATTTCATGCTCGGCGCGCTGAAGACCTACCGGATGATGACCGGCCTGTCGCAGATGGACACCGACTTCGTCCAGAACTGGTGGGTGAACAGCCTGCCGCAATTCGCGCCGGCCGCACCCTTCCCGACCGCGGACGCCGAAGAGCACCAGCTTGCCGCAATCCGCCGCATGGCCGTCGACGACAGCTACATCGCGCCGGACAAGGAACTGGTCGCCGAGGCGCTGAAGACGGTGTGCACGATCTCGCTGCCGGAACGCGCCTACAAGCAGCTCCTGGCCGACCCTGAGGTAGCGGCCGCCAAGGAATGGGTGCCGGCCAATTTCGCCGGGCCGAACGGCGCCAAGGTGTTCGCGCGCCGTTCCGACAAGACGCTGCGTGTCGGCGTTCCAGGCCCCTACACCTATGCCGGCTTCCACGACGCAATCCTCGACCGGGTCGAGGATGTCGCCGGACAGGCGGCGCTTGACCGCGCGGTGTTTGCCGGCGGCTGCTCGGAGAATTCGGAGACGTCGGTTTCAGCGCTGTCGGAAGACATTCTGAAGCTCTATTACGACGACTATATCGCGCAGTGGGATAGTTTCCTGCGCGACATGCGGCTGGCGCCGCTGACCGATCTCAACGTCGCGAGCGAGAACCTCAAGGATCTGTCGAGCGCCGACTCGGCGCTGAAGCGCCTGCTCACCGCGGTGGTACAGGAGACCGACCTGACCCGTTCCGACGAGGCGGCGGCCGACGACAAGAGCGGCGGCGCCGCCAAGGCTGGGTCGAAGCTGCTGTCGAAGCTGGGTAAGCTCGGCAAGGTGGTGAAGACGGGAGCGAAATTGCTGCCCCGCGCGGGCTCGGCCGATCAGGTCGACATGACCGGCAGCCTGGTGGCCGAGCATTTCAAGCCGCTCAAGGGCACGATCGCCCAAGTCGACGGCCAGCCGCCGGCGCTCGACGCGGCGATCGTGGCGTTGACGGCGCTGTCCAACGTGCTGCAGACCGTGACCGCCAACCCCGATCCGCAGGACGCCATCAAGAAGCAGGGCGGGCTTGCCGAACTGACAGGCGCGGTTGCGAGACAAGCGCAGATCCTGCCCTCGCCGATCAACGACTGGCTGGGCGGCATCGCCGGCGACACAAGCGGCCTGTCGCAGAAGGCCGTCACCAACGAGCTCAACGCCATCTGGCGGGCGGACATCTTGCCCTTCTGCCAGGCGGCGCTCAACAACCGCTATCCGTTCAGTCCGGAGAGCGCGGTCGACGTCAACGTGCGCGACTTCCAGCGCCTGTTCGGGCCGACCGGACTGATCGACGCCTTCACCAACGACCATCTGATCAACTATGTCGACACCGCCAGCGAACCGTGGAAATGGCGCGCCGATTTCGGCCTGGACCCGGCGGCATTGGCGGCCTTCGAACAGGCGCGCCACATCCGCGACGATCTCTTCCCCGGCGGCACCGGCCCGGTGATGAATTTTACGCTGGAGCCGAAGGACCTGTCGCCCAATGTGGCGCGGGTGACGCTCAACCTCGATGGCCAGAACCTCGTCTACTACAACAACGCGACCAGGCCGCAGCCGATGACATGGCCCGGCAAAGACGGCACCGGGGTGATCTCGCTCGCCTTCCAGCCGGTCGACGGCTCGCCTGAGATAATGCTCAACGAGACCGGCAGCTGGGCGTGGCTAAGAATGCTGCGCGGCGGCCGCTTCAACGCGACCAAGCTCACCGACGTCTACAGCTTGAGGCTCGGCACCAAAGGGATGTGGGCCGATTTCGAGCTCAAGGCGGCCAGCGTCGAGAACCCCTACACGCTCGAAATGTTCAAGAAGTTCACATGTCCGCCGCAGATCTGATCCTGCCTGGCTTCTACGGCAAGATGCCCGCCGCCGGCGATTTCGTGACGCGGCGGCTGCCGGGCGATTTCGTGCGCGTGTGGGACCGCTGGCTAGCGCAGCACATTGTGCCGCTGTTCGGGGTAGAGACCTGGCCAACGGGCACCGCCTTGCGCTTCCTCAGCGGCCCTCATTCCTTCGGCGCCTCGGCGGGCATCGTGCTGCAAAGCGCCGACAGGGTCGGCCGGCGGTTCCCGCTCAGCGTCGTCGCCCGGCTTTCGGAAGCGCCGCTACAGCTGGCCTATTCCGATGCCTGGTTCGACGGCATCGAGGGCGCAGCCTTCGCCGCGCAGCGCGGCGAGCTGACGCCCGACGAACTGGAGGCGGTGCTGACAGCCCTGCCCGCTCCGTTTGTCGACGGCGAGGGCGATGTCATCAACGATCTCGTCATGTGGGCGGCGCATACGGATATTTTCGACGTCGATCCGCAGGCGCCGCAATCGACGCTGGAGCAGATCTTCGCCGCGAGCTGGGAGACCAACTGATGCAGATCTGGAACCAGATCGGCTATCCGCATCAGTTCACCATGGGCATGGACAAGGCCGGCCATGAGTGGCTGGTCGTGGTGGTGAAGGGCACTTTCGATTTTCCGACGATGCCCGGCGGGCTGGTGCAAAAATCGGCGAAACAGGTTCCGCTGGTCATGGCGGACACGCACACCGGCGTGCCGGGGTACTCGGCGACGCTGTGGGAAACCGATTTCGCCTTCCGAAAGCCACGCTGCGACGTGATTGCAAATGGCTTCGCCTATGCGCCGGGCGGGCGCCCGGCCGAGCGCGTGCCGGTAGGCATCAAGATTGGCAATTGGTCAAAGCTGTTCGAGGTCGTCGGTCATCGCGAATGGCGGGCTATAGGACCGGTGTTTACCTCAACCACGCCGCAACCTTTTCTGAAACTGCCCATCTCCTACGACGTTGCGTGGGGCGGCGTTGACGGACTGGATTCGGAAGACAAGCTTCCGGCTAGCTACAAATACAATCCCGTCGGCACCGGCTGGTCGCGCACAAAGAATCAGCGTCTCGTCCCTGGCCTGCGGCTGCCTAGCACGCAGGCGATTGGGGAAGAGATCCGCTCTCCGTTCGGCGACTACCGGCCGATGAGTTTCGGGCCGATAGGCCGCGGCTGGCCTGGCCGCATAGAATATGGCGGCACCTACGACCAGAACTGGGCCGATAATGTCTTCCCTTTCCTGCCGCAGGATTTCGACGAGCGTTATTTCCAAATGGCGCCGCCCGACCAGCAGATCGATGCGCCGAGGGGCAGTGAGGAAGTGCAACTCGTCAACCTAACACCAGCCGGGCGCGAGAGTTTCCGTTTTCCCAAGACAGCGCTGCCGATTGCGCTGTTCAAGGGCGGGCAAGAGGCCTTTCAAGGTGACCTTCTACCCGACACTGTCTTATTCGATCCGCAGAACAGACGTTTCTCGCTGGTTTGGCGGTTGCAGCAGCGCATTCAGCGCACGATCCTCGAGTTCACCGAATGCTGGGTTGGCCCGCCGACCAGAGGTATGCTGCGGGCGAGATTGACGGGCAAGCGGTATATACGCACCGACGTTCCCGCGACATTCGACGACGAAGAGGCTGCCGCATGAAAGCCGCACTCGACTTCGTTTCGGCCGGCATGGTGACAGCGGTAGGCCTAGATGCGGCTTCGTCCTGCGCGGCCATGCGCGCCCGGTTGGACGGATTCCAGGAGACCAGGTTTGCCGTGCCCAGCGGTGAATGGCTGATTGGTGCGCCAGTCCCGCTGCCACGCAACTGGATAGGCGAGGAGCGGCTCGCCCACATGGCCGCTGCAGCCATCATCGAGGCGTTTGAGATCGTACCCCAGGCACGCGGCCAAACCGCCCTCATTCTTTGCGTGGCTGAGGAGGATCGTCCCGGGCGCCCGGTTGGCGACGGACGAAACTTGTTCGCTCTCATCGGGGAAATCTCCGAGCTTGGGAAGACGATCCGGCCTCGCATGATCGCTCATGGCCGCCCGTCTGGCCATGTCGCCCTCGACGCGGCCCGTCGTCTGCTAGCCTCGGGCAGTATTGGATTTGTGATGATTGTAGGCGTGGATAGCTATCTTACGCCAACGAGCGTCAACCATTATCTTCGGGAGACGCGGCTGGTTACAACCATGAACTCGAACGGGTTCATTCCGGGGGAGGCTGCCGCTGCGATTCTCTGTGCGCCTTCCGGCGGTGTGCTTCGCCTCACGGGGTTGGGTCTCGCACGGGAGTCGGCTCACATTTACAATGAAATGGATTATCCGCTCCGAGGAGAAGGGATGACGTCGGCCTACAAGAACGCACTTGCCGAGTCGCAGCGTCTCCATTCCGATGTCATGCTCAAGATCGGAGATCTTGTAGGCGAAACTTACTGGTTTCAACAATCCGCCTTAGCCATGCTGCGCACGCAGCGGGAGCGCTCAACGGTGCAGCCGATTTGGACGCTAGCCGCGAGCTTAGGAAACATCGGAGCAGCCGCTGGACCAGTGATGATAGCCTGGGCGATGCAGGCTGTTCAACGCGGCTATGCTCCAGCAGGGCCAATCATGGTGGAAGCATCAGGCGATAATGGCGCCTGCGGCGTCGCCATCGTGGAGGCGCGATGACTGTCTTTGCGAACGGAAGGGAGATTTCGGCCGAGGCACAGAATTGCAAGGTCATCGCAGCCTTCCCCGACACCTGCTTCACCCCGCCCGAAAATCCGGCGACGCCGCCCGGGGTGCCGGTGCCCTATCCTGACTTCGGGGTCGATTCCGACCTGACGTCCGGCAGCGGAACCGTAAAGATTGGCGACAAGCAGATCAGTCAGGAGAACAGCAGCTACTATAGCAAGTGCACGGGCGACGAGGCCGGAGCGGCCGCGAAGAAGGGGCTGATCACCTCGAAGAATACCGGCAAGGTCTATGCTCAAGCCTGGTCTATGAACGTGAAGGTCGAAAGCAAAGGCGTTGCACGCTTTGGCGATATGGCAACAAGCAACCATGCCAGCAATCCCGGCGACACACCTACTATGGTGATCGTCGGTGTGATCCATAATTCTTCATTTGTTCAAGCGATGACATGCGCTGAACTCGGAATACGAATCCGACAAAGGATTGAAGAATTAGAAGATCGGCACCAAGACTTTCTGGACGACAATTATGACCTCTTCACCAACCATCGAGCGGTAAACAATCGTCATCCAAAGCCTGGGGTTGGAAGCTGGGACGGCCACGTCATCCAGTATGACGGGCAGCAGCGAAATCTACGACGCATGTTGCTTGAATATAGCGGCCTCAACTGCGTTTCCATCGACTATCAGCACGCAAACCACGTGGCTTACAGGCCCCATCCGCCCACTCCTCGAAGATTAACTCCAAGGGGAACCTAATGAAAAAACAAAATGACGCGAGCGATTCTTATGCAGATAACTTTATTGTCGGCATAAACAATCGTATATCGGCTTTAAGCAGTCGACCATGGGTCAATATACACATCGATTATGACAGCCTATATCAACAAATATGGATTTGGATGTTGGTCGCTGACATTCACAGCGCGAAGAGAGCCTATGAGGTTCTGGTCAACAATGTTAGAATACTTGACATTGACGAAATGCAGTGTGAGCTGAATCTAATGATCATGTGCAAACTTCGTGACGGGAGAACCGGTCACATAGCGGATCTATGTGGAAAGCAGGATGTCATCGATTTTTATTATAGGGAGATAGGTGAAGGCGATATAATCATTGGCGACGCGTCCGACGCAAATGTATTCTCGAACCACTGACAGTAGGCGGGGGCGGCGGCTGTCATGATGGGCGGATTATACGGCCTGCTGCAATCCTCTTCTCAACGTCGTCGAAAGAAACGCGCGAACTTTATCCAAATTCAGGTCCCCGATGCGGACCGGAGCCTTCGCCTCTGATATTCTCAGCACGAACAATTCCCCCGACTCGGGAAACTCCTCATATTGCGTTCGCGCGATGTTGCGTCCTTCCTCACCCGCCACTCTTAGGCCATCCAGATGCGCTTCCAGCCGCTCCACCAGGCTGGCCAGGTGGTTTTCATTCATATCCGGATTTTCTTCCAGATGCTGAAGATGGTGGTCGTAGACAGTCCAGAGATGTGCAGCCATCTCTGCGTGCTGGCGCACGATATTCCTGAGGATCGGAACCTTCGTCATCAGTTCAGGTTCACCGAGCCGCCACGGATGTGGTTCGACGCGCTAGCGTGGCTGACAAGATAAGTCCCCCGAATGGTCAGGTGGCCGTCCTTTTCCATGATGATGACCGATTTGCCGCAGCGCAGTTCCAGACGCTCGCCGGCAGTGATCTTGACCGTCTCGCCGTCGCGCATGACAGTCATTTCGTTGCTGGACTCGTTTGGCTTTTGCGCCTGCTTTTTCATCGCCCCGACAATCCGGCCGACGATCAGCGGCCGTTCAGGATCTCCATCCTGGAACAGCAGCGCCACCTCCGCGCCGATCGACTCGCGCGAGAGTTCCACAAGACTTCGCGCCGACAGAGCCGTCTCCTTCGGATTGCCGGAAAAGACAACCAGAGGCACATCCGCATCGAAGCCGAGCAAGATACCGATTACGACGCCTTCGATTCGATCCCGGACACTGTTCATAGCCAGACCCTCAGTTCTGATTGATTTTAGAGCCCTTCATCGTGATGTCGCTTGAAGCCTTCATGTCAATCTTGCCAGAGCCCTTGACTGTAATGTCCTTGCCCTCGATTGAAATTGATCCATCTTTCTTCATCGCTATTGTCGCCGAACCGCATTTGATCGTGATGGAACTGCCGGCCTCGACCACAAGGTCGGTACCTATCTTGATCGCCCCGTCCTCGCCGGCTTCGAAGAGATAGCCCTTGCCGACCTTTATTGCCTGCGAGCCGCCAACTTGCATTGCATCGTCCGCACCGATCTTGGTGGCGCGTCCGGCGCCTACGTCGAAGGATTGACCGGCGCCAACACTAATAGTCTGGGCGGCGCCGATGCTTACGCTCTGCCCGGCTCCAACGTTCCAGCTGTCGCTGGCCCCGATATCATGGCTTTGGCTGATGCCGACACTGACAGCACGGGTCGCCCCGATGGTATTTATCTGTGTCGCACCAACGGTTCTGGTTTCCGCCGCTCCCACTGTATCGACGCGCGCGATACCCACCGTGACCGTCTGGTTGAGCCCCACGGTCTGCGAATGGTTGGCGTCGATGTTTTCCGTGGAATTGGCGACGACGTGGATGGTCTCGTTCGCCATCACCGTCAGCGAACGGTTTGCGCCCACCGTCTCGGTGTCGTTCGACCCGATGTTGGTGGTCTGGTCGACGCCGATCTTGACCGTCTTGTTGTTGCCGACATCCTCGTCGAGGTTGTGGCCGACGGAATGCTTGGCGTCGTGGTCGATGCGATCGGACTGGTCGTGCTGGACCGTCTTGTTGCGGTCGTGCTTGATCAGCAGGTGATGATCCTTCTGGGCCTGGAAATTGACCAGCTCGGAGCCCGCCTTGTCCTCGAACATCAACTCGTTGTAACCGCCACCGCCCTTCGAAGAATTCGACTTCCAGCCGGATTGCGTGGCGTTGCCCGGCAGCGCGTAAGGCGGCATCTCGGAGGCGTTGTAGACGCGGCCGGTGATGATCGGCAGGTCCGGGTCGCCTTCGATGAAATCGACGATGACCTCCTGGCCGATGCGCGGGATCTGGATGAAGCCCCAGCCGCTGCCGGCCCAGGTTTGCGAGACGCGCACGAAGCAGGAGGAGTTCTGATCCTTCTTGCCGAGCCGGTCCCAGTGGAACTGCACCTTCACCCGAGCATATTTGTCGGTGAAGATCTCCTCGCCGGAAGGTCCGACGACGGTCGCCGTTTGCGGCCCGCGCATGATCGGCCGCGGCGTGATGCGCGGCGGCCGGTAGGGCAATTTGGTCGGCGCCACGCCGAGCACCACCTTGAAATTCTCGTTGTGGGCCTCGTTCTGGGTCCGATAGCCCGGGTCGAACAGCCGGTATTCGGCGCTGACCACCAGATAGTCCTGGTTCTGGTCGTCGCGCGGAAAGCTTTCCAGCGTGAACTTGCAGCCGGAAAAGAGGCCGCGCACGGTGCCGACAGCCGTGTTGCGCTGATGTACGGCCTGAAGTTCCTCGCGGCGGATCCCCGCTATTTTGTCGCCCCGCCCGACATCGAGATGCGCGCCGGGCTGGCGATAGTTTTCGCCCGAGGCCTCCTTATGCGCGAAAGGCTGGGCGGATTTCGCCATAAGATCGGCGCCGGGTTTCTCGAAATCATAGTCTGTATGGGCATAAGCGCCCGGGCGCACCGCGCTGCCAGGTATCCATTCGGTGATGTATTCGACATCGCGCCGCGAGGCGTGGCCCTCGAAATTGTAGAGCACCTTCTCGTAACCAGGCGCCGGCTTCAGCTTGCTCATCGCATCGCAGAGGATGAGCGTGTGCTTGCCCTCGTCATGCTCGAAGAAATAGAAGATGCCTTCGTGCTCGAGCAGCCGCTGCGCGAAATCGAGATCGCTCTCGTCGTACTGCACGCAATATTCGCGCGAGGGGTAGGACCCCTGCAGCCGCTTCTCGAATTTGGCGATGCCGTATTTCGAGAATATCTTCTCGACGATCTCCACCGCCGTCATGTTCTGGAAGATGCGGCAGTCGGTGGTGTTGCCGAGGAACCAGAGCCAGGGCCTGACAGTGGCCTCGTAAAAGGCCAGTCGGTCCTCGATGCGGGTCAGCTTGAAATCCGACACGAGGCCGCTGAACCAGCGCTTCGGATCGGATTCGCCCTCGACCGAAACGACACCGCCCAGCATCTTCAACGGGTCGATGTCGCGGTTCTTCGAGACGAAGCCGACCGTATAGGCGAAACAGCGGCTGACCTCATCGCGGCCGACGAGATGGGTGAAGGTCAGGTCGGCGCCAGCCGGCGTCTGTACAACCGTGGCACGTTCGTTCGGCATGGGTCGTGCCCCTCCTCGACGCGGCCGCCAGTGTGATGGTTTGAAACCCCCGCTCTATTAACTGCATCACGTTCGGGAGCGTTCGAATTCACCGCACCGTAGGGCTGCAAGCCTAGCACATGTTTGAGGGAGGCCAAATAACAGCGATGGCTAAACCGCGCCCGCGCGCCGATGTGAAACGCTCCTCTCCCGCTCAGCCTGCAAGCTGCTAGAATGCCGGAGCAATTCCGGGAAGGCTCCTGGCGGCTTTCCGCCTGGAATTGCGCGAACGATAAGCATTTGTTGACCAAGTTCGGCGACGCTTCCGGATGTTCATCTCTCTCCAGATCAGCAATGTCGACAGGCTGCCGGCCGGCACCGCCGCCAACTACGCCGCCCGCGACCGCAGCTTCGAGATCGGCCGCGAGAATTGCGACTGGACGCTGTCCGATCCGGATAAGTTCATCTCGGGTCGACATTGCGAGGTCCGCTATCAGGCGGGTTCGTTCTGGCTCTACGATGTCTCGCGCAACGGCACTTTCGTCAACGGTTCCAGCCAGCGCATGACCGGGCCGCACCGGCTGGCCCAGGGCGACCGGCTGCTGATCGGCCGTTATGTCGTCGGCGTTTCGATCGAAGACGAACGAGCCGCGACCGGACATGCTCAGGCCAGTACAGGATCGACGCAACGTGAGCTGCCATCCTCGACCGGCCGCCCCCTGGATCTCGGCCACGGGCCGTTGTTCAATCCGGCGGAGCAGCGACCGACCGGGGCAGCGCCCGTCTCGACGTCCTCGGCGCTGCAGCCCGGCCCGGCGGTTCCGGCCAACCGGCCCGCGGAGGCGGATGCGATAATGCGGGAGATCGCCAAGACGGCGGGCATCGCGCCGGAGTTGCTGCAAGCGCGTGATCCGCATGACGTCGCGGCCGAGATCGGCGCGGTGCTGAGGACAACGGTCGAGCAACTGTCCCTGCTGCTCAAGGCGCGCGCGGCGGCAAAGGTGCTCGCCAAGAGCTCGAACCGGACGATGATCGGCGCCGAGGACAACAACCCGTTGAAATTCGTGCCGGGCACCGACGACATATTGGAGATCATGTTCGCCAAGCGCAGAGCCGGCTATCTCGACGCCAGGCATAGTGTCGAAGACGCGTTCCGCGACCTGAAGGCGCACGAAATCGCGACCTACGCCGCCATGCAGGCCGCGCTGTCGCGGTTGCTCGACGACCTGTCGCCGGAGGCGATCGCCAAGAAAATTCCGCCGGCGTCCTTCTCGTCCAGGAAAAGCCAGGCCTGGGATGCGCTTGTCGCGACATGGCGGACGATGGAAGACAAGCACGAAAACGGCATGCTGGATGTCTTCCTTGCCTATTTCGCCGAAGCCTACGCCAAGGCCGACAAGCAGAAATAGCCGCACCGCACGGACCGCGCCAACCGTATGTGACGGGTCTCATAGAAGAAGCCGCCTCTTCGATCATCTTGTTTTCCGATTTCAATCGGCGGCCCCGTTTCAATTGAATGCCCGGGCGATTAGAATGGGCAGGGATGCTTGCCTGGCGGGCAACGCGGCGTGGCTTGGGGCGTGTGCAGCAATGTCATGTTTCGGCGAGATGAGCCTTTCCATGCGGCCTGCCGCCGAGGCTCAGCCTGAAGCGCGCTTTGCCTGGCAAAGACCTGCTCGTTGCAATTCGATGGCGGGTCGCCGCCGATGAGCTCGAAGGACGATCCCTCCAGGCCGGCGGACAAAACCGTCATCCGCGCGCCGCGGCCCAAGCAACGACCGCTCGCGGCTGCCGAGAGTTCCGGTCTGGAAGGCGTTCGGCCCGCTCCATCGCCTTCCCGCGAATCGACGGTGTTCGATCCCGGCGGCGGCCGACAGGTGCCCGCCGGCTGGTCGTCCGGAACGGTGCTCTTTCAGGGACCGACCCCGGGAGCAGAGGCCAATGCGGCGCCGGGGTTGCAGCAGGATGCCCTGCTCGACGCCGCCGGCGGCGTGAGATATGCCGCGGCTAATGCGATCCTTGCCGCCGCGGCGCCGCTCTTGATGCTCTTCGGCCAATTGCGGCTGATGCCGGTCGAACGGCAAGCGGCGCCCTTGGCGGAGCATATAGCCGAAGCGATCGACACCTTCGAGCTTGCAATCGCGAAAGCCGGCGTAGCCGAGGAAGACGCGCGAATCGCGAAATTCGCCCTTTGCGGAACCGCCGACGACCTTGTCGGCAATCTGCCATGGCCGAGCAAGGACAGCTGGCTTCAGCACAGCCTTGTGGCGCAGTTCTTCCAGACCCAGCCGACGGGCGCCGGCTTCTACGAAGCGCTGAACAACGTCCTCGCCAAGCCGGAAGCGCATTACAACCTGCTCGAACTGATGCATGCGTGCCTTTCGCTGGGTTTCGAGGGCCAATATCGGGGGCTTGCGGGCGAGCGAAACACGCTCGAACGTGTCCGGCGCGACGTCTACGACACGCTGCGTTATTTCAAGCCGCGCGCCGCCGACGAAATCTCGCCCCGCTGGCAAGGTATGGCTGCGGCATTGCCGAAGCCAAGGGCGCGGCTGCCGCTGTGGGCAGTCGCCGCCGCCGCGGCGACGCTGGTGACGGCGGCCTTCTTTGGACTGCGGGTGCTGATCACCGACGAAGGCGACGCGACCGCCGGCGAATTGCTGGCGCTCAATCCGTCGACATCCGTCAACATCGAGCGCGCCAGCGTGGCGGCGCCCGCCGGACCGGTGCAAGCCAGCCCGCCGCCAGCGGTTCCAGATACCGCCCAGATCGACCGCATCCGCGCCGCACTTGCCAAGGAGATCGCCGGTGGCGGACTGAGCGTCGGTGAAAAGGGCGAGTTTATCGTCGTCGAGATCAACAACCAGCTCTTGTTTGCGTCCGGCCAGGCGGAGCTGAAGCCGCAATTCCAGCCGATCGCGGCCGACATCGCCACGGCGCTCGACGCAGAACCCGGGCCGATCAACATCGTCGGCCACACCGACAATGTGAAGCCCAAGAAATCGAGCCAGTTCAAATCGAATTTCGATCTTTCCGTCGCTCGCGCCAAGGCCGTCCAGGCGATGGTGGCCACGCAATTGAAGGACCCGTCGCGGCTCAGCGCCGACGGCAAGGGCGAAGACGAGCCGATCGCCGACAATGGCACGGCGGACGGCCGTGCCAAGAACCGCCGCGTCGCCGTGATGATCCCGAAACAGGAAACCTTGCAGCACGGCTCCGCGGAGAACGGCAACTGATGCGCTGGACGCCGCGGATCTTCAGCTTGCTTGCGCTTGCCGGTTTCTCGGCGGCGGTCTGGTATGCCGGACCGCTGATCCGCTTCGCCGACATACGCCCGTTTGCGCCTGCGTGGCTCAGGGCCACGATCATCGTCGTCACCATCGTGGTGCTCGCGCTGTCCTACGGGGTCCGCTTCTGGCAGCGCCGCAAGGCGCAAAAGGCGCTCGAAACGGCCATCGTGCGCAGCGACGAGCGCAACGACGATTCCCAGGTGCTCGAAGCGCGCATGAGCGAAGCGATCGCGACGCTGAGGCGGACGAGCGGCAAGCGCAATTTCCTCTATGACATTCCCTGGTACATCGTCATCGGCCCGCCCGGCTCCGGCAAGACGACGGCGCTGGTCAATTCCGGGCTGAAATTTCCGCTTGCCGGCTCCGGCAGCGCGCAGCCGGTGGCCGGTGTCGGCGGCACGCGGTCCTGCGACTGGTGGTTCACCGACGAGGCGGTGCTGATCGACACGGCCGGCCGCTATACGACGCGGGAGTCGGACCGCGAGCGCGACAAGGCAAGCTGGCTCGCCTTCCTGGGATTGCTCAAGAAACACCGCACCAGGCAACCGATCAACGGCGTGATCCTCGCCATCAGCCTTGCCGACCTGATCGGCTTCGACGACCGGCAGCTCGACGCGCATGTCACCGAGATCCGAAGCCGCCTGCGCGAACTGCACGAGACGCTGAAGATCCAGTTCCCGGTCTATCTGCTCTTCACCAAGGCCGATCTCGTCGCCGGCTTCATGGATTATTTCGGCGATTTCGACGAGGCGCGCCGGCGCAAGGTGTGGGGCGCGACATTCCAGACGGCCGACCGCACCAGGAACATGGCCGGCGAGGCGCCCGCAGCCTTCGACGAACTGGCGAAGCGGCTCGCCGAAGAGGTCGCCGATCGCCTGCAGGACGAGGCCGACCCGGTGGCGCGGATCGCGCTGTTCGGCTTCCCGGCGCAGTTCGGCGCGCTGAAGGTCCGGATAACGCAGTTCGTCGGCAGCCTGTTCGACACCTCGCGCAGCCAGGTCAATGTCAGCCTGCGCGGGCTCTATTTCTCCTCGGGCACCCAGGAAGGGACGCCTTTCGACCAGGTGCTGGGCGCGATCGGCCGCAGTTTCGGCAGTGCTTCGCAAGCGCATCTCTCCGGCGCCGGCAAGAGCTTCTTCCTGCACGACCTGCTGGCCAAAGTGATCTTCCCTGAATCGGGCTGGGTCTCGTTCGACAGGGCCTCCGAGCGGCACTCCAGGCTCGCGAGGTTCGGCGGCCTCGCTACGATCGCGCTGGCGGCTTTGGCGGCGCTCGGCGTGCTGGGCCTCAGCTTCTTCGCCAACAGAGAGCTGATCGCCTCCACAAGGCAGGCCATGGCGCATTATCGCGACAGCGCCGATACGCTGCTGAAGAGCACCACGGTGACCGACGTCGACCTCGAAGACGTCATCGGTCCGCTCGACCAGTTGCGCAACCTGCCGGCCGGCTTCGAAAACGGCGACCAGGCAAAGCCGATCGAGGAGACGTTCGGGCTCAGCCAGCGCGAGAGGCTGTTGTCGGCCTCCAAGACCGCCTACCGGCAAGCGCTGGAGCGAACCTTCCGCTCGCGGCTGCTGGTGCAGGCGGAGCGGACGATCCAGGCCAGGATGGCCGACCCCGTCGCACTCTACGAGCCTTTAAAGATCTACCTGATGCTGGGCGGCAAGGCGCCGAAGGTCGACGACGAACTGGTTGTCTCCTGGATGAAGCAGGATTGGGAACAGAACCGCTACCCCGGCGAGAACAACCGCGAGGGCCGCGCGCAGCTCGAAAAGCACCTGCGCGCCATGCTTGCGCTCGACGACGCCTATGATCCGGTCTTCGAGCTCAACCAGCCGCTGGTGGAGGCCGCGCAGCGCTCGCTCGGACGCATGAGCCTCGCCGACCGCGCCTGGGCGCAGATCAAGTCGGCGGTCTACGCCGCAAGGCTCAAGGACTTCTCCATCGCCGCGAGAGCCGGTCCGGAAGCGCAGTTGCTGTTTGAGCGCACGGACGGCAGCGAGCTTGCCGATCTTCAGGTCACCGGCCTCTATACGCGCGGCGGGTTCAATAGCTTCTTCCTGCCGCAGCTGTCGCGCATCGCGCAGATGCTCGTGGACGACCAGTGGGTGCTTGGCGGCGGCGGCGAACAGGTCGGCATCGACCAGGACCTGCCCAAGCTCGGCCCCGAGCTCATCGACCGCTACGGCAAGGAATTCGCCGCCGCCTGGAACGGCGTGCTCGACCAGCTGAAGCTCAAGGCGATGATGAAGGACAAGCCGCAATATCTGGCGCTCTCCGCCGTCGCCGCGCCGGACTCGCCTCTCGACCAGCTCTTCACCGCGATCGCCGATGAAACCGCATTGACGAAGGACAGCGCCGCCGAGGGCGACACCGGCACGGCGCAGCAGGATCCCGCCAGCATGGCCAAGGGCCTCGCCCGCATCGGCCTGCAGATCGCCGGCGGCAAGTCGCAAAGCCGCGCCGGCGCAAGCTCGGCCGTCGCGCAAAATGCCGGCGCGAGCGTCGAGGCGCAGTTCCGCTCGTTCCAGGCGCTGGTCGGCGGGGCCGCCGGACGCCGACCGCTCGATGCGCTGACGCAGAACTTCCACGACATCTTCCAGAGCCTGAAGCTCGCGGCCGATGTCCCCACTCAGACCGAGCGCGTCAACGCCAACCTGCAACTGCAAATCTCGACATTGCGCGCCAATGTCTCGCGCCTGCCCAAGCCGCTGGCGCGCATGGTCAACGCGGCGGCGGACGAATTCGAAGGCAATGTCGCCGAGGCCTCCGTCGCCAACCTCAACCAGAGCCTCGACCAGACGGTGACGCGCGCCTGCGAGGAGGCGGTCAATGGCCGCTATCCCTTCACCCGCGACGGCACAGACGAGATCTCGATGGCGGATTTCACCAAGCTGTTCGCGCCGGGTGGGCTGATGGACCGTTTCTTCGCGCAGAATCTTGCGCCGCTGATCGACATGACCGGCCAGGAATGGACCTGGAAACAGGACGCCCGTTCCAGCCGCGACCTGGCCAAGTCAACCTTGAAAGCGTTCCAGTCGGCCGCGGAAATCCGTAGCGCCTTCTTCCCTTCCGGCGGCTCGGTGCCTTCGGTCTCGATCACCATCACCCCCACGTCTGTGAACAGCGAAGTCGACAGCGCCGTGCTCAATGTCGACGGGCAGACGGTCCAGAGCGCCCAGGCCGGCAACGCGCCGAGCATCGTGACATGGCCGAGCGGCGCCGCTTCCGGATCGGCGAGCCTCAGCCTCGTGCCGGAAATGCCTGGCCGTGAGTCCGCGCTCAAGTTCGAAGGGCCGTGGGCGTTGAAGCGGCTTTTCGACAAGGCGACCATCACCGGCGACGGCGCCAACACGGAAGCCCGCTTCGTGATCGGCGGACGCGATGTCGCCTACACGATCCAGGCCGGCTCGGGCGCCAATCCCCTGCTGCTGCCGGCCTTGTCCGGCTTCAGCTGTCCGAAGGCGTTCTGACATGGCTGGATCGAGCCTTCATTTCGGTACTCTAATGTATGCGCTTGTGGCAGAGTGGCCTGGGCAAGCGGCCCGTGGCTGGTCACGGAGGACGCTCGCTGAGCGCTTGGTGGCAAATTGAGCACTGTCGCCCTCCCCATCGAAAGCTTCGGCGTGAGCCACAAGGGCTGCGTGCGCGATCACAACGAGGACAATTACCTCATCGAACCGCAGACCGGGCTCTGGGTGGTGGCCGACGGCATGGGCGGGCATGAGGCCGGCGAAGTCGCCTCGGCCAGCATCGTCGACCATCTGGCAACGATCGGCATCGCGAGCTCCGCGCCGGACCTTCGCGCCCGCTTCGAGGACCGGCTCAGCCGCGCCAATGCCGAGATCCGCGACATATCGCGCTCGCGCGGCATCACCATCGGCTCCACGTTCGCGGCCCTGCTTGCCATGGATGGACGTTTCGCCTGCCTGTGGGCCGGCGACAGCCGCATCTATCTCGTGCGCAACGGCTCGATCTTCCAGGTTTCGAAGGATCACACCGAGGTGCAGGAATTGCTCGACCGCGGCATGATCAGCGCGGAGGAAGCGCGCGTCTGGCCGCGCCGCAACGTGATCACGCATGCGGTCGGCGTCAGCGACGAGCTCGAGATCGATTTCCAGCAGGGCGAGCTGATGGCGGGCGATGTTTTCGTCCTGGGTACCGACGGACTGACCGCGCATGTCAGCGACGCCGAGATCGAGGCCGCGGTCAGGTCCGCCGCGCCGCGGACGGCATGCCAGACGCTCCTGGATACCGTGCTTGAGCGCGGCGGAACCGACAATGTGACCATCGTGCTCGTGAAGATCGGCGGCGGGCGCAACAGCGCGCTTCATCCGGATCGGTCCGCAGTGGAGGGCCTGACCAGATGAACGACGACGACAAGACGCGGATTTCGACGAACGTCACCAATACTGGCGTCGGCACGCAGCTCAGCGGCATTTACGAGCTCGACGAGAGGATCGCCTCCGGCGGCATGGGCGAAGTCTATCGCGGCCACAACATCCAGACCGGCGACCATGTGGCGATCAAGATCGTGCTGCCAGAATTCGCGCGCGACCAGACGATCCTGTCGCTGTTCCGCAAGGAGGCGTCGATCCTCAACCATTTGTCGCATGACGCGGTGGTGCGCTACCACGTCTTCACCATCGATACGGGGATCGGCCGTCCCTATCTCGCGATGGAGTTCGTCGACGGCGAGTCGCTGTTCGACGTCATGCGGCGCGGACCGATGCGGGGGGACGATGTGCGCCGGCTTTGCCATCGCCTCGCCTCCGGCTTGAGCGCCGTGCATCAGGCGGGCGCGGTGCACCGCGACCTCTCGCCGGACAACATCATTCTGCCCGGCGGGCGGGTCGAGCGGGCCAAGATCATCGATTTCGGCATCGCTCGCTCGGCGACCGTCGGCGGCGAAACGCTGATCGGCGGAAAATTCGCCGGCAAATACAACTACGTCTCGCCCGAGCAGCTCGGCCTCTATGGCGGCGAGGTCAGCGAGCAATCCGACATCTACAGCCTCGGGCTGGTGCTGGCCGCGGCGCTGCGCGGAAAGCCGCTCGACATGAGCGGGTCGCAATACGAGGTCATCGAGAAACGCCGGACCGTGCCGGACCTGTCGGATATCGATCCCGATTTTCGCGAGCTGATCGAAGCCATGCTGCAGCCGGATCCGCGCGACCGCCCGGCCAGCATGGCCGAGATCGCCCGGGCGGCGCGCGACGAGGATCTCGAGCCGACATTGCCGCCGCCGGTGTCGTTCGGCGCACGCGAGCGCTCGGGCCTGCCACGCGCCGGGTGGTCGGCGCCGCCGGACTCCAAGCCTCAGCCGCCGCCACCTCCCGGCGAGCCGAGCTTCGTCGAGCATGTGCGCCCCGCATATCTGTCGGAGGCACGGCCTCAGCCGGCGAGCACGCCCGCGCCGCTCGCGCCCAAAAAGGCTTCGCGGATGCCGGCCATCGCCGGCGGCGTCGCGGCGCTCGCTGTGCTGGTGGGGGGCGGCCTTTATTTCGGCGGCGTCCTGGCGCCTCCGCCGGTGACGGAAAAATCCAAGCCGCTGACGCCGAAACCGGCCGCGGAAGCCGCCAAACCAGTGGCCGAAGCGCAGCAGCCGGAGGCGCCGAAACCCCAGCCGCAGGCGCCGGCCGCGCAGCAGCCGGAACTACCGAAACCTGACAGCGCGAAGCCATCCGCCCAACCCAGTGCGGAGGCCAAGACGCCCGTCGAGCAGCCGACGCTGCCAGCCACCCCGCCGGAGAGCGAAGCAAAGACGCCTGAGGTCGAGACCAAACCCGTGCAACCCCTGGCGCAACAGTCGCCAACACCTGCGCCGGGCCCCGCACCAACGGCCGCCGAAAGCCAAAAGCCGGCGCAGCCTACAAGCGAGCCGGCTGTCAAGACGCCGGAACCGAGCCAGGCGGCTGAGAACAAGCCGGCGCAGGCGTCGAAGCCGCCGGCGGCCAAGCCTAGCGTAAAAGACCTGGTGGACATGCTTTCCAAGCTGCCCAAGCCGAACGCTTCCCCACCCCCGGCTTCAGAAGGCCAGGCGCCGGCGCAGCCAACCACGTCGCCGGCGGAGCCGAAGGCACAGACCTCGACAGCCAGCCAACCTGAAGCTCCGACCGCACCAACCCAGCCGGCGCAGCAACCGCAGCCGCCGGCGACCAAGCAGCCGGACACCGACGTCGCCATCAATGTGCCAAAGCCGGCGCTTCCGTCACTGGAACAGGACACGGCCAAGTGGAACGACCAGCGCTCCTGGGTTCGCGATTTCAGCGGCGGCAGCTGTTTTTACGCGAACGTGACATCGGGACCCGGCGCTTCCCCCGCGATCGAGGGATACGGGACGGCGGTCCAAGCCTTCGAACAATTGCTCAGCGATTTCCAGACGAGGTTCCATATCGAGCCGGACATCAGCGTGCGCCTCATCACCCTGTCCCAGTGCGGAGTGCCCACTTTCCTTCGCTTCCTTGACCGGAGCTCGGCCGCGAAGCCGCAGCTTGTGCTGGACCGGACATCGGTCCCGGACGGCTCGCCGGTCAGCGGCGCGCTCTATACGGGCAGCGGGCTCGTCTCGAACATCATGCTGATCGACCACAAGGGCGTGGCGTTCAATCTCGACGACCGCATGGTGCCGCAAACCGACAAGGTGACCTTCAACATCCCGATCGGCCTCGCCGCCGCGGACAAGGCAGCCGGCAAGGCGGTGCCGCAGATCATGCTGGTGATCACCGGGCCCAAGGACATCCAGGCCGCCATGTTCTCCAGGCCGACGCCGGCCTCGGAGCTTTTGCCCAGGATCCTCGAGGAGATCGAGGCCGACGGATCGCAGTTCTCCGCCACGGCCACCTATTTCCGGCTTGGCGGATAGCATGAACGCCGATGGACCTTCGCACCTTGCGTTCTCCGCCCCAGCCCTCGCCACGCAAGCAGCGTAGCCGGCTCCGATTGCCGTTCCCGGGCCGCATGACGCTTGCGGCGCTGCTCGGCGCGGCGCTGTTCTCGATCCTTTCGCCCGGCAAGGCGCATGCCGAATTCACCGTCTGCAACCAGACGCTCGACGTCGTCAATCTCGCCGTCGGACAGAAGGTCGACAATGCCGACCAGACGGACGGCTGGTGGACGATCGGCGCCAACCAGTGCGTCAACGTCATCCGGGAGGAGCTGACCAACCGCTATATCTATCTCTACGCGACGGACGTCTTCGGCCACGCGATCCTCAACGGCTTGACCGAGATGTGCATCGACCGGCGGCGCTTCTCGATCCGCGGCATCGACGAGTGCTGGCAGCGCGGCCATATCGCGGCGCGCTTCGTCGAGGTCGACACGCTCGAGCAGGTGCGCTGGACCTATTTCCTGACCGGAAGCAGCCCGTGACGCACTCGATCGACACGAGCTTCAGGCAGAAGAAACAGGCGCGCCTAGCCGCGCAACGGCGTAAGCTTTGGCGCCGGGCCCTTGCCGGCCTTGCCACGCTCGCCGTCGTCGCTTTAGCCGCCGGCTTCTACCTGACCAGGGACTACTGGTCGTTCGGCGACGAGGACGAAGAGCTGCATCCCGTCGAGGGCATGGAAGACGTGCCGCCCGACGCCTCGGTCTATGTGCCGGCGATCATCGATCTCGCCGGCGATCCGATGTGGATCACGCTGGCGCCAGATGCCGACACCGCGACAAAGGGCAAGACCGTCGCGCGTCCGGCCGGGCTCGACAGCTCCGGGGCTTCGCCGCAGATCGAAATCCTGTCCGACGTGATGCTGAGCGCCAGCGAAAAGTTCATGACGACGATCCCGTCGACGCAGGAGGATTTCGCCTTCTTCCAGGCACAGCGGCAGGCCGCTCCGAAGCCTTCGGCAACGAAGCCGGAAGATGAGCAACCGGCCCCGCACGCTCCGGCCGCGGCGCCGGACGATCAACAGGGCGATCCGCAAGGCGACCTGCAGAACGATCTCCAGGCGGCGCCGGACGAAAGCGATGCCGGTTCAGCGCCCAAGGCAGACACCGACGATCCAGAGGCAGGCTGGGGCGAGACCATCGACCAGGGGGAGGCAGCACTCCCGGCTTTCAAGAAAACCGCGATCGAGAACAACACGACCGTTGCGACCGTCGCCAGCGAATACCAGCGCTTCGAGGCGACCGAGGACACCTTCGTGAAGATCCTCAACGACCGCAGCCTGGACAGCGTGGCGCTCGACGCGCATTTCTCCGCCGACGACGCGAAGCTTGCGGGCGAAGCGCTGAAGACGCTCTTCAACCGCGACGGGCTGGAGTCCGGCTTTGTCGTGGCCATGCGCGGGTTCCGGCCGAACCGCGAGACGACGACCATGTCGCTGATGCAGGTCTCCATCTACGCGAGGAACGTCTATGTCGGCACGCTGACGCGCAATGCGGCCGGCGCCTTCGTGTCGGGCGTCGACCCCTGGGTGCGCGAGGACCTCTTCAACTATTCCGGCGCTTCCGACCAGGGCGGGCCCAAGCGGCAGTACCGCCTGCTCGACGCGATCTACTCGACCGCGGCGCGCAACAAGGTGCCGACCAGCGTCATCGGCGAGGCGATCATGTATCTGTCGCGGGGACAGGACCTCGACGCCTTCGCCAGCGAGGACCAGCGCCTGGTGCTGATCTATTCGCAGACGCCGCGCGGCCAGGGCGAGATCTCCGGGCGGGTGCTCTATGTCGGCGTCCAGGGCACGGACAAGAGCCTCGACTGTTTCGTCTTCCAGCAGAGCGACGGCCAGTATGCCTGTGTGACCGGCGACGACCAGGTCCGCTCGCTGACCGTCACCAACGGCATGGTCACGCCGGTCGCCGGAGTGATGACCTCGACCTTCGGCCCGCGCAAGCATCCGATCCTGGGCACGGTTCGAATCCACAAGGGCGTCGACTGGGCGGCGCCGGTCGGCACGCCGATCATGGCCGCCTTCGACGGCGAGATCTCGTTCCAGGGCGATGGCGGCAGCTATGGCAATCTGGTGAAGATCACGCATGCCAACGGCCGCGAGACGCGCTACGCGCATATGCAGAAATTCGCCATCGCCAGCGGCGTCGGCACCAAGGTGAAGGCTGGCGACGTCATCGGCTACATCGGCACCACGGGGCTTTCGACCGGCCCGCATTTGCATTTCGAACTCTACCAGAACGGCGAGGCGATCGATCCGCTGGGGACAGTCACCTCGGTCGCTACCGCCGTGTCCGTCAGTTCCGGCGGCTCCGGCGATGCCGCGGTCGAGATATTGACCGACCGGATCGTGCATGTCGAAAGCGGCGGCAGCGCGCGAGCCAAGAACCCGCTTTCCTCGGCAACCGGCGCCGGCCAGTTCATCTCCAAGACCTGGATCCGCATGATGAACACCTATCGCCCCGATCTCGCGCGCTCGCTTTCGACCGCCGATCTGCTTGCGCTTCGCTACGACGCCACGCTGTCGCGTGAAATGGTGCGCAACCTGGCGCGCGAAGGGGAAGCCTATCTGCGCGCCCGCGGCCACCAGATCACCGCCGGACGCCTCTATCTTTGCCATTTCCTCGGCATGGAAGGCGCGCATCAGGTGCTGGCGGCGCCGGGTTCCTCGCAATTGACCGCGGTGCTCGGATCCGCCGTCATCCAGGCCAACCCGTTCCTGACCGGCAAGACTGCCAGTTATGTCATGGACTGGGCCGAGCGGAAGATGGGGCAGAAAGCGCCGCGCGTGGTCACCGACCAGGGCCAGCCGACGACAACCACGACCGAAGTCCGGCAGACCTCCCCGGAATTCGAAAAGTACAAGCAGGCGATCGCCGCGCTGATAGGTTCGATCCAGGATACGCTGGAGCCCGGCTAGTGGCACTGCACAGAGATTTTGACCGGTCGGCTCTGTTTGCGTTGGTAGGCGGCATGCGTTGGAGATTGGCCGAAACACCCATCGCGATCGTCATTCTAGGGCGGAGCAGGAGCGAAGCTCCGTCGCGAAGACCCTAGAATCCATGCCGTTACCTTGGTCGAAAGGCACAACGGAGCAGAATTTTGCACGGTGGCGGCGCTTGCAAGTCACGGCATGGATTCTATGGTCTGCGCCGCGTCGCTTCGCTCCTTGCTCCGCCATAGAATGACGAGATTGCAGCGGCTCAACCAATCCCCGGCGTTTGCGCTGATTTCACGCAAATGAATGGAAAATCTTGCACCAGACAAACGGCAACTTTCAAACCCCTGAGCCGGGGAACTAATCGGTTCACCAAACCCCGTGTTTTTGGATGGGCCGATTGGTTTTCAGGCCCACGGATGGTATATTAGCGGATATTCACGGAAGGAAATTTCGGACCCCTCGTGAACCAAATCTGTGGCCGAGATCACAGACGTCCAAGAGACGATTTTGGCAGAAGCGACGCTGTCGCTTACGAAATTCAGCATGCGCAGGCAGCATAACGCGCCCCAACGGGCGGAGGATTGATCCATGAAAGCGTTCGCCATCCTTTTGGGCGGGTTGATCCTGCTTTTCCACGCCGCCATCGGCGCCCAGGCCGCCACGCCCGACAGCAAGCGTGTCGCGCTGGTCATCGGCAACAGCAAATATGTCAATGCGGTCGCCTTGCCCAACCCGGCCAACGATGCCCACCTCATCGCGTCCACGCTGCGCAACGCGGGCTTCGAGGTGATCGAAGGCGTCGACCAGGACAATGCCGGCATGCATAGCCTGATCGGCAAGTTCACCGAGGAGTCCTACAATGCCGACCTCGCTGTGATCTTCTATGCCGGGCACGGCATGCAGGTCGACGGCAAGAACTACCTCATCCCGGTCGATGCCGAGCTGACGTCGCCGGCCTATCTCAAGACCCGCACGGTGCAGATCGACGAGTTCATGGCGGCGCTGCCGGCCGATCCCGCCGTCGGCATCATCATCCTCGATGCCTGCCGCGACAATCCGCTGGCACGCACGCTGGCCGCCGCGCTGCCGAAGAGCCGCTCGCTCGGCGCCGGCCTCGCGCCGGTCGATGCAAAGGCCGACGGCATGGGCACGGGCGGCGTCCTGATCGCCTATGCGACCGACCCCGGCGCCATCGCTTTCGACGGCAACGGCGTCGACAGCCCCTATTCGCTGGCCTTGGCCAAGCACCTGACCGAACCGGGCGTCGAGATCCAGAGCGCCTTGACGCGGGTACGCGGCGAGGTCACGGAAGCCACGCAAGGACGGCAGCGGCCCTGGCACAATGCCTCGTTGGGACGCGAAGTTTTCCTCGGCAAGCCCACGACACAAACTGCCGCGACGCCGGCCACCGGTGCAGCCGAGACGACGGCGGCGCCCGCCCCTGCTCCCGTGGCCACCGAGGCGCCGTCCTGGGAGGTCGAGCAGCGGCTTTGGGACGAGGCCTCGAAGAAGAATGCCATTCCCTATTACGAGGCCTATCTCGACCAGTTCCCGAACGGCCGCTTCGCCACGGTGGCGAAGCTCAATATCGACCAGCTGAAGGATCCGACGGCCGGCAAGCAGATCGCGGCGCCCGGCGCGGACGATGCGAATGCCAATCCAGGCTCGGCCGTTCGCACCTCGGTCGGCATCACCGACGAGATGAGAAAGACGCAAGGCAGCGAGCTGACCGAAAGCGCCATCGGCCTCGACCGCGACGGCCGCATCGACCTGCAATTGCGCATCGAAGCGCTGGGCAACGAGGTTGGGCAGGTCGACGGCAATATCGGCGCGAGGACGCGCCAGGCGATCGGCGCCTGGCAAGGCAAGAACGGCCTGCCGCCAACCACCTATCTGACGCGCGAACAGCTGGCGTTCCTGGTGATCCAGACCGACCCGATGATGGATGCGGTGCGCGCCAAGAACGCCGCCGACCAGGTCCGTGCCGCGCCAGCGAAAAAACAGGTCGCGCAGAGGACCCGGACGCTGAAGCCGGTGGCGCAGCAAAAACCGCGCAGGAAACAGACGCAGGTCGTGCAGCGCAGGCGCAGCAGCGAGACCGTGGTCCGCGAGGATGCGCCGCCGCCAAGAGACAACAACGACTTCCTGACCAAGGCGCTGATCTTCGGCACCGGCATCGCGGTCGGCGGCGCGCTCAAGAACTGACCGAGGACAAAAGGGCCGGCCCGTCGGCGGGCGAGCTGCCCGGCGACGGGCCGGCCGCCTATTGCGTCCTGATCCGCATTTCCACCCGGCGGTTGACCGGATCATAGGGATTGGCGACGCGCGGATGCGACTTGCCCAGGCCGACCGGCTCGAGTCGGGTAGATTGAACGCCGTTCGCCGACAGGAAGGCCGCCACCGATTGCGCCCTTCGCTGCGACAGGTCCTGGTTGTAGCGATCCGTGCCGGTCGCGTCGGTGTGGCCTTCCACGACGAAGCTGAACGTGCTCAGCCGGTTGTCCTTCAGCGCCTTGGCGAACTCATCCAGTTCCGTGCGCGCGGTCTGGTCGAGCTGGGCCGAATCCAGGGCAAAATTGATCATCATGTCGAGGCCGGCCTTTTGAGGCGGCGCCTCGTTCTTCTCGGCCTTGCTCTTGCACTCTTCCTCGGTGCCGACGCAGATGCCGCGTGACGCGCCAAGATTACCCTGGCCGGCGAAGTATTTTACGATGTCTTCCGATTTCTGAAGCGGATCGGCGTAAACGTGCGTTGAAAAAAGCACGGTCGCCAATGCCAAGGCTGAGCTGCCCCACCGCATGACCGTCACTCCTGTTTGAGCTCTGTTTGAGCGGGTTTCGCTGGCGCGGACCATATCAAACCTTGAAGCGATTGTCTGTGACCAAGCGCACGTTGCCAACGGCCGCCACCTGCTAAAAGCTAAGGCTTGACCGGCTCTCGGCTAAAGGCTTGAGTGCTTGTCAGCTGGCTCTCAGGGTGTGGCAGCCATGGCCAACGAACTCGGATACAGAACCGCAAGGGATCTGTTTCTTGCCTGTCCCGCGATCGCCCGGGACATGAAATCGCCTGCCGCCAATCAACCCCCGCTGGAATTTTGCCGCGCCCTGCTCGCCGGACGCGTGCCGGAGGAAGCCGTCACGTTCTGCGCCTATCTCCTGCCCGATCGCGCCGCGATCTGGTGGGGGCATGAATGCCTGAGCCATCTCTCAGAACTCCTTGCCGATAGGGACCTCGAATTGCTGGCGCTCGTCAACGATTGGGTCGGCGAGCCCGGCAATCCCCGCCATCGAGCGGCGCTGGGCGATGCCGTCGATCCGTCGCCAACGACACCGGCTGCGTGGATCGCGCTGTCGGCGGCATGGCGTGACCCGGCCTTCGACATGCTATCGACCGGATTCCCCGCCGCTCACGCCGTCAACGCCGGGATCCTGGCGGGGCTCGCCCGTGTTTCGACCGCGGACCGCTTTGGCGTGCTTTCCGCCTTCGTCGAAATGGGCATCCAGATGGTGGAGATGGAGGCCCAGCGGCAATCTGTCGACGCGTATTAGGGTTTTCCGCCAGACAAGGCTGCCAAGGCTCTAATCCACGATCATTGGCAGCCGCCTTGCGCCCACCTGGCCAGAGCGACCTTGAAGCGGGTCCCAAGCGGATGCTGCAGGCGCAGCACGGAGACGTCGTTGGCGGCGAAATTCTTCGCCTGCTCGCACAGGCGGGTCTCGTTCCACTCGTGGCAGCCGTCGCAGTGCTTGCCCTGCCAGACCGACTTGTCGAGGCCTTCGACCGGACTGAAAAGCGGTTGCCCCTTGATCAATTGGGCTATGCTCTTGCCGTCGATCGCCGGGTCGCCGAACTTGACCGGGCGATCGAAAAAGATCGGGCCGTCCGTCGCCAGCTTCGGTATCTTTTCACGCAGCATATTGAGCGCAAGCTGGTCGTCGGTCTGGCCGGACGCGCCGGTGTTGCGCGTCCCGGAGCCCGCTTCGGCCTGCGGTGTGCTCGCCTCGCCGACGATCAGCGGCGCATTGAGATCGACCCTGTGCAGGACGACCTCGGTGGTCAGCGAGACGTTGATCCAGGGGCGCTGCTTGCCGGCGGTGGCCTTGAAGACGTCGCTGGTCACCCTGTTCATGGCTTCGGTGATGGAGACGTTGGATTCGCCGACATGCTGGAGCAGCGCCGTGGTGAAGGGCGAGTGGTCGCCCGACCCGTCATAGGCAAGCTGGTTCGGGCTGGCAGCGAAGGCGACCAGCGTGCCGGCGCCGCCATTCTCGATCGGGATTTCGGCAAGGCCGCTGCTTGCGCCCTTGATGCCGGCAGTCTTCGCCAGCACGTCGGCAAGCGGATTGTCGCGGCATGCGTCCAGGAAAACCAGCCTTATGCTGGTCTCGCGCGACATCTGGCGCAGGACGAAATCGACCGAGACGGCCTCGAAATCGAGCGAGGTCTCGTCCTCGAGCGCGGCATCGACGGGAAGCAGATAATTCTTGCCGGAGACCTGAAGGCCATGGCCGGCATAGAAGAAAAGCGCGATGTCGGCGCCGCGCACCTCTCTGGCAAACTGGGCGACCGTATCTTGCGTCTGCTGCTTGGTGAGGTCGAAGCCGGAGACCACCTCGAAGCCGAGGTCCTTGAGCCGATCGGCCATGGCCTGCGCATCCCGCGCCGGATTGAGGAGCGGCGCTGCGTGCTGGTACTGCGAGTTGCCGAGCACCAGCGCCACACGCCGCTCGGCGCGCGCGGCCGTCAACGTCAGGAGCAAGGCAAGCGCCACAAGTCCGGCGGCGCGAAACACGTCACCGCAATGGGCGATCGGAGCGGAACTCACCGCCACCTCAGTTGGCGAGCTTGCTGGCGGAGAATTCGATCCGCCGGTTGAGCGCCTTGTTCTTGGGCGTGTCGTTGGCGGCGACAGGCTTGTCCTCGCCATAGCCGGCCGAGCTGATCTGGTTGCGCGGGACGCCGTCCGCCACCAGCGCGTCGGCGACCGCCTGGGCGCGCCGTTCGGAGAGCGCCTTGTTCGCCTCGGGCGACCCGTCGGAATCGGTGTAGCCGGACACCTCGACCTTGAGGGTGGGGCATTTGCCGACGACACCTTCCACCTCAGCCAGCAGCGGGCGGCTCTTCGCGTCGAGCCTTGCGCTTGCCTGACGGAAATAGATGGCGCCGGTGCGCGAGAGGACGGCAAACCTGTTGAGGCACTCCTCGTCGTTGAAATTGGCTTTCGCGGCATCGGTGGCGACAGGGCCGACCTCGGCGACACCGGCCGCGACGGTCTGCACAGCTGCCGGCTTGGTGCCGTCGGCGGTGAAGACGAAATCGAAGGACACCGAAGCGGTCGGCACGATGTTGGTCACGTTGGCGGCCTGCTGCAATTTGTCGATGTTGGGCAAGAGCCCGAAATCCTCGACATGGACAGCGACGGGCGCCTCCGAAGCGACGGAGACCTGGGTGTCGCTGATCATGGTGACGACGACGCTCGCCTCGAGATCCTTGTCGACGCCATGCAGGCTGAGGCGGAACGGCAATGTCGTCTTCACCCGGCGCTTGGCCGGCAGATCGGCGAACGCCGCGGGATCCACCTTCGCCGTCACTTCGGCCGTCGGATAGGTGAATGTCTCGAAAAACAGAAAGCGCATGCGAACATTGCGCAGGTCGACGCCCGTATCGACGGAATTGAGGTCGAAGCTGATCTTGGCGTCGCCGGCGGAACTCAGCGTGCCGGTGATGTTCCTGATCTTGTTGGTCTCGACGATCGTGTTCTTCTTGACCGACTGGTAGGTGAGCACCGAGGCGGCCGGATCGAGCGTCCAGTTGGGCGCGGCGCTCGCGGCCTGCGATCCGAAGACCAACAGCGCGGCAACGATCAAGCCAAGAGCCGCGGCCTTGGCTTGCATTTTTCGCCAGAATGCGACGACTTCGAACATGGAACGCCCCGCCAGGACAACCCGATCTCGATACCGGCACGTGACCGGAGCATAGAGCACTTGTCGGGGCTTGGCGAGCAGGTTCCAGCGGGAAGCGAAAACCGTCATCGAAATCTCATCACCAGCCACCGTCGCCGCGAGATAACTCCTTCTCGAACTGGAGCTTGGTCAGGTCCTTGGCGACGAACACGTCGAAGCCGGCCAGCCGGAAGGTGTTCGACACGTCCTCGGCATCCTTGTCTGGATTCTTCAGGGCCGGAATTTCGCGGTATTCGGAATTGCCGATGACAAGGGCAACCCTTCGATCGGCGCATGCCTGCACCGTCGTGAGGCCCACGACGATCAAGGCTGCAATCAGTGAGCAGCACCGCAGCATGGCAAAATCCCTAACTGCTCGTCGGCCACAAGAACGCAGCTTGCGACATCGTGGTCTGTTAAAGACTTCACAATCTGCCAAGACGGCAAGGAAACGCGCCTGCGAGGCAGATCGCGCATCCAATAAACTGCTAAAATAGCTCAGAGGCCCGGGCGCCGCAATGACCTGGGCAGATGCGATCCCGATGATGACGCCCGGTCTCAGCCGGGCATCCTCGGTCACGCTCACCCGCCTGGGCCGCATTATTTCTCGGCGTATGTCGGCTTGCCGTCCGCGCCCTTCTTCCATTCGTAGATGACATAGTCGGGGCGCGTGATGTCGCCCTTCTCGTCATAGCCGATGTCGCCGATCGCCGTCTTCCACGGGCCGCCTGCCTTGATGGTGGCGCCGACCTTTTGCGCGTCGTCGGCCGAGCCGGTCTTGTCGATCGCCGCGGCGACGATCTGGACCGCCGCGTAGGAGTAGAGTGTGTAGGCTTCCGGCTCGAAACCCGAGGCACGGAATTTTTCGACGATGTCCTTGGCGGCGGGGTTTTTCCGCGGGTCCGGCGAGAAGGTGTTCAAGGTGCCGATAACCGAATCGCCGGCGATTGAGGCAAGCTCGTTCGAGACCATTCCGTCGCCCGAGAACAGCGTCGCCTTCAGACCCTGATCCGCCGACTGGCGCATGATCAGGCCCGCCTCGGTGTGGAGACCGCCGAAATAGATCAGCGTGACGCCGGCCGCCTTCATCTTGGCGATGAGCGCGGAGAAATCCTTGTCGCCGACATTGATGCCTTCATACATCACCTCGGTGATGCCGTCGGCGTTCAGGTCCTTCTTGGCGACATCGACGAGGCCTTGGCCGTAAGGCGTCTTGTCGTGGACGATGGCGATCTTGGCGTCCTTGAAATTCGCGGCGATATAGTCTCCCGCGACCTTGCCCTGCTGGTCGTCGCGGCCGCAGGTGCGGAAGGTGTTCCAGAGGCCGCGCTCGGTATATTGCGGATTGGTCGATGCTGGCGATACCTCGAGCACGCCGTTCTCGGCATAGACTTCCGAGGCGGGGATCGACACGCCCGAGTTGAAGTGGCCGACCACATATTTCACGCCGTCCGCGACGAATTTGTTGGCGACCGAAATGCCCTGCTTCGGATCGGAGACATCGTCGCCGATCTCGATCTTGATCTTCTGGCCGAGCACGCCGCCGGCCGCGTTGATGTCGGCGGCCGCTTGTTCGGCGCCTTTCTGGAACTGCGCGCCGAAAGCCGCGTTCGGACCGGTGATCGGCCCGGCGACGCCGATGACGATGTCCGCCCAGGCGTTGCCCGCGAAGGCGACAAGCGCTGCCACTGCCACCGCCGACAGAAGATATTTTTTCATATGAGGCTCCCATTTTCGTGGTGGGCACTGGTTGCGGCTTCGATGCGATGCCCACGTCCGACGCATCGAGCTGACTTGAATTGGGCGGGCCGGTTTTTGCCGTCGGGCAAGGTCAGGCCCAGGCGGACTGGTCAGGATGCGAGGCCGGAGCAGGCCCCGTCACCAGAGATGTCTTGCCTTCAATCCACATCCAAAATGCCCCGTCTTCAGGGCATATTGGCTGCAAGCGAAGTGGCATACGATGACCGTAGGACCCAGATTTGGTGATCGATTTTGCAATGTTTCGGGGATGCGTCGCTCGCCTGCTAGGCCGTGATGGCGTTTCGTTGAATCGCCATCACGGTCTAATTCTTTGTTGGAGCATGATCTTTCTCCGAAAACCGGTTCCCACTTTTTGGGATCATGCTCTAATGCGCGGGCGCGTTGTCGCGCGGACCGGCGTCGGACGAGGCCTCGCGGCGGAACAAGGCCGGGCTCTTGCCGGTCCATTTGTGGAACGCGCGGTGGAATGCGCTCGGCTCGGAAAAGCCGATGTCGGCGGCGAGGTCGGCGACGCTGCGGCTGCCGTTGAGCAGGGCCTCCATCGCCAGGGCCCTGCGCATCTCATCCTTGATCGAGCGATAGCTCTGGCCCTCGGACTGAAGCCGGCGGCGCAAGGTCGGCGCCTGCATGCGCATGCCGGCGGCAAGCCGCTCGAAGCTCGGCCATGAAGCGGGCGCGGTGGCGTGCAGGCGCCCGCGTATGGCCGCCGAGAGCCCCTCGTCATGGCGATAGCGCACCAGAATGTTGGCCGGCGCCCTGCGCAGGAATTCGCGCAGCGCGCAGGCGTCGCGGATGACAGGCAGCTTCAGGAATTCGGCGTCGAAGACGAGGCGGCTTTCGGGCTGGTCGAAGCGCACCGGCGCGCCGAAGAACAGCCGGTAGTCGCTTCCCGTCGACGGGATGCTGCATTTGAAATCCACCCAGCGGATCGGGAGACGCCGGCCCACCAGCCAGCAGTTCACGCCGTGGACGATGATCCAGAAGGTGCGGTAGGCGAAGGCCGAGCGCAGCGGCCCGGAATCGCTCAGCCTGATTTCGGCGAGCCCGTTGCCGACGGTCAGCTCGCCATGCGGATCGTCGAGCACGGCGCGCAGGAAGCGCAGGCCCCTGCGCAAGGCATGCTCCAGCGTCTCGGTGGAGAGCAGCGCCTGGCAGAGCAGCGCGAAACTGCCGGCTCGCATCGGCCTGGCGCCTTCGCCGAAGAACTCGTCATCCATCTCCTGCGCGACGGCATGCCAGAGCGCGCCATATTGCTCGGCCGAGATCGGCTCGGAAATCACCGGCGGCAGCCCGACGCGGGCCAGCAGGGGCTCCACCTCGACGTTGTGGCGGCGAAGGCATTCGAGCGTGTCGTCCATGAAGCAGGGGGCGATCATCCGGCGCTGCATCGCGTAGGGCTCCGTCCTCCTTCCGCCTGCGTTCGACCCGGCTAGCGCTCGCCCCGATCGAATGTGGCGGCGCCGACACCCTGCTGGCGCAGCGCGGTCCTGGCGATCTTTTCCGTCGGCGTCCGCGGAAGCGGCGTGTCGGTGATCTCGATGTAGCGCGGCACCATGTGGCGCGGCGCCATTGCCCTGAAATGCGCCAGCAGTTCGGCCGCCCCCAGCGTGGAGCCAGGCCGCCGCTGTGCCACGACCATGATGTCTTCCTCGGTGAACTCGGACGGGATCCCGAACGCCGCGCTTTCTACGATGTCGGGATGCTTCTCGGCGACGGTCTCGACCTCATAGGCCGAGATGTTCTCGCCGCGCCGCCGGATCGCCTCGTTCAGCCGGTGCTTGAAATAGAGCCAGCCATCCTCGTCTAGGCAACCGGCATCGCCGGAGTGATACCAGAGGTTCCGGAGCGTCTGCACCGTTTTGGCGTCCGCCCGGTAATAGCCGGAAAACATGCTCCAGTTCTTGCGCGGGCGCGATACGATCTCGCCGACGGAGCCATGCGGCAGGGGCCGGTCCCGCTCATCTACGATCGCCACCTCCCAATCGGGGTGCGGGCGGCCGCACGAACCCGCTTTCGTATCCGCCACCGTGTCGAGGGTGACGAAACCTGTCTCCGTCTGCCCATAGCCGGTGACGAGCCGCATGCCGAAGCGCCGCTCGAACGCTTCCTTGTCCGGCACCATGGGGATGCACTGGCATATGCGCACCGGATTGGCGCCGTCGCCATCGGATGGCGGCTGGCGCGACAGGATGACCGCCATGGCGCCGAGCAGGTTCGTCGCCGTGGCGCCGCTTTCGCGGACCTGGTCCCAGAACCGGGAGGCGCTGAAACCGCCGACCAATGTCGTGCGGGTGCCGTAGATCAGCGGCAGGTAGACGCCGAACATCTGCGCGTCGGTGTGGAACAGCGGCAATGCCGAGAAATAGCTGTCGGCGGTCGTGTAGCCGAGATTGAGCGCCATCGCCGCCGCCCAGGAATAGCAGTGATGATGGGACATCAATGCGCCCTTGGCCGGACCGGTGGTGCCCGAGGTGTAGAGGATCGCCATCGGGTCGGAGTAATGGATGTCGGCGAGGTCGAAATCCGGCTGCCCGGCCATGCATTCCTCGAAGGAGACGATGCGGCGGATCCGGATGCCGGCCGCCCGGGCTTCGCTCGGATCGACGCCGACCAAGATAAGGGTGCGCAGGTCCGGCAGGCGGTCCTGGACCCGGGCGAGCTCGTCAAGCGCGTTGGCGTCGGCGACGAGGACCTCGGCGCCGCAATTGTTGAGGTTGTGGCAGAGAAAGTCGCCCTTCAGGCCCGGATTGCTGGGCACCTCGATGGCGCCCAGGCTCGATACCGCGAACCAGGTCGCGACCAGCTCGAGACAATTGGGCAACAGCATCGCCACGCGATCGGATTTGCCGATGCCGAGACCGCGCAGGCCACGCGCCAGCCGGGCCGAAGCGATCTGCATCTCCTCGAAGCTGGCGGAGCGTCCGCAAATGCCGATGAACGGGGTGTCGCCCAGGCGTTCCGCCTGCTTGAGCAGGATTTTGGGCAGCACCCGGTTCTCCAGGTCGTCGTCATGCTGGCCGGGGATGTGGAAGGAAGGGGCGAGATCGAGCATGGTCATGGATCAAAAATTCTTTGCCCGCGCCTGCGCGTCCGGGGAGAGGAACCCGCTCACCGTGGCTCTGGTCTCGAGCGCCATCGCATCGGCCAGGGAAGAGTGGAAGCCGTTGTTGATGGCATGCTTGATGTCTGCCACGGCGCCTTCCGGACGCTGCGCTATCGCCAAGGCCAGTTTCCTCGCCTCGTCCAGCAATTGCGCCTCGGGAAAGAGCTTCCAGGCGATGCCGACCTCGAGCGCTTTGCTCGCATCGTGCTTCTCGCCCAGGATCATCAGTTCCTTGGCGACCTGCGGCCCGGTCTGCTTGGTCAACAGGGCGGTGACGCCACCGGTGACGAACAACCCGTATGTGACTTCGGGGAAGAACCAGCGCGCATTGTCGGCGAAGAGCGTGAAGTCGCAATTCACGGCCCATTCGAGCGCACCGCCGACGCACCAGCCATGCACCGCGGCAATCACGATCTTGCGCGACTGCATGATCTGGAGCGTGATGTTCTGGATGGCGTCCACCCAGGCCTGCGTCGTGGCCTCGGAAGTGGTCTGGGAGTCGAGATCCTTGAGGTCGTCGCCGGAGCAGAAGGCGCGTCCTTCGCCATGCAGGATGACGGCGCGGATCGACGGGTCCGCATCGGCGCGCGCCAGCGCCTCGGACAGGTCGTCGACGAGCTGCCTGTTCATGGCGTTGAGCCGTTCGGGACGGTTGAGCTTGACCCAGGCGATTGCGCCATCGTGCCTGGAAATGACTGCGCCCATTTTGGCATCCCCCATCTTGGCGTCCTCCTCAAACGATCATCGGTTCGGCGTAAGCGCCCCAGACCTCGCGCAGCGCGGCGCAGATCTCGCCAAGCGTCGCCTTCGCCCTCACGGCCTCGATGGTCTTCGGCAAAAGATTGATGTCGTCGGATCTCGCCTGCTCGGCGAGTTCCTTCAGCAGTTCCCGGACGCGGGCGTTATCACGGCCGGACCGCACCGCTCGGAGGCGGTCGATCTGCAGCTGCGTGCACTCTTCGTCATAAGGATGGATGTGCACTTC
Organism: Mesorhizobium sp. B2-4-3; assembly: GCF_006442815.1. Lineage (GTDB taxonomy): Bacteria > Pseudomonadota > Alphaproteobacteria > Rhizobiales > Rhizobiaceae > Mesorhizobium. Next base: position 144,214 of record NZ_VFVL01000006.1, read on the forward strand.
GGCCGATCGGCTGGTCTCGTCGACGTACCGGTTGACGCCGACCGAGATCTTTTCGCCCGCATCGATCTTCTGGAACGTAGCGTAAGCCGAGTCCGCGAGCTTCTGCTGGAACCAGCCTTCCTCGACCAGTTTCACGGCGCCGCCGCGCTCGTCGACTTCGTCCAGCAGCTTCCAGATCTCTGTCTCCATGTCGCGGGTGAGGCGCTCGATGAAATAGGAGCCGCCAAGAGGATCGATCACGGAGGTCACATTGATCTCGTCGCGGATGATCTGTTGGGTGCGGATGGCCAGCTTCATGGCCTCTTCGGTCGGGATGGCGAAGGCTTCGTCGAGGCCGTTGGTATGCATGCTCTGGCAGCCGCCCAGAACGGCGCCGAGCGCCTGGATGGCCGTGCGCATGAGATTGTTGTGGTGCTCGACCTTGGTCAGGCTCATCGCCGCGGTCTGCACATGCACGCGCAGCCGCATGGACTCCGGCTTCCTGGCCTTGAAGCGCTCAGCCATGATCTTGGCGTAGACGCGCCTTGCCGCCCTGAACTTGCAGATCTGCTCGAAGAAATCCTGATGGCTGATGAAGAAGAAGGACAGCCGGGGCGCGAAGTCGTCGATGTCCATGCCGGCGCCGGTCACCTCCTCGCAATAGGCGATGGTGAAGGCCATGATGAAGGCGATCTCCTGCAGCGCGTTGCCGCCGACATCCGAAAGGTGATAGCCGCTGAGGCTGATCGGATTGATCTTCGGCGTCGCCTTGGCGCTGTACATGATCAAGTCGCGCAGCAGCCTCACCGCGGGACGCACCGGATAGATCCACTCCTTCTGCGCGACATACTCCTTCAGCGGATCGGCCTGCAGCGTGCCGGCCAGCTTGTGGAGGTCATAGCCACGCCGTTCAGCGACGGCGACATACATGGCGTAAACCACCCAGGCCGACGGATTGATGGTGAGCGAGACCGAGATCTTTTCGAGGTCAATGCCATCGAACAGCCGTTCCACATCGTCGACGGTGTCGATGGCGACGCCGACGCGCCCGACTTCGCCGAAGGCTCGTGGATCGTCCGAGTCCAGGCCGAGCAGCGTCGGCAGGTCGAAATCGGTGGAGAGCCCGGTCTGGCCGGTCTGGATCATGTATTTGTAGCGCTGGTTGGTGGCCTCGGGATTGCCGAAGCCGGCGACCTGCCGAATGGTCCAAGGCCGGCCGCGATACATCGTCGGATAGGCGCCGCGGGTGAAGGGATATGCGCCGGGGAAACCCAACTCGTCGGCGGGAATGTCGGCGATGTCGGCGGCCGTGTAAACGCGCTTCAGCGGAATGCCGCATTCGGTCTCGTAGGCCGGTTTTTCCTCGGGCCTGCTGCCGAGCGCGGCGGCGAGTTCCTTTTCCTCCCACGCGGCTTGCTTTTCGCGGATGTCCTCGATCGCGGTTTGCGAGAACAGGTTCATGTCGCTTGCCCCTCGTCCGTCCAGCCGAGCAGAAGGCGGGCCGCGCCGGCGGGATCCATGTCCCTGTTCACGACGGCCTGGATGTGCTCTCCGATCTCGCCGGCCCGCGCATCGAACTTGCCCTGGAAAAGATGTTTGGCCGCGCCGAGGATCCGCGTCCGGCAAATGCCCCGCTGCCGATCGGCCAGCTCGCCGCTTTCGCGCAGATGCGCCCAGTGCCTGGAAATGGCGTCCTTCAGCTCGCCGATCCGCTCGCCCGAGACCGCGCTGACGGGAAGCACCGGCGGCGACCATTTCGACTGCGCCCTTTCCGAACCGAGGGTCATCATGCCGCGCAGGGCCGAAACGGTCGCCGCCGCCTCCGGCTTGTCGGATTTGCTGACCGCGTGGATATCGGCGATCTCCAATATGCCGGCCTTGATCGCCTGTATGTCGTCGCCAAGGCCGGGCGCCGAGAGAACGACGATGCTGTGCGCCGCCGTCACGACTTCCACCTCGTCCTGGCCGACGCCGACGGTCTCGATGATGATGGGCGAGTAGCCGGCGGCGTCGAGGACATCCACCGCCTGCAGCGTCGACCGGGCAAGGCCGCCCAGCTGGCCGCGCGTCGCCATGCTGCGGACGAAGGCCTGGGAGGACGAGGCCGCCTCGCTCATGCGCACCCTGTCACCGAGAATCGCGCCGCCGGAGAACGGGCTGCTCGGATCGACGGCGACGACGCCGACTTTGCGCCCCTCCGACCCGAATGCCCGGATAAGGGAAGACACAAGCGTGGACTTGCCCGCTCCCGGAACGCCGGTGATGCCGACGACATGCGCCTTGCCGCTATGCCTGTAGATCTCCGCCAGCGCGGGCACTGCTTCCGGATAGCCGGCCTCGGCACGCGTGATCATGCGGGCGATGGCCGCAACGTTGCCCGCGAGGATCTCGGGCACCAGCTCGATCGAGGGCCTGTATGCCGCGCGCCTCACCGGCCTCGAGGGCGTGAAAACGGTCATACCCGGCCACGAGCGGCGATCAGGTTCCTGACCGTCGTCACGATCAGTTCGGCCCGCGCCTCCTGCGGCACGATCGCGTCGACGCCGCTGTCCCACAAAGCGGCATAATCCTGCTCGGGAATGACCCCGCCGGCGACGACGAAGATGTGGTCGGCCTTCTGCTCGCGCAGGCAGCGCCCCAATTCCCGGAACAGCGGAACATGGGAGCCGGAAAGGAGGCTGACGCCGATGACGTCGACATCCTCCTGGACCGCTGCCGCCACGACCTCGTCAGGCGATTTGTAGAGGCCGGTGTAGACGACCTCCATGCCGGCATCGCGCAGGATCCGCGCGACCACCTTGGCGCCCCGGTCGTGCCCGTCCAGCCCGAGCTTGGCGACAAGCACGCGGATGGTGCCGGTCATCGCGTCCCGGTCCGGCGCATCGCCCGCAACCTGTTCGGTCATGTTCGCTTCGCTCATCGGCCCCTGCCCGTCACTCTGCAGCCATGCGGCCGCTGCTCGCGGACAGCACCGCTTCGATGGCGTCGCGGATCGTGCGCAATCCGAGGTCGAGTTCTTCCTGCGAAATCGTCAGCGGCGGGGCAATGCGGAACACGCCGCCCATGCCGGGGAGCTTGACGATGTTCATGCTCAGTCCGCGCTTGAATGCCTCCGCGGCAATTTTCGCGCCGAGCTCGTGATCGGGCTCGCGGCTCTCTCCGTTCTTGACGATCTCGACGCCGAGCATCAGGCCGCGGCCGCGCACGTCGCCGACGCATTCGTAGCGTTGCTTCAGCTCGGACAGTCCGTCGAAAAGCCTTCTTCCGAGATGGCGCGCGCGCTCGACAAGGCGCTCCTCTTCCACGACATCGAGCACGGTCACGCCAACGGCGGCCGGCAGCGGATCGGACACATGGGTGGTGTAGAACAGGAAGCCCCGCTCATGCGCAGTTTCCTCGATCTCGGCGCTCGTCATGACCGCCGCCAGCGGAAGGCCGGCGCCGATGGTCTTCGACAGAGTGAGGATGTCCGGGGTGACGCCGTCGCGCTGGAAGGCGAACATGTCGCCGGTGCGGCCGACGCCGGTCTGCGCCTCGTCGAGGATGAGCAGCATGCCGCGTTCGCGGCATTTCTGCTTCAGCGCCGCGAGATAGCCCTGCGGCAGCTCCAGCATGCCGCCGCTGGACAGGATCGGCTCGGCGATGAAGGCCGCGAGGCCGCCGGTCGACTGGCTGTCGACAAGGGCGAAGGCATCGTCGAGCTCGGCCGCCCAGTCGAGCGAGCCGTCGGCCTTCTTGAAGCGCGGGCGAAAGCTGTTCGGCGCGGGAATCGCGATCGAGCCGACCGCCGCGGGCCCGTAGCCCTTGCGCCCGGCGCTATAGGTAGCGGAAGCCGCAACGCCGGTCATGCCGTGCCAGCTTTTGGAGAACGCGACGATCTCGTGCTTGCCGGTCACCAGCTTCGCCATGCGGATGGCCGCCTCGTTCGACTCCGCGCCCGTCGAAAGCAGGAGCGCCCTGTCGAGGCCGGGCGCCAGCGCGGCGAGGCGCTCGGCAAGCTCGACAACCGGGCGGGACAGCATGCCGCTGAAGAGATGCGCGACCGTTTCGACCTGGCGGCGCACCGTCGCGACGATCCTCGGATGCGCATGCCCAAGCAGCGCGCTCATCTGGCCGGAGGTGAAGTCGAGTATGGGCCGGGCATCGGCGTCGTAGACGAACGAGCCTTCGGCCCGCTCGATGATGGCGGGCTCGAAAGCGCCGCCATATCGGATGAGGTGCTTTCGCGCCGCCGACCAGAAGGCATTGTCCAGATTTCTCGACATCTCGCAGCCTCGCCAAAACGCAAGCCCGAAGATTAGCGTCTGGCGCTACAGCAGTAAAATTGATAGATATGTGACTCCGATATCAATGGAATTGATATGCCCGCGCCCCTCGATCTCAGATTGCTGTCGACCTTCGTCCGCGCGGCGCATTCGGGAACGCTCAGCGCCACCGCCGTGCAGGTCGGGCGCACGCAATCGGCGGTGACGATGCAGATACAGCGGCTCGAAGACGCTCTCGGCGGCCAGAACCTGTTCCATCGAAGCGGCAGCGGCGTCCGCCTTACCGGCAGCGGCGAGCGCTTCCTTGCCTATGCCGAGCGCATCCTCAAAATCCACGATGAGGCGATTTCGGCCTTCTCCGGCAAGGGCCTGCAGGGATCGATCATCTTCGGCAGCCCGGAAGACTATTTGAGCGCCTTCTTCCCCACGCTCTTGAGAAGCTTCGGGAGCCTTTATCCGGACATCGAGATCAAGGTCGTGTCGGCGCCGACTGTCGAACTGCACAATCTGCTGCATGCGCGCCAGGTCGATCTGGCGCTCGTCTCCATTCCGGACGCGAGCGCCTCTAGAGAAGTCGTGCGCACGGAAGCGATGGTCTGGGTCGGCAGCAAGCCGACATTGGAGCTGCACGAGTTCGGCGAGACCGTGCCGCTGGCGCTGCCGGCATCGAACGCCATGGACCACAAGGCGGCCTGCGATGCCATGGCTCGCGCCGGGCTGCGCTACAAGATATCCTATGCCAGCAACAGCCTCACCGGCCTGATAGCGGTGGCGCGCTCCGGCCTCGCGATAAGCGTGATGACGCAGAGGGCCGTCCCGTCGGATCTCTTCATCCTCAACGCGCCGCTTCCGAGATTATCCCGGCTCGGCGTTCTGGTCGCCTTCGCCGAGACCACGAGATCGCCGGCCGTCGAGGCGTTTGCCAGTCACATCCGAGGTATCCTGCCGTCGCTGTAGTCGACTTGCCCCCGTCAAAAATGGGGCGAGCAATGCTCCGAACATCGATTGGCTCTCCCAGAGATAACCAATTCCCGCTAGTGCGTTTCACCGTTTCACGGAAACGGCGAAACACCCTATCTCTTTGTTTTTACGCAATTCCGGAACGGAAAACCGCTCACACTTTTCCGGGAATTGCTCTAGATAGCAGTCGCATCGGACGAGTTATCAGGAGCAAAAATGATCTTACTGACGAGAGCTGTGGTTCAGCCCTGGAATTGCGACATGATGGGCCACATGACGACGCGGTTCTACGTCGCCTTTTTCGACGACGCCATCAACATCCTGCTCGGACAGGCGACCGGCTGGGCGCCGACGACGCCAGAGTGGGCCGACAGGGGGTGGGCGGACGTCCGGCATGAGATCGACTTCGTCGGCGAGGTGCCATCGGGGGTCATAGTGGAAATCTTCGGCACGGTCCGCACCGTCGGCCGCACCTCCATCCAGACGGACTACGAGATGCGCAGGCTGCATGGCGACGAACTCGCGGCCAAGCTGGCCGCCAAGACGGTCTTCTTCAACCTTGCGGAGCGGAAATCCACCCCGCTGACGGAGCCTATGCTCGAGCGCCTGAAATCCTGGATGGCTTGAGCGCGGCAAATCCTCGCCGTACCAGGTGCTGCCCGCAGCGTTCACACGAACATCGGCGGGGTTATGCAGCTCCAGCGGCGGCCGCCGCCGAAAGCGCCAGGCCTGCTCCCGCTATACTCCTCGGGGATCAGCGTCGCGAGGTAGCCGACCCCGGTCAGCGCGTCGACGAAATCCAGGGGGTAGGCGCGATCGGCATCGAGCTTGCGCCAATATTCCCCCGGGAACCGCTCGCAGAGCCGACGCAACGCACCGCGGATCTCCTCGTTATCGACATCCTTGAACATCAGGCACTCCGCGCGGCACGCGCCCGGGATGCGCGTCCGCAGCGATTTCAAACAAACCCAGCGAGCGCACCGGACGGTTGTCAGGAAGTGCAAGGATGGCGCCAATCAGTTCGTCGGTGCGGGTTTGCGAACTGCCGCCAGCGATGAGCTGCGCGCGCGCTTTCTCGGAAAGCTCGGCCGCCGTCACCGGATTGCCGGGATCTCCCTTGGCGTCGTGTCGCACGGCGGAAAGACGCCGGCCGGAAGCCGTCTCCACCACGATTTCGGCGCCCCACGATTCGGGGTACGCAGCCTCGATCTTCGGCGCCAGCTCGACGTCGACTTTCTTGCGTTCGCCGGCCATCCGCTGCCGGGCATCGGCATCGAAACTTGCCTGGTCGACACGACCGTCCGCCAGGGCGATCACCACCGTGTGCTGCAGGGAGAATTTGGCGCTGTAGGGATCCTCGGGGGAGGGCCGGTCGCACACGTCAAGCGCGGCCCGGTAGGCTCCGACCTTCACCTTGGCGATGGCTTCGCCGGCTATCTCGCCGTGCAAGGCGATGGCGCCGTCGATCGCCGGATGGGTATGGCGGCAGCAGGGCCAAGGCTTGATCGAGGTGTTGATCAGCTGCCAGGCCCGATCGGGCCTGGCCGTCACAGCCTCCGGGATCGGGTCTGGACACAGGCCCGCATAGAACCCCTTTTCGCCCTCCAGGATGTTTTCCGCGCCCGTGAACCCTTCCCTGGCCAGGAACGATGCAAGCACGCCCGACTCCGCTGCCCGGGCAGTGTGAAGATGCTTGCTCATAGCACCTTCGGCGAGGAACTCCCAAAGCCCCGACGACTGGGTTCCGGCGTTGCCGAGCGCCCAAACGGTCCTGTCGTCATCGAGACCGATTAGCTCGGCCACGGCAAAAGCCGCGCCGAACGGCCCGCAGGTCGAGGTGTTGTGCCAGACCCGGTAGTGCTTCTTGCCGACGGACATGCCGACGCGGCAACAGGCTTCGTATCCCCCCAGCACCGCGCGGAGGAACGCTTCGCCGCCAAGGTCGCGATCGTGGGCCACGGCCCAGGCCGCGGGAATGACGACGCTTCCCGGATGGGTCACCGAATCCCGATGCAGGTCGTCCATCTCCAGAATGTGGGACAAACCGCCGAGATAGAACGCCTTGCGAGCCGTATCCGCCTGCGCCGGCGGCGCCACCGCCTTGAGCATGCGGGCAGGTTCGGTCGGCAACGCGCCAAGCGCGCAGCCGAGCGTATCCAGGACGAACAGCGATGCCCATTGCAGATCGCGTTCGCTCACCGGCTTTTCGCGGATCAACCGGGTCAGGTCGCGGGTCAGGCTCATAGCGTTGCATTTCCTATCCGTTGGGATCCTGCCGTGTCCGGCGGACCGAACTCCCGCCGCAAAGCCACATCGTGCTCACCAAGCGAGGGCACCCTGCCCCAGTTCGGGGCGCTTGCCGTCGACCGTGACCGGTGGCGCAAAAAGCTCGACCGGACCAACCGCAGTCTTCAGCGAGACGACAGTTGTTCCCTCCAGCGCGCCCGGCATGGCTCGCTCCTTATCCCGCTTTTCCGATATCGTCTGCATGATCGGAGGCTGGAGGGGGCTGGCGCGGTTCCCAGACGCCCAGCTTGCGCAGGACGCGCACCTCATCGCGGATCAGGGTCGTCAGCGCGCGTATGACCGTCGTGGTCGGCCGCTGGCTGGATGTCGCCAGAAGCAGCTCCCGCTCGATCGGCGGGTTGCGAATGCGCCAGTAGTTGATCCTGCCTTCCGCGACGAGGTTGTGGCAGCTCGAATAGGACAGGATGGTGTAGCCTACCCCCGCTTCGACGAGCCGCAAGGTCGAGGGCATGGCGTCGACCTCGACTTCGATATTGGGCTCGATGCCGGCGGATCCGAGGATGTGATCCAGGACCACGCGCAGGCCATGCGGCCTTGCCGGCAGGATCATCGGCAGCCGGGACATCACGTCGGCGTCGACGGGACCTTGACCGAGATTGTGCGGGTCGTTCTTGGCGCCGAGCAGGAACAGTTCGTCGCGCAGGATGGGCTCGGCCAGAAGGTTGTTCATCCGCGGCGCATTGTACAAAACCGCGACGTCGATCTTGCCCATCACCAGCCATTCGAGCAGATGGCCGCTGAAGCCTTCGATCACCCTCAGGCTCACTTGAGGGAACTGGGCGCGGAAATTCTGCACCAGGGGCGCCGTCAGCACGACGCCGACCGACGGCGGCATTCCGAGCACGATCGTGCCGCGCGGGTTCGAGCGCAGCGCCGCCAGTTCCGTCTCGGCGCGCGCGGCCTGCTCGAGCAGGGCCACGGCGTAGCTTTGGAGGATCTTTCCGGCTTCCGTCAGGACGATGCCGCGGCCGTTGCGGTAGAGCAGCGCGACGCCGACCTTGTCCTCGAGCGACTTGATCTGGCGGCTGAGCACCGGCTGGCTGATGGAGAGCGCCACCGCCGCGCGCGAGAAACTGCCGAACTCGGCCACCGCGGTGAACAGCTGCAGTTGCTTCAGATCGAACATGTAAGTGCGGCCTTTGGCTCGAATGCGAGAACCGCATTGTCGAAGCACGCGGCAAACACCGGAGTTTGGGGCACAAGGCGATGGTTGACAAGTGAGGCCCAACCGGCGCTCTGCAAAGCTGTTATGCGGCGAGCGAAGCTTATGCTGCGCTCCGGAATTGGCTTATTTGCTAGCCCATGGCCGTCTGAACGAGCATGGCCTTCCCGGAGTAAGAACTTTGCAGACTCGAACGCTTGGGTTCGTTGGGCTCGGCCGCATGGGCGCGCCCATGGTAAGACGGCTTGCGGAAGCGGGCCACCATGTCATCGTCCATGATCGCAGGCCGGATGCCGCCGCCGACCTGCCGGGCAACTCCATAAGCGTGGCCGCCACGGCCGCCGCAGTCGCGGACGAGGCTGAGGTGGTGTTCTGCAGCCTGCCGACGCCGCCTATCGTCAAGGAGGTCGTTCTCGGCGCCGACGGCCTGGCGTCCGGCGCGAAAGCCAAGGTCGTGATCGACCTGTCGACGACCGGTCCCAGCATGGCCAAGGCCATCGCGGCGGAGTTGGCCGGCCGCGGCATCGCCTGGGTCGATGCACCAGTTTCGGGCGGCATCGCCGGAGCCAGCAACGGCTCGCTCGCGGTGATGGTCTCGTGCAAGAAATCGGTATTCGACGAGATCGAGCCGGTGCTGGCCAATTTCGGCAAGCGGTTCTACTGTGGCGAAAACGCCGGCACCGCCCAGGTCGCCAAGCTTGGCAACAACATGATCGCGGCGGCCGTCATCCTGCTCTCCGCCGAAGCGCTGGCGATGGGTGTGAAGTCCGGACTTGACCCACGCATCATGTGCGACATCATCAATGCATCGAGCGGCCGCAACAGCGCCACCCAGGACAAGTTCCCCCGTGCCGTGCTGCCGGGAACGTTCGATTTCGGCTTCGCCACCGCCCTTTCCTATAAGGACGTTCGCATGTGCGTCGACGAGGCGGAAAATCTGGGCGTGCCGATGGTCGCGGGCTCGCTGGTGAGACAGATGCTTGCCGCCACGAATGCGCGTTTCGGACCGGACTCGGACTTCACCTCGATGGTGCGTATCGTCGAAGAATGGGCGGGAATAGAAATCCGCGGCTGAGGGTAGGAACAGCGGAGAGCTCGGATGGCGACCTTCACGAAGCAATTGGCCGACACTCTGGCCGACCTGCCGTTGGAATTGTTCAGCCCTGCCGCCACCGCCAAGGCAAAGCTTTGCCTGCTCGATTTCATCGGCTGCGCCTTCGAGGCGTCCGCGCTCGATCCGAGCCGGCAGGCACTGGCGGCGGTGACGCCGGCGCGCGGCGGCCACATCATCGGCGAAACCCGGCAGGCCACGCCGGCGGACGCGGCCTTCGTCAACGCGGTCAAGGGGCACGGGCTGGTCCGCGAGGACATGCATGCCGGATCCGTATGCCATCATGGCGTCGTGGTCTGGCCGCTGCTGCTGGCGCTGGCCGAGACGAAGACGGTTTCAGGGTCGGATCTGCTGCGGGCGGCGATCGTCGCCTACGAGGTCGGCGGGCGGCTCGGCCGGATGCTGATCGACAGGGAGCTTTCGGGGCTGTTCAGGCCGACGGGGCTGGTGGCTCCCATCGGCGCGGGATGCGGCGCCGCGCGGCTCATCGGCCTCGACAAGGAACGGACCGCGGCCGCGATCGCCTTTGCCGCCAACACATCCTCAGGCCTCAACCAGTGGCCGCAGAGCGGCGGATCGGACATGTTCTTCCATCCGGGCTTCGCCGCGCGCAACGCCTGGCTGGCTGTCCAGCTTGCGGCGGCCGGCGCCTATGGAAGCCCCGACGCGCTCGAGGGAAAATCCGGCTACTTCGCGGCGTTCGCACGCCGTCCGATGCCGGGGCCTGTGCAGCTCTTCCCCGACGGCGAGGCCGATATCCTGGCCGTCTACCACAAGGCGGCACCGGCCTGCAATTTCGCCCAGACGGCCTGCCAGACCGCGCTGAAGCTCGTCGAGATGATCGGCCCCGACGCGGCGCCCGTCGAACGTATCCGTATCCGCGTCCCCGCCGCGGCGGCCGCCTATCCGGGTTGCGACAATACCGGACCCTTCGAGCGTTCGCTGCAGGCCAAGATGAGCATTCCCTATGGCGTTGCGGCGGTGTTTGCCAGCGGCCGCCTGTCGGAAGACAATTACCGGGACCTGCGGGACAAGGAGACGCTGCGGCTGATCGATGCCAGCGACCTTTCGGCGAGCGAGGAACTGACTTCGCAGTTTCCGGCGAGACAGGGCGCCAGCATCGATGTCGTGCTCGGCGACGGGCGGCAGCTGTCGATGGGCCTTCAGGACGTCATACCGGCCACCGAAGCCGAAATCCGCGAGCGCTTCCGGTCGGCTGCCGCGCCGATCGTAGGCGGCGAGGCGGCGAGGTCGATCGAGGACTTCATCGACCGGCTGGACTCCAAGAAGGATGCTGGCCGGCTGATGCCGCTCTGCGCAACGAAGGAAAAGGCCAGGCAGCGAAAAGCAGCTTGAGCGGGAAGGCCCGTGGGGAGGGGTCTGAATGACAGTTCGGCGCAAGACAGCTTTCGTGACCGGCGCGGCGAGCGGCATCGGCCGTGCCATTGCGACAAGCCTCCAGGCGGAGGGCGCCCGCATCGTGCTTGTCGACCGGCAGGCCGAGGCGCTTCAGGCGTTGGCAAGCCAGCTGGGCGGTGAGGTCTTTGCGCTCACGCTGGACATTGCCGATGCATCGGCCGTCGACGCTTGCCTGGAACAGGTGCCGGCGGAATTCCGCGACATCGACATACTGGTCAACAATGCCGGCCACGATATCGGCGGCCGCATCCGTTTCGACCAGGGATCGGCGGATGACTGGTCGGCGATCATCGAGACCAATCTGATCGGCCTGATGCGCGTGACGCGCGCGATCCTGCCAGGCATGATCGCGCGCGGCCGCGGCGACATCGTCAACATGAGCTCGATCAGCGCGCTCCGGATCGTGCCCGAGCAGGCGCCCTACTCCGCCAGCAAGGCCGGCGTGCACATGCTGAGCGACATCATCCGCGGCGAGCTCGCGGAGACCCCGCTGCGCGTCATCGAGATCATGCCCGGCCTGACGCGCACCAACATCGTCACGACCCGCCACCGCGGCGACGAGGAAGCGGCGCGTCAGTATTTCGAGCGCTTCGGCATGGCGCTCGATCCGCAGGACGTGGCGCGCTGCGTGATGTTCGCGCTGAGCCAGCCGCCGCATGTCCAGATCGCGCAGATGTTCGTGCTGCCGACGAACAGATGGTAGGTCCCGACTGACGGCTATGGCCGTCGTTTAGACCTCCATCGAACCGGCCCGTGACGCCCAGTTCAATGGACGGCGGCGTACATGATGCGGCTTTCGGTTGCCTCGGCGATGTCCATCTCTTCGACGACGCGACCCTGGCGTGCAACCAAGATACGGTCCGACAAAGCCAGGATCTCGGGCAAATAGGACGAGATCACCACCACCGCCATGCCGCTGTCGGCAAGCTCGTTGATGAAGTTGTGGATCTCGACGATGGTGCCGACATCCACGCCGCGCGTCGGCTCGTCCAGGACGACGAGTTTCGGCTTCTGGATGAGCGCCTTGGACAACACCACCTTCTGCTGGTTGCCGCCCGACAGCTCGATCACGCGCGCGTCGGCGTCGATCGCCTTGACGCCCAATCGCTTGGTCCAGGCCGTGGCCAGCTCGCGCGCCTGGCGCGGCGTGACCGCGGTCAGCGGATTAGTGCCGGTCGCCAGCGCGCCGAGCTGGACGTTGCTGGCGATGGTCATCGTCTCGAAGAAGCCTTCGATCTTGCGGTCCTCGGTGACGTAGACGATCCCGTCTCGCACCGCTGGCCGCGGCGTGCGATAGCGGACCGGCCGGTCCTCGAAGCGCACGGTGCCGCCATGGAAATAGTCCCGCTTCAAGACACCGGCGACGATCTTCATCGTCTCCGTCCGCCCTGCCCCGACCAGGCCGAACATGCCGGTGACCTGCCCTGCGAACACGGAGAACGAGGTGTTGCGGACCGTGTTGCCCATCGACAGGTTCTCGACGCTCAGGATCTTCTTGCCCATCGGCCGCGCCTTGCGCTTGTCGCCGGCGTAAAGCTCGCCGGACAAGCTTCGCCCGACCATCGCCTGCACGATGCGGTCGCGGTCGAAATTGCGCGTGTCATCGGTGACGACGACCTTGGCGTCGCGCATCACCGTGATGCGGTCCGACAGATAAAGCGCTTCCTCCAGCGCATGGCTGATGAAGATGATGGCGATCCCCTGCTCCTTCAGCCGGCGCGCCAGATTGAAGAAGTGGAACTTTTCCTCCGGCGTCAGCGTCGCGGTCGGCTCGTCGAAGATGATGAGCCGGGCATGGTGATGCACGGCACGCGCGATCTCGACCATCTGCTTCTTGCCGGCGCCCAAGGTGGAAACCTGCGACGTGGGATCGACGTAGAAATTGAGCGACAGGAGATAACGCTGCGCCTGGATATTGAGGCCGCGCAGGCGGTTGAAGAGCTTCTCGTCGCCAAGATAGATGTTCTGCGCCACCGACATGGAGGGAACCAGATTGGTCTCCTGGAAGACCATGGCGACGCCATGCGCGAGCGCGTCGGAAGGCGAGTTGAAAACCGTCGGCTTGCCGTCCAGGACCATCTCGCCCGAGGACGGCTGATAGACGCCGGCCAGCACTTTCATCAGCGTCGACTTGCCGGCGCCGTTTTCGCCGAGGATGGCATGGATCTCGCCCGGACGAACGTCGAGGTTGACGTCCGAGATCGCGAGCACGCCGCGAAAGTCCTTGGACACCCCGCGCAATTGAACCAGTGAATTCATGCCGCCGTCTCGTCGTCGATTGCCACGATCTTGCCCGAGCCCTTGGCGCCGGCGATCAACCTGCCGCCTGCCTCGCAGAGCGACGTCACGCCATGGACATCGCCGTCGGCGCGGCTCTGGTAGCTGCGCAGCATGGCCATGCGATCGTCGCATCGCACCACCAGGCCGGTCGACCATGTCGGCGACCACGGCTTGAGCATGTTGAGCTTCTTGCGGGCGCCACCCTGGATCGGTTCGAGAAAGCTCTTTCCGGTCGCCAGCGCCGGCGCGATCCAGTAGGCCGGCTCGATCGTGTCGACCATGCGGCGCCGGTATTCGTCCTCCTTGAGCACGAATTCGACCAGCGGATTGCGCGGCGCGAACATCGCCAGCCAGAAGCCGCCCGAAGCCGACGGCGTCATGCGGCCCGGATAGGCGGGCAAGGCCGAGAGCGCGATCCGGGGCTGTGAGCCGCCCGCCAGCGCAAGGACGCGATGCCGCCACGCTTCGGCGACGAAGATGTCCTTTCCCGAAAGCGCCAGCCCGGCCGCGAATTCCAGCCCGCCGAGAAGCCGTTCGGCGCGGCCGCTGCCGGTGTCGATCCGCCAGACCGAGCCGCTCGCCGACTTCGTCATCAGGTCGCGCTTCCATTCGCTCGCCGCGTGGCGATCCGATCCGACGGCAGCGAACAGTGTTGTTGGATCGGCGAAAGCCATGGCCGTCACGCAGGAAGGATTCAGACCTTCGATGGTCAACGGCCGTGAGGTGGCGCCGGGGCTTTCCAGGAGAATTCCGCGACCTTCGACCGCCATCGCCACGCTTTCGCCCACGGCGGCGATGCTGGTCACCGGCCCGTACATCGGACAACGCGCACTCAGCTCAAATTGCGAGGCATCGCCAGTGGCTGAGAGGGTCAGCAGATCGTTGCCGGAAGAGCAAAGTATCCCGCCATGCGCGGCCGTGAGGTTGTCGACGCCGTCGAGCTGCATCAACACCGGCATCGCGTCCAGCTTCGCGTTCGGGCGCAAGGGCCCATCCATCGGCGGCACGGTGCTGCCGGTGAGATCGAAGCCGCGAAAATTGGCCCAGGCTTTCCAGATGGCGGCGATCATGGGCGGGCGCCCCAATAGGCGTCCTGCGCGCACCAGTTCGGGTCGGCATCGGGCAGGCGGTAGCGCCCGATGCGATTGTTGGAGACGCCGCCGAGATAGAGCCAGCCGCGATGCTCGCGCATCGAGGTGATCATGGGATGGTTAAGGCCGCCAAGGTCCCAGAGATTGTCGAGGATCTCGCCCTTCTCGTTGAACTTCACCACGCAGCCGGTGTTGATGTTGGGATAGAGCCACTGGTCCGGCGCGACACGACGGGCCATGCGCTTGCGGAAACCGGGCATGCGCTGCGCCAGATCGAGGGCCGGTCCGCGCATGCCGAGCAGCGCCAGCCAGTAATTGCCGTCGGAAGACCGGTTGATGTTGTCCGGGTAGCCCGGAAGGTTTGAGATCACCTTCTCGACCTTGCCCTTCTTCGGGCCTTCGAAATAGTAACGGCTGATCGAGCAGGTCCAGCTCTCGGCGAACATGAAGGATTGCCCGTCGGAGCACATCGCGACGCCGTTGGCGAACACCAGTTTCGGGATTTCCGTGTGCGTCTTACCGGTGCGGGGATCGTAGCAGATGATGCGCCCGCTGGCGCGGCTCTCGAGCGCATCGGTTGCCCAGTCCTCCTGCTCGTAGCGTATGGTCGCCTCGCTGAAATAGATGCGGCCGTCCGGCGCGACATCGACGTCGTCGGCCAGGCGAAGGCGTGAATCGTCCACCACCGAGAACCAGCTGCGGTTCGTTTCGTCGGTGAGCTTGGTGACTGTCTTGTCGGGCGCCACCTGGAAAAGCCCCATGCCGCCGATGCAGACGAGCAGATTGCCGGCCTTGTCGAAGGCCATGCCGAGCGGGTGGCCGCCGATATGCGCGAACACTTCCGAGCGTTTATGATCGGAGCCGAAGAAGCGCACGATGTCGCCATGGCGCGTGCCGCAATAGAGATTGTCGTCGCGGTCGAGGATGACGTCCTCGGGCCCTTCGATCTCGCCGAGGCCGATGATCTCGACGGAGCGCAGCCGATCGTTGAGCACATAGGGCGAGCCGGGCGCATCGACTTGCGGCGACGGCGGCAGCGACAGATAGGCTGGCGAGACATAGACCTTGGCCAGGATGCGGTGGCGGTGCTTCTGCCAACGCATGTCGACGAAGACGGCGAGCAAAAGGATCGCGCCGAGGATCGTCGAGGTTATCGGACCGCTGATGCCGAGATTGATCAGGCCGTTGGTCAGCATGAGCACGAGCAGGCTGCCGATGATGGCCTTGGCGACGGAGCCGCGGCCGCCGCCGATGGCGGTGCCGCCGAGCACGGCGGCCGTCAGCGCCTGAACCTCCAGGCCGACGCCGGTGTCGGACCCCGTGCTGCCGAGGCGGGCCGCGAACAGGAAGCCGGCGAGCGCGCACATGGTGCTCGACGCGACATAGGTGAGGAACACCATGAAGCGCACGTCGATGCCGGCATTGAAGGCCGAGCGCCGCGCTCCGCCGACGGCCGTCAGCCGCCAGCCGGGCCGCATGCGCGACAGCACCAGATGCCAGGCGAGCGCGATGATCAGCGTGATCACAAGGGACACCGGAATGCCGAGGACCGTGCCTTCGCCGATGAACACCCAGAGATCCGACGTCGAGAACCCCGACATGATCGAGGTGGACATGCGCACGAAGACGATCTCGTAGAGCGAGCGGAAGATGATCAGGCTTACCAGCGTCGTCAGGAAGGCGCGCAGCCGCAGATAGCCGATCAGCACGCCGTTGATGGCGCCGCAGATCATTCCCATGCCGAGAATGCCGGCGAGCGCCGCGGGCACCGGCAACTCGTAGACATTCACGCCGATGAGCGAGAACAGGACGGCAAGGGAGAAGACCGACGCCACCGAGAGGTCGATGCCGCCCGAAATCATGACGACGGTGAGCGCCAGGACGACAAGCCCGAATTCGGCGAACTGGCGGGCCAGATCCGACAGGCTGGAGAGCGACAGGAAGTCGGGAATGATCGATCCCATGACCAGCGCCGTCAGAACCAGCGCGGTGAACGGGATGGCGTTGTCGATCCATCGCTTGGACATGATCTCCCCGATCAGATGATCGGGGAGATAACGCGAGCGCAGGGACGCTAGGGTGTCGCTGGACATGATGCTGATTGACTTGCCCCGGCTCACTTCAACTGGTCGAGCGACCAGCAGGTGCGCGGACCGATATTGTCTTTGGTCAGCAGCGTCAGCGGCGTGTAGTAGGCGGTCTTCGATTCGCCGGCCTTGGCGGGCGACAGCAGCGTCTGGACGATCTGCTGGTTGATCGCATTGCCCTGCAGCGGCACGTCGTAGCTGATGATCAGGTCCAGAAGCCCTTTCTGGATGTTGTCGCAGCCGATCTGGTTGCCGCCGCCCGATGTCACGACATAGACGTCGTTGGCCTTGCCCGCCGCCTGGATGGCAGCGCCCGCGCCGACATCCTGGTTGTCCCAGTTGCCCACCACGCCGCACAGGTCCGGATGCTGCTGCAGCACCGTTTCCATGATGGCGCGCGCCTTGGCCGGATCATACTGGGCGGCCTGCTCGGACACGATCTTGATCGCCGGGTCCTTGGCGAAGGTCTGCTTGTAGGCATAGAGCTCATAGAGATCCGACGCCGCCGTGGGCTGGCCGCGGATGATCGCGATCTTGCCGGACTTGCCCGACCCCGTGCCGCACTGCTTCACCAGCGCGTCCGCCTCGATATAGCCGACGCGCGACCAGTCGGCGCCGACATAGGCGTCGGTCGGCACGACCGATTCCAGGTTGAGCTGGACCACCTTGATGCCGGCGTCCATCGCACGCTTCAATAGGCGCGCATAGGACTGGACGTCAGGATTGTGCGCGATGATCAGGTCGGGCTTTTCGGCGATGAGCGCCGTCAGCGCCCGCGTGCCGGCGTCCGTGCTCCAGTTCGGGTCGCGGATCTCGAGCGTATAGCCGAGGTCGGCCGCCTGCTTGCGCATGATCGCCGCCCAGCCTTCCGTCAGGTCGAAGCCCATGGCCAGCGGAATGAAGACGACGCGCTTGCCCTTGAGGCCGTCGTAGAACGGATTGCGCGACGGATTGTCGAGGCCGTCATCGGCGTGAGCGGCCCCAGCAAGGCCGAGCGCCATGAGCCCGGCCGCCAGGATAGTTCTGAATTTCATGGTTTCCTCCCGTTAGATTGCAAAGCTCTGTTCAGATGTCGCCCTGGCTCTGTTGCGAAGTCTGCTCGTCCCTCGGGTTGATGAAACTATCGACCGTGATGGCGAGCAGCAGGATCAGGCTCTTGATGAGGTTCTGCGTGGTGTAGGTGATGTCGAGGATGGTCATGCCGTTGAGGAGCACGCCGACCAGCAGCGTTCCCACCAGCACGTTGCGCACGCTGCCGCGGCCGCCGCTGAGGCTGATGCCGCCGAGCACGACGACCAGCAGCACGTCGTAGATCATGGTCGAGTTGTAGACGCGGGTGCTCATTCCTGAGACGGCGGCCGCCATCACCACGCCGGCGAGGAAGGCGATCAGGGCGCTGATCACATATTGCGCCACGATCAACGGGCGCAGCGGCAGGCCGGTGATGCGCGCGGCGAGCGCGTTGTCGCCGGTCGCGTAGACGAAGCGGCCGAAGCGCGTGCGCATCAGCACCAGCGCGACCAAGGCGGCCAGCACGGCGAAGGCGACGATGGGCATCGGCAAGCCGAGGAAGGTCCCCTGCCCGAGGGCATCGAACCACGCGACGCCGGCAGGCGAATTCTGGACGTCGATCTGGAACAGGAAGGCTCGCCCCGAGCCATACATCACAAGGCCCATCGCAAGCGTGGTGAAGATGGCGGGAATGTCGGCGTAGGCGATCAGGATGCCGCTGGCCAGGCCGATCGCCAGCGCCAGCAAGGCGCCGTAGACGAGGGCCGTGTCGAAGGATGTGCCGGCCTGCGCCATCGAAAGCACCCAGGACAGCGACACCACCATGGTCGCCACCATGGCGAGGTCGATGCCGCGGCCGATGACGACCAGCCCCATGCCGAGGCCCAATATGCCGAGGATGGAGACGCTGCGCACCAGCGCGATCAGATTTCCCGCGGTCAGGAAATTGTTCAACGTGGCGGCGAAAACCACGAACAGCGCGACGGCGAGCGCGAACACCACGCCCTCCTGCGACAACCGCGCCTTGGCCATGCGCCACCTCCCGAACCAGGCCTGCCGGCCCGGTCGCGAACCCCCTTCGCGACCTGTTTTTCCTCCCGGCGACCATCCCCTTTTTGGGTGGTTCAAGACATATCCGCCCAGGGAATATCAGTTATGTTTCATGTCGGACGGGGCATAGGGCGCCGCATCGGGTGGAGTTGCGGGAGCTGAGGACTGGGCGTGTTCGGCGAGGCCTGCCATGCGATCAGCGCCATAGCTGTTATCCGGATTCCGGACAGCCTCGTCGCTTCACTCCGCCTTGCCAATCACGCAAAACTGCAGAGCGACAAGAGGAGGCGCGAAGGCGCCTGTCGCACCGGGAGGAAACGATGACGGAAGAGCCGCGCAAACAGACGCCGGGGGTCTATAGACGCCGAGTGGGCGATGCCATGGTCACCGTCATCAATGACGGCTTCCTCGATATCAGCGTGGCCATCCTGCGCGGAACGGAGCGCGGCGATATGGAGGGCCTGATGCGCGAGCAGTTCCGCCACACGGAACCGCGTCTCACCGTCAATGCCTTCGTGATCGAGACAGGCAAGCACACCGTCCTGGTCGACGCCGGAGGCGGGTCGACCACGGTCTATTCCATGGGGCTGCTGCCGCAGAATCTCGAGGCTGCCGGTTTCAAGCCCGCGGACTTCGACACAGTCCTGCTCACGCATATCCATCCCGACCATTCGAGCGGCCTCATCGACACGGCCGGCAAGCCGCTCTTCCCGCGCGCCGAGATCATCGTCCACGAAGACGATTTCGACTTCTGGTCCGACACCGAAAAACGCGGAAAGTCGGCGGCGGCCGTGCCTTATGCCGGCTCGGCCGATGCCTTGCTGACGACGTATCGAGGCCGCTTCCGTCCGACGAATGGCGGGGACGTGGTGCCGGGCATCAGGCAGCTTCCGCTGCCTGGACATACGCCCGGCCACAGCGGCTATCAGCTCGACTCGGCCGGCGAGACGCTGGTGATGTGGGGCGACACGGTGCATGTGCCCGAGATCCAGATTCCACGGCCGCAGGTCACCAGCGAATTCGACGTCGACGAAGCATTGGCGCATGAAAACCGCCGCAAGATCTTCGAGCATGTCGCCAACGAGCGGCTGCTCGTCACCGGCGGGCACCTGCACCTGCCCGGCTTCGCGCATCTGGTGAAAGCCGGCGCCGGCTACCGCCTGGTGCCTGAAGCCTGGCTGGTTCAGCTTTAGAAAACGGACGACTGAAAAAGACAGGGCCAGCCCGATCGGGCCGGCCCTGTCTTTCATCCCGCAGAGACGTCAGTCGGTGACTTCGACCCAGGTCTTGCTCTTGGCATCGTATTTGACCAGCGTCACCTGCTCGGCCGTGATGGTGATATGGCTCTGCTCCGAGAAGCCGATGGTGCCGGTCATGCCCTTGAAGCCCTGGACCGCGTTGAAGCCTTTCTGCAGGTCCTCCGGCTTCGTCGACTTCACGTCCTTGATGACCTGCGCCAGCATCTTGATGCTGTCATAGGCGCCCGCCGAGAACGGCGTGGCATCGACGTTGAACTTCTTCTTGTAGGCGTCCTTGAACGCCAGAAGCTCCGGACCCGGATGCAGTTCCGTCGTCAGCATCGCGGTGATCGTCCCGTCGGCAAGGTCGCCGGCAAGTTTCGAGTAGGTGTCATCGGCATTGGTTTCGTCATTGCCGTAGACGATGGCGTCATAGCCGATCGAATGCAGGTCCTGCACGAAGGCGGCCTGGTCCTGCGGCGTCAGCCAGACATCGACGCATTTGATGCCCGCCGCCTTGATGGCATTGACCTCCGGCATCAGGCCGGCGGTCGCGCCCGTCGACCAGTTCTCGGTGATGGTGTGATCCATGGCGATCTTCTTGCCGGCCTTGTCATAGGCAAGCTGGATGCCGAACAGCCCGCCCTGCCCGTAGGTGGATGGATCATGCAGCACCGCGAGGCCATCGGGGCAGTGCTTGAGGGCATGCTGGCCGATCTTCTCGCCCCAGGCAAAGGTGTTGAGGCCGAAGTCGAAGACCCACGGATTGGGCGGACTGGTCGGACCGTCCGGATTGACGGTCAGGCCGCCATCGTCGACGACGCCGATGGTCGGGAACTTGTGGCGCTGCGCCAATTGCGCCGTCACCGGCCCCGTATCCGGCGAACCGGCGATGGCTATCGCTCCCTGCGACATCAGCTTCTCATAGAGCTGGCCGGAAAGCGTGGCGGATGCATTGTCGTTATGCGGGTCGAGCTTGAAGGTGTGGCCATCGACACCGCCGGCGGCGTTGACCTCGTCGACCGCCATCTGCGAGCCGTTCACCGTGGCGACGCCGGTCGAACCGTAGGCGCCGGTCGTTCCCGCGATCAGGCCGATAAGATATTCGTCCGCGGCGCCGGCCTGAACACCGATCCCCCAGAACGCCGTCGTAGCCAGCAACATCGCGGCAGTCGTCGCGCGTTTTCTCATGTCCGATTTTCCTCCCTGCGATCGGTGGGCAGGAACCGACAACCCAATCGCTCAATTTGCCCTGCGCTTCCCGCGCCCTCTCGGTGGTGAATTTTGCTATCCCGTTGCACGGCCTTGTCAACGCGAGCGCCAGTGGCCCGGGGCCGGTTCGGCGGCCTTCCAAATGTCACCGGAGAAGTCGGCCGGGCACGATTATCGGCATCGCCAACAGGGAGCTCGGTATTCATCCTAACTTTTTGGTTTTATTAAATTTTTTCACCCAGATGACTTGGTCCGCCCGCACATGCAAACACGACCCGGTCGGCTCTCGCCGCAGCGGCGTTTCAGCGTTCCGAACGCCATCCAACCGCTCCGCTCATAGCTGTTATGTCACTCGCATCAGCTATTTCCGGACGGCCATTTTCGACTAGGTGTTCTGGCACCGGCGCAGAATGCCAGAGCTGGACATTGTGACATGGAACCCCGGCCCGACGGTTCATCTGAATCCGGGCGGCTATCCGACGGAAGCGTCTCCCGCGAGGCGATCGAGCCGGCTGAGGAGGCGACGCCGGCCGGAGGAGAGGGGAAAGCCGCCAGTGCTGCAATTCGTGTTGAGCGGAGTAGCGATAGGATCGATCTACGGTCTGATCGGCATGGCGCTCGCGATCTCGTTCTACGTCACGCGCATCATCAACTTCGCGCAGGGCCAGCTGATGATGGTGACCGTGATGGTCACCGCCGAGCTGGCCTCTTCCGGCTATCCTGTCTGGCTGGCCGCGCTTGCCGGCCTGGCGTGCTCGTGCATCGTCGGCATCCTGTCCTATGTCATCGCGGTGCGGCCGATCCTTTTGTCGAACCGCTTCAGTTTCGGCTGGCTGGTCTCGACGCTGGGCTTCGCCGTGATCGTGGAGAACGCCGCCGCCTATATCTGGGGCCCGACCTCGCAGGCGTTCCCACCGATCCTCAACGGCATCAGCCTGCCGATCGGCGGCGCGGTGCTGACCGCCCAGCAGCTTCTCGCCATCGTCACCGCCGCGGTGCTTGCCGCCGGCTTCGAGGTCGTGCGGCGCTATACGCTGTTCGGCAAGCTCGGCATGGCGACGGCCGCCGACCCCGAGATGGCATCGGCCATCGGCGCCAACACGACGGTCGTCGCCATCGTCGCCTTCGCGGTCTCCGCCGTTTACGCCGGGATCGCAGGCCTGCTCATCGGGCCATCGACCTTCGCCAATCCCTATCTTGGCGATACGTTCGGGACATACGGCTTCATCGCCATGATGATCGGAGGCGGCACCGAGCGGCCGATAGCGGCGATGTTCGGCGGCCTGCTGCTCGGCGTCTGCGCCGAAGGCGCCAACGCGCTGATCAATTCGCAGGCTTCGGACTGGTTTCCCTTCATCGTGCTCGTCCTGATCCTGATCGTCTCGCCCAAAGGGCTGTTCAGCACCAGCAATCCACTGTTTCGCCCGCGCCGGGCGGCCGTGACGCGCGGCTGAGGTGAGCATGGTTTCCACATTCGATTCGCAACCCGGCGATCCGCAGCCAGGCGCCGGCGCCGCTCCAAGGCTTCGCGTCGGCCGCTGGCGCGCCGCCGGGCTGGCCGCTGTCCTGATCGCCTATCTGGCGGCCACCGCCTATGTCGCTCACACCGACCTCGGCCTCCAGAGCCTAGTGCTGGTGGCCGCCGTCTTCGGGATACTCGCCATCAGTCTCGACCTGGTGGCCGGCATGCTTGGCCTCTATTCCCTGGGCCAAGGCGGCTTTTTCGGGATCGGCGCCTATGCGACGACGATCCTTGCCAATGACTATGGCTGGAACGTCTTCGGCCTGCTGGCGCTGGTCCTGGTGGCGACGGGTCTGATCGGGATGGCAGTGGGCGCGATGTCGCTCAGGGTCAGCGGCCTCTACTTCGCCATCACCACCTTTATCTTCACGCTGGTGCTGACGGTTCTGGCGACCGACATGGTCACCGTCACGGGCGGCCTGCAGGGCTTGCTCGGCCCGGCCTTCCCGGATTTCCCGGCAAGGCTGGAATGGCTCGGCACGCCTTTGGTGTGGTGCATCATGCTGGCGCTGCTCGCCTGCCTCGGCCTGGTCTGGAACATCCGCCATTCGCCGCTCTACCCGATCCTGCTTTCGATCCGCGACGCCGAGCCCTTTGCTGAAGCAGCCGGCGCGCGCACGGCGACGATCAAGGTCGGCGTCTTCGGTGTCTCGGCCGCGATGGCCGGAGGAGCCGGCTGGCTCTTTTCCTTCCTCGGCGTCGTCTCTCCCAGCCAGTTCGACTGGTCGGTGTCGTTGAACGTGCTGGTGATGGTGCTGATCGGCGGCATCAATACCAGCATCGGTCCGGTCGTCGGCGCGATGTTCGTCTCGATGTTCCCGAATGTCGTCAACATCAATCCCTGGCTGCAAGAGATTGTCTACGGAGCACTCTCGATCCTAGCGATCACGCTGTTGCCCGACGGTGTCGTCGGCATCGCACGGCGCGCGCTTGCCCGGCGCGCCGGCGGCATCGCTGCGGCGGCGGATGCCGCCTCGGCCGAAGCCCTGCCCGCCGCGCCCGACACCACGGCCTCTTCCGCTTCGCCGAAAGACTCCGAGATCATCGTCGAATGCCGCGGCATCGAATTCGGCTATGGGCTCGGTCCGAAGGTCCTGCGCAATGTCGACCTGGCCGTCCGTCGCGGCCACATACATGGCCTGATCGGCCCGAACGGCTCGGGAAAAAGCACTTTGGCCAATGTGATATCGGGGCGCCTCACGCCGCATGCCGGAGAAGTCCGGCTCAAGGGCACGCGCGTTGACGGCATGCCCGCAAGCAGCCGCTCGCGGCTGGGACTCCGGCGCACCTTCCAGGCCGCGCAGTTGGTGAAGGAACTGACGCCGACGCAGAACGTCATGGTCGGGCTTTTCGACCGCGTGCCGCGCATTGTCGGCCGCGCGCCGCTCTGGCCGATGCTTGCCTCCGGCCGGCGCGACCTGGCGGCCATGCAACACCGCGCCAGCGAGGCTCTCTCCCTCGTCGGCGCCGCCGACTGGACCGCGAGGCAGGTGGCGGACGTGCCGCACGGCATCGAGCAGCTCACCCAGCTCGCGTCGGTCTGCGTGGCCGGCCCCGACATCATCGTGCTCGACGAGCCGGCGACCGGACTGTCCGCCAAGGAGGTCAGGCATCTGGCCGCGATCCTGGCCAATCTCAAGACGCAGGGCGTGACGATGATCATCATCGAGCACCAGACGCGCTTCCTGTTCCCGCTCTGCGACCGCGTGACGGTGCTCAACGCCGGCGAAGTGATCCTCACCGGCTCCGCCGACGAAGTGCGCGCCGACCCGGTGGTCAGACAGGTGTATCTCGGCGAATGAGCGAACGACCCACTCTCGAAATCAACTCATTGAGCGCCGGCTACGGACGCTTCGATGTGGTGCGCGACGTAGCGCTCAGCGTCGGCAAGGGCGAGGCCGTCGCCTTGCTCGGCCCCAATGGCGCCGGCAAGACGACGGTGCTGCGCGCCATCATGGGCCTCGTCAAGCAGCGGCGCGGCCTGATCCGGATCGGCGGCACCGACGTCTCGGCGCTGCCCACCCATCGTATCGCGCGCGGACTGGCCGCAATCGCTCCCGAGGGACGCCGCCTGTTCCTCGACCAGTCCGTGGAGGACAATCTGCTCCTGGGTGCCCTGCATCTGCGCCATGACCGGGCACGCACCCAGATATTGCTCGCCTCCGTCTACGATCTCTTCCCGGTCCTCAAGGCTTACCGCCAGCGGCTGTCGTCGTTCCTCAGCGGCGGCGAGCAGCAGATGGTCGCGATCGGCCGCATGTTGATGAGCGACCCAGAGATCATGCTGCTCGACGAACCGTCGGTGGCGCTTTCTCCGGTCGCCGTCGACATCGTGGTCAAGGCGATGCTGGAGCTGCGCAAGCGCGGCGCCTCGCTGCTGCTGGTCGAACAACGCACCGACGTCGCAACCCGCGTCTGCGACCGGCTCTACGTCATGACGCATGGCGAGATCGTCGACGAGATGAAGCCGGAGACGATACGCTCCGGCGGCATGTCGATCCTCAACAAATATCTCGGCTAGGGCAGCCCGGCGTTGAAGCGTTAGACGTTTCCCGACACAGGGATTTTGAAAAGGTTTGCGGTTTGTCTTGGTGTAAGATTTTCCGTTCATGTCCGTGAAATCAGCGCAAACGCCGGGAATTGGTTGAAGCCTCCCCAACCTCGTCATTCTATGGTCTGCGCCGCGTCGCTTCGCTCCTTGCTTCGCCATAGAATGACGACCGCGGTGGGCGTTTCGGCCAGTCTCCAGCGCATGCCGCCTGCCAACGCAAACAGAGCCGACCGGTCAAAATCCCTATGCAGTGCCACTAGCCGCCCCAGCTCCTTGATCTCTTGCAGGCGCCCGCCACCCGTCAGGCCGAGGCGGCGTAGCGACGGGCGAGCGCCGACATGCCGACGGCAAGCACCAGTATCCCGCCCTTGAAGATCGGCTGGAAATGGGTGGGCGCGCCGAAGATGCTGAGCCCGTTGAAGCCGACCGCCAGGATCAGCACGCCGACCAGCGTTCCGGTGATGTGGAACTCGCCCTCGCGCAAGGTGGCGGAACCGAGGAACACCGCGGCGAAGGCGTCGAGCAGATAGCCGTCGGCGGCGGCCAGCGTGCCGCTGCCGAGCAGCGACGACAGCAGCGTTCCGGTGAGCGCGGCGCAGAAGCCGGCGGTGGCGAAGGCGAAGATCTTGATGCGGTCGACGCGGATGCCCGAGAGCCTCGCCGCCTCCATGTTGGAGCCCACGGCCTGCATCTTCTGGCCGATGTCGGTCTTGTTGAGCACGATCCAGAGCGCCAGCAGCACCACGACCATGATGATCACCGGATTGGGCAGGCCGAAGACGATCCGGCCGAGCGAGATGTCGGTGAAAACACGCGGGATGCCGGTGGCGATCGGAAAGGCGCTGTAGGTGAAACCGATGCCGGTCAGCATCGTGCCGATGCCGAGCGTCGAGATCACGGCATTGATCCTGACCTTGGTCACGAGCAGGCCGTTGAGGATGCCGATCCCCGAGCCGAGAGCCAGAGCGCATACGATGCTCAACCAGATCGGAAAGCCTTCATACGCCATCAGACCGGTGACGATGAGGCCGACGAAGCTCGCGACATAGCCGATGCTGAGATCGAACTCGCCGACCACAAGCGTATAGGTCAAGCCGCTGGCGATGATCGCGGTGAGCGAAGCCTGGCTCAGTATGTTGAGGAAGTTCGCGCGCGACAGGAAAATGCCGGGTGCGTTGATGGAGAAGAACAGCACCATCAGCAGCAGTCCGATGATCGTCCCGTAGCGCGACAGGCCGATCAGCGCGGTCCGCTTCCACGAGGATTTGCGGGGCTGCGGCGCCTCCTTTGCCACGGGCACAGTCTCGGCCGTCATGCCGCTTCTCCCTGATCGTCATGCGCGTCGTGATAGCTGAGCTCGATGATGCGCGATTCGGTGATGTCGGCGCCAGTGAGCTCGCCGGTGACGCGGCCCTCGCGCATCACCAGGACGCGGTCGGCCAGCAGCGTGAGCTCCTCGACGTCCGAGGAGATCACCAGGATGCCGACGCCGGAGCGGGCAAGGGCGCGGATGGCGTCGTGGATCTCCTCGCGCGCGCCGACGTCGACGCCCCGCGACGGCTCGTCGAGGATCAAAAGCTTGGTGCCGGCATTCAGCCAGCGCGCGATCAACGCCTTCTGCTGGTTGCCGCCGGAAAGGCCGGCGATCTTGGCGGTGACGCCCGGCGTCTTGATGCCGAGATGGGCGACAAGGCTTTCCGCCTGCCGCCGGCTCTTGGCGTCGGAAACGAACGGAAGACCTGGCACGCTGCGCAGAAGCTTCAGCGTCGAGATGTTGATGTTGAAGGCAACGGATTGCTGCAGCATCACCCCTT
Source organism: Mesorhizobium sp. B2-4-3 (assembly GCF_006442815.1). Lineage (GTDB taxonomy): Bacteria > Pseudomonadota > Alphaproteobacteria > Rhizobiales > Rhizobiaceae > Mesorhizobium. The sequence continues at coordinate 171,273 of NZ_VFVL01000006.1, forward strand.
GCGAGCGGCGCTCCTCGGGCACCAGCGCGATGCCCGCTTTCACCGCCTCGGACGGGTTGGCGACGTCGAGCCGCTTGCCGTCCAGCTCGAAATGGCCGGCCTCGGGGCGGGCAAGACCCACAACCAGATGAGCGAATTCGGTGCGGCCGGCGCCGACCAGTCCGCCGAGCGCCAGAACCTCGCCCTTGTAGAGATCGAGGCCCACCTCCTTCACCGCCTGCTTCCAGGCAATGGAGCGCGCGGAAAAGACCGACTGCCGGCTGCGGTCGGCGGCGAGCCGGTCGCGCTCGTCGGGTGTGCGGATCGCATGGCCGATGATGGCTCGCACAAGTCCCTTCTTGTCCAGCGCGCCGCGCTCGGCCTCGCTGACGATGCGGCCGTCGCGCAGGACGGTGATCCTGTCGCAAAGCTGCAGGACCTCCTCCAGCCGATGCGACACATAGAGGATGGCGACGCCCTGGGCGGCGAGGTCGCGGATGATGGCGAAGAGTTGCTCGCTTTCCGGCTCGGAGAGCGAGGCTGTCGGCTCGTCCATCGCGATCATGCTGGCGTCACGGGTGAGCGCCTTGCCGATCATGACCAGCCAGCGCTGGGCGACCGACAGCTCGGAGACCTTCGTATCGAGCGGAAACCGGATGCCGACACGCTCGGCCGCGGCGCGCGCGGCGACACCCGAGCGCTTCCAGTCGATCATGCCGAACCGTGTCACCTTCGGCGCGCCAAGCAGCATGTTCTGCAGGGCGCTGAAATGCGGGATCAGATTGAGTTCCTGGTGGATGAAGGCAAGCCCGGCGCGCTCGGAAGCTTGCGGCGAACCCATCTGCAGCTCGCTGCCCGCGATGGTCACGCTGCCCTGGTCCGGACTGGTGACGCCGGCGAGACAACGGATCAGCGTGGACTTGCCGGCGCCGTTGGCGCCGACAAGGCCGTGCACCTGGCCGCGCTCGATATCGAGATCGGCGCGGTCGAGCGCAAGTTCACCGGCAAAGGATTTGGTCAGGCCGCGGATGCGCATCCATGCGTCGGCGGCCGAAACGGTCGCCGACACCTAGCCGCTCCGTTTCGCGGAGCGGCCCGGCCGGTATGTCTCACATGCCATTGGGATGTTCGGCCATGAACTTGTCGACATTGTCCTTGGTCACCACCACGCCGGGGATCTCGATGGTCTTGGGCTGCCAGGAATCGCCGGCCTTCATGGAGTCGAGAATGGCCTGGAACACTTCCTTGCCCTCCTGATAAGCGGGCTGCCAGACGGTGGCCGTCATGTCGCCTTCCTTGACCAGTTGCAGGGCCTGGGCGCTGCCATTGATCGATACGGTCGTCACGTCGGTGCGGCCGGCCTGGCGGAGCGCCGCCACGGCGCCCTGCATCGGCTCGTCCCAGCACGACCAGATGGCGAGCGGCGTGTCGCCACCGGCCGGATGCGCGGTCAGCCAGGCCGCGGCCGTGGCGTTGCCGAACTGGACCTGGCCGGGCGCGACCACCTCGCTGTAATCCACCTTGACGCCCGACTTGCCCTTGACGCCTTCGTCGAAGGCCACGCCGCGGTCGATGCAAAGCTTGCCCGGATGGAAAGTCATGGCCAGCACGTTGGCCTTCTCGCCGGCCTTCTCCAGAAGGTACTTCACCGAATCGCCGCCGACCTGCCGGCCGCTGGTCGTCGCCACGATGCCGGGGACGATCTCGCCGCCCCAGGTGCCGACGGGGATGTGCGCATCGCGCGCGGCCGCCAGGCCGGAGCCGATCGAGCTGCTGGCGAAGGCCAGCACGAAGACGGCGTCGACATGCTGGGCCGCGAAGGAGTTCATCGCCGCGTTGGCCTGATCTGCGCTGGCCTGGGTGTCGGTCACCTTGACGTCCCAGCCGGCCGCCTTGGCGGCGTCCGTCGCCCCGCCGATGACGGCGATGTTGAGCGCATCGTTGGCCAGCAGCGCGACGATGCCGAGCGTCTTGTGGTCCTGCGCCTGCACGGCGGTTGAAACGATCATCGTTCCGGCGGTCAGTAAGGCAAGCAAAAGCCTTTTCATCTGGGAAATCCTCCTCTCCCGTTGGTGCCGGCCCATGGCGGGCCGGCCGTTCCCTCTCCTCGGACTCCGATCAGGGGCGCCGGGACACCGGCTTGCCGTGTCCGTCGGGCACCCCTATCGGCCGCTTGCATCCGTTGCGGCTCCCGCGAGCCAACATGAGACGGAGGTGTCTGCTGCTTGATCTTGGTACCGGTACCATACGGTAGTTTTAGCAGACCGGCAATAGCCAGCATCGCTCAGCCGGAGAAATTCGCCTCTGCGCCGTCACATGTGATTTGAAACGGACAAGATCGTGTTGCTAAGCTGATTTTCCTTGTTATCGGTATCAAGCTGCAGCTATGGCTGAGGCAACCGAAGTGGAGAGCGCCGCGAGCGCGTAACAGCGCGAACGAGATGGGAGCAGACATGAAAGTGACCTATGACTTTTCCGGCAAGAACGTCATCCTGATCGGGGGGACGACCGGCATCGGGCGGGCAACGGCGCTGGCCTTCGCCAAGGCCGGAGCCAATCTCTACGTTTCCGGCATCGGCGCGGATTCCGGAGAAAGCCTCAAGGGCGAGGTCAAGCCGCTTGGCGTCGAGATCGAGTTCGAAGAAGTCGACGTTCGCGACAGCAAGGCGATGGCGGCCCTGCACAAGCATGCCTTCGAGCGGTTCGGTCGCATCGACATCGCCTTCAACAATGCAGGCGTCCCGGGTAAGACCGCGCCGGTGCACGAGCTCGAGGACGCCGATTACGACCTGCTGATGGACGTCAATCTGCGCGGCATCTTCAACGGCCTGAGGCACCAGATCCCGCATATGACCGCCAATGGCGGCGGAGCGATCGTCAACACCTCGTCGCTGTTCGGTGTCATGGGCTTTGCCACCACCGCGGTCTATTGCGCCAGCAAATGGGGCGTGATCGGCCTCACCAATTCGGTGGCGCTGGAAGTGGCGCGCAAGAACATCCGCGTCAACGCCATCGCGCCCGGCTCGGTGATGACGCCGCTGCTGCGCGGCATGTTCGGCAGCGAGCAGAGCGCCAAGGACACGGTGCTGCCGATGATCCCGATGGGCCGGATCAGCGACCCGTCCGAAATCGCGCAGCTAGTGCTTTTCCTGTCGTCCGACGCCGCGTCCTTCATCACCGGACAGGCCGTGGTCATCGACGGCGGCGGCTTCGTCGCGGGCGCCGACAAGCTCTGACGCTTCAAGGCAGGGGCAAGCCCCTGCCTTGCTCGCCACTAGGGTTTTGTTTTTCCGCAATTCCGGACGGAAAACCGTCACACACTTTTCCTGGAATTGCTCTAGCCAACCCAGCTCTTCTCGCCTTTGGCGAGGGCGATCTCCACCACTTGAAGGCCCCTGTCCGTCAGCCGCGACGGGAATGCGGTGCGCAGCCGGTCCTCATGCACCGGGATCACCCTGCGCACCTCGCCGCCAACCGATTTCAGCATCTCGGCGCTGGAGAAGATCAGATTGTGTTGGCTGCCGACGGCAAGGCCGATGGGCACGATCTGCGGCGCGGCCGGATCGAGCCCGGTCAAATTGTCGTAGGTGTAGATAAGGTCGCCGGCGAAGATCCAGCGATCCTCGCCGCCGCCGGTGCCGTCGTTGCGGACGGTGACATACATGCTGCCATAGGTGTGGGTGTCGGCGGCGAGATGGACGTCGATCCCCGGCAGCACGTTTTCCTGGTCGCCCTCGATGCAGATCATGCGGCCTTCCTTCGCCGCCTCGACCGCGCGCACGATATCGGCCGGATCGCCGCCGCCCACCAGGAAACGGTATTCCGGCCCGAGCGTGAGAGCCCAGACCCATTTGTCCAGCTCGCTCTTCTGGACGTAGAATTTGGCGTTGGGAAACAGATGCATGGCGCCCATGTGATCGAAATGAGCATGGGTTATGAAGACGCTGGTCACGTCCTCGGGCTTCACGCCGCATTCGGCGAGAACCGCCCACGGCCCGTGGTAGTTTGAGACGCCGTAGGCGGTAGCCAACTGTTCGCCATAGGCGACATGGTCGTAGCCGGTATCGATCAGGATGGTTTCGCCGCTGCCCTTCAGAAGCGCATAGGCATAGGGAAGCTTGCGCGTGCCCTGGTGCTGCGGCCCGTACATCATGACGCTGAAGGGGAATTTCTCCACCGCCGCGTATTCGAGCACCCAGATCGAGTAGTGTGCCATTCAATCCTCCCTTGATAGACTAAGAGCGCTTCGCCGTTTCACGGAAACGGCGAAGCGCTCTATCTCCTTGTTTTGACGCAATTCCGGACGGAATACCGCTCACATTTTTCCTGGAATTGCTCTCGATGCCTTGCCCAGGCAGGCGCGGCGCGTGGACGGCGCAACAGGCTTGGCCGAAATCGATGAGCTCGAAGCCGGGCAACAGGCGCGCGGTCGCGCGCAGATGATCGCTTGTCGCCCTTAGCGCGCGCGTCAGCGTGTCGAACCGCTTGTCCGACCTGTCCTGCGCCCCACGACAGGCCGTCGCCGCGGCACAGGCTTCCATGAGCGTGTCGGCGGCACCGCGCATATGATGGTAGTGGCGCACGGCAGGCTCCGGCGCCTGCAAGGCGCGAACAGCTTCGGCCGCTTGCACGACAGACCGCCTCGCAACCGCCAATGCGCCCTCGGCCAGCACCGCCTGGCGGCGCGACGTCAACAGGAGCAGCGCATAGCCTGAAAGCTGGGTCAGGGTCTGGCTGATCAATTGCTGCGCGTCACGCGCGGAATCGGCATAGCGCAGCAGCGACTGCTCCGTCACGCCGACGCAGGAATACACACCCATCGCAAATCCTCCACGCCGGTATCGCGGCGTCCTCCTCCTTGGGCATTACCTGATTTTGATATCGGTAACAACAGAATTGCTCCAACCGGTGCCGACAGCTTGTTTGTTCGACAAGGGAATGGTTTGATGCCCGCCGGCAGGACAGAGCGATAACAAACATGCCCAGGCGATCATCCGAGGACTCAAGCAAGCGCAATGGGAGCGCCAGGATGCGCGACGTCGCGGTTCGCGCCGGCGTCTCCACCATGACCGTGTCACGGGCCCTGAACGAGCCGGGCAAAGTGTCCGAGGACATGCGCGAGCGGGTCCTGAAGGCCGTTCGCGAGATCGGCTATCTGCCGAACCACCTGGCGGGCAGCCTGTCCTCGAACCGCTCGACGACCATCGGGCTCATCGTTCCCAGCATCGACAATTCGATCTACACGCAAACGGTCAAGGGACTGTCGGAGGTGCTGAAGCGCTCCGGTTTCCAGCTGATGATCGCGGAATCGGGATATGATCCCAACGAGGAAGAGGAACTCATCACCGTCTTCCTCAGCCACCGGGTCGGCGGACTCGTCCTCCACAGCACGGAGCATACGCCCCAGGCCATCGAGAAGATCCGCAAGTCGGGCATTCCTGTCGTCGAGAACGGAAACATCCCCAAAGAGCCGCTCGACATGGTCGTAAGCTATTCAAATCGCGATGCTTCTTACGCGATGACGATGCATCTCGGCAGGCTCGGTTATCGCAAGATCGCCTTCGCCAGCCTCTATTCCGTGCACAATGACCGCTCGCAGGACCGCCTCAAGGGATACCTGGCGGCGCTCAAGCAACTGGGGCACGAGCCCGACCCGCGCATGGTCCTGGAGACGGGACGCGGCCTTGCCGCCGGCGCCGAAGTCGTCGCGCGGGTGATGCAGAGCGTGCCGGAGGTCGACGCGCTCTTCTGCGCCGGCGAAGTTCTGGCCGCGGGCGCGCTGTTCGAGTGCCAGCGGCGCAATTGGTCGGTGCCCGGCCGCATCGCGCTCGCCAGCTTCGACGACGTCGACCTCTTGCGGCATGTCAGCCCTTCGATAACCACCTTGCGGCTGCCGCGCTACGACATCGGCGAGCGGACGGCGCGAATCCTTTTGAGCCGCATCATCGACGGCGCCGATCACCTGCGCGGCAGCGTCGTCGACCTCAAGTTCGAAGTCATCCAGCGCGAGAGCACCTGACCCTGCCCTTTGGACCGGAGCATGACACCGCTTTCCGCTTTTCTACGATTGCATTTTGTTACCGGTACCAATATAAAGTCGAGACCTGCATGGCAGTCGCATGCTTGGCGGGCTGTCGGTAGGAACGAGGGGTCGTGGCAATGCTCACAGAATGGCGGAACAGGATTTGAGCTTGTCGAAGGAAGCCGAAGGGGCAGCGCGCTCCACCCGGGCGAAGCCGTTAAACGAATGCACCGCCTTGATCACGGGCTCCACCGCCGGTCTCGGGAAGGCAATGGCGGCAAGGCTTGCCGAGTCCGGATGCAACGTCATGCTGCACGGTCTGGAAGATGCCGAGCAGATCGAAGCGCAACGCGACGATCTCGCCCGCAAGACGGGCGCCCGTGTGGCCTACCACAAGGCCGATCTCTCGACGCGGTCGGGGGTCGAAGGGTTGATCGACACCGCGATGTCGGTGCTTGGTCCGATCGACATCCTCGTCAACAATGCGGTCGTCCGGCACTTCGCGCCGGTCATGGATTTCCCGGCCGAGCAATGGGACCTTGCGCTCGCGGTCAACCTCTCCGCCGCGTTCCACGCCATCCGGCTTCTGCTCCCGAACATGCGCAGCCGGAATTTCGGCAGGATCTTCAACATCACCTCGGTCTACGGCATGCGCGGAACGACCGACCGCGTCGGCTATGTGACGACGAAGTCTGCTATCCTCGGCTTGACCCGCGCCGTGGCGTTGGAGAACCTGGATCGCGACGTGACCTGTCACAGCCTCTGCCCCGGGTCGGTGCTGACGCCGGGCACGGAGGAACGGGTGGAGAGGCTGATGGCGGAGCGCGGCATCGACAGGACAGCGGCTGAGCGGCTCTTCCTCGAAGGCAAGCAGCCCGGCGGCAACTTCGTCTCCGCTGGGAGCATCTCCGACCTGCTCGTCTTCCTGTGCGGACCGATCGCCCGCGACATGACCGGATCCGTGCTGCCGGTCGAAGCGGGCTGGCTGGCAAGTTGAGCCGGTGCCGAAGCAGGCCGGCATCTCCCGCCAAGTGATGCCGAACTATTTGTTTTACGCATTCCGGACGGAAACCGTGACGCGCTTTTTCCCGGAATTGCTCTAGACGGAGCCACTCATGGACGACCTCTACGAAGTCTACGCCATCCGTTACGGCCACCACGACCGCAACGCGGCCGCGAATTTCATCGGCGGCGACCCGCATGACGGCCCGATGCCGCTCGACTATTTCGTCTGGGCCATCGTCGGCAAATCGCGCACTTTCGTGTTCGACACGGGCTTCGACGCGAAAGTCGCGGACCGGCGCCAGCGCAATCTGCTGCGCCCCGTCGGCGAAGGGCTGAAGATGATCGGCATCGATCCGGACAAGGTCGAGGATGTCATCATCTCGCACATGCATTTCGACCATGCCGGCAATCACGAGCTGTTCCCGAAGGCCCGCTATCACGTCCAGGACGTGGAGATGGCCTACTGCACGGGGCGCTGCATGTGCCACAATTATCTCAGGCATCCGTTCGACTATGAGGATGTGGCCAGCATGATCGGCAAGCTTTATGCCGGGCGCGTGACTTTCCATGACGGCGTCTCGGAGGTCGCTCCGAACCTCACCGTTCACCGTGTCGGCGGCCACTCTAAGGGCCTGCAGGTGATACGTGTGAAGACGCGACGCGGCTTTGTGGTGCTCGGCTCCGACGCATCGCATTTCTATGCCAATTTCGAGCAGAACCGGCCTTTCCCGGTGCTGGAGAGCGCAACCGACATGCTGGACGGCTACGCCACCATGAAGAAGCTCGCCAGCACGCCGAACCACATCATCCCGGGCCACGATCCGCTGGTGCTCGCCCGCTATCCCGCCGCGCTGGCGGGCGTGGACGACATCGTGCGCCTCGACCTCGACCCTATCCCCGGAGCGCCGTGAGCGCCTATGATCGACGCCCCCTGATGGATCGAAAACCTCGGGGTGTTCGTCACAATCGCATGGAGACGACAATGAACAATCTCAAGCTCGGCCTGGCTGGCGCCGGCAGGATGGGAACGCCGATGGCGAAGCGCCTGATGGCGGCAGGCTATGGCGTCAGCGTCTATGACACCAATGCCGCCGCCATCGAAGCGTTGGTCGCGCAGGGCGCCGGCAAGGCCGCGACCCCCGCCGAGCTGGCGACGATCTGCGACGTGGTGCTGCTTTCGCTGCCGACACCGGAGATCGTGCAAGCCGTCTGCCTCGGTCCCGACGGACTTGCTTCCGTCAAGGGCGCGAGCATCGTCATCGACCTCTCCACCACGGGTCCGCGGACGGAGCGCCTCGTCGCGAAAGGCCTCAAGGCCGCCGGCATCGCCTTGGCAGATTGCCCGGTCAGCGGCGGCGTGGGCGGCGCTGAAAAAGGCACGCTGGCAATGATGGCCGCCTGCGACGAGGCGACGATGGAAACGATCCGCCCTATCCTCGAAACGCTCGGCAAACCGGTCCATGTCGGCCTGGAGCCCGGCATGGGCCAGATGATCAAGGTGATCAACAACCTGATGTCGGTGACGGCTTTGTCGATCGCTTCCGAAGCGCTCGTGCTCGGCACCAAGGCCGGGCTGGACCCGGACGTGATGCTCGAGGTCATCAATTCGGGCAGCGGCAGTTCCAACGCGACGATGACGAAGATCCCAAAATTCGTCCTTACCCGTGGCTTCGATTTCGGCTTCGCCATCGGGCTGTCGGCCAAGGACATCCGCCTCTGCCTCGAAGAGAGCGACGCGCTGGGCGTGCCGATGATCGTCGGCGGCGCGGTGCGGCAGTTGCTGACCGTGGCGAAGAGCGATCTCGGCGCCGATGCGGACCTCACCGAAATCATCAAGCCGATCGAAGGTTGGGCCGGCGTGACGGTTGCCGGCAAGAAGGCCCAGGCCTGACGGCAACTGGAACGCATCCGATGAGCGCCAACTCCCCCCAGGCGATTGCTCCGGGCCTGTCGCGCCGGCTTGCGGCGTTCGTGCGCAATTCGCAATGGAGCGACGTGCCGGAGCCAGTGCGCGAGCATGCGCTGCGCGCCCTCTTCAACGGCTTCGGGACCGCGCTTGGAGGTTCGTCCGACCAAGCGATCCTGCGCCTTGCGGCGAGCCTCGCGCCCTTCTCCGCCGGCGAAGCCGCGACCGTGATCGGCCACCGCGCACGACGGGATGCACCGACCGCGGCGTTCCTCAACGCGGCGTCGATGAACGTGTTCGACTTCGACGACACCCATCAAGGCACGATCATCCACCCGACAGCGCCCGTGGCGCCCGCCGTCCTTGCCCTGGCCGAAACCCGGCCAGTCAGCGGGACCGCGCTTCTCCATGCCTTCGTTCTCGGCGTGGAGGTGACCTGCCGGATCGGCAACGCGATCTCGCCGGGCCACTACAATCGCGGCTGGCACATCACCTCGACCTGCGGGATCTTCGGCGCCGCCGCAGCCGCGGCGAAGCTGCTCGATCTTGGCGAGGAGGAAATCCTGTGGGCCTTCGGCAATGCATCGGCCCAGGCATCTGGCCTTGTCGAGACGCTGGGTTTCATGGCCAAGAGCGTCGGTGTCGGCACCGCCGCGCGCGGAGGCTTGCTCGCTGCATTGATGGCGAAGGGTGGGATCGAAGGACCGCCGATGCCCCTCGAAGGTCCGCGCGGTTTCCTCAAGGTCTTGTGCGACGCGCCGCAGCCCGAGCTGATCGAGCGCGGGCTGGGCAGCGACTGGGAAAACCTGCGCAACATGTTCAAGCCATATCCTTGCGGCGTGGTCCTCAATCCCGTTATCGACGCATGCCTGAATCTACGCCGACAGCCGGATTTCTCCGCTGACCGGATCAGCGAAGTCACCGTGCGCGGCTGCCCGCTGCTCAAGGCCCGCGCCGACAGGCCCGACGTCACCACTGGCAGGGAGGCACAGGTCAGCGCGCAACATGCCGTCGCTGTCGCCCTGTTGCGCGGCACGGCCGGTGCGGCCGATTTCAGCGATGCGGCGGTGAGCGATCCTGAGGTGACGGCATTGCGCGCCAAGGTGCGTCCGATCGAAACGGACGAAGCCATTCCGGTCGAGGCAGCCTACATTTCCGTGTGCTGCAGCGATGGAGCGCATTTCGAGATGAGCGAGCTGGCCGCCACCGGCAGTCCGGCGCGGCCGATGACGGACGCCGCGCTGCGCGACAAATTCGCCGCCCTTGCCGAGTACGGCTGCCCGACGATCGATGCGGGCGCGCTTGCCGACAGGCTGTGGGCTCTGCACGACATCGGCGACGTTGGTTCGATCATCGCACTGGCCCGACCGAAGGTGTAAGCGCCAGGCGCACCGATCTCAGCGATTGTGCTGCGGCGGCTTCCAGACATGGGTGGAGATGATGTCCCTCAGCTCCGTGCGCACGGCGCGGAACAGCGGGCGGAATGTCGATGACATCGGCTTCTGCGACGACGTCGCAAGGATGAGCTTGCGCGTGATCTGCGGCTCGAACGGCCAGACCTCGATACGGCCGGCTTCGGCCAGCAGATGCACGGAAGCATAGGGCAGAACCGTATAGCCACCGCCCTCCTCGACAAGCAGCAGGGTCGACGGCATCGCCTCCAGCTCCATCTCGATGCGTGGATAGATGCCGTGCTCGGCGACGATGTTGTCGATCAGCCGTCTCAGGCCATGCGGCCGGCTCGGCAGGATCATCGGCAATTCCGCAAGCACGCTGAGACTCACCGGGCCGCGCGGCAGCGCCGGCTCGGCCAGCGCCGGGCCGATCAGGAAAAGCTCGTCATCGGCGAGCGGCTCGGTCAGCACGGAAGGGTGATTGGGCGAGTTGTAAAGCACCGCCGCGTCGATGCGGCCGGCAATCAGCCACTCGAGGATATGGCCGCTGAATCCTTCGATGACCTGCAGCGCGACGTTCGGAAACTCGTTCTTGATCTTCTTGACGAGCGGCACCGTCAGCACAGTTCCGACGGAGGGCGGAACGCCGAGCACCAGCCTGCCGCGCGGCGAAGCCCTGAGATTGGACACGGCGTTCTGCGCCAGCCGCATGCGCTCGACGATCTCGTCCGCATGCGATTTCAAGAGCGCTCCGGCTTCGGTTAGCACCACGCCGCGGCCGTTGCGGTGGAACAATTCGACGCCCAGTTCCTCCTCGAGCCCGCGGATATGACGCGTGATCATCGGCTGGGTGACATTGAGGTCGAGGGCGGCCTTCGAGAAGCTGCCCGCCGAGCCGACCGCGATGAAGACCTGTAACTGCTTCGTGTCCAACTCAAACCACCCAACCCGCCGCCGGGCGGTGCTTTGCCCGAAGCTCTCGACCTACGTGCGGAACGGATATTTCAGGCCGCGCACGTTCAGGAACACGGCATAGACCGAAGTTGTCGCCGTGATGAACAGCCGATTGTGCCGCGCGCCGCCAAACGCGACGTTCGCCACCATTTCCGGCACCAGGATCTTGCCGATCAATTCACCGGCCGGCGTGTGGCACTGGACACCGTCCCAGGCGCTGATCCAGAGGTTGCCGGCGATATCGACCCGGAACCCGTCCGGAATGCCGGGCGATATTTCGGCGAACACGCGCGAATTTACCAGCCTGTCGCCGGCAACGTCAAACGACCTGACGTGATGCGGCGCGCCGCGGTCGGTCAGATAACCGGAATCGGCGATGTAGAGCGTCTTCTCGTCCGGCGAGAAGGCAAGGCCGTTGGGCATCGAGAAATCGTCGGCGACGACGGTGATGCGACCGGATTGCGGATCGATACGGTAGACCCGGCAGCCGGGCTGCTCCTGATCGGCCCGCCGTCCGACATAGTCGGAGATGATGCCGTAGTTGGGATCGGTGAACCAGACACTGCCGTCCGACTTGACCACCACGTCGTTCGGCGAATTGAACCGCCTCCCCTCGAAGGAGTCCGCGAGCACGGTGATCGAGCCGTCCCATTCGGTGCGCACGACGCGGCGTTCGCCCTGCATGCAGGTGACCAGCCTGCCCTCGCGGTCGCGGGTGCTGCCGTTCGGATTGGCGACGTTGCCGCGAAACAATGAAACCGCGCCGGTCTCCTCGTCCCAGCGCAGCATGCGGTCGTTGGGGATATCGCTCCAGACCAGCGTGCGCAGGTCGGCGAAATAGACCGGCCCCTCCGCCCAGCGGTTGCCGGTGTGCAGCGTTTCGAGGAAGGCGACCGGATCGACAAGGTCGCCGAAGCGCGGATCGATGATCTCGTAGCAGGACATCGGCAACTTCCTTCACGTCAGGATCGGGCCATGAAGGTCACCGTTGTTCCGCCTCAAGATTCAACGCTGGACGAACGGAGCCGGAATGGAATTTCCGGCGTCGATCCACACGCTCTTTTCCTGGAGATATTCGTAGATGGCGGTGCGGCCGTTTTCCCGACCGAAACCCGACTGCTTGTAGCCGCCAAAGGGCGAGAGGTAGCTCGTCGCGCGGTACATGTTGACCCAGACGATGCCCGCCTCCAGCCGGTCCGGCAGCCGGATGCCGCGGCCGATGTCCTGCGTCCACAATCCCGCGGCGAGGCCGTAGATGCTGTCATTGGCGATGGCGACGGCTTCGTCCTCGTCCTCGAACGGAATGATCGAAAGCACCGGGCCGAACACCTCTTCCTGGGCGATGCGCATCGACTGGCTGACATTGCCGAAGATGGTTGGCTCGACGAACCAGCCATCCGCGATCGCCTCGTCCTCGGGCACCTTGCCGCCGAGCAACTGGAGCGCACCCTCGTCGCGGGCGATGCCGATATAGTCGAGGACCTTCTTGCGTTGCGGCTGCGTCGTGATCGGGCCGACCTGCGTATCCGGATCCAGCGGATCGCCGATCTTGGCGGTCCTCGCAAACGCGACCAGCTTTTCGACCACCTGATCGTAGACGGAGCGCTGCACCAGCGCCCGCGAGCCAGCGATGCAGGTCTGACCGGTCGCCGCGAAGATGCCCGAGACCAGCCCGGGAATCGCGGCCTCCAGCTTGGCGTCGGCGAAAACGATGTTGGCCGATTTGCCGCCGAGTTCCAGCGTCACCTTCTTCAGGCCGCCGGCCGCGGCCTGGTAGACGCGCCGGCCGGTGGCGTCGCCGCCGGTGAAGGCGATTTTCGCCACCCGCGGATGCGTGACCATGCGGTCGCCGATCTCGTGGCCGAAGCCGGTGATGATGTTGACGACGCCTTTCGGGAAGCCAGCCTTCTCGAACAGCCTTCCGAAGAAGAGCGCCGAGACGGACGAGAATTCCGACGGCTTCCATACGACGGTGTTGCCGGCGGCCAGCGCCGGCGCAAGCTTCCAGGTCGCCAGCATCAGCGGCGAGTTCCAAGGCGTGATCGCCGCCACGACACCCAGAGGCTCGAGCTTGGTGTAGTTGAAGACGCCAGGCTTATCGATCGGGATGACGCGTCCCTCGATCTTGTCGGCCAGCCCGCCGAAGAAGCGGAACCATTGCGGGATGTATTTGCACTGCATCCGCATTTCGTTGATCAGCTTGCCGTTGTCCCGTGTCTCGAGGACGGCGAGGTTTTCCGCCTCCTCGGCGACAAGGTCGGCAAAGCGCGCCATGATCTGGCCGCGCGCGCTCGCCGTCATCGACCGCCATTCCCCCCGGAAGGCCTGTGAGGCGGCCTCAACGGCCGCATCGACATCGGCGACGCCGGCGCGCGGAACAAGCGCCCAGGCCTTGCCGGTGAAGGGATCGAAGGACTCGAAATACTCGCCCGACGCCGCGGCGGCCCAGCGGCCGCCGATCAGCATGGCAAGCTTGTCCTCGGCGAGCGGCGGACGCTGGATCATGCGCCGATTTCCTGCAGGGCCTCGCGGGCATTGCGGAAAGCGTCGACGCCGGCCGGCACGCCGGCATAGATCGCGACCTGCAGCAGCACCTCGCGGATCTCGTCCTTGGTGACGCCGTTGCGGATCGCGCCCTTGACGTGCATCTTCAATTCGTGCGGCCGGTTGAGCGACGCCAGCATGGCGAGGTTCAGCATGCTGCGCGTCTTGCGGTCGAGCGTTTCGCGGCCCCACACGGCGCCCCAGCAATATTCGGTCACCAACTCCTGCATCGGCCGGTTGAAATCGTCGGCGCTGGCGAAGGATTTCTCCACGAATTCGGCGCCGAGCACCGCCTTGCGGATCTCGAAGCCCTTGTCGAACATGTCCTTACCCATCGGGTTATTCCTTTCTGGTCTGCTTGGGAGGGATCAGAGGCCGGGTGTCGGCCGGTATTTGCGACCGCGCGCCAGCACATGGCCGAGCGAGCCGTCGGTGAGGTAGATCTGGGTGGCCTTGGAATCGTACCGCACGCTTTCCTGGCCGGGATAGCCGAGCAGCTCACGCACGCGCGGGTTCATGTAATAGGTGCAGATGGCAATCGTCGTGACGGCTGAGAAGGCGCCGCCATCCTCCTTGTTGAGCTTCTCGAGATGCGCTTCCGCGCTCAACGCGGGATCGGCATCGAGCCCGCGATCGAATCCTTCCTTGAGGTCGACACGAAAATCGAGCGCCTTTTCGGCATCGGCGAAGGTGCAGACCGAGCCGAACGCCGGCATGTCGCCGTGGGCCGGAATGAGGAAATCCGCAAGGGCGAGGAACGTCTTGTCCGTGCTCATCTCAGGCGACCTTCTGATTGCGCCGTTCCGCAATCATGCGACGCGTGTTGCGCAGCGCCACCGCCATGATCGTCGCGGTCGGATTGGTCGCGCCGGAGGTCGGGAACGTCGAGGCGTCCATGATGTAGAGGTTGGGCACATCGTGGCAGGCACCCCACTGGTCGACGACCGAGCGCTTCGGATCGTCGCCCATCACGGTCGTGCCGATCAGATGCCAGCCGGATTCGCGCACCGGCGTCGAGACCAGCGTCTCGATCGCTCCGGCCGCCCGGACCGATTCCAGGCAACGGTCGATGTTGAACTTCAGAAGCCGGTTCGAGTTCTCGTTGACCTTGTAGACGATCTGCGGCGCCGGCAGGCCGTCGGAATCGACGAGGTTCTTCGACAGCACCACCTGGTTCTCCTCTTCCGGCAGGTCCTCGCCGACGATGCCCCAGATCAGCGAATGGCCGAAGCGGCGGGCGACGTTCTCGTGCAGGTTGGCGCCCCAGAAATCCTGGAAGCGGCCCTCTTCGGCGACATAGACCTTGGAGCCGGTGGCGCCCGACACGCCGACCGGACCGCCGGAGGGCATGCAGTTCCATTTCGATCCGCGCACGAAGCCGCGCCGCTCGTCGGTCTCGTAGAATTCCAGCGAATAGACCTGCTGCCCGAACGGGCCGCGCCAGGAGTCCAGCGGGTCCTCGTAGGAGGCAAGGATGCTGGCGAAGGGATGCATCATCAGCCGCTTGCCGACCATGCCGGATGAATTGGCCAGCCCGTCCGGGCTCTTCGCTCCGCCCGACATCAGCAGCAGCCGCGGCGTGCCGACGCCGTTGGCGCAGAGGATGACGACCTTGGCGCGCTGGCGCCGGTCGCGGCCGTTGGCGTCGACATAGACGACGCCGGTGGCAAGCCCTTGCTCGTTCGTCTCGACCTCCTTGACGCGGGCGCGCGTGACAAGCCGGGCGCCGGCCTTCAAGGCAAGCGGCCAGTGCGAGCGATCGGTGGTCGACTTCGCGCCTTCCGGACAGCCGGTGAGGCAGGTGCCGCGCCGCACGCAGGCATTCAACTCGCCGAACTTCTCGGACGGTATCGCGTTGCTGCCCGGCCACCAATGCCAGCCCATGCGCTCCATGCCGAGCGCGCCGCGCAGACCCACGGAGCCGATCGGCAGCGCCGGGAAAGGATATGGCCCCCGCGGTGGAAACGCCGGGTCGCCCGCGAGACCGGACACGCCGACCTCACGCTCGATCTCGAGCTGGTAGGGCAGCAGATCCTCGTAGGAGAACGGCCAGTCCTCGGCCACGCCATCGAGCGAGCGGACGCGGAAATCGGAGGGCAGGAAATGCATCCATTGCGCGCCGTAGAGCGTGGCGCTGCCGCCGACGCCGGCAAACATCAGCGGGTTGATATCCGTGGTCGAGGTATCGACCGGATAGTCGTTCGGGTTGTCGCGCACGTTCGGATTGGGATGCCACAGCTTGGTGCTGACCAGCTCATGCTCCGGCCGCGCGCCCGTGTAGTCGTTATATTCGGGCCATTCCCCCTGTTCCAGCGCGACCACGGAAAGGCCGGCCCGGGCGAGATGCAGTGCCGCGACCGAGCCGGAAGGCCCGGCGCCGACGATGACGACGTCCACTTCCTCGTCGCGCCGCGCGCGGGTGCCGCGTTCGCTCAGGCTCTCGACATTCATTTCATACCTCCCTCGATGGCTGGCGACCGGCTCATGCGAGCCGTGTGCGGTAGAACGCAGCCGCGCCTATGATGATGATGCCCTTGATGATGAGCTGCATCTCGATCGGAAAGCCCAGCAAAAGCACCAGATTGTTGATGACGACCAGCACCGCGACGCCAAGCAGCGCGACAAAGATGTTGCCACGTCCGCCCGTCAGCGCCACGCCGCCCATGACCGCCGCGACGATCGAGTCGAGCTCGTAGCCCTGGCCGACCCAGTTGGAGACCGTCCCGACATAGCCGAGCAGGAACAGTCCGCCTATGCCGGCGCAGACCGAGCAGATGACGTGGCACAAGATGATGACGCGATCGGGCGCGACACCGTTGAGGAACGCCGCCTTGGGATTGCTGCCCACCATGAATATCTCGCGCCCGAGGCGCGACCGGTGCAGCACGATGCCGAAGACAATGGCCAGCAGCGCCAGGGTGATGAGGTTGACCGGAATGCCCAGGATGCGGCCCGACGCGAGAAAACCCATGCCCGGCGGAAGCGTGCTGATCGGCGCGCCGCCCGTATAGGCAAAGCGGACCCCCTGCAGGATTATCATCATGGCCAGCGTGGCAAGGAACGGACTGACGTCGCGCTTGGCGACCAGCCAGCCGTTGACCAGGCCGACGACGGCGGAGAAGGCGATCGCCGCCGCGAAGATCATCGGGATCGCATCGTTGGTCGTCGCCTTGAACGCCGTCGCAAGCACCGCCACCGTCGCCATCAGCGAGGCCACCGACAGGTCGAGCCCCCGTACCAGGATGACGAAGATCTGGCCGACGACCACCATGCCGAGCGGTGCCGCGATGGTGAGCACGTTGACCAGGTTGGCCGGCCGCAGGAAGGTTGGCGACAGCACGGCCGCGACCAGCAACAGCGCGACGAGGAAGACGATCAACCCATAGCGCTCGAAAATCGAGGCGACGGACACACCTCGGGAGCGGGGCAGCGGGGTCTCCAGCGGTGCCATCACTGCCTCCGCCTTGTGGTGTGGATGCTGACGGCGACGATGATGATCAGGCCCTGGATCACCCACTGGTAGTAGGAAGACACGTTCAGGAAGTTCAGCAAATTGTTGAGCATCGTCACCAGCAGAACGCCGAGCAACGTGCCGAGGACGCCGCCGCGCCCGCCGGCCAGAATGGTGCCGCCGACAACCACCGGCGTGATCGATTGCAGCGTCAAGGCAGTACCAATGCGCGGGTCGCCGACACCGGTGCGGGCGGTCAGGAAGATCGCCGCCAGTCCGGCGCACAGGCCGGACAGCGCATAGGCCATCACCACGATGCGGTTGACGGGCAGGCCGTTCAGCCGTGCCGCCTCGCGGTCGCCACCAACGAAATAGATGCTGCGGCCGGAGCGCGAGCGCTGGAGCCAAAGGCCGGCAAGGGCGAAGATCGCGACGAGGACGATCGCCGTCACCGGGATGCCCCACAGATTCGCATAGGAGAAGTCGGCCAGGCCGCGCGGAACCGATCCGCCCGGCTCCTTGTCGTACATCAGCGTGGCGCCGAAGATGATCGACGACATGCCGAGCGTCACGATCAGCGGATGGACGCGCAGCACGATGGTGAGCAGGCCGTTGAGCGCGCCGATCGCCGTCGCGGCGATCAGGGCGAGAGGCAGTGCCAGCCACAGAAGATCCGGCCGCCACTCGAGGAAATGGGCGATGAAAACGGTCGATGCGCCGACCAGCGAGCCGACCGCAAGATCGATGCCGCCCAAGAGCACCACGAATGTCTGGCCGAGGCTGACCATGCCCAGCACGACGAGTTGCTGGAACAGGTTGCCGAAGTTGCGCCAGGTGAGGAACCGGTCGGACAGGAAACCGCCCGCGGCGACGAGCAGGATGAGCAACGCCACCACAATCACATAGGACAGCGAAAGCCGGTTGCGGCGGAATTCGGCGACGACGGCGCTCATGCGACCTGCTCCAGCCGGGCCGCGGTGCTTTCGCGCCGGTCGAGCGAGCGCACGGCGAGATCCATGATCGCCTCTTCGGTGGCGGACGCGCCGTCGATCTCGCCCGCGACATGGCCTTGCGACATCACGAAGATGCGGTCCGACAGGCCGATGATCTCCGGTAGCTCGGAGCTGATCATGAGGATGCCGACGCCCTGCTCCGCCAGGTTGCGGACGATGCGGTAGATTTCGACCTTGGCGCCGATGTCGACGCCGCGCGTCGGCTCGTCGAGGATGAGCAGCTTGCGGGCGATGCGCGACCAGCGGCCGAAAAGCACCTTCTGCTGGTTGCCGCCGGAAAGATTGCCGACCTTGACCTCCGGCGAAGGTGCGGCCACCGCGAAGTTGCGTATTTGCTCAAGGGCGATTTCGCGCTCGCCGCGCCGATCGATCAGCCCCCGCCTGGTGACGCCGGCCAGATCGGGCGCCATGACATTCGCCGAGATCGGCAAGCCGAGGAAAAGCCCCTCGTCCTTGCGGTTCTCGGTCAGGAAGCCGACGCCGTTGCGGATCGCCTCGCGCGGCATGCGCCGGTCCAAGCGCGTGCCGTCGAATTCAATTGTGCCGCCGTCGAGGTCGCGCGTGCCGAAGATCACCTCGGCCACTTCGGTGCGGCCCGAGCCGACCATTCCGGCGATGCCGACGACCTCGCCCGGCCTGATCGCGAAGCTGACATCGCGCACGCGATGGCCGGCGCGAAGGTTGCTGATCTTCAGGATGTCCGGCCCGCCGGCCGGCGCCTTGCGGCGCGCCGGATAGATCTGCTCGAGGCGGCGTCCGACCATCTTGGTGATCATCTCGTCACGCGTCAGGTCGCCGACCGGACCGGTGCCCGCCACCTGTCCGTCCTTCAGGATCGTCACACGGTCGGCGATCTCGAAGATCTCTTCCAGCCGGTGCGAGACATAGACGATACCGACGCCTTCGCGCTTCAGACGCCGCATGTTGTCGAACAGGAGATCGACCTCACGGCCGGAAATCACCGCCGTCGGCTCGTCGAGCACGAGCAGCCTCACCTCGCCGACCAGCGCCTTGGCGATCTCGACCATCTGCTGGTCGGCCAGAGGCAATTCATCGATCTTGGCATGGGTCGAGATCTTCACGCCGAGCTGCGCCAGTATCTCGGCTGCCCGCGCGTGGCGGGCGCGGCCGGAGATCAGGCCGAGGGCGTTGCGCGGCTGCGCGTCGACCAGGATGTTCTCGGCGACCGAAAGCTCGGAAAACAGAGCGAGTTCCTGATGGATGACGTGGATACCCGCCGCGCGCGCCTGCTTTGGCGACTGCCAGGAAACCGGCTTGCCCAGATAGGTCATGCTGCCGCCATTCGGCCTGATGGCGCCGCCCATGACCCGTATGAGGGTTGATTTTCCCGCGCCGTTTTCGCCGAGAAGAGCGTGGATCTCGCCAGGACGAACGGCAAAATCCACCCTGTCCAGGGGTTTTACGCCCGGATACTCCTTCTCGATGCGACTGAGCTCGATGACGGGAGTGACCATTTATCCGATGCTCGAAATTCCGGTTACGCCAGGGTGTGCGTCCGAAGGAACGCACACCCTGGCAGGCTGGGAGGCTTACTTCGGATAATCGGGCTTGAACGTGCTCGGATTGTATCCGGCCGGCAAGCCGTTGCTCGGCGACAGGTCGCCCGGGTCGCTCATGCTGACATGGTCGAGCAGGTGCCGGTCGCCCTTGACCGAAACAGTATCGGCTCCGGGCGAGGTCACCACGTTGAAGCTGACCTCGACCTTTTCGGGAACCGGGATACCCTTCATGACGTCGAGCACGGTCTCGATGCCGGTGATGCCCATCGAGGTCGGATAGTCGATGCCGACCATCTTGATGTTATGCTGGGAGGCCAGCTGATACATCAAGGCGATATCGCCGCCGGTCATCGGCGGAATTTCGCCGTCCTTGTAGCCCGCCGCGAGGAAGGCCTGGACGGCGCCGGAGCCTTGCAGCGCGCTGTCGGCCAGCACGCCGTTGATCTCCTTGCCGTGCTTCTGGATGAGTGCGGCCATCACCGATTTGCCGGTCGCGGGATTCCAGTCGCAATACTGCTTCTCCAGCACCTTGATGCCGGGAAACTTGCCGAACACCTCTTCGTTCGCCTTGATGCGGATTTCGGCGACGCTCGAGCCGGCAATGCCGGGCAGCATGACGATGTTGCCATTCCCGCCGAGCGTCTCGCACAGCCACAGGGCTTCCAGACGCCCAAGCGCCCAGTCCGAGGCGGTGATGTAGGTGATGTAGTTGCTCGCCGTCTTCACCTTGCGGTCGACCATGATGACGGGAATGCCCTGCTCCATGGCGCGCCCGACGACGGAGTCCAACGCGTCTTCCGTGGCGGCGGCGATCAGCAAGACGTCGACGCCCTGGCTGATCAGGTCCTGGATGTCGGCGATCTGCTTCGAGGGATCGTCATTGGCGTCGGTCGCCAGAAGATGCGCGATCTCATCGCGATGCTGGCCTGCGGCCCAGAACACGCCGTGCTGGAACGCCACGCGCCAGGCGTTCGATATCGAGGCGTTGGAGAAGCCGATCGTATAGGGGCCTTCCTTCTTCCACTTCGACGTATCGACCATCGCGTTGGCGTTCGGATTCCAGATCCAGGTCCGCGGCACGCCGTAATAGCCGGGCTTGGTTTCTTCCGCCGCGGCGGGGGCGGTCGCGCCGAGTCCCAAGGTCGAGACGGCGCCGGCGGCCGCCAGCGCGGCGGGCGCCTTGCGGATGAAGCTCGCACGAGATATCTTTTGATCCAAGATGCTCTTTATAGTCATACCTTCCTCCTCCTGGGCACCCTTTTGGATACCGATTGTTCCTACCCCAAGTAAAAATTTGATAATTTATAGTCTATTTCGTAATTTATATCGAAAAATACAAAGCGCCCGGCGACAACCGGTTGCCCAAGCCTCCCAACGCTTCGGATTAGCGGACGCATCGCCGCGAAGGTCAATCTCCTGAGTTGTAATAGCTGCTATTACGATTTTCTCGATTGGGCGCAGCAACGGTTGCGATCTAATAGGCAGCAGGTACCGGAAGCCTGAGATACGCCCGGGGAGGATCGACCGTTGAAAATTCTCGTTGTGCTGCGAATGATCCCGGATTCCGCTGGCGAGCTCGAACTGACGGGCGACGGACGCGGCATCGACCGCGAATGGCTGGATTTCCAGCTCAATGATTTCGACGACCATGCGCTGGAAGAGGCGATCCTTTTGAAGGAAGCCGCTGGCGCGACGGTCGTGGCCGTCGCCATCGGCGAGGGAAGTAACCGCGTGCTGCAGATGGCGGTCGCCCGCGGTGCGGACGAGGCGATCGCGCTCGAGGCCGAAGCGGACGGCATGATCGACTCGCGCGCGATTGCCGGTTCCATCGTCGCGCTCGCCCGCTCGAAGGCCGCCGATCTCGTCCTTTGCGGCGTCCAGTCGACCGAGGATCTGTTCGGCCAGCTCGTGCCCTATGCCGGCGCCCGGCTCGGCTGGCCGCATGTCTCCGGGTCCAGCAGGCTGAGCATCGAGGCTTCCGCCCTTCGCGTCACGCAGGAGCGCGGCGGCGGCATCGCCGCGACATACGAGATTGCGCTGCCGGCGGTGATTGGCGTGCAGACCGCCTCCAAGGCGCCGCGCTATGTCTCGGGCAGCAAGCTTAGAGAGGCGTCGAAGACGGCCATGGGCAAGGCGGCGTCCGAACCCGCCGGGTTCGAAAGATCGGCCGAGATCGTCGCGCTGAGATTGCCTGGACAGCGCGGCACCGGTGAAAATCTCGGAGACAATCCCGAAAATGTCGCCGACAGGCTGGCCAGCATCCTGGCGGCCAAAGGCTTTGCAGGAGTTTAAGCGATGCGGATTGTCGCCTGCACGGAAGGCTCATTCGGCAAGATCGAGCCCTTTTCGCTGGAAATGATCACGGCGGCGCGCATGGCCGGCGCTGCCGGCGACGAGGTGGTCGCTTTCTTCGCAGGCCAGGATCCGGAACCCGCCGTCACGAGCCTCGGCGCTGCCGACAGGCTTGTCGCGGCGAGCGCCGGCAATACCCAGCTCATCGCCGCCGAATCCTATGCGCGGCTGCTGGCGGATACCGTTGCAGCCGAAGAGCCGGGCCTGGTGCTGGTGCCATACTCCGCCAACGGGCTCGACGTCGCCGGTGATCTCGCGGCGCGCACCGGTTGGCCGCTGGTCTCCTATGTCAACGAAATCAGCCGCGACGGCGACTGGCTGGCCGTCGTCGCGCAGGTCTATGGCGGCAAGATCCTCGCCGAATGCAGTGTGCCCTTGCCGGCCATCCTGATGGTCAATCCCGGCGCCTTCGCCGAAGCCGAGCGGCGCGCGGTCGATCCGTCCAAGCTGCAACATTCCGACGCCACGCCCGTCGTGGCCGAAGGCAAGGTCCGTCTCGTCGGCGTCGAGGTTCCCAATTATGACGGCGTCGACCTCACGACGGCCGAGCGGATCGTCTGCGTCGGCCGCGGCATCGGCGACGAGGCCAGCATCGACATCGCGCGCGGTCTCGCGGACATCCTTGGCGCGGAGATCGCCGGCAGCCGCCCGGTGGTGGACAGCGGCTGGCTGCCGAAGGTGCGGCAGGTCGGCAAATCCGGCCAGAAGGTCAAGCCGAAGCTCTATCTGGCGCTCGGCGTTTCCGGCGCCCCGGAGCATCTCGAAGGCATGTCGAAGTCGGACCTGATCATCGCTGTGAACACCGATCCGAAGGCGCCGATCTTCAATGTCGCGCATTTCGGCGCGACCTGCGACCTGTTCGATCTCGTCGCCAATCTCAGCGAGCGGCTGCAGACCGGCCGCTGATATGAGCGAGACGCCTATACTGTGGATCGTCACGCTGGCGGCCGTCGCGCTGACACTTTGGCGCTCCCGCCGCTACGTCGCAACGTTGGCGCTGGCGCCGGGCGCAAGCCGGTTCGACCAGCCATGGCGCCGCCTGGAAGGTCTCGCCATCGCGATCGGCCTGCATCGCAAGATGCTGCGCAAGCAGCTGTCGGGAATCCTGCACGCGCTGATCTTCGTTTCGTTCTTCGTCCTGTTCACCGTCACGATCGAGGCTTTCGGCTCACGCCTGTTCCCCGGCTTTTCGCTGGCGCCGATCGGTGGCGACAGCTGGATCGCGCTGCTGCAGGATCTGTTCGCGGTGCTGATGCTGGTAGGCCTCGGCCTGGCCGTCTATCAGCGCTATATCCTGAAGCCGGCGCGGTTCAGGGGATCGAGCGGCAACGATGCGGCGATCATCTATGCGCTCATCCTGCTCATCGTCTCATCCCTGCTGATCGAGGCCGGCGCGCGGATCGTCGGCGGCGCCGACGGGTCATGGCGGCCGGTCGCGTCGTTGGTAGCCGATCTGCTCCGCGTCTTGAGCGTTCAGGCACATCCGACGGAGCAAATTGCCTATTGGGTCCATATCGGCGCCATCCTCGCCTTCCTAGTCTATATTCCGGGCTCAAAGCATCGGCACATGTTCCTGGCCGCGCCGAACATCTATTTTCGCAACCTCGAACCGGCCGGGACCGCGCCCGCGGTGCCTCCGGAGCGTGAGAATCCGGGCGTGGCATCGCTTGCACAATTCGACTGGAAACAGCAGCTCGACCTCTTGTCCTGCACCGAATGCGGACGCTGCCAGGCGGTCTGCCCCGCCTACGCCTCGGGCCTGCCTCTCAGCCCGAAGATGCTGATCACCGACATGCGCGACGCGCTGGCGGACGAGACGTCCACACCTCTGGTGGGCGGCGTGATCGCCGAAGAGACGCTGTGGGCCTGCACGACCTGCCGGGCCTGCATGGAGGCTTGTCCGGTCGAGATCGAGCATTTGCCCAAGATCATCGACATGCGGCGCCATCTTGTCGATGAAGGCCATGTCAGCCCCATGCTACAGGACGCGCTGTCGAACCTCACGCGTCTAGGGAACTCGATGGGCAAGCCGTCCAAGATGCGGGCGCGCTGGACGAAGGAGCTCGGCTTCCCGGTCAAGGACGCTCGCAGCGAACCGGTCGACGTCTTGTGGTTCGTCGGCGACTACGCGTCCTACGATCCGCGTGTCCAGGATGTGACCCGCAAGGTCGCCGAGCTTTTCACGGCCGCCGGCGTCGATTTCGGTATCCTCTTCGACGCCGAGCGCAACAGCGGCAACGACGTGAGGCGCGTCGGCGAAGAAGGCCTGTTCGAGACGCTTGCCCAATCCAACATCGACGCGATCCGCGAATGCAGCTTCAACCGCATCGTCACCACGGATCCGCACAGCCTGAACGCGCTGAAGAACGACTATCGTCATTTTGGTGCAGAGTTCGAGGTGCTTCACTACACAGCATTGCTTGCCGAACTGGTCACGGCGGGCAGGCTCGACATCGCACCGGCGGGCGGCGCCACGGTGACCTATCACGATCCCTGCTATCTCGGCCGCTACAATGGCGGCTTCGACGCGCCGCGCGACCTCATCAAGGCGGCGGGCTATGCCCTGCACGATATGCCGCGCTGCCGCGAGAATTCCTTTTGTTGCGGCGCCGGCGGCGGCCGCATCTGGCAGGGCGACGACGGCGTCAAGGAGCGCCCCAGCGAAAATCGCATCCGCGAGGCGCTTGGCCTGGGCGTCGGGATCTTTGTCGTCGCCTGTCCCAAGGACAAGGTCATGTACACAGCCGCCACCGATGCGCTCGGCGTGGCAGGTCAGTTGAAGGTTGTCGACGTGGCTGAGTTGATCAGGCTGCGGGAAGCGCCCGCCGCTGAAGGTTACGACCGGATCGAGGGCGGCGCGATCAACGGCTGACCGCGCCGAGCGCTCTTTGCGGGGTCAAGCGCCGCTCCACATTGCGTCCGGCACCACCACCAGCTTGCCGACGAAGTCCTTGCCCATGAAGTCGGTCTGGGCGCGGTGGAAATCCGACAGTTTGTAGACGCCGCCGACCAGCGGCTTGATCTTCTTGTCCTCGATGTAGCGGACGATGCGACGGAAGTCGGCCCGCGTGCCCTGGCTCGAGCCGTGGAGCTGGAGCTGCTTCAGATACATGGTGCGGAGGTCGAACTGCACCACCGGCCCGGCAATGGCGCCCGCCGTGGTGTAGCGGCCCTCGGGGCGCAGAATGCGCAGCAGGTCGTTGAAGATGGCGCCGCCGACCAGATCCGCCACCACGTCGATGGGCTGGCCGCCCGTCCCTTCGTTCACTGCGGTGAGCAGGTCGGCCACGCCGCGCGTGATCACCTTCTCGGCGCCGATGTCGAGCACGGCCTGTTCCTTGCCCTTGCCGGCCACCGCGTAGGGGATGGCGCCGCGCGCCCTTGCCAGCTGCACGATGCCGGAACCGACGCCGCCGGAGGCGCCGGTGACAAGCACACGCTCGCCGGCCTTCAGCGCGGCACGTTCCAGCATCTGCTCGCCGGTGAGATAGGCGCAGCAGAAGGTGGCGAGCTCGACATCGCTCAGATCGGTGTCGACGACATGCGCGTTTTCGGCCGGCAGCGCCTGGTATTCGGCGTATCCGCCGTCGCGGCCGTGGCCCATATAGTCGATGTCGGCCAGCGAATCGTCGTCGCGGTTATAGATCGAGAAGTCGACCATGACGCGCTCGCCGATGCGGTTCGCAGGCACGCCGTCACCGACTGCGACGACGGTGCCAACCGTGTCGGTGCCCTGGATGCGCGGGAAGGTGAGCGTGTTGCCCTGGCGGCGCCAGGTCGACACGGCAGCCGCATCCTCCTCCGTGCCATAGGCGCCCTGGCGCACCCAGACATCGGTGTTGTTCATGCCGCAGGCGCTGACCTTGACTAGCACTTCGCCGGCAGCCGGCGCGGGCACTTTCACATCGGTGCGGTAGACGAGCTTCTCCAGGCCACCATGGCCGATAAGCTGCACGGCGGCCATCGTGGCAGGGATCGTTCTGGTCATGGCATTCATATCGCTTCTCAGATGTTTGCAAGCACGCTGTTGACCGCGTCGGCGGTCTTGGCGACGACGACGTCGGCCTCCTCCCGCGTCAGGCAGAGCGGCGGCGCGAAGCCGAGGATATCGCCCTGCGGCATGGCGCGGCCGATGACGCCGCTTGCCGCGAGCGCCGTGGCGATCTGCGGCCCGACCTTCAGCGCCGGATCGAAGAAGACGCGGTCGTCGCGGTCCTCGACGAACTCGATCGCAGCCAGCATGCCGTCGCCGCGGACCTCGCCGACATTCCGGCGTCCGCCGACGGCCTTGGCGAGCTCGGCGCGGAAATAGCCGCCGGTCTCGCCGGCATTCTTCACCAGGTCCATCTCATCGATCAGCTCGAGATTGGCGACACCGGCGGCAACGCAGATCGGGTGCGCCGAATAGGTCCAGCCATGGCCGAGGGAGCCAAGCTTGTCGGAGCCCTTGACCAGCACCTGCCAGACCTTGTCGGAGACGATGACGCCGGAAAGCGGCGCATAGGCCGAGGTCAGGCCCTTGGCGATGGTGATCAGGTCCGGCTTGATGCCGTAATGGTCGGAGCCGAACATGGAGCCGAGACGACCGAAGCCGGTCACCACCTCGTCGGCGACGAGCAGCACGTCGTATTTGTTCAGCACGGCCTGGATCTTCTGCCAGTAGCTGGCCGGCGGCGGCACGATGCCGCCCGTGCCGAGGATCGGCTCGCCGATGAAGGCCGCGACGGTGTCCGGGCCTTCGGCGAGGATCATCTCCTCGAGCTTGTCGGCGCAATGTTGCGAGAACTGCTCCTCGCTCATCGAGCGGTCGGCGCGGCGGAAATAATAGGGCGCCTCGGTGTGCAGGATCGGCGCGCGCGGCAGGTCGAAGGCGTTGTGGAACAGCTCGAGCCCGGTCAGCGAACCGGTCATCACGCCAGAGCCGTGATAGCCGCGCCAGCGCGAGATGATCTTCTTCTTCTCGGGCCGGCCCAGCACATTGTTGTAATACCAGATCAGCTTGATGTTGGTCTCGTTGGCGTCAGAGCCGGAGAGGCCGAAATAGACCCTCGACATGCCCTTCGGCGCGCGGTCGATGATCATCTTGGCGAGCGTGATCGAGGCTTCGGTGCCGTGCCCGACATAGGCGTGATAGTAGGCGAGGTTCTTGGCCTGCTCGGCGATGGCATCGGCGATCTTCTGGCGGCCGTAGCCGACATTCACGCAATAGAGGCCGGCGAAGGCATCGATGCTCTTCTTGCCGGTGTTGTCCCAGACGGTGACGCCTTCGCCACCAGCCATGATGCGGGCGGGTGACTCACCCCGCGCATGCGTGCCCATATGCGTCGAGGGATGGAAAAAGTGGTCGCGGTCCCAGGCGGTGAGTTCGTTGGACTGTTCGAGCATTTTTTTACTCCTTGTTCGGATTCCCCCGACGGGCGCTTAGGCTACATCCAGGCAGAGGTATTTCAGATCCGTAAAAGCTTCGAGCCCATGGCGCGAGCCTTCGCGGCCGATGCCGGACTGCTTGACGCCGCCGAACGGGATCGGCGCGCCGGTGATCTTGACCCGGTTGATCGCGACCATGCCGTAGTCCAGGGCGCGGCCCATGCGCGCCTGGCGACCACCGTTCTCGGTAACGACATAGGCGACTAGGCCATATTCGGTGGCATTGGCGCGGGCGATTACTTCGGCCTCTTCGTCGAACGGCGTCACAGCCGCGACAGGGCCGAAGGTCTCTTCGCGCATAATCAAAGCCGCGTCCGTCACATCGACGAGCAGCGTCGGCTGATAGAACAACGGGCCGGCCGCGTGACGCTTGCCGCCGGTCAGG
This sequence comes from Mesorhizobium sp. B2-4-3, assembly GCF_006442815.1. Lineage (GTDB taxonomy): Bacteria > Pseudomonadota > Alphaproteobacteria > Rhizobiales > Rhizobiaceae > Mesorhizobium. The sequence goes on from NZ_VFVL01000006.1 coordinate 199,225, forward strand.
CAGCGCGCGCCGTGGTTAAGCGCATCGGCCACCTGCTCCTCGACCTTCTTGACGGCACGTTCGTGCATCAGCGGCCCGATATCGGCGTCGGCGGATAGGCCGTTGCCGATGCGGAGCTGCTCGATGCGGCGGGCGAAAGCGGCGCAGAAGCGATCATAGATCGGCCGCTGCACATAGATGCGGTTGGCGGCAAGGCAATCCTGGCCGGAGGTGGCGAACTTGGCGTCGAGCGCGATCGCCACAGCCCTGTCGATGTCGGCGTCGTCGAACACGATCAGCGGCGCATGGCCGCCGAGTTCCATCACCAGCCGTTTCATGGTCGCGGCACTTTGCGCGGCAATCAGCCGGCCAACTTCGGTCGAGCCGGTGAAGCTCATCGCGCGGACTCGCGCGTCGGCGCACATCGCCGCGACGATCGTGCGCGCATCGCCAGTGACGACGTTGAAGACGCCTGCCGGCAGCCCGGCGCGCTCACCGAGCTCGGCCAGCGCCAAAGCAGACAGCGGCGTTTCCGAAGACGGATGCGCCACGATGGTGCAGCCGGCGGCAAGCGCTGCGGCGGCCTTACGGGTGAGCATGGCCGACGGAAAATTCCACGGCGTCACGACGCCGACCACGCCGAGCGGCTCGCGGCGCACCGACATCTCGGCATTCGGCAGATGGCTGGTTACACTTTCGGCGTTGAGGCGCTTCGCTTCCTCGGCATACCATTCGACGAAGGAGGCGGCGTAGTCGATCTCGCCGAGCGATTCCTTCAGCGGCTTGCCCTGCTCGAGCGTCATCAGCAGCGCCAGGTCGTCCTTGGCGGCGATGATCAGATCGAACCATTTCCGCAGGATTTTCGAGCGCTCGTGCGGCAGCGCCGAGCGCCAGACGGAAAACGCACGCGACGCGGCATTGATCGCCTTTGTCGTCTGGGCGGCATCGAGCGCGGCCACGAAGGCGACGGTAGCGCCGGTGGCCGGATCGGTTACCTCAAAACTTGCCGCCGCTTCGCTCGCCGTCCAGTGGCCATCGATATAGGCGAGCGCGCGCAACAGCCGGCGATCGGCGAGGCGGTCGAGCGCGTCATGGTGGTTGGTACGGGCAAAGTGCGCGGACATCAGTCGGGTCTCCCGGTGCCGAGGCGATATGGAGAGACTAGTCGCGCGATCGAGACAAAGGGGCTGTTTCGGCAGGCTGATAGAGAGAGATTGTCTCTACTGGCGTGTGGAAGCAGACGACCTCTCTAGCTGGCCAGCCGTCGGATGCCACCAAACGGTGAAATTGGCCGAGCATCCACAACTTCGTCATCCACGGGCGGAGCGGAAGCGAAGCGGACGCGTAGACCCGAGGATCCATTCCGTGACCTTGATCGAAGGGACACAGCGGAGCAGAATTCTGCACCGTTGCAACGCCTCAAAGTCACGGAATGGATCCTCGGGTCTGCGCCGCGTCGCTTCGCTCCTTGCTCCGCCCGTGGATGACGAAGTAGCGGACGTTTCGGCTAATCTCCACACTGATCGTGACTCACCCTTATTCCGGCAGCAGATCGGCCACCGGCAGCACGGCCTCATCCTTGACCGTCTTGGTGACGATGTAGGTGAAATAGCGGTCGATGCCGATCTCGCGCTCAAGCAAGCCGTCGACCAGACGCTGATAGGCGTCAATGTCGCGCGCCATCACCTTCAGCACGTAGTCGACGCCGCCGCCCACCGACCAGCAGGCGACGATCTCCGGAACATCGCGAACGACCCGCTCGAAACGATCGAAGTCGGCCTGGCGGTGGTTGGCCAGGGTCACCTCCATCAGCACGGTCGCCACCGGCGCGATAGCGCGCATGGCGATCGCGGCGTGATAGCCGGAGACGATGCCGGCTTTCTCCAGCTTGCGCAGCCGCATCCAGCACGGCGTCGGCGACAGGCCGACCTTCTCGGCCAACGCCAGCTTGGTGATGCGCCCGTCGCGCTGGATGGCATCGAGAATCCTGAGGTCGATCGGGTCGAGTTTCGCTGCCGCCATGCGGGATCCGCCTTTCGTTGCAGACACCATGACGATGCATTATTTCGATTGTCAATTGGACTGATTTCGATCTCTAATAAGTCATGACATTTTGGCAGCCAGATCCTGCTCTTATCCGCCGGCCGGCCTATCTCTCGCTGGCCGACCAGTTCGCGCGCGCCATCCATGACGGGCGGCTGGCCAACGGCACGCGGCTGCCGACCCATCGCCGGCTGGCCGACGATCTGAAGCTTTCGGTGCAGACCGTCAGCCGCGCCTATGAGGAGTTGATCCGCCGGGGACTGATTTCCGGCGAGGTCGGCCGCGGCAGTTTCGTGCAGACGCAGCGTCGCGAGCCCGAACCGCCCTACATCCCGGAACGGCTGGGCGAGGTCATCGACCTCTCGATCCTGAAGCCGGTCTGCGAGCCGATGCATCTGGAGAAACTGAAGCAGGCGCTGGGCTGGCTGGCCGAGAACCTGCCATCGAGCTCGGCGCTGTCGTTCCGGCCGAACATGGTTTTCCCGCGCCACCGCGCGGTCGCGGTCGAATGGCTGAAGCTTTGCGGCCTCGAAGCCTCGCCGCAGAATATCAGCCTGACCAACGGTGCGACCGCCGGCATGACGGTGGCGCTGATGAGCGTGGCGCCGCCCGGCTCGACGGTCGCTACCGAAGCGATCGGTCACCACACGCTGATCCCGCTCGCCCGCTATCTCGGCTTCAACCTCGAAGGCCTGCCGATCGACGGCAACGGGCTGGTCCCCGAAGCGCTCGACGAGGCCTGCCGCCTGTCAGACATTCGCGCAGTTTTCGTCCAGCCATCGGTGATCAACCCGACGGCGACCTTGATGGACGCCACCCGTCGTGAGCAGATTGCGGCGGTTGCCCGCAAGCACGACATCGCCATCATCGAGAACGACGTGCTCGGCCCGCTGGTCGAAGGCCGACCGCCAGCGGTTGCCGCCTTTGCGCCGGAGCGGACGCTCTACGTCACCTCCTTCACCAAGATTACCGTGCCCGGCCTGCGCATCGGCTACCTTGCGGTGCCGGACCGCTATGTCGCCGCCGTCGCCAACCGCCACCTCGTTTCCAACTGGATGGCGACGCCGATGGTGGCGGAGATCGCGACGCGCTGGGTGAGCGACGGCACGGCGATGGAACTGGTCAACTGGCAGCGCGGGGCGTTGAAGCGGCGCCAGGAGATTGCCGCCGAAATGCTGACAGGCGTCGACTATCGCGTCCACCGCGACGGGCTGCATCTGTGGCTCGAGCTGCCGGGAGAACGTGCCGAGGAGAGCTTTGTCGCGCAAGCGCGCCTGCGCGGAGTGGCGATCGCGCCGGGCACCTCGTTCCGCATCGCCGACACGCCCTGGCATCCGGCCGTGCGCATCTCGCTCGGATCGACCACCGAAGGGGAACTGCGCGCGGGCCTGAGCGTTGTCGCCAAGCTGTTGCTCGGCGACCCGGAGCATCTCCTGCTCGCCATCTGATGCACAAATGGAGTTCAGATTGCCCTGAAATTGTGTCGCGCTGGAAATATTGTCATGATATTATTTTCCCAATTGACATGATTTGGCACGTTTCGCATCGTTAAGGGCATAGGCTTCTCCAGAACGGGGAAATGGATTGCCCGCGCCCATCATCAAGGTTGATGCGATTTCCAAGAGCTTTGGCTCCTTCAAGGTGCTGGACGGCCTGTCGATGCAGGTCATGCCCGGCGAGAAGCTGGCGCTGATCGGCCCGTCCGGCTCCGGCAAGACGACGATCCTGCGCATCCTGATGACGCTGGAGAAGATCGACGGCGGCCATATCCAGGTCGACGGCGAGCAGCTCTACCACATGGAGCGGAACGGCCAGCTGCTGCCGGCCGACGAGCGGCACCTGGCCAGGATGCGCCAGAAGATCGGCATGGTCTTCCAGCTCTTCAATCTGTTTCCGCACAAATGCGTCATGGACAATGTGACCCTGGCGCCGATGCTGACCAAGCGCGTCGCGCGCGCCGCCGCCGAGAAGCGGGCGATGGAGCTGCTCGACATGGTCGGCCTCGCCGACAAGGCGAAGGCGATGCCGGCGCAGCTTTCCGGCGGCCAGAAGCAGCGCGTGGCGATCGCAAGAGCGCTGGCGCTGTCGCCCAAGATCATGCTGTTCGACGAGGTCACCTCGGCGCTCGACCCGGAGCTCGTCGAGGAAGTGCTCAACGTCATGCGCAAGCTCGCCGCCGAGACCGATATGACGATGCTGCTCGTCACCCATGAGATGGGCTTCGCCCACGACTTCGCCGATCGCGTGCTGTTCTTCGACCGCGGACGGATCGTCGAGGAAGGCAAGCCCGATGAGATTTTCCGCCATCCCAAACAGGAAAGAACCCAGAGCTTCCTGAAGAAGATCATCGCGGCCGGACATCGCGTCTGACCGCAATGCAAACGAGCGACGTAGTCGTCTCGGGGCGGCGTAAGCCGTCCACGGGCGGCCAGAGGCCGTCCCGAACCAAGCAAACCAAGAAGACAAACAAGGAGTTGGGAACAATGAAGAAACTTGGCATTCTGGCTGGCGTCGCCGGCCTCGCGCTGACCTCCATGCTCGCCGCCACGAGCGCGGGTTCGGCCGACGACAGCAAGCTCGAGCAGTTGAAGGCGCAGGGCTTCGCCCGCCTCGCCATCGCCAACGAGCCGCCCTATACGGCGGTGGCCGCCGACGGCAAGGTTTCGGGCGCGGCTCCGGACGTTGCGCGCGAGATCTTCAAGCGGCTCGGCGTCGCGGATGTCGTGGCCTCCATCTCCGAATATGGCGCCATGATCCCCGGCCTGCAGGCGGGCCGCTTCGACGTCGTCACTGCGGGCCTGTTCATGAAGCCGGAGCGCTGCGCAGCGGTCGCCTATTCCGAGCCGGTGCTTTGCGATGCCGAGGCGCTCCTGGTGAAGAAGGGCAACCCGAAGGGCTTCAAGAGCTATGAGGACATCGCCAAGGATACGTCGGCGACCGTCGGCGCGCCTGGCGGCGGCACCGAGGAGAAGCTGGCGCTGAATGCCGGCGTGCCGCGCGACCGCGTCATCGTCGTGCCGGACGGCCAGAGCGGCCTGAAGATGGTGCAGGACGGCCGCATCGACGCTTATTCGCTGCCGGTGCTCTCGATCAACGACCTGGTCAAGAAAGCCAACGACCCGAACCTCGACGTCATCGCCCCGGTGGTCGGCGCGCCGGTCTATTGCGACGGCGCCGCCTTCAAGAAGGGCGACGAGGCGCTGCGCGATGCCTATGACGTCGAGCTCGCCAAGATGAAGAAGTCCGGCGAGTTCGCCAAGATCATCGAGCCCTACGGCTTCTCGGCCGCGGCCGCGATGTCGACGACGCGCGAGAAGCTCTGCTCGGCGAAGTAGGGGCTTCTTATCCTTCTCCCCGTTCAACGGAGAGAAGATGTCACGAAGTGACAGATGAGGGGCGGCGGCATACCTTCGTAAGTCTGCGCTGCCCCTCATCTGCCTACCCGTCCTACGCAGCAGCTGCGCTGCAGCTACGGAGGGTAAACCGGCATCCTCTCCCCGTTAACGGGAGAAGGAAGCTAACCGCAAACGTTGGAACCCCATGACCCAGTGGTCCGGCTATCTCGGCCTGATATTGCAGGGAGCGATTGTCACCATCGAGCTGACGCTGATGGGGTCGGTGCTTGCGCTGATCATGGCCTTCCTTGCCGGCATGGGGCGCGTGTCGCGCTTCGTCATCCTGCGCGCGATCGCCACGGTCTATATCGAATTCTTCCGCGGCACCTCGATCTTCGTGCAGTTGTTCTGGGCCTATTTCGTGCTGCCTTTCGCCGGCCTGTCGCTGACGCCGCTGCAGGCGGGCGTGCTGGCGCTGGGCTTGAATGTCGGCGCCTATGCGGCGGAAGTGGTGCGCGGCGCCATCCTGTCGGTCGGCCGCGAGCAATACGAAGCCTGCACGGCGCTCAATCTCGGCCGCTGGCAAGGCATGCGCCATGTGATCCTGCCGCAGGCGCTGCTGGTCATGCTGCCGACCTTCGGCAACAACGCGATCGAGCTGCTCAAGGCGACGTCGGTCGTCTCGCTGATCTCGCTCGCCGACCTGACCTTCCAGGCGCAGGTGGTACGCTCGCAGACCGGCAGCACGCTGATGCCCTTCGTCTCCGTGCTGGTCATCTATTTCGCGCTGGCGCTGATCATCTCCTGGGGCGTTCGCACGCTGGAACGCCGCATGGCGCGCGGGCTTGATGGGGTGCGTGTCTGATGGACTGGGATTGGAACTTCGTCTGGGAGATCATGCCGACCCTGATCCAGGGGGTGAAGATCACCATCCTGGCGACGGTGCTCGGCTCGATCCTGGCCGCGATCGTGGGGCTTGGGATCGCGCTGGCGCGACGCTCGGAGAACCGGTTCGTCGCGCGCGGCGTCGGCTGGTTCGCCGAGTTCATCCGCGGCACGCCGCTCCTAGTCCAGCTCTATTTCATCTTCTACGTGCTGCCCGATATCGGCATCCTGTTGCCACCGCTGGTGGCGGGCGTCATCGGGCTTGGCCTGCATTACGGCACCTACACCGCCGAGGTCTATCGCGCCGGCATCGACAATGTGCCGCGCGGCCAGTGGGAAGCGGCCAAGGCCTGCAATCTCAATGGCCGCCACACCTGGACGCATATCATCCTGCCGCAGGCGATCCCGCCGATGATCCCGGCCCTGGCCAATTATTTCATCGCCATGTTCAAGGAGACGCCGCTGCTTTCGGCGATCACGGTGCTGGAGCTGATGAACCAGGCCAAGAGCGTCGCCAACACCTACTACCGCTACATCGAACCGATGACGCTGGTCGGCGCCTTCTTCCTCGTCATCAGCCTCTGCTCCGTCGTGCTCTTGCGCTGGCTGGAGCATCGCTACGGCAGGATCGAAAGATGAAAGTCATGAAACCTTTGCCTGAGATCCGCCTCGAAACGGCGCGCCCCGCGCTGGACGAGCGTCCGCTGCAAAAGCGCGTCGGCCTGATTGCGCTTGCGACCGACCACACCAGCGAGGTGGATTTCCGCCGCATGGTGGCGAGCGAGCGCGTCGGCGTCTATGTGGCGCGCATCCCCTATGCCAACCCGACCACGCCGGAGAATCTGCGCAAGATGCAGCCGTCGCTTTCGGCGGGCGCGGCGCTCATCCTGCCGGACGAGCCACTCGATGCGATCTGCTACTCCTGCACCTCGGCCTCCGTGGTGATCGGCGATGCCGAGATCGAAGCTGCCATCCAGGCGGCCAAGCCAGGCGTTCCCGTCGTCACCCCGCCGATGGCCGGCATGCGCGGCCTGAACGCCTTCGGGGTGAAGCGCATCAGCATTCTCACGCCCTACACCGTCGAGACCAGCCGGCCGATGGCAGCCTATTTCGCATCACACGGCTTCGATATCCAGAGCTTCTCTTGCCTCGGCTTCGAGGACGACCGCGAGATGGCGCGGATCACGCCGGTGTCCCTTGTCGAGATGGCGCGCAAGGTCATGCATCCCGAGGCCGAAGCGCTGTTCGTCTCCTGCACCGCGCTGCGCGCCGCGCTCGCCGTTCCCGGCATGGAAGAGGCGATCGGGCGTCCGGTCGTCACCAGCAACCAGGCCAGCGCCTGGAATTGCCTGCGGCTGTGCGGCGACGACACGCCGCGACCGGAGTTCGGCCGGCTGTGGACCAAGCCTCTGGCGCAGTGATCGAAATGCCAGTTACGCTTCTGCATATTCGCGCAGCGCGCGAACGCATTGCCGGCAAGGTCGAGCGGACACCCTGCGTGCTGTCGCAAAGCCTGTCGGAGCGTACCGGCAGCCCGGTTCATCTCAAGCTGGAACACCACCAGACCACCGGCGCGTTCAAGCTGCGCGGCGCCTCCAACGCCATCGCCGCGTTGAGCGCAAAAGAAAGATCGCGCGGCGTCGTCGCCGCCTCGACCGGCAATCACGGCCGCGCGCTGGCGCATGCGGCGAGGCTTGAAGGCATCCGCGCGGTGATCTGCATGTCGAGGCTGGTGCCGGAAAACAAGCTCGACGCCATCCGTCGCCTCGGCGCGGATATCCACATCGTCGGCAACAGCCAGGACGACGCCCAGCAGGAAGTCGACAGGCTGGTGGCGGAAGAAGGGCTGGTCATGCTGCCCCCCTTCGACCATCCCGGCATCATAGCCGGCCAAGGCACGCTTGGCTTAGAGATCATGGAGCAGGTTCCAGATACCGCGGCGGTGCTGGTGCCGCTCTCCGGCGGCGGGCTGGCGTCCGGCGTCGCGGCGGCGGTCAAGGGCGTGAGTCCAGGCACCAAAGTCATCGGCGTCTCGATGGCGCTGGGTGCCGCGATGAAGGCCAGCCTCGATGCCGGCCGCCCGGTGCAGGTCGAGGAACTGCCGACATTGGCGGACTCGCTCGGCGGCGGCATCGGCATCGACAACCGGCTGACCTTCGCCATGTGCCGGGACCTGCTCGACGACGTCGTCCTGCTTGCCGAGGACGAGATCGCCGCCGGCATCCGCCATGCCTATGAAGAGGAGCGCGAGATCGTCGAGGGCGCGGGCGCTGTCGGCATCGGCGCGCTGCTTGCCGGCAAGGTCTCGATGACTGGCCCGACCGTCCTCATCCTCTCCGGCCGCAACATCGACATGGCTCTGCATCGTCGCATTGTCTGCGGCGAGGCGGCCACAGCAACGGAGCGCACCGCATGAGCCGGATGACAATTCTCAGCGAAAGCGATCTGCGCAAGATCGTGACACTCGATCTCGACGCCGTTGCCTGCGTCGAGGGCGCTTTTCGCGCCCTGGCCACGCTGCCGGTGGCGATGCCGCCGATTCTTAGGCTCGACATTCACGAGCATCGCGGCGAGGTCGACGTGAAGTCCGCCTATGTGCCCGGCATAGACGGTTTCGCCGTCAAGATAAGCTCCGGCTTCTTCAACAATCCGACGCTGGGCCTGCCGAGCGGCGGCGGCATGATGGTGCTGCTTTCGGCCAAGACCGGCGTGGTCGAGGCGCTGCTGCTCGACAATGGCTATCTGACCGACATCCGCACCGCCGCCGCCGGCGCGGTCGCGGCCAGGCATCTGTCGCGCGAAGACTCCAAGGTCGCGGCGATCTTCGGCGCCGGTTTGCAAGCCGGCCTGCAGCTCGAAGCGCTGCGGCTCGTGCGGCCGATCGAGGAAGCGCGTATCTGGGCGCGCGACGCGGCCAAGGCGGAGGCGACCGCCGCGCGCTTGCGCAAGAAACTGGGCATTGCCGTGCGGGTCGAACCGGATGCAGCGAAGGCGGCAGCCGAAGCCGACATCATCGTCACCACCACGCCTTCGACCGAGCCGCTGATCAAGCCGGGCTTCGTCACCGCCGGCCAGCACATCACCGCGATGGGCTCGGACGCCGAGCACAAGAACGAGATCGCGCCGGCGATCCTGCGCATGGCCGACCTCTATGTCGCCGACAGCGCCAAGCAGACGCGGCGCCTCGGCGAGCTTCACCACGCCATCGAGGCGGCGGTCTTCGCCGCCGATGCCGAGGTGACGGAGCTCGGCCAGATCGTCGCCGGCAGCAGGCCCGGCCGGCGCTCGGCCAGCGACATCACCATCGCCGATCTCACCGGCACAGGGGTGCAGGACACCGCGATCGCCACTTTGGCTCGCGACCGTGCGCGCGCCGCCAATGCCGGGCTCAATTTCGAAAGTTGATGCTGGCCGCCAGGCCCAACAAACGAGGACAACAAAATGCAGCCAAACCTGAAATTCTCGCGGAGCGAATTTGCCGATCGCCTCGCCAAGACGCGCAAAGCCATGGAGGCGAAGGGCGTCGATCTGCTGATCGTCAGCGATCCTTCCAACATGGCCTGGCTGACGGGTTATGATGGCTGGTCCTTCTATGTGCATCAGGCGGTCGTGGTGCCGCCTTCGGGCGAGCCGGTCTGGTACGGCCGCGGTCAGGACGCCAACGGCGCCAAGCGCACCGCCTATCTCGCGCATGACAACATCATCGGCTACGCCGACCACTACGTGCAGTCGACCGAGCGGCACCCGATGGACTACCTTGCCAGCGTGCTTGCCGAGCGCGGCTGGGACAAGCTCTCCATCGGCGTCGAGATGGACAATTACTGGTTCTCGGCCGCCGCCTTCGCGGCGCTGCAGAAGCATTTGCCAAACGCCCGCTTCGCCGACGCCACCGCGCTGGTCAACTGGCAGCGCGCGGTGAAAAGCCCGACCGAGATCGACTACATGCGCAACGCCGCCCGCATCGTCGAGGCGATGCACCAACGCATCGTCGACAAGATCGAGATCGGCATGCGCAAATGCGATCTCGTCGCCGAGATCTATGACGCCGGCACACGCGGCGTCGCCGGCATCGGCGGCGACTATCCGGCTATCGTGCCGCTGCTGCCGTCGGGCGCGGATGCCTCGGCGCCGCATCTCACCTGGGACGACAAGCCGATGAAGGTGAACGAAGGCACGTTCTTCGAGATCGCCGGCTGCTACAATCGCTATCATTGTCCGCTGTCGCGCACCGTCTTTCTCGGCAAGCCGACACAAGAATTCCTCGATGCCGAGAAGGCGACGCTGGAAGGCATGGAAGCAGGCCTTGCCGCGGCAAAGCCGGGGAATGCTTGCGAGGACATCGCCAATGCCTTCTTCGCCGTCTTGAGGAAATACGGCATCGTCAAGGAGAACCGCACCGGCTACTCGATCGGTCTGTCCTATCCGCCGGACTGGGGCGAGCGCACCATGAGCCTGCGCCCCGGCGACCGCACCGAGCTCAAGCCCGGCATGACCTTCCATTTCATGACGGGACTGTGGCTGGAGACGATGGGGCTGGAGATCACCGAGTCGATCCTGATCACCGACACCGGCGTCGAGTGCCTGGCCAATGTGCCGCGCAAACTGTTCGTGAAGGACTGAGGCCGATGTCCGCTTTGCGTCCGTCGCCAATTTCGCCGACCGTCGACTTCGAGCGCGACGGCGTCCAGCACGGCTTCCTGCGCCTGCCCTACAGCCGCGACGATTCCGCCTGGGGCTCGGTGATGATCCCGGTCTGTGTCGTGCGCAACGGCAAGGGCTCCACGGCGTTGCTCACCGGCGGCAATCACGGCGACGAGTATGAGGGGCCGTTGGCGCTTTACGAACTCGCCCGCACGCTCGATCCGAAAAATGTCTCCGGCACGGTCATCATCGTGCCGGCGATGAACTATCCGGCGTTCCGGGGCGGCACGCGCACCTCGCCGATCGACAAGGGCAACATGAACCGCTCCTTCCCCGGCCGCCCGGACGGCACGACGACCGAGAAGATCGCCGACTATTTCCAGCGCGAGTTGCTACCGCGCGCGGACATCGTCTTCGACTTCCATTCGGGCGGCAAGACGTTGGATTTCGTGCCCTTCTGCGCCGCGCATACGCTGCCGGACAAGGCGCAGGAGAAAAAAGCCTTCGCCGCGGTCGAGGCTTTCTCGGCGCCCTTCTCGATGCGCATGACCGAGATCGACGCGGTCGGCATGTATGACACGGCCGCCGAGGAAATGGGCAAGGTCTTCGTCACCACCGAGCTCGGCGGCGGCGGTACCTCGCGCGCCGAGACGGTGCGGATTGCCAGGCGCGGCATCCTCAACGTGCTCCGCCATGCCGGCATCGTCGATGGTGCGGTCGAGAAGAGCAGAACCCAGTGGCTCGACATGCCGTCGGGCGATTGCTTCGCGTTCGCCGAGGATGACGGCATGATCGAGACGATGGTCGATCTCGGCGAGCCCGTGGAGGACGGCCAGGTTGTGGCGCGCATCCATCCGGTCGGGCGCACCGGGCAGGCGCCGCAGGAGATCAGGGCCAGGATGTCGGGGCTGCTCGCCGCGCGTCACTTCCCGGGCCTGGTCAAGGCGGGCGACTGCGTCTCGGTGCTGGCCGTGGCTGTTCGGGGATAATCCTGGCGCAGCGCCCCTACTGCACCACGCGCTTCTCGAGCTTGCGGGCGAGCGTGCGCCGGTGCAGGCCGAGCCGGCGCGCGGTCTCGGAGATGTTGAAGCCGGTCTCGACCAGCGTTTCGTGGATGCGCTCCCATTCGAGGTTCTTGATCGAGGTGGGGCGGCTGGTGAGCGGCACCGAAACGTCGCCCTCGGCGCGGCCGAAGGCGGCTTCGATGTCATCGGTGTTGGCGGGCTTGGCCAGATAATGGCACGCGCCGAGCTTGATCGCCTCGACAGCCGTGGCGATGCTGGCAAATCCCGTCAGCACGACGATCCGCATCGACGGATTGCGGGCGCTGAGCAACTTGACGCATTCGAGACCCGATCCCGCTCCGAGCTTGAGATCGACGACGGCGTAGTCCGGAACGGCCGTTTCGAGCGCGACAAGCAGAGCCTCGCGGTCGTGGCAGACCACGACGTCGTAATCGCGCTTGTCGAAGGAACGCTTGAGCGTCCGCGCGAAGGTCTCGTCGTCCTCGACGACAAACAAGGATCGATCAGATGTCACGATCGTCTCCATCGGTCAGCGCCGCCAGCGGCAGCGAAAGGGTAACGCGGGCGCCCTCGGCCATGTTGCGCGCCGAAACGTCGCCGCCGAGCTTGCGCACCACATTGAACACCAGGAAGAGGCCAAGACCGCCGCCTGGCCGCCCCTTGCTCGACATATAGGGCTGGCCGAGCGAGGCCAGAATATCCTTGTCGAAACCCGGTCCGCGATCCTCGACGGAGAACACCAGCTTCTCATCCTGCCGCTCGGCGGTGATGCCTACCCAATCGTGCGATGCTTCCTGGGCATTGTCGAGCACATTGAAGATCACTTGCTTCAGCGCCGTGTCGGACACGATCTGCTCGTCGGGCTCGAAACCGTTGCTGTAGTCCAGCTTGAGGGGCTGACGGCTGACACGCCACTCCTGGACGAGGTCGTCAAGGAATTGGCGGATCGTGGTGCGGATCGTGCCCTCGCCCCGCGCCTGGCCGGAGGACATGAGGATGCCCGTGACGATGCTTTTGCAGCGCTCGATCTGCGCCTGCATCTCGGCCACGTCCTCGGAAAGCTCGCGGTTGCGCTTGACGCCCTGCATCTGGCGCCAGTCGGACAGGATGACCGATATGGTCGAGAGCGGCGTACCGAGTTCATGCGCGGCGCCTGAGGCCAGCAGGCCCATGCGCACGATGTGGTCTTCCTCGGCCGAACGCTGGCGCAGGTCGGCGAGGTAGGCATCGCGTTCGCGCAGGTTGCGGTTGATGCGCGTCATGAAGATCACGATCAGGCCGGCCGCGAGCACGAAGCAGATGAACATGCCGCGCAGATGCAGCGCCAGGAGGTCGCTGCCGCCATGATGCGGCAGCGCGATCGGCTGGAAAACGAAGATGAGGAAGACGAAACAGGCCGAGGCGGCCACCACCAGGATCCAGGTCGACCATGGCGCCAGCAGCGCGGCGCCGAGCGTGATCTGCAGCAGATAGAGCGACACGAACGGATTCGAGGCGCCGCCGCTCAGGTAAAGCTGCGTCGTCAGCGCCGCCATGTCGAAGATCAGCGCGACGAAGAGCTGCGCGTTGGAGATGCGGCGATTGCCGCGCAGGGCGAGCAGGCTGAAGATGTTGAGCCCGACCAGGAAAAGCACGACGCCGGCCATCTCGGCGAGCGGCAACGGGATCGCGAACCAGTATTGCGTCACCAGGATGGTCAGCACCTGCCCCGCCACCGCCAGCCAGCGCAACTGGATGAGGAGCAGCAGGTTCTTCCTGTTCGTCACGTCGGAATTCGAGGCGGCGCCCCCCTGACCGGCGGGCGGAACCGTCAGGATCGGTTTGTCGCGATGAAACCGCGCGATCGAGATGTTCATCTTGCCGCGTCTCGCTTCCGACGTCCGGCGAAGATCGGCCTGGCAAGCGCGATCGCCAGCATCGCTGCCAGGGCAAACCAAGTCATAGCATAGACCAGATGGCTGTTGCGGAAGGTGACGACGGTGAGCCCACCGCGCGGCCAGCCGGCCGCGCCGGACACCTCGGCATCGATGAAATACGGCGCGACATCCGCCACGCCGCGCGCCTTGGCGATTGCCGCGACGTCACGCGAATACCAGCGATTGGCCGCCGGATCGTTGCTGCGCAGGAAACCGCCGCGCGGTTCGCTGATGCGCAGCAGCCCGTCGACCGTCGCTGGCGCGGTGAACCCGCCGCCCTCACGCTCGAACTCGGCCTTGCGTTCCTGCGGGATGAAGCCGCGGTTGACGAGGGCCGTGAAACCGCGGTCGTCGCGCATCGGCGTCAGCACCCAATAGCCGCCGCCAAGCTCGGTCACCGCCTGCACCAGCGTGTTGGCACCGCCCTGAAAGCGTCCGGTCAACCGCACATGGCGATATTCGTAGTCAGACGCGCTCAACCCGCTCCAGTCCCGCGGACCAGACGCATCGACGACGGGAGCATGGATGCGCTGGTCGACGCGGGCGATCAGGTCGAGCTTCCAGACCCGCCTTTCCAATTGCCAAATCCCGAGCCCGAGAAACACCAGAACGCCGAGAAGCCCCAACAGCGCAGCCAAGAATCGCGACGCGGAGCCCTTCGAGGCGGCGTGAGAGCCGATACCTGCCCGGCCGATCATGTCCTTTGCCTCGACTTTGACCCTCCCCGTGCCCGACACACCCATACCCGAAATTGGGCTCATGGCATCTGCCGCATCTCGTGAAGCCCGGGCATCATGTTGGCGTTGAGGTGGTACATCACCCAGAGCGAGCCGCTGAGCACGATGACGACGAGGATCACCGTGAAGATCAGCGCCAGCATCGACCATCCGCCTTCCGAGGCGGGGTTCATATGTAGGAAGAAGACCATGTGCACCACGATCTGCACCACCGCGAAGGCCATGATGATGATGGCCGTGGCCTGCTTGTTGTCGATGGCGCCGCTCATGACCATCCAGAACGGGATGGCGGTGAGGATGACCGACAGGACGAAGCCGATCAGATAGCCCCTCAGCGACCCGTGCGCGGCGCCGCCATGGGTGTGGTCGCGATCGACATGATCATGCGCGCTCATCTGAGCATCCCCATCAGATAGACGAAGGTGAAGACGCCGATCCAGACGACGTCGAGGAAGTGCCAGAACATCGAGAGGCACATCAGCCGGCGGCGGTTGGCCTCGATGAGGCCGTGCCTCGCGACCTGCACCATCAGCGTCACCATCCACACGATGCCGAAGGTCACGTGCAGGCCGTGCGTACCGACCAGCGTGAAGAAGGACGACAGGAAGGCGCTGCGCTGGGGCGTCGCGCCCTCATGGATCATGTGCGCGAATTCGTAGAGCTCGATGGAGAGGAACGCCAGGCCGAACAGGATGGTCACCACGAGCCAGGCTTGCGTCGCGCCGATGCGGCCCTTGTCCATGGTCAGCATGGCAAAGCCATAGGTGATCGAGGATAGCAGCAGCATGGTGGTGTTGACCGCCACCAGACCAAGATCGAACAGGTCCTTCGGCGCCGGACCGGCCGCGTAATTGCCGCCGAGCACGCCAAAGGCCGCGAACAACATGGCGAAGATCAGGCAGTCGCTCATCAGATAGAGCCAGAAGCCGAGCATGGTGCTGCCGCCTTCGGCGTGCGCGTGCTCCTCTTCCAGGTGGAAGACCGGTGCGGTATCGGCCGTGATCGCCGTCGATGCCATGCTCGAACCCTAGCTCTGGGCGGCGAGGAGCGTCGTCCTCGCCTCTTCCGTTTGCGCGACCTCGGCAGCCGGGACGTCGAAGTCGCGGTGGTAATTGAAGGTGTGGCCGATGGCGGTGGCGATGAGGCAGACGAAGCTCAGCGCTGCCAGCCACCACATGTACCAGATCAGGCCGAATCCGAGCGCGACGCTGAAGACAGCGAGGATCACGCCAGTGCCGGTGTTGCTCGGCATGTGGATCGGCTTGAAGCCGGACAGAGGACGCCGGTAGCCCGCCTTCTTCATGTCCCACCAGGCGTCGTTGTCGCGGATGACCGGCGTGAAGGCGAAGTTGTAGGCCGGCGGCGGCGAGGAGGTCGACCATTCGAGCGTGCGGCCGTCCCAGGGATCGCCGGTGACGTCGACCAGTTCCGCGCGCTTGCGGATGGAGACGAAGATCTGGACCAGGAAGGCGGCGATGCCACAGGCGATCAGGACCGCGCCGAAGGCGGCGATGACGAACCAGATCTGCAGCGAGGGATCGTCGAACACGCGCATGCGGCGCGTCACGCCCATCAGGCCGAGGATGTAGAGCGGCATGAAGGCGAACCAGAAGCCGAGCACCCAGCACCAGAACGAGACCTTGCCCCAGAACGGATCGAGCTTGAAGCCGAAGGCCTTCGGCCACCAATAGGCGATGCCGGCGAACAGGCCAAACAGCACGCCACCGATGATGACGTTGTGGAAATGCGCGATCAGGAACAGGCTGTTGTGCAGCACGAAGTCGGCCGGTGGCACGGCAAGCAGCACGCCGGTCATGCCGCCGACGGTGAAGGTGAGCATGAAGGCTACCGTCCACATCATCGGCAGTTCGAAGCGGATGCGGCCGCGATACATGGTGAACAGCCAATTGAATATCTTGGCCCCGGTCGGGATCGAGATGATCATCGTGGTGATGCCGAAGAAGGAATTGACGCTGGCGCCGGAGCCCATGGTGAAGAAGTGGTGCAGCCAGACGAGATAGGACAGGATGGTGATGACCACCGTGGCGTAGACCATGGAGGTGTAACCGAACAGGCGCTTGCCGGAGAAGGTCGAGGTGACCTCGGAGAAGACGCCGAACAACGGCAGGATGAGGATGTAGACCTCCGGGTGACCCCATATCCAGATGAGGTTCACATACATCATCGGGTTGCCGCCGAAGTCGTTGGTGAAGAAGTTGGTGCCGACATAGCGGTCGAGCGCGAGCAGCGTCAGCACCGCCGTCAGCACCGGGAAGGACGCCACGATCAGAACGTTGGTGCAGAGCGAGGTCCAGGTGAAGATGGGCATGCGCATCATCGTCATGCCGGGGGCGCGCATCTTGATGATGGTGCATATCAGGTTGATGCCGGACAGCGTCGTGCCGACGCCGGCGACCTGCAGCGCCCAGATGTAGTAATCGACGCCGACGTCGGGACTGTAATTGATGCCGGAGAGCGGCGGATAGGCCAGCCAGCCGGTGCGGGCGAATTCGCCGACGAACAGCGAGGCCATGACCAGGATGGCGCCGCCGACCGTCATCCAGAAACTGAAATTGTTGAGGAAGGGGAACGAGACGTCGCGCGCGCCGATCTGCAGCGGCACGACGAAGTTCATCAGCCCGGTGACGAAAGGCATCGCCACGAAGAAGATCATGATCACGCCATGGGCGGTGAAGATCTGATCGTAATGATGGGCGTTGAGATAGCCCTCCGAACCGTTGAAGGCGATGGCCTGCTGCAGGCGCATCATGATGGCGTCGGAAAAGCCGCGCAGCAGCATGACGAGGCCGAGCGCCATGTACATGATGCCGATCTTCTTGTGGTCGACGCTGGTGAACCACTCGCGCCACAAATAGCCCCAGAGCTTGAAATACGTGATGGCGCCAAGAACAGCGACACCCCCGAGCGCCACCACGATGAAGGTGCCGACGACGATAGGCTCGTGCAGCGGCAGCGAGTCCAGAGTGAGGCGGCCGAAGATGAATTTTGTCAGCGTCTCAGGCATCCGCCATTCCTCACAATTCGAAGCGCAGCAGGCCGAGCGATGGCGTCTCGGCGTCGGCGCGGCGGCTGCCTGCCCCTGGACTGAGCAGCCCCGCCCCGCGCAATGGCGAAAGATCGCGCACCGGCCAGTATTTCGCGTCGGCATCGCGGGCCGCGCGCGAGGCGGCGGCCGCTTCTTCCGCCGTGCAGATGCTGGCGACATAGGACGGATCGTTGCCGAACACGGCGCCGCGCCGGGCAAGCTTGTCATATTGCAGCGGCAGGGTGTTGCGCACGCCGGCGAGCCCCAGGCCGCCCTTGGCGTCGATCGACATCATCTCGTTCATGCACATCTTGCCGCGCTCGACGCACAAATTGAGGATGGCGCCATAAAGGTCGGGATCGACGGAGGCGTAATGGCGGACTGGCTCGTTCTCGCTCGGACGTTCGAGCGCGAGATAACTGTCTCGGTTGAGCGTGGCCTGCGCGCTCTTGGTCTGCGTCACCCAATCGGCGAAGCCCTGGTCGGAGAGGCCGTGGAACGCAAAGCGCATGCCGGAGAAGCCGGCGCCGCTGTAGTTGGCCGAGAAGCCGGTATAGGTGCCCGGACGGTTGATGACGGCGTGCAGCTTCGTCTCCATGGCGGGCATGGCGTAGATCTGCCCGGCAAGGGCTGGAATGTAGAAGGAGTTCATCACCGTCGAGGACGTAATGCGGAAGTCGATCGGCTGGTTGACCGGCGCCGCCAGCTCGTTGACGGAGGCAATGCCGTAGTCGGGATAGATGAAGAGCCATTTCCAGTCGAGCGCGACGACCTCGACCTTGAGCGGCTTGTGGTTCTGGGTGACCGGCTGTCCTGGTTCGATCCGGTCGATGCGCCGGTAGGGATCGAGCAGATGCGTGCCGAGCCAGGTCAGCGCGCCCAGGCAGATGATGACGAGCAGGGGTGCCGCCCAGATCACCAGCTCCAGCTTGGTCGAATGGTCCCAGTCCGGCGTATAGGTCGCCGTGGTGCTGGATTGCCGGTAGCGCCAGGCAAACAGCACGGTCAGCGCCATGACGGGCACGATGATGAGCAGCATCAGCAGTGTCGAGACGACGAGCAGGTCGCGCTGCTGCACTGCCACATCGCCCGCGGGCGCCAGCACGACCAGATCGCAACCGCTCAGCAGCACGGCGAGCGGAAAAAGAAGCAAGGCTCCGGATCGTCTCATCAAACGCTGCCCTCGATGGCCCTGCACCAAGATCTTTGCAGGTTGCGATGCGATATGGACCAACGGCTACTGCCGCAGGCACGGCGACGACATTGGACAATTTGTCCAATGCCCAGTCGGTATGGCTTTCGCGAAAGTGTGCACGCATAATGGGATGACGACAACATCGCATCTCGATGACGACATATCGCATCGGGACGATGACAATCGCGTTCCGAACTTGAGCTCGGTGGCGACGGAAACGATGGCTGAAACTTCGACTTCCGGAACGGACAGCAGGCTGATCGGCTCGCATCACGGCCAGGTCAGCGCGGGCGATATCGCGGTCGGCGTGATCATCGGCAGGACGTCGGAATTCTTCGATTTCTTCGTCTATGCGATCGCTTCCGTGATCGTGTTCCCCAAGCTTGTGTTCCCAACGCACGACCCGCTGGTCGGAACGCTCTACTCCTTCGCCATCTTCGCGCTGGCCTTCATCGCGCGCCCGTTCGGCACCGTGCTGTTCATGGCGATCGACCGCGCCTATGGCCGCGGCGCCAAGCTGACGATCGCGCTGTTCCTGCTCGGCACCTCGACGGTCGCCATGGCATTCCTGCCCTCCTATGAGGATGTCGGCGCGGCCGCCGCCTGGCTGCTGGCGCTCACCCGCTTCCTGCAGGGCCTGGCGCTCGGCGGGACATGGGACGGACTGCCCTCCCTCCTGGCGCTGAACGCGCCGCAGAACCGGCGCGGCATCTATGCGATGATCCCGCAGCTCGGCGCGCCGATCGGGCTCATCGTGGCAAGCTCGCTGTTTGCCTTCTTCGTCGCCAACCTCTCGGCCGACGATTTCTTTGCCTGGGGCTGGCGCTATCCCTTCTTCGTCGCCTTCGCCATCAACGTCGTGGCGCTGTTTGCCAGGCTGCGCATCGTGGTCACGCCCGAATTCTCGAAACTCTACGAGAGCGGCGACCTGCAGCCGACGCGCATCAGGGAGATGGTTCGGACTGAAGGACGCAACGTCGTGGTCGGCGCCTTCGCGCCGCTGGCGAGCTTTGCCCTGTTCCATATGGTGACGGTGTTCCCGCTATCCTGGGTGTTCCTGTTCACCAATGAGGGCCCGGAACGTTTCCTGGTCATCGAGGCGGTGAGCGCGCTGTTCGGCATCGCGGCTATCGTGGCATCGGGGCCGCTGGCCGACCGTGTCGGACGTCGTGCCTTGCTCGGCGGCGGCGCCGTCGCCATCGCCGCTTTCAGCGGCTTTGCCCCACAGCTTCTCAACGGCGGCACCGTCGGCGAGACGGTGTTCATGGTGCTCGGCTTCATCCTGCTGGGCCTAAGCTTCGGGCAGTCCTCGGGCGTCGTGGCATCGAGCTTCTCGCGCCAGCACCGCTATACCGGCTCGGCGGTGACGTCGGACCTGGCCTGGATGTTCGGCGCCGGCTTCGCGCCGCTTGCCGCCCTGCTTCTGGCCGGCAATTTCGGCCTTATCGCCGCCGGCGCTTACCTGCTTTCGGGCGCCGCCTGCACGCTGATCGCGCTCTGGATCGACAGGCAAGCGTCGACGACCGACCGCTAGACCGTGATGGCGCTTTCGTTGAATCGCCATCACGGTCTAACTCTTTGTTGGGGCATGATCTTTCTCCGAAAACCGGTTCCCACTTTTCGGGATCATGCCCTGGTACATTGTCGCGGCGGCAGGCGCCTAATCAGACCTGGTAGAAATCCCGGTACCATTCCACGAAGCGCGGGACGCCGATCTCGATCGGGATCCTGGGCTTGAAGCCGATCACCTCCTCGAGCGAAGTCACATCGGCGAAGGTCGCCGGAACGTCGCCCGGCTGCAGCGGCATCAGGTTGCGGATCGCCTTGCGCCCGAGAGCATCTTCCAGAACGTCGATCAGCCGGCTGAGCTCGACGGGCGAGCTGTCGCCGATGTTGTGGATCCTGAACGGCGCGGTGCTCGTCGCCGGGTCCGGCGCAGCGCTTTTCCAATCGGGGTTGGGTGTCGCGGGATGATGCATGACGCGGACCACCCCCTCGACGATGTCGTCGATGTAGGTGAAATCGCGCTGCATGTTGCCATGGTTGAAGACATCGATCGGCTGGCCGGCGAGGATGGCCTTGGTGAAGATGAACAAGGCCATGTCGGGCCGTCCCCATGGACCGTAGACGGTGAAGAAACGCAGGCCCGTCGTCGGCAGCCCGAACAGATGGCTGTAGGTGTGGGCCATCAGCTCGTTTGCCTTCTTGCTGGCGGCATAGAGGCTGAGGGGATGGTCGGCGGAATCATGCACCGAGAACGGCATGCGCGTGCTGCCGCCATAGATCGAGCTCGACGAAGCGTAGACGAGATGGCCGACCGAGGCCTGCCGGCACCCTTCCAGGATGTTGAGGAAGCCGTTGAGATTGCTTTGCGCATAGACGTGCGGATTGACCAGCGAATAGCGGACGCCCGCCTGTGCGGCGAGATTGACGACGATCTCCGGCGCGACCGACGCAAAGACCCCCGAGATTCCGTCACGGTCGGCGAGATCGACATGCTCGAAACGAAAGTTTGGGAACGCCTTCAGCCGCTCGAGCCGCGCCTGTTTCAGCGTGACGTCGTAATACTCGTTCATGGAATCGAGGCCGACAACCAGCCGGCCTTCGGCAAGCAGCCGCTGGCAAAGGTGAAAACCTATGAAGCCGGCCGCGCCGGTGATCAGGATCGGCCTGCTCGACGTCAATGCATACCCCTAACGTTGTAGCCAGACCATTTACCGACCGATCGCCCGCGGACTGTCTGCGGATCAACGCAGCCCAGGCCGATCTTGGCGACAGGTTCGGGCACGCCTTGAATTCCTCAGGCTGGTCGAAACTTGCGCCTTTTATGGCAGGCCGGCGACGAATTCAACGATACGCTGTCTTTTGCCATTCCCAGGTAGCTCCCGGTCATCGCGCCGGCGGTAGAGCCAGCGGCTGCAGCGTCTTCAACATGGCGACCAGCTGGCTCTGCTGATGGGTGCCGGTTTTCTGGAAGACGCGCTCGAGATAAGTGCGGGCGGATTTGACGGTGATGCCGCCCCGCGCGGCCGTTTCCGCCAAAGTGAGGCCGGCGGCAAGATCGGCTGCCAGCCGTGCCTCCGCCGGCGTCAGATCGAACAAGGCGTTGAGCAGGCTCGCCGAAGGCACAAGCGCGCTCGGCTTGACGGGCGTGGCCATCACAAGGATGTCGGCGTTGCCGAAGATGTCGTGCGCCGCGCGCCGCAGCGGCAACAGATGGACGACGAAAGGCGCCTCGCCGCCGATGCCCGGCACGGGTATCGATCCGACCGAATTGTCGGTACGGCTCATGCCGGTCACGGCCAGCTGGAACAGCCGGTTGGCGTCGCGGTCGGCGATTGCCAGCCCGCCATAGGCCACGGGCAGGAAGGCCGTATCGAGCCTGTCAAGATGTGGGTTGGTGGCCATGACGCGCCCATTGGCCGACAACACGGCTGCCGGCAACCCAAGCAGGTCGAGCGCCGAGGTGGCGGCCTCCGCCCGCTCCACCCGCAGCCGGCCGGCGACAAGGCTGGCGCGGGCCAGATGCGGCCGCAGCGCGTCGAGCCCGTCGACCTCGCCTTGCGCGAAGCCGCCGTCCCGGATCCATTTCTGGAAGACGAAGGTCGCCAGCTCGCCAGTCGGCATCGGTATCGCGGTGCACAGATGCGCGCCGATGCCGAATTGCCGCAGCATGATACGGGCCGGATCGCGCTCGATCTCATCGGGGCTCATAAAGTCATCGACGCGCACGAAGCTCGCTGGCTGCAAGCCGCACATCTTCTGCACACTGTCGCAGAACTTCCAGAAATCGCCCTTGATGAACTCGTCGAACAGCGGCCGCAGATTGTCGAGCGTCGTTCCGCGCGGCGGGCCGTCGTCGCTGAAGAAGAAGACCTGAGCGCTGGCCGCGTTCGACAGGCCGCTCGCTTTCTGGAGCACCGACTTCCATCGCTCCGGGACGAAGGCCGCCTCGTATATGGTTTCAATCAGATCGATCATGGCCGCCTTTAGGAACGATGCGGGCCGCGCAGGCCCAGAAGGCACCAGTATCCGACAGCGCAAATGCAATCTCAAGCCAATGCTTATATGCGAGCACGGTCAGGGTTCGGACCGGGCAACGCGGAATGAGATTTTGCGCATCGGCCCGATTGGGGATTTGCTTTTCTTGGTGATCCCCCTTCATTGGGGCAAACTGCTAGCGGGCTGTCAGGAGGAGAAATGAGAGCACGCGCGGCGACGGTCGGAGACTTGGAAGATGTTTTCCACGGCCTGTCCAAGCGAATGTCGGACGAATATGTGGCGGCCGGCAAGGACAGCAAAAGCGCCTATGACAATCTGATGATGAACCTGAAGGAAGGCCGGGCGCATGCGCTCGTCCAGGACGACAGGACGGTGGCGATCATCGCCTGGCACGAGCATGCGGACGCCGCCGATACGCTCTTTGCCGCGCAGGAGGATTTCTTCAACGCCGCGACGGTCCGCTTCTGCAGGCGCCACATCCGCCATGTCCAGGCGCTCGCCGGCAACCTTCCCATACATTCGCGCAGCTGGCTGGACAGGCCCGACGTAGCGAAATGGTTCCGCGTGATCGGCTATGTCGACCGCGGGCGGGAGGACGGCGCCACCCTGTTCGAGCTGCCGCCGGCCGCCAATAGCTGACGAAAGCCTGGCCGCTCCTTGCGGCCCCCGAATACGGGGCGGCTTGCGCGAAAATCCGATTGGAAAGATTGTAGGCGCAGGCAGCCGGGCAAGCCGGCGCGCCGGATCGGGATGGCTGCTGGAAATCGGGATGCTGCGCGTCTGCCTGGCCCTTGTCGCCATCGCTGCTCTGACGAGACCGTCGGGGGCGGAGACACGCGCGTCCCATCTTTTCGATCGTCCCGAGCTGTCGGCGGCATATTCGGGCCAATCCGATCTCGTCACCGCATACACGACCGGCATGGCGCGCTACCGGCTTCAATATTCGGGCCATACGGACCAGGCCGGTTTGGCCGCCCCGCTCGAGCCTCGGCTGCTGCGGCCTGAATTCCAACAACGGACATGGCGTTCCTCGGATGGCAGCCTGCTGCAGGGCTTTGCCGGCAAGGGCGGCTTCCGGCTGACCGCAGGCAACTGCGTGACCCGCATCTGCATGGCCAGCGAATGCAGCGAGGCCGGCTGGCCGCTTTACGCCTGCAGCGACGGGCGCAAGCGCAAAATGTCGGTCAAAAGCTTTGTGACGGCAACATTCGACGGCATCTCCTACCGGCGGTTGAGCGCGCCGTGAGCCCAGCGGCTAACTAGCTTGGCGAGTATCATGCCGATCGATCGTTCAACTTGTCGCTGGCGGGCCTAATGGACTGGCAAGGCGTTTCTTCAACCTGCGCAACGAGAGGGTTCGTCTTAGATCGAACCAGCCTATACGCCGCCGCACGCGTCGCATGGCTGAAGCGTGGACCCTATCCACGTCTTGATTGCCGCGACCGAGATCCAGAACGACGGGGGATGGCGGCCGCAAGAGTGCTCGCAGCGCGTGCGCGTGCATCTCGGCATATTTGCTGTAATTCACGGCGGCGTCCCAGTTGGGCGGCCGCGCCAGGACGGTAGGATTGCTGTTTATTTCGAAAGTCTGGACGCGCCCGTCGACAATACCATAGTCGATTCGGCCATAGTCGATGCCCGCCAGGTCGAAGGCGCGCTCGATTTGAGAGGCGTGCGGATTCTCAGCGACGTAGGCCCGGCTTTCTGCCCTGTCCGCCTCGGTGAAACGGGTACTTGGAAACTTGATGTACCAGTTTTCGTTGATGAAACAGTGCTGCGGGTAGATGGTCGGTCCAACCTTGTAGGCCGAATATTTTCTGAAGCGGCCGTCCGATGACGGCACCGCTCCATATTCGACAATCATCAAATCCGGATTGCGTCGGATCTTCGGCGGAAGGCCCGCGATTGCGGCGTCCAGAGCGCCCGCGCTGTCCAGCAAGCCAGTCAAGGGCGGATCATGCCGGCTTTCCCAGCGCACGAAGACCGGGAACCGCCGGATGGCGTGGCGATCATCAAGACGATGCACGTCGAAAGCATTGAGCCCGGCTGCCTCCAGCCGCTTCAGAAGATCGAATCGACCCGGAACTTTCGCCGGATTGTTGAGCAACAGCGCGGCGGGGTCCTGCGCGGAAATGCTTTGGTGAAGCTGCGAAGCGGCCTGCAACTGGGCAGCGGACAGCCTTTCGAAGTCCGTGAAAATGAAATTCCCGGTGGCGGTCCGGCCAAGCCGATCGATCTTCTCGTAGGGTATTATTCGCAAAAGATCGCCCAGGCCATGGTGATAATAGCCAAGGAACACCCCGATCGTGTAAGCATGTCTCTGGGTACAGAGATAGTAGATCGGTGCTGACGTTGCAGCCGCGATCATGGAAAGCATGACCGCGCTGAGCGGACGTGGATCGCTTCGAAACTCTGTTGGGCAGAATGGGGACCAATTCCGCAGCGATGCATGGACGATACCCAACTCAAGAGGGCCGCTCTGCCGACCACCATTGGCGAGGCGTACGCGCCGGCTGCTTCAGCGGCTCTGCGGACATCTATTCTATTCATGATGAAATGCGCGACCAGGCCCCCGTCTGGCGGTCGCCATGGGGCGACGTGTTCGTAACGAAATATGATCTCGTTTCGGCCTGCCTTGTCAATCGCCAGTTGTCGCACATGCCGCCAGGCGATCGAAGCGATGCAAGCAGCCAGCGACCGGCCATCAACGAATGGCTGATGTATCAGGAGGGGCATGCGCACACGGCAATCCGCCAGGCCCTCCAGCAACCCTTTGTCGGCAAGGGAACGGCCGCGCTGGAGCCGGTCGTGGCGGAAGCCGTCGATCTGCTGGTCTCGAAGGCTGATCTTTCCGGTGTCGTCGACGTGGTGGCCGCCTTCACGCGGGCTGTTCCCGAACAGGTGATTGGCCGGTCGCTTGGCGTACCGGTTGAAGACATGGCAAGGCTGCGCGCCTGGTCGGCATCGATACGCACCATTCTCGATTCGGGGTTTGACGATGCCTTCGGACCGGCGCCAAACGCGGCGGAAGAGATGTCTGCTTACTTCACCGACCTACTGCGCGGCCAATTGGCGCGCGGAGAGATGCCGCCGCTGCTTGTCGGATTGCCCGCGCTGGTCGGCCAAGTGGGGCTCTCGACCGCTGGTCGCAACGTCGCTTTCCTGGCCTTCGCCGGTCACGAAACGACCGTGCACCTGATCGGCAACATGTTGTTCCATCTGGCCCACGCACCGGCGCAGTGGGCCAGCTTGCGGGCCGATCGACGCCTTGCCGCCAGCGCCGTCGCCGAAACCTTGCGGATGGAAAGCCCGGTACAGAAGATTTGTCGGTGGCCGGTTAAAGCGATCGAGCTGACCGGCCAGCCGATCAATGAAGACCAGTTGATTGTACTGCTGGTCGGGGCCGCCAACCGCGATCCCGACCAGTTCGCCTCGCCTCGCACGTTCGACATCAACCGACATGCCAGACAGAACCTTGCCTTCGGTCGCGGCGCTCACGTCTGCATCGGCAGGGCGCTTGCGGAAATGGAGGGAAGGTTGTTGCTGGAAGCCATCCTTCGACGCTGGAAAAAAATTGAACCAACGGCCGACGGCGAGAAATGGATGGACAACTCTTCAATACGTGGATTGGAGCGGTTGTGCTTGCTATTGAGCTGACCGAAATCAAGACCCGGCATTGCCCAATCCGGCCAGAAATAGGCTGTCTACCTGTCCAAGCAAGACAGGCGCCTTCATGCCGGCGATGCTTACGCCGCCTTGCAAACGGTGGCGCTTCCAGCGGCCGTAGAGATCGTCGACAGGCTTTAGTCGAACGAGGTCGAGCTGACCGATCCGCCGAGCATATTCATATTGGGGATTGGCAGCCAGAGCGCGGTCCAGCCTTTCGGGGAGGGTGCTATCCAGCGGTTTTTCCGAGCTGGTTTCGACAAGAAGCTGATAATGCGGTCGTGGGCTCGTCGTGGCCGCAAGCAACGCATAGGTCGGCACATGGATCAGTTCGAGGCAACTTGCAACGAATGTCTCGCTCAGCTTCTCGCCGCACATGTCGACGGTGACACCGGCGCGGCCGCTGAATCGCAGACGGGGCGTGTCGCCGCTGAAACCGACAACCTCCACCATGTCGCAGGTGTCGTAACGATAGAGACCGGAGCCCGTCGAAACGACGACCCGATATGTACGGCCGATTTCAAGCTGCCAGGCAAAACGGCAATCGCCGGATTCGTCGATGAATTCGAAGAAGCCGCTATGCGCGGCGAGCACCGAGCCCGCTCCGTCGCCGTAAGGAACGGAGACGGCGGCCTCGGTCGACATCAGGCCCTTCGATTGCATGAAAGCACGCGGGAAAAGCGCCTGCAGCTCCGCTGCGAAGCCTTTGCTCGATGCATCGGTCCAGCAGCTGATCGTATCGAGCCGGGGCCAAATCGCGGAGAGATCGTCCGATGACCCACAAAGCATGTTTTCCAGCGTCTCGATACGGCGATTAACCGATTTCCTTTCCTGCGTTATCGCCAGTCTGTTAGCCAGGGTCGGTAGCAGATTCGACGCGTCGCGCCGCATCGCACGCAGGATTTCGGTAAGGTAGGTAGGGCTCCAGACCCAGATCAGAGCCAGATCCTCGGCCTGCAGCAGACAGAGGCAGGTCTGTCTCTGCCAAGCGTCGAAATCGGCAAGGAGCCTGAGTTCCATCGGTACAGCCGAAAGCTCGATCAGACTGCTGCGCAAAGCACCGAAATAGGCGAAAGGCAAAGGACTGCCCAACGGATAGGGGCCGATGCGCTGGTTGAGCGAACGCCCCACCGGGCTCAGGGCGAAATAGCTTCGGCCCTGCGTGACGGCGGGACGGCGCGCAATGAGGTCCGCAAGCCAAGGATAAAGACAATCGGTAAAGGATTTGAGCCCGGCATCCGTGTAAGGAATATTTTTCGCGCCGCCCGAGCTTCCCCCGGTCTGCTCGAAGAAGCGCACCGGTTCTGCCGTCAGCACGGCCCCCACTCCTTCGATCAGCCGGTCAATATAGGGCTGAAACGCCGCATAATCGCCGATCGGAACGAGCCTGCTGAACGACTCAGCCGACGTGACCTCGACGAATCGGTTGTCGCGCCCGAAAGCGGTGAGGCGATTGGCCTTGATCAGATCTGCAAGGGTGCGGCGCTGCGCTGTCTCGACATCTCCAAGGCCGGCATCGAATCGCATTCGGGCCGCAGCGGTGGCTCCGGCAATTCTCGCCCAGGCGTCAGCGACCACCGCTCAATCCCTCCGCAAAGCTGGTCGCCCCGTACCGCTTCAGGTTGAGAGGATGGAATTCCGCCAAACAAGCGAGTTCGACCCCGCGAAAATACGCTGGATTGGCTTTGAGGAAGAATGCGGCAAAGCGGTTGCGTTCCGCTGTCTCTTCGACGCCCGCCCATTCCCGTCGGAGATGGCCCTGCGATTGGCCGAAATCGATAAGTCCGCTTGCGGCATCGAAAAAACAGCCGTAGCGCGCGGCAGCTATGCGATTGCGGATCAGGCGTAAATCGCTTCTGTCTTTCCCGTCGATGGCTGGGACGAATTCACGGAAAAAGTTGGGTAGAATTCGAAAGGTGCGATGGCCCATCATGATCGAGAACCAGAACAGTCTTGCTTCGCCCAGTTCGGCCTTCACCGCGCCGGCCGCGCGGAACCATGCACGCAGCAAGACCGGGTCCCCCCAGCGCGAGGAATCGAGCACCGTGTCGCCCGAAAACAAATAATGCACGGTCTCGCCGTCGACGATCAGACTGCCTACGGACAACGTCGAGAAGCCGACTATGCCACTCTTGCGCCGAATGACGACGACGGCATTTTTCTCCGAGAGATCTCGTTCGAACCGGCCCCGGTCGGTCGCGTCATAATAGGTCTCGTAAAGGCGAAACATCTCGTCGCGATCGCCGTTGCCGAGATCGCCGACCAAAATTGTTTCGGACTCGAGCGAGTCCGTCTTCTCTGCCACGTCCCCACCGCCAAGCAAGAGCTAATATGGGGGACATAGAGGACAATGCATCGCTTGTTCAACTTAAAATGCGCACGTCGCCGATGTCCGCTCCTGCTTCCACAACAAAGCGCAGGCCGACGGAATTCTCCGCGATTGCGAAGTCTTGGCTGTATGTGGCACCTGTTCTCACCCATTTGCGGAACTTAATCACGTCATGACACAGCCGCTCCCGGTCGATCGGCGATCCATCGTCGCCAAAGTCAGCCTCGCCCGAGCGCTCTCCAAGCTTGGCTTCTGCTCGCGCACGCAGGCCGAGCATTTCGTCGCCGAGGGGCGGGTACAGGTCGGCGGCAAGACGGTGCGCGATGCCTTGCTGCGCATCGATCCCGACCGCGACCGCATCACCGTCGACGGCGAGCGCGTCATTGCCGAGCGCAAGGTCTATCTGATGCTCAACAAGCCGCGCGGGCTGGTCACGACCCGCGACGACCCCGAAGGCCGCGGCACCGTCTATGACTGCCTTGCCGATCTCGACCTGCCGTTCGTGTCGCCCGTCGGCCGGCTCGACAAGGCGAGCGAAGGGCTGCTCTTGATGAGCAACGACA
Organism: Mesorhizobium sp. B2-4-3; assembly: GCF_006442815.1. Taxonomy (GTDB): domain Bacteria; phylum Pseudomonadota; class Alphaproteobacteria; order Rhizobiales; family Rhizobiaceae; genus Mesorhizobium. Next base: position 228,587 of record NZ_VFVL01000006.1, read on the forward strand.
CGCGCTGGGCGAACGGTCTGCTCGACCCCGCCTCGCATGTCGCCAAGACCTATCACGTGCAGATCGCGGCCGTGCCCGACGAGGAAATGCTGGGGCGCTTTCGCCAAGGGGCGGTCGTCGACGGCGCGTTGCTCACCGCAAGCTCGATCGCGCTGCTGCGCAGCGGCGGGCGGACGGCGTGGTTGGAGATCGTGCTCGACGAGGGACGCAACCGGCAGATTCGCAGGCTGCTCGGCGCTTTCGACATCGAGGTGCTGCGGCTGGTGCGAGTGGCTATCGGGCAATTGCAACTCGGCGAGCTTGCCAAAGGTCAGGCGCGGCACCTGACGGAGGAAGACCTGGCGATGCTTGTTGCCTAGTGGCTGCGCCCCCGAACTTCGTCATCCACGGGCGGAGCGGGAGCGAAGCGGACGCGCAGACCCGAGGATCCATTCCGTGACCTCGCGCGAGGGGTAAAGGCGGTGCAAGACAGGGGTCGTTCTGCATCGCCGCAACGCTCATAGGTAACGGAATGGATCCTCGGGTCTACGCGCGTCGCTTCGCTCCTTGCTCCACCCGTGGATGACGAAAAGCGTTTCGGCCAACCGCCAAGGTCGATCTGCTATAAAGCCCGGGCTACTTCTGGTTCCAGCGGCGTATGACCGGCTCGGTCAGGTCGTGCTCGTAGCCGAGGATGCTGAGGCTGACGGTGTCGAGCAGGAAATGCTCGCCGCCTTCCGGCGGCAGGCCGACCCAGCGCGACGCGAACACACGCAGGAAATGCGCGCTGGAGAAGATGAGCACATTGCCGGCAACCGCGCGCAGCCCGGCGATGATGGTATCGGCGCGGGCGCCGACATCGGCCGCCGTCTCGCCGCCCGGGCAGCCGTCGCGAAACAACTGCCAGCCGGGACGCTCGGACAATATCTCCTTGGTCGTCACGCCTTCATAGGCGCCATAATCCCATTCCCGCAGGTCCGGCTTCTTGACCGCGCGCTCGCCAAAACCGGCGAGGCGGCAGGTGTCGAAGGCGCGCTGCGACGGGCTCGACCAGACCGCCTGGAAAGTCAGTCCCTCGAGGCGTTCGGCGACGCCGCGCGCGGCCTCTTCGCCTTTGGCGGTCAAGGGGATGTCGGTGCGGCCGGTGTGCCTGCCCGAGGCGCTCCACTCCGTCTCGCCATGGCGAACGACGTAGATCTCGGGAAACGCACTGCTCATCGACCGCCTCCGAGCCTTGAATGCAACAGGAATGCACCGGCAGGAGTGCCGGACCGCGCCACCCTATGCGGCAGCCGACAAAAAGAACAGGCCGCGGCTTAGCCGCGACCTGTTGGGCATCTCGGGAGGATGCTGCTTATTTAGGCGGGCTGGAGGCCGCCCGACAACGCGAGGTCAGCTTCTTCCGACAACTGGCCGGCCATGGCGGCGGCGAACTTGGTCTGGTCGAGCTCGCCTTCCCAGCGTGCCACGACGATGGTCGCGACCGCGTTGCCGACGAAGTTGGTGAGCGCGCGGCATTCCGACATGAAGCGGTCGACGCCGAGGATCAGCGCCATGCCGGCGACCGGTACCGAGGGCACGACCGAGAGCGTCGCGGCCAGCGTGATGAAGCCAGCGCCGGTGATGCCGGCGGCTCCCTTCGAGCTCAGCATGGCGACCAGCAGAAGCAGTATCTGATCGCCGAAGGTGAGCGGCGTGTCGGTCGCCTGGGCGATGAAAAGCGCTGCCAGCGTCATGTAGATGTTGGTGCCGTCGAGGTTGAAGGAATAGCCGGTCGGGATGACCAGGCCGACCACCGAGCGGTTGCAACCGGCGCGCTCCATCTTGGCCATCAGGCCGGGCAGCGCCGCCTCGGAAGACGAGGTGCCGAGCACCAGGAGCAATTCCTCCTTGATGTAGCGGATCAATGCCAGGATGGAGAAGCCGTTATACCATGCCACAGCGCCCAGGACGACGAGCACGAAGAGCAGCGACGTCAGATAGAAGGTGCCGATCAGCATGGCGAGGTTGGCGATCGCGCCAATACCGTATTTGCCGACGGTGAAGGCCATGGCGCCGAAGGCGCCGATGGGCGCCGCCTTCATCAGGATGGCGACGAGGCGGAAGACCGGCGCGGTCAGCGCCTGCAGGAAATCGACCACGGGGCGGCCGCGGTCGCCGACGAGGGCCAGCGCCACGCCGAACAGCACCGAGAAGAACAGCACCTGCAGGATGTCGCCCTGGGCGAAAGCGCCGGTGATGGTGTCGGGGATGATGTTCATCAGGAAGCCGACGATGGTCGTGTCATGCGCCTTCTCGGTGAAGGTCGCCACCTTCGAGGGGTCGAGAGTCGCGGGGTTGATGTGCATGCCGGCGCCCGGCTGGATGACGTTCGACACGACGAGGCCGACGACGAGCGCCAATGTCGAGAAGACGAGGAAATAGATCATCGCCTTGCCGGCGACGCGGCCGACCTTGTGCAGGTCGGAGACACCGGCAATGCCGGTCGCCACGGTGAGGAAGATCACCGGCGCGATCACCATCTTGACCAGCTTGATGAAGGCGTCGCCAAGCGGTTTCAGCGATGCGCCCAGGTCGGGGTAGAAATGGCCAAGCAGGATACCGGCGGCAATCGCCACCAGGACCTGGACATAGAGATGCCGGTAAAAGGGAACCTTGCCGCGCGGTTCGGCGGCAGCGATTGCTGTCTGCATGATATCCTCCGTTCGGCCCCCGATCGAGACGCTCGACCTCCCAGGGGGCTGTTGACCTCCACAGCCTCGCGGCTGCTACGGATGCATCTGCAACCCGCGTGCCAGATGATGTCCGGAGTCTTGTTTTGTTGATTTTGTTTGATTTTTCGATTCTGCGACAAGCGCCTTGGAGAACACTAGTGCGGCTATCCGCATAGGTCGAATTGCGCTTTGTGCGAAATCATGCACAGATGCGGCATGCTGCAACGCCCGGCCGCTGCCCTCGCCCCAACGCCCGAATTGCTTGCCGGGCGGGCGCGGCGCGCCTGGCTGCTGTTTACGGCGGTGGCGCTGCTGATCGTGCTCGCGGCGCTCTACGGCGCCGGGCTTTATGGTCGCTCGACCGAGATCGAAGCTCTAGCCACGCAAGGGCGCACGGACGCCAACCTCAAGGTCGCGCTGCTGCGCGCGGTGCTGGAAAATCCGCGCGCGCTGCCGCTGCTCCTGTCGGAGGACCAGCAGGTCAATGATGCGCTGACCGAGCGCAACCCCGCATCGATCGACGTGCTCAACCGCAAGCTCGAAGGGCTGGTCTCGGGCACCAAGGCCTCGGTGCTCTATGTCACCGGCACGGACGGCCTGGCGATCGCCTCCAGCAATTGGCGCGAGCCGGTGAGCTTCGTCGGCAACGACTATGGTTTTCGCGCCTATTTCTCGGGCGCGATGGAAGCCGGCACGGCCGAATATTTCGCGCTCGGCAATGTCAGCAAACGTCCCGGCCTCTACATCTCGCGCCGCGTCGACGGCGCTGCGGGGCCGCTCGGCGTCGTCGTGGTCAAGATGGAGTTCGACCAGCTCGAGTCCGACTGGCGCGAGGCGAGCCGGCCCGCCTATGTCAGCGATGCGCATGGCGTGGTGCTGATCACGAGCGTGCCCTCCTGGCGTTTCATGACGACGGCGCCGCTGGCCGCTTCGGTCATGGCCGAGATCCGCGCCAGCCAGCAATTCGGCGATGCGCCGCTGGTGCCCTTGCCGATCACGAAACCGCAACCGCTCAGCCCCGATGTCGCGCTTGTCCATGCCATCACGCCCGGCGGCGGCGATGCGGAATATCTGCGGCTTTCCACCGCCGTGCCGTCGACACCCTGGCGCCTCGACTATCTCCTTCCTGCCGAAGCAGCGGTCGCGGCGGCGCAGCGCGAGATGCGGCTCCTGGTGCTCGGTGTCCTCGCGCCGCTCATTGCCTTTGCCGCCTATCTGTTGTGGCGCCGGCAATCCGGCCAGATGCGGATTGCCGCCGAACAGGCCGCGCGGGCCGAGCTCGAGCGCCGGGTCGTCGAGCGCACGCAGGATCTGAGTCTCGCGCGCGACCGGCTGCAGGCGGAGATCGTGGACCATCGCAGCACCGAAGCCAGGCTGCAGGTGATGCAGCAGGAGCTGGTGCAGGCCAACCGGCTTGCCACGCTTGGCCAGGTTGCCGCCGGCGTCGCGCATGAGATCAACCAGCCGGTGGCGACGATCCGCGCCTATGCCGACAATGCGCGTGTCTTCCTCGAACGCAAGCAGAGCGCCTCGGCCGAGGAGAACCTTGGCGCCATCGCCGCGCTGACCGAGCGCATCGGCTCCATCACCGAAGAGCTGAAAGCCTTCGCCCGCAAGGGCCGCACCGCCGCCGCGCCGGTGGAACTGCGCAGCGTGATCGAAGGCGCCGTCGTGCTGCTCAGGAGCCGCTTCGCCGGCCGGCTCGATGCGCTGGCGATCACGCTGCCGCCGCCGGCGCTGAAAGTTATGGGCAACCGGCTGCGCCTGGAGCAGGTGCTGATCAACCTTTTCCAGAACGCGCTGGAGGCACTCGAAGGCCGCGACGACGCCAAGGTCGAGGTTTCCGCGGCCGAGACCGGCGATGACGTCGCGCTCATGGTCTCGGACAATGGCCCGGGCATCCCGCCCGCGATCCTGAAGTCGCTGTTCACGCCCTTCAACACCTCCAAGGAAAAAGGCCTCGGGCTCGGGCTCGTCATCTCCAAGGACATCGTCGCCGACTATGGCGGGCGCATCGAGGTTTCGAGCAGCGGCCAGGGAACACGCTTCACCATCCATCTGTCGAAAGCCGGCGCTGCATGACGAAGCACGATCCAGCCATGGTGATCCTGATCGATGACGATAGCGATCTGCTCAAGGCGACAAGACAGACACTGGAGCTTGCCGGCTTTGCGGTGTCGGCGCATTCGGTAGCGAGCGAAGCGCTGGCGGCGCTCGACAGGAATTTCGCCGGAGTGGTGGTGTCGGACATCCGCATGCCGGAGATCGACGGGCTGCAGCTGTTCGACCGCGTGCTGCGGTTCGACCCCGATATCCCCGTCATCCTGGTCACCGGCCATGGCGATATCGCGATGGCCGTGAAGGCGATCAAGGACGGCGCCTACGACTTCATCACCAAGCCTTTCGCCGCCGACAGGCTGGCGCAGAGCGTTGCCCGCGCCGCCGAAAAGCGGCGCCTGGTGATGGAAAACCGCGCCTTGCGCGAGGCGGCCGAGCAGGCGCAGGAGGGATTGCCGCTGATCGGCCAGACGCCGGCCATGGAGCGGCTGCGCCGGACATTGCGGCAGATCGCCGACACCGATGTCGACGTTCTGGTGACTGGCGAGACCGGTTCGGGCAAGGAGGTGGTGGCGAGCCTGCTGCACCGCTGGAGCCGCCGCGCCAAGGGCAATTTCGTCGCGCTCAACTGCGGCACGCTGCCGGAGACGGTCATCGAAAGCGAACTGTTCGGCCACGAGGCCGGCGCCTTCACCGGCGCGCAGAAGAAACGCGTCGGCCGCATCGAGCATTCGAGCGGCGGCACGCTGTTTCTCGACGAGATCGAGAGCATGCCGGCCTCGACGCAGGTGCAGATGCTGCGCGTGCTCGAAATGCGCGAGGTGACGCCGCTCGGCACCAATGAGATCCGGCCGGTCGACCTGCGCGTCGTTGCCGCCGCCAAGGTCGATCTCGGCAATGCCAGCCAGCGCGGCAATTTCCGTGAGGATCTCTATTACCGGCTCAATGTGGTGACGCTGTCGATCCCGCCGCTGCGCGAGCGGCGGGACGACGTGCCGCTGTTGTTCGGTTACTTCGCCGAGCGCGCCGCGGCCCGCTTCCGGCGCGCCGTGCCGGCGATCTCCGCCGCGGTTCAGCGCCATCTCGGCGACCATGACTGGCCCGGCAATGTGCGTGAGCTCGCTCACTTCGCCGAACGCTTCGTGCTCGGGCTGGACGATTTTGCCGCGGCGTCTTCCCCCGCGGCAACGGAGATCGACACCTCCATGCCTTTGCCGGAACGGCTCGATCGTTACGAAGCCGAACTCATCCGCGAGACACTTGGTCGCAATGACGGCGACGTCCGCCGCACCATCGAGGCGCTCGGCATTCCGCGCAAGACCTTCTACGACAAGCTGCAGCGGCATGGCATCGTGCGCAGCGATTTTTCGAGGCAGATCAAATAGGTGGAACCGCAACGCCGCTACCTCGTTGAAACCGACCGGGAAACCGTGGCACTCGGGCATCAGCCGGGCGGCGAACGCATCGCCGTGCCGGCGTTGCCGGGTTGCGCTCGGCAGGCGTTGATGGTTTGTTGCCGCTCAGCGGAGAACGAATAATGCGCGAATCCCTCGGTCAAGACGAATACGGCTCGACCAGCCCCTTCGACCCGGACGACCTGCCCAATCTCAATGCGATGGGGCCGGCGATGGGCAGCGGCAATGATTTCGAGAAATACGCGGTCGCCGTCATCATCGTCTTCGGCGCGCTGATCATCGGCGGCCTGATGGCCGCCTCCATGTCCTTCGGCCACCGCAACGGCTTCCTGTTCGCGCTTGGGGGGGCCACGGCGGCCTGGATTTCGGGCAATGCGCTGCTGCTCGACCGGCCGCGCATCTATGCGCTGTTCGTCGCCATCGCCGCCGTGATGCTGATCGCCTCGACCGTCACGCTGGTGACCTGATCAATTAATATCCCAAAGCCTCGCCGGCGGCCGCGCGGCTGTCGATGGCGCCGTTGTAGCGCGCGCCGTCGCCTTTCTCGATCTGTGCCAGGCTCTTGCCACCGACCAGGATGCCGGCGGCTTGCCCCCAGGTCTCGTCGCTCAAGTCCAGGTGATAGCCCATGCCGGCAAGCAGCTTCTCCGTGTCCGGCGAAAGCCCGAACGGTTCGACATAGATGGTGTCTGGCAGCCATTGATGATGGATGCGCGGCGCGTCGATCGCCTGCTGGATGTCCATGCCGTGGTCGATGACGTTGACGATCGCCTCCAGCGTGATGGTGATGATGCGCGAGCCGCCCGGACTGCCGATGATCATGAACGGCTTGCCGTCCTTGGTCACGATCGTCGGGCTCATCGAGGATAATGGCGTCTTCTTCGGCTGGATGGCGTTCGCCTCGCCCTGGACCAGGCCGTAGAGGTTGGGCACGCCGGGCTTCTGGGTGAAATCGTCCATCTCGTTGTTGAGCAGGATGCCGGTGCCGTCGGCGACGACGCCGGCGCCGAAGGAGCCGTTCAGCGTGTAGGTAACGGCCACGGCGTTGCCGTCCTTGTCGATGATCGAATAGTGGGTGGTCTCCTTCGACTCGCCGAAGCCCTTCGGCATCAGCTCCTTCGACACGCCAGCACGGAAGGGATCGATCTTGTCGCGAATGTCTTTCGCATAGTTCTTGTCGAGCAGCTTAGAGACCGGATTGTCGACGAAATCGGGATCGCCGAGGGCGGAGTTGCGGTCGACATACGCATGGCGCATGGCCTCGACCATAACGTGGACCGTCTCGGCTGAGCCGGCGCCGAGATAGGACAGCGGATAGCCCTCCAATACATTGAGGATCTCGCAGATGATGACGCCGCCCGAGCTCGGCGGCGGCGAGGAGATGATCTCGTAGCCGCGATAGGAACAGGTCACCGGCTTCAGCTCACGCACCGCATATTGCTCGAAATCGGGTTTGGCGAGGATGCCGCCCTTGGCGCCGCTCGCCTTGACGATTTCATCGGCGATGGTGCCTTTGTAGAAGGAGTCCGGCCCCTTTTCCGAGATCGCCGAAAGGGAGGCGGCAAGGTCCGGCTGAACAAGCTTCTCGCCGATGCCATAAGGCTTCCCGTCTTTTTTGAGGAAGATGGCGGCGGCAGCCGGGTCCTTCGCCAACCGGTCGGCGCTGCCGGCGAATGATGCGGCGTCGCCCTGGTTGAGCACGAAGCCGTCTTTGGCGTAGGCAATCGCCGGCGCCATCAGATCCTGCCTCGACAAGGTCCCGTATTTCTCGCGCGCCATCTCGAAGCCGGCGACCGAGCCCGGCACGCCGACCGCCAGATAGCCGTCGAGGCTGGCGCCCTTGATCGGCTTGCCGTCCTTGTCGAGATACATGGTCTTGGTCGCGGCGAGCGGCGCGCGCTCGCGGAAATCGAGGAAGGTCGTGCGGCCGTCCTTCAGCCGGATGGTCATGAACCCGCCGCCGCCGATGTTGCCGGCATTGGGATAGACGACGGCGAGCGCATAGCCGACGGCAACAGCGGCATCGACCGCATTGCCGCCCTTTTTCAGCACGTCGACGCCGATCTCGGTCGCCAGATGCTGGGCCGTCACCACCATGCCGTGCTCACCCTTGGCCGGTTGCGGCGAGGCGGCGAAGACGGCGGCCGGCGTGAAGGCAAAGGTGAGCGAAAGGCTGACGGCGATCAGCGTCCGGCGGGTCAAGGGCATGGCGGTGCTCCAGTGCTGCGTGCTTAGAAGAACTACTTGGAGCGGCCGAGTCCATCCATCAATATGACCGTACACATATTGGTTTTCGCTCGCTGGTAAGTTCCAGGTCGTAGGAAGAGAGCCGAGGCCGACGCCAGCCAATCTCCCCCCTTGTGAGGGCTTTGCACGGAACCGGGTTGGTGATTCCGTAGGTCAGGAATGAAGGGGGATGATTCGGATGGTCGATCGTG
>NZ_VFVL01000060.1 GCF_006442815.1 Mesorhizobium sp. B2-4-3
TTTGCTTTACAGCTGCAAAGACTTAGGACGGGCCGCCGCTCAGACCACGGTCATAACGTCTAGAATCCATGCCGTGATGTTTCAGTGCCGCTGCAGTGGAGAACTTGGAGCAACTCCGGCGAATGTCGGCCACGAATTCTGGACCGCTGTGTTTCTCGGCCGAGGTAACGGAATGGATTCTAGGGTCTGCGCGCGTCGCTTCGCTCCTTGCTCCGCCCTAGAATGACGAAGTTCCGGGACCCTTGAATTCCTTCGCCAGCAAATAAAGCTCCACCGACTCGTCCCGCGAGGCCGGCGGCTTCACATGATGGACCGAACGGAAATTCTGCTTCAGCAATGACAAAAGCTCGTTCTCGGCGCCGCCCTGAAAAGTCTTGGCGAGGAAATGCCCGCCGGGCTTGAGCACGTGCAGGGCGAAATCGGCCGCGACTTCGCACAGATGCATGGTGCGCAGATGATCGGTGCGGCGGTGCCCGGTCGTGGGTGCCGCCATGTCGGACAGCACCACATCCGGCTGGCCGCCCAGCGCCTCGGCAAGTTTTTGCGGCGCGTCGGGATCGAGGAAATCCATCCGCAGGATGACGGCGCCCGGGACCGCGTCCATCTCGAGATAGTCGATGCCGACGACGTGCGGATTTTCCGCCGTCGACTTCGTCCGCGCCGCCGCCACCTGGCACCAGCCGCCGGGGGCAGCACCGAGGTCGATCACTTTCATGCCGGGCTTCAGGAGACGATGCTTGTCGTCGATCTCGATCAGCTTGTAGGCTGCGCGGGAGCGGTAGCCATCGGCCTTGGAGCGCTGCACATAAGGATCGTTCATGTGGCGCTCGAGCCAGCGGCGCGAAGACTCCTTCAAGCCGCTCTTCTTCTTGATCCTGGTCTTGAGGACGCGAATGCCGGCAGATCCTGGCTGTTCGGGTTTCTTGGTCATTGCCTGATTTCTTGTCCGAGCATGATCCTGCGCGAAAACCGATCGAGACTTTTCGCGGGCCAGGTCCTGAAATTCGGTATCAGGATTTCTGGTCCGCTTTTTCTGGCTTGCTTCGTCGTGCCGGTTTTGCGACGGCTTCGCGTTTCACGGAGGACTTCCCCCACTCCGTCGCCGCTTCGCGGCGCCACCTCTCCCCCCTTCGGAGGGAGAGGAAGGGAGCCAAGGCTGGCGACCTCACGCCTTTCCCCTCCCCCGTCGATCGGGGAAGAGGTGTCGAGCGAAGCTCGACGGAGTGGGGGTCGACTGCTCATCAAAACAACGCGGCCACTTTTTGGGATCATGCGCGGCGCCCGCCGTCATTGCGCCAGACGCCGTCGTCGGCCATCAGTTCGCTCAGGATTCCCTCGCGCAGGCCGCGGTCGGCGACGCGCAGCCGCTCGGACGGCCAAACACCGCGGATCGCTTCCAGGATGGCACAGCCGGCGAGCACCAAGTCGGCGCGGTCGGCGCCGATGCAGGGGTTGGCGCAGCGCTGCTGGAAATCCCAGCCGATCAGCCGCTCGATCATGCGGTCGACGCTGTCGCGATCCATCCAGAGGCCATCGACGCGACGGCGGTCGTAGCGCTCGAGATCGAGATGCACGCCGGCCAGCGTCGTCACCGTGCCCGAGGTGCCGAGCAGATGGAAGTTGGGGCTGGCCAGCACATGCGCGAGCCGGTCGCGGCCGTCGAAGACCTTCAACCGCGCGGCCACGTCGTCGACCATGGCGGCAAAGGTCTCGCGCGTGACCGTGCGGCCGCCGAAGCGCTCGGCGAGCGACACCACGCCGACAGGCAGCGAGGTCCACGACACGATGTGATTGGCGAGCCGCGGAGAGCGCCGCCCGGTCAGGTCGATCAGGGCGATTTCGGACGAGCCGCCGCCGATGTCGAACAGCACCACGCCCTGCGTGTCGCGCTCGACCAGCGAGCCGCAACCGGAAACGGCAAGGCGGGCCTCGGTCTGGCGGTCGATGATCTCGAGCTTCAGCCCGGCCTCGCGCTCGACGCGATCCAGGAATTCGACGCCGTTTGCGGCCGAACGGCAGGCTTCGGTGGCGATCAGCCTGGCTTTCCTGATCTTGCGGTTGCGCAGCTTCTCGCCGCAGACCTTCAGCGCCTCGACGGCACGGTCCATCGCGGCCTGGCTTAGCCGGCCGCTGGCGGTCAGCCCCTCGCCCAGCCTGACGATGCGCGAGAAAGCGTCGATGACGCGGAACTGGCCGTGACGGCCAGGCACCGCGACCAGCAGCCGGCAATTGTTGGTGCCGAGGTCGAGCGCGGCGAAAACCGGCAATTCCTGCTGCGGCGGACGCTGTGGGACCGACAGCCTTGGCTCAACCTGCGGCGGCGCGTTGCGAGGTTGGCTTGCAGAGATCGCGCCCGGCGCGGGATGCGGCACGGCGCCGTTCTCGTCGCGCGCGAACACCTTGCGGCCGCGCTTGCGCTTGCGGCGCTTGCGCGTCTTGCCTTTCGGCTGATCGCCCTGCTGGTCGGCCTGACTTGCGCCAGTCTGCCTCTGGTTGGCATGTCTGGGTTCGGCATGTCTTTGATGCGCACCCGCGTGGCGGCTGAATCGCGCCGTATGTTGGCCCGCCGACTGCGTCGGCGATGCCCCGGACATGCCCACTGCCGACGCGCCCGCGCCGGTATCGTGGTCTTCCACTTCAGTTCCTTCCGGCGCCGCGCGAACCGGGAACGGACGCAGCAGGCACCTCGATTTGTTTCAAGTTGAGGGCAGAGTAGCAGCGCCGTTCGCAATCACCAAGAGCGCATGGCCGAATTTCGCTAATGTCGCATTTTGCCAGCATCATGTTGGGGCAATGTCTTGCCGGTTGAATAGCCGGCTTCAATCAGGCATGTCTCAAATGAGGGTTCGACAGGGTTTTGGGCACATCACTCAATGAGCTGCAACGCATGATGACGACGCCATGAATTGGAGGCGCTATTTCTGGCCGGTCATAGGCATCGCGGCCGTCGCATTCTCGCTGTGGCTGCTCATTCACGAACTGCGCGGCATTTCGCTCAACGATGTCTGGATCGGCATCTCCGCCATCCCGCCGCGCGGCTGGCTGCTCGCGGCGCTGAGCTCGATCGTCGCCTACGCCTCGCTCGCCGGCTACGACCACATCGCGCTGCTGCATATCGGCAAGAAAGTATCGTGGCTGTTCGTCACGCTGTGCTCCTTCACCACCTACGCGGTGTCGCACAATATCGGCGGCTCGGTGTTTTCCGGCGCGGTCATCCGCTACCGCGCCTATGCCACGCGGGGGCTGACCGGCCAGGAAGTCGGCGTGCTGGTGGCGATCTGCTGGTTCACCTTCATCCTGTCCAGCGTTTTCCTCGGCGGCCTCGTGCTGTTGCTGGAACCCCAGATCATCGATCGTTTCACGGGTACGCCGCATCACGGCGCGGCCTTCGCCGCCGGGCTCGCCATGCTCATCCTTGTCGGCGCCTACGCCTTCGGCAGCTGGTTGCGGCTGAGACCGCTGAAAATAGGCAGCTTCCAGCTGCACTATCCGGCGCTGCCGATCGTGGCGCGGCAATTGCTGATCGGGCCGGTCGAACTGCTGGGGGCCGCCGCGATCATCTATTTTGCCCTGCCCGAGGTTGGCAATCCCGGCTATTTCGTCGTGCTCGGCGTGTTCATGGTGTCGTTCTCGATCGGGCTCCTTTCGCATGCGCCGGGCGCGCTCGGCGTGTTCGAGGTCGTCTTCCTCACCGGCCTTTCGGACATGGATCCGGTCGGCGTGCTTGCAGCACTTCTGGTGTTCCGCCTGTTCTATCTCATCATTCCGCTGCTGATCGGCCTTGGCGTGGTGCTCTATTTCGAGCATTCGCAATACAGCCGAGGCGAGCGCTGAGGCCTTCGGCGCCTGGCGGCGGAGCCAAGGCATGGCGCCCAAAAGTGCGGAGCGGTTTTGGGGAACGACATGCATCGGACAAAGGCTCAAAAAAGCCTGCGTTGATCTCAGCTGCGGGCTTGACTATTTTCGGATGGCGGCTACAAGGCAGCGCTCGCGGCACATAAGCCGCCCGCTTCGCGCGGCACCAGCCGCGCCTGCTGGGGAATAGGTTAACGGTAGACCCACGGACTCTGACTCCGTTAGTCCTGGTTCGAATCCAGGTTCCCCAGCCAAAGCATTCCACAACAAAATATATGCAACCTAGTGGGCAATTTTTGCCCTTCTTCGATTTTGCATCGTTATGCTTCCTGAAAGGTTCTGCACGATGCCGCGTCATGCCCACCGATAGCCAGTACATTCTCGAAAGCGTTAGCCAAGGATGCGTGATGCTTTCCGAGGACGAGTTCGTCATCGACAGGCTGGTAAAGTATGTCGGCAACGGGAGGATCCGGTGGCACATCGAATTCCGTGGGTATCGCATCGAGCTGACGACAGGCCAGATCAAGAGGCAGCCTACCTTCCGCAGGAAGATACTCGAACAGGCCGGAGTGCTGCCGCCCCAGCGTGCCGGGGTCGATTACCGGCGATGGTCACTCGATCTGAGAAAGAATGCCATTGAGCTTCCCTGGCGCGATAGACCGGTCGATGCCGGTTTCGCCATCGACAGGCTTGTCAGCCATGGGGATGGGCGCTGGACGGTTCAATACCAAGGTAAGGCCATCAAGTTCACGACGACCAAACTGCGCAGGCAAGTCAGTTTCCGCAAACGCATGCTGGCCAAGGCCAAGGTGTTGCCGCCCGAGTTGGCCCCGCTTGCCTATCGCAAGTGGATGGACTGGCTCATTCAAAACGCGACTGAGGCTGCGCCGCAGGCCGGCGAAGGTTCGATGACACAAAAAAGTTGGCTTGATGACCTGCCGGAGTTGGCCGGCTGGCAAGATGCAGCCTTGCCCTAAGGAACCGATTAGGGCGGCCGGCGCGGCTCGTTTCCGGTGATAATGCCCGGGTTGGCGCTGCCTTGTCCAACGGTCCCGCCATCTAGCCGCTTCCTAACTGTCGCCCAGGCTCCCGGATAATCCGGCTGCATCGCCGGCGCGGCCTTCGCAAACTCTTCCAGTTTGCGGCACTCGGTGTCGATCTCCAAAAGACGAGGATACTGCGACAGATCGCAGTCGAACCGGCGTGCATTGTCCATTTGCGGAACGAGACAGGCATCCGCCAATCCCGGCCGGTCGCCAAAACAGTACCGGAGCTGCGCCGGCTGTTGCGCGAGTTGCGCCTCCAGGCTGGAGAACGCCTGCCGCACCCAATGATGATACCATGCTCGGACCTGCGGCTCGTCGGCTCCCAACACGTCAGCGAGATAGCGCCGGATCCGGTTGTTGTTGATGGGATGCAGATCGGCGGCGATCAGTTGCGCGAAAGATCTCGCCTCGGCACGCAGGATCGGGTCGTCCGGCAAGATGCTGGGCTCGGGAAAGAGTTCCTCGAGCAATTCAATGATCGCCATCGACTGAGCCACGACGCGCCTGTCGACCTCCAGGGCAGGCATCAGCCCCTGAGGATTGAGCTTTCGATAGGCCTCGGACGACAGCGAAGGGATCGCCACATACTCATATGGCAGCCGCTTCAGGTTGAGCACGATGCGCACGCGCTGACCGGCCGAGTTCTGGTATCGCGTATGCAAGCGCAGCTTCACGCAAGGACTGTAGCCTGCGGCCAGCCCCAAGGCGACTCGGGGTTCCTGTATGCGAGGCGGCAGAGCGGCGACCGCAGCGGCATTAGAGCAATTTTTCCCAAGACCCGGAGCCCGCTACGCGCGAGGCTTGTGCGGTAGTGGTCCAGCGTCTCCTCGCTGCCCGTCTTGGAGAAAATCATGGCGATTGCAATGTCCCCGTTTCTCGCTGGTCTCAGATCCGGTAGGCCTCCGGCCGAGCGAGCGAAAGACATGGAGCTCTATGCCTGGCTGATCGGCAGTTGGGACATGGACACCCTCCATCACCTCAACGATGGCACGATCCGGAAATGGGATGGCGAATGCCATTTCGGCTGGGTGCTCGAAGGCCGCGCCATCCAGGACATCTGGATCAGGCCAAGGCGGCCTGCCCCGTCCACCATGTACGGCACCACCTTGCGTGTCTTTGATCCCGGCATCGGCGGCTGGCACGTCATCTGGAGCGATCCGCTCAACCAGGATTATTCACGCCAGATCGGGCGCGCCGACGGCAAGGACATCGTCCAGATCGGCGAGGACTCGCGCGGCCTGCAAGCGAGATGGCGCTTCACCGAGATCATGGCCGACAGCTTTCATTGGATCGGCGAAGAGAGAGCCGCCGAGAGCGATCCTTGGCGGATGACTTATGAGCATTTCGCGCGGCGGACGAACTCGTGATCTGGTCGGCGGTTTTCAATCACCTGCCTGCCGCCGAAAGGCGTCTCTCGGCTTAACCTCGACCGGCTGGGTCATCCTGCGAAGCTCCGCGAGAACGGCATTCTCGAATAGTGACGGCTGGTGAAACTCGCTGGTGACCACACCCAGCTTTCTCGGCGGCAGGCCATCCCGCAAGGGAATCACGGTCAGGCCGGGCAGAGGGCACGATCTGGCGGCGATCTCGGGGACGACGGTCAGGCCGATGTTCTGCTGCGCGAGCTGGCAGCCGGTCATAAGCTGGCGCACCTCGACGACGGTCCTCGGCTGCAGGCCGGACCGCTCAGACATCATGGCCAGCCAATTGCCCGATGTCGTTCCAGAGGGAAAGCGGATGAAAGGTTCGGCAAGCACCTCTTCGTCGGCAAGCTCCGACCGCTCGGCGAGAGGATGCGATGTCGACAGGACCACGCAAGCGCCGTCCTGGCAGAGCAACTCGAACAGCAGGCCGGGCGACGGAACGAACACGCTGCTGATGCCGAAATCGATCTCGTTCGACCGGACGAGCTGAAACGTCTCTTCGCTGTCGATCTCCACGATATCGAGCACATGGTTGGGGAATCGGGGCCGCAGTGCATGGAAGGCGGGGCCAATGAACATCGCGGCGAAGGACGCTACGCTTGCCACGCGCAGGATCTGCTCGGTGCCCAGGCTGAGCGAAGCAAGTTGGTCGACGATCGCCTCGTTGCCCGCCACGAGCCGCCGCAGCCCGGGCAACAGCGAACTGCCGGCAGGGCTGAGCCGAAGCCCTTCGCGGTCGCGGACCAGCAGCGTGAAGCCCAATTGCTTTTCCAGCTGCGTGACGTGCTGCGAGATGGCCGGCTGGGTGAGGCCCAGCTCTTCCGCGGCCTGGGTGAACGAGTCCAGTTCCAGCACCGTCAGCAGGCTGCGCACGCGGCGCACGGATATCTCATCGCGTCGGGAAAGCATAACGGCACCTTCATAAGCGTCTTCGGACGACCATAACGAAACGCTATTTCCTTGCTTATTCATAAGCAACTAGCGTCCGCCGCAACGACATGCGGAGACTAGGGATGACGGCTCGTGATTCAGGTGTTCAACGAATTCAGGCCCGCAGGAATCATTCCTGCTACGGAATGGGCCTGGGCATCATCATCCTGGACGAGGTGTATCCGGGCTTCCCGGGCGATGTGCGGAACGCCAGCGCCTATCCCTTTCCGATCCAGTATGAAATCGCCGAAGGCGTCGACATCCAGAACCTCGTCCGCGGCGACGACAAGAAGGCCCTGCTGGAGCCGATCGTCAGGGCCGCGCGGAAACTGGAACGCATGGGATGTCGCGCGATCGCCGCCGAATGCGGCTACTTCGCCTGGTTCCAGAAGGAGATCGCGGCTAGCGTCGGCGTGCCGGTTTTCGCGTCGAGCCTGCTGCAGGTGCCCCTCGCCCAGATGATCGTCAGCCCGGAAAGGGTCGTCGGCATTCTTGTCGCCGAAGGGGATCGGCTCAGTGACCGGCACCTGACTTCGGTGGGCGTGATGCTCGGGACGAACTACGTCGTCCATGGCGCCAAGGATGACGGGAAGACGCCCCAGTTCGACACTCTCTGGACGAAGGACATCCGACCCGAAATCCCGACAGCGGATTACGGCCTGGCCGAGCGCGACATCGTCAAGGTCGCGAAGGATTTCGCCGCCGCCCATCCCGACATGGGGGCCATGGTGCTGGAGTGCACCGGGTTCCAGCCCTTCGGCCGGGCGATACAGCGGGAGATCGACATGCCTGTGTTCAGCTGGTCGACTTTGCTGGACTATGCCTATTCCGTCGCCGTGCACCGGGATTTCTACGGTCACATCTGACCTGCGCGATCCGCCCAAATGAAAAGGCGCGGTCGAGACCGCGCCCTTCATAAGCTTCTTCGGAGGCCTGATTCGACCCGTGATGCCTACTCAGCCGCCTCATACCCCGCGATGCCTTTGATCTCGAGGAAATCCTCCAGGCCGTATTCGGCGTATTCGCGGCCGTTGCCGGACTGCTTGTAGCCGCCGAAGGGCAGGCCGGCGTCCCAGGTCGGGTAGTTGATGTAGACATTGCCGGAACGCATGCGGGCGGCCGCCTGGCGCGCCTTCTCGATATCCTTGGCCTGGATATAGGAGGCAAGGCCGAAGACGGTGTCGTTGGCCTGCTCGATCGCTTGGTCGACCGTGTCGTAAGGCATGATCGACAGCACCGGCCCGAAGATCTCCTCCTTGGCAATGCGCATGTCATGCGTGACATTGGCGAAGACGGTGGGGCGGACATAGTAGCCGCGGTTGAGCTCGGCCGGCCGGCCGGGGCCGCCGGCGACCAGGGTAGCGCCTTCCTCAATGCCGCTCTGGATCAGATCCTGGATCTTATCGAACTGCAGCTGGCTCACCACCGGGCCGAGCTTGGACGCGGGCGCGTCGGCTGGGCCGACGGTGAATTTTTCCGCCGCCCTCTTGGCGTAGCCCGCCGCCTCGTCGTGACGGTCGCGCGGCACGAACATGCGGGTCGGCGCGTTGCAAGACTGGCCGCTGTTGCCGAAGCAGCCGGCGACGCCCTTGGTGACGGCCCGCTCCAGATCGACATCGGGGAACAGGATGTTGGCCGACTTGCCGCCGAGCTCCTGATGCACGCGCTTGACCGTGTCGGCCGCCGCCTTGGCGACCAGGATGCCGGCGCGGGTCGAGCCGGTGAAGGACATCATGTCGACATCCGGATGGCTGGCCAAAGCCTGGCCGACGCCCGGGCCGTCGCCGTTGACGAGGTTGAAGACGCCCTTCGGCACGCCGACTTCGTCGATGATCTCGGCGAAGATGATGGCGTCGAGCGGCGCGATCTCGGACGGCTTCAGCACCATGGTGCAGCCGGCGGCAAGCGCGGGACCGACCTTGCAGGTGATCTGGTTGAGCGGCCAGTTCCACGGCGTGATCAGGCCGACGACGCCGATCGGCTCCTTGACGATGAGCGAGGAGCCCTTGACGCGGCGGAACTGGAAGGTCTTCAGCACCTCGGCCATCTTTTCGAGATGCGCCAGTCCGACGCCGACCTGGCTGTCCAGCGCCATCTGGCGCGGCGCGCCCATCTCGTGCGAGACCGCGAGCGCCAGGTCCTTGCTGCGCTTCTTGTAGATTTCGACGACGCGGTTGAGGATCTCGAGCCGCTCCTCGACCGAGGTGAAGCCGAAAGTGGCGAAGGCGCGCTTGGCGGCTGCGACGGCCTTGTCGACGTCGGCCTTGGTACCGAGCGAAATCTGGGCGAAAGCGTCCTCGTTCGAGGGATCGATGACGTCGAGAGCGTTCGGCACCACGGGATCGACCCAGGCGCCGTCGATATAGAATTGCAGATTATGGGACATGGATTTCCTCCTCGGTCGGCCGTGGGTCTCGATTGTGGTGGGGACTAGCGTCGTATTCCGTCAGAGATAACGATGCGAGCGATGCCAAACGCAAGCACCGGTGATTGCGCCAGGCGACGGGGATCCGGAAAGCTCCCGATTTCGAGCACTATAGCAGCGTGTGGCCGGCGTTCTCCAGCAGGGCCGCCGCCCTTACACCATCGGAAGCCTTTACCAGGAGATGATCACCGTCGAAGGTCGACACCACAAATACCCCAAGACCGTTTTCCGACAAGGGCCTGACCACCGAAAGCACGATGCCGGTCTCGTCGAAGGCAAATGGGCCTTGCAGCTTGAAACATAGCCAGTCCCGGTCCTGCTTCACAGCGACAGGAACACGGTCCTGCACGCAGACTATGGACAACTCATCATCGGTCCGGCTGATGCTGACGAATCCCGGTCCATCGGCCCAATCCGGTATAGGCTCGGCGGACTCGAGCCGAGAGATCGCGTAGCGGGCAGGTAGTTGTTTCAGCCTGACGCTGGGAGTCATTTCTCATACAGCTCCTGCTTACGGGGATCAGCCATTCAAGGATTGAGCTAGCGGTGTTTGTTATGCCAATCAACCCTATCGATTAATCGTAAAAATTGATCATTATAACTCGAATAATTCGTTGGAAGAATTGGTTTTGGAATGGCATTTCGGCGAGGCAAGCGCCTGGAGAATCCAATTGTCCTTCCTACCCGCCACCGCGAACGATCTTCCAAATCGCCTGAACTCGGCCAGCGCCGAGCGCAAGCGTCCTGCCCTGACCTCGATCTCAACCGGCGTGGTGCCGGGACTGGTGCTGGTGGCGATGATCACCAGCGTCGCTTATTCTGCGCGCGGTTTCTCCGGCCTCGCCTTGTTCAGCCCGATGATCCTCGCCGTCGTCGCCGGCATGGTCTATTCCAACGTGCTCGGCCTGCCCGCCCATGCCAAGGCCGGCATTGCTTTCTCGCAGAAGCGCCTGCTGCGCTTCGCCATCGTGCTGCTGGGCTTCCGGCTGACGCTCGGCCAGGTGGCGGGCATCGGCCTTGGCGGTGTCGGCATCGTCGCCGCCACGCTCGGCGCCACCTTCCTCTTCACCGTCACGCTCGGCCGGCTGATCGGCGTCGACCGGAAGCTCGCGCAGCTCATCGCCGCCGGCACCTCGATCTGCGGCGCCTCGGCGATCGTCGCCACCAACATCGTCACCGACGCGCGCGACGAGGACGTGACCTACGCGGTTGCCGCGATCACGCTGTTCGGCACCGTCGCCATGCTCGGCTTCCCGCTGCTGGCGCCGGTTCTTGGCCTCGACCAGCACGCCTTCGGACTGTGGGCGGGCGCCTCGATCCACGAGGTGGCGCAGGTGATCGGCGCCGGCTTCCAGAACGGCACGCTCTCCGGCGAGACCGCGACCGTCGCCAAGCTGACGCGGGTCGCCATGCTGGCCCCAATGGTCATCGCGCTCGGCCTGATGGCGCGCCGCGGCAGCACCGACGCTTCCGGCGCCAGGCCGCCGCTGCCCTGGTTCGTCGTGGCCTTCGTCGCGGTCGTGGCGCTGAACAGCCTGGTCGCGATCCCGGCCCAGTTCCACTCGGTGATCGCTTTAGCCGCGCAGGTGATGCTGACCATGGGGCTCGCCGCCATGGGCCTTCAGGCCGATATTTCGCAGCTGCGCTCGCGCGGTCTTCGGCCGCTGATGCTGGCCTTTTCGGCCTTTCTCTTCATCGGCTGTTTCAGCCTGATGCTGGTGAAGTTCGCCTGAGGCAGGTCTGGGCCGGCCTCAGTCTTCGTCATCGTCCTCGAACGAGCACGCCGCGACATAGATCGCGGCGAGTTTCTCGATGCCGGCCTGGTCTTCCTTGTCGAAGCGCCCGGGCAGCGGGCTGTCGAGGTCGAGCACGCCGAACGCGCCTTCGGCGTCGCGCAACAGCACCACCAGCTCGGAACGCGAAGCGGCATCGCAGGCGATATGGCCGGGAAATTCGTTGACGTCCTTTACCAGCATCGACATGTCGAGCTCGATGGCCTTGCCGCAGACGCCCTTGCCGACGGCGATGCGAACGCAGGCGGGCTTGCCCTGGAAGGGCCCGAGCACCAGCTCGTCCTCGGAAGCAAGGAAATAGAAGCCGGCCCAGTTGAGGTCGGGCACCATCTGGTAGATCAGCGCCGCGGTGTTGGCGGCATTGGCGACGGAGTCGCCCTCGCCTTCCAGCAGCGCTTTCAATTGCGTGGCCAACTCCTTGTAGAAGGCCGGCTTGTTGCTTGTGTCGATTGCCGTTGCCGCAAACATCGCTTGATCTCTCCGTTGCAAGCCGGCCGTGCGGCCAGCTACAGTTCACCTCTCTCTGCCACCAAAACCGCCGCCGGGAAACAGCCTATCGTGACCTCCAGCCATTCCAGAATATCAAGGGCCAGGACGATCCGGATCGCCGCCGCCGTCATCCGCGACGACGACGGCAGGCTGCTTCTGGTGCGCAAGCGCGGCACCAGCGCCTTCATGCAGGCCGGCGGCAAGATCGAGCCGGGCGAGTTGCCGGCCGCCGCCCTTGCACGCGAATTGCGCGAGGAGCTGGGCGTTGCCGTCGATCCGGGCTCGGCCTTTCATCTCGGTTCCTTCTCGGCGCCCGCCGCCAATGAGCCTGACGCACGCGTCGAGGCCGAGCTGTTCGAGCTCTCCATCACCGGCGAGCCGGTCCCGGCGGCAGAGATCGAGGAAATGATCTGGCTGAACCCGGAGCTGGCGAGCGGCATGGAACTGGCGCCGCTTACCGCCGATATCGTGCTGCCGCGCTACGGCCGCCAGCCATGAGTTCACGCAACGAGCCAAAACAGGCGGCGGACGGAGCGACTTTGACCTTCGCGGTGCTGGTCTTTCCCGGCTTTCCAATGATGGCGTTTTCTTCCGTCATCGAGCCGCTGCGCGCCGTCAATATTCTTGCCAAGCGCGACTGCTATCGCTGGGTGATCATCGGCGCCGATCAAGGCACCGTCGAGGCCTCCAACGGCGTCGTCATCCAGCCGGGCTTTTCAGCCTCCGACGCGCCGAAGGTCGACCGCATCGTCGTATGCTCGGGCGGCGATGCCGACCATGTCGTGGCCGACGAGGCGATGAGCTGGATCCGCAAAAGCCTGCGCGGCGGCGCGCATATCGGCGCTGTCGCCGACGCCGCTTTCTTCCTCGCCCGCGCCGGCCTGCTCGACGGCCATGCCTGCACCTTGCACTGGACCAGCCAGGCAGCCTTTACCGAAGCTTTTCCGGATATCGAGCTTCGGCGCGACCTTTTTGTCATCGACCGCAAGCGCTTCACCTCGGCCGGCGGCGTCGGCAGCCTCGACATGATGCTGGAGATCATCACGCGAGACTGCGGCGCCGAGATCGCGGCGGGCGTCGCCGAATGGTTCGTGCATTCTCCCTTGCGCTCCAGCGTCGACCGCAAGCTGATGCCGCTCAGGCTGCGCACCGGCGTTCAGAACGAGCTGGTGCTGTCGGCCATCGCCATCATGGAGGACGCTGTGGAAGAGCGGCTCGGCATGGCGGAGCTGGCGGAGCGGCTCGGCGTCTCGCCCGATAAGCTTGAGCGCAATTTCCGCGCCGAGTTGGATATCTCGCCCAACGGATATTACCGGCGGCTCAGGCTCAAGCGAGCGGCCGACCTGCTGGCGCATTCGACGCTGATGGTGCGCGATGTCGCGCTGGCCTGCGGGTTTGCGTCGATGTCGAGCTTTGCAAGGGCGTTTCGAGAGGAGCATGGGCATGCGCCTAAGGCGATGCGGCGGCATTAGGGGTGCGCGCTGCGCGATGAAACGCAGGCGGGACAGCGCCCCCCTCTGTTCTGCCGGACATCTCCCCCACTTTGAGGGCTTTGCACGGAACCGGGTTGGTGATTCCGTAGGTCAGGAATGAAGGGGGATGATTCGGATGGTCGATCGTG
>NZ_VFVL01000061.1 GCF_006442815.1 Mesorhizobium sp. B2-4-3
AGCAGCTGCACGGCGATGTCACGCTGAGAGGTTTCTACGGATTCGGTCATGTATCAAATCGTCGGTAATTACGTGTAAGTTACGACATTTTATTACACCAAACAGGGAAAGTCGGCAAGCAGCCCTGTTCCGGCCCGGTTTGAGCAAACTCGACAACTAGGTAATGGGTGGGACTCTTGATCAAGTTGACCCGCCACATCTGTGCAACCAACCCACCTCCTCGCGTCAGCGTTATGATCGATATCGCTCACTCTAGGCTATTGTTTCCGGGCGGGAATCAAAGCCAGGCTGTAGCGTCATTCACGGCTATTTGTCATAACACATTGTCTGAGCGTCATAAAACCGTCACCCACTATTCATTTGACAGAGACGCATTTCGCTCGCTATGAGCGATATAAGTCATCTGAAATTTGAATATTGAGGGAAGCCCCTTGCTGAACACTGCCGAAGACCGTCAGGCGAAAATCGTCGAGCTTCTGCGTGATGAGCTCTTTCTCGACATTCGCGGGCTGACGCAGCGCTTTCAGGTATCGGTTGCGACCATGCGGCGAGATTTGGGCGAGTTGGAGGAGGCCGGCCTCCTGCGCAGGACGCATGGTGGCGCCGTCAGCATCAATCAAGTGTCGAATGATCCGAGCAACGCTGATCGCGCCATCTCGCACCTCACGGAAAAGAGGACAATTGCCGCCGCCGCCGCTGTGATGATCTCGGAAGGAGACACGGTTCTGCTCGATGCCGGCACAACCGCACTAGAAGTTGCCAAGCTTCTCAGGACTCGCGCAGGTCTAACGTTCATAACGAACGGATCCGACATCATCGCTGAACTGCTTCGTGGCGAGGCGCCTAGCGTCTATGCCGTCGGGGGAGAGTACGCGGAGATAAACCGGTCCTTCCGGGGTCCTTTGGCGGAGCATTTCATCCGCCAATTCAACGTGGACAAACTCATCCTAAATGCCGCTTCGATCGACCTCGATCGCGGTTTGATCTTCACGGGTTCACCAGTGAACGCGAGCATCCAGCAAGCAATGATCGAGGTATCGCGCCGCGTTATCGTGGTGGCGGACTATTCGAAGTTCACCAAACCGAGCTTCTCGGTCGTCACGAAGATCGAGGACGTGGGCGCCATTGTCACCGACGCCGGCGGCCGGAGCATCATCGCTACCGCGCCTGAAAAGCTTCGGAGGAAGTTCGTCATCGCGAACTAGGGGTCGATGGCCCGCGCGAACTCAACACCATCGTCTAGACAAAACATTGAGGAGGAAACCGAATGCTCAAGACCAATCGTAGAAGATTTCTGGTCGCAGCGAGTGTCGCAGCGCTCGCAACGCCGTCAGCCGTCAATCTGGCCTTCGGCGCCGACGTCAACTTGAGCCTTATGATCTGGGACCCAGCCCAGAAGGCAGGTGTGCAGAAGGCGGTCGATGCCTTCGAGGCCGCGAACCCGGCGGTCCATGTCTCTCTCGGGCAGGTGCCGCAGGATCAGTACTACACCAAGCTCGATGCCTCGCTAGGCGCGGGCCAAGGGCCGGACGTCATGTGGCAGAGTTCGAAGGCTTCCTACTATGTCAATGGCGGCGCGTTGCAGCCGCTCGACGAATTCATCAAGAAGGACGGCGTATCCCTGAATGGGTACAAAAAGGAAATCACCGGCCTCTATAACTTCGATGGCCAGCAGTACGGCATCCCCAAGGATTTCGATGCCTGGGTGTTCATCTACAACGCTGAGATCTTCAAGACTCTCGGCGTAGAGCCACCGAAGGTGGACTGGACCTGGGAAGACATGGTCCGGATCGCAGCGGAAATCAAAGCGAAGCAGACCTCGACCGCTGACGTTCCCCTCTACTACAACTACGCATTCAACAATGGCGTGGCGAGCCTCGTTCACTCGTTGGGTGGCGCAGTGATCGCCAACGGCAAGGGCACTATGTCCTCGGCCGAAGGCGTCAAGGCTCTCGATATGGTCAAGGAGCTGCAGGATAGCGGGCTGATCCTGAAGATCGCCGATTCCTCGGACTTCAATCCTGTGAATGCGCTCATCTCGGGCAAGCTCGCAATGGCGGAGATTCCGTCCTGGAACCTTAGCCTCCTTTCCAAGGCGGATGTTCCGAGTGGCACCTTCCACGCCGTGCGACTTCCCGCCGAGAACGGCTCGTGGGCGAGCGACACCAACGGGCTGTCCTACGTCATGAACGCCAATTCGCAGCATAAAGACGAAGCCTGGCAGCTCATCAAGTTCCTCACCTCGGACGACGGCGCGGTGCTTCACGCCGAAGGCGGAGCGGGACTTCCGGCGAACACTTCGGAAGCGGCGCGGGCAGCGTTCGTGAAGGCTAACGAGAAGCTGATTGGTCTCCAAGATGCGCTCTCGGCGGCAGGCGACAAAAGCTACCTCAGGACCACCACGCAGTATCCCAAGGTCCTCACTGGTTTGCCGACGATCAACAGTTCGGTGATGGGAGCCTTCTACTCGGGATCTGTGTCGGCGGCCGATACGGCGAAGCAGATCGACGACATCCTCAACAAGTCTTTGCGTTGATAGCATGGACGTCCGGCGTTCCTACGGCGTCATGGCGGGAATGCGCTGCGCATTTGCGCGGCGCACTCTGCGGTGGCGACAGGCGATGATCGGCTACCTGTTCCTGATCCCGCTGTTGGCGGGGCTGCTCGTCTTTCGCCTCTACGGCTTCGGCTACAACATATGGCTGTCGTTCATGAACGCCGGGGCCTTCGGAGCGCCGAAATTCACGGGGCTGGACAACTACCGGGAGCTGCTTTCCGACAGCCAGCTTGGTATTGCGATCATCAACACCTTCAAATTCGCCGCGATCTCGGTGCCCGGCGTAGTCTTGGTCTCGTTGTTGCTGGCGACACTCATGCAGTACCGCTTCCGCGGCGAGTCGGCGTTCCGGGCCATCATATTCCTGCCCGCCGTCTGCCTGCCGACGGCGATCATCCTCGTTTTTGGGTGGATGTTTCAGACTCAGTACGGTCTCGTCAATGCGGCCATACAAGCAATCGGCGCCGCGCCGGTGAGCTGGTTCGGAAGCGCGAACGGCGTCACCGTCGTTGTTTCGCTGCTCGTCGTCTATCTGTCCTTTAGCGTCCCGACGATCGTCCTCTATGCAGGCATGCAGGACATCTCGCCGGATCTCTACGAGGCGGCGACACTCGACGGCGCCGGCCCGCTCGCCAGGTTCTTCAACATCATGCTGCCACTACTGACGCCTTCGCTGTTCTTTGTGATCCTCACGACGACGATCGGCACTCTCAAGCTGTTTGACGTCGTCTATCTCTTGTTGCCACCAGTCGACCAGTCGGTGTCGATGAACTACGGGCTTACGCTGGTCTACTACTACTTCTACCTCGCATTCATCGAGAGCGGCCAACGCGGCTACGCAGCAGCGGTATCGCTATTCCTGCTCGTGCTGATCCTCGCTGTCTCCGTCATCTTGCTCCGCGTTCAGCGCCGCTTTGTCCATTATGGGGAGGACGGCTGATGCAGCATCAGTATCGCGTCGGCTGGTGGACCTACGCTCTCGTCATTGCCACGGGACTCGTGATCCTGGCGCCGTTTGCGTGGATGGTCGCTACCGGCGTGATGACGACTGGCCAGACGCTTCAGGTTCCGCCCAGCATCATCCCGGCGCCGACGACGCTCGCGGGAACTGAGGAAGTGTTCGATCGAATCCCGTTCCTGACCTTGCTGCTCAACACCATCCTGGTCTCCACGGGCCGTGCGATCTTCACGCTCGTGGTTTGCTCGATGGCCGCTTACGCGCTTGCCATCATCAAGGTGCCGGGTTCGCAGGTGATCCTTATTCTCATCCTGGCACTGCTCATGGTCCCCGGGGACATCTTCATCGTTCCCAACTTCGCCATCATCGCTTCGTTTCGGATGACGGACACGCTCGTCGCCTTGTTCCTGCCGTCAGTGTTCGACGTCTTTGGCGTGTTTCTGCTCTACCAGTTCTTCCGGGGCGTTCCGCGGGAGCTGGTCGAGGCGGCACGGATGGACGGCGCCTCTCACCTCCGCATCCTGACGACGATCGTGGTGCCTGTCGCTCGCAGCGGTGTCGTGTCGCTGGCGATCCTGACAGTGCTTTCCGAGTGGAAGGACCTTCTGTGGCCGATCGTCGTCAACAGGTCGCTCGACAAACTCACCCTGGGACCTGGTCTCGCACTGCTGCGCGGAACATATACGACCGACTGGAACGTCGTGATGGCGGCGGGTGTGATGGCCGCACTGCCGATGATCGTCATCTTCCTCATCCTCCAGAAGCAATTCATCGCCAGCTTCGCCAGGAGCGGGCTGAAATAACCGGGACGGCGAAACATGCTCAAGTACAGCAAACCAGTCAGGTTCGCCTATGTTTGATCTCCTCCCCTCCCGCTCGGGGCGCATTCTCGTCTGTGGCCATCGGGGCCATAGCGTCGATGGTCACGAGAACAGTCGCCCCGCCTTCCGCCACGCAGCGGAGTTCGGCGCCTCTTTATGCGAAATCGACCTGCGGATGACGCGGGACGATCGGCTCGTGGTGTTTCACGACGACATACTCGACAATGCCTCGAGCGGCGCCGGCCTCATCTCGCAGCTGAACCATGCGCAAATCGCCGGGTTTCGCACCAAGGCGCGCGATGACGCGCCTATCGCAGGCCAGCCGATCGAACCGTTCGAGGACGTGCTCACCTTCTGCCGCGACCTCGGCCTGGGACTGATCGTCGAGATCAAGGACAAGTTCGAGGGCACAGCCTATCTCGAGGAGGTCGTTGGACTTCTGAGGCAGTCTGGCATGTTCGACCGCGTGCTGATCAGCTCGTTTGATTGGACGAGGCTGCGCGACATAAAGCGGATCGCCCCGAAGATGCGGACGATGGGCATCAACTACCACCGCCTGGTCGACCCGGCAGCTGCCGCACGTTCGGCGTCGATGGACGTCATGAACACGGACTATCCGCAGTTCGCGCCGGAGATCGCGGACGATCTTCACGCCGCCAATATCGGGGTCAGTCATTTCTTGCCGCGGCCGGAGTTCTTCGCGCTCAGGCGCGGTTATGGCGTCGACTATTTCGAAGAACTCGATGCCTATCTGCGCGCTGGACTGATCGACATGCTGGTTTGCGACGACGTCGGCTGGGCCGTTGATTTCGTCACAGGGTGTGGACTCAAGGTCGCCGAGCTGGATCCTGCCCCCTGAATGCCAAGCCGCGTCGCGAAGGCTATCTGCAGTGCGCATGTTGGCGCCCGAGGGTCAGCCAAGGAAAGAACTTTATGGCTAAGTCAAATGGATCAACCTCGAACAAAAGCACGATGGAGTCCCTTGTCGAGGAGATCGCACGCAAGGCTGGCGAAATTGCGCTCGACCACTTTCGTTCGTTGGCGAGCCTCCCAGTCGAGCGGAAGGGACACCTCGACCTCGTCACCAAGGCGGACCGCGAGATCGAGGTGTTCCTGATCGAAAGGCTGCGCGCCGCATTTCCCGACGACGGCATCTTCGGCGAGGAAGGCGGCAACATTCTCGGCGTTTCAGGGCGGGTCTGGGTGATCGATCCAATCGACGGGACGTTCAATTTCGTGCGTGGCGGCCCAAACTGGGCGGTTTCGATTGGTCTTTATGAACACCGTCGGCCGGTCTTTGGCGTGATTTATGCCCCTGTCCGCCATCAGTTGCTGACCGGGGGCAAATCCGCCGACACGCTGCTAAACGGCAAACCGGTGTCATCCGTGTCCCCACTCGATCTGTCACGAGCATCTATGGGAATCGGTCTGCATCCTTCTATCGCCACTCAGGACCGTCTCGAAGTCATGCGCTTCATCTCGGACGAACTTCGCATCAATTTCCGTTGCTGCGGCTCGTCGGCCCTCTCCCTGATGGAAGTGGCCACCGGCGAAACAGACGGCTACGTGGCTTTGGGTGACGCCACTTGGGACGTGATGGCCGGACTGCCGATACTGGACAACCTCGGCGTGTCCCACACAATAGATTGGGACCATACCGACCTAGATGCAAAGCTGCGGTTCGCGTGCGGCAGCGAAGCATTCCTCGAAAAGGTGCGCCCTCTGCTCGCCAAGGTGTCGGCGGCAACCCTGATGTCAAGCGAAGCAACCCATGACTAGCGCACCCCCAGCGAGCTTCCGCGAAGCTCATGAACTCTCGCGAGCAGAACTGCGGCGCCGCACCGTCGACGGACGGGGTGTTGCCGACATTCGCCTCTTGCAGGTGGAGGACGGGCCAGGACGCGGACAGCGCCTGCTTGTCGTTCGCAACGCGGCCGGTGTTGGAATCGAAATCGCTGTCGATCGCGGGTTCGATGTCTCAAGCGCGACCTGGCGTGGGGTCAATATCGGGTGGAACAGCGCCAACGGCCTGCCGTGGCCGCCGAATCCGCTCGATGCTGAAGATGGAATCGGCTTCTGCCGAAATTTTGATGGCTTCATCGTCACCTGCGGCCTAGACCATGTGGGGGGCGCCCGTCGAGATGACACCGACCGCTTTATCCACAACCACCGAAAGCAGGTCTTCCATCCCTTGCACGGACGGATTTCCAGCCAGCGCGCTATCCTTGCGGGCTATGGGATCGACTGGAGCAGAGACGCCCCCACAATATGGGCCGAAGGCGTTGTCAGACAAAGTTCGGTATTCGGAGAGAACCTAGTTCTGCGCCGTCGCATAGAGGTCGAAGTTTTCGGCAACGTCATCGTTATTGAAGACGTTGTCGAGAACCAGGGTTTCCGGCCCACGCCGCATGCGATTCTCTATCATGTGAACTTTGGCTATCCGTTTCTCGACGAGGTGACGCAGATCTCTGGTGACCTAGGTGAGGAGTTGGCCTCCGCGTTCAATGGCGAGGACAAACGACCCCGTGATGACTTCGTCGACTACTATCAGGAGACACCCGTCGTTTCCGATCTCCCAACCGCCTCCATTGAACTTCGCAACGGCGCCCTGCTGGGAGGAATACGCGTGGGGCTAACATTTTCACGTAAGGACCTTCCAAGGTTTGGCGTATGGAGAGCTTTTCAGTCGGGCGTGTATGCCTTTGCCCTGGAACCAGCCTGGCGCTTCGACCCGGATAACAATGCTGTAGGCGATTCATTCACTTTGGAAGCCGGAGAGACCGCCAGGTACAAGGTCGAGCTGTCACTCGGCTCGACCGGAGAACAGGCGTTGTTTTGATGCGCGAGGTTTTTGCGGCCTAGACGTTTTTCCGCAGGGGAAGCCACGGAATGACCAGATCGCCCGACATTGAAGAGGAGCCCCGCCAGGATGAGCTCTCAAACCTGGTGGCGAAGGAAGTCCAGCGCGTCCTGGCCCGCTACGACGAGGTCATGAAGGAACACGGTTCGTCCGCGTCCTGTGAGGGCGACTGCAGGATCGCCCCTGGCAGGTTGTCCTCGCCTGCGCGTCAGCAGGCGATCCATGACGACCTGGCAGCCCTGGCCTCGGGCTTCGTCGACAGGCTCGCGACCGAGGCAGCGCGGCGCCTCGATGCCGGCGCCGGCGAGGCCCCGCCAGGGGCGCCAGCCGGGGAGACGCCAACGCACGCCGCCCCAAGGGCGGGCGATCGGCAAGGCGACTGCATGCGCATCCAGGATTGGGCGGGGCAAGTCGCTGGACCGACATACCTGGAGGAGCATTACGGCATACCGCGATCGACACTGCACTGGTGGCAACGCCACAACGACGTGGTGGCGTTGCGCAAGGGGGCGCGCAAGCATGTGTTCCCGCTGGCCCAGTTCGTGGATTGCCGGCCGGCGCCGGGGATACGGCAGGTGCTCGCCTCGATCGCCAATCCCAGGCTCGCATGGCTGTGGCTGACACGCCCCTGCCCTCTCCTGGACGGCCGCGTGCCAATTGAAATGCTCAGGCACGACCTGGCCGAGGAGGTCATTTCAGCCGCACGAGGCCACTCGAAATAGGAGGGTCGCGAACTCACGTTGAGGGTTGTCCCTTGCTAGGTGCGCCGGCTGTCTACTCACTTGCACGGTACTTCGCCATACCGCTGTAAACGACCGGGGCAATATCAAAAGCTGCCGAATTTCGAGTAGCTTTCGACGGCCAAACCGAAGACCCGCGGCCGTAGCCTCGCCTTCTCGCCGCAGCGCATGTAGTGCTGGAATCCCGCTCCGAGGCGATGAACACACTTAGGGTGAGCTCGTCGAAAACTGGTGATGAAGGCCAGCAATCAGCCGCCGGCGATGCCGGCCAAGATCAGGGGCTACTCGGTGCTTGCGAACACGAGCAACGCGCCGAGCGACTTTGGCCTACACGACGCTGCGGTCGAAGCCGACCGGGGCCGCCACCACCAAGCAAGAATGTATGGTTTGACAATCACGAGATGCGGCATCAGGGCAGCCACCGTCCGGGATTTACGTGGAGATCGATTCCCCGAAGGAAAATGCCGCTTATGTCCTTTTGAACATCCAGTTTCTCGAGTACAGCAAGGATGGGCTTGGGGTCATCGGGTTGACATGCATGCCCCATGCAACTGTTAAACTTGCTCACGATATCATCCCAGGTTACAGGTTTGTAAGTTCCACGCTCGCTCATGCGGCGGCCATCTTTGAATATAACTTCGATGTCCACGGCATCCTCCTCGCTCTTGTCTTGGAGGCGCATTTCTACGAGAGCCATGAGTTGGCGGAAGTCCTTGGAGGCAAGGAGGTCCTTGTTAAAATGATCCAGCGTCACGTCGCCATAAAGCGCGGCTGTAGCTACGGCAAAGTTCATGCTGAACCTAGCCTCTGTTGGTGTCTTTGCATCGGGGCAATGAAGGTAGCTTATTCGCTTCTCGCTAGAGACATAGCAAACGATCTTCTCGACTTTACCGATGTCGAAACCTTCCCGTTCCCGGAGTTTTCTCATTCCGTCGATGCCCGTATGGGCTACCTGGCAGCAGGGATAACGCTTAACCTCGATGCCAGGATTGACGATTTCGAAATGCTCACCCGTTAGCGGTGGCAGGTCGGTTCCTCGCATGTCGATCGATGGCAATTCGATGTCCGAGCGCCGGCCACCTGTGACGGCGTTAAAGAAGCCATAGCTCCCCTCAAGCGCGTCGGTTATGGCCGTAAACCTATTTTCGGCCAAGGCTGCCGCCATATACGCGCCCCTTGCCGACAGACCGCAGTGTAGTGGCTTCACCATCGTACCGCAGTTGTTGAGTATTCCGCCGGCATGGGAACAGGCAATGGCCAGCGCAACCTCGCTTTTGCCGGCGTCAAGGCCACGCAGAGAAGCACACGCGACGGCAGCGCCCAAGAGCCCAAGTGTCGATATCGTGTGAAAGGGCTGGTCGGTAAGATCATCCCCCAGGATTTCGCCAACCTTACAGGCAACCTCCATGCCCTTTACGTAAGAATGAATGAAGTCGAGGCCTGTTGGCTCCTTCGCATGATTTCCAGAAAGGGCGATCGCCGTCGCCAGCAACGAAGCGACAATGGAGGCGCTCGGGTGAAGTATAGTTTTGAAGCTCGTGTCGTCAAAGTCGTGAGCATGAGCCGCCGTTCCGAGCAGCTCAGCAGCGCCATCCAAAGTCTTCGCATATCCCCAGCCTGGCACTGGAATATCTGTGGGCGTGCCAGCCCAACTATTTGTCACTGCTAAAATCCTTACAGCATCTGTCCCCGTTCCAGCATAGATGCAGGCCAGCGTGTCGACGATGTGGAGCTTCGCTTGCTTGACCACTTCCTGTGGTGGACGACGGCTGTCTGCGGTGTAGGTGGCGACAGTTTTGGTGGCAGATTGTTTCATTAACGAAGGCCCCCTACAGAAGTGAATGTCTGCTATGATTGGCTGGCGAATTGCGAAACAACGGCACTAGCTAGGATTGGCCTCCGAGCAGGCGGTCCAGGCCGTAGAAGCGCTCGATCACAAGCATGAGAACCAGCGTCATCGCCATCAGAACCGTGGAAATCGATGCCAGCAGCGGATCGATGGTATTCGTTATGTAGGCATAGAGCATAACGGGCAGCGTCTGGGTGCTGGGCGCGGCGATGAAGACGGTCATCGTCAGTTCGTCGAAGCTGGTGATGAAAGCGATGATCCAGCCTCCCACGATACCCGGCACGAGCAGCGGCAACTCGATGCGACTGAACACCGTCCACGAAGATGCGCCCAAGCTATGCGCAGCTTGTGCGATGCTTTTGTCGAACCCGACCGCTGCCGATAGGATCAAGCGGAGGACATAGGGAAGGATGAAGACCGCATGCGCCATGACCAGACCCGTCATCGTGCCGGTGAAGCCGATTTGCGCGAGGAAGCGGAGCAACGCGATACCGAGAACTACGGAGGGTACCATCAAGGGAGAGAGCAGGAGGCCGAGAATGGCCTCTCGCCCGTAGAACCTGTTCCAGGCGATTGCTATTCCGGTCGGCAGCGCAAGCAGGGCCGAAATCGTCGCAGAACCTGCCGCCAGGGCAAGACTGTGATAGAAGGCATCTATGAACTCCGGATGGTTCAGGATGGCATAGAACCATCGCAGCGACGCGCCGTTAAAAGGCATGGCAATATAGCCCTTGTCGGTAAACGCCACCAGCACGACCACGATCAGTGGCGCCAGCATGAACACAGCAAAAAGGACGTGAAAGACAAGGAGCGGAACGGGAAGACGTTTCATTCGAAGACCTGCTTGTAACGACGCTCGATAAAGCGATTGGCCGCAAGCGAAATCACGAGCACGATCACCATCAATGCGGCGGCCAAGGCGGCGCCCATAGACCAGTTTACGTAGCTTAGGAGTTCGTCATAGATAGTGGTTGACACCATCATCAGGCGTCTGCCGCCAATAATCGACGGGGTGCCAAAGGCCCCCGCTGTCAGCGCGAAGACGATCAGACTTCCGGAGAGCACGCCTGGAATGACCTGAGGAAAGACGATCCGGCGCAACACCGTCAGATAGCCGGCGCCGAGCGAGTCTGCGGCCTGCTCCGTCGCGAAATCGAGCTTTTGCAACGATGCCCAGACCGCCAGCACCATGAACGGCACCAGCACATGGGTCATAGCGATGATCAGGCCGGTATAGGTATACATGATCTGAACCGGTCGGTCGGTCAGCCCTAGTCCCAGCAGGGCCAAGTTGATCAGGCCTTCCCTGCCGAACAAAATCGCCCATCCCAATGTGCGCACCACGACCGAAACCAGAAGCGGTCCGAGCACGATGACGATGGAGATGGCGCGCCAGCCGGAGGACAGCCGGCTCAAGACATAGGCTTCCGGCACGCCGATCAGAATGCTCAGGGCCGTAACGACCACGGCAACGATGAAGGTGCGCGCGAATATTTTAAGATAGTAGGGGTCCGTAACAATGCTGGCATAGTTATGCGCGGTAAATGCCGGGGAGATTGTGCCATTGGGCAATGAAGCATGAAAACTGAGTGAGAACGCCATGAGGAGCGGAATGACGATCAGGGCGAGCATGGTCAGGGCGGCCGGCGCGGCGAGCCAATAAGGCAGGGCGTTGAAGCGCCGGATCATGCCTTGCCCTCCAGCGGAACAATGTGGACATTTTCCAACGCCCAGACGAGACCAACCTCATCGCCTTCGCTCGCCTTGGGGGGCGCATCATTGGCGCGGGTGACATGCAGGACACCGAGCGGCGTCTCGACCTGGAAGAGCCAGTGATTGCCCAGAAATACGCGCGCAGTGGTGCGGCCGCGTATAAGGCCACCGTTCGAAGCGAAATCGATTTTTTCCGGACGGATGATATATTCGGCCTTGCCGTCCTTTGTGCCGAGCGGCACCGACAAAGTGAGATCCTTCATGGCAAAGGTGCCGTTTTCGACGGCACCGGCAAAGACATTGGCCCGACCCAGGAATGTTGATGAGAAATGGCCATTGGGCTGCTCATACATCTCGTAGGGTTGCCCCATTTGTTCTACCCTCCCGCCCTTCATCAACA
>NZ_VFVL01000062.1 GCF_006442815.1 Mesorhizobium sp. B2-4-3
TTGCTTTACAGCTGCAAAGACTTAGGACGGGCCGCCGCTCAGACCACGGTCATAACGTCTAGAATCCATGCCGTTACTGTTGAGCTTTGCAGCGGTGCAGAATTCTGCGCCGCTGCTTTGTATGGCTAGCGTCCCGGCATGGATCCTCGGGTCAAGCCCGAGGATGACGAAGAGACCGGTCTCGGCCTCGTGGTCTCTTAGCTTCGCCGCAGCAACTTCTCCAACTCACCCGCTTCCGTCACCACCGGCAGGCACACCTGCCCGCTGCAAAACCAGGCGCCTGCCTTGTCCGTCGGCGGCAGCACGTTGCCGGGCAAAAGCGGTCGATTCGCTTCCGTCCCGATCGGCACGACGATATCGACCCGGCGCGGGTCCGGATTCCGATTCGCAACCGGAACGAGGCTTGGGGACTCTGGCTTGTCTATAATGACAAGCTTCAGCGGCTCGAGCGCCAGCGCGCAGGCGTTGACGATGCCGGCTTGGCCATAGGCCTGCTGGGACACGCGGCCCATGGCGTGCTCGGCGGTCGTCCAGGCCTTTTCCCAGAGATCGAGGTCGCCGGTGAGCGACGACAGCCGCACCAGCGCCTCGACGATCTGGCTGGTGGCGGAAGGTATCGCCTCGTCGACATCGCCGCGGATGCGGATCGGAACGTCGCCGCTGTCCGACGCCGTCAGCCAGTAGCCGGTCTTGTCGCTGTCCTGGTGCCAGCGGTCGAGCTCGCCGATGAACTGCCTGGCGAGATCCGAATAGGCCGGATCGCCGGTCGCCTCGAACAGTGCGATCGCCGCGTTGGTCATGGCGGCGTAGTCGCTGGACAGCGCCGGGAAAAGCTTCTTCGCGCCGAGCATGGAATGCGGCTTCGCGCCGAGCATGGAATGCGGCTTCGCGCCGAGCATGGAATGCGGCAGTCGGCCATCCTGGCTGGCCTCGACGATATGGGCGAAAGCCTTGGCTGCGGCATCGATCCACTCACGGCGCCCAAGTGAGCGGCCCGCCTCGGCGAGTGCCGCGATCATCTGCCCGTTCCAGTCGGTGAGCGCCTTGCCGTCTCGGCCAGGCCTGATCCGCTGCTCGCGGACGGCCAGCAGCTTGGCCTTCAGCGGCACGAGCTGACCATAGTCGGTGATGCCCTGGCCTTGCTGTGCTTCGGTCTGGCGAATGATCGGCTTGCCTTCCCAGCCATGCGGGGCGGCCAGCTCGAAATACCGGAAGAAGGTCGACGCATCGTCGCTGAGCGCGGCTTCGACCTCCTCGCGGCTCCATGTGTAAAAAAGCCCCTCCTCGCCGTCGCTGTCGGCATCGAGGCTGGCGGCGAAGGCGCCGCCTTCGACCAGCATCTCGCGCAGCAGCCAGTTCACGGTCTCTTCGATTCGCACCCGGAACAAGTCGTTCCCGATGGCCGCATGGGCCCAGTTGCACAGGCGGATGAGCTGGGCATTGTCGTAAAGCATCTTCTCGAAATGCGGCACCAGCCATTCGGCGTCGGTCGAGTATCGGCTGAGACCGCCGCCGACATGATCGTAGATACCGCCGGCGAGCATCTTTTCGAGGCTCGTGAGCACGGCGTCGCGATGTTCAGCCTTGCCGTCGCGCAGCCAGGACAGCCAAAGCGCGTGCATGAACGGCGCATTGGGGAACTTCGGCGCGCCCTTCAAGCCGCCGAGCTCGCGGTCGATCATGCCGTCGATGCGGGTGGCGAGATCGGCGAGCGTGTCGCGATCGAGCACCGCCCTGCCCGTGGCGCCGGCTAGGCGCTGCTCGACATGGGCGGTCAGCCCGTCTGCGCTTTCGGCGAGGCTCTGCCGCTTTTCGCGCCAGGCCTTGTCGACCGCTTCCAGAACCTGGATGAAGCCCGGCCTTCCGTAACGCGCCTCGCGCGGGAAATAGGTTCCGCCCCAGAAAGGCTTGCCGTCCGGCGTCAGGAACATGGTCAGCGGCCAGCCGCCCTGCTCGCCCATGGCATGGAGCGCGGCCATATAGATCTGGTCGATGTCCGGGCGTTCCTCGCGATCGACCTTGATATTCACGTAGAGCCGGTTCATGACGGCCGCCACGGCGTCGTTCTCGAAGCTTTCATGCGCCATGACATGGCACCAGTGGCAGGCGGCGTAGCCGATGGAGAGCAGGATCGGCCGCCCGAGCTCTCTCGCTTCGGCAAGGGCAGCGGACGACCAGCCGCGCCAATGCACGGGATTGTCGCTGTGCTGCTGCAGATAGGGGCTGGCCTCTTCGGCAAGCAGGTTTCGCGCGGGCAAAGTCACGATGGGCGGGCTCGACATTTGGGTTTGATGCGGCAAAGCATGATACCGAAAACCGTGAGACGATTTTCGGCCGACATGCTCTACCTTTTAATCTAGGCGGTTCGGCAGGTCCGGCAAATGGTTTCCCCAATGGCTTCGAAGGATTCGATCGTCGCGCTGTCCAGCGGCCGTTTGCCCGCCGGCATCGCGGTCATCCGAATCTCTGGTCCGAAGACTCGATTCGTGGTCGAAACGATTGCGGGCGCCGTTAAGGATCGGTTTACCACGTTGCGCAAGCTCAGCGCCGCCGACGGCTCGATCATCGATCACGGGCTTGTCTTGTTCTTTCCAGGCCCCGGCAGCTTCACCGGCGAAGATGTCGCCGAATTTCAGGTTCATGGCAGCCGCGCCGTCGCGGCCAAGATGCTGGAGACGATCGCGGGCTTTGAAGGCGTGCGACATGCCGAGCCTGGCGAGTTCACCCGGCGCGCCTTTCTCAATGGCAAGCTCGACCTGGTCGAGACCGAGGCGCTCGCCGATCTGGTCAATGCCGAGACGGAAGCGCAACGCCGCTTCGCCTTGCGCAACGCGGACGGCGCGCAGAGCGAGCTCTATTCGAGCTGGCGCCGCCGGCTGATCCATGCGCGCGCCATGATCGAGGCTGAGATCGACTTCGCCGACGAAGAGGATGTGCCGGGCTCCGTTTCGGAGGCGGTCTGGTCTGACGTGGCTGCGATGATTGGCGAGATCGAGCGGCATGTCGAAGGATTCAGGGCGGCCGAGATCATCCGCGACGGTTTCGAGGTCGTGATCCTCGGCGCGCCGAATGCCGGCAAATCCAGCCTGTTCAACGCGCTGGCCAGGCGCGACGCGGCGATCGTCACCGACGAACCGGGCACGACTCGCGATCTGCTCGAAGTCGCCATGGACCTCAACGGGCTGAAGGTGCGGATTGTCGATACGGCCGGCCTGCGCGACGCCGCGGGCAAGGTCGAATCGATCGGCATCGAGCGTGCCATGGCCAAGGCCGGCGCGACAGACCTGATCCTGTTGCTGGAGGATATGGTCTATCCGGTTCCAGTCGGCGAGGTTGCGAGCGGCGCTCCGCTGCTGCGGATTGGGACGAAATCGGATATCGAGAAATCCGGCGCTGGCCACTATGACCTCGTGATTTCGTCCAGAGACGGCACCGGGCTCGGTGCGCTTCTCGACGAGATCGGAGACCGTGCCGCCAAGGCAGCCGGCGACGCGAGTGAAGTCCTCCCGTCGAGGTTGCGGCACGTCGAGCTGCTCAACGAGACGACGGGCTTCTTGCGGGCGGCGCTGGCCGGTCACAGCCAGGAACTGAGGGCCGAGGACTTGCGTTTGGCGGCGGATCGGCTCGGCCGGATCATCGGCGCGGTCGATGTCGAGGATCTGCTCGACGTCATCTTTTCGCAGTTCTGCATCGGTAAGTGATTCACGTGAAACACGACGCGGGAGCTGTGCGGTAGTGACTCACGTGAAACATTCGGGCCCCGTTGTGTGTTTCACGTGAAACGAGTCCGGCCTTCGTTCTTGACAGCGCGCGGTGACGGGGACATGTGTCGGGCAATCTCTGAAAGCGGATTCTCAGGAAAATGACCGATCACTATGATGTGGTGGTGGTGGGCGGCGGCCATGCCGGATGCGAGGCGGCGAGCGCTGCCGCGCGCGCCGGTGCCAGGACCGCGCTGGTGACGCTGCGCTTCGACACGATCGGCGTCATGTCCTGCAATCCGGCGATCGGCGGCCTCGGCAAGGGCCATCTCGTGCGCGAGATCGACGCGATGGACGGGCTGATGGGCCGCATCGCCGACGCCGCCGGCATCCAGTTCCGCCTGCTCAACCGCCGCAAGGGGCCGGCCGTGCGCGGACCGCGCACCCAGGCCGACCGCAAGCTCTATCGGCTCGCCATGCAGGCCGCGATCGGCGAACAGGCCAATCTCGACGTGGTCGAGGGCGAGGTTCTCGATCTCGCAATCGATGACGGGCGCGTGGCGGCCGTGCTGGTTTCGGGCGATCGGCGGCTGGCCTGCGGCGCGGTTGTGCTGACCACCGGCACGTTCCTGCGCGGGCTGATCCATATCGGCGAGAGAAAGATCGTCGCCGGCCGCATGAACGAACAGGCCAGCATGGGTTTGTCGGCAACGATGGCACGTGCGGGCTTCAAGCTCGGGCGGCTGAAGACCGGCACGCCCCCTCGCCTCGACGGCCGCACCATCGACTGGGCGTCGCTGGAAAGCCAGGCCGCGGACGAGGATCCGGTGCCGTTCTCGCTGATGACGGACGCCATCGCCAATCCGCAGATCCATTGCGGCATCACCCGGACCATGCCGGCGACGCATGATCTGATCCGCGCCAATCTCGGCCGCTCGGCCATGTATTCGGGTTCGATCGAAGGCGTCGGGCCGCGCTACTGTCCCTCGATCGAGGACAAGATCGTCAAGTTCGGCGACCGCGAGGGCCATCAGATCTTCCTCGAGCCGGAAGGCCTCGACGACGACACCGTCTACCCGAACGGCATCTCGACCTCGCTGCCGGAAGATGTGCAGCTCGACATCCTGAAGACCATTCCCGGGTTGGAAAAGGCGACGATACTGCAGCCGGGCTATGCCATCGAATACGACCATGTCGATCCGCGCGAGCTGAAGACGACGCTGGAGACGAAGCGTGTGGCCGGCCTGTTCCTGGCCGGGCAGATCAATGGCACGACGGGTTACGAAGAGGCCGGCGCGCAAGGGTTGCTCGCCGGCATCAACGCGGCGCGCAAGGCTTCCGCTGGCGAAC
Source organism: Mesorhizobium sp. B2-4-3 (assembly GCF_006442815.1). GTDB lineage: Bacteria > Pseudomonadota > Alphaproteobacteria > Rhizobiales > Rhizobiaceae > Mesorhizobium. The sequence continues at coordinate 5,052 of NZ_VFVL01000062.1, forward strand.
CCGTCGTGCTCAGCCGCACCGAGGCCTATATCGGCGTGATGGTCGACGACCTCACCAGCCGCGGCATCGCCGAGCCATACCGGATGTTCACCTCGCGGGCGGAGTTCCGGCTGTCGCTGCGCGCCGACAATGCCGATGAGCGGCTGACGCCGCTGGCCGACAAGCTGGGGATCGTGGCCTCGCCGCGGATGCAGCGGTTCGGCGAGATCGCGCAGAAACTCGATCGGGCCCGCGCGCTGGCAAAGTCCGTGACGCTGACGCCGAACGAAGCGGCGCGGCATGGGCTGGACATCAACAAGGACGGCGTGCGCCGCTCGGCCTATGCGCTTTTGGCGCATCCGGGTGTCGACATGGCGTGGCTGACAAGGGTCGAGCCACGCTTTGCCGCGCTCGACGCCAAGACGGCGGAGCGGCTCGAAACGGAAGCGAAATATTCGGTTTACCTTGATCGGCAGCAGGCCGATGTCGCGCAGATCAGGCATGAGGAATCGCGGCTGATCCCCGAGACCATCGACTTCTCGGATGTTCCCGGACTTTCGAACGAGCTGAAGCAGAAGATGAAGACGCGCCAGCCGCGTTCGATCGCCGATGCGCAGCGGATGGAAGGCATGACGCCCGCGGCGCTGGCCATCATCGTGGCTCATGTCCGCAACGCCGAGGTTGCCGCGCGAAGGGACGTGGCGTGAGCGCGGATGCCTGGGCGGACCTGCAGAAAGCAGCGGGTCCGGTTTCACGTGAAACATTCGAGAGGCTTCGGGCCTTCGAACAGCTGTTCCTGAAATGGAACCGCAGCATCAATCTGGCGGCGCCGTCGACGCTCGATGACATCTGGCGCCGCCACATCCTGGATAGCGCCCAGCTCGCTCGAATCGCACCCGTTGCCACGCGCTGGGTCGACCTTGGTTCGGGCGGCGGATTTCCGGGATTGGTGCTCGGCTTTCTGCTGGCCGAGCGTGCCGGCGCGTCGATCGACCTGGTCGAGAGCAACCGCAAGAAGGCTTCGTTTCTGCAATCGGTCATCGGTCAGTTCAATTTGCCGGCACGGGTCCTGGCCAAGCGCATCGACGACAGCTATGCGCTTGTTTCCGCACCGGAAATCGTCACGGCCAGAGCGCTAGCTGCCCTTCCGGATCTGCTCGATCTGGCTGCGCCCTGGCTGACCAGGGGGGCGCGTGCGCTCTTCCACAAAGGCCGGGATTACCGCGCCGAGGTGGAAGAAAGCGCTCACCGCTGGGGCTTCGATCTGGTAGAACATTCAAGCATGACCGACCCACACGGCGTCATCCTTGAAATCACCGAATTGCGCCCGGCGAAACAGCAATGAATTACTGGCATAGGCCCATGAGCACAGCACCGCGTATCATCACTGTTGCCAACCAGAAAGGCGGCGTCGGCAAGACGACGACCGCCATCAACCTGGCCACGGCGCTGGCCGCGATCGGCGAGCGCGTGCTGATCGTCGATCTCGACCCACAGGGCAATGCCAGCACCGGCCTCGGCATCGACCGCAAGGACCGCACCGTCTCGTCCTATGACGTGCTGACCGGCGAGCTCGAGCTGGAGCAGGCCGCGGTGCCGACGGCGGTGCCGGGTCTTTCCATCGTGCCCTCGACGCTCGACCTCCTCGGCATCGAGATGGAGATCGCATCGGCGCCCGACCGTGTGCTCAGGCTGCGCAACGCGCTGCGCGCCGCGGCCGAGCGCGCGGCGCCGTTCGGCTATGTGCTGATCGACTGCCCGCCCTCGCTCAATCTTTTGACTTTGAATTCAATGGCGGCGGCCGATTCCGTTCTCGTGCCGCTGCAATGCGAGTTTTTCGCGCTCGAAGGTCTCAGCCAGCTGCTGGAGACGGTCGAGCAGGTACGCAACAGCATCAATCCGGATCTCACCATCCAGGGCATCGTGCTGACCATGTATGACGGGCGCAACAACCTCGCCAACCAGGTGGTGCAGGACGTGCGCACCCATATGGGCGACAAGGTCTATGAGACGATCATCCCGCGCAATGTGCGCGTGTCCGAAGCGCCGTCCTACGGCAAGCCGGCGATCCTCTATGACCTGAAATGCTCGGGCAGCCAGGCCTATCTGCAGCTCGCCTCCGAGGTGATCCGCCGCGAGCGCAAGCTGCGCGCCGCCTGAGCCGTAGGCGCGTCAGCAGCTTTGGTTAATTAGCCAATTCGATTCCGAAACGATCTGGACAAACTAATGAGCGAAGACCAATCGAGAAAAAGACTGGGCCGTGGCCTCGCGGCGCTGATCGGCGAGATCGACCGTCCGGCGGCGCCGGAAAGGCCAAGCGCGGCGGTCGCGGCGGACGGCAAGGTGCCGATCGAATTCGTCAGCCCGAACCCGAAGAATCCGCGCCGGCATTTCGGCGAAGCCGAGCTCACCGATCTCGCCCAGTCGATCCGCGAGCACGGCGTGGTGCAGCCGGTGGTGGCGCGCCCCTCGCCGTCGCAGCCCGGCCGCTACGAGATCATCGCCGGCGAGCGGCGCTGGCGGGCGGCGCAGCGCGCCGGCCTGACCGAGATCCCGCTGATCGTGCGCGACGTCAACGACCGCACCGCGCTGGAGCTGGCGATCATCGAGAACGTGCAGCGCGCCGATCTCAATCCGGTCGAGGAGGCGCAAGGCTATCAGCAGCTCATCGACGAGCACGGCTACACCCAGGCCGATCTCGGCCAGGTGATCGGCAAGAGCCGCAGCCATGTCGCCAACACGCTACGGCTTCTAAAGCTGCCCAATGTCATCCACTCGATGCTGGTCGACGGGGATCTGTCGGCCGGTCATGCCCGCACGCTGGTAACCTCGGAGGATCCGGCCGGGCTCGCCAAGCGCATCGTCAAGGAAGGGCTTTCGGTGCGCCAGGCGGAAGCGCTGGCGCAGATGCCCGCCGGCCCGACTCCGGCCAAGACCAGGGCCGCGGCAGGCGCGTCGGACAAGGACCCCGACACGCTGGCGCTCGAGAAGCTGATGACCGATACGATCGGCATGATCGTCAGCATCGAGCACAAGGGCAAGGGCGGCACGCTCAAGGTCAACTATCGCTCGCTGGACCAGCTCGACGAGTTGTGCCGGCGACTGAAGGATGAGCGCTAGGCGGCTGCGGCGTAACGGTATTTGCCGGGACCTGAGGTTTTGGCTTAGGGCTGGATACGCCTGATATATCGGTGATAGACGTAGGGGTCGGCCATGCAAACCCCTGCTCACGGCGCCGGCGAAAAGCGAAAGCCGGCCTGATCACCTCCGTGAGGGAAAATGCTTGGCAGAGCAGACGGGGTGCGAAGGGGCTCCAACGTCTCGTTCGTCATTCTAGGGCGGAGCAAGGAGCGAAGCGACGCGCGCAGACCCTAGAATCCATGCCGTGACGCCAAGGCGTTGCGGCGGTAACAGAATTCTGCACCGCTGTATTCTATGCCGAACGTCACGGAATGGATCCTCGGGTCAAGCCCGAGGATGACGAAGCGCGCCAGCCAAGGCGAAGAGAAGCACTAAGGGTCGGCGTGACAAGTGCCTCTCCTTCGCCCGCACATGCGAAAGGATGCGGATGACGACGCCATTCCAAGCAGGCGCAAGGAAGTGGCGACCACGGCGACCGCAGCGCCGGCGCCCGCCGCTTGACAGTCCAAGGCAACGGCGTACCCTCCATTAGTTCTAACTAAAATTATGCCCCAGCGTGCCGATCATTCGCGGTGAGGGTTACTTGCCGTTATCCGTGAAACGGCACCGCCTCGCCAAAGCCGACACGCCTGACACAACGGGAGGTGCAAATGGCAGTCAGTTGGCAATTGTCTGGAAGTTACTTCGAAAATTGCAGTTGCGATGTCGTATGTCCTTGTCTGCTGTCCACCCAGGCGCAACTGACATCGAAACCCACGAAAGGCGTTTGCGACGTCGCTTTGGTCTTTCACATCGATACGGGCAATTACGCCGACGTTCGATTGGATGGGCTCAATGTCGCGATGGTTGCTCACACGCCGGGTCCGATGGCGGAGGGCAATTGGACGGCCGCCACCTATATCGACGAACGTGCGGATGACCGGCAAACAGAGGCGCTAGGCGCCATCTTCACCGGCGCCGCGGGTGGGCCGATGGCTGCCTTCGCGCCGATGATCAGCACCAATCTCGGAGCGAAGAAGGCGCCGATCAAATACCAGGTCGGCGGCAAGAAGCGGTCGGTGGAGGTTGCCGGCGTGATGCAGCTGGCGGTCGAACCGTTGCCGACAATGCGCGAGGACGGCGAGATGTGGGCGGCCACCGGCCATCCCGTCAATCCAGACTGGCTCGGCTTGGCGATGGGCGTGGAAGGCAATACGTTCAGCGACCATGGCATGAGTTGGGATAATTCGCGCCGAAACGCGCACTACGCTCCGATCAATTGGTCCGGCCAGCAATAGTCCTTGACCGCATGGCCGGACGGGCGCGCCCATGACGCTGACACTGCAGCGAAACATCGTTCTCGCGCTGCTGATCGCGGGCGCCGCGGCGTCGTGGACTGTGCTCATCCGACAGCAGATCGGCATGGACGCGGACATGCGCATGGACATCTACTCGCCCACCATGGGCATGACGGCGCCGCTCTTTCTTGCCGTCTGGATCGTCATGATGATTGCCATGATGTTCCCGACGGCCGCCCCGATGATCCTGACGTTTCACCAGGTTCAAGCGGCCAAGCGGGGGCGCGGCGAGACCTTCGTCTCCACCTGGGTATTCGTGGCCGGCTACATGCTGATTTGGAGCGCGATTGGCGTTCTCGCCTTTGCCGGCGCGGCCGGCGCGGAGATGCTTGGCGGGCAGATGGGAATGTCCACCGCGACGGCGGCGCGCATCGGCGGCGCGCTGCTGATCGTTGCGGGTGCCTATCAGCTCTCCCCATTGAAGGATCTTTGCCTGGCCAAATGCCGCACGCCCATCGGTTTCATCCTGACCTCATGGCGCGACGGTCGTTGGGGCGCGGCACGCATGGGCATCGAGCATGGGGCCTTTTGTCTTGGCTGCTGCTGGCTCCTGTTTCTGGCCCTCTTCCCGCTCGGGATCATGAATGTCGCCGCAATGGCCGTGGTCACCTTGCTGATCTTTGCGGAAAAGACCCTTCCGTCGGGAAGGCGGATAGCCAAGGTGTCGGGCGTCGCCCTGCTCCTTTACGGTGCGGCGGTGCTGGTCTTTCCCCAGGCGCTGCCGACCTTTCGGCCGGCGGACCAGATGATGATGAATTGAGCGACGACAAGGCAGGACGTGTCCTTCGTCATCCTAGGGCGAAGCTCCGCGAAGCGGAGCGGAGACCCTCTTATGACCGTGGTCAAGAGTGATGGATGAA
>NZ_VFVL01000063.1 GCF_006442815.1 Mesorhizobium sp. B2-4-3
AGCATGCCTCGGTCGCGAAGCCCCTTGAGCCTGGCTGCCATGAAACGCGCGAACAGGGCCCGATCCATGGGCAGGATCTGCAGGATGGTCGAATCGAAATCCTTAACAGCGAAGATGCCGCCCGGCTTTCAACACGCGGCTGGCCTCGCCGACGGCAAGCTCGAACTCGGCCGGCATCAGATACTGCATAACGCAGACGATTCGAAATGAAGATCAAGCCAGCCGGCGTCGCTCGCTTCGTGACCGGCGGACGTTTCGTTTCTAGCAGACAAATGATCCCCCTTTGCTTGCGCGTCACAGATACAAGCGTGCCGAAAGGTACCACGCAATGGCGACGCCAACCTACCAGGAACCGGCGCTGTCATTTTCCTCGGTCATGTGAAGGCTGCACTATCGCCGGAGCCAGACTCTCTTCACGACATCCAATTTGGCTCAGCGAGCGGATAGGTGTTTAACAAGAGCGGTTTCCGGTTGGGATTTCGACGGGGGACACTGGGTGATAAGGCAGGGCGCCTAAGTATTTTAGCGGACCTTGCGAATATCAGCCCCTCGTGGGAGAGCGCCTAGCTCGTCGCATTGAGATCGTTCTGTCAGCGCATCATAAAATATGCCGTTGATTTTCTGATCTATCCGCGCATTATCCCGCCGAGTGGGACGCGACAGAAATTGTCTGATGCAGTTGAATTAGACTTTGTGGTGGATGTTCCGCCACAGTTTGAAAAGTACGCCGAATCGGCGATGCTTCGCCTGCATGCACTTTACCCCGCATGCCGCTTCGTATGGCGCGAAGGCAGGATATCAATACGCCGATCGGGCGATCTTGCAGAACGACTTCGAAAAGACGTCCTGCAAACCGTCTACCGCGAGAAGATCTACGCTGAGACCCTGGTGATGCGTCAAGCGCTAGTCGCTGCGGTGACCAAACGATGAACGTATGGCCGCTGAGGTTCCGAGAGATGGCGGACGGCTCGGTGGTTTTCTCCGATGACGCGGGCGAGTTCTTCAAGTCCAGCCATGGCTTCCTGGATCGGTACGCCACCGACAACCTGTCTCCCGCCGATGAGACGTTCCTGAGGGAGGGAAATCACGGCTTCGACAAGGAGTTCGACCTTCACTGGACCTCGTTTGCCTACAGGTGGGCGCGGCGTCAGTCGGGGCCGACAAGAATGAACTACGTCATCCTCGTGCCGACTCTCCGCTGCAACCTCGCCTGCAGCTATTGCCAGGTTTCCCGCGCTCCTGAAAAGGCCCGCGGCTTCGACTGGTCGGCCGAAACCCTCGCCGGCGTTCTTTCGTTCCTCGACAGTCTGGAAGGTCCCGACATCAAGATCGAATTCCAGGGTGGCGAGCCCCTGTTGCGGGTCGACATGCTGGGGGCCGTCCGCGACTTCTGTCGGGAAAAGTTTTCCCAATCCCAGTTCGTTGTCTGCACGAACCTGCAGCGACTGGATCCGCGCGCATGGGCTTTCCTGGATGCCGACGACACCGTCATCAGCACCTCCCTTGACGGAGACCGGGCAACGCATGAGCGCCGACGCACGCATGTAACCGAAGTCACCGACGCCTTCTTTCGAAATCTCGAGGCAGCCGTTTCCCGCTATCCGAAGGGCAAGATCTCGGCATTGCCGACGGTGGACGTCGCCAACCCGCCGGACTTCGAGGCACTGCTGGACAACTACGAACGCTATGGAATCCAGTCAGTCTATCTTCGCCCGATAAACCACCAAGGATTCGCGCGAAAGATCCAGCAGGGTGACAATGTCCTTGCGCGCTGGAATCGCCTTCATTGCGAATTCATCGACCTGCTAATCGCCCGCAATCACCGGACCGGGCGTTTCATGGAGGAATACTACTTCAGCCAGTGCCTGAAGCGCGTGCTCCGGTTCGATGCGGACAACCACGTCGACATACGGAACCCGAACTTCTTCGCCTCCGACTATGTCGTGATAGATCACGACGGTCGCTTCTACCCGACCGACGAAGCCCGGATGCTGTCCAGGATCGGCCGCATCGATCTCAGCATTGGTGACGTCGGAACTGGAATCGACCGGGCGAAGGTCGACGTTCTAAATTCGGGGGCACTCAACCACTTCGATCCGGATTGCATCCACTGCGCTTATCAGCCGTTCTGTGGCACTGACGTCATCGACGATATCTCCCGGTATGGCCGGATTGACGTTCCGCGGCCTGACACATGGTTCTGCGGCCGCCACTTGTCGCTCTTCGACAAGGTCTTTGAGGTCCTCTACCGAAATGATGAGCCGACGCGCGCCTCCCTGGCCGCCTGGCTCGGCGTTGCCCGATGGACCGGCGACATGGCGCCGGGGCACCCATGATACCCCTGCGCATCAAAGTGGAAGCAAACGCCGACCAGCCTTTCGTGGTCCGGCTTCGCTCGTTCGAGACCGCGATCTGCGAGCAAAGGACTGAACAACTGAATCCTTTCGACGCCGCGCTTGAGCGCGTCGGCCGGGAAGGGGCTGACTACGTCGGCGAGGGCGGTCCGATCCGAATCCTTGGCATCGATCCTTCCAAGGTCGATGGAGACGTGTTGCTCGTGAACCCGCGGCGCGGAACCGCGGACCGCCTTATCCGCAGCTCGTCGCAGCACAACACCTTCCTGGTTACGGAGCGATGCGACCAGGTTTGCGTGATGTGCTCCCAGCCGCCCAAGAAGCACCACGTTGACCTTTTCCCGTATTTCGAGACCGCGGCGTTGCTCGCTCCGGAAGGCGCGACGATCGGCATTTCCGGCGGCGAGCCGACGCTTTTCAAGGCTCAGCTGTTCCGATTTCTGGAGAGGGTGCTTTTGGCGCGCCCGGACCTTTCCTTTCACGTCCTGACCAATGGCCAGCACTTTGAAGAAGCCGATTGGGACCCGATGGGCCACATCAACAGGGGCAGGGTGGTCTGGGGTATCCCTCTCTATTCCCGGGATCCGGGCGTGCATGACGAGATCGTTGGCAAGGCGGGCGCACACGGAAAGCTTTTGGAGAACTTGGCTCTGATGTGCCGTCTCGGTGCACAGGTAGAGCTTCGCACGGTGCTAATTCGTCCGAACGCCGACGGGCTGCTTGGTCTGGCACGATTCATCGCGTCGACGCTTCCCTTCATCCGCACCTGGGCAGTCATGCAGATGGAGAACATCGGCTACGGCCGCATGAACTGGAATAGGCTCTTCTACGACAGTTCGGAAGGCTTCGATGTTGTCGGCCCTTCCGTCGATCTCGTGAGGAGCCGCGGGATTGACGCTTGGCTATACAATTTCCCGCTCTGCACGGTACCGGAGCCATATCGCCATCTGGCGCCGGCCACGATCTCCGACTGGAAGCGTGCTTACCGGGAGGAATGCGACGGATGCTCGTTGAAAGCTCGGTGCGGGGGATTTTTCGAGTGGCATCCACCCAACCACGGATACAGCAACTTGGGGGCTATTCAATGAAGAAGCGGCTTTTCGCGATACCGTCGCTGCTCGCGGCGGGGTTCTTGCCAGCCAATGCACAGGCGCTGCCGACCAAACCAACGTTGGACGGCGACCTCGCAAAGACGAAATCCCTCTTCGATATCTTCAAGCTGGACCACCTGTATACGCTGGCCGGACATAGCAGCCACAGCAGTCACAGCTCTCACTCGAGTCATAGGTCATCGACCGGCGGCTATTCCTACATCCCGCGAGCGCCGAGTGAGCCCGCTCCGCTGTATAGCGCCCCGTCCATGCCCGCGCCGACCTACCAGGCGCCCGCCATCGCGCCAGCGCCGGCACCGCTGAAGACACTTCCAGGCGACGCCTACAAGTTCAAGGAGATCGTCCAGGAGGTCCAGTTCGCCTTGCTCGCGTTCGGCTACTACAACGGCGAGATAGACGGGGAGATGAATCCGGAGTTGAGAGCCGGGCTGCTGCGCATGCAGGCAGACTACTCCTTGAAGGTAACCGGGACGATCACTCCCGAAACGCTGACTGCGCTGAGGATAGAGGCCCGATAGGGAGGGCTTCAGCTTAGCTCCGTAAAAATGCAACGACTGCGTATAAACAAGATTAACTATTCAGCTCGTCAACTTTTTATTGCGAGGTATCTAGACTCTCCTGGATCGCCTATGTATAGGAGCGCCCATGTTCACGAGCGCCCTTTCTTTCGCACGCATATGACCCTCGCCACCCCGGTGAGCGACGTCATTTATCGTGCACAGAAAGGAACCAAATCTTGGATATCACCGCTCGTATCAAGCAGGCTATCGCGGCGCATGCGCGTCCGTTGCCTAAGTACGTTTCTCCCGGCGACCTCGACCTCCGCTTCGGCGTAGGCAACGCACCCGATGGCTGGCATCTTGCAGACGAGAGTCTGGTGCGCGCAGGGCACTACTGCACGTACGCTCGCAGGGCGACCGCGATCGTGCTCGTGCCTGGGTTCCCGTCGATCCCTACCTACTGGCGGCCCGCCGTATTCTTCCTGCCGGACGACGTGACCCAGAAGCCGGAGATGGCGTACGACGGCGACCCGCTGCGGCGCGGCCGCAAGCTCGTCCCGGTCGTGCAAGGCGCCGATATGAAGGAGGCGAATATCCAGCGCGATGTTTTCGGGCATGTCGACCCGGCGTTGGATGCCCTGGCTCGCTTCTACCGACGGACCGGACAGCGCTGGGAAGTTCTCTATCTCCGTGAGCGTGATCGCTCCCAGAAGGCGGCCGAGGCTTTCGACTGGTCAGAGCTGCCTGTCGACCCAGGCACGCTCTCCTAGGGTCTCGAATTCGAAGCCGCCATTTGGGCGGCTCCCTCAACAGTACTGACACCAACGCGGCGTTCGACGATGCCGCGGTTGCCAGCGTGTACCCCAATCCCGGGGAGCGCAGCCGCCTCCTACCAACAAAAGGATCTAAGCATGCCCAATTCCGAATCTACCCCCAAGTCTGAACCCCGTATGAGGAAGGTCCTGGTGCCTGTTGGCGACCAGCCTGACTTCCCTATCGCGTTTCCCGTCCGTTTTTCCGCAGAAGTCGCCGAACGCCTCTGTATCCGCGAGAACGCCATCTTCGTCGTCGACTATGTCGTCCAGGAGAACCCCGACGATGACCGTGGCGTTCTGCGACTGAACATGTTCGACAAGAACGGAGGGCCGTCCCTCTTGACCAAAATCTGCTCGCCGGAAGTCTGGCCGTGGCAGCGTGTGCACGCGCTTTCCTTCCCGCAGGAAGCTGCCGCCGCTCTCTTGAAGGAGTGGGACCCGATGGGGCCGAAAGTCCAGCGCAACTGAGCGCGCAGCCCATCGCGCGGCAAAGGGGGGCACCCAGGGGTGCCCCCTTTGAATGCCGCAGCTTCCCCAAACGCCTCGTCGAATAGGTGTTTTTGGGGTTGCAGGTGTCGGCAATCGACGTCAGCATTTTATGTAGCTAAGCCGGTCGACAACGAAAGACGGCTGGGCACACCAACGAACTAGGGATCGTCATGAACCGCACCGCTAGGCGTGCCGCGCAAGCGCAGGCGCGAAGGAAAACTATTGACCGCATCACGGCTGTGCACGAGGCAGGCCACGCGGTCGCCCGACTGCTTGCCGCCGAGGACATGGGATACCTTTTCGAGATGGGGGTCGATAGCATCCAGATCGGAACTGGGCCCAGTTGGCGCAGCGCAGACGGTAGGATTGTGCTGAACTCGGCGGCGATCTGCTACGGGCCAGCCGTATCCAAGGTACTGGCAGCTGCCTACACGCAGGCCTATCCGGGCGACGGGTCGATTTCTGCGGATGAATTCAACGCCCGGCTATTGACCCTTGGCACGGCCGAGCAGCGAGCCATTTCAGGACAAGCGAAGATGATCGTCACCGCCATGGGGGCGGCTGCCGAGGCCCGACTGACCGGGGCGACATGGGAGGAGGTGTTCCTAAGCGACGCCTGCATCGGCGATCGAACGGATTTCAGACGAGATGCCAGACTTGCTGGCTTTGGCGATAACGACTTGGCTGTTGCGGTAGCCAGGGTCAGATCCACTGTGATCAAACTCATTGCCGTGCCGGAGGTCTGGAGTGCCATTGGAGCAGTCGCCTCTGCTATGAAGGGGGACCTTTCGGGCAGGCAGGTCGCCCTGCTGGCCGCGCCCCACATCAGGGGAATGCGGTTGAGTAATGTCCCCGTGAGTGCACATCCCCGACGCCAATGAAGGAAGCGTCCGAAGCCTTCTTTCATCCCTTTGCATAGCCGGCCGTGCGCGGCAGCGGCATCGATTCTTGGCGTCGAAGCTTTTGCCGCGTGCGAAATGCTTCGTCCCATTTGCTAGGTCCTGCACGCCTCGGAACCAGGCGCAGTGACGGTCGATCCATTGCAGGACTGGTCTTTGTCGTTAGTCGAATCCCCATCCTGTCACGTGCAGCCTTATCCTTGCTCAGCCGCTCGCCCCAGACCCATTCATGCAGGTGAAAAGCAGTGATGGCGCAATGCAACGCCCGGCGCGCCGAGTGCGGTTCGTCCATGAAGTCGTCGAAATTTTGGACCAGCACCGTGTAAAAGTCCTTAGCTGTCACAATATCGAACATCTCTACCTCCGGAGCAGTCGGCGATTTTCCTCACCTATCAGGCTCCTTCGTGTTGCGTCGTTGCAGTTCTCCCGAGCGGCTGGATCATTCCGTCCCCCCTGGCACGCAAGGTCGCCCGCTCCGAATGCGCTACCATCGATTGGCACAGCTTTGCGCGAAAATTCTAACTGGTAGACCGAAGATTGGTCGCACACGGAGACGTACATTCCCTCCGGAATCGGGGACCTGCCCACGATCACCATGATGAAGCCATTCAGGGCGTGATCGGAGCGACGCACGCAATCAGCGATATTCCGGCGGTCGATATGCGAAGGCGATGCGATTTCCTCCGGATGCGTATGCCAGCAGCCTACGAAATGCAGCCCGCGCCAAAACATGTCGTCGATCTCTCGCTGTTCGGCCCGTTCGTCCGGCTGGTAGGTATAGCGGGACCGGCGATCTCCACGCCTCGGCCCGGTAGCGACGGTGATATCGATCATCGGAAGCTGAAATCGGGCAAATAGAAGTCCGCCGGCCTCCTTCTGCCAAAAGTGCCTTTGACGGTGGAGGTTGAAATGCTTGAGAACGCCGTCGCTGAACGCGAGCGATTGCCCCGATTGTCCAATTTCCAAGGAGATCACGCCGCCAGATCCTTCGCGGTACGGCTCCATCGTCTTTCGATCATGGTTGCGCCGTCGAGCGCTTCCGGAGCAATGGCCCGCAGTTCGTCGCTCCATGTGCCGCCCGCAGCTTCAATAAAGGTTCGGCGCGCGAGCCAGATGCGATGTGTGGCCGATGCCGCCTGACCAAGAAGGGCGTCGAGTGCGGTCTGCGCCACCATCGAGGTGATAAATCCCAACTCGACAGGGCCATAGGGGTCGAACGCCGCTCCGCAGGCGGGTTCGTAGCTGCGGGTTTCATGTATCCAACGTGTAGCGATCAGGTGCGGCGATCCGGTGGCATCCAGTCCGTCGCGGAGGCGGTCAGTGGAGCCGAAGACAACAATAGCATGCCCGGCGGCGGCATGTGGTTCAGTCCAACCGTAGACGATCGGCAAGCGTCGCGTCAGGGCCGATTGCCATTCGTCGAGAAGGGATTCGCTCGGCCAATCGCCGAGTGCCGAGACGATAAGGTCGACGCCGGCGAGGGGACAGTCGGCGCCAAGCAGAAGGTCCTGTACGAGCGAGTTATGACACTCCACCTTGATGTGCGGCAGGTCCGAACGGATGCGTTTCGCGAGTTCGCTTGTCTTGGCCGCGCCGATCGAGCCGACTCCGAGAGGGTGTCTGCCGACATTGGCGCCCGTCAACGTCTGCTTGTCGACGAGGATGAGCTTGCCAACGCCGGCTCGCGCTAGGGTCATCGCAACAGGTCCCCCGACTGATCCGCATCCGAGAACGGCGACGGTCGCCCCGCGCAGAGAGGAAATCCTCGGATCGCGGTCGCGCCCATGGACCCACGTCGGATCGATGCGTTCGACCGAAGTGCGGTCGGCGGCATTTCCTCCAAACAGGCGTGCCTGCAGCACTTTCTCGGGCACGCGCGAGGGACGAAACCCGGCGAGCAGTGGATCCGATCCACGAACGATCTTCGGTCGATTGACGACCGTGGTTACGAGCGCCGGTCCGTTATCGGTACCCGCGCCCAGCATCACAATCAGCCGTTGACGCATCTCGCGGGCAAGTTCGTCGAGATGGTCGGCGACGCCGGCGCGAGCCGCGATATCGTAAACGTCC
>NZ_VFVL01000064.1 GCF_006442815.1 Mesorhizobium sp. B2-4-3
TGGCGAACCCGGATACTTTCCGTCCGACGCTCTCGCCAGACCTCAGGAACGGCTACGAGATGCCGCTGTTCCGTAAGGGTTCACCTCGGCCGGAAGCTGGGTTCCAAGCTTCCTTTCGACAGCAACGACGCGCTTCTGTGGGTGCTGTCCCTTCCGGATACGCAGCTCCGTACGCCCGCAACCAGATGCTTCGAGGAACTTGCCGAACTCTGGCACCTGCGGTTCGCATCACGCTACCCGGAAGGGCTGAAGGTCAACTCGCCGAGGACCAAGATCAAAATCGAATACCGGGCGGCGAGCGGAGGCTTCGGGGGCAGGGTGGACCTGTCGGATAGCGAGCTCGGGCCGCTTCCCGACGTCGCTGCCCTTTCCGCGCCCATCGATGGGCTGAGAGACCTTCTCAACGCGTGTACCGACGAACTTGCCGCCTACAGCCGTCTTCTTGGGAAGAAACCTGAGGCCAAGGATACCGTCGAGGCCGCTTTCCTGTTGCCCAAGGAGATACTGACGTCCGGCTCGGGGACGGGAGCCGCAGCGCTCAAGCGCGTTGACGATCTTTTTGGTGATCACAGGATCGCCGGGGTCAAGGTGACGCGACTGGCGCAAGCCCTGGGAATGGAGATCCCGCCCAAGGGAAAACTCGGCGCCGGCCTGTGCAACCAGATCGGCGCCTTGATGGACAAGCTGGATGTCGGCTTCGAGCCGGACCGCAGGTATGGCTCGCGCGGCCTGGAAGCCGACGGCTACATTTTGCTGTTCAAGGCGAAGGAAGGGGCTCCCGTGGACGGCGAGGCCTCCGCCTATGCTGCCGCCAGGGCGATGGTAGAGGTGGCGGCGCTGGCGGCCGTTTCCGACGGAAAGGTCGAGCCCAGCGAATTCGAATCGATCAAGGCGGACATCCGTTCGTTTCCCGGCGTGGGCGGCGTCGAGCGCGGCAGGCTGATGGCGTACGCCAGCACGCTTCTCAGGGACCCGGCGGCGCAGCAATCCGCCATGAAGAAATTGACTAACATCGGGGCAGACGCACGCGCCAGCGCCGTCCGGGCGGCTACTTCGGCTGTCCTGGCGGATGGTCATGCCGCCCCAGACGAGGTGAAGTTCCTCGAACGGCTCTACAAGGCGCTCGGCTACCCGGTGGAGGATCTGTATTCCGCCCTTCATCGGGGGGCGGTCGCGCTTGACCAGCCCGTCGCCGTCGCACCGGAGATACGGACTCCCGGCATTCCGATCCCCGCGCAGCCCCCTGCGTTCCACTCGGGGGGTGTCAGGATAGATCATGGCCGGCTGGAGCGGATCAAATTGGAGACCACGGCCGTGTCGGAGCTTCTTGCGGGCATCTTTGTTGAAGAGGAGCCGCCGTCCCCTCCGCCTCAAGTCGGGGAACCTGTGGCTGCGGAAGGAAAGTTCGCCGGCCTCGACGGCGCTCACGCCAGGTTGCTGAGCCTTCTGGCCGAGAGCGGCGAACTGGATCGGCAAGCGTTCGAAGACGAGGCGCGGAAGCTTCGGCTGTTGCCCGACGGAGCGATCGAGACGATAAACGAATGGGGTTTCGACAGGTTCGACGAACTTATAGTCGATGGCGACGAACGCGTTTCAGTCGCCGAGCATCTCAGGGAGAAGCTGCAGGAAGCGAGGGTGGAAGCATGACGGCTTTGACGACTATCAAGACGCGCGACCGCGACGCCATTCTGCAGGCGCTCGCCGCCGGCGTCGTCCCGAAGACGGGACTTCGTCACGTGCAGGTCGGCCGTGCGGCCGAGGTGGGAGCGTTGGTCCGCGATATCGACCGCATCTGCGAAGGCGGGGCTGCGATCCGTTTCGTGATCGGCGAATACGGGGCAGGCAAGACCTTCTTCCTGAACCTGGTGCGCATGGTGGCACTCGAGCGCAAATGCGTCACGATCCACGCCGACCTTGCGCCCGACCGCAGGATTCATGCGACGGCAGGCCAGGCGAGGGGACTTTATGCCGAAGCCGTCCGGAATATGGCGACGCGGACCCGGCCCGACGGCGGCGCACTGCCGAGCGTGGTCGAGCGCTTCGTGACGGACTGCATTCAGGAGGCAGGACAAGCGGCTGTGCCGGTCGAGCGCATCATCGACCAGCGTCTCGCGCACCTGCAGGAACACGGCGGCGGCTATGACTATGCGACGGTCCTAAAGGCGTACTGGAAAGGAAGCGAGGATGGCGACGAGGTTCTCAAGGCCTCGGCCCTCCGATGGCTGCGCGGGGAATACTCCACGAAGACTGAGGCACGCCAGGCGCTTGGCGTCCGCAACATCATCGATGACGACAACGTCTATGATTCCCTCAAGCTGCTGGCAGCGTTCGTGAAGCTTTCAGGATACGCGGGGCTGTTCGTCGTCTTCGACGAAATGGTGAACCTATACAAGCTTCAGAGCGCCCAGGCACGCAACCAGAACTTCGAGCAAGTCCTGCGCATGCTCAACGACGTGCTACAGGGGAACTTCGGCGGCTTCGGTTTCGCGTTCGGTGGTACGCCGGAGTTCCTCATGGACACCCGCCGCGGCCTGTACAGCTACTCCGCTCTGCAGTCCCGCCTTTCCGAGAATGCGTTCGCGACGAACGGTCTGGTCGATCTTTCCGGTCCGGTGCTGCGCCTTCAAAGCCTCACGCCGGAGGACCTTCTGATCCTTCTTTCAAATATCCGGGCAGTGTTTGGCTACGGCGACCCGGCCAAGAACCTCGTTCCGGATGAGGCGCTTCCGGCATTCATGGAGCATTGCAACAAGCATGTCGGCGACGCCTACTTCAGGACGCCGCGGAACACGATAAAGGCGTTTGTGCAGTTCCTGGCAATCCTTGAACAGAATCCTGGAACGGAATGGGCGAGCCTGGTGGGCCGCGTCGACATCGCGCCGGATGCCGAAAGCTCTTCGGCGGACGAGAGCGAAGGCGAACCCGAGGGTGGGGACGAGGATCTTGCCACCGTCAGGCTCTGAGACTCCCTCCGGATTCGACAGGCTTCATGAAACGATCCGGCGCTGGATCTGGGAGCGGAAGTGGGAGGAACTCCGCGATGTCCAGGACAAGGCCATCGCAGCGATCCTTGGCGGCCGGAATGATGTCCTGATCGCGGCCGCCACGGCGGCCGGGAAAACGGAAGCCGCTTTCCTGCCAATCCTGACGAAAGTGGTGGCGCGGACGGAGCCGGGCGTGTCAGTCCTCTACGTGAGCCCGCTCAAGGCCCTGATCAACGACCAGTTCCGGCGCCTGGACGACCTCTGCGAGCGAATGGAGATCGACGTCGTCCGATGGCATGGGGATGCGCCGCAAGCCGCCAAGCAGCGGACAAGACGCGATCCGCGAGGCGTCGTCCTGATAACTCCGGAATCCATTGAGGCGATGCTCCTGGGTCGTCCGGGCGATGCGAGGAGGATGCTGGGCGCCTTGGACTTCATCGTCATCGACGAACTGCATGCCTTTCTGAGCGGGCCGCGCGGCCTCCACCTAGCGACCTTGCTGCGGCGGCTGGATATGCTGTCAGCAGAGCCAGCAAGGCGGATCGGGCTTTCCGCCACGATAGGCGACCTATCCTTTGCCGCCGGCTGGCTGAACCCGGCTTCGCC
Organism: Mesorhizobium sp. B2-4-3; assembly: GCF_006442815.1. Taxonomy (GTDB): domain Bacteria; phylum Pseudomonadota; class Alphaproteobacteria; order Rhizobiales; family Rhizobiaceae; genus Mesorhizobium. The sequence goes on from NZ_VFVL01000064.1 coordinate 3,591, forward strand.
TTCGTCCGTTTCGATCGTGGAGTCCTCGGCCGACTCGCCTGAGCTAAGGCTCCAGGTGCGAGCGTACGCGGATGGCGAGGACGCCGAAGAAATCGACGGACTGGAGGCGGAGGAGAAACCAGTCGCGCTCGACTTCATTGCCGATCACATGTTTGCGACGCTTCGCGGAGCGAACAACCTTGTATTCGCTGGGTCACGCAGGCGCGTGGAAGCACTGGCGGACAGGCTGCGGAGGCGATCCGAGAATGGCGGTGTTTCCAACGAGTTCTTCCCCCATCATGGCAGTCTCTCGAAGGAATTGCGGGAGGAACTCGAAGACAGGCTGAAGCAGTCCGACCTGCCCACGACAGCCGTCGCGACGACGACGCTGGAACTCGGCATCGACATCGGATCGATCAAGTCCGTGGCCCAGGTTGGGGCGCCGCGGTCGCTGACGTCGCTTCGCCAACGTCTGGGACGCAGTGGCCGGCGGCGCGGCGTTCCTGCAATCCTTCGAATGTATGTGCGGGAACGCAATCTCGGACAGGATTCCGACCCACTCGATCACCTGAGACTGGAGACGGTGCGTGCAGTTGCCGCGGTGCGCCTGCTCGTCGCAAAGTTCGTCGAGCCACCTTCCGTCGTCGACGCCGTTGCGACCGTCTCGCTTCACCAGACGCTCTCCTTGATCGCACAGGAGGGCGGGCTACGAGCAGATCGCCTTTTCGAGACGATATGTTCGGCGGGTCCGCTTTCCGTCCTGGGAAAAGGCGACTACGTCGAGCTGCTGCGCTGCATGGCATCCCAGGATAATCGGCTGCTTGAACAGGCGCCGGATGGAACCGTCATGCTCGGCGAGATCGGGGAGCGCCTTACGGCTGGCCGCGATTTCTATGCCGTGTTCTCGACGGACGAGGAGTGGCGGATCGTATCCGGCGGGCGGACGCTTGGCGCCATCCCGATCTCGAATCCGGTCGCAGTTGGAGTGGTGATTGCGTTCGCGGGGCAGCGCTGGCGCATCGAATCGGTGGACGACCGCAGCAAGGTGCTCGAGGTCGAGCCGCATCGTTCTGGAAAGATCCCTCAGTTCGACCACGTGATGAATGAACCCGTCCATGACAGGCTCTCGGCCGAGATGCGAGCGGTCCTGGAAGGCGACGACATTCCCGCCTATCTCGACGCGGCCGCCGCCGACTTCCTGCGCCAGGGGAGGGAGGTCTATCTGGAGCGCGGACTGCGGCAAACCAGCTTCCTGCAGGCCGGGAAGGACACGCACGTTTTGACCTGGAGAGGTACCGAAGCCAATGCCGTTCTCGCCTTCACGCTGGTTTCGGCAGGCCTTGAATGCGCGGTGCACGAAGTCGGCGTGACGGTTCTGGAGACTACGCCCGAAGAAGCCGAAGCGGTCCTTCGTCAGGTGGCCGAACGCCCGCCGGATGTTCAGTCCATCTCAGAGTTCGTCGAGAATATCGAGACGGCGAGGTTCGACGGTATGGTCTCTGAGCCACTTTTGAGAAGGCTGTGGGCCAAGGCGCGCGCGAACATAGGGAAAGAGATCGGCGCGATCGCGGCAGAACTACTCAATCCGCGCGGCTGAGCGTGGAGAACTAAGAAATTGTCGCCCAGCGGGCGATCGGCTCACCGGAGAAATTCGGTTCAGCCGCCGCTTAAATAGGAGGAATGACGCATGGCGAGGCAGCATTCAACGCCTCTGGTTATCTCCGGCGACGGAGCTTCGGTAGTGGCTGCAAGACTCCTCGATCTTGGCGGAGGGGGACATGGCATGACCGAGGCGGCGATCCAGGACCTCATTCATCGGTTTCCATCTTGCCTGCCCATCGCCGAGATCGATCCGTTATTCGCCAACCCGGTGCCGATTTGCCGCGAGCTTTCGACGCCGGCCGGCCCAATCGACAATTTCATGGTCACGCCCACAGGCCTGCCAGTGCTCGCTGAATGCAAGCTTTGGCGCAATCCAGAAGGCAGGCGGGAGGTAGTTGGGCAGATTCTCGACTATGCGAAGGAACTAGCGCTTTGGACCTCATCCGACCTGCAGCGCGAGGCCGGCCGACGAGTGGGCGCGGAAGGAAATGTCCTCCTGGATCTGGTTCGGGCTGCAGGGAACGATGTGGACGAGATCAGCTTCAATGACGCGCTGACACTGAACCTGAGGCGAGGGCGGTTCCTGCTCCTGATTGTGGGTGATGGTATTCGCGTCGGGGTGGAGACGATCGCCGAGTATCTGCAAGGCCATTCCGGCCTTCATTTTACATTGGGCCTCGTCGAAATGCCGATCTACCAGCTGGCAGACGGGGCGCGGATCATCGTGCCGCGTGTTCTCGCGAAGACACAGACGATTGTGAGGAGCGTTATCGCGCTTCCGGATGGCTTCGTTCTGTCTGAGGACGAAGAAGAGGAATCCTCTGGTTCCGTCGAGTCGCCGGAGAGACGAGCCGGCCGGGAGCGGCGCAACGCCATCAGGCAGAGCTTCTGGCAAGATTTCCTGTCGGGGCTCCGCCTCGACGATCCGGATCAGATGCGGCCCCCAGCTGCGCTTGGCGGCCATATCGTCTTCAAGTTCGGAGCTCCCGGTGGCTCAAGTTGGTTGACGGTTTACCGTGATGTGCGCAACAACCGCGTCGGTCTGGACCTTTCCTCTAATCGAAACTCGGTAGGCGAGCGGGCGTCAAAGGCGCTGGCCCCCCAGGCGGAAGAATTGGCTGCGGAGTTGGGCCCAGGGGTGACTATCGATTTTGAGGGCGATAGGCCAATTATTGCACAGGACTTCACCGTGCGGGACCTAGAGAACCCAGAAGACCGCGAACGTGCCCTCAACTGGCTTCAGGAGCGAACAAACGCGTTTGTAAACGCACTCCGGCCGCGCATCCGTTCGGCGCTTCGCGATTTGGTGGAGGAATGAGGTCCGATGCGGCAGGCGACAGTGAAGCGAATCGGTTAGGATGCTTTAGGGGGACATCCTGTAGCCGTGATCTCGGACCCGCTGGAACTCTCTCTCGGCTTCCAGCTTTCTCAACAGGACTTCTTTGCGCCTGTCGTTGGCGGCGATGTCCGCCTCGGTTTGTGTGATCGGGCGAGCAAGGTCGGCATCGTTGTAATACCGTCCCTCTTCGTATGACGATCCTGGCGGCGCGGACTTCACCTTGTAAATGAGGAACGCCATCATCGTCTCGCCGGTGAGGCGCCTTATGTCATCGGGAAGGAACACCTCCTTGTAGGCGCGCATGAAATCGACGCCGTGCCTTTCGGCTGATGGTTCCGGAAGTTTTTTGATTGCGAGATCGAGCTGATCGGCAGGGACGCCAACCATGACCCGATACGAATGCCTGGAGTTTGCGACCGTCAGTTCCCAGAAAGGTGGAAACGCCGGATCGTAGAACTCGTTCCGTCGGAAGTGGACGACGAAGTTCGGAGTGTGTCGCGTCCCCTCGCGCAGGTACGCTGCGATCGGGTCCAGGTTGTCATCATAGTCCGTGCTCTTCCGCCCGCGCATGCCTTGCTCCTCAATCCGTCGACGAAGACTGCGTGCCGGCTATGCAAAGATCAAAGAGCGTACAGGCCGTCGGGCAACCGCTACGCGGATGCTGAAGCTCGGCGCGC
>NZ_VFVL01000065.1 GCF_006442815.1 Mesorhizobium sp. B2-4-3
CCGCAAAGGTGTTGCGCCCTCCAACACTTCCACAGAAGACCGAATCGCCCACGATGGCCAAGCCAAGCTTCGCGCGGGATAGTGCCACGTTTAGCCGCTCATGTTCCTTCAGGAAGCCGATCTTACCTTCCTGGTTGGAACGGGTAATGGAGTAGACTGCAATGTCTGCTTCGCGGCCCTGATAGGAGTCGACTGTCCCTGTCTCGATATCTAGATCGGGAAGCTGCCGCCGACGCGCGACTGCCATACGGTCAAGAGCGGCGACCTGTCCTCCGTATCCGGACAGCAAAGCCACGCTGTATTTCTTTTTTCTTTGGGAGGCAGCCAACTGCAATCGTCCAAGCAGCCGATCGATTGCTTCGACTTCGGCGTCATTGACGTAAGTGCCGCGGTAGAATTGCTCGGGTCTTCGGGAGTTCTCGGCCGTTGTGAACCAAGTCACCGGTTTCGGCAAGGCGAAGGCCCTGGCTAGCCAAGGGCAAATGTTCTCGTTCACGTTCTTAAGTGTGTTGTTGTAGAAACACGCGCTGACCAGATCACCGATCGGCTTTACCATCCGATGCTGGGTTAGGAGGGAAACCTGATTAGCCTTCGGCGCGACATCGATAAAGTGATCGAGAAGAGTGCGCCGTGCTTCGTCGCGGCCAATTCCATGTCGCGCCAGCTCTTGTCGCGATTCTAACGAATCATCGACGAATGGCGGCAACTGGTTGGGATCGCCGACCACTACCCACTTACGTGATTTCGCCATTGGGACGAGCATTTCGGTCGGCGTTGCCTTGGAGGCCTCGTCTACGATGCAGAGGTCGAACTCAACTGATTGAAGAGCATGAGCGGCGACGCCGAGGCAAGTTCCCGCGATTAGGTCGCAATCGCTAACGAACGCGCCGTGAAAATCCGAAGATTGCCCAAAGCGTTGTCGCCATTCCTCGGTGAGTAGCAATAGCTTGCGATACTGTGTTCCATGCGAAGAATGGTTGATGTAATCGAACTCAAGGTCGGCTAAGTCTTTTTCGTTCATCGACTCTATTTGGCCAGAGAGATCCGCAAAACCGCGCGCGCGATCACTGGCCAGTTGGAATGAGTGCCGTGCTGCACTCAGCTGCTCTTCCAATTGCGTCATCTCATCTTGTTTCATTCGAATGTCGGCGACGATTACGCGATATTCGTCCCCGCGTGACCTGTCCCTGCTTATCTCCTGTCGTTCTGCTTCAAGATCGACAAGGTCTTTGCGGCAGCCGTCAATTTCAGCTTGCGCAACATGCAGCCGAGCGGTCGATAGTCTCAGTTCAGCGAGCGCCATGCCGATCTGGACATTCTCCAATGTGATGCCGTGTTCTGCTGCCCAGTCAATCATGAAACGCTCAGACCGCTGCATCGCATCTTCTAACCAATGTCCAACACATCGTTCGAGAAGCAGGTGACTGAGTTCAGGCGAGACCTTCTCGTCATTGCGACGCGCTATCCGCACCGCACGTAGCGCTATCCCTTTCGCCTTCGCCAATTTCTCGATGTTTACGAGCGCGTGGTCCAAAGCCACATGGGTCTGGGAAGACAATAGGATCCGTGCGCCAGGAGTGCGGCTAAGTACCTGCGCGGCGAGCTCTGTGATGAATTTGGTTTTTCCGGTTCCCGGCGGACCTTCAACGACGAGCAAATCTCTAGATCCCAGAGCGGCACGAACAGCGGCTTGCTTGTCATCATCTAGATCAGGCTGGAAGAAGACAATGTCGTCGGGTGGTCGAGGAACCTCCGGTTGTTTCTTGCCAGTCAGGAGGTCTCGAAGGTCTGGTCGGGTATTTCGACCAAACCTTACGGCGTCAAGTGCTGCGTTTTGCCGCTTCAGCGCTATCTGAGATTGACGCACATCAAGTTCTAGTACGCCATTGGAACTAACCGCCGACAAATTTTGACCGGGACCGCAATAAAGCAACACCGTGTCGCCATCGGTCCGTTCGATCTCGCCGTAGATGGCGTTGTGCTGGTCGAGTCGAATCATCCGTTGTTGACCTGTAATAGCCTCGCCAAGATTATGACGTGCCGACAGGATCAACCGAGTGCCTTCTATTTCCAGGCTCGTGAATCGGATCGGCTCCTTGCGAAGATGCTGAATGCCCTCCTTTGCGCGCAATGCCGCCGACCACTGATCAAATAGCTCGGATTCGGCCTGCCGATCGGCAAGGACCTTCCGGCCAGTCAAGAATTCATCAAACTCGGTGGCCAACCATTCAAGGGCACCTTCATCGCCGCGGGGAGTTGCGGGAATGAACCTGAGGAGCGGCTGCCAAGCCTTGTTTCGCTGCCTCTCCAGCCTCGATGGATTTTGGTGGGATAGGCCGATGATGGTCAAAGTGTGCCGCGCCTCATCGATAACTGCGCGAAAACGGAATTCGGCTGTTAGCAAAGCGAATTGGCGGTCACTCTGCGGCCGCGTGCCATCCAACTCGTCGATGCCACAGACCTCGTTCAGTTCCTTGAATATTTGGCGAGCCGCTTGATCTGACGTGGACAAGTGGCCCTCAACCCGCATTGCTTCGAGCGCAGATTGAGTCAGATGAACGGGAATGTCACGAGTGACCGCAGCCAGGGTTACGGCTTTGGCGGTAGACGCCTCAATCTCTTCTGCTAGCGCTACCACGTTGGCAGGTCGCATTGCCGGATCAATGCTGAGGCACCGGATCAGGATCTCGCGTATATCCTCAGGGAGTTGAAGTGACGTCGCGGCTAGGACGACCGCCTCACGATCGTTGAGGGCTTCCCCGGCTATGCATTCGAGACAAAGCACCGCAAACGAGTAGACGTCCCGCGTATCCGGAAAGTCACTGGTGTCTTCGGGTGGCGCGTAGGGGACGGATTTGAAGTGAACCAGGGTCACTCCTGGCCGGTAGTAACGGCGAAATTTAGAAATTCCAAAATCGGTCAGGCAGGCGCGACCCTCAGAGTTAACAAGGACATTTTGAGGCTTGATGTCACGATGAAGAACATCTTGAGAATAAGCGAATCTCAAGGCGTCCAAGATATCCGCGCCATAGCGTTTATAGAAGTTCTCCCAACTCCGCTCTGGATTATCGACAAGATGGTCACGCAAGTTTGCGTCGCACCATTCAAGCGCCAAGTAACTGCAACCGCTATCCGCATCGCGACCGAGGTCGATCAAGCCAACTATATTGTCATGCGCTGACAATTTTTGAAGTGATTCACATTCGCGCGCGAAGGCCTCCAACACGATATTTTGTTGAAAAGCGTCCTTGTCGAAGATCTTAATAGCAACCTTCGCCATCCCGTTTTGCAAATCGACCGCACGGACAACCTTGCTTATCTCGCCAAGATACGGAGTCCAACTCGGGTCAACAACAAAGCGCCCGCCAATTACTTGCATGTACCGAATCCCCCATCGGCGGTATATTAGCGGTTGCGACCTTCAGAGCAACCTACTTTCTGCTGATGCGGAACTCACCGACGGGTAGGCGAATCGGATGAAGGCTTTGGCTTGCGCAACGAGAAAACAGCAGCACAGTGCAGGACGGGTTCACATTGCGACCATCGCACGATGTTGAAAATGCTTGCCGAAAACTGCGAACAATTGGATCTGACCCTTGAACATTTACCAAAGGATGCGATGGACTCGCTTGGATGGGACCCGACGGCGATTCTTAGTCTCGCTGATCAACGCGCCGGCGACCGCCGGCGCTCAAGGAAGAACGGCGTATAAACCGCAGTCCTTCGCGCGTCCGCAACAGTGGACAGATGTCGCGCGGAGGACGGAGGAAATTCGCCCCCGTCGCGGGCGGTTAACAGGACAGCCGTAGGAGCGTCAGCATAGCGCCGGCCGCAGGACGGGACGCGGGACCGACTGTCCCCGTCTGCGGCGGTCCGCCAAGTCTTGCACCCTTTGGCCCTTCAATTGCGTGGCAGCTTGTGAATTTCCAGCCTGACGGGCCCGCCCCTGTCACAACTCGTGCAAAAAAGCGCGCGCTCGACTGAACTGAACAAAGCGCCCTTTCCGTAGCGTTTGATGAGCCCGGCAGGCTTTACCGTTGCATGGTGCGAACAGGATTTGCACCAGGCACGCAGCACATGCCATTCGCGAAGATCTCCGAGCGCAACATCGAGGCTGGCGTGAACGCTGCCGTCGATGATGGCCTGCGGTGGGATCTTCACTTCGCCGGGGGTCAAGATTTTCTCCATGACATGCCGACTGTTGTAGTGAACCAGCAACATGCCCGGCCGCCGCCGGATGGCGGCTTGCCAGGCTGCCTGGCTCACCGTGGAATCGGGGGAGCGTGAAATGGTTTCGGATAGGGCCTGCTCCTCGCGATCCCAAACCTCGATCCGAAAATTGTCTTCCGTCGTTTTCGCCATAGCTTCGCCGGCCAGCGCGATTGGCGCCGTGCCATGGTCCTTTGCTGCTCAAGATCATGCTGAAATAAGGAACAAATTCCTCCCTCGTCAAGGGCATGCTTGACTCTTTGTTCCTATTTTGTTCACTTTTGGCGGACTGGGCCATAGGAGGCGAACCATGGAACTTCGCTTGAACATCGAGGGCGCGAAGACCCAAGAGCTTGCACGCGGCATCGCGGCAGCCGAAGCGGTGTTGGCACGCGCCGGCATTACGGCTTTGCAAGGCGCGGAAGGCCTGTTCGCGTTGGAAGGCTGGGATATCAAGGGCTTTCCCGAGGACGATAGGCCTACCGAGGAGGAGGACCGAGCCGCCACAGTTTGGTTAGAGGCCGACGAGGCTGCTGCGGCGGCATGTTGCGCGGGCTGGCCGGAGGAAAAAGTTCCGCACCACCAGATCATGGAGTTGATCGACGTTCCCCGCACGAAGTTGCAAGCCGAGGCGATTCCAGACACCTGGCCAGAGCGGAAGCAACTCTATCCAGATGTCGTCAAGCGGCTGGAGATCACGACCGGTCCGGATCGCCAGATCGATTTCGATATCGCCTTTGTTCTCGGTTGGGTTCCCGAGCGGCCGACGCTGGATCGGGTTGAGCCGCTCTCGGAAGATGGCGACCGTATCCCCTTCTTCACCAGTGACCTTGCGCAGGTCGAAGAGATGGCTCGCAAGGCACTCAAGGACTGGACAATCGAGATTGACCGGGATCCCTGTGATGCCCACGTTTTCAACCCGGCGGCCAGCGATGACGGTGATGAATTGCGCATGGCGGCATGGCGCGATTTCAATGGCTCATTCCATATGGAGAAGCCGCCGGCAAATCCTGCAATCGCGCTGACGCTGGCGATGATGCGCGGCCAGTCGATGCATTTCGAATAGTGGTCAAACGCAGTCGGGGCTTACCAACGCCATCGGTCATCGACCGCGATTGGCCGCATCAGGTTGCACTACCGGATGACCTCTGCACCGGCCGGAACTTCACCATGATCGCGAAGTTCTGCCAGGAACGAGGGCTTAAGCACCAGACGCGGCACGTGCAGGCGATATGGCCGAACGGCAAATATGAAACCTATCGGCTCTATTGCTTCCGCGATGCCGCATCTGCGCAGGCCTTCCTTGACCACTTCGAGGGGCTGATGTTCGATCCGAGGCGGGATCGGGGTACGCCTCCGGCGAGGGCCGCCTTGCGCGAACATGGCCCGGTAGCGAGGCTACGCTCTTGAGGTCGTCCTTACG
>NZ_VFVL01000066.1 GCF_006442815.1 Mesorhizobium sp. B2-4-3
CCGCGCAAAACGCACGAAACTGTTCGCGATGTCTTCGCACACCTGTTCGCGATGTCCCCAGTCCATACACCCCCTTGTGGGGGAGATATCCGGCAGGACAGAGGGGGGCGCGAAGGAACGCGGTCTTCGATGGCTAACATGCTCACGACGCAATCCCCGGCAGCTTCACGGCACCCGCCGCCTCCACGGTGGCGCCGCTACGGACCATCGCGATCGCCTTTTCCATGTCGGGATGGAAATGGCGGTCATTGTCGAGATGCGGCACCTCGGCCCGCACCAGCTTGCGCACGGCTTCCAGCGCTTCGCTGGACGCAAGCGGCTGATGGAAATCGCAGCCTTGCGCCGCCGCCAGCAGTTCGATGCCGATGACGGCGGTTGCATTCTCGATCATGCCGAGCAGACGGCGCGCGCCATGCGCCGCCATCGAGACATGGTCTTCCTGGTTGGCGGAAGTCGGAATGGAATCGACGCTCGCCGGATAGGCCTTCTGCTTGTTTTCCGAAACGAGCGCCGCCGCCGTCACCTGCGGGATCATGAAACCGGAGTTCAGGCCGGGCTTCGGCGTCAGGAAGGCCGGCATGCCGGACAGCGCCGGATCCACCAGCATGGCGATGCGCCGTTCCGACAGCGAGCCGATCTCGCAGACGGCGAGCGCGATCATGTCGGCGGCAAAGGCCACCGGCTCGGCGTGGAAATTGCCGCCCGAAAGCGCGGTGTCGTCCTCGGCGAAGATCAGCGGATTGTCGGTGACGCCATTGGCTTCGGTCTCAAGCGTGTCGGCGGCCTTGCGCAGCACGTCGAGCGCGGCGCCCATCACCTGCGGCTGGCAGCGCAGGCAGTACGGGTCCTGCACGCGCTCGTCGCCGACGCGGTGCGATTCACGGATGGCGCTGCCGGCCATCAGGTTGCGCAGCGCATTCGCCGTTTCGATCTGGCCGCGATGCTTTCTCAAAAGATGGATGCGCGGGTCGAAAGGCGCGTCGGAGCCTCGTGCCGCGTCGGTCGACAGCGCGCCGGCGACCAGCGCCGACTGGTAGAGCACCTCGGCCTCGAACAGGCCGGCGAGCGCAAAAGCGGTCGAGAACTGCGTGCCGTTGAGCAGCGCAAGGCCCTCTTTGGCGCCTAATGTCACCGGCTCCAGCCCATGCGAGACGAAGGCGACCTTGGCCGGGAAACGGCCATGCGGCGTGAAACATTCGCCGACGCCGATCATCACGGCCGTCATATGCGAGAGCGGCGCGAGGTCGCCGGACGCGCCGACTGAGCCTTGCGCGGGCACGACGGGGATGACGTCGTTGGCGAGCATGGCTTCCAGCAATTCGATGGTCTGGGGCCGCACGCCGGAGGCGCCCTGGGCCAGGCTGGCGAGCTTCAGCGCCATCATCAGCCGCACAACGGCGACGGGCATCGGCTCGCCGACGCCGGCGGCATGCGAAAGCACGATGTTGCGCTGGAGGGTTTCGAGATCGTCAGCCGGGATGCGGACGCTGGCGAGCTTGCCGAAGCCGGTGTTGATGCCATAGACCGGCTCGCCCTTGGCGACGATGCGGGCGACCGCCTCGGCGCTGGCCCTGATCTTCGGCCGGCAAGCGGCGTCAAGCTTCGGCACGGCGCCGCGATAGATGGCGCGCCAGTCGGCAAGCGTCGCGTTGCCGGGCGTCAGGGTCAGTTCGGTCATTGTCCTCTCCAGATACGGGCATGGAGCGGATTGAAGCCCATGCGGTAGACGAGTTCGGCCGGACGCTCGATGTCCCAGATGGCGAGATCGGCCGATTTGCCGGCTTCCAGCGTGCCGGTCCGTTCAAGCAAGCCCAACGCACGCGCGGCTTCGCGGGTGACGCCGGCGAGGCATTCGTCGACGGTCATGCCGAACAGCGTCGCGGCCATGTTCATGGTGAGCAGCAGCGAGGTGAGCGGCGAGGTGCCGGGATTGCTGTCGGTGGCGACGGCCATCTTCACGCCGTGCCGGCGGAACAGGTCGACAGGCGGCTTCTTCGTCTCGCGGATGAAGTAGTAGGCGCCGGGCAGGATCGTCGCCACGGTGCCGGCCTTGGCCATCGCTTCGGCGCCGTCCTCGTCCGTATATTCGAGGTGGTCGGCCGACAACGCGCCATAGCTGGCGGCAAGGGCCGCGCCATGCAGGTTGGAAAGCTGGTCGGCGTGCAGTTTTACAGGCAGGCCAAGCGCCTTGGCCTTGTCGAAGACGCGCGCCATCTGTTCCGGCGAGAAGGCAATGCCCTCGCAAAAACCATCGACGGCGTCGGCGAGCTTTTCGGCGGCGACTTGCGGAAGGATCGTGCCGGCGACGAGATCGATGAACGCGTCCTTGTCGCCCTTGGCTTCCGGCGGCAGGGCGTGGGCGGCGAGACAAGTGGTGCGGATCGTCACCGGCCGCTCACTGGCCAGCCGGCGGGCGGCGCGCAGCGACTTCTTCTCATTGTCGGCATCAAGGCCGTAGCCGGACTTGACCTCGACGGTGGTGACGCCCTCGGCGATCAGCGCGTCGAGCCGCGGCAGCGTCTGGGCGACTAGCTCGTCCTCGCTCGCAGCGCGCAGCGACTTGACCGAGGAGACGATGCCACCCCCTGCGCGCGCCACATCCTCATAAGTTGCTCCGGCCAGCCGCATCTCGAACTCGTTGGCGCGGTTTCCCGCATAGACAAGATGCGTATGACAGTCGATCAGGCCGGGGGTAATCCAACGTCCGGAGCAGTCGATGGCCTCGGCGCCCTGCCCGACCGAAGCCGGCATGTCGGCCTCGGGGCCGGCATAGACGATAAGCCCGTCGCGCGCGGCGACCGCGCCTTTCTCGACGATACCGAGGCCGGCCGCGCCCTCGGCGATGGTCGCCAGGCGCGCATTGCGCCAGACCCGAAGGCCGCTCTTCTTGTTTGCTCCACCCATCATCTTTTCCATTTGAAAGGATGGCGATTATGTATATACATATTGCAACGCGACGCAAGCGGTATCGTCGCTCACGCATCGAGATTTGGAGACGCAGGTGACGACGATCTTTGCGGAACAGGCGCTGCTACCCGAGGGCTGGAAAGACAATGTGAGGATCGCCTTCCACAGCGGCCGCATCTCCACGGTCGAGGCCGGCGCTTCCGCGCAGGCCGGCGACGAGCGCCATGCCATCGTCCTGCCCGGCATGCCTAACCTGCACAGCCACGCCTTCCAGCGCGGCATGGCGGGTCTGGCCGAGCTGCGCGGCCCTTCGGCCGACAGTTTCTGGAGTTGGCGCGAGGTGATGTACCGCTTCGCGCTGTCGATGACACCGGACCAGGTCGAGGCGGTGGCGTCACAGCTCTATGTCGAAATGCTGGAGGCCGGCTTCTCGCGCGTCGGCGAATTTCATTACCTGCATCACGACCGCGACGGACAGCCTTACGCCAATCTCGCGGAGATGGCGGAGCGGATCGCCGCCGCGGCCGCCGACACCGGCATCGGGCTGACGCTGCTGCCGGTCTTCTATGCTCATTCCGCCTTCGGCGGCGCCGCGCCCAACGAAGACCAGCGGCGATTCATCAATGATGTCGAACGCTTCGGACGTCTGCTTGAGAAAGCCCGCGAGGGCGTTCGCTCATTGGAGCAGGCTGTCGTCGGTGTCGCGCCGCACAGCTTGCGCGCCGCAACGCCGGAAGAGCTCAACGCGGTCGCGGCCATGGCGCCGAACGGACCTATCCACATCCATGTCGCCGAGCAAGTGAAGGAAGTCGAGGATTGCGTCGCCTGGTCGGGCAAGCGTCCAGTCGAATTCCTGCTCGCCAAAGCCAAGGTAGACAAACGCTGGTGCCTGATCCACGCCACGCATATGACCGAGACCGAGACGATCGCCATGGCCCGGACCGGCGCGATCGCCGGGCTCTGCCCGATCACCGAGGCCAATCTCGGCGATGGCACGTTCGCCGCGCCGCTGTTCATCGAGCATGGCGGCCGTTTCGGCGTCGGCTCCGATTCCAATGTGCTGATCGGCCTGCCGGACGAGCTCCGGCAGCTCGAATATTCGCAGCGCCTCGCCCACCGTGCCCGCAATGTGCTGGCGCGGGCCGGCGGATCCACGGGACGCGCGCTGTTCGACGCTTCGCTCGACGGCGGTAGCCAGGCGCTTGGCGCCGGCCCTTCGCGAATTGCCGCCGGTGATCCAGCCGATTTGGTCTCGCTCGACGCCGGTCATCCTTCGCTTGCCGGCAAGGCGGGCGACGCGATCCTCGACGCCTGGATCTTTGCCAATGGCACCAAGGTCGATTGTGCCTGGGTGCAGGGCAAAAAGCAGGTCAGCGGCGGCAGGCATGCCAAGCGCGAAGCGGTTGCCAAGCGGTTCCGCAAAGTCATGACCGCCTTGTCGCAAGGCTGAACAGGAATATTCGATGAGCTTGGTCGAGACAGACGATATCGAAGGCGGCGAGATCCTCTCGCTGCATCAGCGCATCCTGTCCGACATCCGCGAAAAGATCCTCTCGGGCGCCTGGGCGCCGGGCCATCGCATCCCCTTCGAGCATGAGCTGACGGCTCACTATAATTGCTCGCGCATGACGGTGAACAAGGCGCTGTCGCAGTTGGCCAAGGCTGGGCTGATCGAGCGCCGCCGCCGCTCCGGCAGCTTCGTGCGCCAGCCGCAGTCGCAGGCAGCGGTGCTGGAGCTGCACGACATCCGGATCGAGGTCGAGGCGCTCGGCCTGCCCTACCGCTATGAGCGGCTGGAGCGCCTGAGACGGCGCAGCGGTGCCGAGGACCGCGCGCTGCTCGGGCTTTCCGCGCCGGGTCCGGTGCTGGCGCTGGAGGGCCTGCATTTTGCCGGCGAACGGCCGTTCGCGCTCGAGCAGCGGCTGATCAATCTCTCAGCCGTGGCCGAAGCCGGCGAGGAGGAATTTCTCGAGATCGCGCCAGGCCCCTGGCTGATCGGCCGCGTGCCGTGGAGCGAAGCCGAGCACCGCATCCGCGCCATGGCCGCCGACGACGCAATCGCCGACGCGCTCGACATCGATCCGGGCGCGCCCTGCCTGGTGGTCGAACGCCGCACCTGGAGCGCCGAGCATCCGGTCACGCATGTGCGGTTCGTCTATCCGGCGGACAGCCATACGCTGATGGCGCGGTTCACGCCGTCGCAGGGATGAGTGATCTCCCCCCTTGTGGGGGAGATGGCCGGCAGGTGTCCGAACCGGATAGATAGGTAACAGAATGGACCGATTAGATGGGTGACAGTTTT
>NZ_VFVL01000067.1 GCF_006442815.1 Mesorhizobium sp. B2-4-3
CCAGCAAGAAATTCGAGACAGCAGTCGGAAAAGGACAGCTTCGCCTTAACCTGGGCTGCGGCCATATCGCGCTCGCTGACTATATCAATGTCGATACCCGTGACCTCCCGGGCGTCGATATCGTTGCCGATGTCGGTGACCTCCCTGTCAGGGAAGGCTGCGTAAACGAAATCTTCTCGGCGCATCTAATCGAGCATTTCCCACTTGAGACCATGCGTCGCCGGCTGCTCCCCTACTGGCGCAGTAGGCTGCGCTCCGGCGGAACGTTCAAAGCCGTGACTCCGGACGCGGCCGCTATGGTGCAGGCGGTGACAACCGGAGCGATGTCATTTGAAGACTTTCGTGAGGTGACCTACGGCGCGCAGGATTACGACGGCGATTACCATTTCAATCTGTTCACGCCCGACAGCTTGCGAACGCTCCTGCAGGAGGCAGGCTTCGAGGGAATCTCCATTCCGGTTGCAGGGCGCCGGAATGGCAAATGCTTCGAATTCGAGATTGTAGCCACAGCACCATGACCGGACGCTCTCCAATACCGACCAAAGCCTTGCGTTACTTCAAGAGGCTAATTTATCTTCCGCATACGGCGACGGAAACTTTGGAGCGGCTGCGCCAGCTCGATACTGTTCTTGGTGATACCGCAAGCAAAGCTGTCGCCAAGAAGCTGTCCTGGCCGACTCCTTCTCCAAGTGCCGAACTCACGCCTGAGGTTCCGCTGGTTCAGGAGAGGTCGCCAAGCCCCACGCCAGGAGAAGTATTTGCGGGGTACTCCGCCAAGGATATCAGGGTCTTTGACCTTTTCAAGAATGTAAGGCCCGAATCGAAGCCAGGTTTCGTGACCGACTTTCTTGGCACGCGCACGCGAACCACGTCGCTCTGGAACAATGCCCGACAGTTTGACGGGCACGTGTTCGGCCTACCTGTTCCGCATGACCTCTTCGAAGCTATCGAATGGATCGGCCTACTTAAAGCCGTAGTCTCCGCCGGAAGCAGTTTCGCGATGATGGAACTCCGCGCTGGCTGGGGTCCTTGGCTGGCGGCGGGCGCCGTTGCCTGCAAACACCTCGGCATCGAAGATGTTCACTTGCTTGGTGTCGAGGCCGATCCCGGCCGCTTCGAATTGATGCGACAACATTTCATCGACAACGGCCTTGATCCCGAGGCGCATTGTCTGCTTCGCGCCGCGGTAGGCACAGAGGCAGGGCACGCACGCTGGCCCAGGATCAGCGACGCCGCCAATTCCGGCGGTGGACGGCCGGTCCGTGACAAGGACGGCGAGGTGAACCAAGACGACGCTGATTACATCCCGCATGCGGTACATGACTATATCGACGTTGAAATTGTCCCTCTGCGAGATCTGCTGGCCCGCAGGGCGGTCTGGGATCTCATTCATATCGACGTGCAAGGTTGGGAAGCTGACCTCGTGGCCGGAAGCGTCGAAGAACTCGGCGAGCGAGCAAAGTGGCTGGTTATCGGCACGCATTCTCGCCAGTTGGATGGTCGTCTGATCGCAACCCTGCACCGCGCGGGTTGGGTGCTTGAAAATGAAAAGCCGACCCGTTTCACCTTCGATCGCGACAAGGGATCGCTCGAACTCATGGCCGAAGTCGACGGCACCCAGATTTGGAGGAACCCGCGTTTTACATCTCTTCACGTGGGCAAAGGCGAGCGAAAGTCCGTGCCAAACTCCAGCGCCTCCATCGATGTTTCCAACGACCCCGTTTCACTGGCGCAGGAACATGTGGAAAACGCCCGGATCTTGCAACGCGCGAAGATGCGCTGGCCTCTTTGCCACATGGCGGAAAGTTCGCAGAGATCGGCGTCGCGTTTGGAGACTTTTCGGAACACGTTCTTCGCACGCTGGAACCAACCAAGTTCGATGCGTTCGATATTTTCCGACTGCACTAAATCGAAACGATCTGGGGTCGGCCTTCCGTCGATACGTTTCGGGGTCAGACCCATCGTCAATTCTACGAGGGACGCGTTGCCCAAGAGAGGGCCAGCGGCCAGATGCGTGTTTTCGAAGGCGACAGCAGCCAACTCATGTCAGAGCAGCCTGACGGACTCTACGACATCATTTACATCGACGGGGATCATACTCTTGAAGGGGTATTGCGCGATGCGGAAGTGGCGGCCCGGAAGCTTTCGCGGACGGGCTACCTTGTCTTCAATGATTACATCATGGCGGATCACGCTTCCAACGCGCCATACGGCATCGTTCAGGTGGTGAACTGGTTCTGCGCCCGTCTCGGTTGGCGTGTGCATTACCTCGCATTGCAGAGAATGATGTTTTGCGACATCTGCCTCGTCCGAAATCTGTAGTGACGCCAAGGGAAATAATTGCGGAGAACTATCTGCGAGATGAAGACATTTTCTTATGCATGATAATGAAGTCGGCGGGTTAGTGGACAAGAAGGACGATGGCCCTAGAATCTCTATCGTCGTCTGCACGGACGGTCGCGCGGACGCTCTCGCAAACAATTTGCATTGCCTGCAATTCCTGGACGGCCCCGAATACGAAGTGTGTGTCGTGCGTGGCCCGACAGAAGACGGTGTCGCGAAGATACTGGCTGAATGGGATGGCCGAATTAAGGTAGCGAAGAATCCCGTACGCAATCTCTCGGTCTCCCGGAATCTCGGCATTGCGCTAGCCGCCGGAGAGATCGTTGCCTTCATTGACGATGACGGCATGCCTGAGCCGCAATGGATGGTTGATTTGCTCCAGGCTTTCGGTGATCCGGAAGTTGCCGCCGCAGGCGGTATCGTTATGGATCATACGGGCGCAAAAGAACAATATTGCTATTCCTCTGCCGACAGGCAGGGTAACGCGGACTGGCAACGCAACACTCCAGCCGACGAGTACAATTTCCCCTACTCCTACAATTTCCCGTACCTCCAGGGAACGAACGCGGCCTTCAGGCGTGACGTTCTGCTTGCCATGGGCGGATTCGACGAGGAGTATGAATTCTATCTGGATGAAACCGACCTGTGCTGCCGCATCAACGATGCGGGTTGGAAAATACGGCAGTTGCCTAATGCCGTGGTCCACCACAAGTTCCTGCCAAGCATCATCCGCACTGCAGATCGCGTAACCCGCGTCCGCTATCCGGTGCTGAAAAACAAGCTCTATTTCTCCCTCGTCAACAACGTCGGCCACTACAGCATCAGGTCTGCGGTCGAGAACATGATGTCCTTTGCGCAAGCGCAAGAAGCGGACGTGCGCAATCATGTAGAAACCAGCCGTTTGCTCTCGTCGGCAGATCTCGATCTTTTCAAAGCCGACGAAGAGAAAGCATGGGAGGTTGGTCTCAAGCGCGGGCTGAGCGGTGACAGGCGCTTGATGGACCCTGCGTTCGCTTCGAAATCCCCGGCGCCATTCCTACCCTTCTCGCGTCTGAAACCGCCAGGCGGTCGCAATACCTTTGCCTTTGTAAGTCAAGAATATCCCCCCGGCCTGGTCGGTGGGGTCGGCCGATACATCAATCAACTGGCTCGGGCGATCGCCGCTATTGGGCACAACGTTCATGTGCTTACCCGTGGAGAAGGACATGATCGCGTGGATTTCGAGGAAGGCGTGTGGGTCCACCGCGTCGCGTCTCGGCAACCGACCTCGCGCCCGCCGCAGGGAGTCGACATTCCCCCACACATCTGGGCCCATTCGGCGGTTATGCTGCAAGAGCTCAACCGGCTGGCGGAGCGCCAGCGGGTCGATGTTGTCTACGCGCCGATCTGGGATTGCGAAGGCGCGGCCATCTTGCTCGACAACCGCTTTCCACTTGTGACCGGCCTGCAAACGACCTTGCATTTCTGGCTTGAAAGCCATCACCATCACAGGGACGACCTGCAATTCATGCAAGGCTTCGCCAAGCCGATGTTAGCCCTAGAGGCTCGTCTGCTGCGCGACTCGGCTGGAATTCATGCGATCAGCAAAGCTATTCGCCACGATATATCGACGGTCTATGACGTCGCGCTCGAAGATGCCCGCACTGCGATGGTGCCCCTTGGCCTGGAAGATTTCTCAACCCTGCCCGAAGTGCTTCCCGACCCGCTGCCCCAAGGAGTAGTGAGGATTGCCTTCATCGGTAGGCTCGAAGGGCGCAAGGGCATCGACGTGCTGCTTGATGTCGTTCCTCGCCTGCTCAGAAGGCACCCTACCGT
>NZ_VFVL01000068.1 GCF_006442815.1 Mesorhizobium sp. B2-4-3
GGGCGAAAACTGTAACCCATGTATCCGGTTCAAAGTGTTACCCATCTATCGGCTGGACACAGGCCAGAGGGGGGCGCCGTAGAGCGCAACGTCGATTGGTCTGGCCTGGGTCTCTATGCCGAAATTGAAAGGCTGGCGGGACAGCGCCCCCCTCTGCCCTGCCGGGCATCTCCCCCACAGGGGGGAGATTGGCAGTTCCGGCGCCGCGCCCTTAAATCGCCGCCGTCACAATAATCTCCACCAGATACTCCGGGCCGGCGAGCTTGGCTTCGCCGGTGGCGCGCGCCGGGGTGTGGCCCTGCGGCACCCACTTGTCCCATTCCGAATTCATTTCGGCAAAGGTCTTCATGTCGTCCAGCCAGATGATCGCCTGCACGATCTTGGTCTTGTCAGTGCCGGCCTTGGCCAGCAATTCGTCGATGGTCTTCAGGATGTCGCGCGTCTGCGATGCGACGTTGCCGCCGGGCTGACCGACCTGACCGGCCAGATAGACAGTGTTGCCGTGGGTGACGATCTGGCTCATGCGCGGGCCGACATCGATGCGACGAATGCTCATTGGAGGTTCCTTCGTTGTGGGACTCGCTGCTCTTTAGAGTCCGGGCCGGCGCGGGGCAAGGCCGGCGGTCGCGAAACCAATTGAGCCAATTGTCCGGTCTCGAACGACCCGCCTACACGGTGAGTTGACCGGTCGTGACACAATTGCGCCGGGCTGGCATGTTGACTAATGTAATAACATCACATATCGACGACGCACTCGATTTAGCGGACCGCCCGGAACGTCTGATGACCAATGCCTGCCTGACCTTCCGCGACCTGACGCTGGGCTACAACAGCCACCCGGCCATCCATCATTTGAACGGCATCGTCCGCAAAGGCTCGCTGACCGCCGTGGTCGGCGCCAACGGTTCGGGCAAGTCGACGCTGATGAAGGGCATCGTGGGCGTGCTGAAGCCGATGGAAGGCGCGGTGGTGCGCGTGCCCGGCGTGCGCACCGCCTATCTGCCGCAGCAGTCGGAGCTCGACCGCTCCTTTCCGGCGCGTGTCGTCGACCTGGTCTCGCTGGGGCTGTGGCCGAAGCGCGGCATGCTCGGCCGCTACACAAGGGAAGACCGCGACTCCGTCAGCAGGGCATTGATGGCGGTCGGGCTCGGCGGCTTCGAGAAGCGGCCGATCGACACGCTGTCCGGCGGCCAGTTGCAGCGCACGCTGTTTGCCCGCGTGCTTCTGCAGGACGCCGACCTCATCCTGCTCGACGAGCCGTTCAACGCAGTCGACGCCAAGACGGTGGGCGATCTCATCCAACTGATAAAGCGCTGGCACGGCGAGGAGCGTACGATCATGGTCGTGATTCACGACCTCGATCTGGTGCGGCAGAATTTCCCCGAGACGCTGCTGCTTGCCCGCCAGCCTGTCGCCTGGGGCGACACCAAGGAAACGCTGCGGCCGGAAAACCTGCTCAAGGCAAGGCGCTTCCACGAGGCGTGGGAAGAGAATGCGCCGTGGTGCGAGCCGGACGATCACGACCATAGCCATGATCACGCCCACGATCACCATGATCACCAGCAGCATGGCTCCGGACCGAGGGCCGCTTGATGGACTTCCTGTACGGCCTGTTCATCGCGCCCTTCGCCGATTTCGCCTTCATGCAGCGGGCGCTGTTCGGCTCGCTGATGCTGTCGGTCGGCGCCTGCCCGGTCGGCGTCTTCCTGATGCTCAGGCGCATGAGCCTGTCGGGCGACGCGATGGCGCATGCCATCCTGCCGGGTGCCGCGGCCGGTTTCCTGCTCTATGGGCTCGAGATCCTGCCGATGACAGTCGGCGGACTGATCGCCGGCATCATCGTCGCGCTCGGCGCGGGCGCCGTCTCTCGCTTCACCATCCAGCGCGAGGACGCCTCGATGGCGGCCTTCTATCTCATCTCGCTGGCCGTCGGCGTGCTGATGGTGTCGATCCGCGGCTCCAGCGTCGACCTGATGCATGTGCTGTTCGGCACGGTGCTGGCGCTCAACAATGAGGCGCTGATCCTGATCGGCGGCATCGTGGTGGTGACGCTCGCCTGCCTCGCCATCTTCTGGCGGGCGCTGGTCGCCGAGTGCCTCGATCCGCTGTTCCTGCGCTCGGTGAGCCGGATGGGCAGCCCGGTGCATTTCATCTTCCTCGGCCTCGTCGTGCTCAACCTCGTCGGCGGCTTCCAGGCTTTGGGCACGCTGCTCTCGGTAGGATTGATGATGCTACCGGCCGCCGCCGCCCGCTTCTGGACGGTGCGCGTCGAGCCGATGTGCGTCTTGGCGGTGCTGATAGGCTTTGCCTCCTGCATCGCCGGACTGCTTTTGTCCTACCACGCCTCGCTGCCCTCCGGCCCGGCGATCATCCTTTCGGCCGGCGTCGTCTATTTCTGCTCGATCCTGTTCGGCACGCGCGGCGTGCTGCGCGCCCGCATCGTGCATCACCGACATCGGACCGCCTGACCCCAATCCCCAAGCAAGGAGACCACCCAATGCTGAAATTCTTCCGTGCCGCGCTGGCGTTGAGCGTTATAACATTAAGCGCCTTTGCGGCGCCCTCCGCCTTCGCGGCGCCGCTCAAGGTCGTGGCGAGCTTCACCGTGATTGCCGATTTTGCGAAGAACGTCGGCGGCGACCGGGTGAACATCACCACCATCGTCGGGCCGGACGGCGACGCGCATGTCTATGAGCCGAGCCCGGCCGACGCGGTGGCGATGGCTAAAGCCGATGTCGTGCTGGTCAATGGCCTGCATTTCGAAGGTTTCCTGCAGCGCCTGGTCGATGCCAGCGCCACCAAGGCCGCGATCGTCACCTTGACCAAAGGTGTGACGCCGATCGACTTCAAGCCGGAATTCGCCGATGCGGACGCCGCAGAAGGCGCTGGCACCGGCGGCGGCAAGACCGTCACCGATCCGCACGCGTTCCAGTCGATCGCCAACGCCAAAATCTACGTGAAGAACATTGCCGACGCTTTTTGCACGGCCGACTCCGCAGGCTGCGACAGCTACAAGGCCAACGCCGCCGCCTACACTACCAAGCTCGATGCGCTGGAAGGCGAAGTGAAGGCGGCTATCCAGTCAATCCCCGAGGCGAAGCGCGTCGTTATCACCTCGCATGACGCCTTCGGTTATTTCGAGCGCGCATACGGGCTGACCTTCCTGGCCCCGCAGGGCATCTCGACCGATTCCGAGCCGTCGGCCGCCGATGTCGCCAAGCTGGTCGAACAGGTCAAGCAGGACAAGGCGGCGGCGATCTTCGTGGAAAACATCACCAATCCGCGGCTGATCGAGCAGATCGCCGGCGAGACCGGCATCAAGGTCGGCGGCACGCTCTATTCGGATGCGCTGTCGGCGTCCGATGGCCCGGCGTCGACCTATATCGACATGATGCACAACAACATCACGCAGATCAAAGGCGCGATCCTGGGCAGTTAAGCGGCGCAGCATCCAACTGGGCCAAAGCGACCCGGTTGGATTTTCCGGCCCACAATCTCTATTTGGCAGAGAAATCCGCTCGTACAGATTGCCGCTCATGCCCCGGGGTGGCATGACTGCGCCAAAGAGATTGCGAGGACCACACCATGGAATACCGCCAGATCAGCGACGACTATTCGGTCTCCGGCCAGATCCAGCCGCAGGACATTGCCGCCATCAAGGACGCCGGCTTCAAAAGCGTGATCTGCAACCGGCCGGACGACGAGCAGCCGGGCCAACCTTCGGCTGATAGCGTCAAGGCAGCGGCCGAGGCTGCCGGCCTCGGTTTCCGCTACGTCCCGGTCATCAGTGGCCAGATCACGATGGACAATGTCGAGGACCAGGCCGCCGCGCTCGACGAGCTCGAAGGGCCTGTGTTCGCCTATTGCCGTTCAGGCGCGCGCTGCACCAACCTTTACGGGCTGATCCAGCAGCAGCGGGGGTGAATACCTGCCGCGATTGGCGAAAGCCAATTCCGCAGGTTGGCGATCCTACGCGCCCCCCTCTGTCCTGCCGGACATCTCCCCCACTTGGGGGTGTATGGACTGGGGACATCGCGAACAGGTGTGCG
>NZ_VFVL01000069.1 GCF_006442815.1 Mesorhizobium sp. B2-4-3
GTTCGAACGGGTGCGCCGCTTCTGCGAGCTGGCCGTGCAGCCGACCTTCATCAACGCCATTGAGGAAACAAGCCCAACGTTTGAGGCGGCCTGGCCGATCTACTCCAACCGCGCCCGCATCCGACGAATTCGGGTAATTGCCTTTTCTAATGCCCGGCTCTCCACCCGTCGCAAACCGGAGACGACAGGAGAAGTTCTGGGTGTGCCCGTCGTATGCAGTGTCCTGGACTTTGTCCGGTACTCTGACATTTCCGCTTCGAAGACGGGGCAGGAGCCCATCGAAATCGATGTTGGAGACCGGCCCGGCTCTCCACTTCCCAGTCTACCCGCACACAGCATCGATGGCAAGCAGGCGTCATACCTGCTTGCAGTGCCAGGAACGTTCCTTGCCCAGATATACGGCCTCTATGGCGCCCAGCTGCTGGAGCAGAACGTCCGCACCTTTCTGCAGGCAAGAACTAAGGTCAACACCGGGATCATCAAGACTCTTGAAACGCAGCCGGAGATGTTCTTCGCCTATAACAATGGGCTCACAGCAACAGCTGCAAACATCACCAAGACGCGCCTCGCCGACGGAAGCCTCGGAATCGCCGCGATCGAGAACCTGCAGATTGTAAATGGTGGCCAGACCACTGCATCGATTCTCTACGCTAGTGACGCTCAGCGAAAGGACCGGCGCGCCGACCTTAGCCGCGTTTTCGTTCAGATGAAACTCTCAGTGGTAAACCCGGATCTTCTGGACGACATCGTTCCAAAGATCTCCAGGTTCGCAAACACCCAGAACAAGATCAGCGAGGCCGACTTTTTCTCAAGTCATCCTATCCATCTCGTTTTGCAGCAGATATCCCGGCAGTTGTGGGCACCGGCTAAGCCTGGTTCGCTGTCAGGATCGAAATGGTTCTATGAACGAGCCCGGGGGCAGTATCGCGATCGACTGGCATATGGGACAGACGCCGAGCGGAGACGTTTCGAGCTTGAATTTCCGCGCAGCCAGCTCATCGAGAAGACCGATCTGGCAAAATTCGAAGTTACCTTTGAGTGCAGGCCACACATTGTCAGCCGCCATGCCCAGAAGTGCTTCCTTGAATATGCGGAGACGATCGACAGGGCCTGGAAGATATCTGAAGCGCAATTTAACGAACATTGGTTCAGGGGAATCGTGGCAAAGGCAATTGCTTTCCGATGGACTGACAGGATGGTTGGCGGCTCAGCCTGGTATCAGGAGGACAGGGGCTACAAAGCCCAGGTTGTTACATATACGCTCGCCTGGCTCGTAAACTACCTTTACGAGCGGGACCTTGAGCTTGACCTTGAGGTGATCTGGCAACGCCAGGATCTGCCTGATGAAATCGGCGAAGTCCTGCGGCAGCTAGCACCGCAGGTCTCAGCCACGCTGAAGGACGCCCCCCCGCAGATGAAGAATGTCGGGGAGTACTGCAAACAACAGGCGTGCTGGGCAGCTGTTGCTGGGGCAGAATACAGGTTTGCTGGTTCTCTGGATGGGCTGGTCGTGGACCGCGCTCAAGCCGAGCACCGGAGAAAGGAGGCTATCGCAGCCAAAAAGCTCGATTCAGACATCGACCTGGATCGGTTGATGGTCGCGATGCTCGAAGACACCGAACCTTACATGACGTTTGCGAGCGGAAAGCGCCTTCTGACACCGAAATCGGTTGCCGCCCTGCGCCGGCTCACCCGTGGTGACATCCGACTGCCTGTCTCCGAGCGCAATGCCCTCAAGTACATGCTGGAGAAGATGCAGCGAGCAGGATTTGAGCTTCCAGACGCCGCAAAGGTGACGCTGGGGGAAGCTGAGGCTCAGTGACCCACCCACGCCCAATTGTTACAAAGCGCGCGGTTTCAGCGCGTATTACTTAGCAAACGCGGTGTTCAACATCGTGTCCACACTGAGCGCGTATATCCGAGGGGTAGAAGAAAATTTGGGCGACATGCGCGCCGTTTCGCTGATGCGGCCCTTCCATCGATACACCAACCTTCACTGATTCAAATGTGAGCGAATCGGGCGCACCGCATGACCGACCCAACCAAAGGTTACGGCGTGAGTCACAACCTTTGGCTAGCCGGGGAGATTTCCCCTACGTCTACACTATTCGACAACAACGACGACAGCAGACAGATTGTCGTTGGAGCCATTTTCCAAGGCCATGTCGAAAAGCGCCGACAGTGCAGAGGCCCGATCGAGCTCAGTTAGCAGCAGAAGGTCCGTGTCGCGCAAGAATCCATGGAAGCCGTCAGTCGAAATAAGATAGGTTGCCGCGACTGGGGGTCCAATTGCCGAAATTGCCGGTATCGCATGGGCGTCTGAGCCCAAATAGCGCGTGATCGAGCGTCCGTCGGCGCGCGATCGGTGGTCGTGTGTCAACATTTTGACAGCGGTTCGACCGATTTCGTAGACCCGGCTATCTCCAACGTGGAAAACATTGAGCCCATCGCGATTAAGCGCAAGGCCGGCCAACGTCGTGGCCGGCCCATTTCCAGAAGCCGCGCGACCCGAAAGTGCGCGGTTTGCCTTGGCAATCGCAACAGCGAGCGTGGCTGTGGAGTTCTGAGTAAAGTCGTCTGAGACGAGAGCTGAGAGTGCTGTATGAGAGGCCCACCTACCATCGGGACGCCCGCCGACCCCATCGGCGAGCGCGGCGAACATCACTGTGTCGCTCAATTCAGTTGATATCGTTGTAAACGCCCCGTCTCCAAGAAGCCCCACATCTGGAAGGAACACTGCGTCCTGATTGCCAACCCGACGACCGGCATCAGTAATGCCTATACAGGTCAGCCTCACTTTTCACTTCGCACGGCTGCTTCAAATCTTTGCAGTATCGTTTTCGCGTAGGCCGCTACCTGCTCCGGAATGGCAACTCGTGTTCCCCACTCTTCGCGAAACGTCCGCTTGGGGTCGCCACGAAATGACAACCAGTTGAAGCTTGTAGTTACCAGCCACTCGTCGTCCTTGATCAGAATTTTCGCATGCGTATCGCCAAGTCGGACGAACTGAAAATTCGAATGGGTCGCGGCGAGCTTCTCAAGTTGTTTTATCGCTTCGGGGATACGCTCTTCGGGGCCTAAACCATAGCCGATATGAACACGAACGCCTTCAGTCAGGCGATGACTGAGCCTGTGTAAAAACGTTTTGTCGACCACTGAATCCGTAATCCAAGGGGATACAATGATTACGCGTCGAACGGCACTCTCTAGCGCTTCGCGCAAGAGCGGAGGATGGTCATAAACTGGCACCATCTTGACCCCGGGGTCTACATCCTCAACTGCCGCAGTGGCGTCGGGCCTCGCGCCAGTCTTCTCAATCATTTGACTTCGGAGCTTGGCTTGGCCATCGTGGGCGATTCGGTCTTCTGTGGAAGTGTTGGAGGGCGCAACCCCTTTGCGGAGGTGCTTTCATATATGCGGAGCCACCCGGCAGATTGCGCGATGATCGAGGCGTGACATGAACACCGATGATATCGCGCGTCAATTTGACGATCGCCCTGGCTTCAACCTCGTCGATTTCGAGGAAGTTGGTCTCCCAGTTTATCGGCTGACTTCCACTGTGCTGACCTTACAACCAAAGGCTTACTCGCCGATTGAAGAGTTCGTTCTTCGGGCTGTCGAGGCTGGCCTTGCTAGCTTGGATGCGGTGGCAAGCTTTCTTGGCATCAGTCTGACGATCACCGAAGCCACGGCTTCAATTCTGATCAAGGACGATGAACTCATTGCTGATCCGAATGGCACGTTGCGTTTGACCCAGAAAAGCGAGCGCGTTCTTGCTGGTGAACGACACATCCGGCCGCGCGAGCAGTCACTGGTGTTCCGCTACGATGGCCTCACCCGAAAACCAATCTCAAGCGACGAACTACGTCTGTGGGAGCCCCGCGACCTTCGAGACCGAGGTATTCGAGAGATACGTGCGTTCCCTCCCAAAC
>NZ_VFVL01000007.1 GCF_006442815.1 Mesorhizobium sp. B2-4-3
GAACCTCCCCGCGCAAAACGCACGAAACTGTTCGCGATGTCTTCGCACACCTGTTCGCGATGTCCCCAGTCCATACAGTGGGGAGATCAGCAGTTTCTCGGCCCCGCCAATTCTGCAACCTTGGAGATTGGCGAAACCCGTGGTGACAGCCAATCTCCCCCCTTGAGGGGGAGATGTCCGGCAGGACAGAGAGGGGGGCCTCGCGCAAACTTTCATCATGCCGGCTCGTCCATCAGATGCAGGCTGTCGCGGTTGAAGGTCAGCATCACCGCCTCGCCTTCCGCCGGCAGCGCCGTGCCGGCCGGCACGACCGCGTGCAGCCGCAACCCATCGGCGTCGAGCGCCAGCCTTGTCGTGGCGCCGAGATAGTTGGTGCCGACCAGGCACGCGGCGACGCCGTCGCCACTGGCGACGCTGGAGATGCGGATGGACTCCGGGCGCAGGCTCCCCCAGCGATGCTGGCCGGAATAGCGCTGGACGAAATCCGGCGGCAGCACGTTGGAGGAGCCGACGAAATCGGCGACGAAGCGCGTGTTCGGGCGCTGGTAGATATCTTCCGGGGTGCCGACCTGCATGATCCTGCCATCGTTGAAGACGGCGACGCGGTCGGCCATGGAAAGCGCCTCGCCCTGGTCGTGGGTGACGAAGACGAAGGTGATGCCGAGCACCTTCTGCAGCGATTTCAATTCCTCCTGCATGTTCTCGCGCAGTTTTAGATCGAGCGCGCCGAGCGGCTCGTCGAGCAACAGCACCTTGGGCTGGTTGACCAGCGCGCGGGCGAGTGCCACGCGCTGGCGCTGGCCGCCGGAAAGCTGGCCGGGGCGGCGCGCGCCGTAGCCCGGCAGGCGCACCAGCGACAGCGCTTCCTCGGCCGCCTTCAGCCGCTCGGCCTTGCCGACACCCTTGACCATCAGGCCGTAGGCGACGTTGTCGAGCACGTTGAGATGCGGGAACAGCGCATAGTCCTGGAAGACGGTGTTGACGTTGCGGCGATAGGGCGGAACGCCCTCGGCGCGCGCGCCGAAGATGGAGATCGAGCCAGCCGTCGGCTGCTCGAAGCCGGCGATGAGACGCAGGCAAGTCGTCTTGCCGGACCCCGATGGCCCCAGCATGGCGAAGAACTCGCCCGGTACGATGTCGAGATCGACGGCGTCGACGGCGCGCACGCTGCCGAAATGGCGTGAGACTCGCTTGAAGGAAACGGCAGAGGTCATGGGCCCTGTCAGTTCAGTTGCCTGGTTGATCTTCCAATGTCGCGCGCGACCCTCCCTCCCCTGATGGGGAGGTCGCGGCGAAGCCGCGGGTGGGGGTGATGGCGTGGCCTATCGGACAGGCCCCACCCCGACGCCGCGCGTCGATCCCTCCCCACAAGGGGGAGGGTAAAGGCGAAATTACCGGCCGCCGATGACGCCGATATAGTCCGACACCCAGCGGTAATAAGGCACGCACTGGTCGTTCTGGCTGGCGCATTTCGACACCGGCGTCTTCCAGAACTTGATCTTGTCGAAATTCTCGTAGCCGTTGGTCTTGCAGCCTTCCTCGCCGAGCAGTTCGTTGCCCTTGCAGGCGGCGGGCACGACCGGCAGCGAGCCGAACCAGGCTGAGACGTCGCCCTGGACCTTCGGCGACAAGGAATGCTCGAGCCACATATAGGCGCAGTTCGGATGGGCGGCGTCGGCTTCCATCATGGTGGTGTCGGCCCAGCCGGTGACGCCCTCTTCCGGCACGGTCGAGGCGACCGGCTTCTTGGCGGCGACCAGCGTGTTGACCTGATAGGGCCAGGAGCCGGAAGCGACGACGCCCTCATTCTGGAAGTCGTCGACCTGGATCGCGGCATCGTGCCAGTAGCGGCCGACCAGCGTGCGTTGCGTGCGCAAAAGATCGAGCGCCGCCTTGTACTGGTCCTCGTTCAGCTCGTAGGGATCCTTGATGCCGAGTTCCGGCTTGTGGAACATCAAATAGTTGGCGGCGTCGGCGATGTGGATCGGGCCGTCATAGGCCTGGACGCGGCCCTTGTTCGACTTGCCGTCGGGCAGCTTCATCTCCTCGAAGACGACGTTCCAGCTCTTGGGCGCTTCCTTGAAGACTTCGGTGTTGTACATCAGGATGTTCGGACCCCACTGGTAGGGAACGCCGTAATGCACCTTGTCGACGGTGAACCAGGGCGCGTCCTTCAGCCGATCGTCAACGGTCTTCCAGCTTGGGATAAGATCGGTGTTGATCGGCTGCACGCGCTTGCCGGCGACGAGGCGCAGCGAAGCATCGCCTGAAGCGGTGACGAGGTCGAAGCCGCCTTCGTTCATCAGCGAGACCATCTCGTCAGAGGTGTTGGCGGTCTTGACGTTGACCTTGCAGCCGCTTTCCTTCTCGAAAGCCGTCACCCAGTCATAGCCCTTGTCGGTCTCGCCGCGCTCGATATAGCCCGGCCAGGCAACGATGTTGACCTCGCCCTCGCCCTTGCCGAGTTCCTTGACCTGAGCCACGGCCTGACCGGAAAAAGTCAGCGCGACAGTCAGCGCCGTGCACGACTTCAGGAATGCATTCATCGTCGATCTCCCATTTTGGCGCATGACTCCGAAGCCGGTCCGGTTTCGGAAAGGATCATGCGCGAACTACAAAGCGTCGGAGCTTCATGCTCCGACGGCAGCGCTCTCAGGGCGCGGCTTTGTTCCCTGAGCGAAAGGTGCTGTGAAAAATCCGGTTTCGCAAATTCATTTATCAGAAAGCCGATATCGGTTTTTCCGATACAAAATGCCTTTAGGCCAGCGCCGTGACCAGCCAGCAGGCGGCGGTGAAATGAGCCTTCCCGTCCGCCACGAAAGGCTTGAATGCAACAGGCAAGGCCGCGGTGATTTTCTCGGCCGTCGCCTGGTCAACCTCCCGCAACGCAGCGCCGACCGGCCCTAGCCGGGTGGCATATGTCATCAGATTGCTTTCCGCGATCTGACAAGGGACGTCCGCCTGTTCGACTTTGACTGACGACCAGTTGCTTGCTTCAAGGATCCGCCTCACCTTGGCGCCGTCAGCAAAGGCAAACTGTCCCGGCGCTTCAGGGTCTGGCACGGGTGCTTGCGGCAGGAAGGGCGCAGCCGCTCGCGCGGCAGTCGTCATGAAATCATTCTCGCGCGGACCGCGCCAAGCGACAAAGGCGAGTTTGCCACCGCGCCTTGCGGCCTGTCTTATGTTGCTGAATGCCGCCACGGGATCAGCGAAGAACATGACGCCAAAGCGCGAGACAACGGCATCGAACTGCTTCGATTCGAACGCACATGTTTGGGCATCGCCGACCTCAAAACTTGCGTTTGCCATCTCTTCCACTCGCGCACGCTCCGTAGCCAGGGCGACAAGCGGCCGCGAGATGTCGAGCCCGACACATCGGCCGTCATTGCCGACGCGGCGCGCCATCGCCAGAGTCGTGGCGCCGGCGCCGCAGCCGATGTCCAGGACGTTGCCCCCTTTCCCGGGATAGCCGGAATCCACCACCAGGCTCTCGAACGGGGCCAGCACTCCGTCGAGGATCGGCTGCATCTCGACCCAGGCCTTTCCGCTGGCGTCGTTCCAGAGAGCGGCTTGCTGTGTGTTCGGCTGCGCGGATTGCGGCATAGCGGACCTCGCTTTCAGTTGCCCTCGTCGATCGTCGCGAGCACTCTACGAGTTCAAGCCGACTTGAGGTCAAGCATGAAAGATATGGATATTGCCGAAGTGTCGCGCCGCACCGGCGTGCCTGCTTCGACACTTCGCTACTACGAAGAGAAGGGCCTCATCGCCTCGATCGGCCGTCGCGGCCTGCGCCGCCTGTTCGACCCGGCTGTCCTGGAACGGCTCGCCTTGATCGCGCTTGGGCGCGCAGGTGGATTCGCGCTGGACGAGATTTCCGCAATGCTGATGCCCGACGGCCTACCGAAAATGGATCGAGAGCGCCTGGATGCCAAGGCGGACGAATTGGACCGCACCATCCAGCGCCTAACCGCGATCCGGGAGGCTTTGCGTCACGCCGCCCGATGCCCGGCAGCCCGGCCGATGGAGTGCCCGACGTTCCGGCGCGCCGTCAGGTTGGCCGGCGCCGGCCGCTTCGAAGTTGCGCCGATCGGTTCGTTCAAGGCGGAAGCGGTCTCGGTCACAAGGCACAGGCGCAAGACCAGCGATGTCGGCCTGGAGTAGGCCACGCCGCTCTAGACCGTGATGGCGTTTCGTTGAATCGCCATCACGGTCTAACTCTTTGTTAGGGCATGATCTTTCTCCGAAAACCGGTTCCCACTTTTCGGGATCATGCTCTAGCGGCGCACCATGCGCTGGGACTGCGCGAGGCCGATGAAGTCGCGCGCGGCCTGCGGCAGGGCGGAGCCGCGGCGCCAGACGGTGCCGACCTGGACCACGGGCAGCGAACCGGAAACGTCGCGCGATTCGATGCGGTCGCCTTCCAGCGACCAGGGCCGGTAGACAAGGTCGGGCAGCAGCGCCACGCCGGCGCCAGTGGCGACCAGGCTGCGCACCGCCTCGACCGAGCGGGTGCGGAAGGCGACATGCGGCCGGGCGCCGATCGCCGACAGCAGCTTGCCGGTGTTCTCCTCGATCTCGTCGACGGTGAGCATGATCAGCGGCTCGGAGACGATGTCACTGACCCCGATGATGTCGGCGCTGGCGAGCCTATGACTGAGCGGAATCCACAGCCGGTAGGCCGAAACTTCCAGGATTTCCGACTGCAGCGCCGTGCGGTCGCGCAGGTTGGACGTCACCATGACGGCGATGTCGAGCTTGCCGCCGACCAGAAGGTGCTCGAGATAGTCGCCATTGTCCTCGATGGCCGAGACCTCGACGCCGGGATAGGCGCGCCGGTAGCGGGCGAGCAGATCGGACAGCACATAGCCGGCAACCAGCGAGGTGACGCCGAGTTGCAGGCGGCCGCCCGAGGCGGCCTGCTCGCTTGAGAAAGAACGGCGCGCATCGGAGACATCGGCCAGGATCTTGGTCGCGTGGCGCAGGAACTGGTGGCCCTTGTGGGTGATGTTGAGGCCGCGCGGATGGCGCTCGAAGAGCTCGACGCCGAGATCGCTCTCCAGCTCCTTGATCGCCTCGGTGACCGAGGACTGGGAAATCGACAGGTTCTGCGCGGCGCCCGAGACGGTGCCCTGCTCGGCGACGGCGACGAAGAACTGCAATTGGCGGATGGTGAAAGCCATGGCCGGACTAAACACCGGCGCGCGCGGGAAAGGAAGCGGGCGCAGCCGGCTTGTTCACGCCGGCAGCTCCTAGCCTCTTGCGGGTCCGACGCGGCGCCAGTAGGCGCGCAGCGCAATGAGGAACGCGACTTCCAGCGCGAGCACGACGGCCATGATGCGAAACGCCACCGTGGGTAGATCGTGGACGCCGTCGCGCATCGCATAGCCGGCAAGAAGGAAGCCGGCGTTCCACAGCATTGCCCCGAGCAAGGTGGCCAAAGCGAAGGACCAGGCCGGCAGGCGCAGCGCGCCGGCGGCGATCGGCAGATAATTCCGCACCGTCGGCACGAACTGCGCCAGCAGCGATGCCCGCATGTGGTTGCGGCGGTAGGCGCTAGCGAAACGGAGATAGGTTTCGTGGCGCAGGAAAATATAGCGACCGAAGCGCTGGATCAGGGCATCGGCGCGCGCTGGTCCCAACCGGCCACCCATGGCGAACCAGAACAGGCAGCCGGCCGTCGAAGCGGCTGTCGTCACCGCCAGTAACATACCGAGCGTCGCCAGATCAGGCGCTCTCGCCATGCCGAGGAACAGCAGCACGGCATGCGAAGGCGGTACCGGCAGGATCTTTTCGGTGAAGGCCAGGCAGGCAGCACCGAGCAGCCCCAATCCCAATATTGCCGTCAGGAGATCGCTCATGAGAAGCGCCAGTCAAAGGTCCGGAGGTTCTTTATCCTGGAAACCCGGTAAACGGTAGCCGGCGGAAAGTTGCGGAAGGTGCCGCCGATGCGGACCGCCTCGAGGTCGAGCCTGTCGAGCACCGTCTGATCGAAAGGGCACCTGCGGCCATAGGTGAACTGGTAAAGCGCCGCACCCGGCCGAAGGCTGGCAAAGACGCCTTCCAGGATCGCGGACGACTTGCGCGGCGATATCAGGCGAAACGGCAATCCGCTGACCGCCGCGCCGACGACCGGGCCATCGAACAGCGGCAGATGGCGCAGGCCGACCGCATCCATCTCGACGATGCGCGCCGCCGGGAAGCGGCGGTAAAGCAGCGAAGCGAAATCCGGATCGGACTCGACCAGCGTCAGGTCGCTCTCGCGGACGCCGCGCTGCAGCAAGGCGCGCGTGAAGGGGCCTGTGCCCGGCCCGAGTTCCAGCACCGGACCTGAGTCGGGACCGATCTCGCGTGTCATCAGCGCCGCCAGGCTCGGGCTGGAGGGCGTGACCGAACCCATGCGGAACGGCGCCAGCGTCCAAGCCATCAGGAAGGACAAAGCATCACTTGCAGGCATGTTGACCTCATTGCTTGCGCGGGCGATTCGAGACTGCCCGGCATTCGACGAGGCGCTGTTTGCGAGGTGCGGATTGCATGGACATTGCGCATGGCGTGGCGTCGCGAAAGAAAAGGCTCGCGCCGTCGGCAAGAATTGGCGCCATGTTTGCGCAATCCTGGCGCGATAATCGGCCGGCGAGAGATTGTAAGAGGTGTTGAATGCGTATCCTGCTGGTCGAGGATGAGCCGGAAATGGTTTCGGCGTTGCGGGCCGCGCTGAGGCGGCACGACATGGTGGTCGACCATGCCGGCTCGCTGCTCGAAGCGGAAGGCTTCCTCGCCGTCGATGGCTATGACGCGATCCTGCTCGACCGGCAGCTGCCCGACGGCGACGGGTTGACGCTGGTGCCGAAGCTTCGCGCGGCAGGGAACACGACCCCGGTGCTGATGCTGACGGCCAGAGGCGACACCGCGGACAAAGTCGACGGGCTCGACATGGGCGCCGACGACTATCTGGCCAAGCCCTTCGCCTTCGAAGAGTTGCTGGCGCGGCTGAGGGCATTGCTGCGACGCCCGGCGGCGATCGAGACGCAGACCATCCGCGCTGGCCATCTTTCGCTCGATGTCGGCCACCGCGAGGCCTCGATCCGCGGCGAGCCGCTCGCCCTGCCGCGCCGCGAACTGCTGGTGCTGGAAGCGCTGATGCGGCGAACGGGGCGCATGGTGCGGCGCGAGGCCCCGATGGAGGCCGTGTTCGGGCTGGACGACGAGATCCAGTCCAACGCGCTCGACACCCATGTCTCGCGGCTGCGCCGCAAGCTTGCCGAGGCCGATGGCGGGGTCGTCATCAACGGCATTCGCGGCGTCGGCTACCTGCTGCGCGAGATCACATGAGCCTGCGCCGGCCGCGTTCGCTGAAATGGAGCCTGGTGCTGCGCATCGCCATCCTGCAATGCGTGATGCTGACGCTGATCATCGCCGGCATCGTCGGCGTGATGCTCGCCACCGGCATGATACCGCACGATTATGAGGACGGCACGATAGATGTGCTGGCGGATGCGGTGGCGCGCGACGCCAACGGGGCGTTGGTGCTGAAGGAAAATTCCGACCTGACCAAGCTGCGGTCGGATGTCCCGGACCTCTGGTTCATCATCCGCGACAAGCAAGGGCACCGGCTTCAGGAAGGGACGGTGCCGGTTGTGTACCGGCCTTTCGTTGGGCTGCTGGACAATATCAGCGATGCCCGCATCGACCTTGCCATCGGCGAAGCCGCGCCGCCGGGAGGCAAGATCCGCTGGGCCGACACGGCGGCCGGCAGTGTCCAGATCATGAGCGACACGAAGGGGAAACTTGCTTTGCTTCGGGTGCTTGGACAGGCGCCAAATCTATTCTTGTGGGGAATATTGCCGCTGGCCGGGCTGATGGCGCTCGCCACGCTGTTTGCGACTCCCTGGGTGGTGCGCGGCGCGCTTTCCGGTCTCGGGCGCGCGGCCAAAGCGGCAGGCCAGATCGACATCGACAAGCGCGGCGTGCAACTGCCGCTGGACGGCGTGCCGAAGGAAGTCGCGCCGCTGGTCGATGCGGTCAACGCGGCCTTGTCGCGCCTCGACGCCGGCTACGCGCGCCACAAGCGCTTCCTGACCGACGCCGCGCATGAGCTCAGAACGCCGGTCGCCATCCTCAACACCCGGCTCGCCACGCTGCCGGCAACACCGGAGCGCGCCAGGCTGTTGCAGGATGCCGCAAGGCTATCGACCCTTGCCGACCAGTTGCTCGACCTGCAGCGACTCGATCGCCAGTCCGAGCATTTCGGGCCGGTAGACCTGGTCACCCTTGCACGCAACGTCGTGGTCGACCTCGCGCCGATGGCCTTCGCAGCCGGCTATGAAATGTCGTTCGAGCCGGCAAAGGATAAGCTCATCGTGCGGGGCGACCGCACGGCGATCGAGCGCGCCGTGACCAATCTCATCCAGAACGCGATCGACCATGGCGGCAAGGCCGGCCGGATCGCCATCAGCGTAAGCCCGCCCGCGGTGATCGAAGTGCTGGACGAAGGCGACGGCATACCGGCATCCGAACGCGAGCGTATCTTCGAGCCCTTCTATCGCTTGCATCCGCAGGACCATGGCGCCGGCCTCGGCCTCAACCTCGTGCGCGACCTGATGCAGCTGCATGGCGGCAAGGTCGAGGTGCTTGACAGCGAGGCGGGTGGCGCCTGTTTCCGGATGATCTTCCCGGCCTGACGCACGAGCTTGCCGTCGCGACAGTCCGGACGAGTTTGACATCGGCACGATTCGTAACTAATTAAGTTACATGAAACGCAACAGCCGACTGTCCTCGACCCTGCATATCCTGGTCCATATGGCCGACGCGCCCGACCGGGCGCTGACCTCGGAGCAGCTGGCCGGCTTCATCCACACCAATCCGGTGGTCGTGCGCCGCACCATCGCCGGCTTACGCGAGGCCGGCATCGTCACCTCGTCGCGTGGCCATGGCGGCGGCTGGCAGCTCGGCCGCGCGCCGGACAAGATCTCGCTGGCCGAGATCAGCGCCGCGCTCGGCGAAACGCTGTTGCCGTTCAGCACCGAGCCGGAAAGCCCCGGGTGCCTGGTCGAGCAGGCAGTGATCGCCGTGCTCGACGATTTTCGCCTGGAGGCGGAAAGGCTGCTCACTGAGCGGCTCAGCCATATCACCCTGGCCGACCTGACGGCCGACTTCCGCCGCCGTTATGACCTGATTGGAGTATCCAGCCATGCAGTATGATGTGATCGTCGTCGGCGGCAGCTTTGCCGGCCTGTCCGCCGCCATGTATGCGGCGCGGGGGCGGCGCAAGGTGCTGGTGATCGATGCCGGGCAGCCGCGGAACCGCTTCGCCGAACATTCGCATGGCTTCTTCGGTCAGGACGGACGGGCACCGTCGGACATTCTGGGCGAGGCCAGGGCACAGCTGCTTGCCTACCCCACTGTCACCGTGGTCGACGGCCGTGCCGAGCGGGCCGCCGCTGCCGGCACCGGCTTCGAGGTCCGGATGGACGATGGCGGGGATTTCGGCGCGACGCGGCTGGTGCTCGCCACCGGCGTCCGGGACATCCTGCCGGACGTTCCAGGACTTGCCGCGCAGTGGGGCAAGACGGTGCTGCATTGCCCCTATTGCCACGGCTACGAGGTGGCCGGCGGGCCGCTCGGTGTGCTGGCGACCGGACCGATGTCGCTGCACCAGGCCGAGCTGATTTCCGACTGGGGCGACGTCACGCTCTTCGCCGACGGCTTGTTCGAGCCGGATGCGGACCAGGCGCGGGCCCTGGACAAGCGCAACATCCGGTTCGAGCCGGATAAGGTGAGCGAAGTGCGGGACGACGGTTCCGACGGTCTGATCGTCAGGCTCGAGGACAATCGCAGCGCGAGCGTGCGGGCGCTGTTCACCGCGCCGCGCAATGAGATGGCAAGCCCGCTCGCCGAGCAACTGGGCTGCGCCTTCAACGAAGGCCCGCTTGGCCGGGCGATCGTCGTCGACGACAAGCAGCAGACATCGGTGCCCGGCGTCTTCGCGGCCGGAGACGCCGCGCGGCTGATGCACAACATCGCCTTCGCGGTGTCGGGCGGCGCGATGGCCGGGGTTGCGGCGCACCAGTCGCTGGTGTTCGGTTAGTCTCTCATTCCTTGGGCGCGTCAGGCCGCGGCGATACTGAGCCGGGCGCCGGCCTGGCTCAGCGCGGCGGCTATGTCGTGTGGCGGCGGCTGGTCGGTGACGAGCTCGGAAAAGCCGTCGAAGCCGCAGACCCGGACCAGTCCCTGGCGGCCGAACTTGGTATGGTCGGTGACGACCAGCGAGCGCTGGCCGCGCGACAGCACCATGCGGGCGAATTCCGCCTCTTCCAGCTCGTAGTCGGTGAGGCCGGCAGCGGCATCGACCGCGCCGATCGAGATCACCGCATGATCGACCGAAAAGCGGCTGACGAACTCGATCGCCGAAATGCCGAAAGCCGCGCCGGAATCGCTGCGCAGCTCGCCGCCGGCCATATAGACCTTGTTACCGTTCACCGTGGCCAGCGTGCGGGCGATGTCGGAGGAATTGGTGACCACCGTCAGCCGGCGATGGCCGAGCAACTCTCGCGCCAGGAAGGATGTGGTCGTGCCGGTGTCGAGCATGATCGCCTCGCCGTCGCGGATCGTCGCCGCGACCATCCTGGCGATCAGGCGCTTGGCTTCGGCGTTTTCGCGCATGCGCCGCTCGAACGGCGCCTCGCCCACCATCGAGGCAAGGCCCACGGCGCCATGCATCTTCAGCACCGACCCGTCGTCGGCCAGCGGCTTGACGTCGCGCCGCACCGTTTCCAACGAGACGCCCAGACGTTCGGCAAGGCTGGCTATGGTGATCGTGCCCTCCTCGTTGAGGAGCCGCAGGATTTCGCCATGCCGTTTCGAATGGATCATGTGGATGTCCGGAGCTTTGACCGAATTTAAGGCTTTGGCAACGCTTTGAAAGGAGTTGCTTATATTTTCGGGCAAAACACCCAAAAAAAGTCACAGCTTTTGATTGACAGCTCTGCCACCCCGGCATGACATTGACCTTGTGACAGGCTCGGAACTGCCACGGGAGGATGATGGCAGAGCCGCAGCCGAGTGACCAGGTCGCCTGGAATCAGCCAGGCGCAAGCTTTTATCGAATCCGCGGGGGCGGATGCCGGGATATCATGCCTGGCCAAGGGGCTCGTCGGTGCGGTGCGGGATACCGATCCTGGCGTCTCGCACCGACGAGGCTTTTTCATTTTTTGCCATCCTTGTTTTGGGCGGGGCCGGCTGAGGCCGGAACGAAGCCGTGAACGCCGAAGATCGCATCCGCGCCCTGCCGTGCTGGAAAGGCGGCATCGAGATCGAGCCGCTGCCGGGCGGGCTCAGCAATGCCAATTTTGTCGTCACGGATGCGGCCGGGCGGCATGTCGTGCGCTTCGGCCAGGACTTCCCATTCCACCACGTCTTTCGCGAGCGTGAGGTGATGACGGCGCGGGCGGCGCATGCGGCGGGCTTCGCGCCGGCCGTGCATTATGCCGAGCCTGGCATACTGGTAACGGAATTTCTTGGCGCCAAGACCTTCCTCGGCGAGGATGTGCGCGCCAATCTCGGCAGCGTGGCGGCGCTGCTGCGCGGCTTCCATCGCGAGATGCCGAAGCACGTCTCCGGCGCCGGCTTCATGTTCTGGGTGTTCCACGTCATCCGCGACTATGCGCGCACGCTGGACGAAGGCGGCAGCCGCAAAAAGGGCGAGCTGCCGCGCTACCTGGCGCTGGCTGACGAGCTCGAGCGGGCGCAGAAGCTTTTGCCGATCGTCTTCGGCCACAACGATCTTTTGCCGGCCAATATTCTCGACGACGGCAAACGGCTGTGGTTGATCGACTTCGAGTATGCCGGCTTCAACACGGCGATGTTCGACCTCGCCGGCGTCGCGTCCAATGCCGGCATGAGCGACGACGAATCCTTCGCCTTCCTGACCGCCTATTTCATGAAGGAGCCGGACGGCGAAATCCGCCGCTCGCATGCCGCCATGCAATGCGCCTCGCTGCTGCGCGAAGCGATGTGGAGCATGGTGTCCGAGCTTTATCTCGACGCGCCCGGCATCGACTATGTCGCCTATAGCGAGGAAAACCTCGTCCGGCTCGACGCGGCGCTGGAGAACTACCGGACTAAATACGGAACCCGATCATGACCTTGCCCAGCCATGCCGAAATCGTCGTCATCGGCGGCGGCATCATCGGCTGTTCCACCGCCTACCATCTGGCGCGCGACCACCGGGCGGACGTGGTGCTGCTCGAGCAGGGCAAGCTGACCTCGGGCTCGACCTGGCACGCCGCCGGTCTGGTCGGGCAGTTGCGCTCCTCGGCCTCGATCACGCGCGTGCTCAAATATTCGGTCGATCTCTACAAGGGGCTGGAGGCCGAGACGGGCCTGGCGACCGGCTGGAAGATGACCGGCTGTCTGAGGCTGGCGACGAACGCCGACCGCTGGACCGAGTTCAAGCGGCTGGCGACGACGGCCAAAAGCTTCGGCATGGACATGCAGCTTCTGTCGCCAGCGGAAGTGAAGCGCATGTGGCCCCTGATGGAGACCGGCGATCTGGTCGGTGCCTCGTGGCTGCCGACCGACGGGCAGGCAAGCCCCTCCGACATCGCCCAGTCGCTCGCCAAGGGCGCGCGCATGCATGGCGCGAAACTATTCGAGGACGTGCGCGTGACCGGCTTTACGATGAAGGACGGCCGCATCACGGCGGTGAAGACTTCGAAAGGCGACATCGCCTGCGACAAGGTGGTGAACTGCGCCGGGCAATGGGCAAGGCAGGTCGGCGCGATGGCAGGCATCAACGTGCCGCTGCAGCCGGTCAAGCACCAGTACATCATCACCGAGAAGATCGAGGGGCTGGCCAACGACACGCCGACGATCCGCGACCCCGACCGCCGCACCTATTTCAAGGAAGAGGTCGGCGGGCTGGCGATGGGCGGCTATGAGCCCAACCCGCAAGCCTGGACGACCAATCTCCCGGGGGGCGACGTTCCCGACGACTGGGAATTCCGCTTGTTCGACGACGACTACGATCATTTCGAACAGCATATGACGCAGGCGATGGCGCGTGTTCCGGCTCTGCAAACCGCCGGCGTCAAGCAGATGATCAACGGGTCGGAAAGTTTCACGCCGGACGGCAACTTCATCCTCGGCGTCGCTCCCGAATGTCCCAACATGTTCGTCGGCGCCGGCTTCAACGCCTTCGGCATCGCGTCGGGCGGCGGCGCCGGCTGGGTGCTGGCGCAATGGGCGGTCGACGGCGAGGCGCCGCTCGACCTCTGGGTGGTCGACATCCGCCGCTTCTCCGGGCTGCACCGCGACCGCGACTGGGTCCGCGACCGCACGCTGGAAGCCTATGGCAAGCACTACACGATCGGCTTCCCGCACGAGGAATATCTGACTGGACGGCCGCGCATCGTCTCGCCGCTCTATGAGCGGCTGAAGACGCACCGCGCGGTGTTCGGCTCCAAGCTCGGCTGGGAGCGGCCGAACTGGTTCGCGCCGGACGGCACGGCCGCCGAGGACGTCTATTCGATGGGCCGCCAGAACTGGTTCGGCCCGGTCGGCGACGAGCACCGTCATGTGCGCGAGAAGGTCGGCATCTTCGACCAGTCCTCCTTCGCCAAATACGAGCTGACCGGCGCGGACGCGCTGAAGGCGCTCGACTGGATCTGCGCCAACGACGTCAACAAGCCGGTCGGACGGCTGACCTACACGCAGCTTCTCAACACGCGCGGCGGCATCGAGGCCGATCTCACCGTGTCGCGGCTCGGCGAGGACCGGTTCTACATCGTCACCGGCACCGGCTTCCGCACGCATGACCTGTCCTGGATAAGCGACCATATCGGCTCGGGCCTGGACGCGCGGCTGACGGACGTCACGGAAGATTTCGGCACGCTGTCGCTGATGGGGCCGCACGCCCGCGACGTGCTGTCGGCGGTGACGGAGGCCGATGTCTCGAACGCCGGCTTCCCCTTCGGCCATGCGCGCGAGATCGCAATAGCCGGCCATAGCGTGAAGACACTGCGCGTCACCTATGTCGGCGAGCTCGGCTGGGAGCTGCATGTGCCGATCGCCGCCACCGGCGAGGTTTTCGACGCGCTGATGGCGGCGGGCAAGGCGCATGGCATTCGCCCGGTCGGTTACCGGGCGCTGGAATCGCTCAGACTGGAGAAAGGCTATCGCGCCTGGGGTTCCGACATCACGCCGAACGACACGCCGCTGGAAGCGGGGCTCGGCTGGGCCGTGAAGCTTCGCAAGAACACCGACTTCGTCGGACGCCGGGCGCTGGAGAAGGCGGCCGGCAATGCGCCGACGAAACGCTTTGCCGGCTTCACGGTCGACGACCCGGAGATCGTGCTGGTCGGGCGCGAGACGATCCTACGCAATGGCGAGCCGGTGGGCTACCTCACCAGCGGCGGCCACGGCTACACGGTGGGCAAGAACATCGGCTACGGCTATGTGCGCAATGCCGACGGCGTCGGCGACGAGTTCCTTGCCTCTGGCGACTACGAGTTGGTGGTGGCGATGGAGCGCACGCCGGCAAAAATCCATCTCGAGCCGATGTACGACCCGGCCGGAGCAAAGATAAAGGCGTGACCCAAGCAGAGCGGATCAGCTGACGCGCAGCACAAGCCCCCTGCTCGGCACGGTATCGGTTTCCCCCGGCATCGAGGCATAGGGCGCCGTTTCCTCGACGCGCTTCAACCTGCCTTGAGCCTCGAGCCCGGCGATGCGCTCGGCGAAACCGGCTTGCCACAGCGTGTTCTTCACCGTCAGCACGATGATCCCGCCTGGACGGCAGATGCGAATCAGCTCGTCCAGTCCCTCGACCCCGACATGGCCCGAGGTGAAGACGCCCGCCGAAACAATGCCGGCATAGGCGCCGTCGGCGAAGGGCAAAGCGTCGCCCATCGCCAGGCGATGCAGGGCCGTGTAGACGCCCTTGGCGCCTGCCTTGTCCAGCATGCCTTGCGAGATGTCGAGCGCCTCGACATTCGGATAGCCGGTGATGGCCAGCCATTCGCCGATCAGGCCGGTGCCGGCGCCGGCATCGAGCAAGGGTTCGGCGCCGCGCGGCAGGTGCCGGGCAAGCAGCGCCAGGCAGATCGTCGGGTGGCGATAGCCGGCGGCCGACATGTCGGCGTCATAGGTCTCGGACCAGCTGTCATAGATCGCGGCCACTTCCTCCGGTCGCTTCGCGGCGTAGGCCGCGCTTAGCGAGCCGCTGTGCTTGCCGTCCGTCATTGTCGCTCCCGAAGCCGATTCATGTGCGAAGGATCATAGCCAGGTCGCTAAAACTGTGGAACCGTCCGAGCCAGAACAATGGCGTGAAGGGGACACGACATGACCGATGAGCTGCGCGCGGCGCTGGCGGCCATACCGGCGCTGGCGGGCTATGACGGACCGCTGCAGCGTTTGGGCGGCCTGACCAACATGGTCTACAGGGCCGGCGAAGCGTGTCTGCGCATTCCCGGCAAGGGCACGCAAGAATATATCAACCGCGCCAACGAGGCGGTGGCGGCGCGCGAGGCGGCCAGGGCCGGCGTCAGTCCCGAAGTGCTCTATGCCGATCCGGCGTCCGGCCTGATGGCGACGCGCTTTATCGCCGGCGCCGAGACGATGTCGCCGGACAGGTTCAAGGCGCGGCCAGGCAGCCCCGCGCGGGCGGGCCGAGCCTTCCAAAGGCTCCACTCTTCCGGCGCGGTCTTTCCCTTCCGCTTCGAATTGTTCGCGATGATCGACGACTATCTCAGGGTTTTGTCGACGAAGGA
Organism: Mesorhizobium sp. B2-4-3; assembly: GCF_006442815.1. Taxonomy (GTDB): domain Bacteria; phylum Pseudomonadota; class Alphaproteobacteria; order Rhizobiales; family Rhizobiaceae; genus Mesorhizobium. The sequence continues at coordinate 15,765 of NZ_VFVL01000007.1, forward strand.
CGTGGCGCTGCCCGCCGGCTATCACGACGTGGTGCGCGAGGCGGAAGCTGTGCGCGCGGCCCTTGCCGCGCACGCAATCCCGCTTGCCGCCTGCCATTGCGACCCGCTGTGCGAAAATTTCCTCGATACGGGCGATCGGATGTGGATCGTCGACTGGGAATATTCCGGCATGAACGATCCGCTGTGGGACCTCGGCGACCTCTCGGTCGAGGGGAGGTTCGACGTCGCACAGGATGAAGAGCTGACGCGCGCCTATTTCGGTGGCGAGCCGCGGCCGGCCGAGCGTGGACGTATCGTCATCTACAAGGCGATGTGCGACCTCTTATGGACGCTTTGGGGACTGATCCAGCTCGCCAACGACAATCCGGCCGACGATTTCCGCGCCTATGCCGACGGCCGCTTCGCTCGCTGCAAGGCGCTGATGGAGACAACGGAATTCTCCAGGCATCTGGCAGCGATACGCGCGGGTTAGTTCACGCCCTTCGGGACGTTCTCGGGCGGCACCACGGTCTCGACCACCTTCTGGCGATGGAAGATGAACATGCCGGCAAGCACGACGATCGCCGCGCCGACCAGGATACGCGGCCCCGGGACATCGCCGAAGAACACGAGGCCGAAGACCACAGCCCACAGGAGCAGGGTGTAATGCAGCGGCGCCAGCGTCGAGGCCGGCGCCAGCTTCAGCGCCCTTGTGATCATCAGATGCGCGGCGCAGGAGACGACGCCGAGCAGAAGCATGGCCCCGAAATCGAGCGACGACGGCGTACGCCAGGCGCCGATGGTGAGCAGGCCGCCGACAATCAGCGTGCCGATGGTCTGCCAGGTAACCAAAGTCGTGTCACTGGTGCCGCGTAGGAGACGGCCGAGGATGATGGCGAAGCCGAAGGCGATGCTGCCCACCAGCGCGAAGGCCGAAGACAACGAGAAGGCCGCCGAGGACGGCTTCAGGATGATCAGCACGCCGCAGAAGCCGACCAGAATCGCCAGCCAGCGGCGCCAGCCGACCTTTTCGCCGAGCAAGAGATGCGACAGCGCCGCGACATAGATCGGCCCGGCCATGTAGAAGCTCATCACGTCGGCCAGCGGCAGGTAGACGACCGCGGCATAGAAAAGCCCGGTATCGGTTGTGGTGGCCACGACACGCAGGAACTGCAAAACCGGCCGGTCCATGTGAAACAGCCTGGCCGTGCCCTGGTTGGCGATCATCGGACCCAGCACGATGAAGGCGCCGATCGAGCGGATGAGCACCACCTGTCCAACGGAGAAGCTCGCGACCAGCCATTTGCCCATCGCGTCGTTCAGCGCGAACATGAAGTCGCCGGCCAGCATCAAGAGGATGCCGGCTAGAAGCATGTTTTTGACCGTAAAACCGCGGGCGAAGGACTGAGCCATGGCGGCGTCCTAGCCACAAGCGGGCACTTTGACGAGGGAAATTCGTAAGACCAGCGGCCGAATCGAGATTGGCCGAACCGCAAAGCATCATGAACGGTGCGCGATTGGCCTGAACGCTTGTGACTTCGTCATTCTATGGCGAAGCAAGGAGCGAAGCGACGCGGCGCAGACCATAGAATCCATGCCGTTACCTCTAGGCGTCGCAGCGATGCAGAACGACCTTTGTCCTGCGCCGCCTCCGCCCTTCGCGCGAGGCCACGGCATGGATCCTCGGGTCTGCGCGTCCGCTTCGCTCCCGCTCCGCCCGTGGATGACGAAGCTCCGGCGAAAGCGCTTCCGCCGCCAATGCGAGTGGTCGAACCGAGACGCAGAGACCTACGCTGTTTTATGCCGCCGGTTCACCTGCGCCGGCCGCCCCGCGATCGACAGCCGCGTTTCCTGCCTGGTGCGTTCGGCCACCACCTTTCCCCTGGCGATGACGCAGAGACGTTCGGGGCGCAGGCGAACGGCCTCGATCGCATTGCCGGCATCGAGCACGACGAGGCTCGCCCGCTTGCCGACCGCGAGGCCCAGATGGTCCAGCCCCATGATGGCGGCGTTGACGTTGGTCACCATATCGAAGCAGCGCGCCATGTCGGCCGGACTCGACATCTGGGCGACATGCAGGCCCATGAAGGCGACGTCGAGCATGTCGGCGGTGCCTAGCGAATACCAGGGGTCGAGCACGCAATCCTGGCCCCAGCCGACGCGGATGCCGAGCGCCTGCATCTCCTTGACCCGGGTCAGGCCGCGCCGCTTGGGGAAGGTGTCGTGGCGCCCCTGCAGCATGATGTTGATCAGCGGATTGGGGATTGCCGACACGCCGGCCTCGGCGATGAGCGGCAAAAGCTTCGAGACGTAGTAATTGTCCATCGAATGCATGGAGGTGAGGTGCGAGCCGGCCACCCTGCCCTGCAACCCGAGGCGCTGCGTTTCATAGGCCAGTTGCTCGATATGGCGCGACAGCGGATCGTCGGTCTCGTCGCAATGCATGTCGATCATCAGGCCGCGTTTGGCCGCGATCTCGCAAAGCTCCGTGACCGAGCGCGTGCCGTCGGCCATGCTGCGCTCGAAATGCGGGATGCCGCCGACGATATCGACGCCCATGTCGAGCGCGCGGATGGTGTTCTTCAGCGCCGTCGGGGAGCGATAGAGGCCGTCCTGCGGAAACGCGACCAGTTGCAGGTCGATATAGGGTGCGACGGTTTTCTTGACGTCGAGTAGCGCTTCCACCGCGAGCAGCCGGTCGTCGCAGACGTCGACATGGCTGCGGATGGCGAGCAGGCCCATCGACACCGCCCAGTCGCAATAGGCGAGCGCGCGCTCGCGCACGGCTTCATGCGTCAGAAGCGGCTTCAGCTCGCCCCAGAGCGCGATGCCTTCGAGCAGCGTTCCGGAAGCGTTGATGCGCGGGATGCCGTAGGAGAGCGTGGCATCCATATGGAAATGCGGATCGACGAAGGGCGGCGAGACCAGATTGCCGCGGGCGTCGATCTCGGTCGGCGCGGAGCCCGGCAGTTTCTGCTCGACCGCCCGGATGGTTTCGCCGGCAATGCCGATATCGGCAATCCTGCCGTCCGGCAGCGTGCCGCCGCGCACGATGAGGTCGAAATCCATCTGTCGTCACCCTTTTCAAGAATCGGCAATCATCGTGGTCGAAAAGACAGCCTGGCGCAGCCTTTTCTTTCCCCGGCAGCCAAAAGGTTCCATCGCGCCGCAACTCGCTCTATAAGCCGCCTCTCGCCCTCGTGGCGAATCCGAAATTCTTGGCAAGCCAGACACAGGATCGGCCGTTGTTTCGCTTCTTCCGTTCCACGGAAAACCAGCGCCTCATCGCAAGGCTGGTGAGGGAATCCTTCCACGAGCATAAATTCGGCTATGGCGCAGCCATAGTGTCGATGCTGGTGGTGGCCGCCATGACCGGTGCCAGCGCCTGGATCCTGCGCGAGATCACCAACGAATTCGTCGTCTTCAAGAGGCTCGACCGTGTCAACATGATAGCGGCGAGCGTCGCGGGGATCTTCCTGCTCAAGGGCCTCGCAACGTTCGTGCAGGCCTATTGCATGAGCCGTGTCGGCAACGCCATCATCGCCGACCGGCAGCGCAAAATCTACGATCGCATCCTGGCGCAAGGCATCGAATTTTACCATTCGACCTCGTCGTCCGATCTGATCGCCCGCATGACCAACAACGCTCAGGCCGCGCGCGGCGTGCTAGACCTCGTCGTCACCTCCTATGTGCGCGACCTGGTGACCTTGATCGTGCTGGTCGCGGTCATGGTTTGGCAACAGCCGTGGCTGTCGCTGATCTGCTTTGCCGTCGGGCCAGTGGCGATCTATGGCGTCAACCGCATCCTGAAACGCGTGCGCAAGATCGCGTCCATGGAATTCATGTCGCTTGGCCAGATCGTGCATGTGATGCAGGAGACGGCGATCGGCGTGCGCGTCGTCAAATCCTTCAACCTCGAAGGCGCGATGCGCAAACGCATGTACAAGGCCGTCTCCGATGTCGAGAACCGCGCCAACAACATCGCGACGCTGGAGGCCGCCACCAGTCCGGTGATGGAGACGCTTGCCGGCCTGGCGATCGCCGGGGCGGTCTTTGTCAGTGGGTTCCTGGTGCTGCAGGGCGGGCAAATGCCGGGCAACATCATGGCCTTCATCGCATCGCTGCTCTTGGCCTATGAGCCGGCAAAACGCCTGGCCCGCGTTCGCATCTCGCTCGAGACGGGCATCGTCGGCGTGCGCATGATGTTCCAGCTCGCCGACCGGCCGCTGACGCTCGCCGAGAAACCCGGCGCCACGCCGCTGCAACCCGGCCCAGGCGAAATCCGGTTCGACAATGCCAGCTTCGCCTACCCGGAAAGCCCGCCGGTGTTCGAAGGCTTCGACCTGACGCTCGAGGCCGGCAAGATGACGGCGCTGGTCGGGCCGTCCGGCAGCGGCAAGTCGACGATCCTCAACCTGATCATGCGCATGTACGACCCGCAGACCGGCAAGGTGACGTTCGACGGCCAGGACATCTCGTTCGCGACGCTTGATTCGCTAAGGCAGAAGATCGCCTATGTCAGCCAGGACACTTTCCTGTTCGCCGGCACCGTCATGCACAATATCCGCCTCGGCCGCGAGAACGCGACCGACGAAGAGGTGATCGCCGCCGCCAAGGCCGCCAACGCGCATGAGTTCATCAGCGCCATGACCAAGGGCTACGACACGGAGGTCGGCGAGAACGGCTCGCTCTTGTCCGGCGGCCAGCGCCAGCGCATCTCGATCGCGCGTGCCATGCTGCGCAATGCCGAGATCCTGCTGCTCGACGAGGCGACCAGCGCGCTCGACGCCGAGTCGGAAGCGCTGTTCCGCGACGCGCTGCAGCAGCTCACCGTCGGGCGCACGACCATCGTGATCGCGCACCGGCTTTCCACCGTGCACCAGGCCGACACGATCGTGGTGCTGGAGAAGGGCAAGGTGGTGGAAAACGGCCCGCACAAGGCCCTGCTCAAGCAGGGCGGGCTCTACCAGAAGCTTTATGAATATCAGCTGATGCCGTAGCGCGGCGCCTCTCCTTCTCCCCTTGCGGGAGAAGGTGTCGCCGCAGGCGACGGATGAGGGGTGCTCCAGGGAAAGCCGACGTCTCACTCCGCTGGAACACCCCTCATCCGTCTCGGCGCTATCGCGCCGATCCACCTTCTCCCACAGGGGGAGAAGGAGAAGCGTTTCATCACCCCGGCACTTTCCGCACAGCGCCCTTGTCGGCGCTGGTGGCGAAAGCCGCATAGGCGCGCAGCGCGGTCGTCACCTTGCGCTTGCGCTTCTCGGCCGGCTTCCAGGCATCGGCGCCCTTCGCCGCCATCGCCTTGCGGCGAGCATCGAGCTCGGCCTCGCTGACGGCGAGATTGATCTTTCGGTTGGGGATATCGATCTCGATCGTGTCGCCTTCCTGGACCACGCCTATCAGCCCGCCTTCGGCGGCTTCCGGCGAGACATGGCCGATCGACAGGCCGGACGTGCCGCCGGAGAAGCGGCCGTCGGTGATGAGGGCGCAGGCTTTGCCGAGGCCCTTCGACTTCAAATAGCTGGTCGGGTAGAGCATCTCCTGCATGCCGGGGCCGCCGCGCGGTCCCTCATAGCGGATGACGACGATGTCGCCGGCCTTGATCTCGTTGCCGAGGATCGCCTTGACGGAGGCGTCCTGGCTTTCGAAGACGCGGGCCGGGCCGGTGAATTTCAGGATCGATTCGTCGACGCCGGCGGTCTTCACGATGCAGCCGTCGAGCGCCAGGTTGCCCTTCAGCACGGCAAGGCCACCGTCTTTCGAAAACGGCGTCTTGGCCGAGCGGATGACGCCCTTCTCCCGGTCGGTGTCGAGCTCGTCCCAGCGGCGGTCCTGGCTGAAGGCGACCTGGGTCGGCACGCCGCCTGGAGCGGCCAGGAAGAAGTCGCGGACGTTTTCGGCAGAGGTGCGCGAAATATCCCAATGGTCGAGGGCCTCGCCAAGGGTCGCCGTATGCACAGTCGGCAGGTCGCGGTTGATCAGACCGGCCTGGTCGAGCTGACCGAGAATGGCCATGATGCCGCCGGCGCGGTGGACGTCCTCCATGTGGACGTCGGACTTGGCCGGCGCGACCTTGCAAAGCACAGGCACCTTGCGCGACAGCCGATCGATGTCCTCCATGGTGAAATCGACCTCGCCCTCATGAGCGGCGGCGAGGATGTGCAGAACCGTGTTGGTCGAACCGCCCATGGCGATATCGAGCGCCATGGCGTTCTCGAAGGCGCCCTTGGAGGCGATGCTGCGCGGCAGTGCCGTTTCGTCGTCCTGCTCGTAATAGCGCTGGGCGAGATCGACGACGAGATGGCCGGCCTCGACGAACAGGCGCTTGCGGTCGGCATGGGTGGCCAAGGTCGAGCCGTTGCCGGGCAGCGACAGGCCCAGCGCTTCGGTCAGGCAGTTCATCGAATTGGCGGTGAACATGCCCGAGCACGAACCGCAGGTCGGGCAGGCCGAGCGCTCGATGACCTTGACGTCCTCGTCGGAAATCTTGTCGTCGGCAGCCGCGACCATGGCGTCGACGAGGTCGAGCGCCTGCGCCTTGCCGGCCAGCACAACCTTGCCGGCCTCCATCGGTCCGCCCGAGACGAAGACGGTCGGGATGTTGAGGCGCAACGAGGCCATCAGCATGCCGGGGGTGATCTTGTCGCAGTTGGAGATGCAGACCATGGCATCGGCGCAATGGGCGTTGACCATGTATTCGACCGAGTCGGCGATCAGCTCGCGCGACGGCAGCGAATAGAGCATGCCGTCGTGACCCATGGCGATGCCGTCATCGACGGCGATGGTGTTGAATTCCTTGGCGACGCCGCCGGCCTTCTCGATCTCGCGCGCGACCAGCTGGCCGAGGTCCTTCAGATGCACATGGCCCGGCACGAACTGGGTGAAGGAATTGACCACCGCGATGATCGGCTTGCCGAAATCACTGTCCTTCATGCCGGTTGCCCGCCACAGGCCGCGGGCGCCGGCCATGTTGCGGCCATGGGTGGTGGTGCGGGAACGATAGGCAGGCATTGGATTGTCCTTGCTGGCTGGCCGCGCCGATGCGCGGCGGGCGGCGCTCAAATTTTAGTCGGCAGCGGTTATAGCGACCACGGCGCGGCGTGACCACCATTTTGCACTGCGCCAGATTCTTCCGAAAAACCAGCAAGCCAGTGTCGGATCGCGGCCCGCACGGCCGTCCTTTGGCAGACGGCATGGCACCATTCTCGCGGTCAGCCGTTTGACCGTAACCGCAAAAGAAGCATTCGGAGGACAAACACATGCAAAAGATCACCACCTGCCTGTGGTTCGACGGCCAGGCCGAAGAGGCGATGAACCATTACATTTCCATCTTCAAGAACTCGAAGGTGCTGAGCATCATGCGCTGGCCCAAGGGCCATCGTGATGAGGGCAAGGTTCTGGTGACCACGTTCGAGCTCGACGGGGTGTCGTTCCAGGCGCTCAATGGTGGACCGGAATTCAATTTCACCGAAGCCATGTCGCAATCGATCGACTGCAAGACGCAGCAAGAGGTCGACCATTTCTGGACCAGGCTCAGCGAAGGTGGCGAGCCCGGACCTTGTGGCTGGCTGAAGGACAAGTTCGGCGTTTCCTGGCAGGTCGTGCCGGAGCAGTTGCCGCGCCTGCTTATGGACCCCGACAAGGCCAAGGCCGGCCGGGTCATGTCGGCGATGATGCAGATGGGCAAGATAGACATCGCCAAGATCGAGGAAGCGGCTAAGGGGTGAAGCCGGTTTTTCCTTCTCCCCTTGTGGGGTGAGAAGCGGTCCGCGTTAGCGGACGAAAAGCCAATTGCTTGGCTTTTCGAGCTTCGAACGCCCTGAGCCTGCGAAGGGCCGGGGGTGGATCGGCGCGCAGCGCCGAGACGGATGAGGGGTGTTCCAGCGGAGTGAGACGCTGGCTTTCCCTGGAACACCCCTCATCCGACCTCGCTTCGCGAGGCCACCTTCCCCCACAAGGGGGGAAGGGAAAAAACAGGTCACGCCGCCTTGTCGCGGACCTGGTAGTCCTTGACGGTGGCGAAGCGGATCGCCTTCCAGCGCTCGGCCTCGTAATTCAGCGAGAAGGCGTGCTGGGCCAGAAACACCGGATCGTTGTCGAGATCGCGGGCGATGTCGCCGCGATGCGCCTCGATAAAACGCTGCACTTCCGCCTTGTCGTCGGCCGAAATCCAGCGGCAGACGGAAAAGCGCGACATCTCGAAATCCACGGGAAGCGTGTATTCGAAATTCAGCCGCTCCTTCAGAACGTCGAGCTGCAGCGCGCCGACGACGCCGACGATGGCCGGCGAGCCGTCCTCGGGCGAGAACAGCTGGACGACGCCTTCCTCGGCCATCTGGTGCAGCGCTTCCTTCAGCTTCTTGGCCTTCATGGCGTCGCCGAGGCGCACGCGGCGCAGGATTTCGGGCGCGAAGTTCGGCACGCCGCGGAACAGGATCTCCTCGCCTTCGGTCAGCGTGTCGCCGATGCGCAGCGTGCCGTGGTTGGGGATGCCGACGACGTCGCCGGCGAAGGCCTCGTCGGCGGTGACGCGGGTGCGAGCGAAGAAGAACTGCGGCGCCGAGAGCGACATCGGCTTGCCAGTGCGGACGAGCTTGGCCTTCATGCCGCGCTCCAGCGTGCCCGAGCAGACGCGCACGAAGGCGATGCGGTCGCGGTGGTTGGGATCCATGTTGGCCTGGATCTTGAAGACGAAGGAGGTCATCTTCTCCTCCGTCGCCTCGACCGTGCGGGTATCGGCCTCCTGCGCGCGGGGCGGCGGGCCGTAGGCGCCCAGCGCCTCGATCAGATCGCGGACGCCGTAATTGCGCAGCGCCGAGCCGAAATAGACCGGCGTCAGATGACCTTCGCGGAAGGCGTCGATATCGAGAGGCCGGCAGGCGCCGCGCGCCAGCTCCAGCTCCTCGATGAAGGCTTCGCGTTCATTGTCCGGCAGCAGCCCGGCGACGCGGTTGGAATCCGGGCCGTTGACGGGCGTGCGCTCCTTTTCCTCATCACCCCTGCGCACGGCATTGAGCGCCAGGTGATAGGTGCCGGAAAACGTCCTGCCGCGCCCGATCGGCCAGGTGACGGGCGCCGTGTCGAGCGCCAGCTTCTGCTCGATCTCGTCGAGTATCTCGAACGGATCGCGGCTTTCGCGGTCCATCTTGTTGACGAAGGTGATGATCGGGATGTCACGCAGCCGGCAGACCTCGAACAGCTTCAGCGTGCGCGGCTCGATGCCCTTGGCGGCGTCGATGACCATGATCGCGGAATCCACCGCCGAAAGCGTGCGGTAGGTGTCGTCGGCAAAATCCTCGTGGCCGGGCGTGTCGAGCAGGTTGAAGACATTGCCTTCGTATTCGAAGGTCATCACCGAGGTGACGACGGAGATGCCGCGCTCGCGCTCGATCTTCATCCAGTCGGACCGCGTCTGGATGCGGTCCTTCTTGGCCTTGACCTCGCCGGCAAGCTGGATGGCGCCGCCGAACAGCAGCAGCTTTTCGGTGAGCGTTGTCTTGCCGGCGTCAGGGTGGGCGATGATCGCGAAGGTGCGGCGGCGCGCAACCTCATCGGGTATTGTTTCGGGCATTTCTTTTAAGGCGTTCCGTGTGACAGGCGGCGCTTCTACCAGCGCGGCGCCGGCCTGTCGACATGCGGCGGGCAGCGCATCATGCCCGCCGCTCCGCTTCAGGCCAGTTCGGCCGCGCTTTCGGCCGGGACGATCTCCGGCAGCCAGCCGGCAATGGCCTTGCCGATCGTGTCGGGATGGTCTTCCTGCAGATAATGGGCGCCCGGCCCCAGATCGATGAAGCGGCAGTTCTTCAGCCCCGCAGCGAATCCCTTTGCCGCCTGCGGTGAAATCAGAGCGCCTGGATCGCCGGCGAACAGCAGTTTCGGATAGGTCGAGAGCCGCAGCGCCCGGTGGTCATGCGCGCTGATCGTGGCGACATCGGCCGGCAGGCCTTCGATCGGCAGCTCCCTCGGCAGGCGCAGCGCCGGCTTGCGCGACTGCGGCGTCGGGAACGGCGCCCGGTAGGCGGCCATTTCCTCCTCGCTCATCGGCCGCAAGACCGAGGCAGGCAGAATTTTTTCGACGAAGATATTGTCCTCCAGCACCAGCTTCTCGCCGGCGCCCGGCGTGCGCAACGCCTTGAAAAGCTCGCGCGCCTGCGGGCGCTGGTGGAAGTCCTCCCAGCGCTCGAAGGGCTGGATGAATTCCATGAAAGCAAGGCCCAGAACGCGCCGCGGCCGTCGCGCCGCGAAATGGAACGCGAGCGCGGTGCCCCAGTCCTGAGCGACGATCACCAAGTCCTGGAGGTCGAGCGCGTCGATGAAGGCGTCGAGATAACGGACCTGATCGAAGAAGCGATAATCGATATCCGGCTTGCCCGATTGGCCATAGCCGATCAGATCGGGCGCAATGCAACGACCGAACGGCGCGACATGCGGGATGATGTTGCGCCATATGTAAGAGGAGGTCGGGTTGCCGTGCAGGAACAGCACGGTCGGGCCGGCCGATCCGGCCTCCAGATAGGACATGCTGGAGTCCAGCACATCCACTTGCAAACGCCGCAAGGTGGCCTGTCGTCCGTCGGTCGTCGTATTCATCACGCTGTCTCCTTCCCAAATACCGTGCTGAAGATGATTTTCTTGAACCGCTCGAGCGGTTCCGGGCTGCGCTCTACCTTCATGCGCAGCATGGCGCCCTGCCAGGACGACAGCAGGAAATCGGCAAGGTCGTCGGCATCGAAGGTTTTTGTGATCTCGCCCGTCGCCTGGCCCTCGGCGATGCAGGCCGCGAAGGGCCGGCGCCAGCGCTCGAAAATGTCGACCAGCCTCAGCCGCAGCGGCTCGCTGTGGACAGCCGTTTCCAGGCTGAGATTGCCGATCATGCAGCCGCGCGCCCAGTCATGCGCCTCGAGCTTCGAGGTGATGACATCGAGATAGCGGCGCAGCCTGCCGATAGGCGGCGTGCCGTCCTGCGCCAGCGCATCTTCCACCAAGCCGCCGACATAAGCGAAGTAGCGTTCCAGCACTTCGCCGGCGAAGTCTTCCTTCGAGGCGAAATGGTTGGTGAAGGAACCCGGCCTGGCGCCGGCCGCCGCGACGATGTCGCGCACGCCGGCTGCGGTGTAGCCCGCATTCCAGATGGTCCGGAAGCCGGCCTCGATAAGGTTTTCGCGAAGTGATTGTCTAGCCATGGCTACACAATACGTACGTACGTATTAATGTCAAGTGTACAAGTTTGCGTTGGCAAGTGCGCGCGCAAATGGCAGGTGAAGGACATCATCGGGAACAGCGATGGAGAGCAGCGTGGCGAAAGAAATCATCGTCATCGGCGCAGGCATCATCGGCGCTTCGGTCGCCTGGCATCTGACGAAAGCCGGCGCGCGGGTGACGGTGGTTTCGGAAAGCGGCGCCGGCGGTGTCGCCACACCCAATTCCTTCGCCTGGATCAATGCCAGTTGGGGTAACCCGGAAACCTATTTCCGGTTGCGTGTCCGCGCCATGGCCGAATGGAAAAGGTTGGCGAAGGACGTGCCCGGCCTGCCGCTCGCCTGGTGCGGCGGCTTGTGCTTCGACCTGCCGCCGGACAGGCTCGAGGCCTATGCGGCCGAACATTCGTCATGGGGCTATGGCATCGAACGCGTCGACGCCAAGCGGGCGGGAGAGATCGAGCCCAACCTCATCGAGCCGCCTGCCTTCGCCGTCTATGTCGCGGAGGAAGGCGTGGCCGAACCGGTGGCAACCGCCAAGGCGCTGCTTGCGGATGCCGAACGGCTTGGCGCACGGGTGATGGTCGGCGCGGTGGACAGACTGACCCTATCGGGCAGCAAAGTTACCGGCGTGGTCGTTTCCGGCGAAACCATCGGCGCCGACGAAGTGGTCGTTGCCGCGGGCACCGGCGCGCCAGCCATAGCCGCGACCACGGGCATCAAGCTGCCGCTAGACATGCCGCCGGGCCTCATCGTTCACTCCCGCCCCTACAGGAAATTGCTCAACGGGCTGGTGCATGCCGAGAGGTTGCATATGCGGCAGACGGCGGAGGGCCGCATCATCGCCGGCTCGGATTTCGCCGGCGGCGATCCGGGCGAAAACCCTGCCGCCGCGGCGCACGAGCTTTTTGCGGCCGCAAAGGCAGCGTTGCGCGACACCGATGGGCTGGAGTTCGATTTCCATACGGTCGGCTACCGGCCCAACCCGGTCGACGGTTTCCCGATCATCGGCCGCGCCGACGGTGTCGCCGGCCTTTATATCGCGGTCATGCATTCCGGCATCACGCTGGCACCAGCCGTTGGCTTGTTTGCCACGCGCGAAATTCTGGATGCCGAACGTGATACGTTGCTCTCGCCTTACGGGATGGAACGCTTCGCGCCGTAAGCAGGTAGCCGGCCGCCGAACCTCAGCCGACCAGGGCCAGTTGCGCGACAGCCGGCGCAAACGGGCGGATGCTCGTACCATCCCTCGTCATGGTGACGAAGCTCGCCGGAGGTATCGCCTGCCACTCGCCACCGTCGCGGTCGAAGGGCTCCGAGACGATGCAATGGCCGTCGCGCTTGGCGAAGGCGCCGGTATAGAGCGTCGGCGCATGGTCGTCGGTGGCGTAGCGCACGGCGTATAGCGCCTCGCCATCCGAGAAAGCGGCGGTGAGTTTCAAAGAGGGCTCGATGCCGGCCCGGCGCGACGTCTCGAGCACGCGGCTGGTCGCCCGCGAGACCGCGCCTTGCGGATCGCCGGACAATCCCTCGTCGATCATCAGCAGGAAAAAGAGCTCGGAATCGGTAGTGCCCTCGCGCTGGTCGAAGACCACGTCGGAAAGCGAATTTTCCAGCGCGCGGCGGATCTTTTCGAAGCCGCCGATCTGGCCGTTATGCATGAACGACCAGCGGTCGGAGATGAAGGGGTGGCAGTTCATGCGGCTGGTGGCGCCGCCGGTCGAGGCGCGGACATGGGCCAGAAACAGGCCGGATTTTATCTGCCGGCACAGGCTCTTCAGATTGGGGTCGGACCAGGCCGGCAGGATGTCGCGATAAAGGCCGGGCTCGGGCCGGTCGCCATACCAGGCGAGTCCGAAGCCGTCGCCATTGGTCGGCGACTTGGCTTCCTGGGCGCAGTGGCTTTGGGCGATCAGCGAGTGGCAGGGCGCGGTGATGATGTCTTCGAGGAAGACCGCTTCACCAAGATAGGCCGCCCACCGGCACATCGCTTTCCACCATCTATCAGGCGCGGTCCAAGAGAGCCTTCGGCTCCTTCACCGCGTGCGAGCCTCTGTTGTGCGTGCGCTCATAGAGCTCGCGAACGATTCGGCTCGCCGTCGTTTCGAACAGAAATGGCAAGAAAGCGTGAATGAGCGCAGCACAAGCTGCTATCGACAGGCGCGAACAGAACCAGGCGGCGAAGGCCATGTGGCCGAAATAGGTCTCGCCGACCTTCTCCGGGTGAGAGGTGAAGAGCGCCGTAAGCCTGGTCGTCATGGTGATCCCTCCTGCGGGATGAGCCCCGATGGTGAGTATCGTGCCACATGGGTCTGGTTCATCGGTCCCAAATTGTCCTTGCTTTTGCTAGTTTCATGGGACATTCATCCCAACATGTCGGTAGAAATTGATGAGATCGATCGAAGATTGCTGGCCGAGCTGCAACGCGACGGCACGCTGTCGGTCGACCAACTGTCGGAGCGGGTGGCGCTGTCGCGCAATGCCTGCTGGCGGCGCGTCAAGCGCCTGGAAGAGGATGGCGTCATCACCGGCCGCGTCGCGCTGGTCGACGCCGACAAGCTTGGGCTCGGCCTCTCCGTCTTCATCCTGATCCGCACCTCCAACCATGACCCGGACTGGCTGCAGAAATTCCGCGCGGCGGTGACGGGTTTTCCGGAGATCACCGGCGTCTACCGCATGTCGGGCGATCTCGACTATGTGGTGCGCGCCCGTGTCGCCGACGTGAAAGCCTATGACCGTCTCTACCAGCGGCTGATCGCCAAGGTGGCGCTGTCGGACGTCTCGGCCTCCTTCGTCATGGAGGAGATCAAGGAGACGACCGTGGTGCCGGTGGAACTGCGGTAGGTAGCCAAGGCCTCCGCGACTTCGTCATCCACGGGCGGAGCGGGAGCGAAGCGGACGCGGAGACCCGAGGATCCATTCCGTTACCTCGATCGTAGAGTGCGGCGGAGCAGAATTCTGCACCGTTGCGACGCTTTGAGGTCACGGAATGGATCCTCGGGTCTGCGCCGCGTCGCTTCGCTCCTTGCTTCGCCCGTGGATGACGAAGTGACGAATGTTTTCGCTAATCGCCAAAGTAGACCGCGAGGCCATAGTCACGCCAGAAAGAAAGCCGTTAATACCCTCGTCTGCGGGTTGACCGAATCGGCACTCGCGCCGATAGGAATGGGCTCATGCGCACCGCTATCTATCCTACCTCCGTCATCGGCCCCACCGTCGGTTTCGTCAGGCTTCCGCATGGCGAAGGCTTGCCTTTGCCGGCCTATGAGAGCGCGGGCGCCGCCGGCATGGATTTGCGCGCGGCGGTGCCGGAAGACCGGCCGCTGCTCATCCTGCCCGGAAAGCGAGCCCTGGTGCCGACCGGACTTGTCCTGGAAATCCCCGAAGGCATGGAAGGTCAGGTGCGGCCACGCTCCGGCCTAGCCTTCAAGCATGGGCTCACCGTCCTCAATTCGCCCGGCACCGTCGACAGCGACTATCGCGGCGAGGTGAAGGTGCTGCTGGTCAATCTCGGCGACGAGGATTTTTCAGTGACGCGCGGCCTGCGCATCGCCCAGATCGTCTTCGCCGCCGTGACCCAGGTTGCGGTCGAGGAAAGAGCGCTGGCCGGCGGCACGACGCGGGGCGCCGGTGGTTTCGGGTCGACCGGCACCGCTTGAATGGCAGTCCCTAAACTCGTTATTTTCGACTGCGACGGGGTCTTGGTCGACACCGAGAACCTTGCCAACAGGCGCCTTGCCGAATGGCTGACCGCCGCCGGTTTTACGACGACATTCGAATATTGCCGCAAGAACTTCTCCGGCCGCAGCATGGCCTCGGTGCAGAAGGAGCTCGAAGAGACGACCGAGGTCAGGCTCGGCGCCGACTTCGTCGAGCGCTGGAATGCCGGCCTGCCGGACCTTTTCTCGCATGGCGTCGAGGCGATCCCCTATGTGCGCGACTTCATCGAGACGGTGCGCAAAGCCGGCATCGCCTATTGCGTCGCCACGTCGGCGCGGGTTTCGAAGATGCACATCACGCTTGGGCAGACCGGGCTTTTGCCGCTGTTCGAGCACGCCATGTTCTCGTCCACCATGGTCAGCCGAGGCAAGCCGTTCCCGGATCTCTTTCTCCATGCGGCAAAGACGATGGGCGTCGCGCCGGCCGACTGCATCGTCATCGAGGACAGCGTCGCCGGTACCCAAGCCGGCATCGCCGCCGGCATGCGGGTGTTCTCCTATTACGCCGATCCGTTCTCCGACCGCGACGGGCTGGCGGCGGCCGGCGGCATATTGTTCGACGACATGCGCGAACTCGCCGGTCTAGTGCCTATCCGCTGATCGCAGCCGGCTGCGCACCGCAAAACGCCATGCTAGCGTGAGCGCATCGAGGGGCGCGATCCCATGATTTCCACTCTATGCCGCTTCATGTTTGCATGCCTGCTGCTGCCATGCCTGTGGACGGTCGCGCTGGCCCAGGCCGTCAGCTTTCCGGAGCTGAACAGCGCCGTTCCTGGCCATCAGGACGTCACCTATTTCGACCTCGCCAAAATGATCGTGCCCGATCTCAAGGCCGGCGATGACGGTTTCTACACAGGCAGCGCGCCGATCGAGATGCGCGACATCCTCGGCGGCAACGACGGCGGATCGCCGCCCGAGACCGTCAACCTGCCGAATGCGGCGGTGCTGGCCATCAAGGCCGGCGGCAAGGACCGGCTAGCGATGCTTCTCGACCTCGGCCAGGCGCAGGACAGCGCCGAAGGGTTCGCCGTGCTGGCGCTCTATGACCTCACCGGCAAGCCAAAGCTGCTCGACGCCGTCAATGTCGGAACCGACCAGAGCACCTATTTTCGCGATCCGGCCAAGCTCGCGATCAGCCCGGATGAGGAGGCACTCATCACCATGAGCACGCATTTCAATTCGAACCAGGGCTATGTCGGCACGATCCTGATCCTGGTCCGCGACGACCGCTTCGAGCCTATCGACCAGATCAATACGTTCGACGAAAATGTCTGCGCCTATAAGCGCACGCAGGATCTGTCCTTCCAGACGCATGCTGGCGACAAACCCTATGCGGCGATCGAGGTGACGGTGACCGATGCCACCAAGCCGAGCGGCGAAAGCTGCGAGGAGCCCGCGCCTGCAGCCGCTTCGCATGACATTTCGGTCATCTATCATTGGGACAAGGCCAAGTCGCGCTATCTGCGGGATTCCGACGCGTTCGAGAAATTGTCAGCAGAAAACGCCGAACGCTTCTGAGCCCTACGCATTCGTTTGCCCGGCTCGACCGGCCGCGATAGATTCCCCGCACGACCCCCACTCATGATCGAGGACCCGCCATGGACAAGGGCAAGATTTTTCGCGACCTGCATGCCTCCACCTTCGTCATGCCCAATCCCTGGGATGTCGGCACGACCAAGCTTCTCGCTTCGTTCGGTTTCAAGGCGCTGGCGACGACCAGCGCCGGCTTTGCCTTCTCGCGCGGCCTGCCGGACGGCGCCGTGACGTTCGACGCCATGATCCACCATTGCCGCGAGATGACTGCGGCGACAGACCTGCCGGTTTCGGCCGATCTGGAGCGCGGCAAGGGCGACAACCCCGAGCAGGCGGCCGAAACCATCTTCGCGGCCGAAGCCGCGGGCCTCGCCGGCTGCTCGATCGAGGACCACACCGGCGACGCCGCCAATCCGATCTACGATTTCGCGCTGGCGACCGAACGCGTCGCGGCGGCCGTCGAGGCTGCTCGCGCGCTCAAGCACGATTTCGTCTTCACCGCGCGGGCCGAGAATTTCCTGTGGGGCAAGAGCGATCTCGACGATACCATCAAGCGGCTGCAGGCTTTCGAGAAAGCCGGCGCCGACGTGCTCTACGCGCCGGGCATTAGCGACGTCGGGATGGTGCGCACGATCTGCTCGTCGGTGAGCCGGCCGGTCAATGTGATGGCCCGGCCAGGCTTCACCATCGCCGACCTTGCCATGGCCGGCGTCAAGCGCATCTCGCTCGGACCATGGCTGACCAATTTCGCTTATGGCATGCTGGAGACGGCGGCGCGCGAGATCCAGCAGGACGGCACCTTCGGCTTCACCCGGGCGGCGATGCCGTTCGGCAAGCTGCAGGCGCTGTTCCGGGAGGGCAAGGAGCAGGGCTAGACCGGCTCCCGCGCCGAAACCGCCTTGTGCAGATGCACCATCATGGCGGCCGCGAAAAGCGGCGTCAGAAGGTTGAGCAGCGGCACCGCCAGGAACAGGGCGATGACCAGTCCGGCGAGGAACACAGTGCCGGCATATTTGCGGCGCAGCGCCTTGGCCTCGGGTTCGGGACGAAAACGCATCGCGGCGAACTCGAAGAATTCGCGGCCGAGCAGATAGCCGTTGACGATGAAGAAGGCGGCAATGTTGATGCCCGGCACCAGAAGCAAGAGCAGCGCGACGATGTTGCCGAGGACCACCACGCCGAAGAATTTGATCGCCAGCACGAGCGAATGCAGCGCAGGCACGGGCCTGCCGGGCGGATCGTTGCGATAGTCGGTATGCTCGACCACTTCGGCGACATCGTCGAGGAAGAGGCCTGCGACGATCGCGGTGACCGGCGCGATGAGCAAGGCCAAGCCCACGGCCAGAACGATGCCGGCGATGATGCCGCCCAGCCATCCGGCCCAGGACGGCATGCCCGGGAGCAGCGCTTGCAGCCAGGGCCAGGCCAGCCATTCGAGCAGGCTCTCGAGGCCGAGCCAGAGCGCCACCAAAGCGAGCAGCGTCAGCCCCAGCGTCTTCAGGAAGACGGAGCGGAATTCAGGCGAGAACAACCGGCTGGCGGCGGCGCGGGCGGCGTCGAGGATCACGGCGTCTTCAACCCCTCATCGAGAAAGACGCTTCGCAGATAGGCCGGCTCGATCCCTGGCGCAACCAAAGCGTCGCGTCGACGCGCTTTGCGTTTTGTCTCGAAGCATGTCGCTTGGCCCAAAACCGCTTCACACTTCTGGGCGACATGCATTTTCTGGCGCATGTCGTTTACCCAAAACCGCTTCACACTTTTGGGCGACATGCATTATCGCGCGAGCCTGGCCTGCCTGGCCGGAATCGTCATTGCCGCGACGCCGGCGACGACGAAGGCCATGCCGACCCAGGCCGCCGGCCCGAGGCTTTCGCCGAGGACGACGGCGCCGATGCCGACGCCGATCGGCACGCGCAGATAGGCCTGGGAGGTGGTGCCGACCGAGCCCAGCGTATGGATCAGCCGGAAATAGATGACGAAGGCCAGCGCCGTCGAAAAGACCGACAGTCCAAGCAGGGCCAGGATCGACGCGGCCGACGGCGCGAGCGTCCAGGGCCGGTCGACGATCAGGCTGAGCGGCACGAGCATCACGGCGCCGCAAAGCATCGAACCCGCGGCGGGTATCATCGGATCGAGGCCCTTGAAGCCGCGGCCGAAGATGGCCGCTCCGGCATAGGAGATCGTCGCAATGACGATCGCAAGCTGCGCCCACAGCTCGTGGCCAAGTCCGCCGAGCGCCTCGGTGCCGATGATGAGGCAGATGCCGACGATGCCGGCGCCGACACCGACCAGCTTGCGCGCCGTGACGGGCTCATGGCGCGTGACCAATGCCGTCAGCAGGAAGGTGAAGATCGGCGACGTCGCATTGAGGATGGTGGCAAGGCCGGCATCGACCGAGCGCTCGGCGGCGGCGATCAGCGTGAACGGCACGACGCTGTTGAGGCAGGCCTGGAAGGCGAACCGGCGCCATGTCGGCGCATCGGCGGGCATGGCGAGGCCGCGCCAGCGGATGATGGTGAAGAGAATAGCCCCGGCGATCAGCGTCCGGGCGGCGATGAAGGTCACGGGCGGGATCGTCTCGACGCCGATCTTGATGAAGGTATACGAAGCGCCCCACAGCACCGCCAAGACGCCGAGCAGCGCCAGGTCGGTGGACATTTCGGTCTTCTCGGACATTCGTGGTTCGCGCCCTTCAGCCTGTCGCCGGAACGATCACTTCTAGCCCGCGACGCCGCGGAATGTTTAGATCGCGGTGAAACCATAGCTGTCAGGGTCGTGGCTGTTGTGGGCCAGTTCGATACGAACGCTGCCGCAGCCGGCGGACAATCGGCGTGGACGTCGGCGTCACGGAAGACAAAGGCGATTTTCGGGGTAGGCAAAGCGGTGCCAACTCGCTAGACCCGCGCCCGGCCGGCATGCCAGATAGCCGGGCAGTCCTTGGCGGAGATTTTGATGCCGGAATATGACGTGCTTTGCATCGGCAATGCCATTGTCGACATCATCGCGCAATGCGACGAGGCTTTTCTCGAGACCAACGGCATCATCAAGGGGGCGATGAACCTCATCGATGCCAGGCGCGCCGAATTGCTTTACAGCCGCATGGGACCGGCGATCGAGGCTTCCGGCGGCAGTGCCGGCAACACGGCGGCCGGCGTCGCCAGCCTCGGCGGACGGGCAGCCTTCTTCGGCAAGGTGTCGAACGACGCGCTGGGCGATATCTACACCCACGACATCCACGCCCAGGGCGTGGCCTTCGATACCGGGCCGCTCAAGGGCGAACCGCCGACGGCACGCTCGATGATCTTCGTCACGCCCGACGGCGAGCGGTCGATGAACACCTATCTCGGCGCCTGCGTCGAGCTTGGTCCCGAGGATGTCGAGGCCGACAAAGCCTCCAACTCCAAGGTGACCTATTTCGAAGGCTATCTGTGGGATCCGCCGCGCGCCAAGGAGGCTATCCGCCAGACGGCGAAGCTGGCGCATGCGGCGGGCCGCGAAGTATCGATGACACTGTCGGATTCCTTCTGCGTCGACCGCTACCGTGACGAATTCCTCGAGCTGATGCGTTCGGGCACCGTCGACATCGTCTTTGCCAACAGCCACGAGATCAAGTCGCTCTACCAGACCGCCTCCTTCGAGGAGGCGCTCGCCGCCATCCGCAACGATTGCAAGATCGCCGCCGTCACCCGTTCCGAGAAAGGCTCGGTCGTCGTGCGCGGCGACGAGACCGTCATCATCCAGGCGACTAAGATCAAGGAACTGGTCGACACGACCGGCGCCGGCGATCTCTACGCCGCCGGCTTCCTCTACGGCTACACGACCGGCCGCAGCCTCAAGGATTGTGGCGACCTCGGCTCGTTGGCCGCCGGACTGGTTATCCAGCAGATCGGCCCGCGGCCCAGGCAGAACCTTCGCCGCGAGGCCGAGCAGGTCGGGCTTCTCTAGGGCGACTACAGGAAAACCGGCCTACGGACGGGCTTGGTGCGTTCGCTGTAGCCTTCCGTCGAAAATCGTCCCGAAACAATGAGATAGAGCGGATCATCGCTCCCGCGAGACGATGATCCGCTCGTGAACACCGTGACAAAACAGTGACGGCTTTCGGCCCCGCAATTGCGCGCGAAGAGGTGCCGTTGCGTCATCGCCGGCAGCCTCCAAACAGGACCGGCTGTCGCGGACCTGTCACGTTGGACTTCTAAGATGCAAGATGAGGCGTTCCGCGACTGACATTTCGGCACGCCAAACCAGGGGTGTGAAGATGCAAACCAGCAAGCTGCCGGGCCGCCGTCGCATATTTTATTTTCCGCAATAGAATTTCAGCAACCGCCGGCGCCTGGGGAGGAGCGCGGGCCGCAAGACAGATTCATGACCAGATTCCAGAACCCGTCCGGCGGGATTTCACAAGAGGCGTTGGCAGGCCTTATGGCCGAAGCCGTGCAACAGGCGCTGATGCAGCATGGCGTCATGCTGGACGCCGATGCGCTGGCTTCGGCAAGCAAGGTCGCCGGCCATCTGGCCGCCGCCCTGCCCTTCCTGCCGCCGGCACAGCGCCTTGCCATCGGCTCCTTCAAGGGCGAGTGGACCGACCTCGCGTCCGACTTTTTTCGTGCGATGACGAACAAGGTCGCGAGCGACGGCGCGGCCATATCGGACCGCGCCTTCGAGCGCTCGGCGCCGAAGTCGGAGACAGGGAGGCCCACGGCCCAGCCGGTCGCCGAGCGAGCCGCGGGCCTGCAATCGATGCTGATCGAGGATTGGGCCGGCGAGGTCGCCGGCTCGACCTATCTGGAAGAGAAGCTCCGCATCCCGCGCTCCACGCTGCATCGCTGGCAAAGACGCGGTGAGGTCGTTGCCTTGCGCAAGGGCGGCCGCAAGCATGTCTTCCCCTTGGCCCAGTTCATCGACGGCAGGCCGGTCCCGGGGATCAGCGACGTGCTTTCAGCGATCGCCAATCCGAGGCTTGCCTGGTTCTGGCTGAGCCGGCCGTCGCCGGAGTTGGATGGCCGCATTCCCATCGAGATGCTGCGGGATGACATGGTCGAGGACGTGGTCCGCGCCGCCCGAGCCCTGTCCTGACTCCGGTCACCAGGAGTCGATTTTTCCACGTTCATCAGCACTTTTAGAAATTTATTCGGCAAATCATCTGTCATAAAACTGTAATAATTGGCACATTTGGCACATCGAACAGCTTATCTGGCGTTTCGATTCTACTTATTGTTCAGAACGTCCCATTTTTGCATTTATGTGACGTGATATTTGGGCAACAAGACTTCCATAAGCGTCAGAAAAGCCGCCATTCCGACACAATCACTGTTGTGTGAGGCCAACGATTAGGCCATGTCCAAGGCGAAGAAGCGGCGCCGGTGCGCGTGCTTTTTCAACGATGGGGACGGGGGTGGCAAAGCCGAACGGCACGTCAGGCCTGTCTTGAACCTTTGACTGGAGATTCAAGAAAATGAACATCAAGAGCCTTCTACTCGGCTCCGCTGCGGCGCTGATCGCAGTTTCGGGCGCCCGCGCCGCCGACGCGGTCACCGTCGCCGAGCCGGAACCGGCCGAATATGTCAAGATCTGCGACGTCTATGGCGCCGGCTACTTCTACATCCCCGGCACCGAGACCTGCCTGCGCGTCGGCGGCTATATCCGTTATGACGCCGGCTTCGGCGATCCCGGCACCCTCGACGGCCGCAGAGCCAGAGATACAATGGATCCTGGCCCGGACGCAGATCCGAATTTCAACAATAGCTGGAATAAGAACGCCCGCTTCGCGTTCAGGACCTGGACCGGCCAGGAGACCGAGCTCGGCACGTTGAAGACCTATACCGAGGCCCGCTTCAACTTCAAGAACGGCGATTCGGCGGTGAACCTGGAATTCGGCTGGGTCCAGCTCGGCGGCCTGCGCGTCGGCGTCGATGAGACGCCTTACGACCAGTTCATCGGCTATGCCGGCAGCGTGGTGCAGGACACCATCATCCCGTACGGCATCAAGGTCACCAACGTCGTCAGCTACTATTTCGACGCCGGCAGCGGCTTCTCGGGCGTGGTCTCGCTCGAAGAGGGTGCGGACACTGGCGCCATCCACGGCTTGATCGACAGCTATGTCCCGCATGTCGTCGGCGGCCTGAAGTACAAGGGCGACTGGGGCGCGATCACCGGCGTCGTGGCCTATGACAGCAACTACGAGGAAGTGGCCGGCAAGGTTCGCCTCGACGTCAACGTCACCAAGGAACTGTCGCTGTTCGTCATGGGCGGCTACGGCACCGACGACAACTTCGTCGACCACGCCAAGGGTCGCGGCTTCTACAAGCCCTGGGGCGGCAACTGGGCCGTCTGGGGCGGCGGCACCTACAAGTTCAACCCGAAGACCGCCTTCAACCTCCAGGTCTCGGCCGACGACGCCAAGAACTTCGCCGTCGCGGCAAACGTGGCCTACACGATCGTTTCGGGCTTCACGGTCACGACCGAACTTGACTACTACCATGATGGCAAGTTCGGTCAGGCCGATGACTACAACTTCACCAAGGCCTTCAAGAAGAACAACTGGGGCGGCATCGTTCGCTTCCAGCGCAATTTCTGATCGAGCGCAAAGTTCACAAAGGAAAGGCCCGCGGCATCGCCGCGGGCCTTTTGCTTTGGCTCAAGCAAACGAAACGATCGAACTGCTGCCGCGTCAATTCCCCGCCGTGTAGGCCGCGATCGCCGCCATGTTCACGATGTCGGAGTCCTTGGCGTTCAACGACACGATCTGGACCGGCTTGTTCAAGCCGACCAGCAGCGGGCCGATGACGGTCGAGCCGCCGAGCTCCTGCAGCATCTTGGTCGAGATCGAGGCCGAGTGGAAGGCCGGCATCACCAGCACGTTGGCTGGGCCGGTCAGCCGGATGAAAGGATATTGCGCCATGGCGCGCGGGTTCAGCGCCACGTCGGCGGCCATCTCGCCGTCATATTCGAAATCGACGCGGCGCTTATCGAGGATGCGCACCGCTTCCTGGACGCGTTCGGAACGTTCGCCCTGCGGATGGCCGAAGGTGGAGTAGGCGAGCATGGCGAGCCGCGGCTCGTAGCCCATGCGGCGGGCGAAACCGGCCGCTTCCTCGGCGATGTCGGCGATCTGCTCGGCGTTCGGCATGTCGTGCACGGCGGTGTCGGCGACCAGCACCGTCCTGCCTCGCGCGAGCACGATCGACACGCCGATGACGCGGTGGCCGGGCTTGGCGTCGATGATGCGGCGTACGTCGTCGAGCGCCGTCGAATAGTTGCGGGTGACGCCGGTGACGATGCCGTCGGCATCGCCGAGCGCCACCATGCAGGCGGCGAAGTGGTTGCGGTCGTTGTTGATCAGGCGCTGGCAGTCGCGGAACAGAAAACCCTTCCGCTGCATGCGCTCGTAGAGATAGTCGGTGTAGATGCCGTTGCGGCGCGACAGCCTGGCATTGATGATCTCCAGGCCCTGCTTGTTCAGGTCGATGCCGGCATTGCGGGCATTGTCCTTGATGACGTCGTCGCGGCCGAGCAGGATCGCCGTGCCGAGCTTCTGGTTCACATAGGAGACGGCGGCGCGCATCACCTGCTCCTCCTCGCCCTCGGCGAAGACGATGCGCTTGGGCTGGCGGCGCACGCGGTCGTAGATGCGCTGCAAGGTGGAGGCGATCGGGTCGCGGCGGGCAGACAGTTCCTGCGCGTAGCGGTCGAGATCGAGGATCGGCTTGCGGGCGACGCCGGATTCCATCGCCGCCTTCGCCACCGCCAGCGGGATCGCCGAGATCAGGCGCGGATCGAACGGCACCGGGATGATGTAGTTGGCACCGAATTTCGGCCGGTTGCCCTGATAGGCTGCGGCGACATCGTCCGGCACGTCCTGGCGAGCCAGCTCGGCAAGCGCCCTGGCGGCGGCGATCTTCATCTCGTCATTGATGGTGGTGGCGCGCACATCGAGCGCTCCCCGGAAGATATAGGGGAAGCCCAGAACGTTGTTGACCTGGTTTGGGTAGTCCGAGCGGCCGGTGGCCATGATGGCGTCGGTGCGGATCTCGGCCACTTCCTCCGGCGTGATCTCCGGGTCGGGATTGGCCATGGCGAAGATGATCGGGTTCTTGGCCATCGACTGCACCATGGCGGTGGTGAGTGCCCCCTTGGCTGACAGGCCGAGGAAGACGTCGGCGCCGTCCAGGGCCTCAGCCAGGCTGCGCGCCTCGGTCTTGACCGCATGCGCCGACTTCCACTGGTTCATGCCTTCGGTGCGGCCCTGGAAGACCACGCCCTTGGTGTCGCACAGGATGATGTTTTCCGGTGAAAAACCCATCGCCTTCATCAATTCGATGCAGGCGATGCCGGCGGCGCCCGCGCCGTTGCAGACCATCTTCGTGGTCTTCATGTCGCGGCCGGTGACCTCCAGCGCGTTGATCAGCCCGGCGGCTGAGATGATTGCCGTGCCATGCTGATCGTCATGGAAGACTGGGATGTCCATCAGCTCGCGCAGCCGCTGCTCGATGATGAAGCACTCGGGCGCCTTGATGTCCTCGAGATTGATGCCGCCGAAGGAAGGTCCGAGGAAGCGCACGCAGTTGATGAACTCGTCGGCATCCTCGGTCGCCACTTCAAGGTCGATGGAATCGACATCGGCGAAACGCTTGAACAGCACCGCCTTGCCTTCCATGACCGGCTTAGAGGCCAGCGCGCCGAGATTGCCCAGGCCGAGGATGGCGGTGCCGTTCGAGATGACGGCGACCATATTGCCGCGCGTCGTATAATCGAAGGCACGGCTCGGATCCTCGGCGATGGCGCGCACGGGGACGGCGACGCCAGGCGAATAGGCGAGGCTCAGATCGCGTTGCGTCGCCATCGGCTTGGTGGCGACGATCTCCAGCTTGCCGGGCCGTCCCATGGCGTGGAACTCCAACGCCTCCTCTGGACTGACGGAGGGGCCGCTGCTTTCGGTTTTCCTGGCCATGATGCGCTTCATTTCCTCGCCTTCGCGCACCCTTGAGGCAGGTGCGTGTTTATGTGTCTTCGGATTAAGGCTACACGGCAGCGCTGTAAACGGCCAAGCGATCAGGCGCGGTCCGGTTCGCCGACGAGCGCGGCAATTTCCCGCACGGTGGCCCAGCGCATCAAGCCTTCGGTGCCTGAGAACGGCCACGTCTCCAGCGGGGGAGCGCTGCTGCCCTTGCGCCGCAGAAGCGCCGACAGGAACGCGGTGAGTTCCTGCCGCTGGGCGCGAACCTTTTCCAGCGTCCTGCCGCGGATTTCCTCGCGCGGAATGGCGCGATCCCGAAGCCGCTCAACAGCGCGGCGAATGGCCGTCGGCTCCGGCTCGACGATCAGGCAATAGTCCGGATCGAAATAGACGTCGCGCCCGCCGAGGCTCGGCGTGCTGACGATAGGCAAACCGGTCATCAGATATTCCATGCTGGAATACATTGCCCCTTCGACGGCGGACAGGCACAGCCCGACGGCGGCCTGATTGTAGACCCGGTTGACCTCTGCGGAGGTCAGCCGGCCGGGCAGGCCGTCCACGATCGGATTGGCGATGCGATGGCGCGGCGATTGCGCCTGGAGGCGGCGAATGAAGGCGCGGGCGGCGGGCGGCGTCAATTCGCCGATCGAATAGGTGACGTGGACCAGCCGGTCGATCTCGAAGGCAAGATAGTGGCGTTTCATCGGCGAGATGCGGCCATTGTAGACGGCATCGAACTCGACCGGCACATCCGGCAGCGGCCGGAAAACATCTTCCGATATCATCAGATTGTGATTGGAGAACATGGCTTTGCCGCCGACCGCGGCGATGAGACGGCGCTCTTCCTCGTTGTTGCAGAGGAAAATCACCTCATGACGAGGAAAACGCGCCGCATACCAGGCAATATCGCGGCCCATCTGGGCGACGACGGCAGGCCTCTCCATCGTCCACATCGGCATCAGCAGAAAGGTGGCGCGCCGCTCGGCAAGGCGCCGGCCGATGGCCGCCAACGGATGCAGGGGACGGGGTCCGCCGACCGGAATATAGAGCACCAGCGGGTCGCGGCTGAATATGTGAGCCGACATCTGGATGCCGCCGTCGAGGTCGGACAAGGGACCGCGCGCCGGCAGGATATAGGGAAAGCGCTTGCGCGCCGAAACCCTGAGCTTGTTCGCGGTTCGATGGGCGCGCCGCGTCGCCAGCAGCCAGAGGCGCTCGGCGGCCGAGCCGACCGGGCCGACCATCTCGTCGAAAGTCTCTTGCTTGTCCTGATCCACCAAAGTCCCCCGCCGCCCTTTCCCCACGGGAACCATAGAGTGCCAGGCCGGGCCGGCGCAACCAGGCCCGGCGCTGCGGGCCGCCGCCAGTCTTCCCCTGCTTTTCGCGTCGCCGGCATTAAACCGGGCTGCCACTTCTGCTAGCGTTGCCGCATGAACATGCATATGCCCACCGATACCGACGCCCAGGAGACGACGACGCCTGCGCCCGCCACGAGCGGCGTCACGCCGATGATGGAGCAATTCATCGAGATCAAGGCGGCGAACCCGGATTCGCTTCTGTTCTACCGCATGGGCGATTTCTACGAGCTGTTCTTCGACGACGCGGAGAAGGCGAGCCAGGCACTGGGCATCGTTTTGACCAAGCGGGGCAAGCACCAGGGCCATGACATCCCGATGTGCGGCGTGCCGGTGCATGCGGCGGACGACTATCTGCAGAAGCTGATCGCGCAGGGTTTTCGCGTCGCCGTCTGCGAGCAGATCGAGGATCCGGCCGAAGCCAAGAAACGCGGCTCCAAATCGGTAGTGCGCCGCGACGTGGTGCGGCTGGTCACGCCCGGCACCATCACCGAGGACAAGCTGCTGGCGCCCTCGGAATCGAGCTTCCTGATGGCGCTCGGCCGCGTGAAAGGCGGCGGCGCGGCCAGCCAGGCCGGCTTCGCGCTCGCCTGGATCGACATTTCGACCGGCGCCTTCCGCGTCGCCGAGACGAGCGCCGAGCGGCTGCTTGCCGACATCTTCCGCGTAGACCCGCGCGAGCTGATCGTCGCCGAGCCGGTTTTCCACGATCCGGAGCTCAGGCCGGTGTTCGACGTGCTGGGCCGGGTCGCCAACCCGCAGCCGCCTTCGCTGTTCGATTCGGCTTCGGCCACAAGCCGCATCGCGCGCTTCTTCGAGGTAGCGACCCCGGACAGTTTCGGCACGTTCTCGCGCGCCGAGCTGTCGGCGATCTCGGGCGCCATCGCCTATGTCGAAAAAACGCAGAAGGCCGAACGGCCGCCGCTGTCGCGCCCCGAGCGCGAGGAGCAGGGCTCGACGCTGTTCATCGATCCGGCGACGCGCGGCAATCTGGAACTGTTGCGCACGCTGTCCGGCAGCCGCGACGGCTCATTGTTCAAGGCGATCGACCGCACCGTGACCGGCGGCGGCGCGCGATTGCTGGCCGACCGGCTGATGGCGCCGCTGACCGATCCGGCGACGATCGCGGCGCGACTGGATTCGGTCTCCTTTTTCCGCTCCGAGACGCGGCTTTGCCAAGGCCTGCGGGCGAGCCTGAAAGGCGTCGCCGACATGCCGAGGGCGCTGTCCAGGCTGGCGCTCAACCGCGGCGGGCCGCGCGATCTCGGCGCGCTGCGCGCCGGCTTCGAGGCGGCCGGCGCGATCGCCGAATTGTTCGCGGCGGCCGCCCTGCCCGCCGAGCTCGCCGCCGCGCTTGCCGCGATCCGCGCCTTGCCCGAGGCGCTCGCCCGTCACCTCAGCGAAGCGCTCGACGACGAGCTGCCGCTGATCAAGCGCGACGGCGGCTTCGTGCGGTCGAGCTATAATGCCGAGCTCGACGAGATGCGGGCATTGCGCGACGAATCGCGAAAAGTGATCGCCGGGCTGGAGCGCTCGCTGATCGAGGAGACCGGCATCCGCTCGCTGAAGATCCGGCACAACAATGTGCTCGGCTACTACATCGAGGTCACCGCCAACCATCACGCGATCATGACCGGCGGCGACGCCGCCAAGGCGCGCTTCATCCATCGCCAGACCATGGCCAACGCCAT
Organism: Mesorhizobium sp. B2-4-3; assembly: GCF_006442815.1. Classification (GTDB taxonomy): domain Bacteria; phylum Pseudomonadota; class Alphaproteobacteria; order Rhizobiales; family Rhizobiaceae; genus Mesorhizobium. The sequence continues at coordinate 44,196 of NZ_VFVL01000007.1, forward strand.
GCGCTTCACCACGACCGAACTGGCGGAGCTGGAATCGAAGATCGCCAATGCCGCCGACAAGGCGCTGAGCATCGAGCTCGCCACCTTCGACCGGCTGACGGCGGAAGTGGTGGGTGAGGCCGAACGGGTCCGTGCCGGCGCCGACGCGCTTGCGGCTCTCGATGTTTCATCGGCGCTGGCATTGCTTTCCGAAAGCGAGGGCTGGTGCCGGCCGGTGGTGGATTCGAGCCTCGCCTTCGACATCGCAGGCGGGCGCCACCCGGTGGTCGAACAGGCGCTGAGGCGCTCGGGTGACGGGCCGTTCGTCGCCAACGATTGCGACCTGTCGCCCGACGGCGGCGCCAAGGCCGGCGCGATCTGGCTGCTTACCGGCCCCAATATGGGCGGCAAGTCGACGTTCCTCAGGCAGAATGCGCTGATCGCAATCCTCGCCCAGACCGGCTCCTTCGTGCCGGCGCAAAGCGCCCATATCGGCGTCGTCGACCGGCTGTTCTCGCGCGTCGGCGCGTCGGACGATCTGGCGCGGGGACGTTCGACCTTCATGGTCGAGATGGTCGAGACGGCGGCGATCCTCAACCAGGCGGGCGAGCGGGCGCTGGTCATCCTCGACGAGATCGGCCGCGGCACCGCGACTTTCGACGGACTGTCGATCGCCTGGGCGGCGGTCGAATACCTGCATGAGAAGAACCGCTGCCGGGCGATCTTCGCCACGCATTTCCACGAGATGACGGCGCTGGCCGGCAAATTGCCCCGGCTTCACAACGTCACCATGCGGGTCAAGGAATGGGAAAGCGATGTCGTCTTCCTGCACGAAGTCGGCAAGGGCGCGGCCGACCGCTCCTACGGCGTCCAGGTGGCGCGGCTGGCCGGCCTGCCGGAAGCGGTGGTGGCCCGCGCCAAGGAAGTGCTGCACCAGCTGGAAGAGGGCGAAGTCTCGGGCAAGACCAATCGGCTCGTGGACGACCTGCCGCTGTTTTCGGTGGCGGTGAAGCGCGAAGCCCCGAAGCCGGTCAAAAGCGATGCGCTGGGCGAGGCACTCGGCGTGATCAATCCCGACGAGATGACGCCGCGCGAGGCGCTGGAGGCGCTCTACCGGCTGAAGGGGCTGGCGGGCGGGTAATCAAAACAATCGGAACATCGGCGTCACCAGCCTTGCCGACTGGAGCCAGCCGAGCGATTCCACCGCCAGTATCGCCACAAGGAAGTAAGAGCTGTCGATGGCGGTCCGCCTCAGCGCCACCGAGTCGAACGTGACGGGAGACGGACCCAAGACGTCGTCATCGCGCCGCAGACGGGGAAAGAAGGCCGGCACGCTTCGACAATAGCGCCAATAGCCCTCGCCAAAGATCGCGTCTAGCGCGACCGCTTCGCGCGTCGCGACATAGGAAAAGACCAGATAGGTGAAGGCAAAGAGAAACGCCGAAAGGATCAGCGACCCGAATGTCAGCCCGACGCCAGCCAGTCCAAGGGCCGAGAAGAAATAGAGTGGATTGCGCGTATAGGCATAGGGGCCGGTTGTGACGAGTTCACGGTTCTTGCGCCCGCCGACATAGAGCGATGCCCAGCAGCGGCCGCCGATACAGATGAGGATCAGCACGGAACCCGCAAATTCCAGCATTTCGCGAAAGGTGCTGCCTTGCGGCCATCCACTCTCCGCAAGCAGGGCCGGCGCCAGGACGACCGGAGCAACCAGCCAAAGGAAACGCATCCTTCTGCCCTGTCGAAAAACCGTCGTGGAAAGCGGCATCGGGGACTTTTTCTGCATTTGCGTCACCGCCTCAGTCATTGCGCACCGGGGCTCCCTTGTCGGTCCAGGCCGGCGGAAATCCCATCCGATCGCCGACGAAGCCGACGAGACCGGGCGATTTGCCGAAGGCCTTGCAGGCCGGATATTTAGGCCCGCCGCCAAACATGGCGCGCAGCTCCGCCCTGGTCGGGAGCGACGGCAGCTTGCCGAAGGGCGTCTTGCCGGTGACCAGGAGCTTGCTAAAATCGTCGCCGAACTTCGCCGCAAGGTCGTAGGCGTCGCCCTCTCGGGCGACCCGGCCCGAATCCAGCAGCGCGTTCGCGCCACGTCCCCAGATCATGGCGGCCGACTGCTCGCCGTTGTCATCAATCGCTTCGGCTTCAAGCGACAGGCTGCCCAATCCGATCGGCAGGCGCGGAACCGGAATGTGCATGTCGGGCAGCGCGACGGAAACCGCCGTGGACGCCACTTTCGAAACGCCTACCGCCAGCGCATTCGTCGGCGTAACATGCGTTACCATCGCGTGGACCGTCAGGTCGGCTGGCTCGGTCAGGGAGACCACTTGAAAGCGTTGGCTCAGGCCGGAGCAAAGGGTCCTGTCGACGGCATTGGCGATCAGGCCGCGCTGCGCCGGTGTCAATGTCGATTTTCCGGCGGCGGGCTGCGAAAAGCCCGTTGGAATGATCCGAACGGTTCTTGCGGCAAGCACGTCGTCCTTGCTCACCCGCATCAGTGAGCGGGCCAACAAACCGTCCGACGGTTTCAACTCGTCATAGGATTGCAGCGAGCCTACCTGATCCAGCGGCGCGGCGGCGCAGCCGACCGCGAGCATGCTCAAGGCCAGCACAGCCGGCCATCTCAAGCGGTGGTCCGCGCGGCACGCACACGGATCGAACGGGCCGCGACTCATGTGAGCCTCGCGACGGGAACGCAAGCAAGCTGCCATGGATGCCTCTGTCTGGATGCGCCCGGCGGTGCGTGTTGGGGGACCGCCAATATTTGCACTCAGTGCAATAAATTAATGGCGCCATTATGGCGAGGCGTGATGACGAGACTTGAATGTTCACCAAATTTCATGTCGCATTTGAGGAACGGTCATGGCAGGAGCGCTCCATGAACGACGTGGCAAAACCAGAAGGCCTGCGCGAGCGGAAGCGGCGAGAGACGTCCCACCGCATCGCTCAAGCCGGCCTGAACGCTTTCCTGGCCAAGGGCTACGACGCGACCACGCTCGACGAGATAGCCGCAGCCGCCGGCATCTCGCGCCGGACGTTCTTCCACTATTTCAAGAGCAAGGACGAAGTTCTGCTTGCGTCTCTGGCTAACTACGCGAGCATGGTCAAAGCCTTGATCCTTGCCGAGCCACCAACCGGAGCGGCGATCGACATCGCCCGCGGCGCATTGCTCAATCTCGCCGGCAGCTTCCAGGCATCAGAAATGATGGCGACGGCCAAACTCATGCGGGAAAGCAAGACGCTGCGCTCGCGCACGCACGCGGGCTACCTGCAGCTCGAGCAAGCCATCTTCGACGGCTTATGCGAGTTGCGGCCGGACCAGGCGCGCAACGGTCTGCGGCTGGTCTCCCTGGTGGCGGTCGTGGCGTTGCGCCTGGCCGTGGAAACATGGCAGCAGCAACAGGCCAAGCATCCGCTGGCAGGATATGTCCGCGATGCCTTTGAAAGGCTGAAAACCGAAATTCGATAAGTCCGGCCGCCTGCGGCGCGGCAAAGAACAGAAGCTGTGTTGACTCATTGTACCGATCGGTACAATCTGGGTCATCGATGACCGAAACCGACAGGAGATCTTCATGAGCCGTCCGCCATTGCCGCCCTTCACCGCCGAGACAGCGGCGCAAAAGGCGCGCCTTGCCGAGGATGCCTGGAACAGCCGCGACCCGGAACGGGTTTCGCTCGCCTATACCGAGGACAGCATCTGGCGGAACCGGTCCGAATTCGTCTCGGGCCGTGGCGAGATCGTCAGCTTCCTCACGCGCAAATGGGCGCGCGAGCTGGACTATCGCCTGATCAAGGAGGTCTGGACCTGGAACGACAACCGCATCGCGGTGCGCTTCGCCTATGAATGGCGCGACGACAGCGGCCACTGGTTCCGCTCCTACGGCAACGAGAACTGGGAGTTCGACGAAGCCGGGCTGATGCGCCGGCGCGTGGCGAGCATCAACGATCTGCCGATCGCCGAGAGCGAGCGGAAGTATCATTGGCCGCTCGGCCGCCGGCCGGACGACCATCCCGGCCTTTCGGAACTCGGGCTCTAGAGTCAGTGCGACGCATCGCTCCGGACCGCGACCAGTTGCTGGCGATAGTAGCCGAAGTCTTCCGCGAGCATGGTTATGAAGGCGCCAGCCTGTCCTTGATCGGCGAGGCGACGGGGCTCGGCAAGGGAAGCCTCTACCACTTCTTTCCCGGCGGCAAGGAAGAGATGGCGAGGGCTGTCATTGCCCATATCGACGGCTGGTTCGAGGACAATGTCTTTGGGCCGTTGCGCGACAGCACCGATCCGCTGGCCGGGGTCGAACGGATGATCGAGGCGACAGACAGCTATTTCCGCTCGGGGCGCCGGGTTTGTCTCATCGGCGCCTTCGCGCTGGATGAATCGCGCGACCTGTTCGCCGGCCAGATCAGAAGCTATTTCGGCCGCTGGGTCACGCATCTCGCCGATGCGCTGGCGCGATCCGGGCACCGACCGGGCGAGGCCAGCGAGTTGGCAGAGGAAGCCGTCGCCGCCATCCAGGGGACACTCACGCTTGCCCGCGCCGCCAATGACCTCGACGTATTTTCAAGGGCATTGCGGCGGCTGCGGATGCGGCTCGGGGTACCGGCCAAGACCTAGCGTTCCTACAGAGGTTCGAAGCGGAAGCCTGTTTCAGATCGGGAAATCCGGCCGACGCCCGGTGAATCGAGATGCGCTCCTGCCGCACACCAGCCGTTGTCGGCGACAAGGGCTAAAATGCGCAGCCGGGTCGCCCGCGCCTGTTCCTGGTCGGCGTCGAATTCCCATGCGACCTCCGGCCGATCGAACTGAAGCGACGGCACATGCACGAGGTCGCCCCAGGCCAGCAATGTTTCGCCGCCGCTGGTGACGCGAAAGCAGGTATGGCCGATTTCATGGCCCGGCGCGGCGAGCGCCTCGATGTTCGCGCTCAGGCGCTGTCCCGGGTCCAGAGGCTGCGCTCGATCATGGAAGCGGCTCAACCTCGCTTCCGACCGGAACATGTCGACTTCAGGCCGGGGGACAAGCAAGCGGGCGAGCCGCGGGAAGCCGTCCCCACCATCCGGAAGGACGAGCCCTTGGATATGGTCGAGATGGGTGTGGGTGAAGGCAACCGTGCGTATCCGATCGACGGCGATCTTCGCTTCGCTCAGCGCCTGCGGCAGAAAGCCCATCGTCGGATGCCAGGCGTTCGAGGACCCGGTATCGATCAGCGTGATGTCTTCGCCGTCGTCGATGGCAAAGGCATTGACCGACAATCTGAGAGCGCCGTCGAAGAGCGGCACCTGCGAGGGGAGATCGTCGCCGAAAGGCTTGTCTCCCGGCTGGCGCAGTCGCCGGACCGGCATGTCGACGTAACCGTCGCGCAGCGAGGTGACTTTCAAGTCGCCGATTTTATAGACCGTGTGATGAAGTCCGGCTGAAATTCGTTCCAATGCCTGCTCTCCGCCCGATCGTGGTTTTCGGCTAGATCATTTCCAGGCCGCGCTTGCGCGTCGGCGGAGGGAAAGCGCGGTCGAGCTCGGCAAGGTCTTCCGCCGTCAGAGCGATGTCGAGCGCGGCGGCGTTCTGGCGGACGTGCTCCTGGCGACCGGCCTTCGGGATGGCGATGACGCCGTCCTGCGCCATCACCCAGGCAAGCGCGATCTGCGCGGCGGTGGCGTCGTGGCGGGCAGCGACGACTTCCAGCCGGGCATTGCGGGCCAGCGCGCCCTGCTCGACCGGCGAATAGGCCATCAGCGGGATGCCGCGCTTCGCGCACCAGGGCGCCAGATCGAACTCTGGCCCGCGCCGCGACAGATTGTAGAGCACCTGATTGGTCTGGACGTCGCCGCCATGGTCCAAGCCGACCAGTTCCTCCATCTCGTCGGTGTCGAAATTGCTGACGCCCCAGTGGCGGATCTTGCCTTCCCTCTTCAAGGTTTCGAAGGCCTCGACGGTTTCGAACAGCGGCACGCTGCCCGGCCAGTGCAGCAGATAGAGATCGATACGATCGGTGGCGAGACGCCTCAGGCTGGCCTCGCAAGAGCGCCTCACGCCGGCGCGCGAGGCGTTGGAGGGCAGCACCTTGGAGACCAGGAAGGTCTCGTCGCGGCGGCTGGCAATGGCTTGCGCCACCACCTCCTCGGCGCCGCCATCGGCATACATTTCGGCCGTGTCGATCAGCGTTATGCCGAGGTCCAGCCCAAGCTTCAGCGCCGCGACCTCATCGGCGTGTCGCCGTCGATCCTCACCCATCTTCCAGGTGCCTTGGCCCAGCACCGGGACGATTTCGCCCGACGGCAGCTTCAAGGTTCTGATCGACGAGCGGTTGATCGACGGGGGCATGGCTTTCTCCGCGTGAAGCCGGATCGCAGCACAGCCGTGGCCGGAAATCCAGACCAAAGGCTCGTGGCCGCCCGGATTCCTGGCCGCCCGGATTTCCCGCAGCGGCTACTTCGCCGGATGCTTGGCGAGCCAGTCCTGCATCTGCTTGATCTCGGCTTCCTGTGCCGTGACGACGCCTTCGGCGAGCTTGCGGATTTCCGGATCCTTGCCATTGGCGATCACCACCTTGGCCATGTCGATGGCGCCCTGATGATGCGGGATCATGCCGCGGACGAAATCGACATCGGCATTGCCGGTGTATTTGATCGTCATGTCCTTGTGCATCTTCTTCATCGCCTTCTCGTAGCCGACGGTGGCCGGGCTCTGGGCGCCCATCGCCATCTTGGACATGTCGTGCTTCATCTCCTCCGACGAGGCCGGCACGCTTTCGAGGAACACGGCGAGCAGCATTCCGGCCGCCATCAGCAGCAGCACGATTTTCTTGGCCAGGGTCATTCAGGTCTCCTTCTGTTGGATTTCGTATCTGGGGGTCTTGCTCAGAGTTTCAACGTTCTCAGCCGCAGCGCGTTGCCGATCACGGAGACCGACGACAAGCTCATCGCCGCCGCCGCCAGCATCGGCGACAGCAGCGTGCCGGTGAGCGGATAAAGGACGCCGGCCGCGACCGGCACGCCAAGCACGTTGTAGAGGAAGGCGAAAAACAGGTTCTGGCGGATGTTGCGAAGCGTCGCCTGAGCCAGCGTGCGGGCCCTGACGATGCCGTTGAGGTCGCCCTTGACCAGCGTGATGCCGGCGCTTTCGACCGCGACATCGGCGCCGGTACCCATGGCGATACCGACATCGGCGCTGGCCAGCGCCGGCGCGTCGTTGACGCCGTCGCCGGCCATGGCGACGGCCGCACCCTTGGCACGCAATTCCTCGACCAGCGCGCCCTTCCCATCGGGCAGCAACCCGGCGCGGACCTCGTCGATGCCGAGCCTGCCGGCGATCGCTTTTGCCGTGCGCTCGTTGTCGCCAGTGGCCATGATGATGCGCAGGCCCTTGTCATGCAGGGCCTTGATCGCCTCGGCTGTCGTCGCCTTTACGGGATCGGCGACGGCGACGATGCCGGCGAAGCTGCCGTCGACAGCCACGAACATGGACGTCTTGCCGTCGGCCTGCAGCGCCTCGACATCGGCCGCCGACGTTGCGACGCCGAGGTCCGCCATCATCGCCGCATTGCCGAGCGCGACCTTCCTGCCCGAAACCGTGCCCGAAACGCCCTTGCCGGTGATGGCTTCGAAATCGACCGCGTCGGCCAGCTTCAGGCCGCGCGCGGCGGCGCCCTCGACGATCGCCTCGGCCAGCGGATGCTCGGAGCCCTTTTCGAGCGCGGCAGCGAGGCCCAGCAGTTCCTTCTCATCGATGCCGTCGGCCGCGACGACATCGGTAAGCCGCGGCTTGCCCTCGGTCAGCGTGCCGGTCTTGTCGACGATCAGCGTATCGACAGAGGCAAAACGCTCCAACGCCGCCGCTTCCTTGATCAGAACGCCGGCATGCGCGCCGCGCCCGGTCGCGGTCATGATCGACATCGGCGTCGCAAGGCCGAGCGCGCAGGGACAGGCGATGATCAGCACCGACACCGCCGAGACAATGGCGAAGATCAGGCTCGGTTCGGGGCCGAAGATCGACCAGGCAATGAATGCCAGGACCGCCACCAGCACGACGGCCGGGACGAAGTAGAAGGACACGCGGTCGGCGAGACCCTGGATCGGCGCCCGCGATCGCTGCGCCTTGGCGACCAGCTCGACAATGCGCGACAGCGTGGTCTCGGCGCCGACCTTCTCGGCGCGCATGACCAGCGAGCCGTTCTTGTTCAGCGTGCCGCCGGTGAGCATGTCGCCTTCCGTCTTCTCGACTGGCAGCGGTTCGCCGGTAATCATGGATTCGTCGATAGCCGAGCGTCCCTCCAGCACGATGCCGTCGACCGGCACGGCGTCGCCGGGGCGGATGCGCAGCTTGTCTTCGGTCTTGATGCCGTCGAGTGGCACGTCCTTCTCGGAGCCGTCGGGGCCGATCAGCCGCGCCGTCTTCGGGGCAAGGTCGAGCAGGGCGCGGATGGCCGAGCCGGTGCGCTCGCGGGCCTTGAGTTCCAGCACCTGGCCGAGAAAGACCAGCGCCACGATGACGGCGGCTGCCTCGAAATAGACCGGCACGGCGCCGTCATGGCCGCGGAACTGATGCGGGAAGACGTCCGGGAACAGCGTCGCGACCAGGCTGAAGAGATAGGCAGCCCCGACGCCCAACGAAATCAGCGTCCACATATTGGGGCTGCGGTTGAGGATCGATTCCCAGCCGCGATGGAAGAACGGAAACGCCGCCCACAGCACCACCGGGCTCGCCAGCGCCAGCTCGACCCAGGTCTTGGCGCGGCCGTCGACGAGGGTTTCGAAGCTGAAGCCCAGCATCGGCGCCATGGCAATGACCAGGAGCGGCACGGAGAGCGCCGCGCTGACCCAGAAGCGGCGCGTGAAATCGACAAGTTCCGGGTTAGGGCCTTCCTCGCCCGTCGGAACGCCCATCGGCTCCAGCGCCATGCCGCAGATCGGGCAGGAGCCGGGCTTGTCGCGGACGATCTCGGGATGCATGGGGCAGGTGTACTGCGTGCCCTTGGGCATCGGCTGAGCCTCGGGCCGGCCGGCGAGGTATTTTGCCGGCTCGGCCTCGAACTTGCCCCTGCAGCCGGCGGAGCAGAAATAGAAGCCCTGGCCTTCGTGGCGGACGAAGTGCTTCGCGCTCGCACGGTCGACATTCATGCCGCAGACGGGATCGGTGGCCGAAAGATATGCTTCCGGCTCGGCCTGGAATTTCGTGCGGCAGTGTTCACTGCAGAAATGAAACGTCCGGCCGCCATGCTCGGCCGTCGGCTTGCCGGCCGCCGGATCGACCGTCATGCCGCAGACAGGATCGCGAATCACCGCTTCGGCGTCGGGCGCGGCATCCTTCGCGGAGCAGCAGCCGCCGCCATGCGCATGATGGTGGTGATGGTCGGAATGGATCATGGCCAGGCCTCTGAATCTCGAACTTGAGGCGGAGGTAGTGCTTCCAGTAACTGGAAGGTCAAGGGGCGTTTGGATTTTTCCGGCTATCGCCATCCGGCTGCGCGTGGCGTCCATCGCGCGCTGCTGGAAACGCGCCGCCCGCCCCATACACAGCGCCGCGAAAACAGGCTATAGACGCCGCCGAATGGCAAAGATCTCCCTGAAACTCGACGAAATCATCGATGGCGACGCCTTGTGCCGCGACTTGACCGCGCTGACGGCGGCGAGCGCCGGCGACGGTTCAGGACCGGCTGTCCGCACGGCCGTCCTCCAGTTGCTCAAGGCCAGGATGGCCGAAGGGCGAAAGATCGGCGAAGCCATGCTCAAGCAGGATGGCGGCGGCAATGCCTGCGCCGAGCGGCTCTCGCATCTGATGGATGAGCTGATCCGGGCGCTCTATGATTTCGCCGCCACCCATGTCTACCGGGTCAAGAACCGGTCCGCGGCCGAGCGCATGGCGGTCGTTGCCGTCGGTGGCTACGGCCGCGGCACGCTGGCGCCGGGCTCCGACATAGACCTGCTTTTCCTGCTGCCCTACAAGCAGACCCCATGGGGCGAGCAGATCGTCGAATACATGCTCTACATGCTGTGGGACATGGGGCTGAAGGTCGGCCACGCCACCCGCAACATCGACGAGTGCCTCAGGCTGTCGCGCAGCGACATCACCATCCGCACGTCGATCCTGGAAGCGCGCTTCCTGTGGGGCGAACACAAGCTTTATGAGGAACTGCTCACCCGCTTCGACCACGAAGTGGTGCGCACCACCGGGCCGGAATATGTGCAGGCCAAGCTTGCCGAGCGCGACGAGCGCCACGCCAAGGCCGGCGAAAGCCGCTACCTGGTCGAGCCCAACGTCAAGGACGGCAAGGGCGGCCTGCGCGACCTGCAGACGCTGTTTTGGATCGGCAAATATTTCTATCGCGTGCGCACTGGCGAGGAGCTGGTCGATAAGGGCGTCTTCACCGAGGCCGAATATCGCGAATTCCAGAAGGCCGAGGATTTCCTGTGGGCGGTGCGCTGCCACATGCATTTCCTCACCGGCAAGGCGGAGGAGCGGCTGCATTTCGACATCCAGCGCGAGATCGCCGAGCGCCTGGGCTATACGACGCATCCCGGCCTGTCGGCGGTCGAACGCTTCATGAAGCACTATTTCCTCGTCGCCAAGGATGTCGGCGACCTCACCCGCATCTTCTGCGCGGCGCTCGAGGAAGAGCAGGCCAAGCACGTGCCGGGCTTCAATCGTATCTTCCTCACCTTCTCGCGGCGCAAGCGCAAGCTTGCCGGCACCTCTGACTTCATCGTCGACAACCACCGCATCAACATCGCCGACGACAGTGTGTTCGAGCGCGATCCGGTCAACCTGCTCAGGCTGTTCTGGTTCGCCGACAAGCACGGGCTGGAGTTCCACCCCGACGCGCTCAAGCTGCTCACCCGCTCGCTCGGGCTCGTCAACAAGTCGCTCCGGCGCGACGAGGAAGCCAACCGGCTGTTCCTCGACATCCTGACGTCGGACCGCAACGCCGAACTCAATTTGCGGCGCATGAACGAGGCCGGGCTGCTCGGCAGGCTGATCCCCGACTTCGGCAAGATCGTCGCCATGATGCAGTTCTCGATGTACCACCACTACACCGTGGACGAGCATCTGATCCGCTGCATCGGCGTGCTGGCCGAGATCGAGCGCGGCGACGGCGCGAAGGTGCATCCGCTGTCGCATACGCTGATGCCGGGACTGAAGAAGAGCCGCGAGGCGCTCTATGTCGCCGTGCTTTTGCACGACATCGCCAAGGGCAGGCCGGAGGACCATTCGGAAGCCGGAGCCCGGATCGCGCGGCGCATCTGTCCGCATATGGGGTTGTCGGCGGCCGACACCGAAACCGTCGCCTGGCTGGTCGAGAACCACCTCGTGATGTCGATGACGGCACAGACGCGCGACCTCAACGACCGCAAGACGATCGAGGATTTCGCCTCGATCGTGCAGTCGGTCGAGCGGCTGAAGCTGCTTTTGATCCTCACCGTCTGCGACATCAGGGGCGTCGGGCCGGGCGTGTGGAATGGCTGGAAAGGCCAGCTGCTGCGCACGCTCTATTTCGAGACCGAGCTGCTTCTGACCGGCGGCTTTTCCGAGGTGTCGCGCGCCGAGCGCACGACTGCGGCGCGCGAGCAGCTGGCCGAGGCGCTGTCCGCCTGGCCGGCCAAAGAGCGCAAGCGCTATGTCGCGCAGCACTACGAGAACTACCTCTTGGCCGTCGACCTGTCGGACCAGCTGCGCCACGCCGAGTTCGTCCGCGAGGCGGATGCGGCGGGCAAGAAGCTCGCCACCATGGTCAAGACGCATGAGTTCGAAGCCGTGACCGAGATCACCGTGCTGGCGCCGGACCATCCGCGCCTGCTTTCGATCATCGCCGGGGCTTGCGCCGCCGCCGGCGGCAACATCGTCGACGCGCAGATCTTCACCACGTCGGACGGACGGGCGCTGGACTCGATCCTGATCTCGCGGGAGTTCGATCTCGACGAGGACGAGCGACGTCGCGCCGAGCGGGTCGGCCGGCTGATCGAGGACGTGCTTTCGGGCAAGAGCTGGCTGCCCGAGATGATCGAGAAGCGCACCAAGCCGAAGCGCGGCGCCAAGGCTTTCCGCATCCCGCCGCGCGCCGAGATCCGCAACACGCTGTCAAACCGTTTTTCGGTGATCGAGGTCGAGGGGCTGGACCGGCCGGGCCTCTTGTCCGAGATCACCGGGACGCTCTCCGACCTTTCGCTCGACATCGCCTCGGCGCATATCACGACCTTCGGCGAGAAGGTCATCGATACGTTCTATGTCACCGACCTCACCGGACAGAAGATCGACAGCCCGACGCGCACCGCCACCATCCACAAGCGGCTGATCGATACGCTTGAAGGCAATTCGTCCGAACGCAACGGCAAGGCCAAGGCGGCGGCCGAGTGACCATCCATTTGACGCAATTTTTCTGGCAGTCGTCCCTAGGGCGTGTCGTCAGTTATGGTTTGGAGCTAGATGAGGTCAAAAATGGCTGGATGGGAGGAGCGAGCGCAGCCAAGACTTACGTCTTGGCAAGCGAAGCGACGCTGCAGACAGCCATTTTTCACCTCACCGCCTCTGGCGGCGGGGCGCTTTTGACCGATGAGCGCGTCGGCTATCGTAGCAAGCCGAAAGGCTTGCGTCCTCACCCTCCTTCTCCTCGGTCAAAATCGCTTCCGTCTAGCCCAAACCCTAACTGACGACACGCCCTAGCATGAGCCTAGTCAAGAAATTCGCCACCGTCGCTTCCGGCACGCTGATGAGCCGCGCGCTGGGCTTCGGCCGCGAGATGCTGATGGCGGCGGCACTCGGCACCGGACCGGTCGCCGACGCGTTCAACGCTGCTTTCCAGTTCCCCAACACCTTCCGCCGGCTGTTCGCCGAAGGCGCCTTCAACGCCGCCTTCGTGCCGCTGTTCGCCAAGGAGATCGAGCAGCATGGCACCGAAGGCGCCAAGCGCTTCTCGGAGGAAGTGTTCGGTGTGCTGTTTTCGGCGCTTTTGGCACTGACCATCGCGATGGAACTGGCGATGCCGCTGATCGTGCGCTACCTGGTGGCGCCGGGCTTTGCCGACATTCCAGGCAAGTTCGAGACGACCGTCCGGCTGGCGACGATCATGTTCCCGTATCTCATCTGCATGTCGCTCGGCGCCATGATGGCCGGCATGCTGAACTCGCTGCGCCGCTATTTCGCGGCGGCGATCGCGCCCGCCTTCCTCAACATCATCCTGATCGGCGTGCTGGCCTATGCCTGGTATCACGGGCTGGACGCGCATGATGTCGGTTTCGGCTTGTCCTGGGGCGTGCTGGCGGCAGGCATCGTGCAGCTTGCCATCGTCTGGATAGCGGTGCGCAATGCCGGCATCTCGATCGGCTTCCGCCGGCCGAAGATGACGCCCAACGTCAAGCGGCTGCTGATCCTGGCGCTGCCGGCGGCGATCACCGGCGGCATCACCCAGATCAACCAGCTGATCGGCACGGCGATCGCCTCGGCGCAGAACAGCGCGGTGTCGTCGCTCGCCTATGCCGATCGCATCTACCAGCTGCCGCTCGGCGTCGTCGGCGTGGCCGTCGCCATCGTGCTGTTGCCGGAACTGTCGCGGGCTCTGAAATCGGGCAATTTAGTCGAGGCAGCCAATTTGCAGAACCGCTCGGTCGAGTTCACCTTGTTCATGACGCTGCCCGCCGCCGCGGCGCTCTGGGTGATGTCCGAGCCAATCGTGCGGCTGGTCTACGAGCGCGGCGCCTTCGCCGCCAACCACTCGACGCCAATCGTCGCCTCGATCCTGGCGATCTTCGGCCTAGGTCTGCCGGCCTTCGTGCTGATCAAAGCCTTCACGCCGGGCTATTTCGCGCGCGAGGACACGCGCACGCCGATGATCTTCGCGGCCATCTCGGTGGGCGTGAATGTCGCCACTGCATTGACCCTGTTCCCGTCGATGGGTGCGCCTGGCATCGCGGTGGCCTCGGCCGTCGCCGGCTGGGTCAACGCGCTGATGCTGCTCGCCATGCTGATCAGGCGCGGCCATTGGGGCCGCGACATACCGCTCTTGAGACGCATTCCCCGGCTGGTGCTTTCCGCCGTAATCATGGCCGTGGCGCTTTACTTCGCGGAGCGCCACTTTGTCACGCAGATTGGGCCTGGCTCTCCGCTGGTGGTGAAGGCGACGACGGTGCTTGGGCTGGTCGCCGGGGGCGCTGCGCTCTACTTCATCGCCGCCTTTGCCACCGGCGGCGCCGATTTCGGCATGATCCGCAGGAATATCAAACGCGGCACGGCGAAGAATTCGGGTACATCCAGGCCCAGTCAAGACGAGTAGTCCGCCAGACGCTTCTCCACAGTGTTCGCGATCGAGCAAACTCTTGCTCTAGCGGAAGCGTTGGTCCATAAGCCCGCCGTCGAAAGACTTTCGCCGCGCGCGGTTTCCAGCCGCATGATTGACTCCAAAAAGTCTGCAACTTTTTGGAATCATGCTTAGACGGCCCTCCACAAGCCATGAGGAACTCATGTCCGCCTTCAAGCCACTCGTCTTTTCGGGCGTCCAGCCGACCGGCAATCTGCATCTCGGCAATTATCTCGGCGCCATCAAGAAATTCGTCGCCCTCCAGGAACAGTCCGACTGCATCTATTGCGTCGTCGACCTGCATTCGCTGACGGCGCAGCTCGTCCACCAGGATCTCGGCGACCAGACGCGCTCGATCACCGCGGCGTTCCTGGCCTCCGGCATCGACCCGAAGAAGCACATCGTCTTCAACCAGTCGCGGGTCATGCAGCACGCCGAGCTCGCCTGGATCTTCAACTGCGTGGCGCGCATCGGCTGGATGTACCGGATGACGCAGTTCAAGGACAAGGCCGGCAAGGACCGCGAGAACGCCTCGCTCGGCCTGCTCGCCTATCCGAGCCTGATGGCTGCCGACATCCTGCTCTATCGCGCCACCCATGTGCCGGTGGGCGAGGACCAGAAGCAGCATCTGGAGCTCACCCGCGACATCGCCCAGAAATTCAACAACGACTTCTCCGAGAAGATCGCCGCGCTCGGCGTCGGCGTCGAAATGCAGGTCGGCGAAGAGACGGTGAACGGTTACTTCCCGATCACCGAGCCGGTGATCGGCGGTCCGGCGGCGCGCATCATGAGCCTGCGCGACGGCTCGAAGAAGATGTCGAAGTCGGATCCGTCGGATCTCTCGCGCATCAATTTGACCGACGATGCCGACACCATCTCGAAGAAGATCCGCAAGGCCAAGACCGACCCGGAGGCCTTGCCGAGCGAGATCGACGGGTTGGAAAGCCGGCCCGAGGCCGAAAACCTCGTCGGCATCTATGCCGGCCTCGCCGAGATCTCGAAGGAAGACGTGCTGAAGGAATATGGCGGCCAGCAATTCTCCGTGTTCAAGCCAGCGCTGGCCGACCTTGCCGTGGAGAAGCTGGCGCCGATCGCTTCCGAGATGCGCCGCATCGAGGGCGACCGCGCCTATGTCGACGCCGTGCTCAAGGATGGCGGCGACCGCGCCCGCGCCATCGCCGAGGGCACGATGAAGACGGTGCGCGACATTGTCGGCCTGTTGCGGGACTGATCCAACGACCTCGTCGGACCATTGCCGCGCCGACCGGCGGCTTGCCGCCGGTCGGCCGCAGTGGCAGATTGCGGCCGAAACCATACCGAGCAGATAGACATGGTCTCCAAACGCCTCAGCCGCGAAGCCGGCCATCGCAGGAAATTCCTGACGATCATCGACGATACGCCGGAATGCGAGCGCGCCGTCGCCTATGCCTCGAAGCGGGCGCAAAGCACCAGCGGCGTGCTGGTGCTGCTCTATGTCATCGTGCCGGACGATTTTCAGCATTGGCTGGGGGTCGAGAAGATCATGCGCGAGGAAGCGAATGCGACGGCGCGCGCGGCGCTCGACGGCTATGCGAACAAGGTGCGCCAGAAGCTCGGCATCGAACCGGAGCTGGTCGTGCGCGAAGGCAAGCCCACGGAAGAAATCCACAAGCTGATCGAGGAAGACCAGGACATCGCCATCCTGGTGCTGGCGGCCGGCGCCGGCAAGGAAGGCCCTGGACCACTGGTCAGCGCGGTTGCCGGCCGGGGAGCGGCCTTCCCCATTCCAGTCACAGTGGTGCCGCAGAATCTGTCCGACGAGGAGATCGACAGCCTGGCTTGACTTGCGGAGGCCATCCGGCCGGAGCCGGTTTCCCGTCTGAAATTCGCGGTGCTGCCCAGATCCAAGCCGATCCAAGAACAACGCGACCCTTGGCCGGCATTTGCAGCGCGCCATTTGGAATCGTCATATGCGACATTCCAACGGCGAGCCTATGGACAAACCAAAGCAGCACGCAGCCCGGCGCGGAAGATCGAGGGCGAAAAGCAAGGATGGCGGATCGTCGGCGCGGCTGCGCTCGCCGCCTGCACGAGCCCAGGAGAAAGCCCGGCAGGCGCCTCATGCGCAACAGGAGCGCAAGCAGCGCGTGCTGGCCAAGGGCCATCCGGCGATGGTCGACAGCATCGCCGGCGCGATTACCGTCAAGAACCTCGATATCTATTACGTCATCGCCTCCAACGCGCAGATACCCGTGAAGGACGGGCACGGTTTCGGGCTCTATTTTCACGACTGCCGGTTCGTCGGGGGTTATCAGATGACCTTGGGCGGTCTGGAACCGGTCGTCTTGGCCTCGACCGCGCAGAAGGGTTACGCGGCGCTTTTCGAACTGACCAACCCGGACCTTCATTCCAAGCGGGGCCGGTTGATCCCCAAGGACGAACTCGGCATTCGCTGGGAGCGCATCCTGGACGCCGAACAGACTTGCGTGAGGGAAATCGTGACCGTCCAGAACCTGGGACACGAGGCGCATGACTTTCCGCTGACCTTGCAATTCGGCGCCGGCTTCGAGGACATCTTCAATGTGCGTGGGCTGGTGCAGCAAAATCTCGGCAGGGTCGCGCGGCCCGCTTGGCGGGACGGCAGGCTGCATTTCGTCTATCACGGCGCCGACCGGCTCCGCAGGATGGCGACGATTGCGTTCTCGCCCCGGCCCGATGCTTCATACAAGACGACGGCCGAATTCCAGATCGACGTGCCGGCGGGAGCCACGCGAACGATCGCGGTCACGATCGAGTTGAATGAACAGCCGGAGGACGCCGAGGCAGACCGACTGAACCAGCGCCCGGCGGCCACGCTCGAAGGCCTTGCCGGCAAACTCCAGACAAACTCTGAAGAATGGCTGGAGCGGCATACGAAGCTCGACAGCGACAGCTTTCTGCTCAACAGCATCATGGACAGATCGCTGCGCGACGTGGCGATGCTGCGCTCGGAATTGGGGAGCCGTGAATATTTTGCCGCCGGCGTGCCCTGGTTCGCTGCCCTGTTCGGCCGCGACAGCCTGATCGTCGCATTGGAGATGCTCGCCTTTCAGCCTGAGATCGCCGCCCAGACCTTGCGCCTCCTGGCCAACTATCAGGGAAGCCGGACGGATCGATGGCGGGAGGAACAGCCAGGCAAGATCCTGCACGAGCTGCGGGTCGGCGAACTCGCGCGCGCCGGCGATGTCCCTCATGCCAGGTTCTACTGCACGGTGGACGCCACCCCGCTCTTCTTGCTGCTTCTCGGCCGCTACGCCGCCTGGACCGGCGATCTCGACCTGTTCCGCGAATTGCAGGTACCGGTGGAAAAGGCACTGGACTGGATCGCCAAGGCCGGAGACGATCACGGCAAGGGCTATCTGAAGTATCGGAGCATGTCCGCCGAGGGCCTGATCAACCAGGGATGGAAGGATTCCGGCGATGCAATCGTCAGGGCCGATGGCGACCTCGCCAAGCCGCCGATCGCGCTTGTCGAGGCGCAGGGCTATGTCTTTGCAGCCAAACAGGCCATCGCCGATCTCTATGAGCGCGATGGCGAACCCGGTCGCGCCAAACAGCTTCGCCAGGAGGCCGACAGGCTTCGAAGACGCTTCAATCACGATTTCTGGTGTGAGGAGAAGAGCATCTTCGCGCTCGCGCTTGAAGCGAGAGGCCGGCAAGCCGCGGTCGTTTCATCGAACCCCGGCCACGCGCTTTGGTGCGGTATCGCGGACCGCGACAAGGCTCGCCGGTCGGTGGCGCGGCTGATGCGGGACGACATGTTCAATGGCTGGGGCGTGCGCACGCTTGCCGCCTCGGAGCGGCGCTACAATCCTGTCGGTTATCATCTCGGAACGGTCTGGCCACATGACAATGCGCTCGTGGCCGCCGGCTGCAGGCAATATGGCGAGGACGACGCGGCGCTGCGGATCTTCACGGCGGTCGCCGAGGCGGCGATGCATTTTCGCCATCACCGGCTGCCTGAAGCAATGGCAGGCTTTCCACGCGCGGATTTCCAGGTGCCGGTACACTATCCTGTGGCTTGTCACCCTCAGGCCTGGGCGGCCGGAGCCGTGCCCTTTCTGCTGACGGTCTGCCTGGGCCTGGAACCCGACGCCTTCGCGAACAAGCTGCGGATCGTGCGGCCGCGACTGCCCGGTTTTGTGAACCATATCGAGCTTCGCGGACTGCGCGTCGGCAAGGGCAGCGCCGATCTCGAATTCAGGAGAACGGATACCGGCGCCGAGGTCGATATATTGCAGACGAGTGGACAACTGACCGTCGAAGTTGGAGGATGAGGGCTGCCACGGTTCGGATACCTCGCCGTGGCAAAAACATTCCGCCAGCCAGCCGTTCGGGCGACGCGTTTCGCTTGAATGTCCAGCCGATAGAGCCTATTTAGAATTATTCCAAACTATCGGCCCGGGAAGGGCCTGGAGATACTCATGTTCATCCAGACCGAATCGACGCCGAACCCGGCGACGCTGAAATTCCTGCCGGGCAAGGAAGTGCTGCGCGAAGGCACAGCCGATTTCCGCAACGCCGAAGCCGCGGCGGAGGCCTCGCCGCTGGCCGGCCGCCTGTTCGAGATCCCGGGCGTCACCGGCGTCTTCTTTGGCTATGATTTCATCACCGTGACCAAGGACGGTCCGGACTGGCAGCACCTGAAGCCGGCGATCCTCGGCGCCATCATGGAGCATTTCATGTCCGGCGCGCCGGTCATGGCCGCGACCGCTCCGGCGAGCCAAGCGGGTGAGACCGGCGAGTTCTACGACAAGGCCGACGAAGAGCTGGTGCTGACCATCAAGGAACTGCTCGACACGCGCGTGCGCCCGGCCGTTGCCCAGGACGGCGGCGACATCACCTTCCGCGGCTTCGAGAACGGCACCGTTTTCCTGCATATGAAGGGCGCCTGCGCCGGCTGCCCGTCGTCGACGGCAACGCTGAAGCACGGCATCCAGAACCTGCTTCGCCACTTTGTTCCGGAAGTCCAGCAGGTCGAGCAGGTCGCCTGACACCCATTGATAGTTCTACCCTGCTGACCATCTGGCTCGGTTTTCTGCGCTTCCGGTGCTCACGTACTTAAATGTACGCTCCGCTCCGGTTCTCGAAAACCAAGCCATATGGATCCAGCAGGGCGAACTCTCAAAAGGGCGCCGCGCCGCGATACTCAAGCAAACCGCAAAAACAAAAAACCGGGCCCCAACAGCCCGGTTTTCTGTTCTTGGACGTCTTGTTGTTGCCTAGACGGTCCGCTTGCGAAAGCTTTTAGCCTCGGCCTTCGTGATCACATCACGATGACCTTGGCGCCGACCGACGTGCGGTCGTAGAGGTCGATAATGTCCTGATTCATCAGCCGGATGCAGCCCGACGACATCGCCTTGCCGATCGAGAACCATTCCGGGCTGCCATGCAGGCGGTAGCCCATATCGCCGCCCTTGTTGAAGAGATACATGGCGCGCGCGCCGAGCGGGTTCTTCAGGCCCGGCTCCATGCCGCCGGCGAATTTGGCGAGCTCGGGCTGGCGCTTGATCATCTGCGAGGGCGGCGTCCAGGTCGGCCATTCGCGCTTCAGCGCGATATGGGCGGTGCCGTGCCATTCAAAACCCTCGCGGCCGACGCCGATGCCGTAGCGCATCGCCATGCCGTCGCCCTCGATGAAATAGAGGAACTTGTTCTGCGTATCGACGATGATGGTGCCCGGCTTCTCCGGCGAATCGTACCGCACTTCCTGGCGGTGGTACCTGGCGGGGACCTTCTCAATCGGGATGCGCGGCAGCTGATAGCCGGCATCGCTCATCGCGCCATAGTTGTTGGTGAACATTTGCCCACCGATGGTGCTGCACCCGCTGATCGCGGTCGACAACGCAAGAGCGGCGAGGATTGCAAATGACTTCAAGCGCATGAATAGGTCCGACGCCCCGTCTCAATAACAGCGGCACGAGTCGGCCGCTTTCTTGCCATCATTCATGCTGGCATTTCTTTTGCTTGCCAAGCGCGCACTGCCTATATGCATGACCTTACGTGCCGGTAAGTGCCCAACTGCGGTATTTCCGCAACAGGCCTCACAGGATTGTGAAGCAAAATCAATGGGGCGGCTCACAGTGCCGCCAGGGACTGAAGGAGAGCGCCATGAATGTTGGTGATGCCGCCGAGCGTTCCGGCCTGCCGGCCAAGACCATCCGCTACTATGAGGAGATCGGCCTGATCCGTCCGGCGCGGGCCGAGAACGGCTATCGCGATTACTCCGGCGACGACATCCACCGGCTCGCCTTCCTGCGCCGTGCGCGCAATCTCGGCTTCTCAATCGACGATTGCAGGCAGCTGATGGCGCTCTATCAGGACCGCGGCCGCGCCAGTCACGACGTGCGCGAGATCGCCGCCGCCCATGTCAAAGCAATCGAGGAGAAGGTGCGCGAGTTGCAGTCGATGCGCTCGACGCTGCAGACACTGATCCACGCCTGCCACGGCGATGAGCGGCCGGACTGCCCAATCCTGGATGACATGGCGGGCGCGGCCTGAGAACGGCGACCTGTCAGCGCTTCCAGAAATCGCGGTGCGGTGCGAGCAGCTCGTCCGCGATTTCGGGGAACGGGCCGAAGACCTCGATCTTCTTCTGGCCGGAGGCGAAGACGGTGCGCGAGGCGAGGTTCATCGTCGGATTCTCCGAGTGATCGCCGGTGAGCGCCAGGAGGCTGGTTTCCTCGACCCCGTAGACCAGGTGCCCGATATTCGCCCAGTACATGGTGCCGGCGCACATCGCGCACGGTTCGAAGGTCGAGACCAGCGTGCATTGCCACAGGAATTCCGGCTCATAGGCCGCCGCGGCGCGACGGGCCAACTCGGTCTCGGCATGGCGCACCGTGTCGAGATTGCCCTGCCGCATCAAAACGCGGTCGTCCGGCCCGACCAGCACGCAGCCGAACGGATGATGCCCATGCGCCGCCGCCTCGCGCGCGACGGCGTTGGCGGACCGGAGGTGGGCGAGCATCTGGTCGCGGGTCACGGGAAAATTCCTTTCATGGCGACATTGCTGCCATGAGGCATGACCAGCAAGGCTAATCTTCTCTGAACCACGGCTCAAGCATCTACTTGGCTTTGCGCTCCACCCATTCCTGGTTTGGTGCTATTTTGACGATCCCTACAATGAGATTGCCGGTATGGCCATCCAGGAGGACATCGAACGGGTCGAGCAGCATATCCGCGAGATCGAACAGCGGATCGAGCGCCAGCGCGCGGTCATCACCCAGGCCGAAGAAAACGGCCTCCCGACCGACGGCCCGAGCAACTTCCTGTGGTTCCTGAAAGAGACATTGAGTCTGAGCCGCGACCATCTGGCCAGGCTTCTGGCGGATGAATTTCGAGCGGGGGATTCGCAGTAAGGATGCGGCATTTGTCCGGTGGCTGGGTTGAGTCGCAGTGGACGCCCTAGCGTGTCGGCGGCCCCTTGTAGAGATACCGGAGCGGGAAGGCTACGATCACGCCTAAAATCGCAATCAGCAGAAACCAATAGAGATATGGGTCTTCAACCCTATCCAAGGTTGCCAGGCCACCGCCATGCTTTGGGATAGTCGCCTTCCCGGTCCATAGCCAGAGGGCGACGAATGCGCCGCCAACAAATGCCTCAGCGATGAGGATACCTTTAATGATTGGTGAGTGCTGACTTTGGTCGGCCATGGCTGCTCCTGAATTCGCGTAAGGTGGCATAGCTTGGTTTGCCAAATATATAATCGCCGGGTTCAAACCGTGAACAAAATCTGGCATGGTGCCTCCCATGCCCATCGTTTCCCCGATTCCCCTCAACCCGCTGATCGACGGCCGCCAGTCGGAGCGCGCCATGCTGGTGCGGCGCGGCGTGCAGCGGCTGCTCACCGAAATGGGTGCGCATGTGCTGCCGGAGCTTTCCCTGGCCACAGGCCGACGCGCCGATCTCGTGGCGCTGACCAGGCAGGGCGATATCTGGATCATCGAGATCAAATCCTCGATCGAGGATTTCAGGGTCGACCGCAAATGGCCGGACTATCGGCTGCATTCCGACCGTTTCTTCTTTGCCACCCATCCCGGCGTTCCACAGGACATCTTCCCCGAGGAATGCGGCTTCATCCTTTCCGACGGCTATGGCGCGGAGATCCTGCGCGATGCGCCCGAACACCGCATGGCGGCTGCGACGCGCAAGGCGCTGATGTTGCGCATCGCCCGCGCGGGCGCCGCGCGGCTGCTGGCGGCGGAGCTCGCCGGCGTCGCGGTGCCGGCGCTGGATGGCGAGAGCGAGTAGATAAGGCCGGACTTAAGCCAGCCCCTGCGCAAGGCCAGCGAGAATTTTCGTCCCGACCGATGATTTCCGCTGATCCCCTTTGTCTTCACCTACAGGCGCGTCCGGATGGCCGGCGGCCTGGAAAAGAGGTGACAAATGAAATCGTTGCAGAATCAGAATGTCGTCGTCGTCGGAGGCAGTCGGGGTGTCGGCCGCTCGATCGTGGAAGCAGCGCTTGGCGAGGGAGCGACCGTGCTCGCGGTCGCCCGTGGCGCCGCCGACCTCAAGCAGCTTGCCTGGGAACGCCCGGGCTTGAGGACGCTTAGCACGGACGCGACGGCGGAGGGGGCGCCGCAAGCGGTTTTCGATGCGCTGGCACCCGACGTGCTGGTGGTCTGCGCGGGCGCGCTCGCCCCTTCGGCGCCGATTCCGGAGCAAAGCTGGGAGGTCTTCTCGGCAAACTGGGAGATGGACGTCAAGGCATCGTTCCTGTTTTGCCGGGAAGCGCTCAAGGGCCGGCTCAAGCCCGGAGCTCGTGTGCTGCTGATCGCCAGCGGCGCCGCCATCAGCGGCGGCCCGCCGAATTCCGGCGGCTATGCCGGCGCCAAGCGCATGCAGATATTTCTGGCCGGCCATTGCCAGAAGGAATCGGACCGTCTCGGCCTCGGCCTGCGCTTCATGGCGCTTTCGCCGGCCCGCATCATGCCGGGCACCGGGGTCGGCGATCGCGGGATCGACGGCGTTGCCGCCTATATGGGCATCCGTCCGGCCGACTTCCTGGCCAGCATGAGCGACATGCAGACGCCGGCCGATGTCGGACGGGCGGTGGTGCAGCTCGCGACGGGCAAGCCGCAAGGCAGCTCCTTCACCGTGAGCGGCAGCGGCCTTGCGGCGGCGGCATGAGGCGCGCAGGATGGCGGCCGAATTCAGCACCCCGGACTCCGCATGACTGACGCCTTCGGCCCTATCGAGCCTTTGGGCCGGCCAGGCCAGCCGGCCCTCGACCGGCTGGCCTTCGAGCGCCTGACCGTCGCCCATCGCCGCGCGCTGAAGCTCCATTGCTATCGGATGATGGGCTCGCTCAACGAGGCCGACGATCTCGTCCAGGAGACGTTCCTCAAGGCCTGGCGCGCGCGGTCGCAATTCGACGGACGCGGCTCGGCGCGCGGCTGGCTCTACAGAATCGCCACCAACAGCTGCCTCAACGCGATCAAGGCACGGTCGTCGGCGCGGCGCATTCTCGAGCAGCCCGAGCGGCCGCCCTCCGAAGAAAGGGCGACCGGCGGCCCGGCCACCGAGCTCGCCTGGCTGGATCCGTATCCGGACGCGGAACTGCCCGACATTGCCGACGACGGGCCCGGCCCGGAAGCGCGCTATGAGGCCCGCGAGGCCGTCCGGCTCGCCTTCGTCGCGGCGATCCAGCTGTTGCCGCCGAGGCAGCGCGCGGCCCTCTTGCTTTGCGACGTGCTCGGATGGTCCGCCCTCGAGACCGCGCAATTGCTGGGCGGATCGACCGCCTCGATCAACAGCGCCTTGCAGCGGGCCCGCGCGACGCTGGGCGGACACTACCCACAGGGGCGCCCGCCGCAGCGGTCACGGCCCAGCTCGGACGAAGGCCTGCTGCTCGAACGCTATATGCGGGCGTGGCAGGCCGACAATCTGGACGGGCTCGTCAACCTGCTGCGCGAGGACGCCATCTATCACATGCCGCCCTGGCGGGAATGGTACCGCGGACGCCCGGCAATCGGCGCTTTCCTGGGAAGCGTCTGGGGCAATTTTGCCGGCTATCGCGCGGTGGCCATCGGCGCCAACGCCCAGCCGGCCGTGGGCGTCTACGCGCTCGGCCGCCAGGATTCCATGTGGCAGCCGCATTCGCTGCATGTCCTCGAAGCCGCCGACGGCAAGATCGCCGCGCTGACCATCTATGTCCCGCCGCTCGGCCCCAGTCTGTTCGCGGCCTTCGGCCTGCCGCCGGAGCCTCGCGGTTAGTTCAGATCTTCTTCCACTCCGCCAGCCCCCGGCGCCAGGAGCAGCACGGCGGCGCCCAGCAGCGCGGCGATCAGCGAGCCCGCAAGGATGCCGACCTTCACCGCGTCCTGCAGCGCCGGGTCGCCGGCGAAGGCAAGCAGGCCGATGAACAGGCTCATGGTGAAGCCGATGCCGCAAAGCAGCGAAATGCCCAGCATATGCAGCCAGCCGGCATTGGCCGGCAGGTCGGCGAGGCCGAACCGGATGGCCAGGGCCGAGGAGCCGAAGACGCCGACCAGCTTGCCGAGCACCAGGCCGGCGGCGACGCCGAGCGTCAACGGCTCGACAAGGGCCGCGAAGCTCAGGCCGCCGAGCGAGACTCCGGCATTGGCGAAGCCGAAGATCGGGATGACGAGGAAGGGCACCAGCCTGTGCAGGCCATGCTCCAGCCGGTGCAGCGGCGAGTGCTCGAGATCGTGGCTGATGCCCGGAGAACGCTCCAGCGGGATGGTGAGGGCCAGCGCAACGCCGGCCAGCGTGGCGTGCACGCCCGACTTCAGCACCAGCACCCACAGCAGCGCGCCAAGCAAGAGATACGGCCAAAGCTTCATGGCCCGCATGCGGTTGAGCACGACCAGCAAGGCGATGACGACGAAGGCGGCTGCCAGATAGGCGAGCGACAGGCCGCCAGTGTAGAACAGCGCGATGATGATGACGGCGCCGAGATCGTCGATGATGGCCAGGGCGGTGAGGAAGACTTTCAGCGAGGCCGGCACGCGGCTGCCGAGCAGCGACAGCACGCCGAGCGCGAAGGCGATGTCGGTGGCGGTGGGGATCGCCCAGCCGGAGAGCGCCGCCGCATTGTCGCGGTTGATCAAGACATAGACCAGCGCCGGCACCAGCATGCCGCCGGCAGCGGCGATGCCGGGCAGCACGCGGCGCGGCCAGGTCGAAAGCTGCCCGTCCAGCACCTCTCGCTTGATCTCCAGCCCGACCAGCAGGAAGAACACCGCCATCAGCCCGTCATTGATCCAGTGCGAGACGCTGAGCGGTCCGAGATAGGCGTGCAGGACGGCGAAATAGGTTGCCGCCAAAGGCGAGTTAGCGACGATCAGCGCAAGGGCTGCGGCCACCATCAGGATGATGCCGCCGGCGGCCTCGCCGTCGAGGAATTCACGCAGGATCGATTTCGGCTGGTTGTCTTGCATATGCTCTCCCTGACCCCGCCTGTTCAGCCTGGAACCCGTAACCCAATGATGCGCAACGTCCGTGGCGATGCAAGGCTTACAGGACAGCGCATGCTTGGAAAATCAGCTAAAACCCCTGCGCCTCGTCATCCACGGGCGAAGCAAGGAGCGAAGCGACGCGGCGCGGACCCGAGGATTCATTCCGTTACCTAAGCCGTAGAGCGCGGCGGTGCAGAATTCTGAATCGCTGCGGCGCATCGACGTCACGGAATGGATCCTCGGGTCTTCGCGTCCGCTTCGCCCGTGGATGACGACGCTGATTCAGCGCGGCGCGCGTTTGGCCAGGATCCGCTGCAGGGTGCGCCGATGCATGTTCAGCCGGCGCGCCGTCTCGGACACGTTGCGGTCGCACATTTCGTAGACGCGCTGGATGTGCTCCCAGCGCACGCGGTCGGCCGACATCGGGTTTTCCGGCGGCGCGGCGCGCTGGCCTGAGGTCCGGGTAAGCGCGGCGAAGACGTCGTCGGCATCGGCGGGCTTGGAGAGGTAGTCGATGGCGCCGAGCTTCACAGCGGTCACGGCGGTGGCGATGTTGCCGTAGCCGGTCAGGATGATGGCGCGGGCGTCGTTGCGTCTCTCGCGGATGGCCGCGACGACATCGAGGCCATTGCCGTCGCCGAGCCGCATGTCGACCACCGCATAGGCCGGCGGATGGGCGCGCGCCTTGGCGACCGCCTCCTCCACGCTCTCGGCCGTCTCGACCACGAAGCCCCGGGTCTCCATGGCCCGGGCAAGCCGGGTGAGGAAAGGCTTGTCGTCCTCGACGATGAGCAGCGAGGTGTCCTCGCCCTCGACCATTGCACCAGTCGTTTCGTCTCCGCTCATCTTATCGGCATCCTGCTGACTTGAACCACCTCGCCCCGAAACGAATTCTAGCGAATGCGCCTTAAGTCCTTGTTTCCGGGCATGCCGTTTCCCAAAAAGCTGCACGGTTTTGGGCGACATGCCTTACTTTTACGCAGATACAGTCCCGCAACGGCAATGTCCAATTTTTACAGCCGGCAACAGAGCTGCCATGCAGTAATTGCAGGGTTTAGGCATTGTCGAACATGGTGGCCGAGGCATGGTCCTGGTTGAGGAAGACGCCGCGCGGCCACGCGATCTGCACCACCGCGCCTTCGCCAAGCCCGCTCGAATTGCGGAAATCGATGGTGGCGCCCGACCGTTCCAGCAAGGTCTTGGCGATGAACAGCCCTAGCCCCAGGCCGCCGCCGGCCTCGGTGCCCTGGCGCGTCGACATATAGGGCTCGCCGATGCGGTCGATGATCTCGGCCGGAAAGCCCGGCCCGTCATCGGTGATCGAGAAGATGACCTTCTCATTGTCCCAGCTCCAGCTGACGGTGACCGACTTGCGGGCAAAATCGACGGCATTCTCGACCAGGTTGCCGAGCCCGTAGATGACGCCGGGGCTGCGCTGGCCGACCGGCTCGAGGCCGATACGCTCGCCGGGCCGCAGCCGGATCGAGATGCCGAAATCGCGATGCGGCGCCGTCACCTCCTCGACCAGCGAGGTGAGCGGCATGCGCGACAGGTGCGCCTCGCCTTCCGAGGAAAGGCTGGTCAGCCGCTTCAGGATCTCGCGGCAGCGCTCGCTCTGCGAGCGCAGGAGCTTCACGTCCTCGCCGTATTTCGGGTCCTTGCCGAGCGCCTTTTCCATCTCCTTGGCGACGACGGTGATGGTGGCCAAAGGCGTGCCGAGCTCGTGCGCGGCTGCAGCCGCCAGCCCGTCCAGCGCCGACAGATGCTGCTCGCGCTGCAGCACCAGCTCGGTGGCGGCCAGCGCGTTGGCGAGCAGGCGCGCCTCCGCCGCGACACGGAAAGCATAGATGGCGGTGAAGGCGATCGAGGCGAACACCGCCATCCACATGCCGGCGACATAGATGAACGGCATCGGCAGCGGCGCGTCCTCATACCAGGGCAGCGGCAGGTGGAAGAACACCAGCAGCGTGGCGGCTATCATGACCAGCGCGCCCAGCACCGCGGTCATGCGCAGCGGCAGCGAAGCGGCCGAGATGACGACCGGCACGGAAAGCAGCACGCAAAACGGATTGGTCAGGCCGCCGGTCATATAGAGCAGGCCGGTGAGCTGGATGCCGTCGAAGGTGAGAATCGCGAAGGCCGAAAGCGGGGTCAGGCGGTGCGCCGCCGGATAGCGGAAGGTGAGCCACAGATTCATCCAGGCCGAGCAGGCGATCAGCGCGAAGCACATCGACACCGGCAGCGGGAATTTCAGGCCATAGGCGACGACCAGCACGGTCAGGCTCTGGCCGACGATGGCCAGCCAGCGCAGACGGATCAGCGTGTTGAGCCGCAACCGCTGGCTTTGCTGGGAATCGGGCGCTCGCAGGATGTTGATCATCGACTTACGATTATAACCGCGGGAGGGTAAGCGCTAGTAGCGCTGTAAAGGCGACTTGAGCGATTGGCAGCCGGTGTTTCATCGTTCGTCTCGGCTCGCCATCATGAACATTCGGGATTGGCCGAGGCCCTCGCGACTTCGTCATCCACGGGCGAAGCCGAGCGCAGACCCGAGGGCCCATTCCGTTACCTTGGCCGTAGAATGCAGCGGAGCAGAATTCTGAACCGTGGCAACGCGTCGACGTCACGGAATGGATCCTCGGGTCTGCGCCGCGTCGCTTCGCTCCTTGCTCCGCCCGTGGATGACGAAATGACGGGCGTTCTCGCCAATCACGAAGGCATGCGGTTCGCTCGGCAAGCCCGCCGCACGCCTACGTCCCGCGCGGCTTTGCGCGGCTGGTGGCGGCCGCCTGGAGCGGATTTTCCGGCCAGACATGTTTCGGATAGCGGCCGCGCATGTCGGCGCGCACATCCGCCCAGGAGCCGCGCCAGAAACCGGGAAGATCGCGTGTCGTCTGGATCGGGCGGTGCGCCGGCGACAGAAGCTCTAGCGTCAGCGGCACGGTGCCGTTGGCGATCGCCGGATGACGGTCGAGACCGAAGAGCTCCTGCACACGGACCGCAAGCACCGGCCATTCGCCGTCATAGCGGATCGGCACGTGGCTGCCCGACGGCGCGTCGAAATGGGTCGGCGCCAGCGCGTCGACCTTGCGCTGCAGGTCGTGCGGGACCAGCGCCGTGAGCGCCGAAGACAAAGTCGTCGGCTTGATGGCCGCGAAAGAGGCGTCGCCGGAGAGAAAGGGCAGGAGCCAATCGTCGAGGCCCTCGACCAGCGCTTCATCCGAGACGTCGGGCCAGGGCGCTCCGAGGCCGCGATGCAGCCAGCCGAGCCGCTGCCGCAACGTCTCGGCATCCTTGCCCCAATCGAGCAGCGACAGGCCGTGCTCCCGTAAAGCATTGAGGATGGCCTGATCGGCATCGGCGCCGGACGGCGCCGGCAGCATGCGCTCGGATACAGCAATGGCGCCGAGCCGCGCGGTCTCGCGCATGCGCACGGCGCGGCGCTCACGGTCGAAACTCGCCTCGCGCTTTGTCTCGATGCGATCGCCAAGAGTGGCGCGGATATCGGCTTCGCCGACCGGCGCGGCGGCGGTGATGCGGGCATTCTGCGCCTTGCCCTGCAGGTCGGCGACCACAAGCCAGGTTTCATTGGCGAGCGGATCGGCGGCATCGACCATGGCGCCCGAACCATTGGCGAGCACAAAGCGACCGCGCTCGCCGCGCGCTCTTGCCACGCGATCCGGCCAGGCATGGATGAGGAGCGAGCCGGCGGAGACAGCCTCGCCGCCCTGCCCGCCACCCGCCTGTCTGGCCAAACGCGCGGCGAGCTGGCGGGCGGCGTTGGCGCGCGGCGATTTCTCGCCGCGAAAGCGGATCAGCCGCCGCTCCAGGTCGGCGCTGTCGCCGCCCAGCCCACGCTCGGTCAAAAGCACGGCGAGCATGGCCGCTTCCCGTGCATGGCCCATCTTCGCCGCTTCGGCCACCATATGCGCCAGCCGCACCGGCAGCGCCAGCTTGCGCATGGCGGCGCCCGCCTCGGTCAGCCGGCCGGCATCGTCGATGGCATGAAGCGCCTTGAGCAGCGCTCTCGCCTCGTTGAGCGCCGGGGCCGGTGGCGGATCGAGGAACGAAAGGCTCGACGGATCGGCGACACCGAAGGCGGCGCAGTCGAGCAGCAGGCCGGACAGATCGGCCTCGAGGATTTCCGGCGGCGTGAAGGCGGAAAGCGACGCGGTCTGCTCGGCCCGCCACAGGCGAACCGCCACTCCGGCTTGAGTGCGGCCGGCGCGGCCGGCGCGCTGGTCGGCCGACGCCTTGCTGACGCGCACCGTCTCAAGCCTGGTAAGGCCGTTCGCCGGCTCGTAGCGCGGCAGCCGCGACAGGCCGGAATCGATGACGACGCGCACGCCGTCGATGGTGATCGAGGTCTCGGCGATCGAGGTCGCCAGCACCACCTTGCGGCGGCCGGCCGGCGCCGGCCTGATCGCCGCGTCCTGGGCCCGGTTGTCGAGCTGGCCATAGAGCGGAACGATGTCGGTGTCGGCGGCGACATTGCCCTGAAGCCGCTCGACGGTGCGCTCGATCTCGCGCTGTCCGGGCAGGAAGGCGAGCACGCTGCCCTGCTCGCCACCCAGGGCCGCGCGTACGGCCTTGGCCATGGCGTCCTCGATCGCCACGCCGGCCGGCCGTTCGTCGTAGCGGACCTCGACCGGGAAGGCGCGGCCCTCGCTTTCGATCACCGGCGCCTGCGCCAGAAGCCGCGAGACGCGGGCGCCGTCGAGCGTCGCCGACATGACCAGCAGACGCAGGTCCGGCCTCAGCGCGCCCTGCACGTCGAGCGCCAGCGCCAGGCCGAAATCGCCGTCGAGCGAGCGTTCGTGGAATTCGTCGAAGATCACCGCCGAGACGCCCGGAAGTTCCGGGTCGTCGAGGATCATGCGG
Organism: Mesorhizobium sp. B2-4-3; assembly: GCF_006442815.1. Taxonomy (GTDB): domain Bacteria; phylum Pseudomonadota; class Alphaproteobacteria; order Rhizobiales; family Rhizobiaceae; genus Mesorhizobium. The sequence continues at coordinate 74,786 of NZ_VFVL01000007.1, forward strand.
GAGAGCACGCCTTCGGTGACGACCAGGATTTTCGTCCGCGCCGATATGCGGTTCTCCATGCGCATGGCATAGCCGACCGTGCCGCCGGGTTCCTCGCCGAGCAGCTCGGCCATGCGGCGGGCAGCGGCGCGGGCGGCCAGCCGGCGCGGCTCGAGCAGGACGATCTTGCCTGTCCCCAGCCATGGCGCGTCGAGCAGCGCCAGCGGCACCAGCGTCGTCTTGCCGGCGCCAGGCGGCGCCACCAGCACGGCGCTGCTGCGCTGCGAGAGCGCTTCGCCGAGCGCCGGCAGCACGGCTGTGACCGGAAGCTCCGGCAGGGGTTTCGTCGTCATCTGGCCCGCATATCAGCGGTCGCGGTCGCCATGCAACGTGTGAGACCGGTGCAAGCTCAAAGCCTGGTGCGCGAAAACGGGTTCCAGCGCACGGTGCCGAGCCTCACCTCTTCGCGCACCATCGTCAGCAGGCCCGAGGCGCCGACCACCGCCAGACCGACCAATGACAGCCAGTCGGGATATTCCTGGAAGAACAGCGCGCCGAGGATGACCGCCCAGACGATCTGCGAGTAATGCGTCGGCGCGATGCGGTTCGCGGGCGCATATTTGACCGCAAGCAGCTGCAGCAGTTGTCCGCCGGCAGTGAAGACACCGGCCAGCATCAGCCAGACCAGTTGCCCGAGATTGGGGAGCGAGAACGACGTCGCGGCCGCGCCGACGCCGTTGAAGACAAGGCCATAGCCGACCAGCGCGCCGAGAATGGTCGTGCGCTTTTCCTGCTGGGCGAGCGAGCGCATCAGGATGACGCTGGCGGCGGCGAGGAAGGCGTTGGCGAAGGCGGCAAGATGGCCGAGATGCAATTCGCGAAAGCCCGGCCGCACCACCAGCATGACGCCGACGAAGCCCGCGACGACGGCCAGCCACCGCCACGGACCGACCTTTTCCTTCAGGATGACGGTCGACAGGATGGTGACCAGCAACGGCGCCAGGAAGATCAGCGCGTAGACTTCCGCCAGCGGAATGGTCGTGAAGGAAAAGACGCTGAGCACGCCCGACGCGATACCCGCCAAGGCGCGCGCCTGCACCGCCCATGGCCTTTTGGTGCGCCAGAAGTCGCGCCAGCGTTCATCATTGGGCTTGGTGAAGAACAGAAAGCAGCCGGCGAACAGGGTCGAGAAGAAGCCGATCTCGAAGACGGTGAACTGCCCGCCCAGGCTCTTGATAACGGCATCGCTGCCCGAATAGCTTGCATAGGCGATCAGGGCGAGCAGGATTCCGTTCGGCACGTTTTTCCATTTCCGGGAGAGAGTAGCTTGAAAATATTGGCGCTCGGTGCACATCCGGACGACATCGAGATCTTCATGTTCGGTACGCTGGCCGCCTATGCGGCGCAAGGCGCAGAACTGACCTTTGCCGTGGCCACGGATGGGGCCAAGGGCGGCAAGAGTGATGCCACGGTCCTTGCGCGAGTCCGCCGCGAGGAGGCAACGGCGGCGGCAGCACTACTTGGTGCCGCGCCACGCTTTCTCGACTTTCCCGACGGCGAGCTGGTGGCCGATGCCGCGCTGATCGGCGCGCTGAAAACGCTGATCCGCGAGACCGGGCCTGACCTGGTGATCACGCACGCGCCCTACGACTACCACGGCGACCACCGCGCCCTGTCCGATGGCGTGCGCATAGCGGCGTCCTTCGCCGTCCCGGTGCTGCATGCCGATACGCTCGGCGGCACCAGTTTTTCGCCGACGCATTATGTCGAGATTTCGCATCACTGGGAGATCAAGGCGAAAGCGATTCGCGCGCACCAGTCGCAAGGTCCAGAGCACTATGTGCACAGGGCGCGCCTCCAGAACGAGTTTCGCGCCGGACAATGCAACGGGGCCTCCGGCACGCTGGCCGAGGCCTTCCGCTTCGAGCCGACTTTCCCCTTCGCCGACATACGCGCGCTCCTGCCGCCGGCGCCGCCGATCCGGCCGCTGACGGCAAGCCCTGGCCCCGCCGACCGGGCCGGCTGACCGCGGCGGACCATAGCGCCGGCGATCATTTCCCAACGATTTCAATCACCCGTTTCGCCATGCTGCGGCGCAGCAACGAATTCGCTTGCGTTGTTTAGTAAAAATGGCATCACTAAACAAATTACTAAACATCGGCGGCGCATCGCGCACCATGTTTGGGCCCTCGGAGGAGCGAGGGTTGAGGGGCTCTTGAAACCGTCATCCGGACGCGTTTCGCAAATGGGAGGTAAGGCATGAAATCGACCTTGAAACTGGCGTTGGGACTGGCCTCGGCGATCTTTGCGTCGACAGCCGTCTCGAACGTCGCGCATGCGGAAGACCTGACGCTGTGCTGGGCGGCCTGGGATCCGGCCAACGCGCTCGTGGAACTGTCGAAAGACTTCACCAAGGAAACCGGCATCGGCATGAAGTTCGAGTTCGTGCCGTGGACCAACTACGCCGACCGCTTCCTCAACGAGCTCAACTCGCATGGCAAGCTCTGCGACCTGATCATCGGCGACAGCCAGTGGATCGGCGGCGCCGCCGAGAACGGCCACTACGTCAAGCTGAACGACTTCTTCGACAAGGAGAAGATCAGCATGGACGATTTCGTGCCGGCAACGGTGGTCGGCTATTCCGAATGGCCGAAGAACACGCCGAACTATTGGGCGCTGCCGGCCATGGGCGACGTCGTCGGCTGGACCTATCGCAAGGACTGGTTCTCCAAGCCCGAGCTGCAGAAGGAATTCAAGGAAAAATATGGCTGGGACCTCGCCCCGCCGACCACCTTCGACCAGCTGAAGCAGATTGCCGAATTCTTCCAGAAGCGGCAGATCGACGGCAAGACGGTCTATGGCGCCTCGATCTACACCGAGCGCGGCTCGGAAGGCATCACCATGGGCGCCATGGACGTGCTCTACAGCTACGGCTTCCAGTATGAGAACCCGAAGAAGCCCTACGAGATGGAAGGCTTCGTCAACTCCGAGAAATCGGTGAAGGGGCTGGAGTTCTACAAGGCGCTCTATGACTGCTGCACGCCGCCCGGCGCTTCCAACAGCTACATGGGCGAAGGCGTCGACGCCTTCAAATCCGGCCAGGTGGCGATGCACATGAACTTCGCCTTCACCTGGCCCGGCCTGCAGAAGGACGAGAATGTCGGCGGCGACAAGATCGGCTATTTCGTCAATCCGAAGGGTCCCGACGGCGACCAGTTCGCGCAGCTCGGCGGCCAGGGTATTTCGGTGGTTTCCTATTCCGCCAAGCAGGAATCGGCGCTGAAATACATCAAGTGGTTCGCCAACAAGGACGTGCAGGCCAAGTGGTGGTCGCTCGGCGGCTATTCCTGCCTGAACTCCGTCGTCAAGGACCCGAAGTTCCCGTCCAGCCAGCCCTATGCGCAGGCCTTCCTCGACTCCATGGCCATCGTGAAGGACTTCTGGGCGGAACCCAGCTACGCACCGCTGCTGCAGGCCTCGCAGAAGCGCTTCCACGACTATGTCGTGGCCGGCCAGGGCTCGCCCAAGGACGCGCTCGACGGGCTGGTCAAGGACTGGACGCAGGTGTTCCAGGACGATGGCAAGATGTAGTCCGGGCAAGATGTAACCGCTCCTCCCGAGCAACATCGACGCGTCCCGTGCCGCCCTTGGCACGGGACGCAGTTCAGATAAATTCCATAGCCGAGACTTACCCGTGACCGAAGCAGGACTTACCATGCTCAATCGGACTGCGGACAACGTTGCCCGGGCGACACCGGAACCGTTGGCCAAGAAGATCCGGGGCATCAGCGACAAGGGCCTCGCGTGGCTGTTCATCTCGCCGACGATCCTTTTGCTGTTGGCCATCAACATCTTCCCGCTGTTCTGGGCGATCTACCTCTCCTTCACCAATTATCGCGCCAACCGCCCCAACGAGGTGGTGAAGAATCTGGGGCTGTCGAATTACCAGCGCATCCTTGGCGACCAGGACATCTGGATCGCCATGCAGACGACGGCGCATTTCGTTTTCTGGACGATCCTCTTGCAGACCGTCATCGGTTTCACGCTGGCCTGGCTGATCGACAGGAAATTCCGCGGCCACGCCTTCTGGACCACGATCATCCTGGTACCGATGATGCTGTCGCCGGCCGTGGTCGGCAATTTCTGGCGCTTCCTCTACGAGCCGCAGATCGGGCTGTTTTCCTATGTCGTCTCTTTCGTCACTGGCATTCCGCCGACGAATGTCCAGATGCTGTCCAATGTCGAATTGGCGCCATGGGCAATCATCATCGTCGACACCTGGATGTGGACGCCCTACGTCATGCTGATCTGCCTCGCCGGACTGCGCTCCATCCCCGAATACATCTATGAAGCGGCCGAGGTCGACCGCGCCTCCAACTGGCGCCAGTTCTGGTCGATCACCCTGCCGATGGCGCTGCCCTTCATCATGCTGGCGGTGCTGTTCCGCGGCATCGAGAACTTCAAGATGTTCGACATGGTCAACCTGCTCACCGGCGGCGGACCCGGCTCGACCACGGAAGTCGCCTCGATCACGCTGAAGCGGCAGGCCTTCGAAAGCTGGCGCACCGGCTATTCCTCGGCCTTCGCCATCATCCTGTTCGTCGCCGTGTTCGGGCTCGCCAACATCTACGTCAAGGCGCTCAACAAGGTGAAGCAGAGATGAGCCTGACCACCGCCCATTCCGTCGTAGCACCCTCGTCGAACGCGAAGCTGATCGCCGGCACGATCATCATAGCCTATGCGCTGATCTCGATCGTGCCGCTGTTGTGGATCTTCGCCACCAGCTTCAAGACGCCGCCGGATTCGATCGCCTATCCGCCGAAGATCGTCTTCCAGCCGAGCATCGAGGGCTATTGCAACCTGTTCACGACCCGCACCCGGCAGACGCCGGAATACATCAACTCGCTCGGACCGGCGACCGGCTTCTGCGACGAGACCGTGCGCAAGCGCAACATGGTCATCGCCGGGCCGTCGAACTTCCTGCCGCGCTTCGTCAATTCGCTGATCATCGCCTTCGGCTCGACCTTCTGCGCGGTGTTCCTCGGCACGCTCTCGGCCTATGGCTTCTCGCGCTTCAAGGTGCCTTTAGCCGACGACCTTCTGTTCTTCATCCTGTCGACGCGCTTCATGCCGCCGATCGCCGTGGCGATCCCGATCTACCTGATGTATCGCGAGCTCGGCCTCTCCGACACCGCGCTCGGCATGATCCTGCTCTACACCGCGGTCAACGTCTCGCTCGCGGTCTGGCTGCTCAAGGGCTTCATCGACGAGATCCCGCGCGAATATGAGGAGGCCGCGATGATCGACGGCTATACACGGCTGCAAGCCTTCTGGCGCACCGTGCTGCCGCAGGCGACCACCGGCATCGCCGCGACCGCGATCTTCTGCCTGATCTTTGCCTGGAACGAATATGCATTCGCAGCGCTCTTGACCTCCGGCACGGCGCAGACAGCGCCGCCCTTCATCCCGACCATCATCGGCGAGGGCGGCCAGGACTGGCCGGCAGTGGCCGCCGGCACGACCATCTTCCTGGTGCCGATCCTCGTCTTCACCATTCTGCTGCGCAAGCAACTCCTGCGCGGCATCACCTTCGGCGCGGTGCGCAAATGAGCACGATCCAGAATGCAAAACGCAAATCGCGCTGGCCCGCCTGGGCAAGGCGCGGCCTGATGGAAAACATCGCGACGGCGATCATCGCGATCGGCTTCCTGATGCTGTTCCAGCCCTTCGCGCTGTCGCTCTACACCTATTCCTTCATCACCATGCTCACCGGCACGGTCATGTTCATCATCGTCTCGAAATTCCCGGAATAACGATGGCCGAGATCCGTGTTCAGAACCTGAGGAAAGCCTTCGGCGCATTCGTCGCCGTGCAGGATTCCAATTTCGTCGTCGAGGACGGCGAGTTCTTCGTCATGCTCGGGCCGTCCGGCTGCGGCAAGACGACGACGCTTCGCATGATCGCCGGCCTCGAGCTGCCGACCGGCGGCAAGATCCTGCTCGGCGGCGAGGACGTCACCATGCGCCGGGCGCGCGAGCGCGACATCGCCTTCGTCTTCCAGCTCTTCGCTCTCTACCCGCATATGAATGTGCGCCGGAATATCGGCTTTCCGTTGCTGGCGCAGGGCATGCCGTCGGCCGAGATTCGCAGTCGCGTCGAGGAGACCGCCAAGCTCTTGCGCATCGACCATCTGCTGGACAAGTCGGTCTCCGGTCTCGCCGGCGGTGACCGCCAGCGCGTCGCGCTCGGCCGCGCCATCGTGCGGCGGCCGAAATGTTTTCTCATGGATGAGCCGCTGGGCACGCTCGATACCGAGTTCCGCGATCTGATGGTGCATGAGCTGCGCGAGCTGCACAACCGCATCCACGCCACCACCGTCTATGTCACGCACGACCAGATGGAAGCCATGTCCATGGCCGACAAAATAGCGGTGATGAACCACGGCGTCATCGAGCAGTTCGGCACGCCGCGCGAGATCTACGACCGGCCGGCAACCATGTTCGTCGCCGATTTCATCGGCTCGCCGCCGATGAATTTCCTAAAGTTCGGCGGCGGGCTTGCCAGGGGCGCGAAGGAGATCGTCGTGCAGGGCGCCAAGGTGGCGGTGCCGGAAGTCCGCGAGGACGTGTCACCCGCCGACATGGCGGTCGGCATCCGGCCCGAGCACATCCGCTTCGACGACGGCTCGAGGCTGCGCGGCGCGATCTACGGCACCGAATATCTCGGCACCACGCAGATCGTCGCCGTCGAGACAGCCGACGGCATCATCAAGGCACGGGTGCCGGCCGGCATCCATCTCAGCCCCGGCGAACAGGTCGGGCTGGCCTTGAGCAGCGCGCGGCTGTCGCTGTTCGAGAAGGGTTCGGGTCGCGCGGTCAGGACCGCCATGCATGATCAGGCAGCGGAGGCGCGCCATGGCTGATGTCCATATCCAGGGCGTGACCAAGAGTTTCGGCGACACCGTCGCGATCGACGATCTCGACCTCGCGATCAACGACGGCGAATTCGTCGTGCTGCTCGGTCCGACCGGCGCCGGCAAGACGACGACGCTGAGGCTGGTCGCCGGGCTGGAGCGGCCGGACAGCGGCACGATCCATATCGGCGGCCATGACGCGACCGCGCTGTCGCCGGCCGAGCGCGACACCGCTTTCGTCTTCCAGCAATATTCGCTCTATCCGCATCTTTCGGTGTTCGACAACCTCGCCTTCCCGCTGCGCTCGCCGGCGCGGCGGTTTCCAGAAGAAGCGGTGCGGCGCCGCGTCGAGGAAGTCGCGCGCATGGTGCGCATCGACCACAAGCTCGACAACCGCTCGACGAAACTGTCGGGCGGCGAGATGCAGCGCGTCGCCATCGGCCGCGCCCTGGTGCGCAAGCCCGCGATCTACCTGATGGACGAGCCGCTGTCCTCGCTCGACGCCAAGCTGCGCGCCGATCTCAGGCTCGAGCTGAAGCGCATCCAGTCCGAGCTCGGCGCCACCATGCTCTATGTCACGCACGACCAGATCGAGGCGATGACCATGGCCGACCGCATCGGCATCCTCGCCGACGGCGTGCTGGTGCAGATCGGCACGCCGCGAGCGATCTATTCTGAGCCGGCAAACCTTCACGTCGCGGCGCGCCTCGGCCAGCCGGCGATCAACCTCCTGCCGGCCGGACTGCTGCCCGACGGCGGGGCGCCGACCGGAACGACGACGATCGGCGCCCGCACCGAGCATCTTGCGATCGAGAAGGCGATGAACGGCCATGCCGACGGCGTGGTCGATTGGGTCGAGCATCTCGGCGACCAGAACCACCTGCATGTGACCGTGGGGGCGAAGAAGCTGGTGACGCTCACCGATCCCGACACGCCGCTCGCAAAGGGAGACAAGGTGACGATCCGCTACATGGCGCCGCTTTATTTCGGCTCGGACGGGCAAAGACTGATGTAGCCGCCTCGCGCGAAAAATTTGCAAACCGATTGACGACCGCAGATACGGACTGGACGAAATCCATGAAGCACTTTTTCAACCGCAAGGACGCGATCGTCACCGAAGCACTCGACGGCTTCCTCGCCACGGCGGGATCGGGCGCGCTCGCCCGCCTCGACGGCTATCCCGAGATCAAGGTCGTGCTGCGCGCCGACTGGGACAAGACGAAGGTGGCGATCGTTTCAGGCGGCGGCGCCGGGCATGAACCTTCGCATGCCGGCTTCGTGGGCTCCGGCATGCTGACGGCGGCCGTCTCCGGCGAGATCTTCGCTTCGCCGAGCGTCGAGGCGGTGCTGGCGGCGATCCGCGCCACGACCGGCCCCGCCGGCTGCCTGCTGGTCGTCAAGAACTACACCGGCGACCGGCTCAATTTCGGCCTCGCCGCCGAGAAGGCGCGCGCCGAGGGTCTGGCGGTCGAGATGGTGATCGTCGGCGACGATATCGCGCTGCCGGATATCGCGCAGCCGCGCGGCGTCGCCGGCACGCTGTTCGTGCACAAGATCGCCGGTCATCTGTCCGAAGCCGGTCACGACTTGGCGTCGGTTGCCGCGGCGGCGCGGGCGGCGGCAACTGATATCATCTCATTCGGCATCTCGCTTTCCTCCTGCTCAATCCCGGGGCAGCCGCATGAAGACCGCTTCGGCGCGAATGATGGCGAGCTCGGCCTCGGCATCCATGGCGAACCGGGCGTCGAACGCATCGCGCTGCAGAGCGCCGGCAAGCTGGTCGCCGTCATGGCCGAGCGGCTCGCGGCGCGGCTCGACCCCGGCGGCCATTATGCCCTGCTGATCAACAATCTCGGTTCGGTGCCGCCGCTCGAAATGTCCTTGATCGCCAATGCGGTGCTCGCCTCGCCGCTCGCCAAGGCCGTGGCGCTGACGATCGGCCCCGGGCATCTGATGACGGCGCTCAATATGAACGGCTTCTCGCTGTCGCTGCTCAAGCTGGACGCGGAACGCGAGGCGGCGCTGCTGGCGCCCGTCGGCCCGCATGCCTGGCTGCCGGCTAAGCCGGTTCGCGTGCCGGTCGTCATGGCGATGACCAAGCCCGCCATCGGCATAGCCACAAAGCCAGCCAGCCACGATGCGGCCGCGAAGAGGTTGATCACCGCCGTTTGCCAAAGGCTGATCTCGCTCGAAGAGCCGCTCAACGCGCTCGACGCCAAGGCAGGCGATGGCGACACCGGCTCGACCGTGGCGACGGGGGCGCGCAGCATTCTCGAGCGTATCGATGCGCTGCCGCTCGCCGATCGCGCCGCTACCGCCGCTGTGATCGGCGATACGCTGGGCACGTCGATGGGCGGTTCCAGCGGCGTGCTGTTGTCGATCTTCTTCACCGCCGCGTCGCAGTCGCTGGGCGCCGGCGCGTCGCTCGGCAAGGCCTTGCTCTCAGGGCTCGACCGGATGACCTTCTATGGCGGCGCCAAGGTCGGCGACCGCACCATGGTCGATGCGCTGGAGCCGGCGCTGAAAGCCCTCGACGCGACCGGACTGGAAGCGGCGGCAAAAGCGGCGCGGCAAGGCGCCGAGGCAACCGCCGCCATGCGGAAGGCGAAGGCCGGCCGTTCCGCCTATATCGGCAAGCAGCTCGACACAGCGGATCCAGGCGCCTTCGCGGTCGCCGAAGTTTTCGCTGCCGTGGCGGCGCTGTTCGCCCCGGCATGAAGGACGAATGATGGCCGCAGCCGACTTCTCCCGATTGATCACGGCGGCGGCCGATACGATCGCGGCGCATGCCGAGGAATTGACCGCGCTCGATCAGGCGATCGGCGACGGCGACCACGGACTGAACATGAAGCGCGGCTTCGAGGCGGTGCGCGCCGAGGCGGATGCCTTTTCGGCCAAGCCGCTGCCCGAGGCGCTGAAGGCGGTCGGCACCAAGCTGGTGATGACCGTGGGCGGCGCCTCCGGTCCGTTGTTCGGCACGCTGTTCATGGCGCTCGGCAAGGACCTGCCGGCAGCACCCGATCGAAACGGGCTGGCCGCGGCACTGGGCAAGGCGATCGAGGCGGTCGCCGCGCGCGGTAAGTCGCAAGTTGGCCAAAAAACCATGCTCGATGTGCTGCAGCCGGTGTATGAGGCGCTGACGCAAGGCAAGACGGCCACCGAAATCGTCGATGCGGCCGACAAGGCGGCGGAGGCCACGGTGCCGATGAAGGCCCTGCGCGGGCGCGCCTCCTTCCTGGCGGAGCGATCGATCGGGCATATGGACGCCGGAGCGCGCTCGACCGCGTTGCTGGTGCGCGCAGTCGCGGAAGCGATAGAGGATCATTGATGAGCAATGTCGGTATCGTCATCGTGTCGCATTCGCCCCTGGTCGCCGAGGGCACGGCCGACATGGTGCGCCAGATGGTCGGCGACGAAGTGCCGCTTGCATGGTGCGGCGGAAACGGCCATGGCGGGCTCGGCACCAGCGTCGAGGCGATCATGGATGCGATCGACAAGGCCTGGTCGGAAGCGGGCGTCGCCATACTCGTCGATCTCGGCGGCGCCGAGACCAACTCGGAAATGGCGGTCGAGATGATCGGCGAGCCGCGCTCCCACAGAATAGTCGTCTGCAACGCACCGATCGTGGAAGGCGCGGTGATGGCGGCGACCGAATCCTCTGGCGGCGCCTCGCTCAAGGAAGTGGTGGCGACGGCGCATGAACTGTCGCCGGCATGAACGAACGGGAACCCGACCGAATGTCCGCATCCGCCGAAGCAACGGTCCTGATCACCCACGCCGTGGGCCTGCACGCGCGCCCTTCGGTGAAGTTCACCAAACTTGCCAAGTCGTTCGCGGCCGAGGTGGAAGTGGCGGTGGCGGCAAACGGTCCCTGGTTCGATGCCAAGAGCATCGTCAAGGTGATGGCGGCCAAGGCGCCGAAAGGGACCATGCTGCACATCCGCGCCAAGGGTGACGGCGCGGCCCAGGCGGTGAAAGCGCTGGTCGATCTGGTGCAGCGTGACTTCGACGAGGACGCGGATCATGCCAGGTCCGCTTGAAACGTATCTGCATGACGGCAGGCCCGCAAGGAACGCCAGCCATGCGGATTGACGGCATCCCCGCCTCCCCCGGTTACGCAGAAGGCCCGTTGTTCGATCTAGACCAGCCTCCGGCCGGCTACGAAGCCAAGACGGGCGCGGCGGAAGAAAAAGCGGCACTGGAAGGGGCGATCGGCAGGGCCGTCGGCCGACTGGCGGCGCTGATCGAAACCGCTGATGGCGACGCCGCCGGCATCCTCGAATTCCACATCGCCATGCTGGAGGACGACGCGCTGAGCGGTCCGGCCTTCGCGGCGATCGGTTCCGGGCAGGCGGCGGACGCCGCCTGGCGCGCGGCGCTGGACGGCGAGATCGCCGGCTACGAAGCGTCGGACCAGGACTATTTCCGCGCCCGCGCGGCGGACCTGCGCGACATTCGCGATCAGGTGCTGCGGGCGCTGAGCGAGGACAGCGCGCCTGCGCCGCCCCCGGGCGCAATCCTCTATGGCGAGGACATCGCGCCGACGCGTTTTTTAGAAACCGATTGGAGCAAAGGCGGCGGCATTGCGCTCAAGCGTGGCAGCGCCGCCAGCCATGTCGCCATGCTGGCGCGCTCGCGCGGCGTGCCGATGGTCGTCGGTCTCGACATCCCGGCTGGACCGCTCACCGGCGCGGCGCTGCTCGATGCCGAGCGAGGCGGGATCGTTTTCTCGCCGTCGCCGGCCGAGACCGAAACCTTCCGGCAATCGGCCTCCTCGTTCGCCGGCCGCCAGGGCGCGGCGCGGACATTCCTGACGGAGCCGGCGGTGACCAAGGCCGGCACCACCGTGCGCGTCCAGGTCAACATCGCCTACCCGTCCGACGTCGACGGCATCGATATTTCGACCTGCGACGGCGTCGGCCTGATGCGCACGGAATTCCTGTTCGGCAAGACGCTTCCGGACGAGGAGACGCAATATCATGCCTACCGCAAGGTGCTGGAATGGGCCGGCGACAAGCCGGTGACCATCCGCACCGTCGATGCCGGCGGCGACAAGCCGGTGCCGGGTTTCACCGTCAAGGAGACCAACCCGTTTCTCGGCCTGCGCGGCATAAGGCTGTCGCTGGCGCGGCGCGATATCTTCCGCGTGCAGATCCGGGCATTGCTGCGCGCCGCCATCCACGGCAATCTGAAGGTGATGTTCCCGATGATCGCCACGCCTGACGAGTACAGCCAAGCCGCCGCGCTGTTCGCCGGGGAACAGGCCGCGCTTGCCGCGCAGGGCGTGGCGCACAGGCTTCCGCCGCTCGGCATCATGGTCGAGGTGCCGTCGGTGGCACTGGCGCCGGAAGCCTTCGCCGATGTCGCCTTCTTCTCGATCGGCTCCAACGATCTGACGCAATATGTGATGGCGGCCGCGCGGGACAACGCAGCCGTGGCGCATCTCAACTCCATCCGTCACCCGGCGGTGCTGCGGCTGATCGCTGCGGTCGCGGCCTTCGGGCAGGAGAAGGGAATTCCGGTCAGCCTTTGCGGCGACGCGGGTGGCGATCCGGCAGCCATCCCGGCGCTGCTCGAGGCGGGCCTGCGCGACCTGTCGGTCGCTCCCGCGCAACTCGCTATGGCCAAGGCGGCCATCGCGGACGTTCCGGTGTAGGCGCGGCATGGTCCGGACCGAGAAGATATCGGAAACAGGCTCGGAAGAGGCAATCCGCGCCTATAAGACGATCCTGTCGCAGGTCATCGACCAGCGCCCGTCGGGCATGCGCCAGCGCCTTGCCGATGCGCTCGGCAAGCACCGCAGCTTCGTCACGCAGATCTCCAGCCCGGCCTATTCGATCCCGATCCCGTCAAGGCATTTGCCGTCCATCTTTTCCGTCTGCCATTTCAGCCAGGCCGAGCGCGATCAGTTCATGGCCGCCTATCACCAGGCGCATCCCGGCAAAGCGCCCGCGGCCTCAGGGCCGCGCAGGACACGCCATGTCTCGCTCATCGTGCCGGATTTCGGCGACGACAGGCAGAACGCCGCGCTCGACCGGGCGATCAACGAATTCATCCAGAAAATAACCAGCATCGCCGGCAAGGGCAGCGGCTAAGCAAAAGCAATTCCAGGAAAAGTGTGTGGCGGTTTTCCGTTCGGAATTGCGTAAACTAAGAACCGTCGGGAGGACTGCCATGAAGAAATTCATCAACTCGGTGGACACGGTCCTGACCGAAAGCCTCGATGGCTTCGCCGCCGCCCATGCCGATATCCTTGTGCTTGGCGACGAGCACAAATTCATCCGCCGCAGGGCGTTGAAGCCGGGCAAGGTCGCGCTGATCTCGGGCGGCGGCTCCGGCCACGAGCCGCTGCATGGCGGCTTTGTCGGCCACGGCATGCTCGATGCCGCCTGCCCCGGCCAGGTCTTCACCTCGCCCACGCCCGACCAGATGCTCGCCGCCGTTGAGGCCGTCGATACCGGCGCCGGCTGCCTGTTCATCGTCAAGAACTACGAAGGCGATGTGATGAATTTCGACATGGCCGCAGAGATGGCGGACGGCGTGCTGCAGGTGGTGACCAATGACGACGTCGCGGTCGAGAACTCGTCCTACACGACCGGGCGGCGCGGCGTGGCCGGCACGCTGGTGGTGGAAAAGATCGTTGGCGCCGCCGCCGAGCAAGGTATGGCCCTGCCCGATCTCAAGGCGCTAGGCGAGCGCGTCAATGCCGCGACGCGCTCGATGGGCGTGGCGTTGACCAGCGGCACGGTGCCCGCCGCCGGCAGGCCGACCTTCGAGATCGGCGACGGCGAGATGGAATTCGGCGTCGGCATCCACGGCGAGCCCGGCCGGCGCCGCGACGCGCTGAAGAGCGCCGACGCGATCGCCGAGGAGGTCTGCGCCGCGATTGCCGGCGACCTCGGCGATCAGGCCAAGGGGCCGGCGTTGCTGTTCGTCAACGGCTTCGGCGGCACGCCGTCGATGGAACTTTATCTGATGTACAACAGCGCCCGCAGGATGTTCGAGAAAAAGGGCGTGACGGTGGTCCGCTCGCTCGTCGGGTCCTATGTGACCTCGCTCGACATGGCGGGATGCTCAATCACGCTGACCATGCTGGATGACGAAACGTCAGCACTTTGGGACGCGCCGGTGCACACGGCGGCGTTGCGCTGGGGGATGTAGGCGGCTTCAGCCGAGCTGAAGCCGCGAACGCCTCAAAACGTCTTTGACGCCACGGCCACCACGCTGGACAGTTTTCCAGCCTTGCGCGGCAAAGGTGCCTCATACTTCTTCTTCGTCATTTCCAACACTCTCCGGATCGAACCCAGAGAATGGACGATCCGCGCCGAAAGTCATACTCACAGGGCGGCGCTGCCGCCGCGCACTGGCTTCCGGCGTGCTTTTCTGTAAGCATGGCTTGTTCCTATCGTTCGAGCGCCGTCCGGGCTGATGCTGCCATCTCTTGCGCCTGCCGATGAAAAACTGCTGCTGACCTTCGCCGACCCCGAGGCACCGGCTGCTGTTGGCAGGGATGTTGCGGCCAAAACCCTGCTGGCGCTGCTCGCCAATGCCGAGTTCCACGGCGTGCTGCCGATCATGCTGCGCAAACTGCGGGAAATCGGCGACGCTCAACTGCCGCAGGACACAGCCTTGCAGCGGAAATTGTCGGAGTTGCGCGACGAAGCGACAATGGCGACCGGTCAGTCGATGTTGTTGCAGTACCATGGTGACCGCATCATGAAGGCGCTGGCGGCAAAGGGCGTGCCGGCCCGGATCGTCAAGGGGCCGGTGTTCGCGCGCAAGCTCTATCGCCAGGTTGCGGACCGTCCCTTCACCGACATCGACATTCTCGTCGACCCCGCCAGCATCGAGGCGGCCAACCGGACGATCGCCGAATGCGGCTTCGAGCTCGGCAGCGACGAGGCCCTCTCGCACGAATTGCAGGAGTTCAAATGGCTGGAGAAAGAGAACTCCAGCCTGCTGATCGAGTTGCATGGCGATCTGGTGCACGACACCGGTATGCGCCGGCGTCTGTCGCTCGGGTTTCGGGAGTTGCAGGCGATCGACAATGGCGAAACCGACACGCCGGCCGCACTGCTCACCATCGCCATCGTCCATGCCGCCGGCGGCCACAAGTTCCACCGACTGCAGCTCTGCGTCGATGTGCTGCAAGGCGTGCGGGGGCTGAAATCGCCGAAGGAGGAAGAGCGGCTGCTCGAGGCCGCCCGCATGACCGGCATCGAGCTTGAGCTGGCCACGGTCCTCAACGTCACCGGACGCCTGTTCGGCGCGCCGCGCGCGATCGAGCTTGCCAACCGCATCAAGCCGGACCTCTCGATACGGCTGGCGAAATGGCTCATCACCGGCAACATGCTGCTTCGGGTCAATTCCCGCGAAAAGCTGCGCTCGCGCCTCAGCCGCGACGCGTTCCGCTGGGTGCAGAGGCTGGCACGACCGCGACCGTACCCAGTCTGAGCTCGGGAGCCTCGCTAAATATCCACCGCGGCGCGGATCAGCGCCGCCGCCTCGACCGGTCTTGCCCCGACTTCCAGCGTGAAGGTCGGCACCGCTTTCACCAGGGCCGCGATCGTCGCCATGCGCCTTTTCTGCAGCGACAGCAGGCCGGTCATGCCGGTCCTTACATTGTCGGTTGCCAAAGCCACCATGGCGTCGGTCCTGGCCATCGGCAGCAGCCGGGTCTCGGCGTCCGCCGAGCGTGCAAGGTGCAGGAGCGCCGCGACGGGCCTGGCGCGCACATCCTCGACACGGATGATTTCGCCGAGGCGGTCCAGCGAAACGGATTGCTCGCCCTCGGCGTCCCACTTTTCGCCCAGGCAAAGCGCCACGAAGGGCAGCATCGCCGCCGTGTTGCGGTGGACCTTCACCTTGCGCGGCATGCCCCAGGCCGTGATGCCCTGCCCGCTTGCATTGAGGATCATCACGTCGTCCGAGCAGAGGCCGAAGCCCCGCGACGCAAGCGCGAGCGATGTCGTCGACTTGCCCGTGCCGCTTGGCGCATGGATGAGAACAAGGCCATCCTTTCCAGGCAAGGTGAGGCCCGCGGTGTGCAGCATATGCTGGCCGTCCGCATCGAGTGCTGCATCCAGCACCATCATCAGCAAAGTCCACTTGATCTTGCTGTCGGGATGAAGACGGATTTCGGCCCGGCCCTCGCCGTCGCGGATCGACAGCGTCTGCTGTCCCGGAAAGACGAGATGGAAGACGCTTCCGGCGTCGATCATGCGGCAATGGCCGTCCAGCGGCACTTCGCCGTCGAAAGCCAGCTTTCCTTCGGGGTTTTCCGGCAACTCAAGCGTTTCGACGATGTCAACGCGAAAGCCGGGCTGGACAGGCTCGTTCACACGCAGGGCGCCGAGCATCAGGTCGAAGCTCGGCCACAGATCGGCACGCGTGGCGGTGATGCCTATGACCTGGCCGTTGAGATCATAGCGGAAGGTCTGGTCGCTCAAGCGGCTGGCGCCTTCATGCTGGCCGGGTGGCGGTAGATCTCCACCATGCCGGGCTGGCTGTCGCTGACCACCGGCTTGCCGTCGAGGCAGACCCAGCAATGCGCCGACAGGCGAGGCTCGTGCATCGACCTGGTGTCGACGCCGAAACGCAGCTCCGGGTCGAGGCCGGCCATGCGCAGAAAGCGAAAACCGAGCAGACCTTCCCGAAGGCACCTGCGGTCGCGCATCAACCAGGGGCGCCGCACCGTTCGCTTGACGCGATGGACGATGTAGGTCCAGGGCAAGTCACGATAGGGCGCCGGCGACTGCAGCGGCGCCAGTTTCAACACGCTTTCGAAATCGCGCCGGCCGACCTGCACTGGCATCAGCCGGGCGCTGAGCCACAAATGGACCCGGAACAAGACGCGCAGGACCGGGCCGTCGGCCATCACGCGCCCAGGTCGGCGAGGATGCCTTCGGCCACAAGCTCGGCGGCCAGTTCGGCCATGTCCTGGTCGAGCGTTGCCTTGTCGACGTCGAACTCGTCCGACAGCAGGTCGACGATCTGGTCGAGGTTGCGCGCGCCATCGACCTTGCCGAGGAAAGCCTCGGTCGTGTCGTTGCAGGTGTAAAGCTGGCCGCTGCGCGCCAAAAGCACGACCGCGCCATCGCCGACATGTTGCACGGACGCATCGTCCGCCATGCGCAGCACCGTCTCAGAGCCGATTTCCGCCATGCGCCCGCTCCCTTCGCTGAAGAGCAATTAGCGCGGCATAGCGAGGCTGTCCATCGCTGTGGGGTGGCGAAGGGGACGATAGGCTCGGCAGGCCTGCCCGCCACCAGGTGAATATTAGCGAGGTCTTGCCTTCCTGCCCTTGGGTAAGCTATGAGTCCGCCGGGCTTTGGGGAGTGATCTGTATGCGCTACAATTGGGAACGGGCTCCGACGGCGTTCGAGCGCCATCGGAAGGCGCTTGCTGCGGCTATCCTGATCGCCGGCGGCGTCGGGCTGATGCTGGCGGCGCTGCCGCTTTAAGCCGGCTGATATAGCGGGCAGTGACAGCGACGTCCCCAAGGGAGGCGTCGAACAGAGACGTTTGCCGGGCGGTGTCGACCAAAATGCAGGAAGACATGGCCGGCAGAAGCAACTTAGGCTATTCCCAGACGGCAAAACGTCCCTGGGAGGAAGTCGATGGCCTCACGCTACCGCGAAGTCTATGAGGGCTGGAAAAGCGACCCCATGGGATTCTGGGCCGAGGCGGCGAAGGCGATCGACTGGTATATGCCAGCCGAAAAGGTCTTCGATCCGGAAGCCGGCGTCTATGGACGCTGGTTCACCGGCGCCACCTGCAACACCTGCCATAACGTCCTCGATCGCCATGTCGCCGGTGGCCGCGCCGACCAGCTGGCGCTGATCCATGACAGCGCGATCACCGGCACGATCCGGACATTCACCTATGCCGAATTGAAGCGCGAGGTCGTCGCGCTGGCCTCGGTGCTGAGGCATCGCGGCATCGGCAAGGGCGACCGCGTCATCATCTACATGCCGATGGTGGCGGAAGCCGCTATCGCCATGCTCGCCTGCGCGAGGCTGGGCGCCGTGCATTCGGTGGTGTTCGGCGGCTTCGCCTCGCATGAGCTCGCCACCCGCATCGACGACGCCAAGCCGAAGCTGATCATCACCGCCTCCTGCGGCCTGGAGCCAGGCCGCGTCGTCGCCTACAAGCCGCTGCTCGACAAGGCGATCGAGATGTCGAAGCACAAGCCCGACGCCTGCCTGATCCTGCAGCGCGAGCAGCTGCGCTGCGAGATGAAGGACAATTACGACTTCGACTATGCGGATGCGGTTGCCCGCGAGCGGGCGGCTGGCGCCAATGTCGACTGCGTGCCGGTTTTAGCCACCGACCCGCTCTACATCATCTACACCTCCGGCACGACCGGCCAGCCGAAAGGCATCGTGCGCGACAATGGCGGCCACATGGTCGCGCTGAAATGGACGATGGACAACGAGTTCGGCGTGAAGCCGGGCGAAGTGTTCTGGGCAGCGTCGGACGTCGGCTGGGTGGTCGGTCATTCCTATATCGTCTACGCGCCGCTTCTGCATGGCTGCACCAGCGTGCTGTTCGAGGGCAAGCCGATCGGCACGCCGGACGCCGGCACCTACTGGCGGGTGATCGCTGAGCATGGCGTGGTGGCGCTGTTCACCGCGCCGACCGCCTTCCGCGCCATCAAAGGGCAGGATCCCAAGGGCGAGTTCGTGCCGAAATACGATTTGTCGAAGTTCCGCACGCTGTTTCTTGCCGGCGAGCGCGCCGACCCCGAAACCATCAAATGGGCCGAGCAAAAGCTCGACCGTCCGGTGATCGACCATTGGTGGCAGACCGAGACCGGCTCGCCGATGACGATCAACCCGGCGGGGCTCGGGCTGTTGCCGGTGAAATACGGCTCGCCCGGCGTGCCAATGCCGGGCTACGACATTCGCATCCTCGACGATGCCGGCCACGAGGTGGCGCGCGGCACGCTCGGCAATGTCGTGGTCAAGCTGCCGCTGCCCGCCGGCTGCCTGCCGACGCTGTGGAACGCCGACGCCCGTTTCCGCCAGGCCTATCTCGAGGAGTTCCCCGGCTACTACAAGACGGCCGATGCCGGCATGATGGACGAGGACGGCTACCTCTATGTGATGGCCCGCACCGACGACATCATCAACGTCGCCGGCCACCGGCTCTCGACGGGCGCCATGGAAGAGGTGCTGGCGGCCCATCCCGATGTCGCCGAATGCGCGGTCATCGGCATTGCCGATGCCATGAAGGGCCAGGTGCCTCTCGGCTTCGTCGTGCTCAATGCCGGCGTGTCGCGCGATAGCGGCGCGATCGAGAGCGAGGCGGTCGGGCTGGTGCGCGAGCGGATCGGCCCGGTCGCGGCCTTCAAGACCGTGGTGACGATCAAGCGACTGCCCAAGACCCGCTCCGGCAAGATCCTGCGCGGCACGATGCAGAAGATCGCCGACAAGGAGGCATGGACGATGCCGGCGACCATCGACGACCCTGTGATCCTCGACGAGATCACGGCGGCGCTGAAGAGCCGCGGCATCGGGGTGTAGCCGGCCGACGGCGAAGCGGCGAGTTTCTCCCGCAGCGCAATCGTCTGTTGTGCAATGCAGCAATAACGCCTAAAGTTCGCGTGGGGGGCCATACCGAAGGCACGGCATGGCTCAGCACAAGACGACATTCGGCGGTGTCGACATCCTGCGTTTCCTGGCTGCCGTCATGGTGATGTTCTATCACTATGGCTTCTGGGTCTGGGCCTTCCCCGACGGCGTTTCGGCACGCGCCACCGGTGGCATCCCGCCGCATCCCGAAATGGCCTTCGCCGGTTCAGGCTGGGTCGGGGTGCAGGTGTTCTTCGTCATCAGCGGCTTCGTCATCGCCTTCAGCGCCGAGAATTCCACGCCGCTGAAATTCTTCGAGGCGCGCTTCCGGCGGCTGGTGCCGGCGGTCTGGATCTGCGCGCCGATCTCCGCGATCGTCCTGCTCGCGGTCGGCCTTTCCTGGCCCACGGACGCCGTGATCCGCCTCGTCCGCACCGGGCTGTTCGTGCCTTTCGAACCCTGGGTGGACAGCGTCTACTGGACGCTCGGCATCGAGATTGCGTTCTACGCCATCGTCTGGCTCCTGCTGCGGCTCGGCCGATTCGACCTGATGGAGATAGTGGCCATCGTCATCGGCCTCGCCAGCACATTGTTCTGGTGCGCCTATTTCGCCTTCGGCTGGACCGATCTCGCCGAGACGCGCTGGCTGCAGCTGACCCTGGTGCATCACGGCGCGTTCTTCGCCGTCGGCGTGCTTCTGTGGCTGATGCGCTTCAAGGCGATAACCCTGCCGCGACTTGCCTTCGCGGCCCTGTTCCTGTTCGGGGGCGCGCTGCAGATCGCGAGCTCGGTCGACGTGCACAGCGTCAAGGTGGGAGCCGCGATGCCTTACGCGACGCCGATCGCAATCTTCCTTGCGGCGGTGGCGCTGATGGCGTGGTCGCTGCGCCTCGACCTTTCCTGGCGCGGCTGGCGGCGGATCGGGCTGATGACCTATCCGCTCTATCTCATCCATGATGTCGTCGGCGCGGCGATGCTCGGCGCCTTGATGCGTGCCGGCGTGCCCTATCTTGCAGCGATCGCGGCCGTCGGCGCGGCCATGATCGCGGTGAGCTGGCTGATCGCGACCGAGGCCGAGCCGCGCATCCGGCTGCTGCTCGATCACACGCTCTTCCGCTACCGGTTGAAGGCCGCCTGACGCGACTGCCGATTACGCGCCGGTGTGGAATTGTTTGCATTCGGCATGATATCGAGGCGCAGATCAATGCAAGTAGCCGAGCCTCAATCCGTGAATCTTTTCCAACGATCGAGACGCCCGCGACCCGCGCCACGCGAGCGCCTCGTCATGGACATGCGCGACACGGTCGTCTACGCGATCGGCGACGTGCATGGCTGCCTCGACGAGCTGCGCGCGCTGGAAGGAAAAATCCAGCTCGACGCGCAACGTTTCAGCGGCCGCAAGATCATCATCATGCTGGGCGACTATATCGACCGCGGGCCGCACTCGCGGCGCGTGATCGAACATCTGATGGCGCCCCCGCCGAAGGGCTTTCAGCGCATCAGCCTCGTGGGAAACCACGAGGTCGCGCTGCTCCTCTTTCTGGACGGTCATCTCTCGCGTGAAACCTGGCTCGGCTATGGCGGCCGCGAAACCCTGTTCTCCTACGGCGTCGACCCGGACCGGCTGATAAGCCTCTACGGTTCCAGCGAACGGACGGACGCGCACATCCGCGAGGCCATCCCCGCCGGCCATATCGACTTCCTGCGCACGCTGCCCATAATGGTCTGCTCCGACGAATTCGTCTTCGTGCATGCCGGTATCCGGCCCGGTATCGCGCTCGAGGCGCAGGACGAGGGCGACCTCCTCAACATCCGCGAGGAGTTCTTCCAGGCGGCGCACCGTCTCGACCGCTGGGTGGTGCACGGACACACGATCGTGGAGGCTCCGACGCTTGATGGGCGCCGGCTCGACATCGACACCGGCGCCTTCCAAACCGGGCGGCTGACCGCGCTCAGGATCGTCGGCAAATACGGCCGACTGCTGTCTTCACAGGATTAGGGCGGCACGCCATTTCAGGCTGAGCCGCCCATGTCCTTGTTTTTCCGACCGGAAGACCGCCTCAAGCAGCCTGTTTGGCGCGCGATTCCGACTTGTCCAGATAGTAGCTCGAATAGCGGTCGAAGAACCTTTCCGAGCCGCCGAGCGAGCCGTATTTGGCCAGCTTCTTCAAATCGACCTTGTTGAGCACTGCGCCGATCACCTTGTTGGCGATATAGGGCTCGGATTCCAGCATCGAGCGCACCATGTTGCGCGGCGTGCGGCCCCATTCGGTGACCAGCACGAAGCCGTCGACCAGCGGCGCGAAAGCCTTGGCGTCGACGACGGGGCCGAGCGGCGGCAGGTCGACGACGATGTATTCGAACGTCTCCTTGGCGTTGTCGATGAAGCGCCGCATGCCGGCCGAGCCCAGAAGCTCGCTGGTGTGCGAGAACTGGCCGCGCAGCACGGCCGGGATGATCGCGAGCTTGGTCTGGCGGTCGACCTTGCCGACCGACTGCCAGGTCTGGCCGTTGACCACCGCTTCCATCAGGCCCTGCTCGGCCTCCATGCCGAGGCTGCGGCTCAGGCCCGGATTGCGCAGGTCGCCGTCGATGAGCAGGGTCTTGGCGCCGTTGGCGGCGAGCAGGCCGGCAAGGTTCGCGGCGACCGTCGACTTGCCTTCTCCGGGCAGCACCGAAATAACGCCGATGACCCGGCTGCCGCGATCTTCCATCACCACGTCGAAGGCGATCTTGGCGTTGCGCAGCGTCTCGGCGAACATCGAGGCCGGGGCGTCGATGCTGACACGCATGCGCGCCCGTCTCTCAGCCGCGGAGAGGCTGGCCACCTTGCCGTCGGCCGGCAGATCGTCGGCTTTGGTATCCTTGGCCTTGCCGCCGCCGATCGTCGGCAGATAACCGAGGAATTTCAGGCCGACGCGGTCGCGAATGTCCTCGCCCGTCCTGAAGAAACGCTCGTTGAACTCGTTGAGGCCGCCGAAGCCGGCGCCAAGCATCAGGCCGAGCACCAGCGACAGCGCCAGCACGCGCAAGGTGCGCGGGCTGGAAGCCGCGAGCGGCATCGTCGCGTCGGAAATGATGCGGACCTTGCCGACCGGGAAGGACTGCTGCTGCGAGGCTTCCTCATAGCGGCTGAGGAAGGTCTGGTAGAGCGTGGTGAGCGCCTGCGCCTGCTGGTCGAGCTCCTTCAGCTTCACCTGCGACTGGTTGTCGATCGAGCTCTTGCCGGCGGCGGTGGAGATCTTGTCGCGTAGCGCCGTTTCGCGCGCCTGCGCCACTTCGAAGTCATTGCGGTAGCTTTCGGTGAGCTGCTTGAGCTGCCCGAAGATCTGCGCCGAGACATCGGCCTTTTCCTTGGCCAGCGCGATCGCCTGCGGGTGATCCTTGCCGAAATTCGTCTCGACGTCCTGCAGGCGCTTGGCGATGGCCAGATAGCGGGTCTTGAGCGCGATGATGACCGAGCTGCTCGGCTGGTCGGCGCCGATGGCCGAATCGTTGAAGGCGCTTTCGGAGCCGCTGTCGACGATCGCCTTGAATTGCTGATAGCGGGCGCTGGCCCTGGCGGTATCGGCTTGCGCGACGATGAGCTGGGCGTTGAGATCGGCGAGCTGCTTGTCGCTCAGCAACTGGCCGTCGCTGTTGGCGGAGAGCCCATGTTCGGCCCTGAATTTCTCGACCGCCATCGCTGCCTGCTGCGAGCTTTCACGCAATTCCGTGAGCCTGCCCTGCAGCCACAAGGCCGCGCGTTCGGTGGCGTCGAAGCTGGCATTGAGCTGATCGGCCAGATAGGCGTCGGCATAGGCCTTGGTGATGGCCGTGGCCAAGGCAGGATCGGGCGCCTGGTAGCCGATGGAAATGACGTAGCTGCGGCCGTTGCGCTGCGCCAGCACCTCGCTCTGCAGCTTCAGCACGGCATAGTCGTGCGTCGCCGTCTTGATCATGGCCTGACGCGTCGCCTCGTCGACATTCTCCATGCCAGGGATCTGGTCGGCCGAGCTGCCGCGGAAATAGCCGACCACGCCGCGCAGGAAGCCGATGCCCTTGGCCAAGGCCGATTGCGGCGGGTTCATGAAGGCCGGGTTCTGGTCGAGCTTCAGCTTGTCGACCACCACCGAGGCCAGGCGCGCCGAGGACAGGATTTCGATCTGGCTGAGAAGGGAAGCGTCGGTCTGCATGGTTTGCGACGCCGCCGAGATGTCGTCGACGACCTTGTTCAGGCCCTCGTCGATCAGGACGCTCGCCACCGACATATATTGCTTGGGTGTGGTCTGCAGATAGATGACGCCCAGGAACAGGCCGATGATGGCGCAGGCCGCCACGACCTTGGCCTGTCGGGCGGCCATGCCAAGCAGACGCTCGACGTCGATGAAGTCTTCACCCTTTTCCGCATCGGTACTGGGCAACGGCATCCTCTTGTCGAGAGGGAAGTTGGCATAGTTCATATTCGGTCCAATTCCAGGTTGCAGGCGCTATCGGCCTTGGTAGATCGGCGTCGTGACCAGAAAAGACCGCGCAACGTCGTTGCCAGGATGCGCCGGGCCGGAAGGCCCGGGCGCTTGAGTGGCTGTCGCGCCATCGCGGGTTCGCATATGCACCCGAAAGATGGGCATTATGCGGCTACTTCCCGGCGCTCATGCGACCGGACGAATTGCTGCAGCATCTCGAAGACAGGGCCCTTCATGTCGTCGCGCGCCAGGGCGAAGGCGATGGTGGCTTCGATGAAGCCTTCCTTGGAGCCGCAGTCGAACATGCGGCCATCGAAAGGCTGGGCGTAGAAAGGCTGGCTCTGGGCCAGGCGCACCATGGCGTCGGTGAGCTGGATCTCGTTGCCGGCGCCGCGCTGCTGGTTGCCGAGCAGCGCAAAGATCTCCGGCTGCAGCACGTAGCGGCCGTTGATGTAGAAATTGGACGGCGCGTTGGCGGGCGCGGGCTTTTCAACCATCGCCGTGACCTTGAAGCCGGAGCCGATCTCGTCGCCGCGGCCGACAATGCCGTATTTGCTGGTTTCGGCCGGGTCGCAGCGCTCGACGGCGATCACATTGCCGCCGGTCCGCTGATAAAGATCGACCGTCTCGGCAAGGCAACCGCGCGCGCCGAAAGACACCATGTCGGGGAGCAGCAGCGCGAAGGGCTCATTGCCGATCACGTCGCGCGCGCACCAGACGGCGTGGCCGAGACCTTGCGGCGACTGCTGGCGGATGAAGGAGGTGGCGCCGGCCTCCGGCAGCAGGCTCTCCAGCGACTGGAGCTGCGCCTTCTTGCCGGTCTGCTCCAGCGTGCCGATCAGTTCAGGGTGCAGGTCGAAATAGTCCTCGATGACCGCCTTGTTGCGGCCAGTGACGAAGACGATGTGCTCGATGCCGGCCTCGAACGCCTCGTCGACCGCATATTGCACGACGGGCTTGTCGACGACGGGCAGCATCTCCTTCGGCATAGACTTGGTCGCCGGCAGGAACCGTGTTCCGAGTCCCGCCACCGGGATGACTGCCTTCCTGACTTTCTGCATCTGATATTCCTTCTGACAGAAAAGATTCCTACTTATCGCTGGCTATGAAAATGCCGGCATGCTTCGTCTCCCCGCCCCGACGGCGAACCTGTGCCGCAACCCTTCTGAGCCGGACCGCGATAGGCATGCTCATATGCCCGATCGCGGCCGGATTCCTGAGCGCCGTACCGATCGCCTTGAGCAGCGAACGCGCCTTGATATGCTGAACCAGGGACAGGAACGACGACGCCTTGCGCAGGCTGCGGCCACGCCTGACAAAGGCCGCCTTTGCGCCGCTGTCCATGGGATATGCCGCCGCGAAGGCGGCATCGGCGCGCGCCATCGCCTCGACGTGATGCAATTCGAGCACGCGCGAGATCGAGCCGGTGCGGATGTGGTAGACATAGCCGACGGTCGGCTCAACCACGCAGCGGCCGCCGCTGGCAAGCGCGCTCGCCAGGAGGATGTAGTCCTCGCCGATGCGCAGCTTCTCGTCGTAGCGCAGCCTGTTGTCGTCGAGGAAGCGGCGCTGGAAGATCGGTTTCAGATAGCCGAGATTGAAACGCGATTCGAAGACCTGATTGCCGGCAATGTAGTCGGCCAGCGAGATTTCGCGCAGGCCTTCGAGATAGCCGGCCGGGAACATGGTGTCGTCGGGCGTGCCGTCCTCGCGCACGACCTGCACATTGTCGACCGCAATCTGCGCACCCGCCGCTTCGGCGCGGGAGATCATCATGGCCAGGCGGTCGGGAAGCACCGCGTCATCGGAATCGAGCAAAGCCACCCAGCGGCCGCGCGCCAGGTCGAGGCCGGCATTGCGGGCGCCGCCGGGGCCACGATTGGCGGGCAACGCCACCACCTTGACGATATCTTGCGGATATGCGCGTGCCACATCCAGCGTGCCGTCGCGCGACTGGTCGTCGACGACGATGACCTCGACGGTCACGCCAAGTTGCGCGATCGCGCCGGCGATGGCGCGGTCGAGAGTGGCCTCCGCATTGTAGGCGGCAATGACGAAGCTGACGTCAGGCTGCACGCTTGTTCCCTTGTTCTGGCGAAGTGAGGCCGTACTGGCGGATTTCACGGACGCCGACCAAACCGCTGATGACGCCAACGTGCATAATGCCGCGCAGCACGCTGCGGTTCCGTCGAACGGGGCTGATCGCGGTCAAAATGGCCATGCCGAAGCAATAGGCGGCCTTGGCCGAAGCCAACCCGACCTGGCCCGCGCGGCGCACGCCGCCGGTGCCGCGCCCGATCAAATGGCCATGCGTCTGGCCGAAGCGGAAGCGGCGGCGGCGCAGCCAGTCGAACGCGGCCCTGGCGCGCGGCACGACCTCGTCGACGAAAGCCTCGGGTGCAAAGGCGATGCGGCCGCCGGCCTTGACCATGGCATCGAAGAACTCGGTATCCTCGCCGCCGGTCTGGCCGCGCGCCAGGCTGAAGCGCCGGCCACGCAGGCTCGCATCGGTCATTTTGAGCAGGACGTTGCAGGTGTAGCCGGTGCGGATCTCGCCGCGCACCCAGACCGGCAAGGTGGAATGGAAGTCGCCCTTCTGCATCCAGTCCGGCGCGTCCTGGCGATAATGCGCCCGCACCGGTCCGAGCACCGCCGCGGCGCCCGTGGCGTCGGCCGCCGCCATCAATTCGACCAGCCAGCCGGTCGACGCCGTCTCGTCGTCGTCGATGAAGGCGACGAAATCCGACACGCTGGCGTCGAGGCAGGCGTTGCGGGCGATCGAGATGTTACGCGCCGGCGCGTGGCGGTAGCGGACCGGCAGCTTCAGCTCGCCGGCCAATGCCTTTACCAGCTTCTGCGCGCTGGGCTCGTCGTCATTGTCGGCAATGACGATGCCTATCACCACGCCCTCGGGCTTCTCCAGCGCGGCGACGGAGCGCAGCGTGTCGGCCAGCTCCGGCCGGCGGAAGGTGCAGATGCAGATGTCGATCGAGCGGCTGGCCATCACGCCACCTTGCGCTGCGAGCGCGACGCCAAAAGCTGCTGCCAGAAGCCGACCGACCAGCCGAAATGCATGACCATCGCCGAGACCCCGGCCAGCGCGATGCTGGCGTTGCGCTGGCGCAGCGCCGTCACCAGCCCGTAACTGAGGCATACAGTCATCCACAAAAGGAAAGGCACCGCCGCGATCCAGTGGACGAAGGAGAACAGGGCGAGCAGCACCACGGGCGCCACGAGCAACGGGATCATCTGACGAACCTTCGGCACCATGCGATGCTTCAGGACGTTCCTGGCGCGGCCGCGGCCATAGCCGAGATACTGGAAATAGAGGCTCTTCAGCGTCGAGCGCGGATAGTAGACCATCTGCGTCCTGCCGCTCATCCAGATGCGGCAGCCGGCCTGGCGGAGCCGATAGTCGAGCTCGGCGTCCTCGTTGTGGCTGAAGCTCTCGTCATAGCCGCCGACATGCCTGAAAGCGGCGATGCGCATCAGCGCGTGGTGGCCGTGGTCGACCCATTCGCCCTCGGACATGTGCCGGTGCTTCGAGCCGCCGGTGCCGAGCTTGGAATTCTGCGCCGCCGCGACCGCCTTCTGCACGGCGCCGGTGCCGGCGGTCAGCATCGAAACGACGACCGAATCGGCGCCGGTGGCAAGGGCTTCCTCGACCAGCCGCTCGCAGTAGTCGTCCGGATAGCCGCCATGCGCGTCGATGCGGATGAGGTAGTCGGCGCCTTCGCCAAGGGTCGCCACCGCGAGATTGATGGCGGCGCTCTGGAGGCGCTTCGGATTGGCGAGCAGGACGACCCGGGCATCGTTCGCCACGATGTTTTCGACGATGGCTTGCGTGCCGTCGGTGCTGCCGCCGTCGGCGACGACGATGCGGCCGCCGAGCCGCGCCGCCGCGGGCCGCAACTGGTCGAGCAGGCCGCCGATATGGGCTGCCTCGTTCAGGCATGGAATGACGATCAGGATCGATGTGGCGGCCTGCGTCATCGGCTCTTGTGAGTCCCCTGCCATCACGCCGCCGCCTCCGTCGTCGCAAAATTTGAAGGCATTGCGGCAAGGCCGCGCAGCTTGTCGACGAAGGCCGCGCAATCGCTGCGGTCGTAGCTCCAGGTTCTGGGGTTGCGCGCCAACACGCGCGACTTCAGACCGCGATATCGATCCTGATCCATCCGGCCGAGCATCGCCTCGACGGCTTCGGGCGTCGCCTCGGACAGGAGAACGCCAATGTCCTGCCGTTTCAGGAATCTTCCCGTTTCGGTGTCCGCCATCGAGATCGGCACGGCGCCGAAGCGGCAGCCCTCGTAGAGGCGGTTGGGAAGCAGCCATTCGGAATTCTGGCCGGCTTCGAAGAAATCGATCGCCCAGGAGAAATGCACTTGCCCATAGATTGCCGCCATGTCCTCCGGATTGCGGTAAGGTCCCTCGAACGAAAGCCAGGGCTCGGCCTCGACGAAACCGTGAAAGTCCGGGAATTCGGACAGCGCCGGGCGGCCTCTCAGCACGACCTCGAAACGCCCCGCCTGGCGGCGGGTGAAATCGGCCAGCAGCTCCAGCGAGCGACGACAGCGCAGCGCGCCGAACCAGCCGATGCGCCAGGGCGGCGTCGCCGGGCTGTCGTCCCCGAAAGAATGCGCGGCGACAACGGATGCCGCCTCGAAATATTTGTTCTCGATCAGCTCGACAGGTGCGACGATCTGCCCGAACGGCTCGAAATAATTGGCGATGAAGGCCGGCGAGCTCGTCACCAGAAGCTTCACGTCGCGGGCGAGATGACGTTCGGCGCCCCGCAGCGTCCTGCCGACGAAATCGTCGCGCAGCACCAGACGGTGGATATCGAGGCATTCATAGACGATCGGCACGCTCGCTCCGAGCGAGCCATTGGCGCGGCGGGCCAACGCCAGCATTTCGAGGTTGCGCGCGATGATGAGATCGGGCCTGGACACGGCGCCCAATTTCGCGCCGATCGATACGGCTGCCTTGGCGACCGCGCCGATGCGCTGCGCGAATCGGCCGTCCCGCGTCGCGCCAAGGTCGACAGGCTCGACACCCTCGATTTCGGCGACCGGACTGGTGGTGCGGCGGAAGCCCGCCAAGGTGACCCTGGCGCCGCCTGCCTTGAGCATCTGAACCCTCCGGCGCACCGCCGGGTCGGATACGTCATGCACAAGGTACAAGACATGCAGCATGTAACTCGACCGCTGTTGGCCCACCCATCGGGGATGCTAGTACAGCTTTTGCTGCATCGCAACAATTTTGGTGCGGCATAGGCAAGCACCCGCACATTTTTTGTTGCACTGCAAAAACGTATTGCGGTAGCTTATGCATGGCGGCGGGCGCCGGTCGCGACGATGTCGGACCGATGCAAGATCAGGGATCCTGAATTTGGAAACCAGTGCATTCGATCCGCCTGAGGGCTCTCTGCGCAAATCGGTCGGGCGCGGCGCGGTCGTCACCGCGATCGCGCAAGGCGTGCGGGTGGCGACGCAGATCATTTCCGTCATCGTGCTGTCACGGCTTTTGTCGCCGCAGGATTTCGGCGTCGTGGCGATGTGCGCACCGGTGCTTGCCTTCATCGCGCTGTTCCAGGATTTCGGCCTGACCCAGGCGACGATCCAGAAGACCGGCATCCGCCACGATGAGGTCAACTACCTGTTCTGGATCAACGTGGCGGTGAGCGCGCTGCTCGCCTGCGTGCTCGCGGCTTCGGCGCCGCTGGTCGCCACCTTCTATGGCGAGCCGCGTGTGACAGGCCTCGTCGCCGCCTTCGGCCTGCAGATCATAGCCTATGGCCTGGGAGCCCAGCATGTGGCGCTGTTGACGCGCCGCATGGAGTTCACGCGGCTGGCCGTCATCGACATAGCCAGCGCCATCGTCGGCGTCGTTGTCTCGATCGCCTGGACCTTCATCGATCGCTCCTATTGGGCGCTGTTCGCCGGCACACTGGCGAGCGCGGTGCTGCCGACCTTGTGCTACTGGTATTTTTCGCGCTGGCGTCCCAGCCTGCCGCGCAAGGTCGACGGTATCGGCGCGCTGATCAATTTCGGCGCCGGCATCACCGGCTTCAATTTCGCCAATTTCTTCGCCCGCAACCTCGACAATGTGCTGATCGGCAAATACTGGGGCGAGGCGCAGCTCGGCCTCTATGACCGCGCCTACAAGCTCTTGCTCTTCCCGCTCAGCCAGATCACCAACCCGCTGGCGAAGGTGATGGTGCCGGCATTGTCGCGATTGAAGGACGAGCCGGACCGCTACCGCAGCGCCTATCTGCGCGTCATGCCGCTGATCCTTCTGGTCGCGCTACCGGGTGTCGCCTTCGCCACCGCCATGTCGGACACGCTCATTCCCTTTGTGCTCGGCGAGCAATGGCGGGGAAGCGCGCCGATCTTCCTGGCGCTGGGCTTTGCCGGATTGCTGCAGCCGCTCAACAACCCCGCGGGATGGCTGTTCGTAAGCCAGGGCCGTTCGGGCGACTTCATGCGCTGGGGCATCGTCACCGCGGTGACCTCGGTGCTGGCCTTCGCCATCGGCCTTCCCTACGGCGCGCTCGGCGTCGCGGTCGCTTACGCGGTCAGCGAGTATATGCGCACGCCCTTCCTGTGGCTCTATGTCGGCAGGCACGGACCGCTCAAGGCCAGCCATGTGCTTCACGCGGCATTGCCTTTCGTGCTTGGCGCGCATCTGGCGTTCGGCCTGGTCTGGCTCGCCAAACCGATGCTGCAGGCGCCGCCTATCGTCGCGCTGGCCGCCGGCGCGGCGCTCTCCTATCTCGCCACCATTCTTATCGCGCTTGCCTTCGGCGCCGGCCGCGAAGCGCTTCGCGAGGCCTTGCGGCTGATCCCGGCACGAGGGGTCCTCGCAGCCCCGAGCGGGGCCAAATGAGCCCGGCCTGCTCGCGAAATGCTGACTTCAGGACAGGGATGATCGCATGAACTACCGATCGATTTCAGACATGAACGACGCGATCGTGCGCAACCTGCACCGGCTGCCGCGCGACATCGACCTGGTCGTCGGCGTGCCGAGGAGCGGCATCCTCGCCGGCACCATGGTCAGCCTGATCGCGAACATCCCGATGACCGATCTCGACAGTTTCCTGGCCGGCAGGATCTACACGTCGGGCATCACGAAACGCTGGGCGGGCCTCGACCGGCAGGCTTCCGAGATGCGCAAGATCCTAGTGATCGACGACAGCATCATCGGCGGCACCGCGATGCGCGATGCGCGCGAGAAGGTCGCGGCCAGCGGCATCGAGGGCGATTTCATCTTCGCCGCCGTGTTCGGGCTGTCGCTGCAGCACGAGGAGACCGACATGGTCTTCGAGGCCGTGCCGCATCCCAGGATGTTCCAGTGGAATTTCATGCACCATGTCTTCCTCGAGCAGTGCTGCGTCGACATCGACGGCGTGCTTTGCCTCGATCCGACCGAGGAAGAAAACGACGACGGCCCGGCCTACGAGAAATTCCTGGCCGAGGCGCGGCCTCTGCTCGGGCCGACCCGTAAGATCGGCTGGCTGGTGACGAGCCGGTTGGAGAAATACCGCAAGCTGACCGAGGCATGGCTCGCCAGCCGCGACATCAAATACGATCATCTCATCATGCTCGACCTGCCCAACAAGGCCGAGCGGCAGCGGCTCGGCGCGCATGGCAGCTTCAAGGCCGAATTCTACCGCAAGTCGGACGCCATCCTGTTCATCGAGAGCGAGCACGAGCAGGCGCAGAGGATCGCGAGGCTCTCCGGCAAGCCGGTGCTGTGCGTCGAAACCAACATGGTGAGCTTGCCCGATCCGATGTCGCTGCCGGCGCTGCAGCAGGCGGCGCGCAACCTGCCGGCGCGGCTGAGACAAATCAATTCACTCGACGGACGCAAGCAGGCCGTCAAGGCGACCGCCCGGGCACTGCTCGGCGAGCGCGGCTACCAGGCGCTGAAGAACCGGGTGAAGCGCCCGGCATAAGGGCACTACGCGGCGCGGCGGACGCCCTGCCGGGCCGCCTTGTCGAGAAGATCGAGAAACACCACCAATTGCCGCGCGGGGTCGAGCTCCGGGCGTTTGGAGAAGGCGATAGCCGCAGCTGAAAGCCGTTCATATTCCTGGCGATCGTTCCACAGGCGCCGCACCGCCGCGGCCCAGTCGGCGACCGGAGCGTCATAGTCGAGCACCACGCCGCCGGGCCCGATGGCTTCGGGCAGGCCGCCGCGCCTCGATCCGACGACGGGGATGCCGCTGCAATGCGCCTCGGACGCGACGCGGCCCCAGGCTTCTTCCCATTTGCTCGGGGCAAGCAGGATCCTGGTGCGGCCATAGACCGTCTTCATGTCGTTGGTGCGGTTCTCGAGCGTAACGTTCGAGAGCGGCGCGATGGTCTTCTCGATGCGGGCGCGATGGTCGTCGTCCAGCTTCCAGCTTTCCACGAACAGGAACGGAATCTCCGGACAGGCGGCCGCAATCTTGACCGCAAGGTCGAAACCCTTCTCCTCATAGGGATTGATCATGGTGACGAATTCGCCGGTCGTGTGCGTGCAATAGAGCGCTTCGTTGATGGTCGGCGGAAGAACGATGGACTCGATGCCGAATTTTTCCTTGTAGGTGCGCGCCGTGAACTCGGAATTGGCGATGTATATAGCCGAACCGAGCTCGCGCGGATCGCCGGCGAGTTCGTGAAACTCGACATTGTGGAGATAGACGACCAGCGGCACTCCCTCCGCCAGAAGCGCCTTTCCGAGCAGGACGGACTTGTGGCACTGCACGACGGCGACGTCGGGTCTGGTTTTCCCGACGGCGAAGCCGGCCGCCTCCCAGGGGTACCAGGCGCGCATCACCGGATAGCCGGGGAAATTGTCAACAACCGCCGGCTGCCGCAACAGCTTCATCTTGGCGCGCGCCTTGAGGCCGAACATGCCGTCGCCGAACAGCGAGGCGAGGACCGATGCCTGGTGGCCGTGCTCGATCAGCTGCTCGACCAGATGGTGGGTGTTGGATTGCACGCCGCCGGTGAACTCGGGAATGTATCCGTTGCCGCTTGCAAAAAGCACTTTCATCATTCGACTCCTAATCCGGCCCGGCGGATGAGCATGCGCGCTGATCAGCTTGCGCTGCGCGCCAATGGAAGCTTCGAAGTCATTGCCTGACACAGGCGGCTGACCGAGGCGGAGAGCGACAGCGTCGAGTACTCCCGCAACAGCTTCGATGCCGGGATCACCTTTCCCGCCTTCAAGTCCTGCGCCAGGTAGTGGGGAAACGAATGCATGTATTCCCTGACGATGTCGGCCTTCAGCGCTCCCGACTTCCATGCCTTCACCGCCGAGACGAATTCGTCGGCGGGGGCGGATGCCAGGCCTGTATCGTAGGCTTCGAATGTCCGCCGCACGATGGCGCGTTCCTTGTCGCTGAGCGAGGTCTTTCCGGCTCGTTCGGCAAGCAGGGCATAGCGGCGGATGTCTTCGGCCGCGTGGTGCCATAGACCCTTCCTGGCCATGATGCTCGAACGCTGCAGCAGCGCCTGCATCTCGAGACCGGCCGTCTTCGGCAAGGCCTGCTCCGAGCGGTCGAGATACTCATGCAGATCGACCGACTTGTAGACCTCTTCCATGATCACCCGGTCGTACGAGCCCCAGGCCTTGATCCGGTCGGTATAGGAAATCACGACCTTGGTGCTGCCGCGGACCATGTCGTGCTGGCGCTGGAAGAACATCAGGCCGTCGACCCTGACGGCCTTGAACCGGCGCGCGAGCCTCAGCATCATCTCGTAGTCCTGCGACCGGACAAGGGTCTCGTTGAAGCCTCCAACCTCGTCGTAGCATCTGCGGCGCACCAGCAGACCCGGCTGGTGGACGTGGCAATATTCGAGATGCGACGGGAAAAAATTGTCCTGGCCGACGTGGCCGAAGGCGACGATTTCGTAGTTCCGATCCTCGATCTGGGCCGAGCGCTGGAAACGCGCATATTCGCCGAAAGCGAAATCGGCGGCTGGCTCCCGCTCGAAGGCGGCTAGAAACCGTTCGAGCGCCGTCGGGTGCGCGACGTCGTCGTCGTCGAATATCCAGACGAAATCTCCCGTGCAGTGCTTCAGGGCGAAGTTCAGCGCCGTCGATTTGCCACCGTTCTCCTTGCGGTAATATTCCACCGGCGCGGGGAAAGAGGCCGCCACCGCGCCGGTGTTGTCGGTCGAGCCGTCGTCCACGATCAGGATCTGATCCGGCACCACGGTCTGCTGGAGCAGGCTGGCGATGGCTTCGGGCAGGAACTTCTCGCGGTTGAAGGTGGGAACGATGACGGTGACCGTCGGTTTGCGCGGTGCAACCATTGATGACCTCATGCTAGAGCAATTCCAGGAAAAGTGTGAGACGGTTTTCCGTCCGGAATTGCGTGAAAACAAAGAGCTTCTGTTCCGCCTGCCTTACGCATTCTGCGGCTCCAGATTGGCGAACGGATTGGTGCATGGATGCCAGCCGGTGAAGCGGATCGGATCGTCGGGCGAGCTGCGCCAGGCATAATCGGTCAGCATGTGGAACTCGGCGATGACCCAGCGGTCGAAATGGCGGAGGTCGCTCCGCTTGTCCTGGGGCAGCAGCTCGCGCGCCTTGCCGAGCTTCACCGTTTCGGCCAGCGTCACCACGTCCGCAACCTTGGCGCTCGGGAATATCCACGGGTTGCGGTTCTGGAATTCGAGCACGAATTGCTGCAGGTGCTCGATGCGCATGTTGAGCGGCCCGAAATATTTCTCGAGCGTGACGCGAACCAGATCCTCGTCCGATAAGGACGAGATGGCGGCGGCCGCGATGCCGGTGGAGGCAATGCCGCCGGCGACGATGGCCAGTGCGGTGCGTCGCGTGATCTTCATCGATCCCTCCCTCATGCCGCCAGCTTAGCCGCCGCCCGCAAGGACAGGGCAGCCGCGGTCAGGCTTGGATTGGCGCAGGAACAGCTCGGATAGGTGCTGGTGCCGACGATCACGAGGTTCCTGAGCTGGTGGTGGATCATGTCGCGGTCGACCACGGAATCGGCCGGGCCCGTGCCCATGCGCAGCGTGCCCTGCACATGCGATTCGGTCGGCCTTATTCCGCGATCGAAAATCTGCTCGATCGGCAGCGGCTTGAGCAGTTCCGGCAACCTTTCCAGCGCTTTCGCCATGCCCTTGGTGGCGTAGTCCGACGCGCCCCTGAAGGTCACGAAGGCGTTCTCGTCCTTGTCGAGCACGACGCGGTTTTCCGGATCGAGCAGGTTCTCGGTGACGATGACCAGCGGCAGCACCTGCCGCAGCCTGCCCTTCTCGGCGCGCATGCCGTGCTGCCAGCGGTTCTCGAAATAGACGAGCGCCGCCGCATGCTCGGCCCGGTGCGGCCCGTCATAGAGGCCGAAATTGAGGCCGGTGGTGATGGTCGAGCCGTCGAAATTGTCGACGCCGCCGAGATAGGCTTCGTAATTCCAGCCATAGGATTCGTGCAGGCCCAAGCCGACGAACTCGCCGTCAAGTCCGGAGCGCAGCATGATCGCGGGGCTCTGTATGGCATTGGCGCCGAGGATGAAGAGATCGCCGCCGACCGAATATTCCTTGCCCCTCTGGACGAAGGTGACGGAGCGGACCGCACCGCCGGCATGGTCGAACCGGCGCACCTCGGCGCCGAGACAGACCGAGACGTCCGGATGCTGGAACACATGCATCAGTCCGTTGTTGACGGTGAACTTGGCGTCCGCCGGACACAGCCAGCATCTGAGATTGGCGCAGCATGAGGCGCGCTGCGAGGTCGCCACGCGCGCCCGGGCGGTCGGCATGACGAAATGCTGATCCGGCTGCGCCGCCTTCATCATGCGGTCGGGCGTCGACATGCGATGCGGCGGCTGCGGGAACGGCCGCGAGCGCGGCAACATCCGCGCCATGTCGGGATCGCCGGAGATCGACATGATCTCCTCGGCGTCGCCGTAAAATGGCTCGAGATCGTCATAGCTGATCGGCCAGTCGTTGCCGACGCCGTAGGTGCTCTTCAGCCTGAAGTCGTTGGGATGGAAACGCGGCGTCTGCGCGAACCAGCAATTGGTGCCGCCGCCAAGACCGATCGTGTAGTTCCACGGCTTGTCGGCATTGTCGGTCTTGTAGGTGGTTTCGTCGTCGATGTCGGTGTTGGCGTTCTGGCTGAGCTGCCACTCATGCGTGTTGTGGCGGCCCCATTCCAGCACCAGGACGCGGGCTTTGCGCCGCTTCAGGAACTCGTGCAGGAAGAAGGACGACCCGAAGCCGGATCCGATGACGACGAGATCGAAATGCTCGCTGGCGATTTGTTCTGGCCGAACGTCGAGCACCATCAAATCGAACCCTCCCGCTCTACGCGCATGATCATTGTCGGCCCCGTTGTCGTTCGCGGCGGCGGTCGTCCTCGAGGCCTGCGGCCATCGTCATGCCGCCATCCTGCCGATCGAGAAATATTCGATACCGTAGCGCGCGATCACCTTGGGATCGTAGAGATTGCGGCCGTCGAAGATGACCGGCGTCGTCAGCGCATCCTTGAGCGCGTCGAAGGACGGCGCGCGGAAGCTCTTCCATTCGGTGCAGATCAACAGCGCGTCGGCGCCGCGCAGCGCGGCTTCCTTGGTGCCGCACAGCAGCAGATCGTCGCGCAGGCCGTAGATCGCCTGGCACTCCTGCATCGCCTCGGGATCGTACGCCTGAACCTTGGCGCCGGCCGCCCACAGCGCTTCCATCAGCGTGCGCGACGGCGCCTCGCGCATGTCGTCGGTGTTGGGCTTGAAGGCCAGCCCCCAGACGGCGAAGGTCTTGCCCCTGAGCGCGCCCTTGAAATAGTGGTTGACCTTGTCGAACAGGACCGACTTTTGCGCATTGTTGCGCTCCTCGACGGCGCGCAGCAGCTTGGCGTCGAACTTGACGCCCTCGGCGGTCTTGATCAGCGCGCGCACGTCCTTCGGGAAGCAGGAACCGCCATAGCCCAGGCCGGGATAGATGAAGTGGTAGCCGATGCGCGGATCCGAGCCGATGCCCTTGCGCACCTCCTCGATGTCGGCGCCCAGCTGCTCGGCGAGATTGGCCATCTCGTTCATGAAGCTGATCTTGGTCGCCAGCATGCAGTTGGCGGCGTATTTGGTGAATTCGGCGCTGCGCACATCCATCACGATCATCTTCTCGTGGTTGCGGTTGAACGGCGTGTAGAGCTCGCGCATCACCATCTCGGTGTCCTCGCTGGAGGTGCCGACGATGATGCGGTCCGGCTTCATGCAGTCAGCGACCGCCGAGCCTTCCTTGAGGAATTCGGGGTTCGAGGCGACGTCGAAGGCGAGATCCTCGCGGCCGCGCTTCTTCAACGTTTCGGCGATCCTGGCCTTCACCTTTTCGCAGGTGCCGACCGGCACGGTCGACTTGCCGACGACGATCTTGGCGCTGTCCATCTCGCGACCGATGGTCTCGGCGACCGCCAGCACATATTTCAGATCGGCCGAGCCATCCTCGCCCGGCGGCGTGCCGACCGCGATCATCTGGATCTGGCCATGCCTGACCGCCGCTGCCGCATCGGTGGTGAAGCGGATGCGGCCGGCCGCGTGGTTTTCCTTGACGAGGGCTTCCAGGCCCGGTTCGAAAATCGGGATCAAGCCCTGGTTGAGCCGCTCCACCTTCTTCTCGTCGATATCGACGCACACCACCTCGTGGCCGACCTCGGCAAGCACAGCGGCCTGGACGAGACCGACATAGCCAATCCCAAACACCGTCAAATTCATTTTGGTTCTATTCCTGTCAAAGGCCGGGCCACAAAAGGTGGTCCGGCCGGTTCAGATGTCCCTCAGGCCCAACGGCCTGGTTGGGTTCGGCATGATCTTAATCCGAAAACCGGTTCCCACTCTTCGGGATCATGCCTAGTTGCTGTTACTTATGCTGCATGCCAGCGATTCCGGGAACTGACATGGCTGGCCCAAAGCGGTGAAGGCGACGCGCTTGACCTCCATGGTCACCTTGCTGCCGGGATCGACGAAGGCGCCCATCCAGTTGGCCAGCTTGTCGCTGCCCCAGAGGCTGAAAAAGATTTTCTGCGAGTGCGTCGGCAACTCGTCGGGGCTGGTCACCTCATGGACGAGCTTGCCGTTGACATACCAGCGCAGCCGGTCCTTCTCCCATACGAAGCCATAGTCGTTGAAGCCCTTGTCGGCGCCGCCTTCGACGTCGACAAGCTTGCCGTTCTTCGGCTTGCCCTGGATGTAGCTGTTGACCTGCACCTTCGACGGATCCTTGGTGAGGACCTCGAAGTCGATCTCGTCCCAGGGCTGTTTGTCCTGCGGACCGATATAGGAGAAGAAGGCGGCGTTGAGGCCTGAGCCGGTGCCGGTCTTCATGCGCGCCTCATAGACACCGTAGCCGTAGCGCTGCTTGGTCTGGATCTCGGCGCAGGCGAAATCGCGGTCCTTCAGCTTGCGCTTTTCGAAGCCCAGCGACAGCACGCCGTCGGAAAGCCGCACGAGATCCTTCGACCAGGTGCAATTCTGATGGGCGCCGTTGGTCCAGCCGTCCGAGACGAACCAGCGGGACCGGTCGAAATTGGAGAAATTGTCGACGAAGGACGGCGCGCTTTGCAGCTCCTGTTGCGCCCCTTGCGCGTGCGCCGGATGCGGGCTTGCCGCAAGGGTCGCTGCGATCGCGAGCAGGGCGCCGACCACGCCGAGCCGCAGGCTGTTTAGTCCATTCCCGGGCGTATGCGACTTATCGCACACCGCCATGGTGGAGGTGTTGCTGGAATCTGCGTTCATAACAAACTCACCTTGTGTTGTCCGCCCAACCCAAAGTCTTCCTTGGCGCGCGCGAGCGAGCCGCTTCCGATCCTCTGCCCTCTTGAACTCCTCTAATGTCTCGTACCGATGACGACACCTGAAGGCGCCGTCAGCCTCTTGCCGCGGACTGCGGTGCAGACTGATCGGCACCATCCTCGACGATCGCATCGAGCGAATGACGCAGTTCCTTCACCAGGCCTTTCTGGCGAACGAGCTCCGCAATGCGCCGCTCGCAGTTCAGGATCGAATTCGTCATCGCGCTGACATCCGAGTCCTTGCTGGTCGACACCGAACCATTCTCCATCGCCTCGACCAGAAAGGCCGCGTTGGCGGCCGTCGACCTGTAGCGATTCTCCAGCCCGGTCTTCTCCGCCTCGATCTCGGCAGCGATCTGGTCGAACAGCTTCGCCAGCCGGTCGAGACGCTGGAGATCGGTCTGCCGGTCGCGAGCCGGATCCCGGGATCTGAAGCCAAAAATCGAAGCCATCCTATCGGCCTTTCGAAATTGCTGCATTGCAGCATAGACTGCCACTACCGCGGCGACTAGGCAACATCATAGTTTTGCGAATGCGGATTTTTTGAGGGATGACGGCTTGCGGCGTGATGCGGGATCATTCGTTTGCGGCGCTCGTCGCCGCCATCAGGAAGCGCGTCGGCGGTATTTGTTGCTTTGCAGCAATCCCGGTGCGGCGGAACAGCGCGTCGAGTTTGTCGGTGGCGACGCCGCGCACGATCGGGATCAGATTCGACTGGCTGGCGAAGGCGTAAGCCGCGGCCGACGCCAGCCCACGCTCGGCTTTCACGTCGAGGAAATTGCGCAACCGGTATTTGTCGCGGACATGGCGCTCGTGGCGCCGCAACGCGGCCTTCGAGCGCTCCGGAAGGTTGTCGAGCGCTAGCAGCGCTAGGTCGGCATCGGCAAGACGCTTCAGATCCTGCGTTCGATGGCGACCGCTCAGCGAATCGGCGCGGACGATCGCGCCATAGCCGCAGGACTTGATGACCTTGAAGCGCGCCCCGCGGGCGACGGCGCGCGCATAGAGCTCGTAGTCTTCGCCAAGACGCAAGCTTTCATCGTAAGCCAGCCCATGCCGTTCGAGAAAAGCCCGGCTGATTACCGGCTTCAGGAAACCGAGCTCGCCGCGCAGGACGCGGCGGCGCGAGATGTTGCCGTCGATGAAGCGCTCGAAATCGAGAAATTCCGGATCGGCCGCGAAAGGCGGCGCGGCGACCTTGGCAAAGTCGGTCGCGGCATCGTCGCGGATCAGCATGATGTTGTCGGCCGCGAAATCCCAGTCGGCGCTGGCGAAAAGCCGGCGGAAGCGGCCTTCGAGGAAGAAATCGTCGGCGTCGAGAATGCTGATGAAAGGCGATTTGGAAGCCTGGATAGCGGCGTTGCGCGCGGCGGAAGGACCGCGATTGACGTCGAAGCGGACGACGGCAAGCCGGCCGCTGCCGTCGTCGGCGGCCAAAGCCACGTCGCGGGTGTCGTCGGTGGAAGCGTCGTCGACCACGACGACTTCCGCGACTTCCGTCTCGCGCAGCGCCGAAGCGATGGCGGCGGGGATCGTGCGCGCCGCATTGCGGGCGGCGATGATGACGCAGACCCCCAAGGCCGCCATCGGGCTCGTCACAGGCGTCGTCACGGGCATGGGCTCACCTTTCGCTTGCATGAGTGGCCGCCCCGCCCACGATTTTGATCATTTCGCTCCGCGCCGGCTCAATCGTGGCCGGGCGCTCGAAGATGCGCCGGCTGAGGTCGGCGGAGGCAGCCCAGCCGGCTTCAGCCAGGTAACGGACCGGCTCGCGGCCGCAGAGCTCCCACAGCACATGGCGGCGCTGCGGCCAGCGCAGCGACGCCAGCCAGGGCGCGACCACCATGTGGAAGAGATCGGCGTTGTCGATGCGTGCCAGAATGCGGGCGGCGCGATCCGAAAGCAGCGTGCCGGCGGCGCCGAGCAGCACGTCGGCGGCACGCAACCCCAAGAGCAGCGTGTCCGCCAGGCCCTGCTCGGCGGCGTGGTCGAGAACCATCCGCTGCTCGGCTTCGCTCAGACGGCTGGCGCTGGCCCTGACGTCGCAGACATAGCCGGCGCAGGGCTCGCGGTTGAAAAAGGCCTTGGCGACGCTGATCGCGGATAAAAGCAAGGTGTCGGCCGCCGAGATGATCGGCATGGCGGCGCCGGCCACCTCGACTTCGCGCTTGCGGCGCAGGAAGCCGTCGATGTCGCGCGGGCTGGGCGACCCGGGCTGCTGGAGCCGGTGGTGGAGGTCGACCGTCGATGCCCTCGTGCCGTCTTCGCGCACCATGTGCTGCTCACCGAGGAAGCGCACCCACCAGACCGAGCGCGACTTGCCGGCAACCTCATAGCCCATCGTGCGCAACGCATCGCGGGCCTTGGCGAAACCGGTCGGCGCGACCAGTATGTCAACGTCGCCGGATGGCTTCATGAAGTGGTCGCCATAGAGCAGATGCTGCTGGAGCGGCCCCTTGAGGAAGACGAAATCGACCTGGCTCTCGCGCAGCACGCGATCGATGGCCATCGAATCGCCGATGCAGGCGGCATTCATCGACATGGTGCGCCGGCGGTAGCCGTCGAGCCAGGCAGACAACTCCGCCGGCGCAGCACCTGTGGGCGTGCGCGCGAGCGCCTTGAGCAGGAAGACGGCGACCTTGTTCAACCTGGCGATGTCGGCAACATTGGCTGCCGAGATCGTTGGGGCCGCCGGGATCGCCGGAGCAGGCGTATCGGCTTGGGTGTCGATGGCATTGACGCCCGGCGCGAAAAACAGCCTCAGGCATGCCTGAACATAGGCGACCTCATCGGCGCAGCCGGCGGCGCGCAGCCTGTCATAGGAGCCATCATGCACCGCCATGCCCGATGTCGTTCTCCGCAAAATGCCGCCCGGGCGGTTTATACCGCAACTGCGAAGGAAAGCATCGGAAAAATTGACGCGATCATGCCAAAAGCGGCTGAGGTCGCCTCCTGACCGCAACCCCAGCGTTTAAAATCGCTACACGTTCAATCACTTTTGAAGACAACTCCGGGGACGTTCCGCCAGGCCGAAAAATGACGATTTTTCGCGGCAATTTCTTCGCAATTGCGAGATGTCTTTTTCGCCTCAAAAATTATCGTAGATAAATCAAATGCTTATCTAAACGGCAAGGACCTACGGTTGAATTCCTGGATGGGTGAGGTTTAGGATGACGCTGCCTACGCCTTGATTACCAATGGATGCGAGCGCAACCAAGAATTGATTAATGCTTGGTAAATCAGGCTTGACTCATGGATGTTGCCATGCAGCAATTGCGCTGCAGCATAGCGATATGTTGGCGGCATTCTGCAGCCGCTTCCAGTCCTTAATTGGAGAGTACAATGGAACAGAATGTTGAAAAGCATGAGTATGAAACCCCCAGCCTGACAGTTCACGGTTCGATTGAAACTATCACGCAGGGCGGTGCAGGCACGACGGCGCTCGACGCGAGCTTTCCCGCGCACACGCCGGTCGGCGAGCTGACTTTCTCGTAAGGCTTACAGGTATCCGGGTGTCTGAGTTGGG
This sequence comes from Mesorhizobium sp. B2-4-3, assembly GCF_006442815.1. Lineage (GTDB taxonomy): Bacteria > Pseudomonadota > Alphaproteobacteria > Rhizobiales > Rhizobiaceae > Mesorhizobium. Next base: position 117,023 of record NZ_VFVL01000007.1, read on the forward strand.
GCTCCGGATGCTCTCCAACAGGTGAGCCGGGGGGCTTTTGTCCCCCGGCTTCCTGCCGAGGATCGCAGGCAACCGATCCCCGGTGGGAGCATAGGGCGCGACGGGCCAGCAACGAGGTTTTAGGATGCACTGGAACCCTTCGGACCATGACCGCGTCGTCGCGACCAACGAGGCGGTGGCTTGTGAATTCGGCGCCGGACTGGCGCTGCTCCACCTGAAATCCAATGTCTATTACAGCCTGAACGGCGTCGGCGCCTTCATCTGGGAGCAGATCCAGGAGCCGCGATCGATCCTCGATATCCGCAGCGCCGTGCTTGCGCGCTACAATGTCGATGCCGAACGCTGCAAGGCCGATGTCGAGGGCTTGCTCAAGGGGCTGAGCGAAGCAGGGCTTGCGAGGCTCCACAGTGAGGAACTGGTCTAGGCTCCGCTCGCTGAGCGGCCAGGAAATGCTGTTTCTGGCGCGCTGCCTGACAGTGGTGAGCGCGGTACGGCTCGCGTTGACGTTGTCTTCCTACAACCGTGTCCGCAGTCTGGTGACGCGGCTGGACGCCGGACGCGACGCCAGCATCGCCGACCTGCGGCGTGTCGCGTGGGGCGTCGCCGCCGCGGCGCGGCTCGTGCCGGGCGCCAGTTGCCTCACCCAGGCGCTGGCCGGACAATATCTGCTCGCCCGCCAGGGCAGCGCCTCGAAGATCAGCATCGGCATCGAGAAAGGAACAGGCAGCGAGCTCAAGGCGCATGCCTGGCTGATGAGCGGCAACCACATCGTGCTTGGCGGCTCGATCGAAGGATTTGCCCATCTGGTCGACCATGGGTCGTGAGCGATGAGCGGCGTCGCTGGAATCGCGCTCAGCGACAATGGCCGGCCCGCCGGGGCCGGCGATATCCAGCAGATGCTTTCGCGCATGCGCCACCGCGCCCGCGACGGCAACTCGTGGTGGACGGAGGGCAGCGTGGCGCTCGGCCACGCCTGGCTCGACACGACCGGCGAGGATGGTCCCGGCCCGCTGACGATGGCTGGCGGCAAGCTCGCCATCACCGCCGACTGCCGGCTGGACAATCGCGACGAGCTTCTGGCCCGGCTCGGCATGCGCGACCGGTCGATCGCCGACGCGGTGCTCATCATGCGCGCCTATCTCAAATGGGGCGAGGCCTGCCCGACCTATCTGCAGGGCGATTTCGCCTTCGCCATATGGGACGGCGAGCGCCAGGCGCTGTTTTGCGCGCGCGACCATTTCGGCGTCAAACCTTTCTACTACCATTCGACCGGCAGGCGCTTCGCGTTCGCCTCGGAGATCGGGCCGATCCTTGCGCTGGACGGCATCGGCAGGCGCCTCAGCGAGCACCAGATTTCCGGCTTCCTTGCCGGCCTGCCGGACGATCCGCAGGCCACGCCCTACGCCGAGATCTTCCGCCTGCCGGCACGGCACAGCATGACGGTCGCAGGCCGCCAGGTGGTGCTGCGGCGCTACTGGCAGATCGAGCCGTCGCAACGGCCGCCGCGCTCGGACGCGGCCGAGGAATTCAGGCATCTCTTCGCGCAATCGGTGGAGAACCGGATGCGCGGCACGCCGGCCGTCGGCGCCATGCTGAGCGGCGGGCTCGACTCCTCCTCCATCGCTTGTCTCGCGGGCCTCAGGGCGGCGGCGAAGCGCGGCCCGAAGCTCAAGACCTTCTCGCTGGTTTTCGACAAGGGCTCGTCGATGGACGAGAAGCCGTTCATCGATGCGGTTCTCGACGACAATCCGCTCGACGCCACGTTGATTGCGGTGAGCAATTACGCGCCCTTCGCCGAGTTCGAGCGCATACTGGAGGAGCAGGAAGGCACGTTCCTGGCGCCCGGCCTGTCCTTGACGCGCGGCCTTTACCGGACGGCGGGCGCAAAGGGCGTCAAAGTGCTTCTCGATGGACATGGCGGCGACGAGGTCGTCTCGCAGGGCCATGGATACCTTCACGAACTCGCCAATGCCGGCCGGTGGCTCGAGTTGTGGCGCGAACTGCACAGCGCCGCGAACACCTATGGCGAGGGCATGCTCTCCCTCTATTTCAAGTTCCTGACCATCTACGGACCGGCCTGGCGGATCGCCCGGATGCGATCGATGGCCCGACGCCTTGTCGGCAAGGTGCGGCAGAGGCCGGCATCGGCACCGCGCGCCTGGGCGGGCTTGGTCAATCCGGACCTTGCCAGGCGCACCGATCTTGCCGAGCGCTTTCATCGCAGCGGGTACATGCCCGCCGCCGTGAGCGCCAGCGAAGCGCTGACGCATCGCTGGCTCCTGTCCACCGGGCTGGTGCCGCACGCCTTCGAAGTGCTCGACAAGGCCGCCGCCAATTTCGGCGTCGAGCCGCGGTATCCGTTCTGGGACAAGCCGCTCGTCGAATTCTGCCTGGCGCTGCCCGGCGAGGAAAAGCTCAAGAACGGTTTTGGCCGCCATGTGCTGCGACGCGCGATGCAAGGTGTCCTGCCGCCGGCGGTGCAATGGCGGCGCGACAAGATCGATTTCACCGCCAACCTGGTCAAGGGCATGCTCGGCAAGCACCGCGAGCTTCTGGACAAGCTTTTGATATCGGATAGCGAGCGGATCGCGCCCTATGTCAACCTCCCCGAAGTGAACGCGGTCTATGAGCGCATGCTGCGTCAGCCCGAGCAGGCGACGCTGCCCGACGTCCAGCATGTCTGGCGCTCGGTTTCGCTGTCGCTGTGGCTACGGCAAGTCCAAGGAAGCCCCGCATGAATCTCCTGAGCGCTTCCCTTGCGCGGCCCGAGCCAGCCACCGAGACGACGGCGCCGGGCGGACGCGTCCGCCATTTCTACAAGGCCTACGGGTTGATCGTCAGCTCGGACGTGGCCTTGCCGGAACTGGAGCCGACGGCGCCGGCGACACCCGACCTCGAGATCGCTATCAGGCCGGTCGACTTTCCCGACGGCGCATCGCGGGGCGTCGCGGCGTTCCGGTTCGAGGCGACGCGCCAATATCTTTCCTGGCAGGCGGTCGGCACCTTCATGATCAGCGACGCCAGCCGGATCGATGTCGATCCGGCGCCGGGGATCGACGATCCGCTGCTCGCCTTTCCGCTGCTCGGGCCGGTGATGGCGCTTGCCCTGCATCGGCGCGGGCTGCTCGTCCTGCATGCCAGCGCCATTGCCGTCGGCGGCAGGAGCGTGATCTTCATGGGCGACAAGGGCGCCGGCAAATCGACGACGGCGGGCGCGATGATCCGCGCCGGCCACCGCCTGCTCACCGACGACGTCGTGGCGCTGGATCTGTCCGATCCTTACCGGCCGATGATCCTGCCCGGATTTCCGCAGCTCAAGCTCGCGGCGGACGCGGCCGGCGCCATTCGCCTCGAGCAGGCGGAGGTGCGTCCGCAGGTGCATCCGCAGATCGACAAGGCGCAGCATCGGCTGCATGACGGATTTGCCGCCGAGGCGGTGCCGGTATCGCGCATCTATGTGCTCGAGCGCGGCGGGCGGGCGGCGATCTCGCCATTGACCGGCGCCGCCGCGTTGCCGGCGATCATCAAATTCTCCTATGTCACGCGGTTCGGCCGGCAGGCGCTGCCCGGCGATCTTGCCGCCGCGCATCTTAGCCAATGCGCGCAGGTCGCCGGCCGGATCGGCGTCAGCCGCCTCGAAGTGCCGGCCGGACTCGCCCGGATCGATGAAGCGGTCGCCGCGATCGAAGCCGACCTGGCGTCCGGGACAAGGTAAGCCAGGGCATGGGCTGGTCCTCGAAGTTTCGCCTGTCGCTTTTCCGGGACATCGCCGGTTTCGGCGCCATGATGGCGCATATCGGCGGACGGCGCACGGCGACGGCGCTTGTCTTCCTGATCCTGGGCAGTCTCACCGAAGGCATCTCGATCCTGCTGCTCGTGCCGCTTCTGCGCCTGATCGGCAAGCCCGACCAGGACTACGCGGTGCGGGTGCCGGAGGCCTTGCATCGGCTAGTGCCCGGCGGAACGCTGTCGCTCGCGACCGTGCTCTGCCTGCTCGTCGCGCTGGTGGCGCTGCAAGCGACATTCAACCGCTTCAAGTCGGTCTACATGGCGCGGCTGCTCTACGACTTCGTCAACCGCGTGCGCATGAACCTCTTCGAGAGCATCGGCAGGGCGCGCTGGGGCGTTTTCACCCGCATCCGCGGCTCCGATCTCGACCATGCGCTGAACGGCGATGTCGACCGGGTGCAGGTGGCGGCCTTCTCGCTGCTGATGCTGACCCAGGCCACACTGCTCCTGGCCGGCTATCTCGTCGTCTCGATGTTCATCTCGCCGGTGATGACGTCCTTCGCCATTTTCATCGGCCTGGTGCTGCTGATTGCGCTGCAGCCGTTCAGGGCGCGCGCCAGCGCCTATGGCCGCACCCTGACCGGCAATCGCCAGGATCAGTACCGCACGGTCTCCGAGTTCCTCGGCGGCATCAAGGTCGCCAAGAGCCTGAATGTCGAGGCAAGCTACTTTGCCGAGCTCGGCGCGACGCTGGACAAGATGAAGACCGACAACATCGCCTTCGTCCGCAACAGCTCGCTCGGCACCGCCCTGTTCCAGGTTACGAGCGTGATTGGACTCAGCCTCTTCATCTATGTCGCGCTGGTCCGTTTCCACCTGTCGCTGGCCGAGATCGTCGTGCTGCTCCTGGTCTTCATGCGGGTCGCGCCGCGCTTCATGGACATGCAGCTCCAGACCCAGCAGGTGCTGATCAACCTGCCGGCCTACGCTTCGATGAAAAGCCTCCAGGCCCGCTTCGATGCCGAGCGCGAGCCGGAAGAAAGCATGGCCGAACAAGGGGCAAAACTGTCGCTCGAGACCGGCCTCAACATCCGCGATGTGGCGTTCGCCTATGGCGAAGGCGACGGCAAGCCGGTGGTCGACGATATCACCTTCGGCCTGCCGGCCGGCAAGGTGACGGCGCTGATCGGCCCTTCCGGTTCCGGCAAGAGCACGATCGCCGACATGCTGCTCGGCTTGCTCGAACCGACCGCGGGACGCATCCTGGCCGACGGCGTCGAGATCACGGCGCAAAATCGCAGGGCCTGGCGCGATCGGGTCGCCTATGTGCCGCAGGACGTGTTCCTGCTGCATGACACGATCGCCGCCAATCTGCGCCTTGCCGCGCCTGCGGCCAGCGACGAAGAACTATGGGCGGCCTTACGCAACGCCCATGCGGCCGAATTCGCGGAGCGTCTGGCATTGCGGCTGGAGACGGTGGTGGGCGACCGCGGCGTCCGGCTTTCCGGCGGCGAGCGGCAGCGCATCGCCTTGGCGCGGGCGCTGCTGCGCAAGCCCTCGCTGCTCATCCTCGACGAGGCGACGAGCGCGCTCGACTGGCAGAATCAGTCGCTGATCGCCCAATCGATCGAGGCGCTGCGTGGCCAAATGACGATTTTGACCATCGCGCACCGGCCGTCGATGATCGCCTTCGCCGACTGGGTGGTGGCCATCGAGAACGGACGCATCGTCGAGGTCGGACAATATCGGCGGCTGAAGGCAAAGGCCGGCAGCCGCCTTGCCAGGATGCTGTCCGGCGAGCAGGCCGAGCGCGAGGGTGCGTCATCGGTCGAGACGGGACTGGTCCCGGCGCCGGTCGAACGTTCAGTGGAGGCTGCGTCTGGCGCTTAGCTTTTCACCGTCGGCGACCTTGTTCAGGATCGTGCCGCGGTCGGCCTCGCGGGCCTTGTCGGCCGATGTCGGCGTGGTTCCGCCGATCATGGCAAAGACCAGGAGGAAATAGCCGGCCTGGATGATGACGGCACAGACGACGGCGCGAAGGAGGATGGCGCCCGGCGACGCGCCATCGAAATAAGACCAGCCGATGACGATCGCGAGCGCGAAGATCATCCCGACGATGAATTTTGGCAGAGACATGTTCGCCGGCCTCTCAACCGAGACGAGCATGCAGAAGCTGCGACTTACCCACCCGCGTAACTCCCCGTTGCGCCAAAGAGCTTTTTCTGGCTGCCCTATCCGACCGGTTGCTTCCGGCCTTCCTTACCCATGCAGACTATGACAGGAACAATTTGCGACTCTATTAAGGCGGGTTCGCCGGAGCAAGGCCGTGCAGGTATGGTTTCCAACGATTTTACGAGATCGACTCTGCCATGCTGCGTCGCACACTCTGGCTCCGGCAGCTATTCAATTAGCCGTCTGCCGCTTCAGTAAAATTCGCCACTTTGATTAGTATTTTATCTGAATAACTTACCATGGCGAGTGCTTCCGACGGCGCGCAACCGCGTTTCTTCTGCAGCAAAGAATGCACTGTCCAAAAATGGCCCAAAAGGCAGACTACATTTTCCTGGTTTGCTCTCACCTTGTCATAAACGTGCCACAAAGGTGAAAATTTGGGCAGGGCAGGTTTATTATTTGGTCAATTCATGACGTGAACATTTCAGCCCGATGGGAAATTGTGTGTTGCGCTGCAGCATTTTTTTGATATCTTGCCGTAAACCATCCGTTCAACGTATGGAGCTTCTGCATGAGGGACGTCGCCAAGTCGGCTAATGCGGGTTTTGCGCAGGTCGGCGTTGATTTTCCACCCCCCATCGGCGGTCTGCTCAAACGCAGTTTCGATATCGTCGGTTCCCTGGCCGGGCTGATCCTGCTCAGCCCGCTTTTCCTAATGGTCGCGCTGCTGGTCAAGCTTTCGGACAATGGTCCGATCTTCTATGGCCACAAGCGCATCGGCCGCGGCGGCAGGATTTTCTCCTGTCTCAAATTCCGCACCATGGTGCCGGATGGCGAGCGCGTGCTCGCCGCCTATCTGGCGGCAAATCCGGAGGCCGACGCCGAATGGATCGCGACGCGCAAGCTGAAGAACGATCCGCGCGTCACCCGCGTCGGGCAGGTGCTTCGCAAGCTCAGCCTCGATGAATTGCCGCAGATCCTCAATATCCTGCAGGGCGACATGAGCCTTGTCGGCCCGCGCCCGGTCGTGCGCGACGAATTGGAGATCTATGGCAGCGCCGCGGTCTATTACCTGAAGTCGCGTCCGGGCCTGACCGGGCTGTGGCAGGTGAGCGGTCGCAACGACGTATCCTACGACACGCGCGTCGCCTTCGATCGCCATTATGTCGAGAACTGGTCTTTGTCCGAGGATATCCGCATCATCTTCAAGACCGTTCCCGCCGTGTGGATGTCACGCGGCAGCTATTGACCGACGGGCCTGCTCCGCCAGATTCGGGGCAGGCATCCGGCAGTGATCTCATCGGGCGGATGGGGCCAAAGCGAATCGGAAACGTATTTGACAAAAGACCTCTTCGGACTGTCTTACGCCTGCAATCTCATGCCCAAGACGACCGCCCGCCTCGCGGGCGCGTTGCTTGTTGCGGCGTCGCTCGCCATGCCGCAGCTGGCTGCCGCAGGCGATTATCAGCTTGGCCCACAGGACAAGCTCAACATCCGCGTCGCCGAATGGCAGACGGTCGACGGCACGTTCCGCGACTGGTCGGCCCTCAATGGCGAATATTCGGTCGGCCCGGGCGGGACGCTCTCGGTGCCGTTCGTCGGCGACATGCAGGCCGCCGGCAAGACCACGGCGGAGGTCGCTTCGGCGATCGGCCTGGCGCTGCAGCGTAAGCTGGCGCTGCCCGACAAGCCGGAAGCCTCGGTGGAGATGGCGCAGTTCCGGCCGTTCTACATTTCCGGCGAAGTCCAGAACCCCGGCCAGTTTCCCTTCGTGCCCGATCTGACGGTGCTCAAGGCAATCAGCATTGCCGGCGGCATAAGGCGCAACGCCGATTATGGTCCCCAGATCGGTAAGGATCTGGTCACCGCCAAGGGCAGCTTCGACATCTATGACGACCAGCGCATCCGCCTGCTCGTCAAGCGCGCCAGGATCGATGCCGACCTCGCCGGCAAGACGACTTTCGAGGTGCCCAAGGAAATCGAGGGGGGTGATCCGAAACTGGCGACCATCGTCGCCGACGAAACGGCGATCCTGGTCTCCGACCAGAAATCGCTGAAGCTGAAGCTCGATGCGCTCGACGACCTGAAGGGTGTTCTGCAGTCGGAAATCGAATCGCTGCAAAAGAAGATCGAAAACCAGCAGAAGCAGGTCGATCTGGCCGAGAAGCAGGCCGAAAGCATCGGTCCGCTGGCGCAGAAAGGCCTGGTCGCCAATGCGCGCCTGCTTTCCTCGCAGCAGTCGGTCACCGACCTGCAGGGCAAGATCCTGGACTACGAGACGGCCATCCTCACCGCCAAGCAGTCGATCAGCAAGGCCGAGCAGGACGCCATCGACGCCAGGAACTCGCTGAATTCCACCCTCACCGCCAACCGTCAGCAGGCCGAGGCCGACCTGAACGAGGCGACGTTGAAGGCCGGCATGCAGAAGGGCCTGATCGCGCAGGCGTCGGACCCCGCGACGGCGGCCTCCCTCACCAGCGAGCAGGAACCGACCCTGCTTTATTCGCTGGTGCGGGTCGCCGACGGCAAGACGAGCGAGGTCGAGGCCAAGGAAGACACGCCTGTCCTGCCGGGCGACGTGATCAAGGTGAAGCTGGCGCCGACGGCCAGCCAGTAGCGCCGCCGGACCGAGGCTTGCCCAAGGCAAAGCCGGGAAAGGAGGCGGGAGGAACAAGCCAGGCTCGTTCGCCCAGATCCGGACGAAATCATCCGGGTCTAAATCAAAGAGATAGAGCATGATGTCATCCGAGAACCCGCTTCACACTTTTCGGCATCATGCTCTGGACGCGGGCGGGCGATCTGTTTTGGACCGCTTGAAGGCATAACATGCAGCCCGCAGCCCAGCATCACGTGTATCTCAATCTCGACGCCATCCGCGGCGTGGCGGCGATCAGCGTCATGCTCTACCACTTCTCGCCGTTCCTGGCCGACGGCAGGGTGCTGCCGTCGAGCTATCTCGCGGTCGATCTGTTCTTCCTGCTCAGCGGCTTCGTCATCGCGCATGCCTATGACCGCAAGATCGAGAACGGCATGGGCTTCGGCTCCTTCATGGCCATCCGCCTGATCCGGCTCTATCCGCTCTATCTCGCCGGCACGCTGCTCGGCTTCTTCTATCTGCTGGTCAAGAACAGCCTTATGCCGGCCGAATACATGCCGCTGTCCGAGATCGGCATGCAGCTGACGACCGGCATGCTCTTCATCCCGCTGGTCAGCGACGCCTATCACACGATCTTTCCGCTCAATCCCGCTTCCTGGTCGCTGTTCTTCGAGCTCATCGTCAACATCGCCTATGTCGCGGTCTTCGCGCTCCTGTCGCGGCGGATGCTGACGGGGATCGTCGGCGCCAGCCTCGTGCTGCTCGTCGTCGCCTCGATCTTCGCCGGCACGCTCGATTTCGGCATGACCGGCAAGACCATCCTCAGCGGCCTGCCGCGCGTAGCCTTCTCGTTCTTCCTGGGCGTGCTGCTCTGCCGATCGATGGCGCGCTGGCAGGGCAGCCTCGGCTTCCTGCGGCGCGGCTTGTGGGTCGAGGGCGCGATCCTGCTCACGCTTGCCGTCTTCGCCATCGCTCCGGTCGGCGGCGCACGCGTCGCCTACGACCTCGCCGCCATCGTCATCGTCTTCCCGCTCATGGTGATGACCGGCGCGGTGGCGCCGACCGCGCCGCTTCTGTCGGGCTTCTATGGCTGGCTCGGGCGGATTTCCTACCCGATCTACATCATCCACACGCCGATGCTGATGATCATCGCCGGGGCCGGCAAGGCCTTCTCGATCGATCCGTTCGCGCATCATCCCTGGTTCGGCATCGTGATGGCGGCCTCGGTCGTCGTCATCGCCGACATCGCCACGCGCGTCTATGACGAGCCGGTGCGGCGCTTCCTGCAGCGGCAGATGCAGCGCGCCCGGGCCGTGGCTTAAGAAGCTCAACGGACAAAATCCGGTATGAAGATTCCCAAATCCATTCTGATCGATCCCGACCGCAACGAGACCTACGGCACTTTCGCGGTCGCGGTTTCCATGATCGCCTTCGCCTACTCGCCCAATTTCGGCCAGATCCTGATCCTCGCCTATTATGCCGTCTGGCTGCCGCTGCTGTTCGTCGATTACCGGCGTTTCACCTGGAAACTCTCCGGCGCCTGGCTGCCCTTACTGCTTGCGGCCTATGTCTGCTTCTCGGTTTTCTGGTCTCAGGCGGCAGGCATCAGCGCGCGCGCGGCGGTGCAATATTCCTCGCACATCGTCTGCGCCTATGTCGCGGCGCGCACCATCAACGTGCGCACGCTGGTGGTCGGCTCGCTGATCGGCATCTTCTTCGTTCTGCTCTATTCACTCGGAGTCGGCGGTTACGCGCTCGACACGCTCGACGGCACGGTCAATTTCGTCGGCGCCTTCGGCTCGAAGAACCAGATCGGCTTCTTCTCTTCGCTCGGCATCTTCTTCTGCCTGGCGTTCCTGGCCTTCTACCGGCGCAACTGGCTGGGCTTCGTCTGGACCGCGCCGATCATGCTGTTGTCGGTCTACATGCTGGCCATCGCCCATTCGGCAACGTCGGTGGCCTCGCTGCCGGCGGTGATCGGCATCGTGGCGCTGCTCAGCATGACCAAGGTGCTGTCGCTGCGCTATCGCCGGGTGCTGTTCATCGTCGGCGCCGGCGCGCTGGTGACAGGGGTGGTCGCGGCGCTCAACCTCGGCCTGCTGGATGTCGTGCTCGGCATCTTCGGCAAGGATTCGACGCTCACCGGCCGCACCTATCTGTGGGAACAGGGCTGGGAGGCGGCGCAGCAGCATCCGCTGCTCGGCTATGGCTATGCCGCCTATTGGGTGCAGGGATTTGCCGATCCGGAACGGCTGTGGGCGGAATTCTACATCTCGACGCGCTCCGGCTTCCACTTCCACAACACCTATGTCGAGACGCTGGTCGAGATCGGCTTCATCGGCGTCACCTTGCTGGCGCTGGTCATCCTGCGTTCTTTCTACGGCCACGTATCGAAAGTGGTGTTCGGCGACTGGAGCGCCGATTCGGTGGTGCTTGCCGGCGCGATCGGGTTGATGCTGATCCGCTCCTTCTTCGAGGTCGAGATGCTCGGCCCCTACTTCATGGCGTCGTTCATCGTCTATTATGGCCTGTTCAGCCTGACCCCGTTGCCGGCTTTCCGGCGCCGCAGAGTGGCCATTCCCGCTGAGGACGAGAGGCATGCCAGTGGCCGCATGCCGGCGCCTGTCTGATCAGTGGGAAGCAACGGCCGAACGCGCGACGGCTGCCTGGATGAGCCTGCCGGCAAGGATCTTCAGGAAGGCAATCGACAGGCCGGCGATCTGCGACGAGCTCGGCATCATGTTCGCCGATGGCGGCGACTGGTGCCTGGCCATCTTCCCGGACCGCTCGACGGTATCGTTCAAGCACGGCGAGATCTGACCGAGCGGCTGCCGGCGTTCGAAGCCCTGCATGCGCTAGAGCTTTTCACCGTTTCGCGGAAACGGCGAACCGCTCTATCTCTTTGCTTTGACGCAATTCCGGGCGGAAAACCGCTCACACTTTTCCTGGAGTTGCTATAGACATGAAGACACCCGGCAACGACTTTTCGCGCCTCGGTGCAATCGAGAAAGAACCACGCGGTTCCGGACTCACCCATGCAGGTCCCGCGAAATCGGCGGCCCGATCGTGAAGCCGGAAAAAGTCGCCTCAAAACCTTCGCGCTGCGGCGAGCAGCACATCATGCCGACATCGACCGATTTCGAGATCGGGAAGTAAGCCAGCCGCACCGGCTTCCAGTGGCCATCCGAGGCATCCAGATATTGGATGCGGATCGCCTCGGCGTGACGGGTCAGCCGGATCCGAACGCCGTCCTTGCCGGCGGCGATGGCGACCAGCGACCAATCGGAGGTGTCGTTGGTGACGACGACGGAGAAATAGGCCAGCCCGTCGGTGTATTCGATGCCGGCCTTGATCCAGTGCGTTTCGCTGAGGCGCAGCATCAGCCCCGCCTGATCGTAGAGCACCTTGTAGTCACCTTGAACGGTGACCTCGGCGCTGAAATCACCCTCGACCGAACGGTAGAGGAAATGGCCGTTGTCGCGCCAGAAGCCGTAGAAGGTCTCGCGCCAGAAGTCGGTCTCCTTGCCCGTCCGAACGGTGAACGTGCCGTCGCCGACCGTGTGGTGCGGCGGCGGGTTGAGCCATGTCATGTCGTCCAGGGCTGACGCCATCGATCCCTCTTAGCCGGCGAATGTATAGGCGGTCTTCACCGTGGTGTAGAACTCCATGGCGTAGCGGCCCTGCTCGCGCGGGCCGTAGCTCGAACCCTTGCGGCCGCCGAACGGCACGTGGAAGTCGACGCCCGCCGTCGGCAGGTTGACCATCACCATGCCGGCTTCGGAATTGCGTTTGAAATGCGTCGCGTGCTTCAGGCTCGTCGTGCAGATGCCGGAGGTGAGGCCGAACGGCGTGTCGTTGGCGACAGCCAGGGCTTCGTCATAATCCTTGACGCGGATGACGTTGGCGACCGGACCAAAAATCTCCTCGCGCGAGATGCGCATCGCATTGGTGGAGCCAACAAACAGCGCCGGTTGCAGATAGAAGCCGGGCGTCTCGCGCTCCAGCCGGCCGCCGCCGAAGGCAAGCTCGGCGCCTTCCTGGCGGCCGATGGCGATATAATCCTCGTCCTGCTTGAGCTGGGTCTGGTCGACGACCGGGCCGATCTGGGTCTTGGCATCGAGCGCGTCGCCGATGACGAGCTTGTCCAGCCGCTCCTTGATCGCGTCGACGAAGCGGTCGTGGACGGCCTCGGTGACGATCAGACGCGAGGAGGCCGTGCAGCGCTGTCCGGTCGAGAAATAGGCGCCATTGACGGCGCAATCGACGGCTACCGCCAGATCGGCGTCATCGAGCACGACGAGCGGATTCTTGCCGCCCATTTCGAGCTGGAACTTGCGCATGTGCTCGACGCTTGCGGCGGCGACGCGCTTGCCCGTGCCGACGGAGCCGGTGAAGGAGATGGCGTTGACGTCGGGGCTATCGAGCATCGCCTGTCCGACCACCGAGCCCTTGCCCATGACAAGGTTGAGCACGCCCTTGGGCAGACCGGCGCGATGCAGGATGTCGACGATGGTCCAGGCGCTTTCAGGCACCAGCTCGGCCGGCTTGAAGACGATGGTGTTGCCGTAGGCCAGCGCCGGCGCGATCTTCCAGGCGGGGATGGCGATGGGGAAATTCCACGGCGTGATGATGCCGACGACGCCGACGCCTTCGCGCGTCATCTCGACGCCGACACCGGGCCTGACGCTCGGCACCATCTCGCCCGACAGACGCAGCGTCTCGCCGGCGAAGAAGTCGAAGAGCTGCGCCGCCCGGATCGTCTCGCCGACACCCTCGGCCAGCGTCTTGCCTTCCTCGCGGGCGAGCGACCGGCCGATCTCGTCCTTGCGCGCCATGATCTCGTCGGAGGTTTTCTTCAGCACCGCATGGCGGGCCAGCGGCCCTGAGCGCGACCAGGCCGGAAAGGCCGCCTTGGCGGCGGCGATGGCCTGCTTGGCTTGTTCAGGCCCGGCCGAAGCATATTCGCCAACGACGTCGTTGGTGTTCGACGGGTTGATATTGCGCGAGCCGGCCTCGCCAAGCCACTCGCCGTCGATCAGGTTCTTACGCATCACGGTCATCTTGTTTTTCCTTGGGTTTTGGTCGCGGCAGCCATCGGCCGGGTCAATTGTCAGACAAATGATATAGTCATTGTCCGGGAGGAGGTCTACCGGCGATCTTAAACCTAGAGCGTTCACCGTTTCAGGGAAACGGCGAACCGCTCTATCCCCTTGTTTGACGCAATTCCGGACGGAAAACCGCTTCACACTTTTCCTGGAATTGCTCTGAGGCCGGCTCGCGTCAGGTCGAGAACGACCAGAACAGGCATGCGAGCGTGACCGCGCCGAAGGCGACGAAGAACAGGCTTCTGAGCAGGATGTTGCGGCGGAGCTCGTTCATGGTGAGATGCGCCGCCACGATCGCCGCGACGAACAGGAAACGCCAGTTGAAAAGCGCCCAAAGCACCTCATGCTGGCCGAAGGCCCATCTGGCAACCAGCGAGCCGACAATGGTCGCGAACAATACGATCGTCGCCCAGAAGACCGCATCGGCTGCATGGGTCAGCACGACGCCGGCGGCACGAATGGGAAGGATCATCATCAGCATGGCGCCGAAGAAGTAGACGGCGGCGATCGCCAGGAACGAACCGGCATCGGCGATGCCGTCGAGACGCTTCACGCCGTAGGCGCCATAGGGATAGCCGTGTCTCGCCACGGCCAATGACAGCGCCATCAGCAAGGCGCTCAAAACCGTGACCAGTGCGAATGTGCCGAGGGCCTTGCTCATGCCTTTTCCTGTCGAGACGAATCAGCAGGAGTTTAGCAGAGCCGAACCATCAAAAGCCTCAATTCACCTGTCGATATTCTCGAAGGCGCCGACGCCTTGAGCGATGAGGTTGGTTGCCATGACCAGCGAGACGATCGCCGCCGAATTGAAGACCCACATCTGCCGCCGGTGAGTTGCTGGCAGAGTCCTCGATGACGCGCCGCTGCTGGCCAGCTAGCCGATCCGAACGCCACTCTTGGGATCGAACAGATGCAGCGCAGCCGGATCGGCGGCTAGACGGATGGTGTCGCCGGGCCTGACGTCGCTGCGACCCATGACGAAGACGCAGACCTGCTGGTTGGCCAGCCGGACATAAAACTGCGTCGACAGGCCGAGCGGCTCGACCACCTCGACCTCGGCCTTCAGCGCGCCGTCATCGGCCAGCCTGATGTGCTCGGGCCGCAGACCGATGGTCAGCGCATCGCCGTCCTGCAGTGGCAGACCGTCCGGCAATCTGAGCTTCTGGCCGTCGGCGAGCACGGCATCGACCTTGCCGCCCCTGGCGACCTTAGCCGGCAGGAAATTCATGCCGGGGGAGCCAATGAAGCCGGCGACGAAAGTGTTGGCGGGCCGGTCGTAAAGCTCGAGCGGACGGCCGACCTGCTGAACATAGCCGTCATGCATGACGACGATGCGGTCGGCCATGGTCATCGCCTCGACCTGGTCGTGGGTGACGTAGACCGAGGTGGTCTTGAGCTGCTGGTGCAGCGCCTTGATCTCGGCACGCATATGGACACGCAATTTGGCGTCGAGGTTGGAGAGCGGCTCATCGAACAGAAAAACTTTCGGATCGCGCACGATGGCGCGGCCCATGGCGACGCGCTGACGCTGGCCGCCGGAGAGCTGGCGCGGCAGGCGGCCGAGATAGACGTCGAGGCCGAGCCGCTTGGCGGCGGCACCGACCCTGCCGTCGATCGTCGTCTTCTCGGCCTTCTTCAGCAGCAGGCTGAAGCCCATGTTGGAGGAGACGTCCATATGGGGATAGAGCGCGTAGGACTGGAACACCATGGCGATGTCGCGGTCCTTGGGCGCGACGTCGTTGACCAGCCGCTCGCCGATATGGATCTCACCGCCGGTGACCTCTTCGAGGCCTGCGATCATGCGCAGCAGCGTGGACTTGCCGCAGCCGGACGGGCCGACCAGCACGACGAACTCGCCATCGGCGATCTCGAGGTCGACGCCATGCAGGATGCGCAGCGCGCCATAATCCTTCTCGACGTTTTGCAGCGTGACGGAAGCCATCTTTTATCCTTTGACCGCGCCGGCGGTGAGACCGGTGACGAGATAGCGTTGCAGGAAGGCAAAGAAGATGCAGACCGGGATCAGCGCCAGGATGGAGGCCGCCATCATCTGCCCCCAGTCGACGGCGAACTTGCCGATGAAGGTGAGCAGGCCGACGGCAAAAGTCTTCTGCTCGTCGCTGGAGATCAGCATCAGCGCGAACAGCAATTCGCTCCAGGCGGCGGTGAAGACGAAGCCCAGCGTGGCGCCCATGCCGGGCAAAGTGAGCGGCACGATCACCCGGCGCATCGCCTGGGCGCGCGTACAGCCGTCGATCATCGCGGCCTCCTCAAGATCCCTCGGGATGCCGTCGAAGAAGGACTGCATGAGGAAAGTGGCGAAGGCGGTGTTGAAGGCGGTGTAGATGATGATCAGTCCGATCAGGCTGTTGGTCAGGCCGAGATCGCCCATGATCCGGTAGATCGGCGGGATGACCATGACCAGCGGGAAGGTCTGGGTCAGCAATAGCAGGATCGCCAAAGTCGCCTTGCCTCGGAAGGTGAAGCGCGACATGGCGTAGCCGGCGAGCGTGGCGATGACGGTGACAAAGGCGGCCGTCGACACCGAGACGATGACGCTGTTGAGGAAATAGCGCGGGAAGTCGGAGGCTTCGAGCACGGTGACGAAGTTCTGGAAGGTCGTCTGCGACGGCCAAAAGGTGATGCCTTCCGAATAGAGCAGGCGCTCCGGCGTCACCGAGATCTTCAGCGTCCAGAAGATCGGGAACAGCGCGAAGATCACGTAAGCCGCGACCGCAGCGTAGAGCCCGATGCCGCCGACGATGCGCGAGGAGGTGGAGCGACCGGCGATCATCAGACGTGCCTCACCAGCGTGCGGCGGATGGCGATCAGCCCGATGGCGTAGACAATGAGCAGCACCAGAAGCAGCACGGCAACCGCCGATGCATAGCCCTTGTCGAGCGACTTGAAGGCGCTGACATAGATGTAGACCGGCACCGTGCTGGTCGAGCCGGCCGGTCCACCCTCGGTCATGACGAAGATCAGGTCGGCGAAGGTGGCGATCCAGATGGTGCGCAGCATGACCGTGATGACGATGGTCGGCGCCAGGAAAGGCAGCGTCACCTTGGTGAAGCGCTGCCATGGCGAGGCGCCGTCGATGGCGGCCGCCTCATGCAATTCGGAGGGGATCGACTTCAGCGCGGCAAGCAGCGTTATGGCGAAGAACGGGATGCCGAACCAGATGTTGGCGACGATCGGCCCCCACATGGCGGTGGCCGGATCCGATAGCACATTGGTCGGCTCGGCCTTGAGGCCAAGCGCGAACAGCCAATGCGGCAACGGCCCGATGATCGGGTTGAACAGCCAGGCCCAGGTGAGGCCGGAGAGGAAGGACGGCACGGCCCAGGGCAGGAAGACAACGGCCTGCACGACCTTGCGGCCGTAGAACGGCTTGTCGAGCAGCAATGCGAGACCCAACCCCAGAAAGAACTGGAAGAACAGGCTGGCGACCGTCCACCACAGCGTGTTGATCAGCGCCTGACCGAGCACCTGGTCGGAGAGCATCGCCTGGTATTGGGCAAGGCCGACATATTGCGACTTGAAGGCCGAGAACTTGCGGAACGAGTAGGAGATGCCGATGATCAGCGGCACCAGCAGCACCAGGACCAGCAGGACGATAGCCGGCGAAAGATAAAGCCAGGGCTCGATCGCGGCCTTGCTCAGCCGCTTCCTGCGCGGCGGGGCGGCGGATCGGATTTCGGAGACGGCGTAGGTCATACGGATAGCTTCGTTCTGTTGGATGGGATGAGCCAGCTACGGCGACGGCCTCCTTCTCCCCGTTCACGGGGAGGAGGTGTCACGAAGTGACGGATGAGGGGCGGCGCCACACTTTCGTTGGTTCGCGCTGCCCCTCATCTGCCTGCCGGCATCTTCTCCCCGTGAACGGGGAGAAGGAGGCTACTTCTTGTTTTTCGCCAGCCAGTCCTGCTGTTCCTTGGTCAGGAACTTGGCCCATTCGTCGGCCACATCCTTGGCCGGCTTCTGGCCGAGCAGCACTTCCTGAAAATTCTTGATCGCCACCTGGTCGACGAAGTTGCCGAGATTTTCCAGATGTGTCGGCGGCGTCACCATTTCGTACTTCGAGCTGTCGCTGAGCTCAGTGAACCAGCCCTTGAACTGCTCGGTCTTGAAATGCGCGTCCTGGTCGGCACCGTTGTGGATCGGCACGACGCCGACTTCCTTGGCCCATTCCAGATTGTCCTTGGGCGACAAAAGCGTCGCCATCAGCTTCCAGGCTTCGTCCTTGTGCTGGGAGTTGGCGAACATCGCCCAGCCGGCATAGCCAAGCGTCGGATAGGATTTGCCGCTCGGCCCGACCGGCAACGGCGCAACCGCGAAGTCGTCGGCGCTCATCTTGTCGGCGATGCCGAGCAGCGCGTCCGGGTCCTGGTTGAGCATGGCGCAAGTGCCGGAATAGAATCCGGTCACCGTTTCGTTGAAGCCCCAGCTCACCGCGTCCTTCGGCGCCAGGCCGTTCTTGTACATGTCGGCCAGCATCTGCAGGCCCTTGACCGAGCCTTCATCGTTGATGGTCGAGACACCGTCGTCGGTGAAGTAGCCGCCCTTGCCGTCGGCGATGTTCATGAACATGTGCATGCCGTTGAAGGCGCCGGGACCACCGCGCAGGCAGTAGCCATATTTGCCGGGGATGGCCGATATCTTCTTGGAATCGGCGACGAACTCATCGAGCGTCGCCGGCGGGCCGTCGAGACCGGCTTCCTTGAACAGCTTCTTGTTCCAGAACAGCGCGTTCACATAGTAGCCGTAGGGGATCATGAACTGCGTGTTGTTGACGGTCGAGCCGAACTGCTTGGCGCGGTCGCCGAGCGTCTTGGCGTCGTCCCACTTGGCCATGTAAGGGCCGAGATCCTCGAGCTGGGCATTGTTGGCATAGAGGCCCATCCAGCGTTCCGGCATCTCGACGACGTCGGGCGTATCGCCGGCCTGCACCATGGTGAGGAACTTCTCGAAGGCCTGGCCCCAGGGCAGCGAGACCACCTCGACCTTGATGCCCGGATTGGCGGTCTCGAATTCGGCGATCTGCTTCTTCAGGAATTCGGTGCGCGGCGGGCTGGTGATGACCTCGACCAGCTTGATGGTGGTGTCGGCCAGCGCGCCGCTGGCGGAAATCGCCAGGCCGGCGACGGCGGCAAGCATGAAGGTCAGTCTTTTCATGTTCAGGACTCCCATTTTTTGACCAGTTATTTTTTTGACCTGTCGAAAGCCTGGGCGATGTCGGCCCAGAGGTCCTCGACATTTTCCAATCCGACATTGAAGCGGATGGTTCGGGGGCTGACGCCGAAGCGCGCCATCGAATTGATGCCCGGCGTCTGCTCGAGCGAGGCCTTGGCCGGCACGACCAGGCTTTCATGGCCGCCCCAGCTGACGCCGATGCGGAAGAGCTTCAGCGCATCGACGAAAGCAGGGATATCGACATCCTCGGTGACCTCGAAGGAGAACAGCCCGGCATAGCCGGCAAGCGTCTTCTTGCCGGGGTGGTTCGAATAGGCAGGATGGTTGACTCGCTCGACCTTGCCGTGCGCCTTCAGCCGCTCGGCAATCGTAAGTCCGCTCTTCATGTGATGCGGCAAGCGCAGCGGCAGCGTGCGCAGCCCGCGCAGCAGCAGCCAGCCTTCGAAGGGCGACAGCTTGCCGCCAAGCTGCGAATAGGTCTGTTCGTTGATGTGCTTGATATGGGCGGCGGAGCCGGCCACCACGCCGGCGACGGTGTCGCTGTGGCCGCTCAGATATTTCGAGGCCGAATGCAGCACCAGGTCGACGCCATGCGAAATCGGCTTCTGGAAGACAGGCGTCGCCCAGGAATTGTCAATGGTGGTGACGATGCCCAGCTCCTTCGCCAGCCGCGTCAGATGCTCCAGGTCCTGCAGCTCGAACAGCATCGAGGTCGGGCTTTCGAGATAGAGCAGCTTGGCGCCGGGAAGTGCCGCGGCAACCGCGTCGGGGTCGGCGCCGTCGACATAGTCGACCTTGATGTTGAGGCGCGGGAACAGCCGCTCGAACAGCCGGTAGGCGTCGCCATAGCAGTTGCGCACGGCAACGATGCGCTCGCCGGCGCCGACAAAGGCGAGCAGCGTGGCGCTGATCGCCGCCATGCCGCTGGAAAAGCCGCGCGCGGCCTCGGCGCCTTCCAAGGCGGCGACACGGGCCTCGAACTCCATCACCGTCGGATTGTCGCCGCGCGAGTAGATCGGCTGCTTTCTCCGGCCGGCAAAGGTGTCGGCCATGTCGGCGTAACTGGCGAAGGTGAACAGCGACGTCTGGTAGATCGGCGGCACCACCGCGCCGCCGGGGAACGGCTCGTCATGCGCCAGAAGCGTCGCCGCCTCGCCGAGATAGTCGCTGGCCATCGAGGCCGTATCGAAGGTGTTGGGCTGCTCGTTCATCTGCGGTCCGAAAGTTTGAGGTTGGCGGCACCGCGTTTCAGATCGTCCTCGACGGTGGCGATGAGCTTCAGCGCCTCGGCGCGGGCGCCCTCGGGATCATGCGCGGCGATGCGGTCGAAGATGGTGCGGTGATAGGGGAAGCTGGCATGGCCGAAGTCGCGCACGCCGAGCGGATGCTCCCAGAAGCGGTGGAACAGCTCGTGCATGGCACTGATGATCTGCTCGAACAGCGGATTGCCCGAGGCGCGGTAGACAGCCTGGTGGAATTCCCAATCCTCTTCCGAGGACATGCCGGCGCGGGTGCGGAAAGCATCTTCCATGATGCCGAGCTTGCGCTCGATCTCGGCGATCTCGGCCTTGCCGGCGCGGATGGCGCAAAGCGCCGCCGCCTCGGCCTCCAGCGCCCGGCGGATCTCCAGCGTGCGCATCAGGCCGGCGAAATCATTGCCGCCGGCCAATGTCAGCGGCATGTGCAGCATGTCGGGCGAGACGGCGGCCTTGAGATAGGTGCCCGAGCCCTGCCGCCGTTCGACAAGGCCGAGACCCTCCCATCGTGTCAGCGCCTCGCGCACCGTGTTGCGGCTGACCTTGAGGCGTTCAGCCAGGATGCGCTCTGTCGGCAGTTTTTCGCCCGGGCCAAGAGCCTCCTGCCGCACGAAGCCCACCAACGCCTTCAGAACCGCGTCGTCGCGAGCCATGGTCTGGATGGGAGGCAGGAAATCGGTCACGCCGGCTGAGCCTAAAGTGGTTCAATGGTCCAACCAATTTCTGCACAGGTGGAAAGATGAGTCAACAGTCGAAATAGGCTGGGCTGAACAGCGCGGATATGCGCCATCCAGCCCGGCGTTTTCAGGCGCGGATACGCGCCGGCGTGGCCGCCGAGCGCTCTTCGCGCCAGCGAGCGAACATTTCCTCGCGAACGCGCCTCGAACCCGAAAGCCGCTCCTTTGCTTCCGCCAGGACAGAAGGCGAAGCTTCGGCGGGCGTGCCGGAGCGAAAGGGAGGCGCCGGCGCATATTCGAGCGAGAGCTGCACGATCTCCGCTTCGACCTGTCCGAGCAGCCTTGCGACCAGTGTCAGTCCGAAATCGATGCCCGAGGTGACACCGCCGGCGGTGATCAGCTTGCCGTCCTCGACGATCCGCGCATCGACAGGGATCGCGCCGAACTCTTCAAGGAAATCATGCGCATACCAGTGCGTCGTGGCCCGCTTGCCCTTGAGCAGCCCGGCCGCGCCGAGCACCAGGGCGCCGCTGCATACCGAGGTGATGTAGCGCGCCTGCGCGGCCCGCTCCCGGACGAAATCGAGAACCGCCTGGTCTTCCAGCAGCGCGTTGACGCCGCCACCGCCTGGAATGCACAGCACGTCGAGGGGCGGGCAATCGTCGAAGGTCGCTGTCGGGGTGAGGGAAAGCCGCGTCGACGACGTCACCGGATTGCGATCCTTCCAGATCAATTCCACCTCCGCGCCCTTGACCGTTGCCATGACCTCATAAGGCCCGGTGAGGTCGAGCTGCTGGACGTTGGGGAATACGAGAATGCCGAAACGAAGGGACATGGAAATCTCCGTGAGTTGACTCGAGGCAAGTTGACTTGGGGCAATCTAAGGCATCATGCTTTGGCACGATCGCCATTCATCCCTCGTTTCAGGCCAAACCCATGCGCCGCATCGAAATCCTCGGCTATCCCGACATACAGCTCCTCGATGTCAGCGGGCCGCTTCAGGTTTTCGCCAGCGCCAACGACTTCAGGACGCAGGCCGGCGAAGCGGCCGCCTATGACGTCGTCGTCGTCGCCACGTCGCCGAGGATCAGGACATCGTCCGGTCTCGTGCTGGAGGCCGCGGCGCTCCCCGCGCACGGGCTCGAGATCGACACGCTGATCGTGCCAGGCGGGTGGGGCGTCAACGCGGCCTGCGAAGACCTTGAGTTGGTGCAGTGGATCATCGGCCGCTCGCGCGATGCCGTGCGAACAGCTTCCGTCTGCAGCGGCGCCATGCTGCTGGCTCAGGCAGGCCTGCTCGACGGCCGTCGCGCGGTTACCCATTGGGGCCGCTGCGCGGAGTTCGCCCGGCGCTTTCCGGCGGTTCGGCTCGAACCCGACCCGATCTTCGTTCGCGACGGCAATGTCTGGACCTCCGCAGGCGTGACGGCTGGCATCGACCTTGCGCTTTCCTTCGTCGAGGCCGACCTTGGCCGTCGCATGGCGCTGGCGGTGGCACGCGAGCTGGTCGTTTTCCTGAAACGCCCCGGCGGCCAGGCTCAGTTCAGCCAGACCCTCAAGCTGCAGGAAGGCGACGGGCGCTTCGACCGGCTGCATGGCTGGATCCTGGACAATCTGAACGGCGACCTGTCGCTGGAGCAGTTGGCCGAGCACGCCAATATGAGCCGGCGCAGTTTCTCTCGGCATTATCAGGAAGCGACCGGGCGGACGCCCGCCCGCGCCATCGAGGAGATCCGGATCGAGGCGGCGCGGCGGATGCTGGAGCGGGGGCAGACGGTCAGCCAGACGGCGCGGCGCTGCGGCTTCGGCTCCGAGGAAACGATGCGGCGCGGCTTTCTACGCGTCCTCGGCACCAACCCGCGCGACTACCGCGAGCGTTTCTGATCGCGATAATCGGACGTGCGTTTCGTGATCTCCGTTACCGCGGATCTTTCGTGACGCCGCACGACAATGTCATCGAGACGGCCATGCCCTGCCCGGGTGCGAGCACCGTCAGGCCACCGAAATCCGGCAGGTTGTGACCGTTGGCCGAGTGGCTCATCGGCTCGAAGCAGAAGAAATCCTCGCGGTAGTCCGGATCGAATTCTCTGTCGGAGACGAAAAGGAAATAGCGCGAAAGCGCCGGGGCGGTTTCGATCTCGAGCCGCATATGCTGTTCAGGCCAGACGACGGAGGCCGCACCGTCCCAACCTTCAAAACCGTTGTTGACCCACCGACGCGGCAGCATTCTCGGGTGCTTGAAATCAAGCGCCTCGGGCACCGGGGTGCGAGTGTCCGGGAGCCAGCCCGCTTTTTCGGTCCAACAGGCCGTCGCCGGCGCCGCGAGCGTGGTTGCCGGCGTCAGCGGAAAATAGGGATGCCAGCCGAGCCCGAACGGCATCGGCCGCTCGCCAAGATTCGTCACGCCAAGGATCGCCCTAAAACTCGGCCCTTCGCATTGGAAGCGTTGCGTGGCGCGATAGCGGTAAAGCTCGCCCTCAAATTCGAAGGACAGCGATGCCTCGGCGTCGCCGCGATCATCAATGGTCCAGTCGCCAAGCCAGCCATCGCCGTGCAGGTAGTGCTTGTCCCAAGGCGTGTTGGGCTTCAGGTGATACTCGGTCCGATCGAACAGAAAGCGATTGCCTTCCACCCTGTTGCCGAAAGGCACGAGGGGAAAACAACCGGCCTTTAGCGGATCTCGATCCGGACCTTCAGGCGGCGGGCGCAGCAGCGGTTGCCAGCCGTCGCCGAGATCGGCCTCGAGCCGCCAGATAGTCCCGCCTTGCGTCGAGAGCACGCAGCGAAGGCTCTCGCTGGCGATCTCGATGTCGGCCATCGTCAGCCCTTGATGCCGGTTGCGGCGATGCCGCGCACGAAGTGCCGCTGCAAGGCGAGGAAGAAGATCGCCGTCGGCAGCGTCGCCACGACGGCAGACGCCATCAGCACGCTCTGCTTCATCGACATGCCGGCGCCGCCCACCAGCGTTGCCAACCCGACGGGAAGCGTGCGGGTCTCGTCTGAGTTGGTGGCGATCAGCGGCCAGAAGAAGTTGTTCCAGCTTGCGACGAAGGTGAAGATCGCGACGGTGGCAAGTCCCGGCTTGGTGAGCGGAAGGAGGATGCGCCAGAAGAAGCCGAAACGGCCGCAGCCATCCATGATGGCGGCATCTTCGAGTTCTCTTGGCACGGCCTGGAAGAACTGGGTGAGCAGGAAGACGCCGAAGGCGTTGGCCGATGCCGGCACGGTCAGGCTGAAGATGCTGTCGACCAGGCCATAGCTGTTCAGGCCGAGAAACAGCGGCACGAAGAGGAGTTCATAGGGCAGCAGGAAGGTCGCGAAGATCACGCCCATGATGACGCGGCGGCCGGGGAACTGCATGCGCGCCAGCGGATAGGCGGCGAGCGCATCCACAGCCAGGGTCAGCACGGTCGTCAAAATTCCGACCACCGCCGAGTTGCGGAACCAGGTCAGCATCGGGAAGCGCTGGAACAGCGCACCGTAGGCTTCGAGCGTCGGCGCGTCCGGGATCCAGGCTGGCGGGTAAGCATAGATCTCGCTTTCGGGCTTGATCGAGGTGACCAGCATCCACAGGATCGGCGCGCCCCACAGCGCCGTCACGACAACCATCAGCGTATAAGCGAGCGCCCGTCCGCTGAGTGATTTCCCGGCGCGATTGGATCGCTGGTCCTGCATCAGATCGCCTTCATCAGCTTCATCTGGGCAAGCGAGAACACCAGCGTGATCAAGAGCAGCACCACGCCCGCGGCGGCGGCCGGCCCCATCTCGAAATTCTGAAAGGCGGTAAGGTAGATGTACTGCACGATGACGAAGGTGCTCGCCTCCGGCCCGCCTTGCGTCATCACATAGGCCTGGCCGAAGACGCGCCAGCCATTGATGATGGTGAGCGCGGTGACCAGCGCCATGGCCGGCCGCAGCAAGGGCAGCGTGATGTAGACGAAGCGCTGCCAGGGGCCGGCGCCGTCGAGCGTGGCGGCGTCGTGCAGTTCCTCGGAAATGTCCTGCAGCGCTGCCAGGAAGATGATCATGTTGGTGTTGACGGTCCACCAGACGGTGGTGATGGCCAAGGCCGGCATCGACCAGTGCGGGTCCTTGAGCCAGGCGATGGGTTCGATGCCGATCGCGGTCAGGTAGTAATTGACGAGGCCCGTGCCCTTGTCGAACAGCCAGCCCCACAGGATACCGACGGTCGAGACCATGACCACATAAGGCAGAAACACCACCGTGCGCACGAAGGCGGTGCCCTTGAGCTTCTGGTCGAGCAGCATGGCTAAAGCCAGTCCGAGAACGACCATCGGGATCGCGGTCAGGAAGACGAAATAGAAGGTGTTCTTGATCGCGGTCAGGAACAGCGGATCGGCGAAGATCTGCCGGTAATTGTCGAGCCCGATGAATTCAGGCGTGCCGAGGATATCCCAGCGCATGAAGCTGATGCCGACGGCGGCCAACGTCGGCAACAGCATGAAGGCGATGAACAGCGCCAGATAGGGCGACAGGAAGAGATAAGCGGCAAGCGTCATGCCGCTGCGCACCGCCCCTCCCTCCTGCGCAGATGCGCGGCGGGCCTTGGAACGGCCCGCCGGTTGTGATGCAACAGATGTCATCAGCCCTTCTTCAGCTGCGCGTCGAGACCTTCCTTCATTGCCTTCAAGGCATCGGGCACCGGCTTCGAGCCGCTGAGCGCTGCCTGCAGATTGGTGACCAGCGGGGTCGGCTTGTCGAAGGAGAAGACCGAGAGATACTGCGGGATCAGCGGCTCGTAGACGATGTTGGGCAGATCGTCGACGAAGGACTTGAAGTATTTGTACTGCTCGGTGCCTGTGAAGGCCGCGTTCTCGCGCACCGCCTTGCTCTGCGGGATGATGCCGACAGTGGTGGCGGGCGCGGCGAAATTGTCGAAGAACCATTTCATGAAGGTGCCGTCGGCGGCGAGCTTGTCCTCGTTCGGCTGCTTCGACACCGCCATGCAATGCGAGTTGGCCCAAACCGCCGGCTTGGCGCCGAAAACGGGGAGCTGCGCGGTCATGAAATTCATCTTCTGCGCCATGCGCAGATTGACCTCCCAGGGGCCGATGAACTTCATGGCGACCTGCTTCGAGGCGAAGGCGTCCTCGCCCTTGTTGCCGCCGACCTCAGGATTGGTCACGCCATGCACGTTGATCAGGTCGACGAGGTATTGCAGCGCCTTCTGCGAGGCCTCGCTGTCGACCGCGGCCAGGCCCTTGTCGTCAAGGAAGGTGCCGCCATTCTGGTACATCAGGCTGAACCAGATCCAGCGCGCCGTCGCCCAGGTGTTCGGCAGCTCGAAGCCATAGCGGGTGACCTTTCCGCTGGCGTCCTTGACCGTGAGCTTCTTTGCCCATTCGAGGAACTCCTCGCCCGTCTTCGGCGGCTTGGCCGGATCGAGGCCCGCCTCCTGCACCATGTCGACATTGTAGTAGAAGCCGAGCGGATGGACGTCGAGCGGCGCGGCATAGACCTTGCCGTCGAAGGTCACGCCGGTGCGGCCGGCATCCGGCACTTGCGACAGGTCGAGGCCGGACGAGGCGACGACATCGTCGATCGGGCGGATGACCTTGCGGGTGGCGAATTCCGGCAGCTCGGTGATGTGGAAGAGCACTAGGTCCGGTGCGCGTCCGCCCGCCGAGGAGACCACCCATTTGGAGAACAGCGTGTCCCAGTCGTAACCGGTCGGCTCGACGGTGACGCCCTTACCTCCCTTGTTGAAGGTATCGATGACGCCGTTGAGCGCGGTCGTGTTGTCGGCGCCGGTCCAGCCGTGCCAGAGCGTGACCTTCTCGTCGGCGGCGAGGGCGCCGCGCGGCAGTGCGCCCGCTAGTGCTGCACTTGCGCCGAGCGCAAGCGCCTGGCGACGCGTCAGCAGGGATTTTGCGAAGACATCATTTGCCATTTTATCCTCCGATTATGGCTTGTTGTCAGGGGTGGTGAAGCACGCTTAAACCGCCATCCGCGACGAGGCAGGCGGCGTTGATGAAGGGACATTCGTCGGAGACGAGAAAGACCGCCGCCATGGCGATCTCTTCCGGCGTGGCGATCCGCCCGCCCGGATGCAGCGCCAGCGTCTTGGCGCGCGCGGCCTCCGGATCGTCGAAACTGTTCCAGTAGTCGGTGACCTTCTGCGTGGCGACGTAGCCCGGCGCCAGCGCATTCACACGCACATTGTTGCCGGCATATTCGATGGCCAGCGACCTGGTCAGGCCAAGCAGCGCGTGCTTGGCGACGGGATAGGGGAAGGTGTGCGGGATGATGGTGAAGGCGTGCGTCGAGGCGATGTTGAGGATCACGCCGCCGCCTTGCCCGATCATGCCGGGCAGCGCCGCTTTGGCGCAGTGCCAGGCGCCCTTCACGTTGACGTCGAGATTGCGCGTCCAATCATCCTCGGTGGCGTCGAGCGGCGTCGAAAAGACGTTCATGCCGGCATTGTTGATGACGGCGTTGATCGGGCCGATGGCCTTCGCCGCTGCTGCTATCGCGGCGTCGATTGCCTTGGCGTCGGCGATGTCAGCCGCCGCATGCGCGACCGCACCCAGATGGGCGGCGCTGTCAGCTAGCAGGTTCGCGTCGCGGTCGACCAGGAACAGTTCGGCCTTCTCGCGCAGGCACGCCTCGGCGATCGCGTAGCCGATACCCTGCGCCGCGCCTGTCAGGAAGATGCGTTTACCGGAAAGACGTCCCATCAGCGCCTCCCCAGGGCGGAGGAACGCAGATTGT
Source organism: Mesorhizobium sp. B2-4-3 (assembly GCF_006442815.1). Lineage (GTDB taxonomy): Bacteria > Pseudomonadota > Alphaproteobacteria > Rhizobiales > Rhizobiaceae > Mesorhizobium. Next base: position 144,483 of record NZ_VFVL01000007.1, read on the forward strand.
CGAGCAGGACCGCCAGCAGCAGGATAACGCCCCTGACGATGTATTGGTAGAAGGCCGGGATGTTCAGCAGGTTCATCGCGTTCTCGGCGATGCCCATGATCAGCACGCCGACGATGACGCCCGACATCGTCGCGCGGCCACCGGCAAGCGACACGCCGCCGAGCACGCAAGCCGAGATCACCGACAATTCGAGCCCGACCGCGGCGTTGGGCTGGCCCGAGGTGATGCGCGAGGCAAGCAGGATGCCGGCGATGCCGCAGACCACGCCCTGCAGCGTGAAGATCCAGATGCGCGTCCGGTCGACATTGACGCCGGCAAGGCGCGAGGCCTCCGGATTGCCGCCAATGGCCAGCGTGTTCTTGCCGAAGACGGTGCTGTTGAGCACGAAGCCGAAAATAGCGAAGAGCACCGCGAGCACCCAGATCGGCGTCGGGATGCCGAGCAGCTTCGACAGAGCGAGCTGGTAGAAATCCGGGCTGTTGATGCCGACGGCGCGGCCGTCCGACGAAATCAGCGCCATGCCGCGCACGATCTGCATGGTGGCCAAGGTGGTGATCAGGGCGTTGATGCGGAATTTGGCGATGACGACGCCGTTGACCCAGCCGACGACGGCGCCGCAGGCAATCGCCGCGACAAGGCCGAGCAGGATCGAGCCGGTAGTGTTCGACGCCATCACCGCGACCATGCCGGCAAAGGCGACGATGGAGCCGACCGACAGGTCGAAGTCGCGCGCGGCGAGACAGAACATCATGGTGCAAGCGACGATGCCCACAGTGACCACGGACTGCAGCAGGCCGAGCATGTTGCGGTCGGTGAGGAAGTTCGGCACGAGCAGCGACACCAGCGCGAAGGCGACGATGAAGATGACGACGAGGCCCTGTTCGCCGAGCAGTATCTTCTTCAACCGGTCGGTCATGGCGGGGTGTCCTCAGGATGCGATCGCGTCGGGGGTTTTCTTGTCTGGAAGGGCCGCGGCCAGGATCGCTCTTTCGGCGAACTGGTCGCGCGCGAACTCGGCGCTGATGCGTCCGCCGCACATCACCAGGATGCGGTCGCAGATGCCCATCACTTCCGGCAGCTCGGAGGAGACGACGACGATCGCCATGCCGTCCTCGGCGAGCTGGTAGAGCAGCTCGTAGATCTCCGACTTGGCGCCGACATCGATGCCGCGCGTCGGCTCGTCGACGATCAAAACGCGGATGCCCTGCTCGGACAGCCAGCGGCCAAGGATGACCTTCTGCTGGTTGCCGCCGGACAGGTTGATGATGTCCTGCCTGCGCGAGGGCGTGCGCACCTTGAGCTTCTTGATAAAGGTTTCCGCGGTCGCGATCTCGCTGACGCGGCTGAGCACGCCGAAGCGCGTGTGATGGCGCCTGGACGAGATGTTGATGTTCTCTTCGATCGAGCGGCCCTGGATGATGCCGTCATGCTTGCGATCTTCCGAGCAGAGCACGACGCCGGCCCGGATCGCGTCATGCGGGCTGGCGGCGGCAACCGCCTTGCCGTCGACCGCGATCGTGCCGCCCGAGCGCGGGTCGGCGCCGAAGACCAGCCGCATCAGCTCCGAGCGGCCGGCGCCGATCAAGCCGAAGAAGCCGACGATCTCGCCGGCGCGCGCCTCGAAGCTTGCCGGCGCGCGCAGCCTGGCGCCGCTCAGGCCGTCGACCTTCAGCCGGACATCCCCGGCTTTTCGTGGGCGAAAACCCCAGATGTCGGAAATCTCGCGGCCGACCATTTCGGCCACGACCTTGTCGCGCGTGACATCCTTCAGCGAGGTATGATGCGCGGCAAGCTTGCCGTCGCGCAGCACCGTCAGGCTGTCGCAGAGCCGGAACACTTCGTCGAGGCGGTGCGAGACATAGATGATGACCTTGCCTTCGCCGCGCAGCCGGTCGATCAGCTTAAATAGGACCTCGCTTTCGCGCGAGGACAGCGACGAGGTCGGCTCGTCGAGCGCAATCACGCGAGCATCGAGCATGACAGCCTTGGCGATCTCGACCATCTGGCGCTCGCCGATCGAGAGCGTCTTGATCTTGCGGCGCATGTCGATGTCGATGCCGGCCGATTTCAGCTTGTCGCCGACATCGTCGAGCATGCGGCGGCGGGCGATGACGCCGGCGCTGGCCGGAAAACGGCCCAGGCTGAGATTCTCCGCGACGGTCAGCTCGGGAACGAGCTGCAATTCCTGATGGATGACGATGACGCCATTGTCGAAAGCGTCCCTGGTGGAGGCATAGGCCTGGACCTTGCCGTCGATGCTTATCTCCCCGGCATCGGCATGCTGGTCGCCGGACAGGATCTTGATGAGCGTTGATTTGCCGGCGCCGTTCTCGCCCATCAGCCCATGCACGGCGCCCTTTTCGACGCCGAACGACACGCCGGACAGAGCCCTGACGCCCGGATAGGTCTTGCTGATGTTGGAGAATTCGAGAAAGGACACGGCCTAGATCCCTCTGCGCTGCCCTTGCCGGGTCGAACCAAACAGGCGGCGACGCGGGCCGCCGCCTGTTTGTACAGGGAAGGCTATTCGATGCCGAGGTCCTTGCGCACCTTCTGGTAGTCGTCGCGCTTGGCCAGCGCACCGGCGGTCAGCGTCAGCTTCGCCGGTTCCTTGTTGTTGGCGATCCAGTCATACATGTTGAGCGCGGTCTCGTAGCCGTGGCGCTTCGGCGAGATGATCACCGTGCCGACGAAGCCGGTGGCGGCGGGCTTCTTGAACTCGTTGATCGCCGATTCCGCGCCGCCGATGCCGACGCCGATCATGCCGTCGGCCGGAATGCCGACACTTTCGGAAGCGCGTACGGCGCCCAGCACCGCCTCGTCATTGAGGCCGAAGGCAATCCACTTCTTGATGTCGGCATGGGCGTTGAGCACAACGGTGGCGGCATTGAGCGCGGCTTCCGTGTCGGTCTTGGCCTGCGGGGCGTCGAAGATGTTCTCGGCCTTGAATCCGGCGGCCTTCAGCACCGAGATCGCACCCTCGACGCGGTCGACCGCGGTCGGCAGCTGGTCATAAGAAACGCGGATCGCGCCGACCTCGTCCATCTTCCAGCCGCGCGCCTTCATCTCGTCGATAATGGCCTGACCAACGGCCTCGCCGATCTTGGTGGCGGAGATGCCCATATGCGGCACGTCTTCCAGCGGCTTGCCGTCGGCGCCGACAAGGCGGTCGTCGACGGTCATCAGCTTGAGATTGTTGGCGGCCGCCTTGGCGACGATGCCGGGGCCGAGCTTCACATCCGGCGTGCAGACGACGAACCCTTGCGCGCCCTGGGCACCCAGATTGTCGATCGCCGACATCAGCTTCTCGCCGTCCTCGGCGCCGATCTTGACGAGCGTGAAGCCCTTTTCCTTGGCGGCCTGGTCGGCGAATTTCCATTCGTCCTGGAACCAGGGCTCCTCCGGCTGTTTGACGATGAAGCCGATCTTGGTGTCCTGAGCGTAGGCCGACGCGATCGTGGTGACCGACAAGACGGCGAGAGCACCCGCGACGAGCGCGGTTTTCAAAAGTCGCATGATTACCTCCCAGCAAACGGCCGGGCGCTCAGCCCGGATTGGTTGTGTGTAGTCAATTTTATCATACCCGTCAATTGATCTGGTATGATAAATGAGATAGGTAGTCCGATAAGTAGTCGCTGGCGCAAATCACTCGTATCCGCTAAGGCCGGACCAATTGCGCGCAAACCGAAGGGTTCGCTGCCTTGGAGGAGGGGCTGAGGTGACCGAAACACCGAAGAAAGCTGACGAGGACAAGGAAGAGCGCGAGACAACGCGCCGTCCGCGCGTCATGCCCGATGTGACCAAGGCGATCGCCTCCGACATTTTTTCCGGCCGTTATCCGGCCGGATCGTCGCTGCCGACCGAGAACGATCTCGGCATCGAATACGGCGTCAGCCGCACCGTCATCCGCGAAGCGCTGAAAGTGCTGGCAGCCAAGGGCCTGGTGCTGTCCCGGCCGCGCGTCGGCACCGTCGTCTGCGATCAGGACAACTGGAACATCATCGATCCGCAGGTGCTGGCCTGGCATGCGCCGCATGCGCTGGACGACAAGCTGTTCGACGCGATCCTGGAAACCCGCCGCGCCATCGAGCCGCTGGTCGCGGAACTCGCGGCAACACGCGCGACGCTGCAGGAGATCGCCGACCTCGAGGCGGCCTGGCAAGGCATGGCCGGCGCCGGCGAGGACCTGACGCAGTTCTCGCGCTCCGACATCGTCTTCCACCAGATCGTCTACGGCGCGAGCCACAACCCGATCTTCCGCCAGATCGGCAAGCTGATCGATACGGCGCTGCTGTTTTCGCTGGAAGCCACGGCGACGATCTCGCCGGTCCGGCGCAGGGAAGCGGCGGCGGCGCATGGCGACGTCGTCGAGGCGCTGCGCATGCGCGACGCCGTCGCCGCGCGAAACGCGGCCGACAAGATACTCGATCTCGCCGCACGCGACCTCGTCAGCGCCAAGAAACTGAAAAACAACTGAGACCGGCAGACCGCATGAAGATCACCGCTCTGACCACCTATGTCGTTCCGCCGCGCTGGCTCTTCCTCAAGATCGAGACCGATGCCGGCATCAGCGGCTGGGGCGAGCCCGTCGTCGAAGGCAAGGCGCTGACGGTCGAAGCGGCGGTCAAGGAACTGGCCGACTACCTCATCGGCAAGGACCCGCGTTTGATCGAGGATCACTGGACGGTGATGTATCGCGGCGGCTTCTATCGCGGCGGGCCGATCCTGATGAGCGCCATCGCCGGCATCGACCAGGCGCTGTGGGACATCAAGGGCAAGGCGCTCGGCGTGCCGGTGCATGAACTGCTCGGCGGCAAGCTGCGCGAGACAATCAAGGTCTATTCGTGGATCGGCGGCGACCGGCCGGCGGAAGTGGCGGCCAGCGCCAGGGATGTCGTGGCACGCGGCTTCCAGGCGCTCAAGATGAACGGCACCGAGGAACTGCAGATCGTCGACAGCCATGACAGGATCGATGCCGTGGTCGAGCGGGTTGCCACGGTGCGCGCGGCGGTCGGCCCCAATATCGGCATCGCCGTCGATTTCCATGGCCGCGTGCACCGGCCGATGGCGCGCATCCTGGTCAAGGAGCTGGAGCCATACCGGCTGATGTTCATCGAGGAGCCGGTGCTGAGCGAAAACCGCGAGGCGCTGAAGGAGATCGCCGCGCTCGGCTCGACGCCGATCGCGCTCGGCGAACGGCTCTACAGCCGCTGGGATTTCAAATCGGTGTTCGAGGAGGCGGTCGTCGACATCATCCAGCCGGACCTGTCGCATGCCGGAGGCATCACCGAATGCCGCAAGATCGCGGCAATGGCTGAGGCCTATGACGTGGCGGTGGCGCCGCACTGTCCGCTCGGACCGATCGCGCTTGCCGCGTGCCTGCAGCTCGACGCCGTGAGCTACAATTGCTTCATCCAGGAGCAGAGCCTGGGCATCCACTACAATGCCGGCAACGACCTTCTCGACTACGCCGCCAACAAGGACGTCTTTCGCTATGAGGATGGCTATGTCGCCATCCCGGACGGACCCGGCCTGGGCGTCGAGATTGACGAGGATTATGTGAAGGAGCGCGCCAAGGAAGGTCACCGCTGGCGCAACCCGGTCTGGCGTCACAAGGACGGTTCGTTCGCCGAGTGGTAAGCCGGCAAATGATTTCGCGCGCAATTACCTACAACGTCGCCGGCAAAGGCCCAATGGCGGCGAAGCCGGCTTCGGTCAGCGCGTAGACGCCGCGCTCTGCCCTGGCGAACCAGCCATAGTAATTGTGCAAAAGGATGCTCGCCGCGCGCGGCGAGAGGGTTTTGAGATCGCGCGGCCGCTTCGGACCGTCGGCCATGGCGGCGGCGCAGGCGAGCGCCTCCTGGCGATAAGCGGTCATGATCGGTTTCCTGCGCGTGCTGCCGCCGATGGACGGATCGCCCTTGCGGCGATGGTGCTCCTCGACCAGCCGTGAGCGCCGGCGCGGGTCGCGGCGCGGCGGCAAGGCGGCCGGGCTGAGCAGCAGCTCCACCTCGCCCTTCTTGCCGACGCCCAACAGACCGAAGCCGAGACGGCGGCACAGCGCGCGGAAGCGGCGGTCGTGCTCGCGGCCCTTGCCGCGCGCCGACATCAAAGCAGCCAGCCAGACCTCGTCGCAGGCCGCCGCGCGGTCGACGGCTTGCAAGACGAGCTCGAGGTTGAATTGCAGCTTCAATTCGCAAATGACGACAACCGGCGGCTCGCCGGCGCGGACGCCGACCACGTCGCAGCCGCCGATCTCGCCCTTGACGGCGAAATCCATGCTCTCGAGGAACCGCTTCACCGGCTCGTAGAGGGACGTTTCCTGCATGCGACAGGCATAGCCGATTCGCGGCTGTCCGGTCGCGGGCGTATGACAGCTTGCAGCGCCGATTCTTCAGGCGCGATGCAGGTAATTCTCGATCGACCGAGCTTTCATCTCGATAGAGAAGCCGGGTGCGCCTGGCGGCATATAGGCGGCGTCGCGGATCACACAGGGTTCCAGAAAGTGCTCGTGCAGATGGTCGACATATTCGATCACCCGTCCGTCCTTGCTGCCTGACACGGCGACATAGTCGATCATCGACAGATGCTGGACATATTCGCATAAGCCCACGCCACCGGCATGCGGCCAGACCGGCAGGCCGAATTTGGCCGCGATCAGAAGCACCGCCAGAACCTCGTTCAACCCGCCCATGCGGCAGGAATCGATCTGCACGACGTCGATCGCACCGCCGGCGATGAACTGCTTGAACATGATGCGGTTCTGGCACATCTCGCCGGTCGCGACCTTGATCGGCGCCACCGCCTTGCGGATTTTCGCGTGGCCGGCGACGTCGTCCGGACTGGTCGGCTCCTCGATGAAGAAGGGCTTGGCGAAGGCAAGGTCCTTGAGCCAGTCGATCGCCTGGTCGACCTCCCAGACCTGGTTGGCGTCGATCATCAGATAGCGGTCAGGGCCGATGACCTCGCGGGCGATCCTGAGACGGCGGATGTCGTCGGCGCGGTCGCGGCCGACCTTGAGCTTGATGTGATTGAACCCATCGTCGACCGCTTCCTGGCAAAGACGCCTGAGCTTGTCGTCGGGATAGCCGAGCCAGCCGGCCGAGGTGGTGTAGCAGGCATAGCCCTCGCGCTCGAGCGCGGCAATGCGCCCCGCCTTGCCGGCCTCGGCCTTCTTCAAAATCTCCAGCGCTTCGGCCGGGGTGATCGCGTCGGTGAGGTAGCGGAAGTCGACGATGCGCACGATCTCTTCCGGGCTCATCTCGGCGACCAGGCGCCAGACCGGCTTGCCGGCTTCCTTGGCCCACATGTCCCAGACCGCATTGACCACCGCGCCGACGGCGAGATGCATGGCGCCCTTGTCCGGCCCGATCCAGCGCAACTGGCTGTCGCCGGTCACGTGATGCCAGAAACGGCCGGGGTCCTGCTTGACCCAGTCGAGGTCGAGCCCGACGACGCGGTGGCGCAGCGCCTCAATCGCCGCGCAGCAGATCTCATTGCCGCGGCCGATGGTGAAGGTGAGACCATGGCCTTTCAGCGACGGGACATCGGTGTCGAGAATGACGTAGGCGGCCGAATAGTCCGGGTCGGGGTTCATCGCATCGGAGCCGTCGAGGCTCTGCGAGGTCGGAAAGCGCAGGTCGAAGGTTCTGAGGTCCGTGATTTTCGTCATTGCTGCCTCGTGACTGATTTGCCGCCCACCCTGCCTGCCGGAACGGCCTCAGATCGACCAGCCGCCGTCGATGTTATAGGCCTGCCCGGTCGTATATGTCGCGCCGGCGAGATAGACGGCGAGGTCGGCGATCTCTTCCGGCGTGCCGATCCTGCCCATCGGCTGGCGGGCGATGAAGGCGGCGCGGGCCGCCTCATAGTCGCCTTGCGCCTGCATGCGACCCTGGAGCGAAGGGCTCTCGACGGTGCCCGGGCAGATGGCGTTGCAGCGGATTCCTCTCGCGACATAATCGGCGGCGATCGACTTGGTCAGACCGATGACCGCCGCCTTGGTCACGCCGTAGGCGAAGCGGTTCGGCACACCCTTGGGCGCGCCCGCCACCGACGCCATGTTGATGATCGAGCCATCGCCGCGCTCCAGCATGCCGGGCAGCACGGCGCGGATGGTGCGGATCATGGCCCGCACGTTGAGATTGAGGGCGAAGTCGAGATCCTCGTCCTTCATCTCGAGGATCGAGCCGGCATGGACGAAGCCGGCGCAGTTGAACAGCACGTCGACGCGGCCGATCTCGGCGAAAACGGCCTTCACCGCCTCGTCGTTCAGCACATCGAGTTTTCGCGCCGCAATGCCGGGCGTCTTGCTAAGCTCGGCCAGGGCCGCCTCGTTGATGTCGGTGGCGTGGACGATGGCGCCGGCCTTGGCGAAAGCCTGAGCGCTTGCCCGTCCTATGCCTTGCGCGGCCGCCGTGACGACCACGACCTTGCCTGTGATATCAGCCATGTTCTTTTGTCTCCGTCTTTCAGCCCGGCCGTCGCTCGACGATGTAGATGTGATCCGCCGCCAGCACGACCTCGTCGCGCTGGTTCAAGACCTCGACACGCTCGATGACGCGTCCCGCGTTTGGCCGTTTCGGGTCGTCCTCCTTGGCGGCGATGGTGGTGCGCGTGCGGATGGTGTCGCCGATGAAAACCGGCTTGATGAAGCGCAGCCGGTCGTAGCCGTAGGAGAAGGCGACGGGGTTGATGACGCTCGCCGTCAGGCCGACGCCGACCGAGAAGACCAGCGTGCCATGCGCGATGCGCTGGCCGAAGGGCGTCGTCTTCATGAACTCGGCGTCCATGTGATGCGGGAAGAAATCGCCGGTGTGACCGGCATGGACAACGAAATCGGTCTCGGTGATGGTTCGGCCGCTGGTGAGGCGCGAGGAGCCGATCTCGTAGTCCTCGAAATAGATGGTCTGTTCCATGTCCGGCCTTACGGCTTTTCGGCAAGCGGCGTCGCCGGCGCGGCACTCGATTTATAGGCGGCCTCGACCAGCGCCATGGTGTGCCAGGCGTCCTCGACGGAGCTGACAAGCTCGGCGTCCTCGCCGGAAGCAAAACGCTGGACATTGGCCATGCGGCCGACAAAGGCATCGGGGAACCATTCGCCGGCGAGCGGCACGCTGACCCAGTCCGACCCGCCCTTGGGATGGATTTCCAGAATATCGGGCTCGCCGCGCGGGTAGTCGAGATTGAGGCCGAGCTTGACGTAAGCCGCGCCTTCCGTGCCGCAGATGCGGAATTCGCAGGCCTGGTAGCGGCGGCCGAATTTGTGGTCGTGATTGATCGACAGCCCGCAACGCACGGTGTCGCCATAGTCGAGTATGGCGCTGGTGCGGGTCTGCGCGACCTTGTGGTTGGGATGGCCAAGCGTCTTGGCATGCACGCCCAGCGGATTGCCGAGAAGCTGGCGGATCAGGTCGAGATAATGGATCGAATGCATGGCGATCTCGACGCGCGGCGCCTTCAGCAGGAATTCCCACAGCTGCCAGGGCGTATCGAGCGCCAGAAGCGCGTCGAAATCAACGACCTCGCCCAGCCAGCCCTTGGCGATGGCGTCCTTCAGCGCCAGCATCATTGGCGCGAAACGGAGCTGGAAATTGACCGCGGCCTTCAGGTGCTTGGCGCGGCAGATTTCGAGGATCTCGGTCGCCTCGCCGAGATAGTTGCCCATCGGCTTCTGGATCAGCGCCACCGCGCCGTCCGGCAGGGCCTTGAGCACCTCGGCGTGCCGGCCCGGCGGCGTCGCGAGGTCGAAGATCGCGTCCTTCACGGCGGCCGCTTCCTCGACCGAACGGAACGCCGTGACGCCCCATGTCTCGGCGAGCTTCCGCGCCTTGGCCTGGTCCGGATCGTAGAGGCCGGAAATCGGGAAGCCGCCCTTGCGGTAGGCGGGAAAATGCGCGTCGCCGACGATCGAGCCGGCACCGAAGGTGACGATCGGACGCGGCTTCGAGGGTTTCGGCCAGGACTGCGCCAGCGATGCCGGATCGAAGGCATCAGTCATGATGGAAGACCTCGTCCATCGACGCCCACCACTCGCCTTCCTTGCGGGTCGGCAGCGGCTCCTGGCAAGGCATGCAGACCGACCACCATTCCTGCGTCTTCGGGTCGGCAGCCATCTTGGCCATATCGGCGGCGTAGTCGATGCCGTGATATTCGAAATAGGAGAAAAGCAAGTTCTCCGGCCGCTTCAGGTAGATCGAATAGTTCTTGATGTTGCAGGCCGAGATCATGGCGAGAACGTCAGGCCAGACAGCAGCGTGCAGGCGGACATATTCCTCGACCTTCTCGGGTTTTAAGCCCAGCACCATTCCCATGCGCTGCATCATCCGCCTCCTATTTCATGATCGCCGTGGTGAATTCGGCGATGCTTCTTGCCTTCACGGCGTCCCAGTCCCAGTCGATACCGATGCCGGGCTCATTGGGCGCCAGCGCATGGCCATCCTCGATGCGCATCTTGGCGCCCGTTAACTCATCGAGCTGCGGAATATACTCGACATATTTGCCGTTCTGGATGGCGCAGACCAGACTGACATGCAACTCCATCAGGAAATGCGGGCAGACCGGCATATCGAAGGCCTCCGCCGCATGGGCCACTTTCAGCCAGGGCGTGATGCCGCCAATGCGACCGACATCGACCTGGATGATGTTGCAGCCGCCTTTCTGCATATACTCGCGAAAGTGCCTGATGGAATAGAGCGACTCGCCGACAGCGATCGGCGTCGGCGTCGAATTCGACAGCCGCACATGGCCGTCGATGTCGTCGGCCGGCAGCGGCTCCTCGATCCAGGCGAGGTCGAGCTCGCGCAGCCGTTCGGCGCGGCGGATCGCCTCGTCGACGGAAAAGCCCTGATTGCAGTCGGTCATGATCTCGTAGCCGTCGCCGACCGCCTTGCGCACCGCCGAGAGCCGCGCGACGTCCTCGGAGCCGTGCGGCTTGCCGATCTTGACCTTCGAGCCGGTGAAGCCTTGTGCCTTCGCAGCCAGCGCATCGTCCACCAATGCCTGCGTCTCGATATGGAGCCAGCCGCCTTCGGTGGTGTAGAGCGGGCAGCGGTCCTTGGCGCCGCCGGCAAGCTTCCAGAGCGGCAGGTTCTGTTTTCTCGCCCGCAGATCCCAAAGCGCCGTGTCGATCGCAGCCAGCGCGATCGCGGTGATGGCGCCAATGGTGGTGGCGTGGGTGGCGAATTCGAGATCGTGCCAGATCGCTTCGATCTGGTCGGCGTCGCGGCCGATCAGGCGCGGTGCGAGATGGTCGGCGAGAAGCCGCATCACCGAGGAGCCACCGGTGCCGATCGTATAACTGTAGCCGGTGCCAGACGCGCCATCGGAATCGGTGATGGTGACGATCGGCGTCTCCTGGCTGACGAAACTCTGGATCGCGTCCGTGCGCCTCACCTTCGGCACGAGGTCGACCATGCGCAGTTCGATTTTCTCGATTTTCGCCATGTCAGTTCCTCAGCGACTTGCCGGTTTCGGCGGAGAACAGATGCGCGCGGCTCAGATCGAAGCTCATGCCGATCCGGTCGCCGGCTTTCAGCGGCTTGGGATTGAGCATGCGCGACACCCAGTCGGCGCCGTTGAACTCGGCGAAGACCAGCGTTTCGTTGCCGAGCGGTTCGGTGATGCTGACCGGCAGCTCGACGCGGTGGACTTCGGTTTCGCCGCCGGAGCTCAGGCCGTGGCCGGTCGGATAGAAATCGTCGGGACGGATACCGAACACGACCTTGTCGCCGGCCGCCGTGTTCGACTTGAACTGGCCGGGCAGAGGTAGGCTGTCGCCGCCGCTGAAAACAAGCTTGCCGTCGCTCACCGTCGCCTCGTGCAGGTTCATCGGCGGCGAGCCGATGAAGCCGGCGACGAAGTGGGTCGCGGGCCGGCTGAACACCTCGTCCGGTGTGCCGACCTGCTCGATATAGCCGGAGCGCATGATGACGATGCGGTCGGCGAGCGTCATCGCCTCGACCTGGTCGTGGGTGACGTAGATGACCGTCGACTTGACCTTGGCGTGCAGCTTCTTGATCTCGGTGCGCATCTGCGTGCGCAGCTTGGCATCGAGGTTGGAGAGCGGCTCGTCGAACAGGAAGACATCGGGATCTCGCACGATGGCACGGCCCATGGCGACGCGCTGGCGCTGGCCGCCGGAGAGCTGCGAGGGACGGCGCTCGAGCAGTTCGTCGAGGCCGAGAATGGCGGAGGCTTCGGCAACGCGCCGGTCCATGTCGTCCTTGGCCGCACCCGCGATCTTCAAGGAGAAGCCGAGATTCTCGCGCACCGTCATATGCGGGTAGAGCGCATAGGACTGGAACACCATGGAGATGTTGCGCGAGCGCGGCGGCAGGTCGTTGACCACGCGGCCGCCGATGTCGATCGTGCCGCCGCTGATGTCCTCGAGGCCGGCGATCATGCGCAAGGTCGTCGACTTGCCACAGCCGGATGGACCAACCAGCGCGATGAATTCGCGGTCGGCGATGTCGAGATCGATGCCGTGCACGATCTCCATGTTGCCGTAGCGCTTGGTGAGCTTTTTCAACGAAACCGTCGCCATGAAGTCAACCTTTCACCGCGCCGGAGGTGAGGCCGCCGACGAGGTGTTTCTGGACGATGTAGGTAAGGGTCAGCGCCGGGATGATCATCACCACGGCCAGCGCGCACATGCCGCGCCAGTCGATGGTGAACTCGGCCGTGTAGTCGAGCAGCCCGACGGGCAGCGTCTTGGAATTGACGGAACGGGTGAGCTGTGAGGCCAGAGCGAACTCGTTCCAGCAGGTGAGAAAGGCAAAGATGCCGGCCGACGCGATGCCGGGCCGGGCCAGCGGGAATTCGACCTGCCAGAAGGCCTGCCAGCGTGTGCAGCCGTCGATCTGCGCGGCCTCGGCGAGGTCCTTCGGCACCTGGCGGAAGAAGCCGTCGATCAGCCAGATGGTGAAAGGGATGTTCAACGCCACATAGGCGAGGATCATGCCGAAATGCGTGTCGATGATGCCGAGCCGCGCATAGACGAAGAACAGCGGCAGCGACATGGCTATGCCGGGCACGGTGCGCGTCAGCATCAGGCCGAGGAACATGCCGGACTTGCCGCGGAAGCGGTAGCGCGCGAAGGCATAGCCGCCGGCCATGCCGATGGCCACCGCGATCACCGTCGAGGTGACCGAGATGATCAGCGAGTTGCGGAAATAGTCGAGCACCGGGATGCCGCCCTTGCCGATGCCGCTAAACATCGCGACATAGGCGTCGAAGGAGAGCTGCTGCGGGATCCAGACCGGCGGCTTGGCCATGATCTCGACCGTTGGCCTCAGCGACGACAGCACGATCCAGATGCCCGGCATGCAGATCAGGAGCATGGCGAGGAACAGGCCGACGCGGTGCGCGACGGTCAGCGCGCGGCGCATCAGGCGGGCGGAGGCGTTCTCGTCCATCGTCACCACTCCGCGCCGATCTGCGCGCGCGCCGCGGCGAGCTTGTTGTAGAAATAGACGGTGAAGGCGATCGACAGCAGGATCGAGAAATAGGCCATGGCGTTGGCGAGGCCCATGCGCGCATCACTGTAGGCGGTGCGCCCGATCAGCGTCCACAGCAGCTCGGTGCGGCCGGCCGGGCCGCCGTCGGTCATGATCTTGACGATGTCATAGGCGCGCGCCACGTCGAGCGAGCGGATCGTCATGGCGATGTAGGCAAAGGGCATGACGAACGGCCAGGTCACATAGCGGAAGGTTTGCCAGGGCGTGCAGCCATCAACGCGCGCCGCCTCGATCGGCTCCTTGGGCATGGCGAGTAGCCCAGCAAGGATCAGGATGGCGAAGATCGAGGTCGACGACCATATCTCGGCGATCGAGATGGCGATGAAGGCGAGATGGCTTTCGATCAGCCACGGTATGGCGTCCTGCGTGATGCCCAACGACTGCAGCGCGTTGTTCACCAGGCCGATATTGTCGTTGAACATGAATTTGAACTGGAAGCCGACCAGGATCGGCGAGAACATCATCGGAAACATCATCAGCGTACGCAGGATGCGCTGGCCGCGCGTCGCCTTCTCGACCAGCATCGCCAGGCCGAGGCCAAGCAGCATTTCGAGGTTGAGCGCGACGGTGAGCAGAAGCACCGTCCTGCCGAAGGCGTACCAGAAGTCCAGATTGCTCAGGATCGAGACGTAGTTCCTGAAGCCGATCAGCACGAAGAAGGTCTCGGGCCGGGTCAGGCGAAACGGCGTGAAGCTGGAATAGAGCGACAAAAGCAGCGGCACGAGCACCACCGCCGCCAACACGACGAAGGCCGGCAGCAGAAGCAGTATCGGCGCGGATGGCTTGAAGCCCTTCATCGGTACCCTGCGAGCGAAGTGAGATGATCCAGCCCCGGCCAGGCCGAGGTTGGGATTTGCACCGGCCCACGCGGCCGCCTCCCCGGTTGACAGGGGAGGCGGTTGCGAAGGCGCGGAAGCTTAGAGCTTGCCGGCGTCCTGGAGTATCTGCGTTGCCTTGGCGGCAGCCTCATCGAGCGCCTGCTTCGACGTCTTGTCGCCGAGGATGGCGGCCTGCAGCTCAGGATAGACGGCGTTGGATATCTCGATCCATTCCGGCGTCTGCGGTACCGGGAAGGCGTTCTTGGCGGCTTCCTGGAAGGCCTGCAGCACTTCGGTCTTGTATGGATCGGACTTCGCCTGCTCGAGGTCCCATTCCCACACCTTGGTGCGGGTGGGCAGCGGGCCGGCCGCGGCTTCCAGCTTCTGGCTGTCCTCGTTGGTCAGCCACCAGACCAGCGAAGCGGCGGCTTCCTTGTTGGCGCAGTTCTCGGTCACCGAGAAGCCATGAGCGCCGGACCAGCCGGAACGCTTGCCGGACGAACCCTTGGGCTGGACCTTGACGCCGACATTGCCGGCGATCTTGGACGACTTCGGGTCGTTGAAGAAGCCTGCCCAGCCCGGCCAATCGAGGTTGATCGCCACCGTGCCCGAAGCGAAGCCCTGGCCGAGATCGTCCCACAGGTAGTTGGTGGTGCCGGCCGGCACGGCCTTGGCCTTGTAGAGGTTGACGAACCAGTCGAGCGCCTTGACGCCGGCCTCGGAGTTGAAGGCGGGCTTGCCGTCCTTGTCGAGATATTCGCCGCCGTCGGCGATCACCATCTCGTAGAAACGGCCGTTGATCGCCTCTTCCTTGCCGGCATATTGCGTGCCGTAGAAATCGGGCGGGCTGGCGAAGAATTCCGCCTGCTGCGCCATCTCGTCGAAGGTGTCCGGCGGTGCCAGCTCCTCGCCATACTTGTCCTTGTAGGCCTTCTTCTTGGCTTCGTCCTGGTAAAGGCTCTTCTGGTAGTAGAGCGCCGAGACGTCGAACTGGGCGCGCGGCAGCATCACCAGCTTGCCGTCCAGCGTGCCGGCGGCAACGTTGGCCGGGACGAAGGCATCGATCTCTTCCTTCGGCAACAGCTTGGCGAGATCGGTGTAGATGCCAGGATATTGCGGCGCGAACGAGGTGTGGTTGGAGCCGACGCACCAGGTGATCGAGTTGGAGGCGATATCCGACTTGATCTCCTTGTCGAGATCGAAGTGGTTCTTCTTCGACAGGATGTTGACCTTGGCGCCGGTCAGCTTCTCCCACTCGGGAATGCGCTCGTAGAGCTTCTCATATTGCTGGCCGCCGATCAGCTTGGCGTCGATCGTCACGCCCGGAAATTTGCCGGGCAGATCGGCCGAAAACGCCGTGCCGCTCAGCAGCAGGCCGGCCAGGCCGGCGGAAATGCCTAGAACCAGTCTCGTCATGTTCTCCTCCCAACAGCCTGCGGCGAAGGCCCGCCGGATGCGCAGCCGATCGTTCAAGCTTCATTCATATGCAAATAGCATTTTCATTCCCGGGTCAAGCCGATTATGCTTCCCGCCGAATGAAGTTCATGCATATATGCAGATCTAAATTCACTGGAGGGGTAGGTGGCAGAGGAAGAAGACGGGGACCGCTACCGCGCGCCGGCGCTCGACAAGGGGCTGGATATTCTCGAGCTGTTGTCGAGCGTGGACGGAGGGCTGACGCAGGCGGAGATCGCCAAGCGGCTCGACCGCAGCCCGAACGAGTTCTACCGGATGCTCGACCGGCTGGTGCGGCGCGGCTATGTCACCAAGATCGACGGCGACCGCTATTCGCTGACGCTCAAGCTGTTCGGGCTGGCGCAGTTGCATGCCCCGGTGCGGCGGCTGGTGTCCTATGCGACGCCGATCATGCGGGAACTGGCCGAAACATCATGGCAGGCCAATCAATTGGTGGTGTTCGACCGCGGCGCGGCCGTGGTCATCGCGCAGCAGGAAGCGCCGCGCTATTGGGGCATTTCGATCCGCGTCGGCTCGCATATCAGCCTGTTCGACACCGGTTCCGGCCATGTGCTGCTTGCCTTCCGCTCGCCTGAGGAGCGCAAGATGATGATCGCCGAGCATCTGCAGAGCACCGAGCATCTCAACCTGACGCCGGAATTCTTCGCCCGCCTCGACCAGGTGCGCGACCGCGGCTACGAGATGATGGCGTCGCTGCAGACCGCCGGCGTCTACAATCTTTCGACGCCGGTTCTGGGGCCGGACGGCAGGGCCATCGCGGCGCTGACCATTCCCTATATCACGCTAGTCAACGCACCCATGGCGCCGGACATCACGCTGACGATCCGGCATCTGCAAGGCGCCGCCGGCAGGCTCTCGCAGCTCGCCGGATCCGATGTGCCGCAATCGTCCTAATTTCTTATTTGAATAATGGATTTTTCGGCGAGATAGTGTCTTAGGGCGGGATGAAACTCAAAGGCAGCCGGTCATCCCGCTCTAACGCTTTGTTTTTTGGAGCATGGTCTTATCCGAAAAGTCTGCAACTTTTCGGGATCATTCTCCGGGCCACGGAGGATACGCCGCCATGATCATCGACACGCATCTGCACCTCATCGACCAGGGCGCGCTTCGCTATCCGTGGCTGGCCGGCGTGCCGGCGTTGAACCGCGATTTCTCCTATGCCGAATATGCCGCCGACGCGCGGCGCTGCGGCATCGAAGCCGTGTTGCATATGGAGGTCGATGTCGACCCGGCTGACATCGCCGCCGAGACGGCGCATGTGAAGTCGATCGCCGGCCAGGCGGGCAGCCTGCTTCGCGGAGCGATCGCCTCCTGTAGGCCCGAGGAGGCCGGTTTCGAAGCCTATCTGGAAACGGTCAAGGCCGAGCCGTTCGTCAAGGGTTTCCGCCGCGTGCTGCACGTCGTTCCGGACGATCTCTCCGAAGGCGCGCTGTTTCGCCAGAACATCAAGCGGCTGGCCGGAACCGGCTTGACCTTCGATCTTGTGGTGCTGCCGCATCAGATCCCGAAGGCGATGGCGCTTGCCGACCTCGCGCCCGACGTCCAGTTCGTTCTCGACCATTGCGGCGTGCCCGATATCAAGGGCAATGCCGAGCATCCGTGGCGCGAGCATATGGAAGCAATCGCCAAGCATCCGAACGTCACAGCCAAGATCTCCGGTGTCGTCGCCTATGCCGACCCGGCGACCTGGACCGTCGAGACGCTCCGGCCCTATGTCGAGCACACGATCCGCTGCTTCGGCTGGGATCGGGTGATCTGGGGCAGCGACTGGCCGGTCTGCACGCTGGGCGGCGGACTGACAACCTGGGTTGCAGCCACGCATGCACTGCTGGCCGGCACGAGCGAGTCGGAGCGGTCGCGCCTGTTTTCGGGCAATGCGCGCCGGTTGTGGCGGCTATAGAAATCAGATCGTCGTGCGAACGTGGCGCTCGCGGCCGTAGAGCGAGACCAGAAGCAGGATGACTAGGCCGAGCGCGGCCTGCACCGTCGACGGCCGGAAGCCGAGACCGATCAGCAGCGTGTTTATTTCGGTCAACACCAGGACGCCGGCGATGGTGCCGAGATAGCTGCCGCGACCGCCGACAAGTGCTGCGCCGCCGACCACGACGGCGGCGATCGTCTGGAAGAGATAGGGCTGGCCGACATCGCCATAGGCCGAGCCGGTGAAGCCGAGCAGCAACACGCCGGCGACCGCCGCGAAGAAGGCGCTGGCCGCATAGGTGACGACCCACATGCGCAGCGGATCGATCAGCGCCAACGGCGCTGCCTCCGGGTTGCTGCCGACCGCGTAGAGCCGGCGCCCGTAGGGCGTGCGGGCAAGCACCAGCACGATCAGCGCCGTCAGAACGACGAGGCAAGGCACCAGCAAGGGCACGGGCAAGGGGCCGACCGAGCCGCCGATCGAGACGAAGCTGGACACGGCCTGCGGCGCCGAGCCGGATGGAAAACCGCCGGTCCACAGCAGCACGGCGCCCTGGACGATCATGCCGATGCCGAGCGTGACGATGAGCGGATGGATGTTGAGCCCGCGCGAGATCAGCCCGTTCAGCGCGCCGATCGCGATGGCAAGTATCCCGACAAGTACGCAGACAAGCGTGAAGTTCCAGCCCTGGCCGTAAAGCTGCGCCGCCACGACATTGGCGAAGCCGATGACGAAGGGAATGGAAAGATCGATACCGCCGAGGATGACCACCAGCGTCTGGCCGATCGAAGCGACCGCCAGCAGCGAGGCGATGACCAGCAGCGCGCGGATCGCGAAGGGCGCCGAGTAGCCGGGGATGAGCAGCGTGCCGACGATCTGCAACAGCAGCGCCATCAGGAACGCGCCGGCGATGCGGGCGTTGGTGGACTGCAACCAGTTGCTTGTCATCCGGTCAGCCTTTCCGCCTCGACAGCCGTTCCTGCACCGCCGTCAGCACCACGGCGATAACGAGGATCAGGCCATAGGCAATCTGCAGCACATAGGTCGAGACGTTGAAGGTGGTGAGCAGGCTCTGCAGCAGGAAAATGTCGATGGCGCCGATCGCGGCGCCACCTAGCCCGCCGCGCCCGCCGGCGAGGCTGACGCCGCCGAGCGCCACGGCGGCGATCGCAATCAGCGTGTAGGTCGGGCCGATATTGGGGTCGGCCGAGCCGATCAGCGAGGTGAGCATCAGTCCGGCGGAAGCGGCGAAGATCCCGGTCAGGACATAGGCGATGAGCCGTACCCGGGTCACCGGCACGCCGGCGGTATAGGCGGCGCGGTCATCGCTGCCGACGGCCATCAGCAGGTCATGATAGGGCGTGCGGCGGATGAGCAGCCAGCACAGGCCGATCAGCGCCAGCGGCACGACCGAGAGCGGCCCGGCCATCGCCTTCAGCCAGTCCGGCGCCGGACCGATGGGCGCCGGCAGGATGGTGAGCGTGACGCCGGTGAGGATGAGATAGGTGCCGAGCGTCGCCACGATCGGTTGAATGCGCAGGATCGTGGCGAGCACACCGTTCGCTGCGCCGACCGCCGCGCCAACCAGCAGGGCTGCCGGAACAATGATCCACGGCGACGAGACGCCGAGATTGAGGAACAGTACCTGGATGACCAAAGCATTGACGAAGCCCATTAGCGGACCGACGGAGATGTCGATGCCGCCGCGTCCCGCCAGGATGACGGGCGCCGAGGCGACGGCCGCGCCGATCAGCGGTGCGGCCAGCCCGAGCAGCGTGCCCCAGGACGACGGCTGAAAGCGCGCCGGATTGAGCGCGACGTTGAGCATGAGCAGGACGACGAGCATCACAGCGGCGAAGCCGACGCCACGCAGCTTGCGAAGGACCGGGTTCATGCCGCGCGTCCGAACATGGCGGCGATCACGGTATCGGTGGTCATCTCCGCGCCCGAGAACTCGGCCGACACGCGCTGCTCGCGGAACACCAGCACGCGGTGGCAAAGAAGCAATATCTCCTCGATCTCGCTGGACAGGATCATCAGGGCCATGCCCTCGGTGGCGAGGCCACGGAAGACGTCGTAAAGCACATGACGGGTCGCCACGTCGACGCCGCGCGTCGGATCGTTGAGCAGAAGGAAGCTGGGCTCCAGCGCCAGCGCCCGGGCGAGCAGCACCTTCTGCTGGTTGCCGCCGGACAGCGTCGTTATGGCCGCATCCGGACGCGGCGCGACGATGCCGAGTTTCTGCCTGTAGGCTTCATAGCGACGATGGCGTGCCGCGAAGCTCAAGAAGCCGAAGCGGCGGTCGTTCGACACGGTGGAGATGGCGAAATTGTCGAGCACCGACTGCGTCGGGAAAATGCCGGTCGAACGGCGGTCGCGCGGCAGGTAGGCGATGCCGCCGGCGACGGCCTTGCGGAAGCTGGCGATCGACCCTGCCTTGCCGTCGACGGCGATCTCGCCGGCGACCGGCCGCTCGAGCCCGGCCAGCGCACGCAGGAAGCGTTCCTGGCCATGGCCGTCGAGCCCGGCAAGACCGACGATCTCGCCTGGCGCGATCGTCAGGCTGATCGGATCGACACCGGGAGCGATGACAAGGTCGCGCACACGAAGAGCCTTTGCGTCAGCCATGCGCCAGCTCCGCGGCAGTCTGCGGCGCCATCGCGGCCAGAAGCTCGGCCGGGCTCGAGGCGCCGCGCTCCCCGGTCTTCACCACGCGGCCGGCGCGCAGGATCGATATGCGGTCGGACAAAGCCATCACCTCGTCCATGCGGTGGGTGATGAACAGGATCAGCGTGCCCGCCGCGGCCATCGCGCGCATCAGCGCGAAGACCGACTCGCGGTCGGCGAAATCGAGCGCCGCCGTCACCTCGTCGAGGATCAGGACACGCGGGTTGCGAATGACGGCGCGGGCAAGCACGACAAGCTGTCGCGCGGCAAGCGGCAGCTCGCCGCATGGCCGGTCGAGATCGATCGGCGTCACCGCGAAGCGGCCGAGTGCGGCCTGCGCCCTGGCGCGTCGCTCGCCACGCGGCACGCCGCGTCGCCAAAGGCCGTCAAGGCCGAGCAGGATGTTGTCGGTCACCGAACGATCGGGCGCGACCAGCACCTCCTGGAAGACGGTGGCGAAACCGGCGGCCTGGAAGGCGGCCGGCTGCGTGCCGGAAAACGCCTTGCCGTCGAGCAGGATCGCGCCGCCATCCGGCTGGACGATGCCGGACAACAGCTTCACCAGCGTGCTCTTGCCCGAGCCGTTCTCGCCCAGGATCGTATGGATCGTGCCGGGACGGAAGGCGATCGACGCCTCGGCCAGCGCGACGGTTTCGCCATAGCGTTTGGAAACGCCTTGGACTTCGAGCATGTGTCTTTCCAAAAACCAAGAAGCCGGCCCTTTAAGGTGTGTTGAGACACGCCTCAGCGAGGGCCGGTTTCGCTTGACATCACTTGGCGCAGGCGTCCGGCACCTTGGAATAATCCCAGCCCTTGGTCGGCGCGGGATTGGCGAAATAGGCGTCGAGCACGTCCTCCGGCATCGGGTCGGTCGGCGGCACCGGGAAGACCGAAACGGCATCCGGCGTCATGCAGTCCTTGTACCATTTGTCGAGCTCGGCGGCGTGCACCGGCGGGATCGGGATCAGCAGCGTGTTGAGCTTCGGCTTCTGGCCGTCGAGCATGCGCTCGCCGACGCGAAACAGCGTCTGCGCCGTCCAGCCCGGCAGCACGGCATGGCCCTCGAAGCGGTACTTGTCGGGATTGGCCTTCCAGTAACCGAGCGCGTCGCCGGTGATCGAGCCGGTGATCAGCGGCGCGGGCCGGCCGGCTTCGGCGAAGGCTTCGGCGACGACGCGGCTTTCGCTGCCGGTCGTCCAGACCGCGTCGATCGGCGCGGGATTGGTGGCGATAGCCTGCAACACCACGGTCTTGGTGACGTTGGCCGTCCAGTTGCCGTTGACGCTGCGCGCGACCTTGAGACCCTTGTTCTCGCCAAGCGCCTTGTCGGCGCCCTGCTTTTCCTGGACCACGATCGGATGGCCGGCGATGCCTTCGACGACCAGCACGCTGGCGTCGGGCTTTGACTTGCCGATCGCAGTCATCATGTCATAGCCCCAGCGGGCATAGTTGGAATCGACATTGATGGCATTGGGGCTGGTGATGGAGCCCGCCGCGGTGATGAAGGGGATGCCCGCTTTGGCTGCGGCGTCAACCGCATCGTCGAGCGCTGTCGCCGAGCCCGGGATCGAGGTGATGATCGAGCATTTCTTGTCGATGAAGGCGCGGATCTGGTTGATCTGCTGGCTCGGGTCGTTGTTCGAATCCGACACTTCGAAGCTCGACACCGTGCCGTCGGCGATCAGGCCCTCGACCAGCCGCTTCAGCTCCTTGGTGACCGACACGCGCCACGGGTTGCCCTGGTAGCTTTCCGAGTGGCACCACTTCCACGGCTTGGCCGGCGGCGTGAAATTATCCCAGGCCGAGGGCAGCACTTTCTGCGGCGCGCCGTCGTACTGCGCCTTGAGATCGACAGGCAGGCCGTCGATCACCGACTTCACGTCGGCGGCATGGGCGGCGAACGGAATCGAGACTATGGCGGTTGCGGCGAGCAGGCCGCGTATCAGGCTGGTCATTTTTTCCTCCCTTGGTGCACCAGAAACTAGCCGGCGGCGGCCGGCACGAAACTTTCCCTGAACAGGCGATTGATGTCGGCGACGACATGGCCGGCGTCCTGCCTGCCGGCAAGGCCTTCATTGATGCGGTCCGAAGCCCGCTGTTGGAACGCCATGTAGCCGTCGTGGCGCGGGCGGACCCAGGCGCCTTCGAGCGTCGCCCTCGTGTCGCGATAGAAGTCGCCGGTCGCGGCGTTGACGGCATCGTCCTCCCAAGCCGCGGCATGGCCGGGCTGGCCGCCGGCGGCTGCGTAAGGCCCGCGCTGCACGTCGCCGCTGGCGATCCAGTAGGCGAAGTCGATCGCCGCCTCGCGCGCGGCGGAAAAGGCCGAGACGGCGATACCGGTTCCGCCAAGCGCCGAGCCGATCGGGCCGTTGCCGCCGGCGACCGGCATGTCGGCGAAGGCAAGACGGCGCGGTCGGAAACCCGCCACCCCATAGGGAACATAACCGTAGATCAGTGGCGCGCAGGCGATGCGGGAATTGGCTTCCGCCATCCTTTCAAACACCGCTATCGGGTCCATGGTCAGGCATGCGGGATCGACGAGCGCCGCGATCTCGCGCAGAATCTCAAAGGCGGTTTCGCCGGTCTCGTCGTCGACAAGGTCGGCCGAGCCGTCGACCACGCAGGGCAAGCCAAGATCGGCGGCCAATGTGTAGAAGCACATCAGCGAATGCGGCGGCCGGAGCGGCAAGAGCACCCGGCCCTGCTCGGCAAGCGCCAGCACCTCGGTCCAGATCGCCGGCGCGACTTCGATCAGATCCGGCCGCCAGGCCTGAACCTGGCTCGCGGCATCGATCGGGAATGCCCATTGCCGGCCCTGCCAGGTGTAGCTCGGATAGGATCGGCCGACGCTTGCCCGTGCGAGCGCTTCACGGTCCGCCTCGCGTCCAAGCACATCGAGCGGTGCCAGGCATTTCTCGGCGGTGATCTGGCCGACATGCGGGTGGTCGATGACGATCAGATCATAGGCGCGGGCGAGCTCTTCCACCGGGAAGGACTCGAAATCCTGCAGCGAGCGTTTTTCCCATTCGATCGAGACGCCGGTCTTTTCCTTCCAGAGCGCCGAGCACGCCACCATCGGGTCGTAGCCGCGCGGATGGCTCCAGGTCATGCCTTTCAAAGAAACACCGCTCACAGGCCGAACTCCGCGCGGATTTTCTCGCTGTGCTCGCCGATACGAGGGGCGGCTCGATCCACTCTGGCACGGGCGCCGTCGACACGCAGCGGCGTGCGGGTGGTGAGGACCGAGACATTGTCCTCGCGTGTCACGGTCTGCAGCATGTCGAGCGTCTTGAAGCCGTCGCTTTCCATCAGTTCCGGCCAGGTCAGCACCTTGGCGCACCAGACATCGGCGGGCTCGAGGATGGCCAGCCATTCGTCGATGGTCTTTTGCCCGATGCGCCTGGCGACGATCGCCTTGATCTCGTCGCGGGCGGTGAACCAGGTCGCCGGTTTGTCGCGGAACGGGTCGAGCTCGGGCAGTTCGAGCAGGTCGGCAATCTTCGGGATCGGCGTCATCGCAATCGCCAGATAGCCGTCCTTGGCCGGATAGACGCCGTAGGGCGCCGACAGATAGGCGTGGGCGCTGCGGAAGGACGAGCGCTTCGGCAGGCGACGGCCGTCGTTGAGATGCGTGGTCAGCACCTCGAACTGGAAATCGATCAGCGCCTCGAGGAGGCTGGTCTCGACATGGCCGCCCTCACCGGTGATGCCGCGCCGCACCAGCTTGGCGAGGATGCCTTGCGCGCAGGCCGCACCCGCCAGCATGTCGGCGATCGCCAAGCCGAACGGCACAGGCCCCTGCTCCTCGTCGCCGTTCAGCCACATCACGCCGGAACGAGCCTGGGCGAGCAGGTCCTGCCCCGGGCGCTTGACCCAGGGACCGTCCTCGCCATAGCCGCTGATCGAGGCGTAGACGAGCCGGGGGTTGATCGTTCTCACATGCTCGTAGTCGAGGCCGAGCCGCTCGATGACACCCGGCCGGAAATTCTGGATGAGCACGTCGGCCCTGGCGATCAGCGCGCGCAGCATGGCGAGATCGGCCTCGTTCTTGAGATCAACGGCGAGGCTCTCCTTGCCGCGGTTGATGGCGTGGAAAATGGTGGAATCGCCGCCGATCTCGGTGTCGCTGAGATAGAGCCGGCGCGACAGGTCACCGCCATCGGGCCGCTCGATCTTGATGACGCGCGCGCCAAGGTCGAGCAGGCGCAGCGAGCAGTAGGGTCCCGACAGGAACTGGCTCATGTCGATGACGACGAGGCCGGTCAGTGGAAGTTCTTTGTCAGCGGCCACGGTTCACTTCTCGGTCTTGCCGACGAAATCGGCCGGGTTCTTGTATTTCACCGTCTGCAGATGCTCGCAGTAGAGCACCAGCTCTCCTTCACCCTTGAAGACTTCATAGCTGGCGCGGATCAGGCCCATCTCCTGGTAGCGCGGCTTTTTGTCGAGGTTGGTTCGGATCGAATAGATGGTGTCGCCGATGAAGACCGGCTTGATGAATCTGAGCTTGTCATAGCCATAGGAAAAGGCGTTGATGCAATTGGTGGCGACCAGGCCGAGTCCGGCCGAAAAGACGAAGGCGCCCGCCACCAGCCGCCGGCCGAAAATGCCTTCCTTCTCGGCGAACATCTGGTCCTGCACGTAAGGATGGATGTCCAGCACCAGCGCATTGAACATATGGCTTTCGCCCTCGGCGATGGTGCGGCGGAGCGAGCGGATTCTGTGGCCGACCTGCCAGTCCTCGTAGAACCAGTTTTCCGAATTCCAGACGGGGATATCGGCATGCGCCTCAGGCATGTCGGCAGGATGAGTCGAGGCGACGCCGACGGTCGGCGCGAATGCGCTCATGATCCTCTCCGGAAGCTTCCGGCGCGGCCTGCAAGGCGGTTCCGGGCACGATGCCGGATGGCGAGACACATGTCGCTTTCCTCCCGTCAATTTTCTTTTGTGAATAATATTTTCACATATGGGATTGCCTTGCAAGCGATGATCGGCGAAATTTTTGACAGCCGGCACGAGCGCAGCAGCGCCGGCGATGGGAGGAAGATCGATGCAAAGCGCCTGTCTTGTCTTTGTCGGCAGCCTCAACCGCGAGGCTCCCTATTTCCAGGGCGCGCGCGGCGTCGGCCTCGGCGTCTACGCTTTCGACGAGGCGACGCTTGCCGTGCAAAAGCTTGCCGAGACCGACGAGGTCGACAACCCGACCTTCCTGTCGGTGACGCCGGACGGGACGCGCATCTATGCCAATTCGGAAGTCTTCGCCTGGCGCGAGGGAACGGTCACGGCCTATCGCTTCGAGCGCGCCACGAATTCACTCGTCTATATCAACAAGCAGCCGTCGCTTGGCAGCATCGCCGCGCACAACACGATCACCCGCGACGGCGGCAAGCTGCTGGTCGCGAATTACGGCATGGGAAGCGGCGGCCCCGACAAGGCGGTCGCCGTGTTCGGCTTCGCGGCCGACGGCGGCCTGACCGCGCCGCTGGCGAGCGTGGCGCATTCCGGCACCGGCCCCAACGCCGACCGGCAGGAGCGGTCGCATGCCCACAGCGTCACCGAAACCGTTGAGGGCGGCGTTGCCATCGTCGCCGATCTCGGCATCGATCAGCTGGTCTCCTACCGGATAGAGCCCAACGGCACGCTGGTGAAGCTCGCTTCCTCGGCGCTCGCGCCCGGTGCCGGGCCGCGTCACGTCGCGCTGCATCCTAACGGCCGCTTCGTCTTCGTCATGAATGAGCTGGACTCGACGGTGGTCTCCTTGGCGCTCGACCAATCCTCAGGTCGGCTCGAGCCGATCGACACCAAGCCGGCGGTTCCAGGAGAGGCTCGCGCGCATAATCACTGCGCCGACATCCAGATCTCGCCCGACGGGCGCTTCGTCTACGGCTCCAACAGAGGCCATGACAGTGTCGCCATTTTTGCTGTCGATCAGCAGTCGGGAAAGCTCGATCCGGTCGATTTCACGCCTTGCGGCGGCGCGACGCCGCGCAACCTCGCGCTCAGCCCCTCCGGCAAGCACCTGTTTTCGGCCAACCAGAATGCCGACCGGATCTCGATCTTCGCTCGCGACGATACGAGCGGCCGGCTGACCGACACCGGCCATGCCATCGAAATCGGAACGCCGATGTGCGTG
The DNA here is from genome assembly GCF_006442815.1 of Mesorhizobium sp. B2-4-3. Taxonomy (GTDB): domain Bacteria; phylum Pseudomonadota; class Alphaproteobacteria; order Rhizobiales; family Rhizobiaceae; genus Mesorhizobium. Next base: position 171,012 of record NZ_VFVL01000007.1, read on the forward strand.
CGAATCGTCGAGGACCCGCTTCAATCCTAATCTTAGCGAGCGGAGTTCTTAGCGATTGACCCTGCTCACTGGCCGACCCGGGCGAACGAGCCGGTATAGGTCTGGCCGGCAAGCGCGTAGGTGACGTTGAGCGTTCCCGGCGACGGCATCGTGGCGGTGATGTCGGCGCCGTTCGGCAGACGTCCGAGCTTCAACGTGTTGCCGACGATCCTGCCGGAGCCGTCGGCGACACCCGGCTTGTTGTCGGCCAGGTCGCCCCATGCGTAGCTGACCGTCACCTGCCCGCCTGAAGACACGGTCAGGACCGCCAGCTTGCCGTCATACATGCCGTTGAGCTGCCCTGCCCATATGCCGGAGAATGCGGCGTATCTGGCCGGAACGCCCTTGCCGGGGGGAACGACCGCAGCCGCCTCATCCAGCACAGCCGAACTCGACGAAGCAGGAGCGGGAGCAGCGGCCGGAGCGGGTTGCGGGTCAGCAACAGGTTGCGAGCCAGCAACAGGCTGTGTGTCTGGAGTCGATTGACAAGCAGCAAGCGCGACCGCAATGCAAAGCATCGGCAAGAGATTGTTTTGTCGCGCAAGCAGACCGGAGCGAACAGGTCCCTGCGCCAGATTCCCACCCAAAGTCGGAATTCTCATAAGCATCCCTCTGACAGGAAGCCCCTTAGCCTAGTTGCGGCCACCGGCATAGGGATTTCCTCGGGCGCTTGTTTTGCGGATACGACCTGCGTTTCGCTTCCGTTGGAGCGGCTTTCCCAGGGACGATATCTCCACTTGCAAGCATCCATCGACGCTCCGTCGCGGGGCATGATGCTGGAACTCCCGCCAAAGCCCCGCGTTCCAAAAGAAACCAGTAGCGAGCGCGCTCCGCCGATCCGAGCAAAGATCGTTCGTGAATTCCTTCGAGAAGAACGCGATAAGTGCACGGAGTCCCAGCCATGGCTTTCACGCTTGAGAGTCCAGCCTTTGAAAACGGGCAGACCATTCCCGAGCCCTATGTCCGCAACGGAGGCAATTTGTCTCCTCCCCTGCGGTGGGAGAACGCGCCGGCCGGGACCAGAAGCTTCCTGCTCGTCGTCGAGGATCCCGATGCGCCGCGCGGCATGTTTCGCCATTGGGCGGTCTATGACATTGCCGCCGGGCGAGACCGCTTGCCGGAAGGCACCGCCGGACCGGAAACCTTCCGCCAAGCCGTGAACGACTTCGGCAATGCCCATTATGACGGTCCCCAGCCGCCAAAAGGGCACGGCGTTCACCATTATCACTTCCGCCTTTCAGCACTCGACGTTGAGGCGCTGGAAATCGGCAGAGAACAGGGAATCGCGAATCTTCTGGCCCAGGCGGAGCCGCATATGATCGCCACTGCCGATCTCGTCGGCACATATGAAAGCCGCTGATGCGCGATCTGACGCATCCTGTCGGCATTCGATCATGCCCCCGTTCGAACGAGGAGAAAAACAATGCCGGACAAGAAAACCATCGAAGAGGCGCGCAAGGACAAGCGCGAAGGCAAGTCGGCAAGCACGCAGGCCGGTGAATTCGTTCACGCGGAAATCGACAAAGTCCGCAAAGGCAAGCACGGCGCCCGCTCCACCAAGCAGGCGATCGCCATCGGCCTTTCGGAGGCGCGCCGCGCGGGCGTCGACCTGCCGCCCCCCAAAAGAGGAGATGTGAAGGAGAGCACGCGCAAGAGCGCCAAATATGCTTACGAGGCAGGCCAGGGCGAACGGAAGCCGAAGCGCCAGCCGAAGGTGTCGAAGGCGGTGTCGAAGGTGCTTGAGGGCGAGCCTAAGAGCACCGCCTCCCACAAGGCCCTGTCGCGACAGGCCAAGAGCGCCGCATCCGGCCGCACAGCCGAAGAGCGGTCGTCGGCGGCCAAGAAAGCCGCGCAGACCAAAGGCGCCGCGGAACGTTCGGCGGCAGCGCGCAAAGCAGCCAGAACCCGCGCCCAGCACGGTTAGGGCAATTCCAGGAGACGGTTTTCCGTTCGTGCAGCAGCTGAGGAAGGACTGTTTGGTGGAGCCAATCGGAATCGAACCGACGACCTCTTGAATGCCATTCAAGCGCTCTCCCAACTGAGCTATGGCCCCACTCCCGGCAGTCAGCCGGCGCCGTTTCCGGCGAAGAGATCCGGCGCGGTTGGGAACCGCGCCGTCGTTTAGTGCTGGCGGCTTCTAGCGCCGCCTTCGGTCAAGATCAAGCCTTGAAAAGCCGCTTTTTCGTCACAGGCCAAAATGGCCGGCAAACGAAATCAGACTTCGTCATCGTCGTCGCCGACGCCGATCATATCGGCGACGTCATCGTCCTCTTCCTCTTCGTCGGCAAGGAAGGTGTCGTCCTCATCGTCGCCAAGATCGACATCTTCTTCATCATCGCCAAGATCGGGAAGATCGTCGCCGCCACCCTTGGCCTCGTCATCGGCCTCCTCGAGCGAGACGACTTCGGCGCCTTCCTCTTCGTCGGCGTCCACTTCCTTCTCGGCGACTTCCTCATCTTCCTCGACAGCGGAAATCTTGCCTTCGTCGAAATAGGAGCGTGGATAGCTCTTGCCGGTATAGGGCGAGACGATCGGATCCTTGTTGAGATCGTAGAATTTCCGACCCGTTTCGGGGTCGACACGCTTGGTGCCAAGTTCAGCTTTTGCCACAGTAGGCCTCGTCAATAAAAGAGTGGACCCCATAACCGCAGTTTTGAGCGCTGTCAAAGCCAAAAGCCGGCATTGTAAAATGCTCGTATTCGAAGGCCTCGCGCAAGGGGATGACCATTGCGACGCACCGTGATACGAGACCGCCGCAGCATGACGAACCGAGCCGGCCAGCCGGCATTTCATTTGGAAGACAAGGATGTCTCATTCCGCCGCCGCTAAGCCAGCCACGGCCCGCAAATCCCCTGCCCTTGCCGGCACCGCGCGCGTGCCGGGCGACAAATCGATCTCGCACCGCTCGTTCATGTTCGGCGGCCTCGCCTCCGGCGAAACCCGCATCACCGGCCTGCTCGAAGGCGAGGACGTGATGCGCACGGGCGCCGCCATGAAAGCGATGGGAGCGCATATCGAAAAGAAGGGCGCCGAATGGGTGATCCGCGGCACCGGCAACGGCGCGCTGCTGCAGCCCGAAGGCCCGCTCGATTTCGGCAATGCCGGCACCGGCTCGCGCCTCACCATGGGGCTGGTCGGCACCTATGACATGGAGACCACCTTCATCGGCGACGCCTCGCTTTCCGGCCGGCCGATGGGCCGCGTGCTCGACCCGCTGCGCCAGATGGGCGTGCAGGTGCTGAAGGCAGCGCCCGGCGACCGCATGCCGATCACGCTGCGCGGCCCGAAACACGCCGCGCCCATCACCTATCGCGTGCCGATGGCCTCCGCGCAGGTGAAGTCGGCGGTGCTGCTTGCCGGGTTGAACACGCCCGGCATCACCACGGTGATCGAGCCGGTGATGACGCGCGACCATACCGAAAAGATGCTGAAGGGCTTCGGCGCCAATTTGAGCGTCGAGACCGACGAGCGCGGCGTGCGCCACATCTTCATCGAGGGCCAGGGCAAGCTCACGGGGCAGACGATCGCTGTGCCGGGCGACCCGTCCTCGGCCGGCTTCCCGCTGGTCGCGGCACTCATCGTGCCGGGCTCCGACATTACAATCGAGAACGTGCTGATGAACCCGACCCGCACCGGTCTGCTTCTGACCCTGCAGGAGATGGGCGGCAAGATCGACATCCTCAACCCGCGCAATGCCGGCGGCGAGGACGTGGCGGACCTGCGCGTGCGCTCCTCGGAACTGAAAGGCGTGGTGGTGCCGCCCGAGCGCGCGCCGTCGATGATCGACGAGTATCCGGTGCTGGCCGTGGCCGCGAGCTTCGCCGAGGGCGAGACGCTGATGCAGGGGCTGGAGGAATTGCGGGTCAAGGAATCCGACCGGCTCGCAGCGGTGGCCAACGGGCTGAAGCTCAACGGTGTCGACTGCGCCGAGGGCGAGGCTTCGCTCGCGGTGCGCGGCAGACCGGGCGGCAAGGGGCTCGGCGCGCATCCGAACGGCCATGATACGGCGGTGAAGACATATCTCGACCACCGCATCGCCATGAGTTTCCTGGTGATGGGGCTGGCGACGGAGAAGCCGGTGACGATCGACGACGCGAACATGATCGCGACGAGCTTTCCGGAGTTCATGGGGTTGATGAAGGGGCTGGGCGCGGAGATCGAGTGAGGGTGATGAGCTTGAGCCGATCTGAGACGTTGGCGGGACAGCACCCCCCTCTGTCCTGCCGGACATCTTCCCCACAAGGGGGGAGATCAGCTGTCGCATCGGCTTTCGCCAATCGCCGACGTCGCAGGATTGAGCAATGCGACAAAACTGCCAATCTCCCCCCTCGTGGGGGAGATGTCCGGCAGGACAGAGGGGGGCGCGAAGGATCGCGACGCTCGTCTTGTTCTATGCGCCCTCTATTCATGTCGGCCCGCCAATGACCCACACCTTCACCATCGCGATCGACGGCCCGGCAGGCGCGGGCAAAGGCACCCTCGCCCGGCGGTTGGCAGACCACTACCGGCTGAACCTGCTCGACACCGGCCTCACCTATCGCGCGGTTGCCCATAAGCTGCTCGAACTCGGCCTGCCGCTCGACAATGTCTCGGCGGCAGAAACCGCGGCGCGCCAAGTCAATCTCTCGAACCTCGACCGCACGGTGCTTTCGGCGCATGCGGTGGGCGAGGCGGCCTCGAAGGTCGCGGTCATCCCCACCGTACGGCGCATCTTGGTCGAGAAGCAGCGCGACTTCGCCAAAGCGCCGCCGGGCGCCGTGCTCGACGGCCGCGACATCGGCACGGTGGTGTGCCCGGACGCTGACATCAAGCTCTACGTCACGGCAAGCGCGCAGGTGCGGGCGAAGCGCCGGCTGGCCGAGATCGAGAGCATGGGCGGCAGCGCCGATTTCGCCACCATCCTTGCCGATATCGAGCGCCGCGACGAGCGCGACATGGGCCGCGCCGACGCGCCGCTGAAGCCGGCGGCAGACGCGCACTTGCTTGATACCAGCGAAATGGCTATAGAAGCCGCGTTTCTGGCGGCGATGACGATCGTTGACGACGTCCTTGCCAAGAGAAACAAGGCCTGATCAGGTTTTTCGATTGCCGTTGGCGGCGAAAATACCCATATCGGGCACGAACCAGCCTGCCAGCATTCTTCATGCGCCGGACTTGCCGCCTGAACAGCGGCCAAGGGCTTTCAGCCCGGAACGCCGGCAGGCTCACGCAACGCTAACCCACGGCGCCCGCTCCGCCAGCGCGCGGAGCATTCCAGGAGAAACAATGTCAGCTGCTAATCCGTCTCGCGACGATTTCGCGAGCATGCTCGAAGAATCATTCACCGCCGGCCATTCCGGCGAGGGCCAGGTTGTCCGGGGCACGATCACCGCGATCGAAAAGGACATGGCCATCATCGATGTCGGCCTCAAGGTCGAAGGCCGCGTGCCGCTGAAGGAATTCGGCGCCAAGGGCAAGGAATCCTCCCTCAAGGTCGGCGACACCGTCGAAGTCTATGTCGAGCGCATCGAGAACGCGCTTGGCGAAGCCATGCTGTCGCGCGAGAAGGCTCGCCGCGAGGAGAGCTGGGTGCGTCTCGAAGAGAAGTTCACCAAGGGTGAGCGCGTCGAAGGCGTCATCTTCAACCAGGTCAAGGGCGGCTTCACCGTCGACCTCGACGGCGCCGTGGCGTTCCTGCCGCGCAGCCAGGTCGACATCCGTCCGATCCGCGACGTCACCCCGCTGATGCACAACCCGCAGCCCTTCGAGATCCTCAAGATGGATCGCCGCCGCGGCAACATCGTGGTGTCGCGCCGCACCGTGCTCGAGGAGAGCCGCGCCGAACAGCGTTCGGAAATCGTGCAGAACCTCGAGGAAGGCCAGGTGGTCGAAGGCGTGGTCAAGAACATCACCGACTACGGTGCGTTCGTCGACCTCGGCGGTATCGACGGCCTGTTGCATGTCACCGACATGGCATGGCGCCGCGTCAACCATCCGACCGAGATCCTCAACATCGGCCAGACGGTCAAGGTGCAGATCATCCGCATCAACCAGGAAACCCACCGCATCTCGCTCGGCATGAAGCAGCTCGAGTCGGATCCGTGGTCGGATATCGGCACCAAGTTCCCGATCGGCAAGAAGATCAAGGGCACCGTCACCAACATCACCGACTACGGCGCGTTCGTTGAGCTGGAGCCGGGCATCGAGGGCCTCATCCACGTTTCGGAAATGTCGTGGACGAAAAAGAACGTGCACCCCGGCAAGATCCTGTCGACGACGCAGGAAGTCGACGTGGTGGTGCTCGAGGTCGATCCGGCCAAGCGCCGCATCTCGCTCGGCCTCAAGCAGACGCTGGAAAACCCGTGGCAGGCTTTCGCCTCGAGCCATCCGGTCGGCAGCCAGGTCGAGGGCGAGGTCAAGAACAAGACCGAGTTCGGCCTGTTCATCGGCCTGGAAGGCGACGTGGACGGCATGGTGCACCTTTCCGACCTCGACTGGACCCGTCCGGGCGAGCAGGTCATCGAAGAGTACAACCGCGGCGACGTGGTCAAGGCGCAGGTGCTCGACGTCGACATCGAGAAGGAGCGCATCTCGCTCGGCATCAAGCAACTGGCCCGTGACGCTGTCGGCGAAGCGGCCACCAGCGGCGAGCTGCGCAAGAACGCCGTCGTCACCTGCGAGGTCATCGGCGTGAAGGATGGCGGTCTGGACGTGCGGCTGGTCGACAGCGGCATCGAGACCTTCATCAAGCGTTCGGACCTTTCGCGCGACCGCGACGAGCAGCGCCCCGAGCGCTTCACCGTCGGCCAGAAGGTCGATGCCCGCGTCATCGCCTTCGACAAGAAGACCCGCAAGCTGCAGGTCTCGATCAAGGCGCTGGAAATCGCCGAGGAAAAGGAAGCGGTCGCCCAGTACGGCTCGACCGACTCCGGCGCCTCACTGGGCGATATCCTGGGCGCGGCGCTGAAGAAGCAGGGCAATTAAGCCAAGCCTCTTCAACTGACGAATAGCAAAAACCCGCCGGAGCGATCCGGCGGGTTTTTCTTTTGTCGGCATATCAGAGCAATTCCAGGAAAAGTGTCCGCGGTTTTCCGTCCGGAATTGCTTAAAGCAAAGAGATAGAGTTCAGGCCCGGCCGTAGAGCGGCACCAGCGTGCCGCTCATGACCTGGTTGGTAGGCGAGGCGAGGTAGGCGATCGCTTCCGCCGCGGCTTCGAGGCTGACCCATTTGGCGAAATCGGCGTCGGGCATGTCGGCGCGGTTGGCGGGCGTGTCGAGCGTCGAGGGTGCCACGGCGTTGACGAGGATGCCCTTGCCCTTCAACTCCTCGGCCATGGCCACCGTCATCGCCGCGACCGCCGCCTTGCTTGCGGCATAGGCGACCATGCCGGAGCCGCGCCTCGGATCGAGCCCGGCGCGCGCCGTGACATTGACGATGCGGCCGGCCGTGTTGGACTCCAGCATCGAGCGCACCGCGGCGCGGCTGCACAGGAAGGCCGTGCGGGCGTTGGTGTCCATCATCTCGGCGAAGGAGGCCGACTCGATCTTTTCCACCGGCGCCATGGTGAAGCCGCCGGCAAGGTGAATCGAAGCCCAGAGCTCGGGCACCTGGTGGTAGAAAGCTTCGACCTTGGCCGAATCCGACAGGTCGACATTATGCGCCAGATGCACGCTGGCGTGGGCTGCGTAAGGAAAATGCGGCGGGGCCGCCGCGTGGGCATTGGGCACGTGGCAGATCGCGCCCTGCTCCAGCAATCTACCGACAACCGCGCCGCCGAGCGCCCCAGTGCCACCCGTCACCACGACATGCCTGCCGTTAAGCGTTTCCGTCATACTTCGAGCGCTCCTGTCATTTTTTATGATTATATCTTGGGTTATGCCGCCCCAGGCTCGAACGTCGCGCCTTTCGCGTCGTCACTCAATTGAAATATCGACATGGCAGGCGCAGCGTCTTTGCATGCGTCGGACAGTGGCAGGCGGCATCATTTTGCCGGCGCCGGAAGGGCCAGCCGGCAGAGGCACCAGTCTTTCAGTCGACGGTGATTTCAATGACGCGCGGCTTGCCGGCCGCCCGGGCGCGCTTCAGCGCCACGGCAAGACCACCGGCCCCGGCCAGCCGCTCGGCCTCGATGCCATAGGCCTCGGCGAGCTTGCAGAAATCCGGCGGCGCCGGCGATACGCCGACCGGCTCGACGCCGACATCGAGCATCGAGGTCTCGATCTCGCGATAGCCGCGGTTGTTCCAGACGACGAAGATCACCGGCGCTTCGGCGTCGAGCGCGGCGCCGATTTCCGGCAAGGTGAACTGGAAACCTCCGTCGCCGGTGAGGCACACCACCGGCGCCTCGGGCACTGCAAGTGCGGCGCCGATCGCCGCCGGCGGACCGTAGCCCAACGCGCCGAAGCCCGTCGCCGCGTTGAACCAGCCGCCCGGACGGTCGTGGTCGTAATAGAGGTTGGCGGCATAGATCGGCTGGGTCGAGTCGCCGACGATGATGGCGCCCGGCAGCGCGTCGCGGATCGCCTCCACGGCGCGCACCTGCGCCAAATACTCGGGCTTCAATTCAGCCAGCGCTGCCTTGCGCGCGGCGGCCGCACGAGCCTCGCCATCGCTTGCCGCGGCATGGCCGAGCCCGATCGCCGCAAGCAGAGCCTCGATGCCTTCGGCGCAATCCGCCTGGATGCCGACCGTCACCGGCCGGCGCGCGATCTGGTCGGCGCCGATATCGATACGGATCAGGTTCGGCGGCAGCACGAAGCCGCCGTCGCCATAGCCGTCATAATCGGTCGGGCCGAATTCGGTGCCGGCGGCAATCACCAGATCGGCGTCCGCCATCGATGCACGCACTGCCTTGAGGCTGGGACTCGCCGGCACGCACAGCGGATGACCATGCAGCAGGCCACGCGCATTGGCGGTTTCGATGACGGGCGCGCCAAGCGTCGCGGCCAGACGGCGCAGCGCCGCGTCGGCCTTCCTTGCGCCGCCGCCGGCGAGGATCAGCGGCCGGCGTGCGGCCTTGATGAGCTTTGCCGCTTCGGCAATCGCCGCAGGAGCCGGAGCGGGCGGCGCGGCGTTGCTCAGCGCTGCCGCGATATCGTCGGCGGGCCTCACCATGACGTCGGTGGGGATTTCGATATGAACCGGCCCCGGCCGCTCCGACGAAAACAGCGCGAAGGCGCGGGCGAGAGCGCCCGGCAGCTGCCCGGCCTCGGTGACACGCTCGGAAGACAACGCGACCTTTTCCATCATACCGCGCTGGTCGGGCAGCTCATGCAGGAAGCCCAACCCCTTGCCCAGCGTATCGGTTGCGTTGACGCCGGAGATCACCAGCATCGGCACAGAATCGGCGCGCGCCTGGCCCATGGCGGTGATGGTGTTGGTCAGCCCCGGTCCGGTGATGACGAAGGCGACGCCGGGACGGCCGCCGGCGCGCGCATAACCGTCGGCCATGAAGCCGGCGCCCTGCTCGTGGCGCGGCGTGACGTGGCGGATCTTCGAGCGCGCCAGGCCGCGATAGAGCTCGACCGTATGCACGCCCGGAATGCCGAAGACGGTGTCGACGCCATGCGCTTCGAGCAACGTGATCAGCGCCTCGCCGATGGTGGTCATTGGTTTCCTCCCTTTTCTGGCGCCAAGCCGAGCTCGGCCTCTATGGCTTTGACGCCTATCGCCGCCAACTCGCCGGGCGAGAACATCTCTGCGGCCAGGCAGCCTTCGATCCAGAGCCCGTCGATGATCGCATTGATCGCTATGGCATGATGGCGCAGCTTGCCTGCATCCGGCTTGCGCCGCTCGGCGGCGAGCACTTCGGCCACGACCGCTTCCACCTCGTTGCGGAAGCCGAGGTAGCCTTCGCGGTGGGCACGGGCGAGCGTCGGATCCGCATTGGCGCGGCCAAGGAAGGTTGCCCAAAGCGAAAACACCCGCTGGTCGATGATCGGCGCATTGAGGTTGGCGGTGACGAAAGCCGCGAGGCGTTGGCGCGGCGAGGCGTCTTCCATGACCAATGCCGCTTTCGCCTGCTCGGTCATGCGGCCGACCAGCGCCGTATAGGCTTCCTGCAGCAATTCTTCCTTGCCTGGAAAATAGTGCCGGATCAGCCCGGCGGTGACGCCGGCCCGCAAGGCGATGGTGCGCAAGGTAGCGCCCTGAAGGCCATATTCCGCCACGCTGTCGAGCGTCGCGTCGATCAGATCCTGCCGCCGCCGCTCCTCGCCCTCACGGCGGAACTTGCGGCGCGCATTCATTGGCGCAGGATCGGCCGCGTCAGGCATGTCGGCCCGCCTTCGCAGGCGATGCAGAGCGCGTCCGCCTCGAATATATCAACCGTGCAGCCGGCGGCTTCCATCGCGGCCTTGGTCTTGGGAAAGCCTGCAACGGCGATGACCTTGTGCGGGCTGGTCGGCAGCACGTTCAGGCTGAGGCCGTTGGAAGCGGCGAACTCTTCGGCGTCGCCTTCGACCAGCCGGATGCCGCGCGCCTTCAGCATCTGGTAGAACGTAGCCGGCAGAAGCGGCGAATAGACCAGGGCAAGGTCGTCGGCCAGCGGGCTGATCACCGACATCAGATGCAGGCATGCCTCTTCGCCCTGCCACAGCGGCAGATCGAAGCCATAGACGGAAATGCCCAGCGGCGTCAGCAGGTTGGAAACCTGCTGGATGCCTTCCTGGTTGGAGCGCACACCGCGCCCGATCGCTAGCGTGCGGGCATCCACCCATACGCAGTCGCCGCCTTCGACCTGGCCAGGCGCCTCGATCCGGCCGAGGACCGGAATGCCCAGTCTCTTGTAGGTTTCCTCATGCAGCGAGGGCTCCTTGGCGCGCAATGGCTTGCCCATGGACAGGATCAGCGCGCCGCGGTCGGTCATCAGCGACGGGTCATGCGTGAACACCGAATCCGAAAGGCCGTCGGCCGTGTCCTCGATCCATTCGATCTCGGCGCCGGAAGCCGCCACCAGCTCGGCAAGCAGCGCATGCTGCGAAGCGGCCTTCGCCGGGTTGAATCCCGGGCCATAGTGCCAGGCGGCCCTGTCGGCGTCGCGCATGGCGTTGGCCGCCGACCGCATCAGAACGCGCCGTAGCGGCGCCGCCATGGACTGTGATCCGAAAGCGCTCATCGATGCCCTTTTAAGATGAAAAAAATCGTGAAAATTTCATGAAAGGCTATTTATACACTTGCGCAACAAGGCCGCAAGTGCCGTAATGAGCGGGATTGACGGGCTCGCGCTGCCGGGTCCATGCTGAAGTCTGGAGCGGGCAATACAGCGTATGTTGATTAGCCGGATAGACGTTCGACGACCTGCCATCGGCCAGATAGAGGCCACCCGGTGAGCGCGGCAGGAGCCGCCGCAGCCCAATCCGGCAAGGCGCAGAACGGCGCAGCCGAAGCCATCCATGTCGAAAACCTGCACAAGAAATTCGGCCAGTTGCACGTGCTGAAAGGCGTTTCGCTGTCGGCGCGCGACGGCGAGGTGGTCGCCGTCATCGGCGGATCCGGTTCCGGCAAGTCGACGCTGTTGCGCTGCATCAACTGCCTGGAGAACCCGACCAGCGGCATCATCCGGGTCAATGGCGAGGAGATCAAGCTCAAGGCCGACAGCCACGGCCACACCGTTCCGGCCGACCGCAGGCAAATCGAGCGGATCCGCTCCCGGCTCGGCATGGTGTTCCAGAATTTCAACCTGTGGAGCCACATGACGCTGATCGAGAACGTCATCGAGGTTCCGGTGCATGTGCTCGGCGTCAAACGCGGCGAAGCGATCGCCCAGGCCGAGAAGCTGCTCGCCCGCGTCGGGCTGGCGGAAAAGCGCGACGTCTATCCGGCCTTCCTGTCCGGCGGCCAGCAGCAGCGGGCCGCGATCGCCCGCGCGCTGGCGATCAATCCGCGCGTCATGCTGTTCGACGAACCGACTTCCGCGCTCGATCCCGAGCTGGTCGGCGAGGTGCTGAAAGTCATCGGCGACCTGGCGCGCGAGGGGCGCACCATGGTGCTGGTGACCCATGAAATGAAGTTCGCCCGCGAGGTCGCGACGCATGTCGTCTATCTCTACAACGGGCTGGTCGAGGAAGAAGGTCCGCCGGAACAACTGTTCGGCGCGCCCAAATCCGAAAGGCTCAAGCAATTCCTCCGCAATGTCGGCTAGGTGCCGGCATCAAGCGGAGCGAAAAACCGGGAACAACAACAAACTGGGAGTCCTGACATGAAGACTGTTCTGAAGACATTCGCCGCCGCGCTGCTTCTTGGCGTCGCGGCGATGGGCGGCGTGGCCAAGGCCGAGCAGGTCAAGATCGGCGTCGCCGCCGAACCCTACCCGCCCTTCACCTCGCCCGATGCCAGCGGCAAATGGGTGGGCTGGGAGATCGACTTCGTCGACGCCGTCTGCGCCGAAGAGAAACTCGACTGCGTCATCACGCCGGTTGCCTGGGACGGCATCATCCCGGCGCTGACGACGAAGAAGATCGACGCCATCGTCTCCTCGATGTCGATCACCGCCGAGCGCGAGAAGACGATCGACTTCTCGGACAAGTACTATAACACCCCGACCGCGATCATCGGACCGAAGGACCAGAAGTTCGGCGCCACGCCGGACGACCTCAAGGGCAAGGTGATCGGCGTCCAGGTCTCGACCGTGCATGCCGTGTACGCCAAGAAGCATTTCACCGGGGCGCAGGAGATCAAGGAATACCAGACCCAGGATGAGGCCAACCAGGATCTGGCCGCCGGCCGTATCGACGCGGTGCAGGCCGACTCGATCGCGCTCGGCGAATTCCTGAAGTCGGACCAGGGCAAGGCCTGCTGCGACCTGAAGGGAATGGTGGCCCCGGACGATGCGGTGCTTGGACCGGGCGTCGGCGCCGGTATCCGCAAGGAAGACACCGCGCTCAAGGAAAAATTCAACGCCGGCATCAAGGCGATCCGCGCCAACGGCAAATATGACGAGATCTCGAAGAAGTATTTCGACTTCGACATCTATGGCGGCGCCACGCAGTCGAACTGAGTCCTCTTGCAATGAGTGAGGGCATGGCGTCCGCGCCATGCCCGACCTTGCCACGCATGCGCGCCGCCGACCTTGCCGTCGGTGGCTTGCCAGCAATCCGGGGGCGAAGCTGATCGACGTCTTTCTTCCGGCCTCCGCGGCCGGCATCATGGAACTCCTGTCGCCCGTGGCGCCCGGCTGGGGCGGCACGCTGCTGGTCGGCCTTCTGCATTCGATCGAGATCGCCATCGGCGCCACCTGCCTCGGCCTCATGATCGGCACCGCCGGCGCCTTCGGCAAGCTCTATGGCGGCCCGGTGACGCGCGACCTGCTCGCGGTCTACACGACCGTCGTGCGCGCCGTGCCGGAACTGGTGCTGATCCTGCTGCTCTATTACGCCGGCACCGACCTCATCAACCAGGTGCTGACGGCGATCGGCTACAGCCGTGTCGACATCAGCGGGCTCGCGGCCGGCATTTTCGTGCTGGGTTTCGTCCAGGGCGCCTATTCGACCGAAGTCATCCGCGGTGCCATCCTCGCCATCCCGCAAGGCCAGATCGAGGCCGCCCGCGCCTACGGGATGTCGCCAGGCCTGATGCTGCGACGCATCACTGTGCCGGCGATGCTGCCCTTCGCCATCCCCGGCCTCGCCAATCTGTGGCTCATCGCCACCAAGGACACCGCGCTGCTTGCCGTCGTCGGTTTCTTCGAGCTCACCCTTGCAACGCGCCAGGCGGCCGGCGTGACCAAGGCCTACCTTCTTTTCTATCTTGCGGCCGGCGCGCTCTATCTCGCGCTCTCGCTGTTCTCCAACCTGATCATCGGCCGCGTCGAGGCCTGGTCGCGGCGCGGCATGCCCTCCGTCAGGGAGGCGCGCTGATGTCCGCCGAAGCCTCCGCGATCAACATGGCGGCGCGCGCCTCGATCTGGCTCAAACCCCACCGCATCGTGCTGATCCTGATCGCGCTGGCGCTGGTCTTCTGCGCCGCGTTCTTCATGCGCTGGGACTGGCTGCCGCAATATTGGGAAATGGGCCTGATGGGCATATGGCGGGCGCTTTGGATCCTCGCCGTCACCTGCGCGCTGGGCTTTGCGCTGGCCGTGCCGCTCGGGCTCGCCCAGGCAGGCGGACCGATCTGGTTCTCGGTACCGGCGAAGGTCTTCTGCACCATCATCCGGGGAACGCCGCTGCTCCTGCAGCTCTGGCTGCTCTATTACGGCCTCGGCTCGATCTTTCCGCAATATCCGTGGATCCGCGAATCCTGGCTTTGGCCGTATCTGCGGCAAGCCTGGCCGTATGGCGTGGTGGCGCTGACCTTCTCCTTCGCCGGCTATGAAGGTGAAGTGATGCGCGGCGCCTTCGCCGGCGTGCCGCGCGGACAGTTGGAGGCCGCCCGCGCGTTCGGCATGAGCCGCTGGAAAATCTTCCAGCGCATCTGGTTGCCGCAGGCCTTCTACCGTGCGCTGCCGACGCTGACCGGCGAAACCGTGCTGCAGTTGAAGTCGACCCCGCTGGTGGCGACGATCAGCGTCATCGATATCTTCGCCGTCTCCTCCAAGGTGCGCCAGGACACCTACCTGACCTATGAGCCTTTGCTGCTCTTGGCGCTGATCTATATGACGATCACCGGCATCCTGGTCTTCGTCTTCAGTCGGATCGAGGCTCGGATTCCGGTCAAGATCGGGTAGTAAGTAGTGAATGGTGAATGGCCATGGGGCTCGGCTTCCCATCACGCTGACTACTCACTACTGACTATTCACTATTCACCATTCACCAAGGCACCGCCAATGCAACTCACTCTCGACCAGGCAACAGGCCTATGCCGGATGGCGGCGCTCGGCGCCGGCGCCAACGAAGAAGCGGCGCAGTCATTGACCGCCTCGATCATCGCCGCGGAGGCCGAAGGCCTGTCGACGGTAGGGCTGTCGCATTTCATCGATTATCTGGAAGCGCTCGAAGCCGGCCGTATCGACGGCAACGCCGATCCGGCGATCACCCGACCGGCGCTCGCCGTCTATCTTTCGGATGCGCGCGGCGGACTTGCCCATACCGGCTTCGACCGCACGATCGACGATCTGGTCAAGGCGGCAAAACTGTTCGGCGTCTCGATCTTCTCGCAGAAGAACGCCTATACGTGCGGCGCGCTCGGCTATTTCACCGGGCGGCTGGCCGAACAGGGGCTGGTGTCCTTCGCCGCCACCAACGGGCCGGCGGTGCTTGCCGGCTCAGGTTCGGTCAAGCCGGTCTATTGCACCAATCCGATGTCCTTTGCGTCGCCGGCCGCCGACGGGCCGCCGCTGGTCATCGACCAGTCGTCGAGCGCGACCGCTTTCGTCAACATCCGCAAGGCGGCCGAGGACGGCAAGAAGATCCCCGAAGGCTGGGCGCTGGATGCCAGCGGCAACCCGACCACCGATCCGGCGGCGGCGATGAAGGGCGCCATGCTTGCCTTTGGCGGCCAGCGCGGCGCCAACATCGCCTTGATGGTCGAGGTGCTGGCCGCCGGCATTTCCGGCGCCAACTGGTCGCTCGACGCGCCCTGGTTCACCGGCGGGCAGGACAGCCCCGGCACCGGCCTGTTCGTTCTGGCCATCGAGCCCAAGCTGCTCGATCCGGATTTCGAGCAGCGTATGAAGGACCAGCTCGACCGGCTGCGGCGGCGCTACGGCGTGCATATCCCCGGCCGCTCCCGCGCCGAGGCCGCGGAGAAGGCAAAGGCGCGCGGCATCACCACGTCCAGGGCGGTGGTGCAGCGCATTTCGGAGTTCGCCGAGCGTTACTCGGCCTGAGCAAGCCGCGCCCCGCAACGAGGGCACGGTTTCTCTAGACGCGCGGCTGAACCTTTTCCCGCCCTGCAACGACCCATATCCGGCACCCCACGCCGCGAGCCGCCTGGTTGGCTCGTACGGCTCGCGGTTGGCGGCGCCGCGCCGGGCGTTCAGGGCGGGGCGGGCGTGCTTGCTTCACGCCACCTTGATACCGTCTCAGGTCAGGCCGCCTCGTTGGACCCTGTTTCGGCGCGGACTGCCCGGAAAACCCCGCTTCGGCGGGGTTTTCTGTTTTCTCCAAATGCGGTGGGGGCGGCATTCCGGACAAGTTCGAAAACAAGCCGACGGCGACTTCCGGTCGCTCTTTGCCTTTGGCGAGAAACGGATTAAGAAACGGCTTCAGCCAAGCATCCGCGCGGAGCCAGTCATGACCGAAATCCTGCAGACCCCCAAGCTCGTCGTCGTCTTCGGCGGCTCGGGTTTCGTCGGTCGCCATGTCGTGCGGGCGCTCGCCAAGCGCGGCTACCGCATCCGGGTCGCCTGCCGGCGACCCGACCTTGCCGGCCATGTGCAGCCGCTCGGCAATGTCGGCCAGATCCAGCCGGTGCAGGCCAATGTGCGCGTGCGCTGGTCGGTCGACCGCGCCGTGCAGGGCGCCGACCACGTCGTCAACCTGGTCGCCATCCTGCATGAGACCGGTCGCCAGAAATTCGGCGCCGTGCACGATTTCGGCGCCCGCGCCGTCGCCGAGGCCGCACGCTCGGTCGGCGCCGGCCTCACCCAGATCTCGGCGCTCGGCGCCGATCTCAATTCGCCGTCCAACTACGCTCGCACCAAGGCGCTAGGCGAAAAGGCGGTGTTCGAGACGATAGAGGATGCCGTCATCTTCCGGCCGTCGATCAATTTCGGACCAGAGGACAGCTTCTTCAACCGCTTCGCCGGCATGGCGCGCCTGTCGCCCATCCTGCCGCTGATCGGCGGCGGGCAAACGAAATACCAGCCGGTCTATGTCGGCGATGTCGCCGAAGCGATCGCGCGCTCGGTCGACGGCAAGGTCAAGGGCGGCCAGATCTACGAGCTCGGCGGCCCGCAGGTGCTGACCTTCAAGCAATGCATGGAAGAGCTGCTCGCGGTCATCGACCGCCGGCGGCTGCTGGTGCCGGTGCCGTGGTGGGTGGCGAACATCCAGGCGTCGATCCTGCAGCTGCTGCCCAATCCGCTCCTGACCAAGGACCAGGTGCTGCTGCTGCGCGAGCACAACGTGGTCTCGGACGAAGCCGCCAAGGCCGCCAGGACGCTTGCCGGCCTCGGCATCCAGCCGCAGGCGATCGCCACCATCCTGCCCAGCTATCTCTGGCGCTTCCGGGCCGCCGGCCAGTTCCAACAGCGCCGGCCGATCGCCGACCGTTAGAACAGTCTCTACGCCCGCCGGGAGACCTGCATCGGCAGGCCGCCTTGCGGCTGCGTGGTGAGTTTCTGTACCGGCCAAGGCCGGGTCTGAGATGTCGCATCGAAGCGGAAGCGCGACAACAGGATCGCCAGAGCGATGATCGCTTCCTGCATGGCGAAGCTGGCGCCGATGCAGACGCGCGGGCCGGCGCCGAAGGGCAGGTACTGGAAGCGGTCGATCCTGTCGCGGTTTTCCGGATGGAAGCGCTCGGGCAGGAAGGCGTCCGGCCTGTCCCAGAGC
Source organism: Mesorhizobium sp. B2-4-3 (assembly GCF_006442815.1). GTDB lineage: Bacteria > Pseudomonadota > Alphaproteobacteria > Rhizobiales > Rhizobiaceae > Mesorhizobium. The sequence goes on from NZ_VFVL01000007.1 coordinate 188,466, forward strand.
TTGCGGTGGCGATGCACCACCCAGGGCATCACCAGCACGGCGGCGTATTTCGGAATGTACAACCCGTTCCAGGTCTCCGGCTCGATCGGCTCGCGGTTGATCGAGGGCGCTGGCGGATAGAGCCTGAGCGCCTCCTCGAAAGCGGCGCGGGTAAGCGGCATGGCATCCAGCCACTTGGTCGGATCGGGCTCGCGCGCCAGCACGGCGTCGATTTCCCGCTCGACCTTGTCGCGCTCCCAGGGCGCCCCGGCGAGGCAATAGATCGTCCAGCCCAGCGCCCGCGCCGTCGTCTCGTGGCCGGCGCCGATGAAGGTGATGATGTTGTCCTCGACTTCGGCGCGCGTCAGCCCGTCCGGACCCTCGGCCTGCAGCAGAAGCGTGAGGAAATCCTGCGGCACGCCGTCGGGATCGCGCTTCATCCGATCCTCGCGCATCTTAACCGTGCCGGCGACGATGTTGCGGAAATAGGCCATGGTCTTGCGGCCGCGGATGCGGGTCAGCCGTGGCAGCCATTCCGGCGCGCGCAACAGGTCGAGCGGATCGACTCGGCCCATGGTCTCGAACAGGCGGTCGATCTCCCTGGCGAAGCTGCCCGGCTCGCCGGCGATCTCGCCGGAAAACAGCGTCTCGGCCAGAATGTCATAGGTGAGCAGCGTCATGTCGTGGGCGACATCGGTCGTGCCGCCGGCCTCGTAGCGGGTGACGAACTCCAGCGTGCGTCCCAGCATCGGCCCGGCGAAGCCGAAGATGTGGCGCGGCGTGAACACCGGCGCCATCGCCTTGCGCGAGCGCTTCCAGACCTCGCCCTCGGCGGTCAGCAGCCCGTCACGCAGGATCGGCCGCAGCACCAGCTGGCGCACGGTCGCCATCTTGTAGTTTTTGGCGTTGTCGATCAGCACATGGCGGATGAGGCCCGGATCGTTGGCGACCACCAGCGGCCCGCCGACGCCGGTCATCGAAATCCACGGCTCGTTGTAGGTGTGCTCGCCCCACAATTCGAGCGGATTGCGGTAGATGATGCGCATCATCTCCAGCGTCGAAGGCGGCTTCGTGCGCGGCGTTGGCGCCGGCGGCACGAAGGGGGCGGGCTTGGTGTCCATGAGGCATGCTCCGCTGACAGCGCCGAATGTAGTGTCCGACGAAGCGGACGTCCATGTGACCGACCAGCAGGTCCGCGACCATCCCCAATGTGGCCCGCGCCCAGCCAGCTTGCCGGTCCGTCGGCTCGGGGTAAATGAAAGGCTTCTCACCAAGCCGGCAAAATGGCCGCAAACCTTGGAAAAGCAGCCGTTTGCGCCTATATCTAGGACATCAAAACGGCGCGATTCGGGGCCATTTTTCCGCGCTGTATCAGCGGCATCAATCAGACAGGTTTTCATGAGCGACCAGACCGAAAGCGCCATTGGCGCGGAAGCCGAGTACGGCGCCGATTCCATCAAGGTTTTGAAGGGGTTGGACGCCGTGCGCAAGCGGCCGGGCATGTATATCGGCGACACCGATGACGGCTCGGGCCTGCATCACATGGTCTATGAGGTGGTGGACAACGCCATCGACGAGGCGCTGGCCGGCCACGCCGACCTCGTCTCGGTGACGCTCAACCCCGACGGTTCCGTCACCGTGATCGACAATGGCCGCGGCATTCCGACCGATATCCACTCCTCAGAGGGTGTTTCGGCGGCCGAAGTGATCATGACGCAGCTGCATGCGGGCGGCAAATTCGACCAGAACTCCTACAAGGTTTCCGGCGGCCTGCATGGCGTCGGCGTCTCGGTGGTCAACGCGCTTTCCGCCTGGCTGAAGCTCAAGATCCGCCGCAACGGCGAGATCTTCGAGATGAGCTTCACGCACGGCAATGCCGACGCGCCGCTGAAGGTGACCGGAAGCTACGAGCAGGACAAGCAGCCGGGCACCTATGAGGGCCGCAGCGGCAGCGAGATCACGTTCTTCCCGTCGGCCGAGACCTTCACCATGGTCGAGTTCGACTATGGCACGCTGGAACACCGGCTGCGCGAGCTTGCCTTCCTCAATTCCGGCGTGCGCATCGTGCTGACCGACGCGCGTCATGCCGACCTGGTGCGCCACGAGCTGCATTACGACGGCGGCCTGGAAGAGTTCGTCAAATATCTCGACCGGGTGAAGAAGCCGCTGATCGAGACGCCGATCGCCATCCGCGCCGAGCGCGACGGCATCACCGTCGAAGTCGCGATGTGGTGGAACGACAGCTACCACGAGAATGTGCTGGCCTTCACCAACAACATCCCGCAGCGCGACGGCGGCACGCATCTGGCGGGCTTCCGCGCGGCGCTGACCAGGCAGGTCACCGGTTACGGCGAATCTTCCGGCCAGACCAAGAAGGAAAAAGTCTCGCTGACCGGCGACGACTGCCGCGAGGGCCTGACCGCGGTGCTCTCGGTCAAGGTGCCGGACCCGAAATTCTCCTCGCAGACCAAGGACAAGCTGGTCTCGTCCGAGGTGCGCCCGGTCGTGGAAAGCCTGGTCAACGAGGCGCTGGGCACCTGGCTGGAAGAGCATCCGAGCGAAGGCAGGGTGGTGGTCGAGAAGGTGATCCAGGCGGCCGCCGCGCGCGAGGCCGCGCGCAAGGCGCGCGACATCACGCGCAAGAGCTCGCTCGGCGTCACCTCGCTGCCCGGCAAGCTCGCCGACTGCCAGGAGCGCGACCCGGCCAAGTCCGAAATCTTCATCGTCGAGGGTGACTCGGCCGGCGGCTCGGCCAAGGGCGGGCGCTCGCGCCAGAACCAGGCGATCCTGCCGCTGCGCGGCAAGATCCTCAATGTCGAGCGGGCGCGCTTCGACCGCATGCTCTCCTCCGACATGATCGGCACGCTGATCACCGCGCTCGGCACCTCGATCGGCAAGGACGAGTTCAACGCCGACAAGCTGCGCTACCACAAGATCATCCTGATGACGGACGCCGACGTCGACGGCGCCCACATCCGCACGCTGCTGCTCACCTTCTTCTTCCGGCAGATGCCAGAGCTGATCGAGCGCGGCCATCTCTACATCGCCCAGCCGCCGCTCTACAAAGTGACGCGGGGCAAGAGCTCGCAATACCTCAAGGACGAAAGCGCCTATGAGGAGTATCTGATCGGGTCCGGACTGGACGAGGCTTCGCTGACGCTCGCCTCCGGCGAGGTGCGGACAGGCCAGGATCTGCGCAGCGCCATCGACGACGCAATCGCCGTGCGCCAGCTGATCAACGGGCTGCACACGCGCTACAACCGCAGCGTCGTCGAGCAGGCGGCGATCGCCGGCGCCCTCAATGCAGACGTGCTTGCCGATCTCGGCCGCGCCAATGCGATGGCCGAGCGCGTCGCCGGGCGGCTCGACATGATCGCCGAAGAGACCGAGCGCGGCTGGACCGGGCGCCTGTCGGCCTCCAACGACGGCTCGGGCGGCTATGTGTTCGAGCGCACCGTGCGCGGCGTGAAGGACGTGGTGCAGCTCGATGCCGGGCTGATCGCCTCGGCCGATGCGCGCCAGCTCGACCGCTATGCCTCGCGACTGGCGGAAGTCTATGGCGAGCAGCCGACCTTGCGCCGCAAGGAAAGCTCCGAGCTGCTTTCGGGACCGCTGGCGCTGCTCAACGCAGTGTTCGCCACCGGCCGCAAGGGCCTGACCATGCAGCGCTACAAGGGCCTCGGCGAGATGAATGCCGAGCAGCTGTGGGAAACCACGCTCGATCCGAATGTGCGCTCGCTGCTGCAGGTCAAGGTCAACGACGCCACCGATGCCGATAGTCTGTTCTCGCGGCTGATGGGCGACGAGGTGGAGCCGCGGCGCGAGTTCATCCAGGACAATGCGCTGTCGGTGGCCAATCTGGATATTTGAGCCTCTGTGATCTGACCGATAAGTTTCGCTGTTGACCCATAAGTTTTGTCTTAGGGACTGCCGCAGCCTTGGAAGAGAAAGCTGTCTACCATCCTCTCCCGAGTGGGTCTGAAAAGTGATGTAGTCGCGAGCAGGTCATCCATCTTGGCATTTGGTGCCCAAGGCTCGTCGACGAAGCACCAGTCGATATGGAAAAATTCGCCGTCTCGGGACATCAGGATTCCCACACCGCGCTGGGTCTTCAAGTCGTACTTTGCCGCTTCGGTGAACATCGCCACCGCGTTGTTTCGCATCCGGAGACCGTCAGCGCCCGTTGCGGGCCATTCCAGATCCAAGCTTGCGATCATGAAGGCGCAGTCCGATTTCGGGAAGGCCAACCGGAAAGGTCTAATGGCCTCCCCCCTTTTGCTGGCGCTTAAGGATTTGACGAACCTGGTCTTTACCTCGCGCCACAAGCCTCTCGGGAGACGGGCAAACTCCTCCAAGATCCTGTAGTAATCCGTGCTCCCGTCCGGGTTCACGATCCTCGAATGGAGATCCCTCATGATGAACGTGAGGTCGAATGCATCGAGGTCCTGCACGAAGGCGCTCATATTCTCCCGCAATCCAGGCTCGGGCAGGTCCTTTTCCGACAGGAACGCGACCATGATGTCCGGTTCCTCGACAACGACCCCGTCATGCTCCAGTCGCGGGAGGACGTTCTCCCGATATTCCAAATACTGACGCACATCGTCGGGGACGCGGAGGGTTCTCAGGATCCCGAGATAGTCGTGCGCGGCCATGACATGAATGAACCCGGCTGTGGTCGAGACGTGGAATTTTGTCTTCCAGCAATCCTGAGGCAGCGAACGTCCGGCGAGGAAGACGACGATCTTCTTGATATCCTGTAAGTCGGCTCCTTTCACCACGATCTCGTGACTCTGCCCGTTCGTGAGACGGATTTCCTCGTTCTCGGAGAGGTACCGCAATGAATCCTTGATCTGGGAAGTTGCCTTCTTGAGAACCTTCCCTTGGAACCAGCGACGTTCAACATCCGGGTCCGCGGTCTCCTGGGACCGTTCCTTAAGCTGGAACAAGAGGGCCAATGAGCCGATCTTGACGATCCCGTCCGCCAATTCGACTTGCTGCTTCGGGCGAGGGAAGAATCTCGTCTGTGAGAACGTAAATTCCTTCCAGAATGTGGTGGCGTTAAGCTGAGCGGTGAATTCTTCGAGCGTCATCCGTCCAGCATAGATTGTCGGCAGATCGAGTTGAAGGGCACGAGCGACCTGCGCCACCGAGCCAACATCATATTCATCAGCCCGCCTTCCTGTCTGTGTCGTCGACAAATTTCAGCCGCGGCTGCTGCTCGATCATCTCTTTGAGGTCGGCCGCCGACAGCTTCCCCTTGGCAAGCAACGCCTCCGCGACCCTCTCCACTTCCATCCGTTCCCTTTCGACGATCCGCTTCGCCCGCTGGAACTGCTTCACCAGCAACTTGTCGATACGGGTCTGCAGGAAACGGTCGATCCGCAGCGCCGAGAACAGTTCCTCCTCGTCGTCGCCCGCCAGGTACGCGAAGCCATCGCCCAGACCGTAAGAGGCTTCGAAGGCCAGCGCCGAAAGCGTCGCGGTGTGGAGGTCGGACCCCCTGCCACCGCCGCCGCCTGCTGATCGCTCTCCGAGGATGACCTCCTCGGCCGCGATGCCGCCCAGCCTGACGGCGATGCCGTCGAGAAGTTGCGCGTGAGTGCGTTCCTTGATGCCCCTGTCCTTGAACAAGACCCCGCCGCCGTTCTGGAAAACCCCATCGTTCGGGACGATGGAGCATTCGACGGAGACGGAAACGATCTCGCCGGACCGGAGCGCAAGCGCGACGATGGCGTGTCCCGCCTCATGGACAGCCGCGCGGCGACGCATTTCCGGTGGGATCGGAATGGGAGACGGCAGCTCGGCGGACAGGTCTTCGAGAACCATCTCGCGCCGTCCACGACGTGCCCGCCGCCGTGCCTGGCGGACGAGCTGCTCGAGCGAGGCGCCGTTCCAGCCTTCAGTAGCCGTGGCGATGCCGGACAGGTCCGAATCCGGAAGTTGCCCTTGGAGATGCCAACGAAGGATACCCTCGCGCGCCTTGAGGTCCGGCAATGGAAGGCGGACGTGTCTGTCGAGACGGCCGGCCCGGACGAGCGCGGCGTCCAGCTGCTCTGGGTGATTGCAGGCCCCCACCACGATAACGCCTTCACGTCCCTCGGCGCCGTCGATGCATTCCAGCAACGCGGCCACCACCTCTGTGCTGTAGCGCGCGTTGTCACCTCGGAACTTCTCTCGGTCGCCGACGGCGTCGATCTCGTCGATGAAGACAATCGAAGGCGCGTTCTTGCGGGCTTCCTCGAAGGCGCCGCGCATGGCCTTCAACAGATCGCCGAGATGGCCCTTCGCCTGCCAGCGGCCCAGGGAGCCGAGGACGAGGTGAGCATCGCAGGTGCGAGCGAGCGCTCCCGCGAACGTCGTCTTGCCCGTGCCGGGCGGTCCGCTCAACAAGATGCCGCGATCGACGTCGGCCCAGCTGATCCGGCCCGCTCTCCAGTCTGCGAGATCGGTCGCCAGTTCGCGCCCCCATTCGCCCGCCTCGCCGAGGCCATGCAGGTCCGCAAGCGTCGGGGCCGACAGGTCCTTCGCCCTCGGGGCGGTCGCTTCCTCCATCAGCTTGATGGCTGCGGTGACGGGCCTGCCTCGACGTAGGGTGGCGACGATGATCGGCAGCGGGACCGTTGCGATGTACTCTGCCTGCTCCTGCGAAACCGTCAGAGACAGACAGAGTCTCGCAGCGGCGATGACGTGGCGGGGCATGACGGGACCGATCTGGACGATCCCGTCGGCGGCGAGCCGGAAGCGTTCCGGCACGCCGCTGGAATCCTCCGCGACGAGAACGATGCGTCGTTTGATGGAAAGCGCTTTCGAGAGCTCGATCTCGTCGGCGAGCTTCTTTCGGTCGGCAGTCCTTGCCGTAACCAGGGTGCCGTCGTCCCCGCCATAAATGATCGCGGGGCCGTGTGCTGCGTAGCGGGCGGCGTCCTCGTAGATGTCGATGTCGGTGCCGTCTGTGACCACAAGGCCGACGATGACGGGCTTCCCCAATCTGAACTGCGGAATGGAGCGGCATGCGCGCATGATCGAGCAGTAGGCAAGAAAGCGCGGAAAAGACTTCAGGAGCTTGCGCCGGAATTCGGCAGAGGCGCGGCTCCCGTCATCTTCGATGGTCTGGTAGCGGATCATTTCGACACCTCGGTCGTCCGTGCGGCAAGCCGGCACGGTCATGGAATTCGGAAAACTGACGGAGAAGGCGCGGTCAGGCGCCAGCAGCCGCGCATATGAGCGAGCGGATGCCTTGGGTCGTTGTCGTCTTGGATTTCCTGGAGGTGCGGGTCACGGTCTGGTCCTCGGTCATACGCATGCGAGCGCGGCCGCCGGAGGGGCGGTCGCGAAGTCGGGTCAGCGTATGAGGGCGAGGTGCAGGTACGTGATCATGGGCGCGAACGTATAGTGAACAAAAAGTTCGGCGTCAACTGGCCGGATGACGTCGATCGCGGGAGAGCTTAACCTGCGTGACGGCACTGCTGGTGGGCGATAATCCCGCTGGTGATGCATGGGCTGGCCGCCTCGTTGCCTCCCGACGATCAGCTGCAAGGCCGCCCTGAAAGACCGCGCGCAGGCTCGGCCGGACATCTCGATAGTCGATGTCCGCATGCCGGGCATGAGCGGGCTGCAGTTCCTGACGACGGCCCGCTCCCGCCGGGCTGCCGACGCCTGTGTCGCTGGCGGCCTCGCTCACGTCGTGGCCCGGGTCATGCCCGATAGAGACCTTTATCGCCCTTCCCGGAAACGCACCATGTTACCTGTGGGAACGGCTTGGTTAATGAGCGCCCTTGAACGATGAAAGGAAGGAATTCACATCTTAGGGGATAGAGCCGTGCGCTGTTCGGAGTAGTTGGCGAGCCAGTATTGGAGGATATTCTGCACGACAGTCGCTTTGTCGGAGATCTGATTGTTGGCATTGACGATATCGATTCTTCCACTCCGCATTACATAGGGATTGCCTTTGGGGTCGTTGAGGCTGACCTCGATGAAGTTCCAATATCGGCCGTCGGTGAAGATGCCGCGCAGGAACGGAGGCAGGAACGGTTTCTTCTTCCCGCTGAGCTGAACCAGCGTAAGCAGCTCGGAAAGCAGCTGCCATTGTCCATTCTCTCGCGTGGCATTGTCGGGTTTCAGCAAGTCCTTCTTGGCTTCGATGACGATCGAAGGGAAATAGATCGGCACCTTCTTCGCGGAGTCGATCGAGGAAATGAGATAATCGAGGCGCCCGTGACCGAGGCGTGCCGGATCGGCCGAGATGTTGTACTCGGTGGTAACGATGGCATTGCGGGAAGCGCCTATGAGCGCTTCGGCAATGAACAGGTCAATGAAGATCCGGCGCGCTGCTTCGGACTGGTCGAGATTGAAGCGGCTGCGGACGTTGTCGAGCTGTGCCCGGAAATGCCCGAGGTCATGCGTCCCCTGCCCCTTCGGCTCGGTGGCGGGCAGGAACTCTAGGCGACCGCTGTTATAGCCCAGTCCCGTAAACGCGGTGCCAATCAGGTTCTGGCTTGGGACAGTATTGTCGAAGTCGCTGAAGGCGACGCTCATGGCTCAACCCGCCTGTGCCTTATCGGAGGAAGGCGGATTCACTTGGAGCTTCCGAAGTTTGAGTCCGGTCTGCGGGAAGAAGCTGGCGGGAGCTCCGCCGACCTGAACCGAGCAGCGCTGATACATGTTGGCTGGTCCTGGCTTCTCGACATAGCCGCCCGTGGTTGCCCAGGAAACACTCTTTCCGCCGTCGCCCCATTCTACCGAAGGATCGATCTGGAACGGCGTTCCGGTGAGGTCGACGTTCGCGGTGCCGAACGGCCTGTGGTCTTGCTGCTCGACATCGCGCATGTGGTTGCTCGCGGAGGCGGTCGCATAATCAGCGTGATGGAAGGTCTGGACCTGCACATTCCCGACGCGCGTGTCCAGCAGGCTCGTCCCCTTCGTGGTTGCGAACGTCGTATCCTGAAGTCCGACGAGCATCGTCTGCGGATCGAATGCAATCTTGGTGTATGTCGTCCTGAGCGAATCCCCGCGCCTGAAGTAGCAAATGCCGTTCGACGATTTTGGGCTTGCCGGCCAGTAGGAGGAATTCGCGTCGCCGGCCGCGCGTAGAGTGATGTACGATCTCGGCAGCGAGCCGTCTTTCGGGAAGACGCAGTAAAGGTCGACGGACGAACTCGAGTCATTAGCGTCGAGAAAGATGGGATACTCTTGATCGGGAGGCGCCCGGTTGCTCGCCGGGTCGAACATCATCCGATAGATATCGCTCGCGGATGTCGGTAGCTTCATCCAGCGCGGGGGCAGGCCTGCGACAAGATCGATGCTTGGCTTGAGTTCAGGGCGTTCCCTGATGTCCTCCTCCGACTGGAAGTCGGCAGAGGCCAAGCTGGACAGCTGCGATACACGCCGCATCTCCTTTTCCAGGAACGAACTTCCCTCGAGCAAGGTGCGCTGTGCTGCAGTGATCTGGGCTGGCGACAGCGCGGACAGGAATTGCGTCCCGAACTTGCTCATGTAGGAGAGCAACGCGAGTCGGTCGTTGAGCCAGAGCCGGACTTTGGCCAGGCTCTCGAGCTGCGAGAAGATGTTGTCGATGTTTCCGAAATCAACCTCGTTGAAGGCAAGAAGGTTTCGGTAAGGCGTTAAAGTCGCTCGCAAGGGAAAGTGAGTGTCGGCGCTCTGCAGGCCGTTATCAAACGCGTCCAACTTCGCCAAGATAGTCGCCGCGGTGGGGTCGGACCAGTTAAGGTTCCGCGGCCCGCCGGTCTGGAGAATGTAGAAATTGACGTTGCGTCCCTTCGAGATCGCATCGAGCTGGCCGGTGAACTTAGCGCTTCCGCTGAACGAACCGGCGTTGCCGCTCACTTCCGCGCTCAAGTTCATCTTGTCGGTCACGCTGTGGGACTGGAGCTCGAGCAAGACGTGAAGGGAGGCGCCCCGAACCCAGCCGCTGACGAACGACTCTCCGAAGGTATCAAAGAAGCTTATCGGACTGGTCTTGATCTTTGTGAGCGCGCGCGGGTCGACAGTCAGTGAACCTATCTGCGCGGCGGACAGGTTCTGGGGCCTGGTGATCGCCTCGAGGCTGCCCAGGACATAGACGCTGTTCTGATCGCACGAATGATCCCGGGCGAAGCTGGCGGTCGCACTACCACCTATGCCCGTTGGCGTTGCGAACGCCGCACTGGCCGAGACGCCCAAGGCCTGAGCCAGGCTTTCCGAGTCCTCGATAAGGCGAATGGTCCGCTCGGTTTTGAGGGCAACGGTCTCGTAGCTGAGTTCGTCCTCGGAGACCATAGACTCGGGCGTGAAGCATGATCCCTTTATGGATTGGTATCGGTAGCTGAACCCTTTGCAAATGCCGGCGTCGTTCGACCAGTCGACTGAAGTTGGAAGCGTCATTGAAGTTCCCCCCCGCGCGCCCTGCGACCGCAAATTAGTAATTGCAAATGTTAGGGTACGCAATCCCCGGTCAGCACGGCGCTATACTGTCTCGAAGAGCAGATCCCGCAGTCGGGTCCGCCCTGCAGAGGCCGATAATCCGAAGCTATCGGAAACCTGCAGATGCAAGATGTTGGCACCGTCCACGAAATAGTATCCATCTATCGGGATCTGCAAGGAAGGATCCCAGGTTACGTCTGGAAGGTCCCGGACGAACAGGGATAAGCCGCCGGTATCCGGTTCGTTTTCAAGGCCGACCCAGCACACTTCATAGCAGCCCCGGGGCGATCGGGAACAGGGTTTGCAAGGCATCCATGTCGCCGTCGAACCCCATGGAGGAGAGGAAGCCCTCCATCCGATCGCTCAGCTCTTTCGGGCCGAAGGGGAACATCCGTCCCTCAAGCCTTTCTCCAAGCCTCCGCAAGGACGGCTTGCCCTTGCGCGAGGTCGGGGAGAGCAGCCTCACTGCGACGGCGGCGGTTCCTTCGTCCGCGAATCCGAATACGACGGCGATCTCGGCCTGGATTTCCCGTCTTTCGTCGAAAACAAGCGCGCCGCACTCCTCGTCGAAGGGCCCTTTCGGCCGCCGTGGATCTTCGGCGGCGTTCTTCAACCTTCCCCAGTCGAGAAAGCCGTGAAAGCGCGCCGTCATGGTCTCCGCGACCGCGGCCGGCATTCCGGTTTCCCTAGTCAGCGCATCCCGGACCAGCTTCGGACGCTTCATGCCGTCAGGAACCACCATGTGCGGAAGGATGTCATGCAGTCTATCATCCTCGTCGATTTCGTCTTCCAGTTCTTCGAGGATGGCTTGGGCCTTCGGGTTGTCGACTTCGGCTGCTTCGCACAGCAGCGCGACGGGGTCAAAGCCGTCGATCTCGATCTCAGTCAGCATGACGCGCGCCAGGGCGACGGACGCGAATGAATCGGCGCCTTCATGTGCATCCAGAAGCGCGTCGATCATCGGTTTCGGGTCAGCCGGATGGCCGGCGATGACCAAGTCGGCCAAGGCATTCCATGCCATAGGCATCCCTGAAGTCGCGGCTTTCCTGACGCACTCCACACCCTCCACGACCCTCCCGTCCTGCGCCAGCAGCAGTCCCAGTCAGGGCTGGGCCCCTTTCCGGCCCGTCCAGGCTCGCCTCGCGGAACAGGCGTTCTGCAGCGGCTGGGTCTGTGCTGGCCCTGTGCCCCATCCTGTACCGTACGGCAGCAGTTGACGCCGCTCCATGTTCTCTTTATGTTCCGCAGCCAATCGATGTCGGTTACCGGACTGCGATCGGATTAAATCGGATCCGAACAATTTTACGGGTGCCGTTCACTCGACGGCAGGATCTCCCTGCTAGACGCCATATCCCCGACAAATGCCGGGCAAAGGACCGAATGTGATGACCTTGAAGCTCATATCGATAGCGAAGCGGGACGGCCGCGAAGCACGGACATAAGCCATCGGTATGACCTGCCGGAGGCTGCGCCCCGGATCCGGTCCGTCCCTTGTTTCAGCTATCAGGAACACAAGGGAGCACGTCATGCGCAATGAGCAGCCTATCACCGACTTCATCGACGACTGCCATCCTGGCGCGGCGCCGGATTCCGTCCCGTTCGGAGTCCCCATCCAGCGCACCAACAGTCTGATCGCGGACCGCATCGGCAATTCCGATGACAGGGGCTCCGACATAACGATCTGAATGTCGGGTCGCGCGTCCACGTCGGCAATCCCGCCGACTTGAGAAACGCCCGGGATGTCTTCGACCACTCCCTGAAGCAGCTGATCGACCGGACGCGCGTCGTCCGTCGTCGTCTCGATACAGCCTTCGCGCGCGCTCTCTCTGATGCTGCCGATCGGCGCAGGGGAGGTGCGTGATGCCCGCCCTCAACATGGCCAGCTGCTCTGACGGGAAGCGTGGCCGCAAGGCCACGGGTTCTCCTGCACATCAAACACGCCGGACGAATGTGCCTCACCGGAAACAGGAACCGATCCCGGCCAACGACCGTCCGCTCGGACTGTGGACCGAGCCGGGAACGTTCCCTTCTTACCGGAACGGATACTCGATCTCTTTCTGGGGCGACCTGCAGCTCGACTTCCTGACGATCATGGAAGCCGATCCCGCGGTGCTCGAGATTCGGAGCCGGCCAGAACCCGTCCAGTGGTTCGACGGCGATTGCTGGCACGAGCATACGCCCGCGTTCTCGATCAGAACCCGGCAAGGATTCGTCTACTTTGACGTACTCCCCGAGAAGGATGCCGAGTCCACTGAATACAGGCGGAAGCATGCCGCCGTTAAGGCCGTGTTAGCCCAACGAGGAATTGGTTTCAGGCATATCACGAAAACGAAACTCAGGATTCAGCCTCGCCTGGATAATGCACGCCTGGTCTACATGCACTCGGGGGAGGACGTGTCCCAGGAAAACAAGGCCCGTGTCGAGCGCCTCTTCAAAGGCGGCTCCGCTATGACTGCCGCCGAAGTGGCGGACCGTAGCAGCTTGCCGTTCGGCGAGGCTCTTGCTGCCGTCCTGAACCTTGTCTGGCTTGGCGTGCTGTCGATCGACATGGGCAAGGAAATCGGCAGGAACAGCATCGTACGGAGGCCCGCATGACCACCGTCCTCCTTCCGGCAGGCACCTTGGTGACGGTCAACGGCGATCCGGGCATTATCTCGGGACGCGCCAAGGACCAGAACGGTTACTGGGTGCGCCCCTTCGGCGAGAACACGGTTCCCTTCGTCGTAACGGATATTCAGATCGGGCAAGGATTCGATAACGGCTGGTTCCGCGAGGGCGCCGATCGCGATGCACTGATCGACGGACCCATGGCGGAATACGCTTCGGTGCGCCCCCAAGACGCTGGCAAATGGGACACCATCCGCGCCTACCATGAACGCCTCGCAGAAGCGATCGAGGAGGACAGGCGGGCCAATCCATCCGGCTTCAACAAGCGGCGGGATCGGCTCGAAGCGCTCGTCGCGCATACCGAGGCTCCGAAGGGCGTTGCGAGACCCAAGGGGGCGACGCTGGCGAGCCTCCACGCGCGCTACGTCATGTCGGGTCGCAATCCGGCCTCGCTGATTCCCAAGCACGCGAGGAAGGGTAACAGGCATTCGAGAAAGCCCGACTTCGTGGCCGATGCGATCGAGCACGCTATCGACAACAAGTATGCCGGGAGGGGAACGCTGCCCTGGGTCCGTGACGAGGCGATCAGGATCGCCAAGCAGAATGTCCCCGCTGACCTGACGGGCTACACCAAGACGACGAAGATGTCGGACGGAACCAAGGAGTTCGTGTCAGCCATTCCTCGGTTGGAAGGCGGCGGGATCGATTGGAACGAACTCGTCAGCTATCCGATGGTGGTCAAAGCCGTTCGCCGTCGGTCAGCCTATGACCGCGCGCTCCGCATCTACGGACCGGAGCAGGGGGAGGCCTATTTCAGGACGGTCGGCTCCGGGCCTGTGGTGAGGAAGCCGCTGAGCATCACCGAGATCGACAACTTCGTTCTCCCGATCTTTGTCGTCGATGACGAGAAACGCTTGCCCCTTGGCTATCCGTGGGTGTCCCTCCTGCTGGACGTGGCGAGCCGCGCCGTCCTCGGGATGGAGATCGGCTTCATGCCGCCGAGCGGAGATACCGTTGCGCAGTGCCTGCGTCACGCCGTCATGCCGAAAGACCTGTCGTGGACTGGATTCCGCCCCGACGGCACGCCCCTGATCCGAAACCATTGGCCCATGTTCGGCACTCCCTTCAACGTGAAGTGCGACCAAGGATCCGATTTCATTTCCGGGCATATGCGCGACGCCGCCTACCGCCTCGGCATGACGCTTCTGCCGCTTCCTCCCGGGATGCCTCAGATGAAGGGGCACGTGGAGCGTTTCATCGGAACGCTGAAGCATGGACAGCTTGGCGACATCCTGGGACTGCTCCCCAGGAAGCGCGCGGAAAGCTCAGGGATGCGAGGCGCCAAGCTCCTTCTCACGCTGAACGAGCTTCGCCTCCTGCTTACCTACTGGGTCGTCGACGTCTATCACCAGACGGTCCACACCAGCCTCGGCAAGACGCCGCACGAGGCATGGGCGAAATCCACACAGGACATGCCAGTGCGTCCTCCCCGTCGCCGGGATGATCTCGTGCTGCTTGTCGGCAAGTACGAGACCCGGACCATCGACGAGCAGGGCATTCGCATCTTCGGGCTCAAGTACAACTCGCCGAGGATGACATTGCTCCGAAAGCTCCAGGGGACGACCGAGGGCAAGCTGCACGGCGTCACCATCAAGTACGATCCCGCTAACATCGATCCGGTCTGGGCGATTGTGGAGGACCCGGACCGCCCCGGCCTCATCATCGCGGAGCCCGCGTACTGCACCCGGCCGGATTACGCTCGGGGACTTAGCGAGCATCAGCACCTCGTCATCAAGCAGTTTGCAAAGGAGGACGCGCCGTTGGGCAGGATTTCCATGAACCAGCTTCTGACCGCGAAAGCCCAGCTTAACGAGATCGCCGAGCGGATGCTTGGCGAGCGGCAGAAACACGGCGGTCAAGTGAAGATCGCCCGTTACCTGAACATGGGGCGGTCTTACCTGACCGACCATTCGGGAGAATACGACGAGGAGGAGTCCCGGCGTTCGCTGTTGGAGGAGGAGGTCGGCGACGAGCGTGCCGCCAGGCACGGAAAGCCGATTCCAGCGCTGCCCGCGGCCGAGCCGAAACCTGAATCCGCGATGGCGGAGCCTGAGCCGGCCGCATCCCTGGCACCTGAATCGGCAATCGGCACGCAGGTGTACGCCGCTGCGGTGCAGCCTCGTCCGCGCAGAAAGCTGGGAGTGATCGATGGATGAGCATACGCATGAAGGCATTGGTTCCGAGGGCGGCCTCTCGCCTGTTCCGGACTCCATCGCCGCCATTCTGAAGCAGCACGGAGCGGATAGGCCGATCCGGAATCCTGACGAAGTCGCGGGGCTGGTGAAGCAGCTAAGGAAGGTCATGGTTCCTCACGAGCGGTTCCGTGAAGGAATCCTTCGCCTTCGCACGATCCACGCTGGATTGGACAGGAGCCCTGCGGCAGAAGCCGGGGTGATGACCTTCTTGGGAAGGAGCGGTTCGGGCAAGTCGAACACGCTCAGGTACTACGCACGGCAATATCCTGCGCGCAAGGGCGAGAGCGGCTGGATCAGGCCCGTCGTCTACGTGAGGGTCCCTCCGGAGGCGAACAAGGCCGCCTTGTTGCGCAGCATCCTGTCCGAGATGGGACTTCCTGTAACGAATGCGAGAGACACCGACATTCTGATGCGGGACGTGCTCCATCACCTGCGCGAGCAGAAGGTCGAGCTGCTGATCCTCGACGAGATGCAGCACCTCATCGATCAGCGCACCCAGCGTTTCCAGTATATCTCGGCCGACATCCTGAAGGACCTGCTTTCGAGCAATTGCTGCCAGATGGTCTTTGCCGGGCTGGACTCGGCGATCATGGCTTTGGAGGTAAACCCCCAACTCAACAGGAGGTCGCCACTTCGGTTCCCCATGACCGAGTACAACTGGTTCGACGAGGAGGACCAGGGCAACTACGTCGACTTCCTGACGGCCGTTGCCGATCAGATGCCCTTCCAACGACGGCCCGCCGTGGATGACGTGGACGTTGCCGAACGCCTGCACAGGAGTTCCGACGGGCTGATCGGCATCACCATGAATCTCGTGGCGAAAGGAATGGAGTACGCGCTCTTCGAAGGTGCCGCCACCGTGACGCTCGAGCACCTCGCCGTGGGGTTCGACGAATTGAAGCGGCGCGGCATCAAGATCAATCCTTTCCGAGGCAAGTGCCCGGACACCCTCGGCGTGCCTGTCGACTACATCTACGAGGAGGATTCCGGCCTTTCGAAGCGGAAGGAGAGGCCCGTACGCGCAAGTTTCTCGAAATGAGCGTCTCGACCAGAAATCGCAAGGTCACCGACGAGGAAATGGCGGCGGTCCCGGCCTTTCCCCTGTGGGTGCCCCACCATCCCGAAGAGCCGTCATACAGTCTGCTGTCGCGAACCGTCGAACGGAACGTGCCCGGCGATTTCCCTCGCGTTGCCTCAAGCCTTGGAGCCTACGGCGGCCACGCGGTGACCGCGGTCTCCGTCTCCCACGCCGCTCGGATTTCCGCTGCGGACCTGGCCGCGGTTGCTCATGCCACCCCGAGCGAGCGGACACAGAAGAAGGTGCGCGTCCTTGGACATGTGCTCCGCAGCGATGACTTCTCGGTCGGCAGACGCAAGTGGTGCCCCGCCTGTCTCTCCGATCACGGCGCCCATCTCGCGTGGTGGGACATCCGCTTCGTCGCGACCTGCCCGCGACACCGCCTTTTTCTGATCGATCAGTGTGTGTGCGGCCAGAAGGTCGGCTGGAAGAGCAGGACCGGCTTCTCGTTCTGCCGTTGCCGCCGCAGCCTCGCGGACCAAGTGGCTGCTCCCGCGTCCGATCAGGAATGCGCCGCCGACGCGTACGTGATCGGGAGACTGACGGGCGTCGAGCCGATCAGCGTGCCCTTGCTTGATTGCCTGCCGCTGATCGAAGTCATCGATACGATCAGGAGGGTCGGGCATTTCGCGCTCGATCCGCATCTGCTCGTGCGGGCGATCGAAAAGAAGCACGGCCTCGGAAGGATCATGTCGGAAGGCTTCGCCGCGTTAGCGGACTTCCCGCGGTCCTTCCAGGCATTGCTTGACCGGACAGTCGAGGCAGCGGAAGTCCCGCAAGGCAAGTTCGGATCGAGACGGGTTTACGGCGATGAGTTCATGACCTGGCTGGTCCAGGAGGAGCCGCAGAAACTGAATGGAGCGCTGTCGCGGGAGGTGCGCGACCACGCGAACCGTCATCTCACGCTTTGCAGAAATCGTCCGCTCCTGAACGAGATCGTTTCGCAGGACTTCATGACGATCACCGAAGCGGCGGCGGCCTGCGGTTTCACGTCCAGCCGGATGAAGAACATCCTCAAGCAGCACGGTCTCGTGCCACACGAGACGAGCCTCGGCCTGCCGACGAAGCTGGATGCTCAGGCAGTGCTCGAGTTGATCGAAAAGCTCAGGAACGCCGTAGACGTCGAGGCTGTTGAAGCCGAACTCGGTATCGCTCCGAGAGTCCTCCACGAGATCATCGCCGAAGGCCATCTCACTTTGCTCGTCGCAGGCAAGGGCGTGAAACCACTGATGGAGCGCGAGGCTGCCGGCTCACTTCTTGGGAGGCTAAGAGGGAAACTCCGTCACGGTGGCGTGCCGGAAGGCTCCATGGGCATTCCACTCGCCGCGAAGTCGCTCTGTATGCCAGTGGCGAAGGTGATCACGGAAGTGCTCGATGATCGCTTGACCGTCGTCAAGATCGGAGACAGTCATGGGTTGGCATCGATCATTCTGGACGTGAACGGACGGCGATCCGACTACAGGAGATCTCGTACGCCAACGATGACCGCCCGCGATGTCGCAACAACGTTCGGCGTGAAGGAAGATGTTTCCATCGCCCTCTTGAAGGCAGGAGCTATCGTTTCAGAGCGTGAAGGCCACCACTGGCTAGCCGACCGGGACTCGGCCGAAAGGTTCTTCCGTGAGAACGCCCGGATGGTCGAGTATGCGGGGAAACTTGGCACAAGCGCGAACTACCTCAACGCATTCTTGGATACGCATGGGATTCAGGCAACGTTCGGCCCTCCCGTTGTGGACCGGAAGTTCTTCCCTCGTGCTGATGCCGAGGCCCTCTTTGCCCGAACTCAGTTGCCGGAGCGGAAGTCCAACAAGCAGAGGTTTCTGGAACCCGCCTAGAGGTGCCTGCGGACTGTCAGGGGTTTACTGCCATTGCCTCGGACGCCTACTGTAGTGCGGGGAGGGGCATAGATGGCCAATACGGAGTACCGGGACGCAGTCCGCATTTTGTTCCTATTGGTTGAAGGTTCCGTCGACAACGGAGATCTTTCGACGCGTTCGGCATACCCGCGCCGATTCGAAGGCGAGACCAGACTTCAGGCGCTCGACTTCTGGATCAGGTATCCTGACTACTTAGCCGACGAGCTGGTCGCGCAATACGAGGAGACAGGAGACTTGAGCCTCCTTGATGCAGCTCGTGCCATCTTCGATGACAACGAACCTTCGGAGCGGTCGATTCCGATGCTCCGCAGGTACTTCGGTGCCTATGAGCCTCTGGACACGGTGCTGACCATGCTCGGGGTCGCCGGGCTGACCAAGGCGATCACGATCGAGCACCCGACGGCAAGCCCCCAGCACTTCCTGCTCTCAGAAGCTGCCTTCGACTTACGGGATCGAATACTGCGCGAGCACCCGGTATTTGGGTGGTATGCGGCGCGGGCGAAACTGGTGTTACGCGTATCCAGAGGCATGGGCGGCGGCCCGCTGAAGAAGCGGCAGCACGAGCGCAAGGAATACCACGACGCGCGGGTCGACGATCTAATTCCCACAATCGCCGAAGCCGTCCGGGCAAAGCTGGAGAAGTTGAGAGCATGAGCGCGCTGTCACGTGATCAATGGGTTGCCGAGATCGCCAGGAAAACGGGAAAGCCCGCGAGTGATGTCGAGGCGCTGC
The DNA here is from genome assembly GCF_006442815.1 of Mesorhizobium sp. B2-4-3. GTDB lineage: Bacteria > Pseudomonadota > Alphaproteobacteria > Rhizobiales > Rhizobiaceae > Mesorhizobium. The sequence goes on from NZ_VFVL01000007.1 coordinate 207,413, forward strand.
TGAAACGGCTCGGAATCGAGCCGAAGCTGACGCATGCCATTCCCAAAAGGCTCAAGCTCCGCAGTCTCGCCTTCACGGGGGAGAAGACGGGCGACTATGAAACCAAGATCATCGATTTTGCGCGCTCCGGACTTGAACCCGGGATGCACGCCTTCGTGTCGGACGCGAACCTCAAGGGAAAGACATCTCTTCTCACGATGATCCGATGGGCGTTGACTGGAACGCGGAGCCTGCCCCCCGACATGTCCGGCTGGTTTCGAACCCTCAAGCTCGGTTTCAGCCTGGACAATGACGAGTACGAGGTTCGTCTTCTTGACGCGGAACTCGGATCCGGCCTGCTCGTCAAACAGATGAGAGGCCGGGAGTTCGTGGTGGCGGAATTTGCGGACACGGCCGGATTCGTCGCGGCCATGGACAGCTTCTTCCTCTCGGAGCTTGGTCTGGAACCGCTCGAGGTGATCGCGGAACGGGACGGGAAGGGTGTCGATCAACGCCATGGCTGGAACTGGCTCTTCGGAGTCATGTGGATTTCCCCTGATCCAAAGGCGGTCTTCGGAGGCGACGACACCTCGCATGGCAAGGCGACACGAGCCATGCAGATGTATCTTGGCCTTCCCTGGATCACGACTCGCGCAAAGCTCATGGAGGCGCAGAAGCGCGCCAGGATAGATACCGAGCAGGAAGCGCGGCAGGCAAAGCAGGTTTCAGATGCCGCGAGGACCCGTCTGAACGAACTCCAGAAGAAGCGCGAGGCCATCGTGGCCGAAGCAGACGGCAGACCGTCGGCGGGCAAGCTACGGGCCGATATGGCCGTGGCGACAGCAGAGTATGCTTCCTACGCTGACAAGCTCAGGCGAAACGTGTCGGTCGTGGAAGAACTCGAGGCCGAACACCGCCACGCAGAGGCTGCCGTAGCCGCAGCTACTCGGGAACTGAATGCATTCCGAGAGAACCTGGCGGCAGGTTACGTGTTCCGCAGGCTGAACCCGATATCCTGCCCAAGCTGCGACGAAGTCTACACCGCCGAGGTCCGCGAAACGCGACATGGCAACCATGACTGCGTCGTCTGCGGTCGGACCGAACGGTTGGAACCGGACAGCACCGCAGGTGTGGAAGAGCGGCTGGTCGCGGACGTTACATCTGCCAAAGAGGGCGCGGGCAAACTCCAGAAGCGTCTCGCCGAGGCACGGCGGAAAAGCACTGGATTTGAAGCGACTAGGGACGCGCAGGCGCGCGTTTTGGAACAGCTGGAAAAGCAGCTCGATGAACTCCGGTCAGCGCCGGACGGGAGGCTCGAACTCGTTAAGCTAGACGCTCAGATTGAGGAACTCACCCTCATGGCAGGTACGGAGCGGCAGGCCGAAACGACTGAGGCCGATCTTCTTGAGGCTGCAATCAAAGCCACGAAGACGATGTACGAAGAGGAACAGGACACTGTCCTCAGTAAGGTCTCGGAACTGGCGGTGACATATGCCCAAGCCTTTGGCCTGACCGATCTGCGAGGCATGCGGCTAAAGGGAAACACGCATATGGAATTGCACATGCGTGGGGGAAAGAAGAACTTCGGCGACAGCACCCCTGGTGAAAGGATGCGGCTGAAACTGGCGGCGACGCTTGCCATGATCCAGGTCGCCGAGCAGACCGGGATCGGCCGGCATCCCGGCGTACTTCTCATCGACTCTGTCGGCAACAACGAAGTGGTGAAGCAGGATGTCGCGAAGATGGTCGTTGGCCTTTCCAGCCTTTCCGACAGCCTGCCAACCGTTCAGATTTTCGTCGCAGGCGTGAAGAGCGACGCCATCCTGGACCATGTGCCTTGCGGTAACGTGGTCGAGAATCGAGAGGACGGATACCTCTGGTAGAGCGCAGATGCATCACGACGACATCATGGAAGGACTGCTCGGCAAGGGAGTGCTCCCTGACGTGGAGGCATTCGGCGGAATCGATCGGGTGCTTGAGCAGGGCGCTGTCTATGGCGCGTCCGTATACTCCGACGAGTTCGTCGCACTTGTGCTTCCCTACCGAGACGCGCGCCGGGCCGAGGTAGATGGCTTTCTAGTCGATGTCGTGAGTGTCGTCGCTCGAGGACCGGAACTTGACGCCATCGCTGACAGACTTTTCGCCCTGAGCTTCGATGACAGTCTAGCCGGGACCAAGGTGTTCCGGCAGCTCCTCGCAATCGCCAGCGAGCGCGGCCGACCAGTGCCGCTCAGGAATGCTGCGCTTAAGGGCGCGCTTGCCCTAGCAAGGAATGATGCAAGACGGCTGACTAGGCTCGAGGCGGAACTCATCGACACAGAACCACAAGACGATTCGACTTATATTACACATGTCGCGCGCATCGCCGGAATCCTGTCGGCCAGGTCGCGCAATCCAGCCCTGGCGCAGTTTCTAGCCAGAATGGCCGAAATCCAAGGTGCCGAAGATCAGGTCAGTTTCGAGCTGGGGCTGATGTCGCTTCAGCGAGCCATCGAGGCATCAGATACCGACACGGTGATCGAGAACCTGCGCATCGCACTGTCGGATTTCGAACGTGCGGCATCACTACGTGAAAGCAGGTACGATGCCCGCCTCTTCAGGAACTCGATCGACCTTCTGCTCGGCTTCCACGAAAGGGCCATCCCGACAGCATTCGCAGAAAGGGTCGCCAATCTCGAGCAGGACGCATTCGCCTACACGGAATATTCCTTGGCGGGGCGGCCGAACCCGATACTCGGCGCGATAGCCAGCCAGATAGCCGCGCTCGTATCGTTGTCCTGGAACCTGGTCGCCATCATCGAGCACGCCGCGGACGATATCTGGCTCGATGCCATCAACTTGATCGAGAGGCATCTCCTCGTCGCCTATGAAGCGAATAGGTCCGTCTTCGCCGGAACGTCGGCCCACGGCATTGATCGCATCATACGGCCAGAGATAGAAACGCGGGTGTTCGGCAATCGCGATCACCTGAAACATTTGACCGTGTGGTTTCGCCGGCACGCCGAAAAATTCGATGGGGATCTGACGCGGGATTTGAAGGAGGCGATCGAGCGCGTCTACCGGGGGGACGGAAGTTTCCCTCCGGACGCGGGTTCCACCCACCCATTGGACCCCGCGCTGCTAGAAAGGGTACGCGCCACTGACGAGGCCGCATCGAACCAACTGCTCGATGAGGTCGCAGAAAATAGGGCCACGCTGATCAAGGATCACACCAGCGTTTCCGTCATCAGAATGCTCGAACGGGTGGATGCCGGCCTTTCTGGCGTTGCCGACTACAAAAGCCCAAGGGCGCGTATCGACTTCAACGCGCTGGTATTTGGCCTCGGTACCTTCCTGGAGCACAAACTCAACTCGTCTGTCGAGCAGGACAAATTCTCGGCGTATCTGTTTCGACACGGCGACGATCTCCCAGTCGAGAAGGATCTCCAGCAGGACTTTCTTCGACACGGGAAATCATCGGGTCTGCCGATCCAAGACGAAGTCAAGGGTGTGGCTGGGGGGCGGGCAGACATAAGGTACGACAATGGACGACACCGTCTGACCATCGAGGTGAAGCGGGAATTCACGGACGCTTCGTTCGACCGCCTCCTCGAGTTGTATGGCGAGCAGACCCTCATGTACCAGATCACGAACCTGAAGCTCGGGGTTATGCTTGTTCTCGACCTGTCGAGGCATCAAGTCACGACTGCACATATGGACACGTGGTACGAGACACGCGTCGAGAATCTCATGAAGGACGCAGCCGAGTGGGGAGTTCTAATCGTCAAGGTGCCTGGTCGGCGAGGAACGCCTAGCGCCGCTACGGTCGCGGCGAAGAAGTCCGCCAAGAGGCTGCGTGCAGGAAAAGCAACCTGACCTAAACACGCTTATGGGTCACTGGCGGATTATTTCGCCTCTTTTGGGTCAGGATCGTCTCAGCATATGGGTCTCGGACGAGGTGACAACCCCCGGAAACGCTGGAGGCAAGTGCACGACTTATGGGTCAGATCACACCTCGTTGCTCCAAGACTCAAACGTTCGCTTGGCGTAAAGAAGTTCACCATCTGACGGGTGCGTAACCTCAGAGCGCGACCTCTCCACGGAACAACGCCAAGCGCAGGCGCTGGTAGTGCCGTGCTAGAGCCGGATGATTTCAGGTCGAAACGACCTGAAATGTACTCATCCGGTGAAGACCGCAGGCGTGCGTATTCGGCGACCATGAGCACCGCGGTGCTGGGGTCAAGCTTTCGAT
>NZ_VFVL01000070.1 GCF_006442815.1 Mesorhizobium sp. B2-4-3
GTACTCATCCGGTGAAGACCGCAGGCGTGCGTATTCGGCGACCATGAGCACCGCGGTGCTGGGGTCAAGCTTTCGATGGGGAAACGCGATGATATTGTTCGAGGAGGAGTTTGACCTCCTCGATGCCCTCATCGGTGAAGGCCAGGGTCCCGTCGTCATGGTTGGCGCCGTACACCCAGATGACGCCGTCCTCGGGCTCGAGAACCAGGGTCAGGTCCTGGATGAGCGCTTCGCTGACGCCGAGGTCCCTGGCGACACGTTCGACGGTGTAGACGTGATGCACCTTATTGCGCTGCATGATCAGGCCGCCGCTGGTTGGGGCCGCAGTTTTGCGGATCGCCAATTCCACGGCAGCAAATCATCGATCCGCTGTGCTGGGTGGGCTGCGATGCGCGCCAGGATATCGGCGAGCCAGGCCTGAGGGTCGATGTCATTCAACTTGGCGCTGACGATCAGGCTGTAGAGAACGGCAGCGCGCTGTCCGCCGCGATCTGAACCGCAGAACAGCCAGGACTTTCTGCCGAGAGCGATGCCGCGCAGGGCTCGCTCGGCTGCATTGTTCGAGAGACAAATCCGCCCATCGTCGAGGAACCGGGTGAAGGATGACCAGCGGCGCAGCATGTAGTTGAAGGCCTTGGTCAGATCGTGTCCGCGCGAGAGCTTGTCGCGCGTCTCGATCATCCAGCGCTCGAGTTCGGTGACCAGCGGCAGGCTCCGCTCCTGGCGCACGGCGTGGCGTTGGGCTGGCGACAGGCCGGCGATCTCGCGCTCGATATCGAACAGGGCATCGATGCGCTTCACGGCTTCAACCGCGAGCGGATAGACCAGGTTGGGCTTCTCGCCGCGCGCCTTCTTGCGCGCCGCCGCTTCGATATCGGCCAGCTCGAACACTTTGCGCCGGCTGTGGGCCCAGCAGCTGGCTTCCAGAACAGGCGCCGGCTGACGACCCGTCGCATAGAGATCGCCATAGCCGCCAAAGGCATCGGCCTGCAGAATGCCGCTCCAGCCAGCGAGATGCGCCGCGGGATGTTCCCCTCGACGATCGCGGGAATAGTAGAATACTGCCGCCGGCGGATCGGCGCCGCCGAACGGTCGGTCATCGCGCACATAGGTCCATAATCGGCCGGTATCGGTCTTGCCCTTGGCCAGGACCGGCACCGTGGTGTCGTCGCCGTGCAGACGTGAAGCGGCCAGCACATGGGCTTCGAGCCGCTTGAACAGCGGCATCAGCGCCGCGGCGCCGGCGCCGACCTGGTCGGCGAGCGTCGACAGGCTAAGCGGCACGCCTTCGCGGGCATAGCGTTCAGCCTGGCGGTTGAGCGGCTGATGCTGTCCGAACTTCTCGAACAGGATCATCGCCAGCAGGCCGGGACCGGCCCAGCCCCGCGGAGTGGCGTGAAACGGCGCGGGAGCCTGGCTGATCGCCTCGCAGTCGCGGCAGGTGAACTTCTCCCGCACGTGTTGGATCACCTTCCATTGCCGCGGCACCACCTCCAGCGTCTCGGTGATATCCTCACCCAACTTGCGCAGCCGATGACCGCCGCAGCAGTGGCAAGCGGTCGGCACCGGCTCGACCACGCGTTCGCGCGGCAGATGCTCGGGAAATGGCTGGCGGGTCGGTCGTTTGCGCACATAAGGCGCCACCTCGGTGGTCCGGGCTGCGGCCTGTTCGGCGGCGATCTCGTCTTGCGTCGCCGTGCTCTCGAGTTCCTCGAAGGTGAGCTCCATCTGGTCGTGCAGGCGGGCGGAGCGTTCAGAACTCTGACCATGCAGCGCCCGCTGCAGCTTCCGGATCGTCAGATCCTGATGTGCGATCAGCGCCGCATCATCCGATGCCTTGGCCCTGGCGACCGCCAGTTCGGCCTCGACCAGCGCAGCGCGCGCGGCCTCGTCTTCGGCTCTGGCCAGCGCCGCGGTCAGCGCTGCTCTGAGCGCGCCGATATCGTCCGGAACAGCATCCTGGGCGGTGGCAACCATGCCTTGGAATGAATCATAAAACGCGTCCGCTGACTCGCGGAAAATGGCGCAAACTCAAAGAAAAACTCAGCCCGCGCGCTGGGGGCGGAAGGTGTGACGCGGGTTGCGCCAATCGATCCCGTCGAGCATGTAGGCGAGCTGCGCCGGTGATATGGAAACCGTACCGTCCGCCGGCGACGGCCAGAGAAACCGGCCCTTCTCGAGCCGTTTTGCATACAGCGACATGCCGAGCCCATCGTGCCAGATAATCTTGATCAGATTGCCGCTGCGGCCGCGGAAGACATAAAGATCGCCGGCATGCGGATCCCGTCCCAGCGTCTCCTGAACCTGCAGGGCGAGGCCTTGCATCCCGCGACGCATATCGGTGCGGCCGACCGCCAACCAGATCCGCACCTGGCTCGGAACCGGGATCATGAAACGCCCAGCGCCTTCACCATCGCCGCCGCCAGTGTCGGCGGCGTGGTCAGCGGAATCCGCAGCCGCACCTTACCGGCGATCTCCAGCTCGATCACCGCTGGGGGCGCCGCCGGTACCGAAGCGGCGACGGGCTTATCGGGAACCACGACAACTTCGGCAAAGCCCGTCTCGCAGGCTCTTGCCATGCGGCGCCACTTATAGATCAGGCTGGTCGCGACATCGTACTGGCGCGCCACCGCCGCCACTGTAGCCCCCGGCGCGAATGCCGCGGCCAGTATCCGGCACTGATCCTCTTCACTCCAACGACGACGGCGCTCCGGCCCGGTCAATATCGTCATCTGGCTCATGCTGTGCTGCTGACTACGCTCGTAAGGACGACCTCAAGAGCGTAGCCTCGCTACCGGGCCATGTTCGCGCAAGGCGGCCCTCGCCGGAGGCGTACC
>NZ_VFVL01000071.1 GCF_006442815.1 Mesorhizobium sp. B2-4-3
CGCCGCAGCGTGCATCGCGGCCGCTAATCTGTTCCGTTCCGTCTTCGGCGCGCAACTGAGCGGGGCCTCGGTCGACGAGGCGGTTGCCTTCTCACTATTCGATTACGCACCAGGTTCGCAGGTGAACCCGGCACTTCCTAGCAACGTAGACCTGGATCGTCTTGTCCTGCTCGGCCTCGGAGCAATTGGCAATGGAGCGATTTGGGGGCTCTCCCGCATCACGGGCCTGACAGGAGCGCTTGAGGTCGTCGATCCGGAAACGATCGATCAGGGCAACCTTCAGCGATACGTAATGGCTCTCGAGCGGGACGTCGGACGGAGTAAAGTGAAGCTCGCCAGCCGATACATCAAGCACAACCCCGGCCTGTCTGTTATCGGGCACGAGGCGCGATGGCAGGCGTTTCCAGCGGGTTCGATGCGGCATGTGGCGGTTGCGCTCGATTCCGCGGCGGACCGAATCGCCGTGCAAGGCGCGCTCCCCCGCTGGACGATCAACTCCTGGACGCAGCGAGGTGACCTTGGAGTGTCGCATCATGGATTCGACGACGACATGGCGTGCCTGGCGTGTATCTACCTGCCAAATGGGACCGTACCCGACCAGGACGACGAGATTGCCGCCGCGCTAGGCCTCGAGGATCGAAAGCTCGAGGTGGTGCGCCCCATGCTGCATAACGGAAGCCCTGTCGACGCGGCGCTGATAGAGGAAATTGCCAGCAGGCTGGCCATCCCGATCGATCCTCTGCTTCCATTTGTCGGCAAGCCGTTGCGCGCTCTTTATCAAGGGGCCATTTGTGGCGGAGTTGTCTTTGAAGTCACTGCCGGGCGGAGTCCTGTCAAGGTGGAGGTGCCGATGGCGTTTCAGGCCGCAATGGCCGGGATCATGCTGGCTGGAGAGATCATCAAACGGGCAGAAGGCCATCATGGGAGGCCTTGGACCACGGCCAAGCTGAACCTGTTGCGAAAAATGCCGAGCGACGTAATCACCGAACGCCGGAAGAAGGATCCAAAAGGGCGGTGCATCTGCCAAGATGCCGACTACCTAGACGTATATCGAGCCAAGTACGGTCCCTCACCGGATCCGGCTGGTCAGTCGGAACTGGTTGTCACTTGACAACCTATCTGTGAATCGCATATTGAGGGTACAGATGGCGCGTAAATCGCACCCAAAGAAGGAAATTGAAGCCGCACTCAGGCACGCCGAAGCGCAAGGGTGGCGGATTGAAATAGGTGGAAGTCACGCGTGGGGCAAGATGTATTGCCCATATAACGATGACCAATGTCGTTGCGGCGAATTCTGCATAACCAGTATTTGGAGCACGCCAAAGAACGCTGGCAACGAAGCAAAGAAGCTGAAGCGCCTAGTCGATAACTGCACGACGCATAAGGCGAGAACCGAAGATACGGCTGAAGGCGAGGAGTGACATCGTCATGGAATACACTTTCACCCTAAAGTACCGTCTCGCGGACGACGATCAGGACGCGGATGCCTTGGTGGAGCGTCTTGGCGAGGCTGGGTGCACCGATGCTCTTGTGGGCATCGGCATTGTCGGCCGGCTTGCTCTCGAGTTTACCCGAGAAGCGGAAAGAGCGCAGGAAGCGGTTCGCAGTGCGCTCGCAGACGTGAAGGCCGCTATCCCGAGCGCAACCCTGGTAGAAGCCACGCCTGACCTTGTGGGACTAACGGACGTTGCCGAATTGATGGGCGTGTCCCGTCAGTACCTTCGCAAGCTAATGCTGGGCAACAACGATTTTCCAACCCCTGTGCATGAAGGCAACGGTGCGCTATGGCATCTGAGCGATGTCCTGAGTTGGCTGGAGGGCCGAAAGGGTTATCAGCCGGAGCGCACCCTGCATGAAACGGCAAAGGCGACTCTGGAGGTCAACGTGGCGAAGGAGGCAAGACGCTTCGCTCCCACGGCCATGCGCGAGTTGGAGCGCTTGATCGCATAAGGAAGCGGGCTGGCTTAGGCACCTCGCAGACAAAGCTGGCAATCAAGTTCCGACACACGGCTATTGATGGAACTGGCGGACTTCGTCAGCATCATCTCCAGCGCGTCGGCAACATGCTGGCGCCGCTCTTCTTCCTGTTCTTCGTCGTCCTGTCGGTGCGCTTGCACCATGCCCACAACCCCAGCTGATATGCCGGGCCATCATCTACCGGGGAGCATTATCAGGAAGGGTAGGGGCCGGCATGAGACGCATGCCCCTCAATCCGTTAGCCGTTGCCAATGATCTTGCTAGCATGGGCAATGCCGTCAGCCATCAAAAACAAAGCGAGAGCGATCGAGATGCGGAACATCAGGTAGCTCATGTCAGCGTCCTCCTTTGGACCGCTGACACTGGATGTAGGTACTTTAGCGGACCCTGCAAGTATCCCGCGGCCGCAGCGTGCCGT
>NZ_VFVL01000072.1 GCF_006442815.1 Mesorhizobium sp. B2-4-3
CTAGACGTTATGACCGTGGTCTGAGCGGCGGCCCGTCCTAAGTCTTTGCAGCTGTAAAGCAAACGGGGATTGCTTCGGGGAGTGCCCGAGCCGAGCCCCAAGCGAAGAAAGGACGGGCCATGACAGAAGATAATGTTTTTTACGTCGGTGTCGATGTGTCGAAAGCCAAGCACGCGATTGCGATTGCCGAGGGTGGCCGAGAGGGGGAGGTCCACTTCTTCGGCGAGATCGAGGCGACGCCGGCGGCGGTGGAGCGGTTCGTGCGCAAGCTGGAGCAAAAGCATCCTCGCCTGCATTTGTGCTACGAGGCCGGCCCGACCGGTTACGGGCTCTACCGCCAGATCGTCGCGCTCGGCCATCGCTGCGATGTCGTTGCGCCGTCGCTGATCCCGAAGCGCCCTGGCGAGCGCGTTAAGACGAACCGGCGCGATGCGGTCAGCCTGGCGCGGCTTTTGCGGGCCGGCGAGTTAAAGGGGATCTGGGTTCCCGACGCGATGCATGAAGCGGTGCGCGATATGGTGCGGGTGCGGGCCACGGCGAGCGAGGATCTGCGCAAGAAGCGCCAGCAGCTCCTGTCCTTCCTGCTGCGCCATGGCCGGGTCTTTAGCGGCCGCAAGAATTGGAGCTTGGCACATGCCCGCTGGCTGGCGGCGCAGAAATTCGACCATCCGGCCCAGCAGATCGTCTTCCAGGACCAGGTCGACGTGATCACCGATGCGCAGGCTCGGCTGGAGCGGCTCGATGCCCAGCTGGTCGAGCTGGTGCCGAGCTGGTCGATGGCGCCGGTGGTGGCGGCCTATCAGGCGCTGCGCGGCGTGTCCTTCATCGTCGCCGTCACTTTCGTCAGCGAAGTCGGTGATGTCCGCCGCTTCGACAATCCGCGCCAGCTGATGGCCTTTCTGGGCCTGGTGCCCTCGGAGCGCTCAACCGGCGACACGGTCAAGCGCGGCGGTCTGACGCTGGCCGGCAACCGCCGCGCCCGCCGCGTCCTGGTCGAGGGCGCCTGGAGCTATCGCTATCCGGCCCGGGTGACGGAACCCATTCGCGCCCGCCTCGAAGGCCTGCCGAAGGCCGTGCGCGAGATCGCCTGGAAGGCACAGACCCGGCTTTGCGCCCGCTACCGGCGCCTGACGGCTGCGGGCAAGAAGACCCCCATCGTCGTTGCGGCGATCGCCCGTGAGATGGCGGCTTTCCTGTGGGCCATCGGCCACCAGGTCGAACCGGTGCGTTGAGATGCGGTGCGCTCCTGCATTGAAGATCAGGATACCGGCAAGCGTCCCCTTGGCGCGGGCGCCGCCGGATTGAGGGCTCTGCCCGCGCCGGATCTCCCGGCAGAAAAACCGGGCAGCACGGAGACGGGATGTGGCCACGGTGGGGAATTCCCGTCGGACCCTATGTGGCTGGGCCTACGGCCCAACGCCCGAACCTAGACAGGGAAAGCCCAAGACGAATTACGGAAGTGCGGTAACCAATCCGCGGATAAGAGTTGGATCAACCGTCGTCTCAAGGCCCATCCCGTCCCCGTGCTGCCCATCAATGAAGAACAAACCTGTGACAAACGACATGGGGCGGAAAAGTTCATCCATCACTCTTGACCACGGTCATAAGAGGGTCT
>NZ_VFVL01000073.1 GCF_006442815.1 Mesorhizobium sp. B2-4-3
CGAAGCAATCCCCGTTTGCTTTACAGCTGCAAAGACTTAGGACGGGCCGCCGCTCAGACCACGGTCATAACGTCTAGGATCCATGCCGTCCCGCTTGCCGAAGAACGATACGGTGCAGAAAAACATCATCCTGTGCCGGCGTTTAATTCCGAGGTCTGCTTCGTTGCAGCGCTCGCACGTCACGGCATGGATTCCAGGGTCTGCGCGCGTCGCTTCGCTCCTTGCTCCGCCCTGGAATGACGAAGTTGAGAAGGCTTTGGCCAATCTCGAAGGCTTGCGACATGCTTCGGCTTGTCTTCGCCCGCGCTCACTGGCACTAGTGCGGCGACTTTAGTCGTCCCGGACCCCGCCTTAATGCCCTTCACCATCGCCACCTGGAACATCAACTCCGTGCGCCTGCGCATGCCGATCGTCGAGCGGCTCCTGAGAGAGCACGCGCCCGACGTGCTGTGTCTGCAGGAGACCAAGGTTCCCGACGAGCTGTTCCCGGAAAAAGCCTTCCGCAAGGCGGGCTACGAGCACATCCTATTCCACGGCCAGAAGGGCTATCACGGCGTCGCCACCGTCGCCCGCCGTCCGATCGAGCTGGTCGAGAAGCGGCGATTCTGCGAGATCGACGACAGCCGGCATCTGTCGGTCAGGGTACGGGCGGGCGGCAAGTCGGTGCTGGTGCATAATTTCTACGTGCCGGCCGGCGGCGACGAGCCGGACCCGGAGATCAACCGCAAATTCAGACACAAGCTCGATTTCGTCCATGAGATGAACGGCATGCCGGCGAGCCAGGACGAGCTATCCGCGTCGATCCTGGTCGGCGACCTGAACATCGCGCCGCAGGAGCATGACGTCTGGTCGCACAAGCAATTGCTCAACGTCGTCAGCCATACGCCGGTCGAGACGACAAATTTCGAGGCGATGCGCGAGGCCGGCGGCTGGGTCGACCTGATGCGGCTCAACGTGCCCGCCGAGCAGAAGCTCTACACCTGGTGGAGCTACCGCGCGAAGGACTGGGAAGCCTCCAATCGGGGGCGCAGGCTCGATCACGTGTGGTCGTCAGCCAATCTGGTGCCGAGCTTCACCGGTTACGAAATCCTGCAGGCGGCGCGCGGCTGGGACAAGCCGTCGGACCATGTGCCGGTTATTGCGAAATTTGACTTGGATTGAGATTCGACGTCGGCGGTTAAGAGACGCAAACCTTCGCGTTCGTCATCCTAGGGCGGAGCGCCGCGTAGCGGCGCGCAGACCCTAGGATCCATTCCGTTACCGGTGCCGAAGGATGCAACGATGCAGAACAAAGAAGCTTGGGCAGGCTGCTTCGCCCAGGAAACCTCATTCTCCAGCGCGGCAACGCGTCAACGTCACGGAATGGATTCTAGACGTTATGACCGTGGTCTGAGCGGCGGCCCGTCCTAAGTCTTTGCAGCTGTAAAGCAA
>NZ_VFVL01000074.1 GCF_006442815.1 Mesorhizobium sp. B2-4-3
CGACTCTGCTATGAGCCTTAGGGGCGCTCAGGTCGCGCATCGGCTCGAGAATGGATGCAAGAAATTGGCCATCGCGATCACAATGCCAGTTGTTGCCTCTCCGCAACCTCGTATGCGGCCAATCGAACCGGAGTTGACGCACGCAACATGGTGCCCGGACTTTTAAATATTGGAAGACATGCCCTCGAGATGACGCTTAATTTCATTGGAGCCGGACATGGGCTGGGTCCTTTTCTGTCTAAGTCGCTGGTGGCGGGCCAAGAGGAGCCAGTGAGCACCGACACCCAGAATATAATGAAAAAAGCTCCTTCCCAACTACAGGACGCTCTAAACAAAATAGAGCGGGGTTACTCGATCGCGTTCACGCCGAGGTGTGGCAGCAATTACCTTTGTGATCTTCTAACGCAGGCAGGAATAGGCCAGCCAACAGAGTATTTTCAGTATGAGTTGCCAAATTGGCGGTCAGTCGATTTTGACGCCGCAGTATCGACAGTTCTCCGAGAGAACACAGTCAATGGTATTTTTGGCACAAAATTGGCTCACGATCATTGTGCATGGCTACAGAGTGCAATTGCAAAGATTACGGGTAGGTATACCACTTTGGGGGATTTGTTTTCGAATCACAGGTGGGTACGATTGGTGAGAAGAGACAAAATCGCACAGGCAGTTTCCCTTTATACGGCAAAGGTGACGCAGCAGTGGTTAATATGGCAGGATAGTGGTAAATCCAGTGTAGAGGTGCCGTATGATTTCTTAGCTATCTTGGATTGTTATAAAACGGTTGTTACTGCTGAACTTGCATGGGATGTTTATTTTTCGGAGCACCGCATTGAGCCGTTTATTATTACTTATGAAGATATGATAGAGAATCCGCAGAGAATGATCTCGGAAATAGCTGCTTGCCTGGCTTTGACGAACTGGCAATCAGCAGAAGCCACAAAAGAGAATCTTCGGATTCAGCGCGACGAGAACACAGCTTCGCTTATCTCACAGTTCCGCCATACGTTGATCGACATCGGCAGCTTTTAGCTGGAGCAATTCCGGGAAAAGTGCGCAGCGGCTTTCCGTCCGGAATTGCGTGAAAACAAAGGTTAGAGCGGGCAGCGAATCTATCAAATGCTGAACCGCCCCAGGACAAAAGCTGCCTGTGCTTTGATCAGGCGGGCATCGCCAGCAACTCACGTGCCTTGCCACTCGTCAATCCCAGAAGACGCTCTCGCGTCTGCGCAGCAATGCGTTCAAAGGTAAATTCCTGCGTCCATCGTTGAGCGAGGCGATCAAATTCGTGCACTGAAGTAGGCCCGCGGTCGAGAGGCAATCCTGCCTCATATGGC
>NZ_VFVL01000075.1 GCF_006442815.1 Mesorhizobium sp. B2-4-3
TGTATGGACTGGGGACATCGCGAACAGGTGTGCGAAGACATCGCGAACAGTTTCGTGCGTTTTGCGCGGGGAGGTTCGTGGTGCCATTCGAGGCCAGGAGCGTGATGAGCCAGAAGGAAGAGTTTGTAAGACTGGCGCTGGCGCCAGAGGCGAATGTGAGCGCGCTGTGCCGTCGCTTCGGGATCGGACGAACCTGCGGGCACAAATTGATCGCGCGGTTTCGTGCGGAAGGCGTAGCCGGGCTGGCGGAGCGTTCGCGGCGGCCAAAGTCGAGCCCGCGGCGCAGCCCGCCGTCGCTGGAAGCAGCGGTTGTGTCGCTGCGGAAGGAATGCCCGGCCTGGGGTGGGCGCAAGATCGCTGGCGTGCTCGAGCGCGACGGCATCGGCGCCATTGCTCCTTCGACGGTGAGCGGCATCTTGCGGCGCAACGGCGTCGATCTGGGTGCGTTGGGCGGCGGCGCTCAGCCCTTCATCCGCTTCGAGCACGAAGCTCCCAACGATCTGTGGCAGATGGACTTCAAGGGCCATGTGCCACTGCGCCAGGGACGGCTGCATCCGCTCACCGTGCTCGACGACCATTCGCGCTTCTCGCTGGCCCTGGAGGCCTGCTCCGACGAGACGACCGAGACCGTCAAGACGCGGCTGATCACGGCGTTCCGGCGCTATGGCCTGCCGCGGCGCATCGCCATCGACAACGGCCCGCCCTGGGGCGACGGCGGCCGCAACAACCTCACCGTGCTCGGCGTCTGGCTGATCGAGGTGGGCGTGGCCATCAGTCATTCCCGGCCCTACCATCCCCAGACGCTGGGCAAGGACGAGCGCTTCCACCGCTCCCTCAAGGCCGAGGCGCTGCAGGGGCCGCCCTTCGAGAGCCTCCAGCACGCCCAGAGCGCCTTCGACAGCTGGCGCCATCTCTACAACACCAAGCGCCCGCACGACGGCCTTGCCGGCGCTGTGCCGCTCGACCGCTACCGGCCCTCCGGCCGCAACTTCTGCGAGACCGTGGCGCCCTTCGACTACGCCGCCGGCGACCTCCTGCGCAAAATCCAGCAGAAGGGAGCGACCTCGCTGTTCGGGCGTGCCTTCAAGATCTGCAACGCCGTCGCCGGCAAGGTCGTCGCCTTCAGGCCGACCGAAATCGACGGCGTCTTCGATGTCTTCTTCCGACACCAGAAGATCCAAACCATCGACCTCAACCAGTTCCAGCGCTAGCATGGGAAACTGTTCGCGATGTCTTCGCACACCTGTTCGCGATGTCCCCAGTCCATACA
>NZ_VFVL01000076.1 GCF_006442815.1 Mesorhizobium sp. B2-4-3
TGAGGGCTTTGCACGGAACCGGGTTGGTGATTCCGTAGGTCAGGAATGAAGGGGGATGATTCGGATGGTCGATCGTGTGCTTGGTCAACTGAGCCTTGCGGATAGGCTGGCATGGTCGGACACAACGGAGCTCGACCAGATCGCGCGAGTGATCGACTGGGTGCCGATCAAGACGCTTCTTGGTCAGCGCAGCGGGCCGGGGCGGGGCAACATCAGCTATCCGGCCGAGGCATTGCTGCGCTGTCTGCTCCTGGGCGTGTGGAACAATCTGAGCGATCCCGCGCTGGAGGCACAACTGCGCGACCGGCTATCGTTCCGCCGCTTTGCCGGCTTCAGCCTGTCGGACCGCACGCCGGACCATTCGACATTGTGGCGCTTCCGCGAGGAGCTCAAGTGCGATGGGCTGATCGATCGGGTGTTTTATGAGATCACGCGACAGCTTGAGCAGAAGGGCCTGATCGTCAAGCGCGGCACGCTGATTGATGCCTCCTTCATGCAGGCCGCCGCACGCCCGCCGGCGAAGCCGAAGAAGGGTGAGGAGGAATCGGTGCGGCCATCGGCCGACGCTGACGCGCGTTGGGGGCGCAAGGGCAACAAGACCGTGTTCGGCTATAAGGTGCACAACGGCGTCGACGATGCTCACACGCTGATCCGGCGCATGGACTTCACGGATGCCTCGATCACCGACACCGAGCCGGCCGACGGTCTGATCAGCGGGGATGAGGAGGCGGCCTATGGCGACCAAGCCTACTACACCCATGCCCGGCATGCCCGACTTAAGCAGGCCGGCATCAAGGACCGGCTGATGCATCGAGCCAACAAGCACCATCCGCTGACGCCGCGCCAGAAGTTGCGCAACCGGCTGATCTCGAAGGTGCGGGCGGCGGTGGAGCGGCCGTTTGCGGTGTTCAAGCAACGCTACGGCATGCGGCGGCTGCGCTTCTTCAATCTGGCGACCAACCGGACACAGTGCATGCTTGCCGGCTGCGGTTACAATCTGCAGCGAGCGGCCGCCGTCCTCTACCCGAGGAGGAAGCCGGCATGAGGCGGAGTCTGCCCAAAATCCGCCGCGAGGGCGGCCTGAGGCCCCATGAGCCGGGCAAAATACCTCGCCAAAGTGGCCCGAGCGCCTTTCAAAAAACGCCCATCTGCCTCATGCGCTAAATATCGGCTCCCGTGCAAAACCCTC
>NZ_VFVL01000077.1 GCF_006442815.1 Mesorhizobium sp. B2-4-3
TGTGCGCGACCTTCGATATCTCGCGCAAGACGGGCTACAAATGGCTTGAACGTTATCGGGCGTTTGGCCCGGAAGGCTTGCACGATCAGCCGCGGGCGCCGCTCGAGCACGGCAGGGCGACGGCAGCCGAACTGGTGGAGCGGATCTTGGCGGAGAAGGAGGCGCATCCGCTGTGGGGGCCGAAGAAGATCATAGCGCGGCTGAAGCGGGCCGAGCCAACATGCGGCTGGCCGGCGGTTTCGACGGCTGGCGAGATCCTGAAGCGGCATGGTCTTGTCGGGCGGCGCCGCGTGCGCTGGAGGGCGGCGGGCAACGGCCCATGGCCGGAGCCCGAGGGACCGAACGCGCTGTGGACGGGAGATCACAAGGGCTGGTTCCGGACCGCAGACGGCTGGCGCTGCGAGCCGCTGACGGTGATGGATGGGGCGTGCCGCTACCTGTTGGCGCTGGCGGCGACCGGCTCGACGTCGGAAGAAGAGGCCTGGCCGGTGTTTGAGCGGACATTTAAGGAGAATGGCCTGCCGGATCGGTTCAGAAGCGACAATGGCGCGCCGTTCGCGTCGGCCGGCGTCAGCGGGCTGACGCCGCTGGCGGTGCGCTTCATCAAGCTCGGCATAGTCTTGGAGCGCATCAAGCCGGGCAAGCCGCAGCAGAATGGATGCCATGAGCGCTTCCACCTGACCATGCTGCCTCTGGCTAAGGAGCCGGCGGCCGACCGGGCAGCGCAGGCCAAGGCGTTCGAGGCTTTCCGACGCGAGTACAACGAGCAGCGCCCGCATGAGGCGCTGGGCATGGACACGCCGGCACAGCACTACTGTGCATCAACCCGACCCATGCCCAAGACGATACCCGAACCGGACTACCCCGCCGAGGCGGCGGTGCGCAGCGTGCGCCAAAACGGCGAGATCAAGTGGAACGGCGACTTCATCTACGTCTCGAAGACCCTGGCCGGGGAAGCGGTTGCCGCGACCGAGACCGAGGCGGGTGAATGGGCGCTCCACTTCTATGCCCACCCGCTCGGC
>NZ_VFVL01000008.1 GCF_006442815.1 Mesorhizobium sp. B2-4-3
GAACCTCCCCGCGCAAAACGCACGAAACTGTTCGCGATGTCTTCGCACACCTGTTCGCGATGTCCCCAGTCCATACACCCCCTTGAGGGGGAGATGGCCGGCAGGCCAGAGAGGGGGGCCTCGCGCCGACGTCTCCGATAAACCCCCGGCTCCTCCCCCTGGCCCACCTCTCCCGCCTTTATCGGCCAGCCCGTATCGGCTAAGGGCTTCGCAACAAAGCCCTCTCGCCCGGACCGCCGCCCAAAATGACCGCCAAGCCTCCCCCCCTCTTCCTCGGCATCGACACCGGCGGCACCTACACCGATGCCGTGCTGTGGTCGGAGGAAGGCGGACCCAAGGGCAAGGTTCTCGCCAAGGCCAAGTCGCTGACCACGCGCCACGATCTCGCCGTCGGCATTTCCGGCGCGGTGGATGCGGTGCTTCAGCAATCCGCCACCGATCCTGCCGCCATCAAGCTGGTCTCGATGTCGACCACCTTGGCCACCAACGCGCTGGTCGAGGGCCAGGGCGGGCGTGTGGCGCTGGTCATGATCGGCTTTTCCGAGGCCGACCTGGCGCGCGATGGGTTGAAGACCGCTTTAGGCACCGACCCGGTGGTGTTCTGCCCCGGCGGCCATGACGTGCACGGCAATGCGGCAAAACTCGACCTTTCCGGCCTCGAGGCGGCGCTGCCCGAGCTTGGGCGTTCGGTGTCGGGCTTCGCCGTCTGTGCCTATTTCGCCACCCGCAATCCGGCGCATGAGCTGGCGGCCCGCGACGTGATCCGCGACAAGACCGGCCTGCCGGTTACCGCCAGCCATGAGCTTTCGGCCAAGCTCGGCGGCCCGCGCCGGGCGCTCACCACTTTGCTCAATGCTCGCCTGATCTCGATGATCGACCGGCTGGTCGCGGCGACCGAAGGGTTTCTGGCCAAGCGCGGCATTGCAGCACCCCTGATGGTGGTGCGCGGCGACGGCGCGCTGGTCTCGGCGGCCTTTGCCCGTCAGCGGCCGATCGAGACCATTTTGTCCGGCCCGGCCGCCAGCCTTGTCGGCGCCCGCCACATGACCGGGCTGGACGACGCCATGGTCTCGGATATCGGCGGCACCACCACGGATGTCGCGGTGCTCGACGGCGGCCGCCCGCGGCTCGATCCCGAAGGCGCCACCGTCGGCGGCTTCCGCACCATGGTCGAGGCAGTCGCCATGCGCACCTTCGGCCTCGGCGGCGACTCGGAAGTGACGCTGGAAGACGGCGCGCTCGACCCGAAAATCCTGCTTGGGCCGCGCCGCCTGGTGCCGCTGGCGCTCTCTGGCATGGTGCATGGCGAGGCGGTGACTGGCGAACTGGAAAGACAACTCCGCGCGCCGAACCCCGGCCGCATGGACGGGCGCTTTGCCGTGCGGACCGGCGTGCCGGACAGGCTCGCCGCCGGCCTCACCGGACCGGAAGCGAAACTCTACGAGACGATCGGTTCCGTGCCGCTCGCGCTCGACAGGCTGCTCGCTTCGAACGCGCAGAACGCCACGCTGAACCGGCTGGTCGCGCGCGGTCTCGTCCATATCTCTGGCTTCACGCCGTCCGACGCCGCGCATGTGCTGCGCAAGCAGTCGAACTGGGACACCGCCGCAGCCCGCCTCGGCGCCGAGCTCTTCGCTCGCCGCCGCGACGGCCGCGGCCAGACGATCGCGGCGACGCCGGAGGAGATTTCGCAGCGCGTGCTGGTGACGCTGACGCGCTGGTCGGCCGAATACATCCTTGAAACCGCCTTCGCCGAGGACGGGTTGGACGGCGCCGCCACCGTCGCGCACGCGCTGGTGCAGCGCGCGGTCGACGCGCATCCCGGCATCGCCCGCTTCACCGTCGCGCTCGACCGCCCGGTCATCGGCCTCGGCGCGTCGGCGCCGCTACATTATGCCAGCTTGCCGCCGCTGGTCGGCAATGGCTGCATCGTGCCGGAAGACACCGACGTCGCCAACGCGCTCGGCGCCGTCGTCGGCCAGGTGCGCGTCTCGGCCGAAGCCCGTGTCAGCCAGCCCAAGGAAGGCCTGTTCCGCCTCGCCTCGGGCCAGACGGTGAGAGATTTCACCGAGGAAGACAAGGCGATCGCGGCGGCCGAGGCCGATGTGCGCGCGCTCGCCGCCGAGCGCGCGAAGGACGCCGGCACCGACAGCGCCGAGATCGAAATCGCCACCGAATTCAAGGTCTCGACCATCGAGGGCCAGCGCATGTTCATCGAGGCGCATGTGGTGGCCGTCGCCTCGGGACGGCCGCGGATCGCGGTGTGAGGGAGAGCGTAATCTCCCCCCTTGTGGGGGAGATGGCCGGCAGGCCAGAGGGGGGCGCTGTCCCGCCAGCGTCTCCGTTCTTACGCCGCTCCGAGGGGTGACATTGCACGGACAGAAAGTGACAAGGTTGGCGTTCCTTCGCGCCCCCCTCTGCCCTGCCGGGCATCTCCCCCACAAGGGGGAGATCAGCAGCTTCGCCGCCCCGCCTAAATCCCCTACACCCTAAGCCGAATTGACCCCGCAACCCCAAACATGCCAAAGGCCCCCGCTAACAAGGAGACGTGCAGATGACCGACCGCATCGAGATCGCCGGGTTGCGGATTGCCCGGGAGCTCCATGACTTCGTGGCCGAGGAGGCGGCAGTCGGCACCGGCATCGACCCGGAAGTATTCTGGACCGGCTTTTCGGCCATCGTCCACGACCTCGCGTCGAAGAACCGGGCGCTGCTGGCAAAACGCGACGCCATGCAGGAAAAGCTCGACGGCTGGTACCGCGAAAACGGCGCGCCGATCGACATGGAGGCCTACAAGAATTTCCTGAAGGAGATCGGCTACCTTGTGCCCGAAGGCCCGGCCTTCAGCGTCTCGACCGTCAATGTCGATCCCGAGATCGCCGTCGTCGCCGGACCGCAGCTGGTCGTGCCGGTGATGAACGCGCGCTATGCGCTCAACGCCGCCAATGCGCGCTGGGGCTCGCTCTATGACGCGCTCTACGGCACCGACGCCATTCCCGAGACCGGCGGCGCCGAGAAGGGCAAGGGTTTTAATCCCGCGCGCGGCGCCAAGGTGATCGCCTGGGCGAAGGATTTCCTCGACCAGTCCGTGCCGCTGACGACAGGCAAATGGGCCGGCGTCAATGGGCTCTCGGTGGCGAATGGCGCGCTGAAAGCTGGTGAGGGCGCCGGCGCCACCACGCTTGCCGATCCAAAACAGTTCGCCGGCTATCGCGGCGATGCCGAGAATCCCGAAGCCGTGCTTCTGGTCAAGAACGGCCTGCATATCGAGATTGCAATCGACCGCGCCAACCAGATCGGCAGGACCGATCCTGCGGGCATCGCCGACGTCATCCTGGAATCGGCCTTGACCACCATCCAGGACTGCGAGGATTCGGTCGCCGCGGTCGATGCGCAGGACAAGGTCGTCATCTACCGCAACTGGCTCGGCCTGATGAAGGGCGACCTTGCCGAGGAGATCAGCAAGGGCGGCAAGACCTTCACCCGCACGCTCAACCCCGACCGTCGCTACACGGCGCCCAATGGCGGTCAGGTCCTGCTGCCTGGACGCTCGCTGATGCTGGTGCGCAACGTCGGCCACCTGATGACCAATCCGGCGATCGCCGACCGCGACGGCAACGAGGTGCCGGAAGGCATCATGGATGCCGCCATCACCGCGCTGATCGCGCTGCACGATGTCGGCGACAACGGCCGGCGGATGAATTCCCGCGCCGGCTCGATGTATGTGGTGAAGCCGAAAATGCACGGGCCCGACGAGGTCGCCTTCGCCGTCGAGATTTTCGATCGCGTCGAGGCGCTGCTCGGCATGGCCAGGAACACCATCAAGATGGGCATCATGGACGAGGAGCGGCGCACCACCGTCAACCTCAAGGAGGCGATCCGCGCGGCACGCGAGCGCGTGGTGTTCATCAACACCGGCTTCCTCGACCGCACCGGCGACGAGATCCACACCTCGATGGAAGCCGGCCCGATGATCCGCAAGGGCGACATGAAGCAGGCCGCCTGGATCTCCGCCTATGAGGCCTGGAACGTCGACACCGGCCTGGAATGCGGTCTCGCCGGCCACGCCCAGATCGGCAAGGGCATGTGGGCGATGCCGGATTTGATGGCGGCGATGCTGGTTGAGAAGATCGCCCACCCCAAGGCCGGCGCCAACACCGCCTGGGTGCCCTCGCCGACGGCGGCGACCCTGCACGCCACGCACTACCACAAGGTCGACGTGCACGCCGTTCAGGCGGCGCTGAAGAGCCGGCCGAAGGCCAAGCTCGACGACATCTTGTCGGTGCCGGTCGCGGTGCGGCCGAACTGGACGCCGGACGAGATCCAGCGCGAGCTGGACAACAATGCGCAAGGCATCCTCGGCTATGTCGTGCGCTGGATCGACCAAGGCGTCGGCTGCTCGAAAGTGCCCGATATCAACGATGTCGGCCTGATGGAGGACCGCGCCACGCTGCGCATCTCCTCGCAGCACATCGCCAACTGGCTGCGCCACAAGGTGTGCTCGGAAATCCAGGTCCGCGATTCGTTGCAGCGCATGGCGGCGATCGTCGACCGCCAGAATGTCGGCGACCCGCTCTACCGGCCGATGGCGCCGGACTTCGACAATTCGATCGCCTTCCAGGCCGCCTGCGACCTGGTGTTCAAGGGGACGAGCCAGCCCAACGGCTATACCGAGCCGGTGCTGCATAAGCGGCGGCTGGAGCTGAAGGGGCGCGATCAGTAGCGCGTCCGCGGGTGCAAGCGGCGCCGATCACATAAACGAGATATCGAGGTGATCGGGGACCGGCCCGCGAGGCATTGACGATTCTCAATCTACCTACTAGTTGGTAGGCAGTTGAATGAAAGGAATCGTCATGTCTGCACAAATGAACCGCGCCCAGTCCTCGAGCGGCTGGCTCAAAAGCTATTACTATCTGCGGTTTGCCGTATCGGCGGCCTGGGTGCTGGCGGCCGTCACCGTCGCGAAGTCGGCTCCGCCGCTCGCCGCCGTCATGCTGGTGGCCTATCCGGCCTGGGACGCGCTGGCGAACTATGTCGACGCGCAGCGCAGCGGCGGCTTGGGCCGCAACAAGTCGCAGTTGCTCAATTTTGTCGTCAGCATCCTCACCGCGATCGCGGTCGCCATCGCGCTTGGCCGTGGCATGGCCGCGGTGCTCGCGGTCTATGGTGTCTGGGCCGTTGTCTCCGGCGCATTTCAACTTCTGACGGCGGTTCGTCGCTGGAAGACCAGCGGCGCGCAGTGGGCGATGATCCTGAGCGGTGCTCAGTCGGCGCTGGCCGGCCTCTTCTTCGTCAAGATGGCGGGCGGCGCGGAGGCCATCGGCATCGCCAATGTCGCGCCCTATGCCGCGTTCGGCGCCTTCTACTTCCTGGTGTCCGCCGTGTGGCTTTCCGTCGGCGATATGCTTCGCAAGTCGCGGCAGGTCGCGAGTTGAGGTTTGCCCCGCTGGACGTTAGGCATGTCTATGGATAAGCCCTCGAACACCGCCGATGACATCCTGGCCGCCGCGCGAAGCTTCATCGTCGCCGGCGGCTACAATGGGTTCAGCTATGCCGATATCGCCGAGGTGGTCGGTATCCGCAAGGCGAGCATCCACCACCATTTCCCCAGCAAGGTCGACCTCGTGCAAACCCTCGTCAGGCGCTATCTCGAGGATGCCGTCACGGGCATGACGGAGCTTGAGCGCAATGTGCCTGAGTCGCCTCGGTTGCTGCGAACCTATGCCGGCTTCTGGGCGCAGTGCATCGAGGACGCGAGCCGGCCGATCTGCGTCTGCGCCCTGCTCGCCAGCGAGCTCCCCGCCCTTCCGCCAGAGGTTGCCGTGGAGGTCCGGGCGTATTTTCAGTTTCTGTCGGGGTGGCTGACCGGCGTCATCGAGCGCGGCGCCGCGCAAGGCACATTGACGATCGCCGCCGCGCCGCGCGTGGAAGCGGAGGCCTTCATGGCGACCGTGCACGGGGCGATGATTTCAGCGCGGGCCTATGGCGACGTCCTGACTTTCGGCATGATCCTGGCGTCGACGCTGCAGAAGCTGATCCCCGCTCCAGATTGAAGAGGAAAGAAAGCCCGGCTCGCTGCCGTCACGCCGCGTGCGCCATCCGCTCCGCGCTCATCCGGTAGGAAATCGCCTCGGCCAGATGGATGCGGCCGACCGTCTCGCTGGCGTCGAGGTCGGCCAGCGTGCGGGCGACCTTCAGCACGCGATGATAGGCGCGGGCCGAAAAGCCGAGCTTTTCGCTGGCATCCTTGAGCAGCGTCAGGCCGGCGGCATCGGGCTTGGCGATCTCCTCGATGATCGAAGGCGGGCAATGCGCGTTGGTGGTGGCGCCCGCTCCCAGTTGTTCCAGCCGCTCGCGCTGCATGGCGCGGGCGCGCGCCACGCGCTGCGCCACCGCGGCACTTGTCTCGGCCTTGTCCGGCCGGATCAAGTCGCTCGCCGAGACCGCCGGCACTTCGATCCGAAGGTCGATGCGGTCGAGCAGCGGGCCGGAAATGCGCGCCTGGTATTCGGTGCGGCAGCGGTCGCCGCGCAGGCAGCGATAGCCAGGCTCGCCCGACATGCCGCAACGACATGGGTTCATCGCCGCCACCAGCTGGATGCGCGCCGGATAGGTGACGCGGTGGTTGGCGCGCGCGATCATGCAGTCGCCCGTCTCCAGTGGCTGGCGCAGCGCATCGAGCGTCTGCGGCGTGAATTCCGGCAGCTCGTCGAGGAACAGCACGCCGTGATGGGCGAGCGAGGCCTCGCCCGGACGCGCGCGCAGCCCGCCGCCCACCATCGCCGCCATCGAGGCGGAGTGATGCGGGGCGCGGAATGGCCGCCGGTCGGTCAGCTTGCCTTCGCCGAGCTCGCCGGCGACGGAAGCGATCATCGACACTTCGAGCAGCTCCTTCGGCGCCAGCGGCGGCAGGATCGAGGGCAGGCGCTGCGCCAGCATCGACTTGCCCGAGCCCGGCGGCCCGACCATGAGAAGGTTGTGGCCGCCGGCGGCAGCCACTTCGACCGCACGCTTGGCACTCTCCTGGCCCTTGATGTCGGCGAGATCCGGCAGGTCGCGCGCCGCGAGCTTTATGCCGGCCTCGGGCCGCGACAACACCTGCGTGCCGCGAAAATGGTTGGCGATCGCGATCAGGCTGCGCGGCGCCAATATGTCGAAATCCTTGCCTGCCCAGGCCGCCTCCGGTCCGCAGGCGAAGGGACAGATCAGGCCCTTGCCTTCGGCATTGGCGCCGATCGCCGCCGGCAGCGCCCCGGCGACGCCGGCAATGGTGCCGTCGAGCGACAATTCGCCAAGCACCACATAGCCGGCGAGCATATCGCCCGGTATGGCGCCGAGCGCCGCCATCAACCCGAGCGCGATCGGCAGGTCGTAATGGCTGCCTTCCTTGGGAAGATCGGCCGGCGCGAGGTTCACCGTGACCTTCTTCGAAGGCATCGACAGGCCGGATGCGTGCAACGCCGCCTGCACGCGCTCCCGGCTTTCGGCCACCGCCTTGTCCGGCAGGCCGACGATCTGCATGCCGACCTTGCCCGGCCCGACCATCACCTGGACATCGACCGGCACGGCCTCGATGCCCTGGAAAGCGACCGTGCGAACTCGCGCCACCATTTTGTCCAAGCCCCCGATACTGGCTCGCGCGCGGCCTTGCGATCAGGCGGCGAGCGAAGTCAGGCTAGACAACCACAGATTTTCCCTTTGGGCAAGAACATTACAGGAACGCAGGCAATTGCGCATCTCGTTACTGCGCAGCAGTCGAATGTTGCGGCGGCAACGGAACCTTCGAGAACATCTTACCCAGACCTCGTAGATGTGGCTTGGTGAATCGACGGCGGTAGTAGTGAGCTGCCAGGGCGGCGGACCAGTATTTTCTTCGCAGCCCGATAAGGCCAAGGATCATCTTTCGCCTACGGGCGGATTTCAAAATCAGCGTCCCCTCGGGAATATCCAATCCCGACAGGATTCTGTAGAAATTGAAAACATCGGCGAAAGGCACGCGCCTATAGCGCCAGGGCTTGGCCGATCCCGCATAGTGGATCACCTTGGGAAGCTGCCGTTCGATTTCCAAATACCGATCTGAGAAGAAATTCCATTCCCTGCCCAGGAAAAGAACTCGTCCGCGCACCACCGTATTCAAGGCTGTCTGGTCGAGGTATCGCGACTTGGCGGTCTCGCGAACTTTTGCAAAGATCCTGTCCGCAATGCCTTCCCTGCGCCAGGCGACGAGGTTCATCGCCAGAACGCCGGAATTGATATATTCATTCCGGGACATTTCGATGTCGTCGAGTTCCTCCTGCTCGACCAAGCCGTCAACCACGCCGGCGACCAAATTGTCGCCCAAATCCGCCGACCAGAGGTCGCCGAGATCGGATACCACCAGCGTATCTGCATCCATGTAGATGGCCTTGTCGCAATCAGGCAATATCTCGGGAATGAGTATTCGGGCATATGCGGCGGTCGTCAGCAACTTCCCTCTTGTCGGCAGATCGGAAATCCGCTTGGCGTCTGCTCGGACGATCTGACAGTCGATTCCATTTCGCTCACAAAAAAGGCGAAGCTCTATCACGCTCGCAGGCTCTATTCCTGCATCGATGACAACGAATTTTGCCTCGCGATTATGAATCCAAGCAGAAAAGATGAATAAAAAAAGTCCGGACACAAAGTTATTGTCGCTTGCGGTGACAATTATCATGAAACTGCGACCCCTGGAAAATGGGGAGTCAGGCCCTGCCATGGTGGATAGAGCGCAAGAGCGTTCCCGGTCATAGGCAGCACGTTGGCATCCCGCCCCTCAAATAGTTCATCGTCCTGCAGGGGGAGCTCGTTACCTTATTCGGCGACACGACGGGCCCGGTGCATGGAACGCCGCCTGCATCGCGGATGAGAATTACCCCCGCTTCCCTTCCACGCAATCCCAGAACAGGGCGGCTATATCCGCCCCGCCAAAACGCTGCACTTCGCGCACGCCGGTCGGCGAGGTCACGTTGATCTCGGTCATGTAGTCGCCGATCACGTCGATGCCGACCAGGATGAAGCCCCGCTCCCTGAGCGCCGGTCCGATGCGGGCGCAGATCTCGCGCTCGCGCGCGGTCAGCTCGGTTTTTTCGGCGCGGCCGCCGACATGCATGTTGGAACGGGAGTCGTGCTCGGCCGGCACGCGGTTGATGGCGCCGACCGGCTCGCCGTCAATCAGGATGATGCGCTTGTCCCCCTTGCGCACGTCCTTGAGATAGCGCTGCACGATATAGGGCTCGCGAAACAGCTGGCCGAACATTTCGAGCAGCGAGGCGAGATTGCGGTCGGCCTCGTGCAGATGAAAGATGCCGGCGCCGCCATTGCCGTAGAGCGGCTTGACGATGATGTCGCCGAATTCCTTGCGGAAAGCGGCCACCTCCATCGGGTCCTTGGTGATCAGCGTCTCCGGCATCAGGTCCGGGAATTCGGTGACGAAGATCTTTTCCGGGCTGTTGCGCACCCAGGCCGGGTCGTTGACCACCAGCGTCTTCGGATGGATGCGCTCCAATATGTGCGTGGTGGTGATGTAGTTCATGTCGAAGGGCGGGTCCTGCCTCAGCAGCACCACGTCCATCTCGGAGAGGTCGGTGCGCACCTTCTCGCCGAGCGAATAGTGGTTGCCCTTCTCGTCGCGCACCTGCATCTCCTCGATGCGCGCGAACACCTTGCCGCCCAGCATCGACAGCCGGTCAGGCGTGTAGTGGAAAAGCTTGTGGCCGCGCCGCTGCGCCTCCAGCGACAGCGCGAAGCTGGTGTCGCCGGCGATCGACACGGTGGAGACATGGTCCATCTGGACGGCGATCTTCAGCGGCATTTGCGGTCTCCGGGGAACTCAGACGCCCGATATAAGGAAATCGGCGGCGCCTGCCAATCGTGCTCGCTTGGTGCAGACGCTCAGAGACCCGTTTTCGAAATTCGCTCTGGCGAGTCATATGGTGGTGGTTTCGAGAACCGGAGCGGAGCGGACGTTTGGGTCCGTGAGCCTGCGCATGACCCCGAAAATCGAAATCGATTTTCGGAAAGGATCATGCGCCAAGTAAAATTTGCTGCAGCGTCCTTTGCGCCTCCAAGAGGACGCGCGGCGCTGCAGTAGCGCAGAAACCGCCATCAGATGGCCGCCAGAGTAGAATTTCCAAACGGTCTCAGCGGTCGAAGACCAGCCTGGAGTAGCCAAGGAACGACAGCGCCATGGCGACGACCGAGGCAAAGGCGAGCGCGACCAGCGGCGGCAAGGTCGGCATTGCGAACAGGACGGCGCAATAGACCAGGTAGTTGACGATGCCAGTGGCGATGCCGACGCCGCCATAGCGCGCGCCTTCCTGCGCCAAGCCTCGGCCCGACGGCGAGAAGGTCAGATGGCGGTTGATCTGCCAGGTGACGCAGAGCGCGAAGCCGATCGACAGCGCGCGCGCCGCCATCGGCCCGAGCGGCGTCGCGGCAAGCAGCAGCCAGAGCGCCGCGGCGTCGGCGACGAAGCCGATGCCGCCGGTAAAGGCGAAGCGGAGGAGGCGGCCCACTATGCCGCCCCCTATGCCGCCCTTGGGGCCTTGCCCGGCTCGCTCTTGGGCGAGGCCTGCCCGGATATCCCGCGCTCGGCCCGGCCGGAGGAAATCGACAGGTAGAAGATGCGCTTCTGCTCGGCCCGGCCGCGCGACACCGAATCGAGGATCAGCCCGGTCATCATCGAGAGCATGGCCAGCAGCAGCATGCCGATCGACAGCACCCAGGTCGGCATGCGCGGCACCAGTCCCGTCTCGGCGAATTCGACCAGCACGGGTATCATCAGGCCGATGCTCGCCGCCAGGAAGAACAGCGCGAACGTGCCGAAGAAGCGCAGCGGCTGCGTCTCCTTCACCAGCATGGCGAACATCCACAGGATCCTGGCGCCGTCGCGGAAGGTCGAGAGTTTCGACGACGAGCCCTCCGGGCGGCGGCCGTAATCGAGCGCCATCTCGCTCACCGGCAGCTTGAGCTGCGAGGCATGCACCGACATCTCGGTCTCGATCTCGAAGCCGCCGGAAACGGCGGGGAAACTTTTGACAAAGCGGCGCGAAAACACCCGGTAGCCGGAGAAGATGTCGGTGAAGTCGGTCCCGAACAGGCCCTTGTAGAGGCGGTTGAAGACGCGGTTGCCGAAGGCGTGGCCGTTGCGGCCGGCATCGTCGGTCACGCCGCGCCTGGTGCCCACCACCATGTCGGAGCGCTCCGTCTGCAGCACATTGATCAGCTGCGGCGCATCTTCCGGCGCGTAGGTGCCGTCGCCGTCGGCCATCACATAGATATCCGCGTCGATGTCGGCGAACATGCGCCGCACCACATTGCCCTTGCCCTGGCGCGGCTCGCGCACGACGATGGCGCCCGCGCTGCGGGCCTTCAGCGCCGTGAGGTCCTTCGAATTGTTGTCGTAGACATAGATCGCGGCCGAAGGCAGCGTCTCGCGGAAGCGCCGCACGACCTCGCCGATCGTCAGCTCCTCGTTGTAGCAAGGCAGGAGCACGGCAATAACCGGCTCGTGGCGGACTGCATGCGGCATGTCTGTCTCCGGACGCTCGACCAGCCTCCGGCCGTCCCTGTGCCGGCCCCTCGAGCCGTTTTACTATTTATTGAAGCCGTTAAGGCTAGGTTTAAAACCGATCCTCTCCCTTCAAAGGCCACTGCAATGGGCACAGCCGAGACCGGCGCCGCCACCTGGAAGTCCGATCTGGTGCTGGCGCTGCTTGCCGCCCTGCTCGCATTCGCCGTCGATGCGTGGGCCGGCTTTGGCCGACTGACCGATGCCGGCGGCGACAACGACAATCTGCTGCGCCTCGTCGAGGTCCGCGACCTGCTGGCCGGCCAGGGCTGGTTCGACCTGCACCAGTACCGGATGGGGCTGGAAGGCGGCTTCGTCATGCACTGGTCGAGGCTGGTCGATGCGCCGATCGCCGCCATCGCGCTCGTCGCCTCGTCGCTTACCGGCAGCAGGCCGCTCGGCGAGGACGTGGCGCAGGTGCTGTGGCCGGCGCTGCTGCTCTGCTCGACCTTGTTCTTCACCGCCCGCGCCGCGCGCAGCTTCGGCGGCGGCGGCGCGGTGCTGCCCGCCATCCTGATCGGCGCGGCCGGCTATTATTTCATCGGCATCTACGGCCCCGGCTCGCTCGATCATCACAACGTCCAGCTGATGCTCACCATGGCGAGCCTCGCTTTGCTGCTCGAGGCGCCCGCGCGGCGCTGGGCCGCGCTGTTTTCCGGCCTCTGCGCCGCGCTGACGCTCGCCGTCGGCATGGAAACCGTGCCCTACGTCGCAACCATCGGCCTTTGCGTGTCGCTGCTGTTCGTCGCCGATCCAGCCGGCGAGCGGGCGATCGCCCGGGATTTCGGCCTCGGCTTCGCCGGCGTCGCGGCGCTTGTCTTCGTCGCCACCGTTCCGCCTTCCGCATGGGGCGTGGCGCAGTGCGATGCCTTCTCGGTCGCGCAGTTCGTCGTCGCGGCCATTGCCGGCATTGGCCTGGCGGCAATGGCCTCCGTCGAACCCGCCGCCAGCAGCTGGCGGCGTAGCCTGGCGTCGCTTGCCGCGCTGGGCGTCGTCCTCGGCGTGGTCGTGGCAGTGCTGTTCCCGCAATGCCTCTCGACGCCCTACGCTTCGCTCGATCCGCGCCTCAAGGAATTGTGGCTCGACCACATCGACGAGGCCCAGTCGCTGCTCACGCTGCTTGTCCGCGATCCGGCGCGTGTCGCGGCGCGTTACGCCACGCCGCTGATCGCGATCGTCCTGATGGCGCTGCGTTTGCGCCGCGGCGGCTGGCGGCGGCAGGACAGCCTCGTCGCGGCACTGCTCGCCGTCGCTTTCGCGGTCGGCGCCTGGCAGGTGCGCGGCACCACCTTCTCGATCGCCTTCGCGGTCGTCCCGCTGTCCGCCTGGATCGCCAAATGGCGGGCGCGGGCCGAAACCAGCTCCTCGCTTGGCGCTGCGCTGCGCCTTGCGGCCGTCTGGCTGGTCTCGATCAATCCGGTATGGACAGGCGTCGCCGCGGCCGCCTCGGTCGCGTTCGAAAAAGGCAAGGCCGTCGCTGACGGCAGCGCCACGGACAAGACCTGCCAGAAGAAGCCCACCTTCGCGCCACTTGGCGGCATGGCCGGCGCCACGGTGCTGACGATCTCCAATCTCGGAGCGCCGGTGCTTGCCTATAGCGGCCATCGCGTCTTCGCCGGCCCCTATCACCGCAACGTCGCCGGCAATCTCCTGGCGCTGGATGCCTTTCTCGGCTCGGCCGATGACGCGCGGGCAATCATCAACGCGCATCGTGTCGGCCTCATCGCCGTCTGCCCCGGCAATGTCGAGACCCTGATCCTGACCCGGAAAGCCCCGCAGGGCTTCCTTGCCGGCCTGCTGCGCGGCTCCGTGCCGGACTGGCTCGAGCCGGTCAGCGAGAAAGGCAGCCCGATCGAGCTCTACCGCGTAAAGCAAGCCGGCTAAAGCAATGTCCCGAAAGGTGCGAAGCGGCCGTCCGTTCGCCCCAAACGGGAGCATTCCGGAAAAGATCGCTCGGTATTTCTATTAGAAATTACGCATAAACGAATATTTGGGCCAGATTACCGCTTCTTGCCCGAAGCTGAACAACCGCCGGCGACGCAAGCAACTTCCGGACGATGGAAAATCGATTTTCCGATACTTTTCCTAAACGCTTTGCTGCCAGTCTGGCCGAAAATACCGACATCAGAACAGAGGCATGATGCAAACGACGTTTGGCACCGGTCAGCCAGGCAAGGAAAATACGGATCTGGCCTTCACGGATTCGTTGACCGGGCTCGGCAACCATCGTCGCTTCTTCGACAAGGTCGATCGCCTGATCAGCGACCGCGCCGACGATCCCGCGCCGTTCACCGTCGGCATCCTCGACCTCGACGGCTTCAAGCCGATCAACGATTTGTTCGGGCATAAGGCCGGCGACGACATCCTGATCCAGGTGGCGATGCGGCTGCGCGCCTCGATGGACGGCCATTCCACCGTCTGCCGCATCGGCGCCGACGAGTTCGCCTACCTCTACCCGATGGTGTTCTCGGAGGAGCAGGCGGCCGAGACGTCGCGCATGCTGATCGAGATATTGTCGGCGCCCTATGATGTCGGCGAGCGCACCGCCAGGCTTTCGGCCTCGGTCGGCTGCTCGCTGTTTTATTCCGGCGACGAGACCACCGAGATCCTCGTCAACAAGGCCGAGACCGCGCTCTATCACGCCAAGCGTTCGGGCCGCGGCCGCGTCGTCGTGTACACCCGCGAGATGGAAGAGGCGGCCAAGCGCGTCACCCGCATCGAGCAGGCGCTGCGCCGCGCCGTCTCGGCCGGCGAGGTCGAACCACATTTTCAGCCGATCGTCGACCTGAACAGCCGCCGCACCATCGGCTTCGAGACGCTGGCTCGCTGGACCGACCGCGACCTCGGCGTCGTGCCGCCATCCGTCTTCATCCCGATCGCCGAGGAACGCGGCATCATTGGCCCGCTGTCGCAGCTGGTGCTGCGCAAGGCGGCCGAGGCGGCGCGCAACTGGCCGAAGGAATTGTTCCTGTCCTTCAACCTGTCGCCGTCGCAGCTCGTCGACCAGAACACCGGCCTGCACATCCTGGCCATCCTCGACCGCACCGGCTTCGATCCGCGCCGGCTGGAGATCGAGATCACCGAGACCGGCCTGATGAACGATCCGGCCTCGGCCGAGAAGATCGTCGAGGACCTGCGCCGCGTCGGCATCCGTGTCTCGCTCGACGATTTCGGCACCGGTCAGTCGTCGCTCGGCCGCCTGCGCGAATTCCACTTCGACAAGCTGAAGATCGATCGCGCCTTCGTCTCCTCCATCCTCGACGACCGCCCGTCCGAGCACATCATCCGCGCCATTCTTGCCATGTGCGAAGGGCTCGGCATGGATGTCGTCGCCGAAGGCATCGAGGACGAGGCGCAGGCCGACCGGCTCGTCCAGTTCGGCTGCGCCGGCGGGCAGGGCTATCTGTTCGGCAAGCCGGCCGACGCCGACGCCACGCTCGGCTATCTGCGCGATTCCTATCGCGGCGCGCTGCATGCCAAGGCGATCTGAGCGCAGGGATTTTGGCCGATCGGCTCTGTTTGCGTTGGCAAGTGGCACGCGTTGGAGATTGGCCGAAACGCCCACTCCGTCGTCATTCCAGGGCGGAGCAGGAGCGAAGCTCCGTCGAGAAGACCCTGGAATCCATGCCGTTGCCTTCGCCAAGGCGTGCAACGGAGCAGAATTCTGCACCGTGGCGGCGCTTCCAAGTCACGGAATGGATTCTATGGTCTGCGCCGCGTCGCTTCGCTCCTTGCTCCGCCATAGAATGACGAGGTTGTGGCGGCTTCAACCAATCCCCGGCGTTTGCGCTGATTTTCACGGTTCAATGAACTGAAAATCTTGCGCCAAGACAAACGGCAACCTTTCGCCGCCTGCGGCGCACTCATTTGTCGGACATAAGCTTCCGAATCCGACGTTTCCCGCTTGCTCCCGCGCTTTGTCTGGCTAGGATGCGCGCCGGCCAAACGGGAGAACAGATCATGATGCCATCGGCGCGTTTCGCCGACCTCGACGGTGCCTCGGTGCTGATCACTGGCGGCGGCTCCGGCATTGGTGCTGCGCTGACCGAAGGTTTTATACGGCAGAACGCGAAAGTCGCCTTCATCGATATAGCCGACAAGCCAAGCACTACCCTTGCCGACCGGCTGGAGAAGGATCTCGGCCGCCGCCCGCTCTATCTCAAGGCCGACCTGCGCGACATCGAGGCGCTGCGCGCCGCCGCGGCCAGGGCGACCGAGGCGCATGGCGACGTGACGACGCTCGTCAACAATGCCGCGCTCGACGACCGCCATGCGGTGGAAGACGTCACCGTCGAGTTCTGGGACAACAATCTCGCCATCAATCTGCGGCCGCATTTCTTCACCGCGCAGGCGGTGGCGCCTGGCATGAAGCGCGCCGGCGGCGGCTCGATCATCAACTTCACCTCTACCTCCTATCTGATCAACCATCCCAATATGCCGGCCTACACCGCGGCCAAGGCAGGCATACTCGGCCTGACCAAGGGCCTTGCCGGCAAGCTTGGCGCCGACCGCATCCGCGTCAACGCGGTGGCGCCGGGCTGGGTCATCACCGAACGGCAGCGCGAGCTTTGGGTCACCGATGAGGGGCTTGCCGCCCATGTCGCCAAGCAATGCATCAAGGACGTGATGCAGCCCGACGACTTGGTGGGCACGGTGCTGTTCCTGGCGTCGGACGCCTCGCGCATGCTGACCGCGCAGATGCTGATCGTCGATGGAGGCTTCCTGTGAGCCCGGCACCCGCGGTCGCCGCGCTCGACTGGGGCACGACCAGGCTCAGGGCCTGGCTGCTCGACGGCTCCGGCAAGGTGCTTGCCGAGCGGCGCGGCGACGACGGTCTGATCACCGCCCGCGAAAAAGGCTTTTCGAACGTGCTGGAAGGCCATCTTGCCGCCATGGGCGCGCCGGACACGTTGCCCGTCATCATCTGCGGCATGGCCGGTTCCCGGCAAGGCTGGATCGAGGCGCCCTACGTCACCGTGCCGGCGCCGATCGGCGCCATCCTGCGCGGCGCCGCCCGCATCGAGGACTCGAGCCGCGACATCCGCATCGTGCCAGGCCTCGCGCAGCGCCTGGCCGAAGCGCCGGATGTCATGCGCGGCGAGGAAACCCAGCTTGCCGGCGCCGGTTTGCCGGCAAAGGGACGCCATCTCGTCTGCATGCCCGGCACGCATTCCAAATGGGTCGCGGTCGAGGATGGCGCCGTCGAAGGTTTTGGCACCTGGCCGACCGGGGAATTGTTTTCGGTGCTCGCCACGCACTCGATCCTGAAACATTCGCTGGGCGAGCATCCCGCTCCGGTCGCCGCGGACAGCCCGTTCTTCCGGCAGTGGTGCGAGCGGGCCTTGGGCGAAGGCGGCGACGTCACCTCGAAACTGTTTGCCATCCGCGCCGCCGGCCTCTTGCAGGATCTGCAGCCCGCCGACGCGGCGGCATGCCTGTCCGGACTTCTGATCGGCGGCGAGATCGCCTCGGCAAGGCGCCGCTATGGCGCGAGCGACGCACCGGTGGCGCTGGTCGCCTCCGGCGCGCTGGCCACGCTTTATGGCGCGGCGCTCGGCCTTGCCGGCCTTGCTTTTCGCACCGTCGACGCCGATGAAGCGGTGCGCGCCGGTCTCGTCGAGGCCGCGCGCGAGAACGGCATGATTGGAGGCGCTTCATGAGCCAAACCGCACCCTTCCCGAAGCTGAAACGCGGTCTTGTCGCCATCCTGCGCGGCCTCAAGCCGTCCGAAGCGGTGGCGATCGGCCGGGCGATCCACGCCGCCGGCATCGAGGCGATCGAAGTGCCGCTCAATTCGCCGGAGCCGTTCGTCTCCATCGCCGATCTGGTCAAGGCGCTGCCGCAAACGGCGCTGATCGGCGCCGGCACGGTGCTGACGGCGACGGACGTCGATGCTTTGCACAAGGCTGGCGGACGCCTGCTGGTCAGCCCCAACATCGATGCCGAGGTCATGGGTCGCGCCATGCATCATGGCATGGTGACGATGCCGGGCGTGTTCACGCCCACGGAGGCGTTCCAGGCGATCCGGCTCGGCGCCTCGGCGCTGAAATTCTTCCCGGCAAGCGTGCTTGGATCGAGCGGCATCGCAGCGATCCGCGCCGTGCTGCCGGCAACGACGTTGATCGGTGCCGTCGGCGGCGTTTCCGACAAGGATTTTGCCGGCTACAAGGCGGTCGGCGTCAGCGTCTTCGGCCTGGGGTCGAGCCTCTACAAGCCGGGCGCCAGCGTCGGGGACGTGGCGCAGAGCGCCCGCGCCGCGGTCGCCGCCTGGGACGAAGCTTTCGGAGGATGATGATGGACGGCGTTTCGGTTTTTTCCGACCATGTCTGCGAGCTCGGCGAAGGCCCGAGCTACGATCCCGCCACCGACACGCTGTTCTGGTTCGACATCGTCAACGGCAAGCTTCTGGAAAAGCCGCTCGCCGGCGCGCTGAAGGTGCATGATCTCGGCGTCATGGCCAGCGCCATCGCCGTCATCGACGCCGACCGCCAGCTCATCGCCACCGAGATCGGCCTGCAGGTCCGGGACGTCAAGACCGGCAGGCTGACGATGCACACGCCGATCGAGGTCGACAACCCGCTGACGCGCTCCAACGATTCCCGCGTTCATCCCTGCGGCGCCTTGTGGACCGGCACGATGGGCAGGGACGAGCAGAAGGGCGCCGGCTCGATCTACTGGTTCTTCAAGGGCGAATTGCGCCGGCTGTTCTCGGGCATCACAGTCTCGAATTCCATCTGCTTCTCGGAGGACGGCAAAATCGCCTACTACACCGACACCGCGACCGGGCTTCTGATGCGTGTCGCCTGCGATCCGGTGACCGGCCTGCCGGCCGGCGAAGTGAAAGTGTTCGTCGACCACCGCTCCTCGAAAGGCTATGTCGACGGTTCGGTCGTCGACCGCGACGGCGTGCTGTGGAATGCCGTCTGGGGCGGCAGGGCGGTGAAGGCCTATTCCCCTGACGGCACGCTGCTGCGCGAGATCGCCATGCCGGTGACGCAGGCCTCCTGTCCGGCCTTTGTCGGCCAGAAAGCCGACCGGTTGGCGGTGACCTCCGCCTGGAAAGGCAAGGACGAGAAGCAGCGTGCGCTCGATCCGCAGGCCGGCATGACCTTCCTGCTCGACATTCCGGTCCGGGGCCGCTTCGAGCCGCGCGTGCTGATCGGCTAGTTTTCCGACATAGGGATTTTGAAAGATCGCCGTTTGTCGAGGGGTAAGGCATTCACCGCTCGCCTCGATGAAATCAGCGCAAACGCCGGCGATTGGCTGAAGCCTCTCAACCTCGTCATTCCAGGGCGGAGCAGCCGCGAAGCGGCGTCGCGCAGACCCTGGAATCCATGCCGTGACCTTGATCGAAGGGCGCAGCGGTGCAGAATTCTGTAACCGTGGCAGCGCTCGGAAGTCACGGAATGGATTCTAGGGTCTGCGCTGCGTCGCTTCGCTCCTTGCTCCGCCCTAGAATGACGACGGACCGGTCGTTCCGGCCAATCTCCAAGGCATGCCGCCTGCCAACGTGAACAGGGGAGCGGGGCGGCCGGCTTACTGTCGCGCAACCGCCCGGCCCGGTCGGTTTCCCGCAAGCCGTCCGCCGCGACCATGCGATGGTAGCGCCTGATTTCGCCCGGAGCACTCAATGCCGCGCCACACGCCGACGCTGGTTCTTGTCTACGAACCGGAAAAGCCTTGTTTCGACCGGCTGGTCGCACAGGGCTACCCGACAGAGCGCGCCATCGAGATTTCCTCTTATCTGGCGCAGTCGACCGACCTCAAGCAGGAGTTCGGCCAGCTCGCCGTGGCTTGCGAGAAGCGCGGCCTCGCCTTCAAGCCTGTCG
Source organism: Mesorhizobium sp. B2-4-3 (assembly GCF_006442815.1). GTDB lineage: Bacteria > Pseudomonadota > Alphaproteobacteria > Rhizobiales > Rhizobiaceae > Mesorhizobium. The sequence continues at coordinate 19,417 of NZ_VFVL01000008.1, forward strand.
AGCTCGACGACGCCGTGCCAGTCCTGACAGAAGTCGATCCCGCAACAACGCTGGTCTGGACGCTGACCGACGGCATCGCCTATTTCCGCGGCGGCGCGGCGCCCGCGCTCGCCCGCCTGAACGGGCTGCGCACCATCGGCGCCGACGATTCGTTGTTCGCGCTCTGCCAGGACAAGCTCCGCTGCGGCGCCGTGCTTGGCGCTCTCGGTCTTCCGGCGCCGCAAGCAGGCCTGGCGCGCAATGGCGAATGGCTGGTCGAGCCGCCGCCGTCGCCTGCCGGTTGGTTCGTGAAACCCAACCGGCTCGGCGCCAAGATCGGCATCTGGTCGGATTCCCGCGTCAGCGATCTCGGCCATGCGTTGGAGCTTAGCCGGCGTGTCTTTTCCCATTATCGCGACGACGTCGTCGTCCAGCCCTATGTCGCCGGTCGCAACGTGCGCGCGAGCTTCCTCGGGCTCAAACCGGAAACCGGCACTGAAGCGCTCGGCATCGTCTTTGTCGATTCCGGCGGCGATTTCCAGACCATGGCCGACTCGATGGCGCTTTACGGCGACACCGGCCACGCGGCGAGGGATGCGGGCACCTATGCCGAGCCTGAGCTCGAACCCGTCGGCTCGAGCCAGCCGGCGGCCGACCGGAAAATCCGCGCCATTGCGCAAAAACTGATAAGCGGCCTTGGCCTGTGGGATGTCTTTTCCGTCGATTTCAGGGTCGAGGCCGACGACACGGTGCATCTCATCGAGTTCGAGGTGTGCCCCGGCCTGCCCTGCTTCGATTTCCGCGACTATTGCCGCAGGCAGTGGGGCCTGAGCCTCGCCGATGCGATGGCCGAGACTGCAGCCAACCGGCTCTTCGGCTAACAGGTCTACGTCGTGCCCTTCACGATTGGCTGAGCCCCAACAACCTCGTCATTCCAGGGCGGAGCAAGGAGCGAAGCGACGCGCGCAGACCCTGGAATCCATGCCGTTGCCTCGGCCGTGGAGTGCGGCGGAGCAGAATTCTGGACCGCAGCGGCGCCTCGAAGTCACGGAATGGATCCTCGGGTCTGCGCTGCGTCGCTACGCTCCTTGCTCCGCCCGTGGATGACGACAAGATAGGCCTGCTTCGCCGAATCTAGACGCCCTCGACCAGCACGATCTCGCCGTCGGCCACTTTCTGGCGGATGGCGACGGCGCGCTGGTATTCCGGCGAGTGGTAGCAGTCATGCGCCGCCGCAAGCGATTCGAACTCGATGATGACGTTGCGGGCGCGGCCGGGTCCTTCGGCCTTTTCGTGCTCGCCGCCGCGCGCCAGGAACTTCGCGCCGAAGCGATCGAAGGCGAGCTTCGCGGCGGCGACATAGTCCTTATAACCCTCGGCGTCGCGCACATCGACACGGGCGATCCAATATCCCTTCGGCATTCTTTTTCTCCTGTCTGTTTTCGCGAACGAGGGTCGGACCTCAGGCGGATTGCATTTCGGCGAGTATCGCTTCGGCAGCGGCGCGGCGGTCCGGCGCCGCGACGATCGGCCGGCCGACAACGAGGTGGCTGGAGCCGTTGCGGATCGCCTGCGCCGGCGTCACCACGCGTTTCTGGTCGCCGTGGTCGCTGCCGGCCGGCCGGATGCCCGGCGTCACCACCGCCATGTCGGGTCCGACGATCCGGCGCACCGCCTCGGCCTCCTCGGCCGAGCAGACGATGCCGCCCATGCCGGTGTGCAGCGCCTGTTCGGAGCGTCTGAGCACCAGCGTGTGCGGGTCGTATTCATAGCCGGCGTCGATCATGTCCTGCTCGTCCATCGAGGTGAGCACGCTGACCGCCAGCAGGCAAAGCTCGCTGCCCCTGGCCGCGTCCACGGCGGCCAGCATGGCCTTCGGATAGGAGTGGATGGTGAGCATCGTCACGCCCATCCTGACGATGTTCTCGACCCCCTTGGCCACTGTGTTGTCGATGTCGAGCAGTTTCATGTCGAGGAACACCTTGGTGCCGCCGCTGGCCAGTTCCCGCGCAAAGTCCAGCCCGCCGGCGAAGGCGAGCTGGTAGCCGATCTTGTAGAAGGAAACGGCGCCTTCGAGCTCGCGCACCGCCTTCTCGGCCTCCTTCAGCGTCGGCAGGTCCAACCCGACGATCAGCCGCTCCCGCATTGCATAGGCCTCCGCGAAATTGATCACGCCTCGATCCGGGTGGACAGCATGCGCGAGGTTTCGATCAGTGTGCGGCATAGGCGCTCCATCGATTGGTGTAGTCTGGCGTCCCTGAACTGTCCGTCCTCGGCGAACGCGGTGTCGGCCTCGGAGACCGAGCATTCCGGCGTGATCACCTCCATCTGGCAACGCACCAGCACCGCGCGCAGATGGTTGATGCAGCGTATGCCGGCGAACTTACCCCCGGAGGACGAGCAGAGCCCGACCGGCTTGCCGGCAAGCGGCCTGAACGTACGGCTGCCCTCGCGCCGTATCCGGCTCACCCAGTCGATCGAGTTCTTGAGCAATGGCGGGATCGAGCCGTTATATTCGGGCGTCGCGATCAGCAACCCGTCATGCGCGGCGATCTGCCGGCCAAGCTTGACCGCATTCTCGGGGATGCCTTTTTCCTTTTCCAGGTCTTCGTCCATGATCGGCAGCGGATAATCGCCGAGCGAGATGCGGGTCACCTCGGCGCCCTGCATGGCGAGTTCCTTCTGCGCCGCATCGGCGGTCCGGCCGCTAAAGGCGCCGGTCCGGACCGAGCCGGCGAAGACGAGGATTCTTGGGATCACGGGCATTGCTTCGCAAAAGGCAGTAGGGAATAGGCATTAGGCGAGTGGTTTCCTGACTATTCCCTACTGCCTTATCCCTCCCTTCGGTAGATCCAAAGCTGCGTCGGCGGGATGTTGCGGATGATGAAATCGAAATGCTTGACCGTGTAGTTGCCGCGGCCGGGCGGGATCGGTGACAGCGGGCCGTAGGTCAGCTGCACGATCGGCCGGCCTGCGGGAATGCGGTCGAGCAGGCTTTCGATATAGGCGATGCGCTGGGCGACCGGGAAATTGAGCAACGGCACGCCGGAAACGACCGAATCGAACACCATGTCGCGCTTGTCGCCAAGCGTGGCATTGAGATTGAAGGCGTCGCCCTCGATCACGTTGACGCCCGGATAGAGTCCGCGCAGATGGCGCACGAAGTCGGTCGAATATTCGACCGCGTAGAGGTTCTCGGGCTTCACGCCCTGGGCCAGGATGGCGCGGGTGATGACCCCGGTGCCGGGCCCGACCTCGAGCACCGGCAGGCCCGATCTCGGATTGACGATCGACGCCATCTTGCGGGCGGTGATGGAACTGGTGGGGACGATCGAGCCGACGGTTTTCGGCTTGTCGATCCAGCCTTTGAAGAACTTCAGCTCGTCGTCGAATTTTTCCGCCAGCGCTTTGCGCAACCCGGGACTACGTGCCATCACGAGCTCTCCTCAATGCTCCGCCCCCGATCCGCTACTTAGCAGGTGGGTGGAACAAGGCAAGGCGTCAAGCTGGCATAAGGTGTTGACGACGCTTGGGAAGCCGAACGCAAGTCGCGCAAAAGTGCGAAGCGGTTTTGCGACAACGACTTGCGTCAACAAGACCTCAGCCTTCGCCGAACGACTCGAAGAAGTCCTTCATGCGGGCGAAAAAGCCGCTCGACTGGGGCGAATTGTCCTTCGAGGAGAGTTGCTCGAACTCTTCCAGCAATTCGCGCTGGCGGCGCGTCAGGTTCTGCGGCGTCTCGACCGCCGTCTGGATATAGAGGTCGCCGATATTGGGCTGGCGCAGCACCGGCATGCCCTTGCCCTTCAAGCGGAACTGGCGGCCGTTCTGCGTGCCTTCCGTCACCTTGACCTTGGTCTGCGTTCCGTCGAGCGTGGTGACCTCGAAGGAGCCGCCAAGGGCTGCCGTCGTCATCGAGATCGGCACCTTGCAATAAAGGTCGGCGCCGTCGCGCTGGAAGAATTCGTGCGGCTTGACCGCCAGGAAGATGTAGAGGTCGCCGGACGGTCCGCCGCGCAGGCCGGCTTCGCCCTCATTGGCCAGCCGGATGCGGGTGCCGTCCTCGATGCCGGCCGGGATGTTGACCGACAGCGAGCGCTCCTCGGTGACGCGGCCCTGGCCGGCGCATTTCGGACACGGGTCCTTGATGGTCTGGCCGCGGCCCTGGCATTGCGGGCAGGTGCGTTCGATCGAGAAGAAGCCTTGCGTGGCGCGCACCTTGCCGTGGCCGTGGCACATCGCGCAGGTCACCGGCTGCGTGCCGGGCTTGGCGCCGCTGCCGGAGCATTCCGAGCACGAGATCGAAGCCGGCACGCGGATCTGCGCCGTCTTGCCGGCAAAGGCTTCTTCCAGCGTGATTTCCATGTTGTAGCGCAGGTCGGCGCCGCGCTCGCGACCGCCGGAGGAACGACGCTGGCGGCCGCCCATCATGTCGCCGAAAATATCCTCGAAGATATCGGCGAAGCCGCCGGCGCCGAAACCGTGTGCCGCGCCATTCATGCCGCCGTGCTCGAAGGCGGCGTGGCCGAAACGGTCATAGGCGGCGCGCTTCTGCGGGTCCTTCAGCGTCTCGTAGGCTTCGTTGATTTCCTTGAACTTGTGCTCGCAGGCACCGTCGCCGGGATTGCGGTCGGGATGGAACTGCATGGCGAGCTTGCGGAAAGCGCTCTTGAGTTCCTTGTCGTCGGCGCCTTTTTGCACGCCCAGCGTTTCGTAGAAATCAGCTTTCATTTTTTCCCGCTGTCCGGATGCTCAATGTCTTCAAGCATTGTTGGCGACGTTTGCCGGCACGTTCTTGGATTTAGGAGCGATGTTTCCCGGATGCTAGTACCAAGCCGGGTCGCTCCGGGTTTTTCTGTCACTTTTTCGACTGGGGTTGCAAAAAAGCCCGGCCTTCCGCCGGGCTTTTCGCATGATCCGCCGTCAGCCGGCTCAGGCCGACTTCTTCTTGTCGTCGTCTTCGTCGATTTCCTCGAAGTCGGCATCGACCACGTCCGAATCCTTGGCGGCGTCCGCCTTGGCGTCGGCTTCGGCCGCTTCCTTCTGCGAGGCCTCGTACATGGCCTGGCCGAGCTTCATCGACACTTCGGCGAGCGACTGCGACTTGGCCTCGATATCGGCCGGGTCGTCGCCTTCGGCCGCGGCCTTCAGCGCGGCGATGGCGTCGGCGATCGCGGTGCGGTCACCCTCCGAGACCTTGTCGCCATAGTCCTTGAGCGACTTCTCGGACGAATGCACCAGCGCTTCGGCCTGGTTGCGGGCCTCGACGAGGGCGCGGCGCTTCTTGTCCGCGTCCGCATTGGCCTCGGCGTCCTTCACCATCTTCTCGATGTCGGCGTCGGACAGGCCGCCCGAAGCCTGGATGCGGATCTGGTGCTCCTTGCCGGTGCCCTTGTCCTTGGCCGAGACGTTGACGATGCCGTTGGCGTCGATGTCGAAAGTGACCTCGATCTGCGGCACGCCGCGCGGGGCCGGCGGAATGCCGACCAGGTCGAACTGACCGAGCATCTTGTTGTCGGCCGCCATCTCGCGCTCGCCCTGGAAGACGCGGATCGTCACCGCCGACTGCGAATCCTCGGCGGTCGAGAAGGTCTGGCTCTTCTTGGTCGGGATCGTCGTGTTGCGCTCGATCAGCCTGGTGAACACGCCACCCAGCGTCTCGATGCCCAGCGACAGCGGCGTCACGTCGAGCAGGAGCACGTCCTTGACGTCGCCCTGCAGCACGCCGGCCTGGATGGCGGCGCCGAGAGCGACGACCTCATCCGGGTTGACGCCCTTGTGCGGCTCCTTGCCGAAGAACTGCTTCACGATCTCCTGGATCTTGGGCATGCGGGTCATGCCGCCGACCAGCACCACCTCGTCGATCTCGCCTGCCTTCAGGCCGGCATCCTTGAGCGCCGCCTTGCAGGGCTCGATCGTGCGCTGCACGAGGTCCTCGACCAGGCTTTCGAACTTCGCCCGGGTGAGCTTCATCGTCAGGTGCTTCGGGCCGCTGGCGTCGGCGGTGATGAAGGGCAGGTTGATCTCGGTCTGCGTCGTCGACGACAGCTCGATCTTGGCCTTTTCCGCGGCTTCCTTGAGGCGCTGCAGGGCAAGCTTGTCGTTCTTCAGGTCGATGCCCTGTTCCTTCTTGAACTCGGCCGCCAGATACTCGACGAGCCGCATGTCGAAGTCCTCGCCGCCGAGGAAGGTGTCGCCATTGGTCGACTTCACCTCGAACACGCCATCGCCGATTTCGAGCACCGAAATATCGAAGGTGCCGCCGCCAAGGTCATAGACGGCGATGGTCTTGCCGTCCTTCTTCTCCAGGCCGTAGGCGAGCGCCGCGGCCGTCGGCTCGTTGATGATGCGCAGCACCTCGAGGCCGGCGATCCTGCCGGCGTCCTTGGTCGCCTGGCGCTGGGCGTCGTTGAAATAGGCCGGAACGGTGATGACCGCCTTCTCGACCTTCTCGCCGAGATAGGCTTCCGCCGTCTCCTTCATCTTCTGCAGGATCATGGCCGAGATCTGGCTGGGCGACTGCTTCTTGCCGCCGGCCTCGACCCACGCGTCGCCATTGTCGCCCTTGACGATCTTGTAGGGGACAAGCTTCTTGTCCTTCTCCGTCACCGGGTCGTCATAGCGGCGGCCGATCAGGCGCTTGACCGCGAAGATGGTGTTTTCCGGATTGGTGACCGCCTGGCGCTTGGCCGGCTGGCCAACGAGACGTTCGCCGTCATTCGAGATGGCGACGATGGAAGGCGTCGTGCGCGCGCCTTCAGCGTTCTCGATCACCTTGGGGTCCTTGCCATCCATGATGGCGATGCACGAATTGGTGGTGCCGAGATCGATACCGATAACTTTTGCCATTGTTCTAGTCTCTCCTCTAAGCAGGCTCTCAGGACCCTTCAAAAGGCGTTCCGACGAAAGCCCCTGTTCACAAGAAATCCCATCGCGGTCCCCGCTTTTCGGGGCCGGACGGCTGGCGCGTATATAAGAACAGGCGACACAAGGCGCAAGCATTCTGCGCAACGTGTCCGTCGTCTCGACGCGGGCCGGAAGGCGAACCGCCGCGCCTTACGGCAGGACCGGCGCGAGATTGCGCTATCGCATTGTTCCGCATCGTTTTTTTGAAACCGGCGCCGTTGACGGCGCGCGGATATGCCTTCCGGGCTGGGCAAGGCTTGCCCTGGCGGGCGTGACTTTCGGTCGCGAAAGAGCCGGAAATCCGCGTCGCCGCCATGGTCTTCGGCACCTGGCGACGAGATTTGAAGCGCCCAGCACCCGGGCAAAAGCCCTGCCGGGCGCGTGGCCCGGCAGGGGATGGCCGGCTTAGAGCCCGTTGTCCTTGAGGATCTTGGCGGCGTTGTCCTTGGTGACCTTTTCCGTCGGCAGCGTGATGGTCTTCTCGACCTTCTCGCCGTTCAGGAACTTGATCGCCTGGCGCAGGCCCTCGGCGCCCGGCGTGACATAGGTGAAGGTCGCCGTCAGCTCGCCCTTGTTCACCATCTGCACGCCTTCGTTGGGCAGGCCGTCGATGCCGATGAACTTGATGTCCTTTTCGCGCCCGACGTCCTTGGCCGCGAGATAGGCGCCATAGGCCATCGGATCGTTGTGGCCGTAGACGAGGTCGATCTTCTCGTTGGTCTTCAGCGCGTTGGCCATGATGTTGTAGGCCTGGTCCTGCTTCCAGTCGCCCGACTGCTGGTCGAGCAGGTACTTGATGCCCGGCTCCTTGTCGGTGAACTCATGGAAGCCGTCATGGCGGTCATGCGCCGGCTGCGTTCCCATGCCGCCCCAGATCTCGACGACGTTGCCGGCGGCCTTGCCCTTGCCGCCCAGGAGCTCGACGGCGTATTCGCCCGCCGCGCGGCCGATCAGCGCGTTGTCGCCGCCGACGAACTGCGTGTAGTCCTTGGTGTCGACATTGCGGTCGAGCACGAAGACCGGGATCTTGGCGTCGATCGCCTGCTGCACCACGCCGGTCAGACCCGCCGATTCCTTCGGCGACACCAGCAGCGCGTCGACCTCCTGGCGGATCAGGTTCTCGACATCGGCGACCTGCTTTTCGGTCTTGTCTTCGCCGTCGGTGATGATCAGCTCGACGTCCGGATGCTTGGCGGCCTCGGCGATGATGTCCTTGTTGAACTGGGCGCGCCAGGGCTCGATGGTCGTCACCTGCGAGAAGCCGATCTTCCACTTCTTGTCCTGAGCAAAGGCATGGTTGCCGGACAAGATTGCGGTGGTCGTCAGAAGTGCCGCCGCGAAAGTGGCGAGCTTCAGCATATCACGTCGTTTCATGGTCCTGTTTCCTCCGGATTATAGAGACGAGGTCTCCTGTGACGGTCGCTTGGCCGCGGCCGTTTCCTTTTGCGCCGCCCGTCCGTTGGGCAGGCGCAGATAGCTGAGAAGGTCGCCGGCGTTGCGCTCCTGCACGAGCACGGTGCCGATGATGATCGCCCCCTTCAGCACCAGCTGAAGGTTGGAATTGATGTTGTGCAGCTGCAGGATGTTGGACAGCAGGCCGAAGATCAGCACGCCGCAGAAGGTGCCGATCAGGCTGCCGCGCCCGCCCATCAGGCTGGTGCCGCCGATGACCACGGCGGCGATGGCGTCGAGCTCCAGCCCCGCGCCGGCATCCGGCTTGCCTTGGCGGTATTGCGCCACGTAGAGCACCGCCGCGATGCCGGCGAGGAGGCCGGACACGGAATAGGTGACGATCTTGACGCGCCCGGCGGCGATGCCGGAAAGCCGCGCCGCCTCCTCATTGCCGCCGATGGCGTAGACATAGCGGCCGAAGGGCGTGAAGCGCAGCACCGCGCCGTAGATCACGATCGCGCCGAGGAAGAACAGGCCCGGCATCGGCACGACGCCGAACACCAGCGAGCGCAGGATCTCGAAGTCGGCGGTGGCGTTGGAGCCGGTATAGACCGGCAGCACCGCATTGTTCTGGCCGGCGGTCAGCCTGGCGATGCCGAGCGCCGTCACCATCATCGCCAGCGTGACGATGAAGGGCTGTAGCCGTCCGGCGACGATGATGAAGCCGTTGATGGTGCCGAACAGAAGGCCGACGCAAGGCGCCACCAGAAGCACGCCGAGCACGCCGAACTTGGTCTCGACCTGCGGCAGCAGGTACCACAGCGAAAGGCAGCACAGGATGACGCCGACCACGCCCGGGATGACCAGCCCGCGCGCCTTGTCCAGCCGCACCTCGCGGCCGGCTTCGGCGCCGGCGCGGGATTTCTCGATGTTGAGCAGGATGAAGCGGGTGGCGAGCGCGCCGAGGCACAAGGCGACCAGCGCGGTTGTCGGCACGCCGAGCGCCGCCGACGGCGTGACGCCCGGCACCGTCAGCAGCATGGCGCAGACGACCGAGCAGATCGCCATCAGCGAGCCGACGGAAAGATCGATGCCGCCGGTCAGGATCACCGCCGTCATGCCGGTGGCGATGAGGCCGGTGGTCGACACCTGGCGCAGCACGTCGAGCAGGTTGCCGTAGGACAAGAAGATGTTGTTGCCCTTGGAGCTGATCGGCGAGCCGAACACGCCGATCAGGAAGATGGCGATCAGCCCCCAGTAAAGCTTGGTGCGGGAGAGAAGGCTGATGAGGTTCATGCAGCGGATCTCGCAGTGCGTCTCGGCGCGGCAAGCCGCATGATCGCCTCCTCGCTGGCTTCGGCGCGGGACAGGATGCCGCGCTGCCGGCCCTCAGCCATGACCAGGATGCGGTCGGCCAGATGCAGGAGCTCGGGCAGTTCGGAGCTGATCACGGCAATCGCCAGCCCGTCGCCGGCCAGCTTGAAGATGAGGTCGTAGATTTCGCGCTTGGCGCCGACATCGATGCCGCGCGTCGGCTCGTCGAGCAGCAGCACGCGCGGCCGCGTCGCCAGCCATTTGCCGATCACCACTTTCTGCTGGTTGCCGCCGGAGAGCGTGCCGGCGGCCTGCTCGATGCTTTCGCAGCGTATGCCGAGCGCGCTGACCGCCTCTCGCGCAAGGCCTTGCTCGCCCGAGCGCGAGCGCAGGCCGAAGCGGGCCAGCGCGCCGACCAGAGGCAGGGCGACATTGTCGGTGATCGAGGCCTGGAGATGCAGGCCTTGCGTCTTGCGGTCCTCGGTCACCAGGGCGATGCCGAGCCGGCGGGCCTCGCGCGGCGAGCCGATCTCGACCGGCGCGCCGTCGAGCCGGATCTCGCCGCCGGACCTGCCGCCGCTGGAGCCGAAGATCGCTTCCAGGATCTCGGTGCGGCCGGAACCCAGCAGCCCGCCGATGCCGAGGATCTCGCCGGCGGCAAGGTCGAAGCTAACGCCGTCGATCATCGTGCGCCAGCCGTGCCGGTCGGGCTTCGACAGCGACAGGTCCCTGACCGAGAGCGCCACATTGCCGCCGGGGCCGCGCTCATGATCGGAGGAAGCGAGGAGGTCGCGCCCGACCATGGCCGAGATGATGGCGTCTTCGCCCAGACCCTCCATGTCCTCGGTCATCACATGGCGCCCGTCGCGCAGCACCGTCACCCGGCTTGCCAGATGCATCACTTCGTCGATGCGGTGCGAGATGTAGACGATCGCGACGCCGCTTGCCGCAAGCTGGCCGATGATGCGGAACAGTCTCTCGCACTCGGCCGGCGACAGCGCCGAGGTCGGCTCGTCCATGATCAGGATGCGCGCCGATTTCGACAGCGCCTTGGCGATCTCCACCAGCTGCTGCTCGCCGACCCTGAGCGTGCCGACCCGCGCTTCCGGATCGAGCTCGATGCCCAGCCGCTGCAGCAGCGCGCTGGCCGCGCGGCTGCTCGCCTTGCGGTCGACGACCAGCCCGGCAATCAGCTTTTCGCGGCCGAGGAAGATGTTGTCGGCGACGCTGAGCTCGGGAACGAGGTTGAGCTCCTGGTGGATGATCGCGATGCCGGCATCCTCGGCGTCGCGGACGCCGGTGAAACGGACCGGCTGGCCGTCGATCGCCACCGCGCCTTCGTAATCCGTATAGACGCCCGAGAGGATCTTCATCAGCGTCGACTTGCCGGCGCCGTTCTCGCCCATCAGCGCATGCACCTCGCCGGGCCTGAGGTCCAGGCTCACATCGGACAGCGCGGTGATGCCGCCGAATCGCTTGGAAATGCCGGTCGCGCTCAGGACGACGGCGGGACCGTCGGCGGTCGCGTTGCCAGTCGTGATGGAATCAGCGCGCTGCATGGCAAAGGACGGCCTCCCTCCGTCGTCTTCGATTGCCCGAACGCTAATCTAAACGTTTCGAATGTGTCAAGCGTATATCTGGTTGCTGAGGATTGATGCATTTCAATTCTTGCGAAAAATGCCGGGTTTGCGTAGGTTCAGCCAAAATAAGGGCGGCTAAACGTTTCGAAAATGACGGTGTCAGGGCGGAAAAAACAGCGGAAATCCACGGCGCCGACCATGCTGCACGTGGCTGAGGCGGCGCGTGTGTCCGTGGCCACCGTGTCGGCAGTGCTCAACGGCACCGCCACCGTCAGCCCCGAGCTTACCCAGCGCATCGAGCAGGCGATCCGCGACATCGGCTACAAGCGCAACGCCATTGCCCGCAGCCTCAAGATGGGCACCACGCGGACCATCGGCCTGACCGTGCCGCATATCACCAACCCGTTCTTCACCGATGTCGTTTCGGTCATCCAGCAGGCGTTCGACCGCGCCGGCTATGCCGTCATGCTGTGCTGCACGGACGAGGACCTGAACACGCAGGACGAGCAGATCCGGCTGCTGCTCGACCGCATGGTCGACGGGCTGATCGTGGCGCGCGTCGGCGACGGCGGCATCCTCAAGGGCATCGTCGAGGACGCCAACGTGCCGGTGGTGCTACTCGACCGCCTCTGCGAAGGCGTCGACACCGATGCGGTGGTGCTGGACAACCAGCGCGCCGTGTTCGACGCCGTCACCTATCTGATCCATCTCGGCCATCGCCGCATCGGCTACATCACCGGCGCATCCGACATATCGCCCATGCATGACCGCATGATCGGCTACCGCGAGGCGCTGCAGGCCGCCGGCCTGCCCGTAGCGGAGGAACTCGTTCGCTCCGGCAATTTCCACGAGATCGACGGCTACAACGCGACCATGCAATTGCTGTCGCTGCACGACCGGCCGAGCGCGATCTTCTCGGCCAACAACCCGATGGTGATCGGCACCATGAAGGCGATCCGCGACATCGGCCTATCCTGCCCCGAGGACATCTCGGTCGCCTGTTTCGATGATTTTCCCTGGTCGGACGTGTTCGTGCCGCAGCTGACCACCGTGGCGCAGCCGGTGCAGGCGATCGGCGAGCAGGCGGCGAACCTTCTGCTCGAGCGGCTGGCCGGCAATCGCGACGCGCCGCCGCGCAAGCTCATCCTAAAGGGCCGGCTGATGATCCGCAATTCCTGCCGGCCGCTGGGCGCGCTCGCGCAGACCATCAGCGCGTAAATCCGAAGGCGGTCTCGCAAAGCAGCTGCAGCCTGGGGAAGATGTGTTTGCCGCCGGCGACCACTTGCGTGCCCTGGCCGACCACCGTCTTGGGGTCCGCTTTCAGCACCGTGCCGCCGGCCTCCTCGACCAGCAGCATGCCGGCCAGGCAGTCCCAGGCATTCATGTGCTTCTCGACATAGCCGAGCAGCCGGCCCGAGGCCGCATAGGCAAGCATCAGCGCGCCCGAGGCGTTGCGGTAGAAGACACCGCCCTCCCCCAATATCAGGGTGATGAGCACGACGACATTCTTGGTCGAAGCGCGGTTGGAGAGCCCGGTGCCGACCGAACCTTCCGAAAGCGAGGTGACATTGCTGGCCTTGATCGGCTTGCCGTTGAGGAAGGCGCCGCCGCCAAGGCGGGCGTAGAACGTCTCGTCGGTCGAAGGCTCATGGGTGACGCCCACGATCGTCTCGCCGTTTCTGGCGCAGGCGATCACCACGCACCAGGCGGGAATGCCGCGCACGAAATTGGCGGTGCCGTCGATCGGGTCGATCACCCAGACATGACCGGTTGTTCCGGTCACCGCAGCGTGCTCCTCGCCGACGATGCCGTCTTGCGGATAGGCCTCGGCAATGGCCGCACGGATGAACAGCTCGACCTCGCGGTCGGCTTCCGAAACCAGATCCTGGTGGCCTTTGCTCTCGATGGTCAGATTGTCGAGGTCGCGAAAATATTTCAGCCCCAGCTCGCCGGCGCGCCGCGCCAGGTCGATGGCAAAATGCATGCGGTCGTCGAGGTCGTGGGTCACGGGAAACTCCTGGCTGAGAACCGACGCCGCGCCCTTAGCAGACGAGTATGTCAGGCAAAAGCCTTGGCGCGATCAGGCCGCCTTCGACATCGATTTATGCACGTCGGCGAGGATCTCGTAGGAGCGGACGCGCGCCGCGTGATCGAAGATCTGCGCCGTCACCATCAATTCGTCGGCGCCCGTGCGGTGTATGAAGGCATCGATGCCTTGGCGCACCGTTTCCGGCGAGCCGACGACGGCGCAGGACAGCGCCTGGGCAAGCATGGTTTTCGCCATCGGATCGAGATCGCGGTCGTAATTCTCGACCGGAGGCGGCAATTGTCCGGGCCGGCCGCTGCGCAGATTGACGAAGGCCTGCTGCAGCGAGCTGAACAGAAGCTTCGCCTCGGCGTCCGTCGGAGCGGCAGAGACATTGAGGCCGAGCATGACATAGGGCTTGTCGAGCTGCGCCGAGGGCTGGAACCGCGTGCGATAAACCTCCAGCGCGTGGTCGAGCTCGGCCGGCGCGAAATGCGAGGCGAAGGCGTAAGGCAGGCCGAGCAGTGCCGCGAGCTGCGCGCCATAGAGGCTGGAGCCGAGGATCCAGACCGGAACGGCCTGGCCTTCGCCGGGCACCGCGCGGATGCGCTGGCCTTCCTCGGCCGGCTGGAAATAGCCCATCAGCTCGACCACGTCCTGCGGGAAATTGTCGGCGGACTCCAGATTGCGCCGCAGCGCCCGCGCGGTCAGCATGTCGGTGCCCGGCGCGCGGCCGAGACCGAGGTCGATGCGGCCGGGAAAAAGCGCGGCCAGCGTGCCGAACTGCTCGGCGATCACCAGTGGCGCATGGTTGGGCAGCATGATGCCGCCGGCGCCGACGCGGATCGACTTGGTGCCGCCGGCGACATGCGCGATCACGACCGACGTCGCGGCGCTCGCAATGCCCGGCATGTTGTGGTGCTCGGCCAGCCAGTAACGCTTGTAGCCCAGCCGCTCGGCATGGCGGGCAAGGTCGAGCGAATTGGCAAGCGACTGCGAGGCCGTGCTGCCTTGCGTGATCGGCGACAGGTCGAGAACCGAAAGGTCCGTCATTGGTCAGGTCTCCACGATGCGTTTTTCCCGCAGCCTTGTCTCGAAGGCGGCGCGGTCGGGGATGACGATGGCGAGCTGGTTCTCCAGCACGTCGGCGAGCTCAGTGGCCGTCGCGATCTCGCGCTGCTCCGTGCGGCCGCCGGCATGATGCGTCGACAGTCGGTTGTTGCGCAGCGCATAGCGTCGGTCGGGCAAGGCGAGCGCGGCCACCAGCGTGGTCAGGAAATGCGAGCTCGGATGCGTCGACAGGAAATGGCTGGCGACCCGGTAATCGACCTCATAGGCTTGGCTCATGTCGAAGCGGTAGAGCGTGCGCCAATCACCGCCAATGCCTGCTTGCATGCGAAGATGGTCGCCGGTTTCGACGATGCGGAAGGCCTCGTGCGGCGTCGGCTGCTCGAGGCCCGGCTCCAGCAGCAGCGGCGCCGTCAGCGTCAGGCCGCCGAAGCCGACATCGGCGATATAGGTGCGGCCGCCAAGCTCGATGCGCAGCAGCATGTGGCTGCGCGCGGTGATGGCGTCATCAGGCTGGCCCCAGAGCACCCGCGCCGCCAGTCCGCTGGCCGTGAACCCCAGCGCCGTCAGCGCATGCATGAAGATCAGATTATGCTCGAAGCAATAGCCGCCGCGGCCCTGGCCAAAAATCTTGTCCTGCAGCGAAGCGACGTCGAGGCCGACGGAAACGCCCATCAAGGCGTCGATGTTCTCGAACGGGATCGCCCGCGGCTGGATGGCGTGCAGCGCCTGCAGCGTGGCGAGCGAAACGTCGGTTGGCCCGTCATAGCCTATGCGGGCGAAATAGCCATCGAGATCGAAGTCGCTCATACAGGCAGGGTCCGGCTTGATCGGTCCGATATAGGCACTCGCCGGCGGTGCCGCAAACAATGTGCGAGGTTTGAGATTATGCCAGGGCTTCAGGGCGCGGATTTATGATTGTTCTCGCTCGCTTCCTCGTCCACAGCCATGGACTGCTGCGCCGCGAGGAAGTTGCCGACATGGCTCAAGCCCTCGAAATGGTCGCAGAAGACCTTGATGACGACCAGCAGCGGCACCGCCATCAGCGCGCCGACGAAGCCCCACAGCCAAGACCAGAAGGCGATGGCGATGAAGATCGCCACCGCGTTGATCTCGAGGCGCCGCCCGACCACCATCGGCGTCACGAACTGGCCTTCGACGATGTCGCACAACACCACGAAAGCCGGCGCCAGCAGCGCATAGGCGATGGTGTCGAAGCTGATCAGCGCGATGACGGCGACGAGCAGGACGGTCATCAGCGCGCCGACATAGGGCAGGAAATTGAGCAATGCCGCCGCCGCACCCCAGACCAGCGGATTGGGCATGCCGAGCCCCCACAGGCCCAGCCCGATCACCGTGCCGAGACCCGCATTGATGAGGGAGACCGTAAGCAGATAGTGCGAGATCTCGCGCTCGACGTCATAGACGACGCGCAACGCCCGCTTCTTCTGGGTCATGCTGGTGAAGGACTGGACGATCTTCTCGTAGAACAGCGTGCCCGAGGCGAGCAGGAACAGCGACAGCACGAAGACGATGGTGATCGAGGTGCCGGCTTCCAGGATATTGCTGGCCGCCGTGGAAAGAACGCCGGAAGGCGTCACCGCGACCCGCTGCACGCCCGGCTCCTGCGAAGTCTCGGTCAGCGCTTCCAGCTGATGCGCGAGATCCATCACCCGTTCGAGCGGCCGCTTGAACGGCGCCAGCCGCTCGGTGAGCTGCTGGCCGATCGAATAGCTGTTGTTGATGAGGTCGATGACCGGACCGCTGAGCAGATAGCCCGCGGCGACGAAAACAAAGATGGAAAGCAGCACCAGCAGCGTCGCCGAAACCACCTCCGGAACGCCGTGCTTGCGCAGGAAGCGCACGATCGGCGTCAGCGTCAGCGCCAGCAGGAAGGCGAGGATTACCGGCATGAAGAAGTCGCGCGCGAAATAGAGCGCTGCGATCGTCAGCAGAATGAAAATCCCGATCACCAGCGACCGCGTCAGGCGCATGTCCGCCCGCGCATCGGCACGCGGATCAGGGCTTTCGGCAACGCTCGCGCCCGAAGCGATCGGTTCGGCCTTCATCGGTTCCCCTTGCAAGCCCGCCACCCAAACAATGAATGCATGGCAGGCTTGTGCCCGAAACGCGGGAGTTCCGGGCAAGGTTCCATGAGCCGGCTTATCGCTCATGCGGTCGCGCTATTACATGACGTGTAATTGAGCCGCTGCGCCGGCCGGGCCTAATACGGGGCAGGCTTTCACGACGACAGAGCGAGAAGGCCGGCGCGGCCGGAACCTCGTCCGCGCGATCCCATCCGATTTTGCAAGAGGACGTTACAATGCAAAGATTCAACCTTCAGACGATCGAGTCGGCGCCCGAAAGATCCAGGCCTGCGCTGAAGGCATTGGAAGAGAAGTTCGGCTTTCTTCCGAACGTCATGGCGACGATGGCCAACAATCCGGTGCTTCTCAACGGGTTCGTCGCCGCCTTCGGCAGCTTTCAAGGCGGCAGCTTCGACGAGATCGAGAAGCAGGTGCTGCTGCTGACCAACGCGGTGACGATCAAATGCCCCTGGACCGTTGCCGCGCATTCGACATTCGCCATCGAGGATGGGATCGCCGAAAGCGAGGTCAATGCGATCCGCGAAGGCAGGTTGCCGGCCAACCCGAAATACGCGGCGCTCTCGGCGCTGACGAAGGCGTTGATCGAGAAGAAGGGAAACGTCACCGATGCCGACATCGATGCGTTCACCGCGGCGGGTTACTCGAAGGCCCAGATTCTGGAAGTGGTGACCGGCATCGGCGTTTCGACGATGGCGGCAACCACGACCAACATGGCCGGCACGCCGATCGAGGAGCGCTTTAGGGCGCAGGCATGGTCTCCGGTCGCGGCGGCGGCCTGACAGGCGTAAAGACAAACCTGGAGCGCGACGCACTTCAGGATGATTGGCGGCGCACGGATCGGCGCGATCCCTGCGCCGTCAAAACTTAGACCGGGTTGAAGCGTATCGCAGCGACCGCGCGAGGATCGTTGACCATGAGACCGTCGAACCTCAGGACAAGCATGACGCCCGATCTGGGTGTGCTCTTGCGCCACTGGCGCGATTTGCGCGGCACAAGCCAGCTCGATCTGTCGCTTGATACCGGCATCTCCCAACGACAGATCAGCTTCATCGAAAGCGGACGCAGCGTGCCCAACCGCGAGACCTTGATGGCCATCGCGCGGGCGCTCGACGTGCCTTTGCGCGAGCGCAACACATTGCTGCTCGCCGCGGGCTACGCGCCGATGTTTTCCGAAAGCGCGTGGGATTCCGTGGAAATGAAAAGCGTGACCGATGCCCTGACGCGCATCCTGCGGCAGCACGAGCCGTTTCCAGCAGTCGTGATGGATCGCTACTGGAACGTGCTCATGACCAATGAATCCGCGCCGCGCTTCTTCGGCTGCTTCATCGACATGTCCGCCCGCCAGGGACCGCGCAACATGCTGCATCTGATGTTCGATCCGCGGGGCATGCGTCCGTTCATCGCCGATTGGCCCGATGTCGCGAGGAGCCTGTTCGAGCGCGTCTATCGTGAATCCATCGGCCGCGTTCTCGACGAGAAGACGAAGACCCTGCTGGCGGAATTGCTCGCCTATCCGGATGTGAAAAGCGAATGGAAAAATCCGATGGCAATGGGGTTCACGCCGGTCATTCCCATGGGCTTCGTCAAGAAAGGCAGGGTTCTCAATTACTTTTCGATGGTCACCACGGTCGGGACGCCGCAAACCGTCGCCGCCCAGGAGCTGCGCGTCGAGTGCATGTTCCCGGCGGACGAGGCAACCGAGGCGCTTCATGCCGAAATGATGGCCGCCTGCGCCGGGCATCCAGAGGCCTAGAGCAATTCTAGGAAAAGTGTGAGCGGTTAGGCTCGGCGACTTCGCCGTAGCCTCCCGTCCGGAATTGCGTCAAAACAGGGAAATGGAGCGGTTTCCGTGGAAACGGTGAAACACACCTAGTTCCCCGACACAGGGATTTTGAAAGATTGCCGTTTGTCCTGGTGTAAGATTTCCGTTCATTTGCGTGAAATCAGCGCAAACGCCGGAGATTGGTTGAAGCCGCCCCAACCTCGTCATTCTATGGCGGAGCAAGGAGCAAAGCGACGCGGCGCAGACCATAGAATCCATGCCGTGACTTCGAAGCGTTGCTGCCGTCCAGAATTCTGCTCCGTTGCACGCCTTGGCGAAGGTAACGGCATGGATTCTAGGGTCTTCGCGACGGAGCTCCGCCCTAGAATGACGATCGCGATTGCGCGTTTCGGCCAATCTCCAAGGCATGCACCTGCCAACGCAAACAGAGCCGACCGGTCAAGATCCCTGCGCTGGGGAACTGCAACCATGGAGGCTTTCGCAGCCGCTCAGGCGGCCGGTGCCGGCGCCGCGGGCGCGGCCTTCGCCGTTTCCTTGCGCACGATCGGCGCCACCCTGGTGCCGTAGAGCTCGATCGCCTTCATGATCTTGGCGTGCGGCATGGTGCCGATCGCCATTTGCAGCAGGAAGCGGTCGTTGCCGAAAATCCTGTACTGGGCGACGATCTTTTCCGCCACGGCTTCGGGATTGCCGACGAACAAGGCACCACCGGGACCTCGCGCGTGGTCGAAATGGGCGCGCGAGGTCGGGCCCCAGCCGCGCTCGCGGCCGATGCGGTTCATTACTTCGGCCTGCGGTCCGTAGAAATCGTCGGCCGCCTGTTCGGTCGTCTCGGCGATGAAGCCGTGCACGTTGATGCTGGTGGCAAGCTTTGCCGGGTCGGTGCCGGCGCGCCGCGCCGCCTCGCGATAGATATCGAACAGCGGCGCGAAACGCGCCGGCTCGCCGCCGATGATGGCGAGCGCCAGCGGCAGGCCGAGCACGCCCGCGCGGGCGGCGGATTGCGGCGTGCCGCCGATGGCGATCCAGACCGGCAGTTTTTCCTGCAACGGTCGCGGATAGACGCCGCGGCCGTTGATCGGCGCGCGCAGCTTGCCCTGCCACGTCACTGTCACCTGGTCGCGGATGGCGAGCAACAGGTCGAGCTTCTCGGCGAAGAGCTCGTCATAGTCCTCGAGATTGTAGCCGAACAGCGGGAAGGATTCGATGAAGGAGCCGCGCCCGGCCATGATCTCGGCGCGGCCGTCGGACAGAAGGTCGAGCGTCGCGAATTGTTGGAAGACGCGCACCGGATCGTCGGAGGAAAGCACCGTGACCGCGCTGGTCAGGCGGATGCGCTTCGTGCGCTCGGCCGCCGCGGCAAGCGCCACCACCGGCGCCGAGGCGGCATAGTCGGGGCGGTGATGCTCGCCGAGGCCGAACACGTCGAGGCCGACCTGGTCGGCCAGCTCGATTTCCTCGATGAGGTTGCGCAGCCGCTCATGCGGGTCGATCGCGCCGACACCCGGCTCCGGGCTGACATCGGCGAAAGTGTAGAGACCGAGTTCCATCTGGGCTTATCCTGAGGTGTTCATATGGGTGTTGCTTGTCGGCACTAGAGGTAGCCATCTACCGTTCTGCCCGCCAGATGTGCGATCTGTGAACAGTGCATCGCGCGCTGCCGAGGCGTATCCCTGCGGCAACAAGCCCGGATTTTTCATGGCTGCCATACCGTTTTGGCGCTTGAACTTGCCGCTTTCACGCGTATGTAAGCGTCGCGAATAGACTGCAGGGAAGTGCACTTGGCTATCTACAGGGAAAAAGACATTTTCGAGCGGCGCAATGCCGCGAACGAGGCAAAGAAGGCGCTGCTCGAGCGCTTCAAGGCAAAACCGGCGGCGGATGATCCGACAGTGCTGGCTCGCCAGGCCGAACGCAAGGCTATCCTTGAGGCCCGCGCCATCCGCGATGCGGAAAAGGCAAGGCTGAAGCAGGAGAAGCTGGCGCGCGAGGCGGCCGAGAAGGCCGAGCGGGAGGCGATTGCCGAGGCGGCGCGTCTTGCGGCGGAAGCAGCGGCGGCCGAAGAGGCCAAGCGCCGCGAGGCCGAGGACTCCGAGCGCATCGCTTTCGAGCTTGCCGATGAGGCCGCGCGTAAGGCCAAGCGTGACGCACGCTACGCCGCTCGCAAGTCACGCGTCGGCCGCACGCCTCCGGGCTTCTCCGCCCGCTAGAGCAATTTCAGGAAAATGGTTCAGGGTCGCCGAAAGCGGCCCTGAACGCGTTTGTGCTACGGATTGCGATAACGACGTGCATGAAAACAAAGGCTTGAAGCGCGTCGCCTGAATTCGCTTTATGCGACCAGCTTCAGCCCGACGATGCCGCAGACGATCAGGCCGATACAGGCAAGCCGGACAATCGTCGAGGGCTCGCCGAGCAGCCAGATGCCGAGCAGCGCCGTGCCGACGGTGCCGATGCCGGTCCACACCGCATAGGCCGTGCCGACGGGCAGCATCTTCAGCGCCAGCCCGAGCAGGCCGAGGCTGACGATCATCGAGGCAATGGTGAGAACGGTCGGCAGCGGCTTCGAGAAGCCGTCGGTATATTTGAGGCCGATCGCCCAGCCGATCTCGAACAGGCCGGCGAAGAAAAGAAGAATCCAGGACATCGAAGACACTCCGTCATTCCAGCATCGCCCGAGATGCTTGGTGGCGGGTCGTCCCGGCCGGCTTTCGGGGAAGCAAGGTCGTCCTCGCCCTTCGATACGGGGTGGCCTCGATCAACAAAACACCGGCAGCATTGTCATGCCGCCGGTTCAAAGTCAGCATTGAGCCGGATCGACCGAATTCGGCCGCTTACTTTTCCTTGATGCGCAACGCCTTGACCGGCGGCGCCTTCGGAGCCGGGGCCGCCGCGGGCTTCTTGGCGTCCTTCTTCGGCTTGCGGGCTTCCTTGCCCGCCTTCATCGCACCTTTAGCCATGATTCGCTCCTCCGATTGTGGACGAGCAAGTGAAACAAGAGAAATGCCGGACCGCAAGAGGCTAGCGCCTGTCGCCGCCGACAGCCGGAAGCTTTCAACCGGTTTCTAATTTGCTCGTAAACCGCATCGGTCCGTGCGATGGTCTTCTTCGCACTGCAGCATCGGTCCAGCCTCCGCCGGGCGATGATCAGGCAGCCGGCCAAGGAGATAATGCGAATCCACATCGGCTGCGAGATGAGCTTCGACTTTCCGCAGGAAGCGCCACTGATCGCGATGCTCAACGTCCACTACTCCCGCGCCTCCGATCTTGAGCGGCCGGATTTCCTGACCTCCACTCCGTCGGTGCCGATCCAGAGCTACCGCGACAGCTTCGGCAACTGGTGCAACCGACTGGTTGCTCCTCCGGGACGATTTACCTTCGGCACCGATGCCATCATCCGCGATCCCGGCAGCTTCGAGATGGGCGACCTATCGGCCTGGCAGCACGAGGTGCGTGACCTGCCGTCGGACACGCTCTTGTTCCTATTGCCCAGCCGCTATTGCGAAAGCGATGTGCTGGCAAACGACGTCTGGCGGTTGTTTGGCCACACCCCTCTCGGGGTTCCGCGCGTCCAGGCGGTCTGCGACTTCGTCCACAACCATATCGTCTTCGACTACGGCAATGCGCGGCCGACGCGTACCGCGGCAGAGGCCTACCGCGAGCAGAGCGGCGTCTGCCGCGATTTTGCCCATCTCGCTGTCGCCTTTTGCCGTGCGCTTAACATTCCGACCCGCTACTGCACCGGCTATATCAGCGACATCGGCCTGCCAAAACCCTGGGCCTCGATGGATTTCGCCGCTTGGATGGAAGTCTATCTCGGTGGCCGCTGGCACGCTTTCGATCCGCGCAACAATGCCCCGCGCATCGGCCGCATCCTGATTGCCTCCGGCCGCGACGCGGCCGATGTGCCGCTGACACATATCTTTGGACCGGGCACCCTCGCCGATTTCAAGGTATGGACCGACGAAGCCGTCGAATAGACGCTCTGCGCCACGAGCCAGTTCCCTGTCTGAACGCCTCGGCCGTTGGCGCGTTGTTGATAGCTGTGGAGCTTGGGCCGGCAGGCCGCTAAGGTCGGTCGCATCGAACAGAGTCAGGAACCAGATGGCAGGCCACGCCGGCTCGAAACGGGTTATCTACGCCGCGCTCGCCGGCAATTTGGCGATCGCGGCGACCAAATTCGCGGCAGCGGCCTTCACCGGTTCGTCCGCCATGCTGTCGGAAGGCGTGCATTCGCTGGTCGACACCGGCAATGGCGGGCTCCTGCTCTATGGCATGCACCGCGCCGCGCGGCCGCCCGACCGCACCCACCCGCTCGGCCACGGACGCGAGCTCTACTTCTGGAGCTTCATCGTCGCTGTCCTGGTGTTCGCGCTCGGCGCCGGCGTTTCCTTCTATGAGGGCATCATCCACATCATGGCGCCCGAACCGGTCGTCAATGCCCAGGTCAACTACATCGTGCTTGCCCTCTCCTTCGTCTTCGAGGGCAGCTCATGGCTGGTGGCGCTGAAGGAGTTCCGGCAGCAGAAGGGCCGCCAGGGCTGGTTCGAAGCCGTGCGCCGCAGCAAGGATCCGAGCGTCTACACGGTGCTGTTCGAGGACAGCGCCGCGCTGCTTGGCCTTATCGTCGCCTTCGCCGGCATCCTGTCGGCCGAACTTCTCGAAATCCCCGAGCTCGACGGCGTCGGCTCGATCGGCATCGCCATCATCCTCGGCGCCACCGCCATCTTCCTGGCGCGCGAGAGCAAGGGCCTGCTTCTGGGTGAGCCTGCCTCGCCCGAAGTGCAGAAAAAGGTGCTGTCGATCGTCCAGGAGGATCCGGCGGTCCAGCGGGCGAACGGAATCCTGAGCGTCCATATCGGGCCGGAGGAAATCGTCGCGGGCCTGAGCATCGAATTCGAGGATCATCTCACCGCGCCCGAGATCGAGGCCTGCGTCGAGCGCCTGGAAGCAAGGCTGAAGCAGGAAATGCCGCAGATATCGAGGCTGTTCGTCAAGCCGCAGGCGACTGGCACATGGGAGCAGCGGCGCAAGGCCATCGCCGAGGCCTCGGACGGGAGTTAGGTTAAGCGCAACGAACTTCGCGAGGAGGAAAGCTGATGAAGATCGACGGCGGATGTCATTGCGGCGCGATCGCCTATGAGGCGGAGGTCGATCCGCAAAAGACCTCGATCTGCCACTGCACCGACTGCCAGCAGCTGACCGGTACCGCCTTTCGGGTGACCGTTCCGGCGTCGGAAAGCGACTACCGGATCACCAGGGGCGCGCCGAAGATCTACATCAAGGTCGTGGCAAGCGGCGCCAGGCGCGCCCAGGCTTTTTGTGCCGACTGCGGTTCGCATCTTTATGCAACGTCGGTCGGCGATGGTCCGAAGGTCTATGGGATCAGGGTCGGGACCGCGCGGCAGCGTCAGGACTTGGTTCCCAGACAGCAGAAATGGCACCGGTCGGCCCTGCGCTGGCTTCCGGAATTCAAGGGCATGGCGACGACGGAAGAGCAGTAGGGCCGATCGTATCAGTGGGATTGTCGCAGCTCTCGGCGATTGGCGAAGCCTCCCCAACCTTCGTCATCCTCGGGCTTGACCCGAGGATCCATTCCGTGACCTCGCGCGAAGGGCAAGGCGGCGCAGAACGAAGGCCTTTCTGCACCGCCGCAACGCCCTAGCGTCACGGCATGGATTCCAGGGTCTGCGCGCGTCGCTTCGCTCATTACTCCGCCCTGGAATGACGAAGCGATGGGCGTTCCGGCCAATCTCCAAGGTATGCGATTTTGCCAGCGAAGGAAGAATCGCTCGTTCCAACGTCGGCATCGAGCGACTACTCGTCGCCTTCGACGACGCGCAGCCTGAGCTGGCCGGTCTTGGAATCGGCCACGCGCGCCCCGGCCTCGACCTTGGCCGGCCCGTTGCGCGGCGGCTCGGCCTCGCCCTCGGCAAACTCCAGCGCCTCGATCTTCTGGCCGCGCTTGGTCACTTTCGACGTCGAGACCAGGATGTCGTCGATGTCCTTGGTCGCCTGGCCGAAGTGCGTCTGCAGCCTGCGCACCCGCTCGTCGACCCGCGCCACATCCTCCATCAGCCGGATGACCTCGCCCTGGATCAGATGCGCCTGCTCGCGCATGCGGGCGTCCTTCAGGATCGACTGGATGACCTGGATCGACAGCATCAAGAGCGAGGGCGAGACGATGACGACGCGGGCGCGGTGCGCCTTCTGCACAACGGCCTCGAAATTCTCGTGGATCTCGGCGAACACCGATTCCGATGGCACGAACATGAAGGCGGTGTCCTGCGTCTCGCCCTGGACCAGGTATTTTTCGGCGATATCGCGGATATGCACCTCGATGTCGCGCCGGAAAGCCTGCGCCGCCGCCTTCTGCATGTTCTCGCCCTCTGCGGCGCGGATGGCATTCCACGCTTCCAGCGGGAATTTTGCGTCGATGGCCAGCATCGGCGCGCCATTAGGCATCCGCACCAGGCAGTCGGGCCGGCTGCCGTTGGAGAGGCTGGCCTGGAATTCATAGGCGCCATGCGGCAGGCCGTCGGCGACGATCGCCTCCATCCGCGACTGGCCGAAGGCGCCGCGCGTCTGCTTGTTGGAGAGGATCGCCTGCAACTGCACGACCTGGCCGGCCAAGGACTGGATGTTGCCTTGCGCGGTGTCGATCACCGCCAGCCGCTCCTGCAGCTTGGCCAGACTCTCATGCGTCGACTTGGTCTGCTCGGCCATGGTCTGGCCGAGACGCCCGGTCATGGCGTCGAGCCGTTGTCCGAGCGACTGGGTGAGCTCGGCCTGCCTCGCCCCGAAAACTTCGGCGATCGCGCCCATGCGCCCCTGCATCTCAGCCTGCGCCTGCATAATGTCGGCCATCCTCGCCTCGGCATCGCGGGCATGGTCGGCGGCTTCGGCGGCCGCCACCGCGCGCGCCTTGCCCGCGCGCCATAGGGCGACGGCCAATCCTATAAACAGCGCCACCAGCAGCAGCGCGCCGAAACCCAGCGCCTGGCCGAGCGTGATCGTAGAGGCGCCGAGCCGCGCGATCGGTTGCGAAAGGATGGTGGTCATGTCGTTCATTGGGCCAGCATAACCGATTCGGGCGCGTGGCACAGATCAAAACGTGAACAGGTCAATTCCACACCGGTTGACGCTTTTCCAACGACGTCTTAGGTGAGACGCCATGTCGATCAAGCCTCTCATCATCCTTCCCGATCCTGTCCTGCGCCAGGTTTCCAAGCCGGTCGAGCGCGTCGATGCCGATTTGCGCAAGCTCGCCGACGACATGCTCGACACCATGTATGACGCGCCGGGCATCGGCCTTGCGGCGATCCAGGTCGGTGAGCCGCGGCGGCTGCTGGTCATCGACCTCGCCAAGGAAGGCGAGGAGCCTCAGCCGCATGTCTTCATCAATCCGGAAGTGCTCGAAAGTTCCGACCAGCGTTCCGTCTATGAGGAAGGCTGCCTGTCGATCCCCGACTATTATGCCGAGGTCGAGCGCCCGGCCTCGGTGCGGGTGAAATATCTCGACCGCGACGGCAAATTGCAGGAGATGCAGGCGGATGGCCTGATGGCCACCTGCCTGCAGCACGAGATCGACCATCTCAACGGCGTGCTGTTCATCGACCACATCTCGAAGCTGAAGCGCGACATGGTGGTGCGGAAGTTCAAGAAGCTCGTCAAGGACAAGGCGCCGGGCAAGATGGTGGGCTAGGGGCCGTCTGGTCCGCGCGAGCACCTGAAACCACCGCAAGACAGGATCGCAGGACGTCATGCCGCTTCGCGTCATCTTCATGGGCACGCCGGATTTTTCCGTGCCGACGCTGCGCGCCATCGCCGAGGCCGGCCACGAGATCGTTGCCGTCTACACGCAGCCGCCGCGCGCCGCCGGCCGGCGCGGGCTGGAATTGACGCCCTCGCCGGTGCAGCGCGAGGCGGAGCGGCTAGCACTCGACATTCGGACGCCGGCATCGCTGAAAAGCGAGGCCGAGCAGCAGGCCTTCTCCGCCTTGCAGGCCGATGTCGCCGTCGTCGTCGCTTATGGATTGCTGCTGCCGAAAGCCATTCTGGACGCTCCCAGACTCGGTTGCCTCAACGGCCACGCCTCGCTTTTGCCACGCTGGCGTGGTGCTGCTCCCATCCAGCGCGCCATCATGGCCGGCGATGCCGAAACCGGCATGATGGTCATGAAGATGGAAGAGGGTCTGGATACCGGTCCGGTGGCAATGGTTGAAAAAACCGCCATCGCGCCCGATATGACAGCCGGCGAATTGCATGACCGCCTGATGGCTCAGGGCGCTTCGCTGATGGTTGAGGCGCTCGCGCAGTTGGGGATAAATTGTCTGACATTTACCCCGCAGGCGACCGCAGGGGTGACCTACGCCCGAAAGATCGATAAATCGGAGACACGCGTAGACTGGACGCGGCCTTCTGGCGAAGTCCACAATCACATTCGCGGTCTCTCGCCCTTTCCGGGCGCGTGGTGCGAGGTCGAAATTGGCGGCCGCATGGAGCGGCTGAAACTGCTTCGCTCGACGCTCTCGGATGGCGTCGGCGAGTCGGGAGGAATTCTCGATGACCGGCTGACGGTCGCCTGCGGGACAGGCGCGGTCAGGCTGGTCGAAGTTCAACGGGCGGGCGGAAAGCCCGCCGCCGCGCAGGAGTTTTTGCGCGGAGCCAAGATCGAAAAAGGAACGAAACTCACATGAGCATGATGTCGATACGCGCGGCGACGCCGCGGGATCGCGAGGCGATCCGCCTCGTCGAAGAGCATGCCTTTGGCCAGCGGGCGGAAGCCGGCCTGGTCGATGCCCTTGTCACCGGCGGCGATGCTGTCGTCGAGCTGGTTGCCGAGGAAGACGGCCAGGTCGTCGGCCATATTCTTTTCTCGCGGCTTTTCGTGCGAAACGGCGCCAAAGAGTTCGCGGCCGTCGCGCTGGCGCCGCTGGCGGTCGAGCCTTCTTTCCACGGCACCGGCATCGGCGGCGCGCTGATCCGCGAGGCGCATGTACGCCTCAAGGAGGCCGGCGAGATGCTGGCCGTGGTTCTGGGCGATCCGCTCTACTACGGCCGCTTCGGTTATAGCCATGCCCGCGCTGCAAAGTTCGAGAGCGAGTACCAGGGCGAGGCGCTGCAGGCGCTGGCCTGGGGCGATGCGCCCGAGACCGGCAGGCTGGTCTACGCTTCAGCCTTCGCCGCTTTGGCCGCCTAGGCCAAGGCAAAAGTAAAGCTGGCATGCCGCGTTTTCGGCTCGATATCGAATATGACGGCAGCCAGTTCGCCGGCTGGCAGCATCAGGCCGACCAGCCCTCGGTGCAGCAGGCGATCGAGCAGGCGATCGAAAAGTTCTGCGGCGAAGACCTAAGAATACGTGCCGCCGGCCGCACCGACGCCGGCGTGCACGCCACTGCCCAGGTGGCGCATGTCGATCTCGCCAAAGCCTGGCCGGGCGACAAGGTGCGCGACGCCGTGAACGCGCATCTGCAGGCGGCCGGCGCGCGCGTCGCCATCCTGAAAGCGGCCGTCGTCGCCGACGGTTTCGACGCGCGCTTTTCGGCCACAGGCCGCCATTATCTCTATCGCATCCTCAACCGCCGGGCGCCGGCGGCGCTGGAAAAGGGCAAGGTCTGGTGGGTGCCGAAGCGCCTCGACGCCGAGGCCATGCATGAGGCTGCCAAGGTGCTGCTCGGCCGGCATGACTTCACCACCTTCCGCTCTACCCAGTGCCAGGCCGAAAGCCCGGTCCGCACGCTCGACCGCCTCGACGTCAGCCGCGTTGGCGATTTCATCGAGTTGCGGACCTCGGCGCGCTCTTTCCTGCACAACCAGGTGCGCTCGATGGTGGGATCCCTGCGGCGCATCGGCGACGGCTCGTGGGGCGCCGCCGATCTCAAGGCGGCCCTCGAAGCACGCGACCGTGCCGCTTGCGGCCAGGTTGCTCCGCCTGACGGGTTGTTTCTCGTCGGAGTGGATTATCCGGCGGCAACCCAAGAGCCAAACGCCGCAGCCGAGGATACGGAGACCTAACCCGTCGTGCCGTCCGGGAAGTCGATGCCGAGCAGCGCCTGCAGGCCGAACAGGACGAGCAGCGAGGCGATGAACATGCCGACGAACACGGCGGTACCCACGGCGGCGCCCTTGCCGATCGATGCGTTGGTCATGCGCCAGGTCAGCACCATCGAGAGCGCGAACAGGAACAGCGACACGAGGCTGTTGACGTCGCTGGTCGAGGGCAGGAAGAGCCTGAGCAGCGCCGAGGGCAGCATCAGCCAGGCGATGATCGCCGACGTCCAGTTGGACGCGACGACATAGTGCACGAAGCGGCCGCCGATGCCGGCGCGCGGCGCGACCAGCGCGAGCGCCACCAGCGGCAGCACCCAGGAGCCGAGGTCGACGGTAGCCAGCCGTATCAGCATGCCGAGGCGTCCGGCGAAGGCGTCCGGATCGCCGATCTCATTGGCTATCCCGACCCAGCCGACGATCAGCGCCGGCGCCGCTACGACAATGGCGAAGAAGGAATTCCAGAAACCGTCGGCCGAAAGGTCGAGCAGGCGCAGGCCGTCGGCCTTGCCGAACATCAGCCGCCAGGCGCCGGCCAGCGAAGCATAGGTTTCGTCCGCCGAAAGCATGGTCACGAAAGGCCTTGTCCGAACCAGTCTTCGATAAAGCGTTCGTAGATTTGCGTCAGCGTCTCGAGGTCGGCAAGCGCGACGCGCTCGTCCACCATATGCATGGTCTTGCCGACCAGGCCGAACTCGACCACCGGGCAATAATCCTTGATGAAGCGCGCGTCCGACGTGCCGCCGGAGGTGGAGAGCGCCGGCGTCTTGCCGACCACCGCCTTGACCGAACCGCCCAGCGTATCGATCAGCCTGTCGTCACGCGTGAGGAAGACATGGCTCGGCCGGTCGCGCCAGACAAGCTCGTACTCGACCGGCGCCTTCTTGCCCGGCCGGTATTTCTTGCGCCCGGCGGCCTGGTCGAGCCGGTTGTGGATCTCGGCCTGGACGGTCTCCGCGTCCCAGGTGTCGTTGAAGCGGATGTTGAAAATGGCCGTCGCCTTGGCCGGGATGACGTTGGTCGCCGGATTGCCGACATCGATCGACGTCACTTCGAGGTTGGTCGGCTGGAAATCCTTGGTCCCCTTGTCGAACACCGGATGGAGCAGCGCGTCGACCAGGCTGATGAGCCCGCGCACCGGGTTGTCGGCAAGCTGCGGATAGGCGGCATGGCCCTGGCGTCCATTGACGGTCACGCTGCCCGATAGCGAGCCGCGCCGGCCGATCTTGATCATGTCGCCGAGCGCATCCGGATTGGTCGGTTCGCCGACGATCGAGGCATCCCACTTCTCGCCCTTGGCCGCCGCCCAGTCGAGCAGCTTCGTCGTGCCGTTGATGGCCGGTCCTTCCTCGTCGCCGGTGATCAGCAGCGACACCGAGCCTTTCGGCCCGCCATTCTTCGCGACATGGCGCGCCACCGCCGCGATGAAGCACGCGATGCCGCCCTTCATGTCGACGGCGCCGCGGCCATACATCTCGCCATTGGCGATTTCGGCGGCGAAGGGCGGATGCGTCCAGGCCGCCTCGTCACCCACCGGAACCACATCGGTATGGCCGGCAAACATCAGGTGCGGGCCGTTGCCCGAGCGCCGCGCATAGAGGTTTTCGATGTCCGGCGTGCCGTCTTCCGAGAAGACCGGTCGCTCGACCGAGAAGCCGAGCGGCTTCAGCATGCCCTCCAGCGCGGCAAGCGCCCCGCCTTCGGCGGGCGTCACGGAAGGGCAACGGATCAGGGCGGCAAGATTCGCGGCGGGATCGGTCGGCAATGTCATGGGCAAAGCGATAGTCGAAAGCGTTTGTCGTGTCACGATGGCAGATCATCGCCGGTCATGCCGCCGACAATATGGTTTGCGTGGCGTATAAATGCATGTCGCCCGGAAGTGTGGGCGGTTCCGGGAGAACGACATGCATAATAGCAAGTTGCGGGCCAAGGGAGGACGAATGCATGGCCAGTGAAACAAGCACCGTCGCGATAGCCGGCGCCGGCAGCATCGGCTGCTATGTCGGCGGCTGCCTGGCGCTCGCCGGACGCAAGGTCGTCTTCCTCGGCAGCGGCCGCGTCGTCGAGGCCATGCGCGAAAGCGGGCTGCGCGTCAGCGATCTTGACGGCCGCGACCGCCTCGTCGAAGCGCGAGCGATTTCGGCAACGGACGATCCGGCTGCGGCACTCCCCGGCGCGGACGTCATCCTGGTGACGGTGAAGAGCGGCGCAACCGGAGAGATGGCCGGGCTGATCGGCGCCCACGGGCGCCCGGATGCCGTGGTGGTCAGCCTGCAGAACGGCGTCGACAATGCGGACAGGTTGCGCGCCGCGCTCCCTGGACGGCGGGTGCTGACCGGCATGGTCATGTTCAACGTCGTCCAGTCGCCCGACGGCGAGGCGCCGTTGCGTGCGCATCGCGCCAGCCAGGGCGAGGTGATGATCGACGATGGCGCCGATGGCCTTGTCGATCTGCTCGACGTCGACGGGCTTGCCGTCGAAGCGCGCACCGACATGAAGGCGGTGCAGTGGAGCAAATTGCTGATGAACCTCAACAATGCCCTGGTGGCGCTCTCCGACCTGCCGCTGGCGAGGCAACTGGCCGACCGAAGCTGGCGCGTCGTCCTCGCCGCCGAGATCGACGAGGCGCTCGCCGCGATGAAGGCCGCGGGCATCGCGCCGGCGCGCATCACCGGCCTGCCGCCGGCGCTGCTGCCGAAAGTGCTGCGGTTGCCCGACTGGCTGTTCGGGCTTCTGGCGCGCCGCATGCTGGCGATCGACCCTCAGGCGCGCTCGTCGATGTGGGACGACCTCAAACGCGGCCGCCCGACCGAGATCGACGAATTGCAGGGCGCGGTCATTCGCCTGGCCAGGCGAACGGGCGCCCCGACGCCGGTCAACGAACGCGTCACCGCGCTGGTGCGTCAGGCGGAAGCGGCAAAGCGCGGTCCGCCCGGCCTTAGGCCGGAAGTGGTCGGCGGCGGTCCTCGATCAGCGTGATCTTCTGCCAGATCTTGCGCGACAGGTTGGAGGACAGGTTCTCGATGTCGTTGACGGCATTGACGACGACGTCGTCGTTGACCGACTGCGCGAACAGCGCCGCGATCTTGCCGGCGATCGACAGCATTTCCGAGCAATAGTCGAGATAGCGCGCCAGGTCGGCCGCGTTGGTGATGCGTGCGGGCGAGTGCGAGGTCGGCTTGAAATCGGCCGACAAGGCCGCCGGATCCTTGGTCAACTGGTGCATGTCGATGACATGGATGAGCGAGCGCAGCCCGTGCAGCTGCCGGAACACTTTCTTGCGCTTGATCCGCTCCTCGGTGCGGATCAGCGCCAGCAGGCCGAGCACCGCCAGGATCACCGTGTTGATCGTCGCCTCGATGCCCTGCATCGACTGCACGGCATCGTCGGCGCCCGAAATGCGGTCGAGCGGCAGGATGGTGCCGACGAACAGGAACATCGCCACGCCGGCGATGAAGGCCGCGACAATGACGCCGCGCAGCCACCAGATCGGCGCTTCCAGCTCCTTGGCGGCCTTGGCGAGGTCGCGCGACAGCGACACCAGTTCGGCGGCGACGGCGCGCAGGCCCCTTTCCGGGAAACGCTCGGCGACACGCTCCTCCAGCCTTTGGGCGGTCTCGATGATCCGCGTCGGATCGAGCGTGCGGTAGCGCATGGCGACCTCAGCTATCGCCCGGCGCGTTGGTGCGCCTGCCGTAGCGGTTCGGTCCGGGATCGCTGCGGAAACAGGCGAGAATGATGAGCAGGATGGGACCGATGATCAGCGAGATCAGCGCAAAATAGGTCGGCTTGCCGAAATCATGGAAGCGCTTCGCCGTCACCGCGAACGTGGCCCAGGCCGAGATCAGCAGCACGCCCCAGCATATCATGGCCCAGTTCTGGCTGGCGCTCGTGTTCAGCTCTACCCGCGCGAACTGGTAGAACGGGAAAAACTGGACAAGGACCAGCAAAATCCCGGCCAGCGCATAGGCGACCGGGCTCAGCCGCCCCGAAAGGCTGAAGAACAGCCAGAGGAATTGCGATCTTTCAGACAATAGCGTCCGCTCCGTCGTGGAGGATCAATCGCGCAGCAATTCGTTGATCGAGGTCTTGGAGCGGGTCTTGGCGTCGACGCGCTTGACGATGACGGCACAGTAGAGGCTCGGGCCCGGCTCGCCATTGGGCAGCGGCTTGCCCGGCAGCGATCCGGCGACCACCACCGAATTCGGCGGCACCTCGCCGTAAAAGACCTCGCCGGTGGCGCGGTCGACGATCTTGGTCGACTGGCCGATGAACACGCCCATGCCGAGCACCGAGCCTTCGCGCACGATGCAGCCTTCGACCACTTCGGAGCGCGCGCCGATGAAGCAATTGTCCTCGATGATGGTCGGGCCGGCCTGCATCGGCTCCAGCACGCCGCCGATGCCGACGCCGCCGGAAAGATGCACGTTCTTGCCGATCTGGGCGCAGGAGCCGACCGAAGCCCAGGTGTCGACCATGGTGCCCGTATCGACATAGGCGCCGACGTTGACGAAGGACGGCATCAGCACGGCGCCCGGCGCGACATAGGCCGAGCGGCGCACGATCGAGGACGGCACGGCGCGGAAGCCGGCCTTCTCGAAGTCGACGGCGCTCCAGCCGTCGAACTTGGACGGCACCTTGTCCCACCACACCGCCTGGCCGGGACCGCCCTTGATGATCTCCATCGGGTTCAGCCGGAAGGAGAGCAGCACCGCCTTCTTCAGCCACTGGTTGACGTGCCACTTGCCGTCGTCCCGCTTTTCGGCGACGCGGGCGACGCCGCGATCGAGCAGGTCGAGGGCCGCCTGGATGGCGTCGCGCGTCTCGCCGCGCGTCGCGGTCGAAATCATGTCGCGCTCCTCGAAGGCCTTTTCGATGGTCTTCTCGAGGCTCGCCAGATCGGGCTTCGACATGATTTCGCTCCATTACCAAGCTGTTAAGGGGCTGCGCCTTAACCTGTTTAAAAGTCGCGCGGACCCTATGTTAAGGCTCAATGGGGGTCAATCGCGCCAGCGTCACGGGACGGCGCAAGTAAGGGAATTGGACGGGTGGATTCGATGACTCCCATGGAAAAGGCGGGATGGACGCCGCTGCCGCATTCGGACGAGGATCTGGAGCGCTCGAAAAGCGTGCCGGATACCCCGCAGACACGCGCCGAGACCTACCGGCTGGCCTGGAACGATCCCGAGTTCATGACGCGTCGCGAATTGCGCGCCGTGCGGCTGCAACTCGAGCTCCTCAAGCCGGAAATGATCCTGGCCGAACGCGGCATTCGCTCGACCGTCATCCTGTTCGGCGGCGCCCGCCTGCCCGAACCGGGTGGCGAGGCTTGGGCGGCGAAGAACGAGACGCAGAAGAAGAACCTCGAGGCGAACAGCAAATATTACGAGGAAGCGCGCAAATTCGCTCGCCTGTGCTCGCGGCAGTCGGCCACCTCCTATTATCGTGAATATGTCGTGGTGACCGGTGGCGGGCCTGGCGTCATGGAGGCCGGCAACCGCGGCGCCGACGATGTCGGCGCGCCGTCGATCGGCTTGAACATCGTTTTGCCGCACGAGCAGGCGCCCAACGCCTATGTCACGCCGGAGCTCTGCTTCAACTTCCACTACTTCGCCATCCGCAAGATGCATTTCGTTATGCGCGCCAAGGCGGTCGCGGTGTTTCCGGGCGGCTTCGGCACGATGGACGAGTTCTTCGAGACGCTGACGCTCATCCAGACGGGACGCATGGAGCGCGTCCCGGTCATCCTGTTCGGCAAGGCGTTCTGGCAAAGGGCGATCGATCTTGATTTCCTCGCCGAGCAGGGCACGATCTCGCCCGGCGATCAGGACATCATCGATTTCGTCGACACGGCCGACGAAGCCTGGGACATCATCCGCCGCTTCTACAAGCTGGGGGAGTAGGAACTGATGAATTGAAGAACTGAAGAATTGGGGAAAAGGACCTCCGGATCGTTCGTCTGTTCTCCAGTTCTTCAATTCCTCAGTTCTCCAATTCCTCTACCCCGGGACGGCATCCCGGCCCGGTCTGCCTACACCGGCAGTTCGATCAGCCAGCCATTCGAGTGCGCGAAGCGCACGATGGCGGCGCGGGAGTGAAGTTCGAGCTTGTCGGTTGCCCTGGTGCGATAGGTTTCGATCGTCTTTATGCTGAGGCTGAGCCGCGACGAGATTTCCTTGTTGCTGTAACCGAGCGCCACCAACTGGATGACCGACCGCTCCCGTTCGCTGAGATTGCCCGGATCGCCCTGCGAGGCGCTGCGTGGGCTCAATATACGCGCCGCAAGCGCCGGATCGACATAGTTGTCGCCGGCCAACACGCATCGGATGGCCTGCAGCAGGTCCGTCGCGGTCGACCGCTTGACCACGAAGCCGCGCCCGCCCGCCGCCAGCACCTGGCGCAGGCAGCCCGGGTCCTCATGCGCCGTCAGCGCTATGCAGCTGACCTCGGGAAAGCGTTCGCCAACCCGCTCGATCAGCGTGACCCCGTTGACGCCCGGAAGCGATATGTCGACCACGGCGACGTCGGGCAGCGACTTGCCGATCCCCTCGAGGGCATCGTCGGCATTGCCGGCCAGTCCGACGATCGTCAGATCGTCCTGGCTGTTGATCATCGCCCCGACCCCCGACAGGATCATCGGGTGGTCATCGACCACGAATATCCGTCTGCAGCACACCTTTAACCTCCATCAGTCGATGAAAGAGCCTCTCGCCTGGAGCGGGCCGGCCCTCTTGTTCTTGATGGTCTAGGCAACTGCCCCGCCTGGCGCGGGACGCCCGTCTGTCCTGGCAGGCCTGAACGGCCGCAACGGGTAAGCCATCCCCCGCCTAACCCAATGATGCCGGACTGTAAGCCGAGGCTAATGTCCGGGATGTGCAGCGCTTCACGTAGTCCCACTTGACGCCGAAGATGCCATTTCAGACCCGATCGCATCGTTGCCGGTCCGAAGCCGCCGGTCAGCCGGCGAGGGGCACATCGGCGTAAATGGTGGTCCCCTTGCCCCTGGCGGTTTCAACCGACAATTTGCCGCCGACCAGCGCCAGCCGCTCCCGCATCCCGGCAAGTCCCAAATGGCCCGGACCAGGTTCGGCGCTGCCGTCAAAGCCGCGGCCGTCATCCTCGATCGTCAGGCGCATCCGATCGTCCTGGATGTGCGCCGTGACGCTCACGCGGCTCGGCGCGGCATGCTTGCCGATATTGGTGAGCGCTTCCTGCGCAATCCGGTAAAGCGTGAGCGCGATCTCGGCAGGCGGCGGGCTCGAAAGGGCTTCAAGGTCCATCTCGCATGCGATGCCGAGTTGACCGCAAAGCATGGTTGCCAGGTCCTCGACCGAAGCTCTGAGGCCTTGGCGATCGAGGTCCGCGGGTCGCAAGCTCCAGGCGGCGTCATGCACCTTGGCGCTCAGCTGGTCGATAAGCATGGTGGCGCGCTCGAGGCGGGCGTCCATCTCCGGCGAGCCGGCGCGAACGATGTGCAATTCGAGCGCGACGCTGGCGAGCATCTGGCCCAGATCGTCATGCAGCTCGCGCGACAGGCGCAGGCGCTGCTCTTCCTGCACGGCAACCAGATGCCGCGCCAGGCCACGGCGCTTTCTCGAGCTATCGTCTTTGCCGGTGTCGATGCCACCCTCCATCGACTTCTTTTCCGTCAACGCCGCGAAGTGCCGGCCCCGCGAGAAGAGGCACAAGGGGTTGATCCGCGCGCAATATACACCCGGCATATGCCTTTATGCCTGTCAGTTTTTTCCCGATCGCTTCAACTTTCCCTGACACGGGTATCAGCAGAAAAACCGACGGCACCTGCCGATCAGCCCGAATTCATGGGCGCTATTTCTGCGTGCATCCTTAGAGCGTCCTCCCGGTCATCTTGAACTGGCCGGGAAGCTCAACACAAACCAAGGAGAACGTCATGAAAAAGATCATCCTGGCCGCGGCTGTCCTGTCGGCTCTGACTGGTTCGGCATCCGCATTTTCGGTCGGTAGCGGCAATGGCAACGGCAATGGCAATGTCGGCGTCGGCAACGGCAACGGCAACGGCAACGCCAATACCGGCGCCTTCAACGGCAACTTCAACGGCAACGGCAACTTCGGCGTCGGCAACGGCAACGGAAACGGCAACGCCAACATGGGCGCCTTCAACGGCAACTATAACGGCAACCTCAATGCCGGCGCCGCCAACGGCAACGGCAACGGGAACGGGAACTTCGGCCTCGGAAACGGCAACATCAACGGCAACGGGAACTTCGGCATCAGCAATGGCAATGCCAACGGCAACGGTAACTGGGGCGCCGGCAACGGCAACGGAAACGGCAACGCCAACCACTAGCGCCGTCCAACCGACAGCGTCGCCAAGCCTTAACTTGGAACGACGCTGACGTCTCTGGGATCGCCGAGCCACGCGCCCGTCCCCCGCGCAAGGCTATCGCGACATGTCGCCGGCGGTCCCAGTCCTTTTCGAAACAGGTCCCAATTCAAAAAGCTAAGCCATGGAAGGAGCTCGCAGATGAAACGCTACGTCATATCGGCGCTATGCCTGGGGTTGTTGAGTGCAACCGCGGCGAAGGCTGACAGCGCGACGGGCAGCCAGGCCTTCGGCATGTCGGCTGTCCAGGGGGCGGTCGGCAAATACGGCCAAGCCATCGGTTCGAACGTCAGGAGCATGAACCCGCTCGGCAACTTCGGCGGCAATGTCGGCTACAAGAACAGCGGTACCGGCAATGTCGGCGCCTTCAACAGCGGCACCGGCAATGTCGGCGCCTTCAACGGCAACAGCAACACTTCGCCGACAAGCGGCAACAGCAACATCGGCGCCTTCAACGGCAACTCCAACACCGGCCAATACAACGGCAACAGCAACATCGGTGCCGGCAACGGCAACTTCAACGGCGGCAACTTCAACGGCAACGGCAATGTCGGCGGCTTCAACGGCAACTCCAACGGCCGGGGGAACCACTGATGACCAGCTTGAGATCAGCCGCGTCCGTTCGGCCTCGCCAGCGCCGGGTGGCGGCGAGGCTGCTTGACGGAAACGGCCTCGCGCTCGGCACGCTGCTTGCCGCGATCCTGGCTGCCGACGCCTCGACCCTGGTCAGGATTGCCGACCTTCCGATCGGCGTCGGCGTGACCAACGGTCTTGGCAACACCGGCAATTTCAACGGCAACGGAAATTCCGGCAACTTCAACGGCAATGGCAACAGCGGCAATTTCAATGGCAACGGCAATGCCGGAAGTTTCAGCGGCAACTTCAATGGCGGCAGCTTCAACGGCAACGCCAATTGCGGCAACGGCCACGGCAACGGCTACGCGTCCAATGGCAATGGCAATGGCAACGGCAGGCGAGCCGGAGGCACTCCGGACTTGTGCCGGTTTTTGAAGGAGCTGAACGGCCGATTGGGGCTGCCGCCCGGCACGATTCCGGATTTCGACTAGGTCCTCGATACAGGCATTTTGAAAGACCGGCTCTGTTTGCATTGGCAGGTGGCATGCGCTGGAGATTGGCGAAACGCGCAATCGCGATCGTCATTCCAGGGCGGAGCAGGAGCGAAGCTCCGTCGCGAAGACCCTGGAATCCATGCCGTTACCTTCGCCAAGACGTGCAGCGGAGCAAAACTCTGCATCGTGGCGGCGCTTTCAAGTCACGGCATGGATTCTATGGTCTGCGCCGCGTCGCTTCGCTCCTTGCTCCGCCCGTGGATGACGATCGCGATGGGCGTTTCGGCCAATCTCCAAGACATGCCGCCTGCCGAGTTCAGGCCACGACCTCGACGATCGCGGTCAGGAAGCTGGCGAGATCGTCGGTGACGAAATCGACGTCGTCCTCGTTTGCAGGGTCGCGTTCCCAGATCTCCGAAAAGGTCGGCTCGAAATTGCGCGGCACCACCAGCACGGTCGTCATGCCGAGCGTTTTCGGCACGGCCAGATTGCGCGCCAGATCCTCGAACATCACCGCATTATGTCCGGTCACCGAGTGCAATTCGGCAAAACGCTCATAAGTCTGACGCTCCGGCTTGGGATTGAGCCCCGCCGCGACGATGTCGAAGATGGCGTCGAAATGCTCCAGTATGCCGAGCTGGCGCGCGGTGCGCTCGGCATGCCTGCGGTCGCCATTGGTGAAGATGAATTTGCGCCCGGGAAGCTGGCGGATCGCCGCGCCCAGCACCGGATCCGGCACCAGCCGCGAATAGTCGATGTCGTGCACCTTCTCAAGGAAATCGTCGGGATCGATGCCGTGCCGCTTCATCAGCCCGTTCAGTGTCGTGCCGTATTCCAGGTAGAGCTCCTTCTGCAGCTTGCGCGCCTCGTCGCGCGAAAGCGTCAGCAACTCGCCGACATAGGCGGTCATCTTGACGTCGATCTGCGCGAACAGGTTCGAGTGATGCGGATAGAGCGTGTTGTCGAGGTCGAACACCCAGTCCGTGACATGGGCAAAGCGGGCAGGATCGGGTGTCATCGTCATACGCTTCTTATGGCATGCCGGCGCGGAGGTTATCCACAACTTATGCGCGTCACGAAGTGTGAAAATGGCGTCTCGTTTCAAATTTTAAAAGTCTCGGAAAGGTCGCCTTCAGCGCTTGCTGGCACAGAGGCTATCCGTTGGGAGCAAGTGATGAGTCGCATATTTTTGAGGGCCGCTGCCGTGGCGTTCGCTTCGGTCGCTGCCTCGCTGTTGTTGACGCTGATTGTGGTTCCGGCAATGGGCTTTCCGATGAGCCGCACCGTCTGGCTGGCGTC
Source organism: Mesorhizobium sp. B2-4-3 (assembly GCF_006442815.1). Classification (GTDB taxonomy): domain Bacteria; phylum Pseudomonadota; class Alphaproteobacteria; order Rhizobiales; family Rhizobiaceae; genus Mesorhizobium. Next base: position 58,351 of record NZ_VFVL01000008.1, read on the forward strand.
GACGGTTTGCCCGCTCGTGCTCGCCTGGGCCGCCAGCGCCAGCAGCTTCTGGCAGAGCGACCGGTTGCAGAACGCCCATCGCGAGCTTGCTCGCGCCCATGCGCAGCTTGCGGCGGCGCACAGGCGCCTGTCGGAAAAGGCAAGCCGCGACGACATGACCGGCATGCTTAATCGCGAAACCTTCTTTGCCGCGCTCGACGGGTCGCGGCGCAAGAGCGATCGCGGCGCGCTGCTGATCATCGACGCCGATCACTTCAAGAGGATCAACGACAGCTACGGCCATCTGACGGGAGACGAAGCGCTGCTTCTGATCGCCGGCGCCATCGAACGCGGCATTCGCAGCGGCGACGTGCTCGGCCGCATCGGCGGCGAGGAATTCGCGGCTTTCCTGGTCGGCGCCAGCGAACCGGAAGCCAAGCATGTCGCCGAACGCATCCGCCGCGAGGTCGAGCTGATCCGCTTCCGCCCCGTCGACGAGCGGACCGTGCCGCTCACGGTCTCGATCGGCGGCATAAGCTGCGGCGAGAGCGCCACCGTTTCCGATCTGATGCGCGCCGCCGACCGCAGGCTTTACGAGGCGAAGAACCGCGGCCGCAATCTTTCGATCCTCGACCGCGAACTCCCCGAGGCGGCATGAAGCCTCGCCGCGAGCGTCATGCATGTCGCCCAAAAGTACGCAGCGGTTTTGGGACAACGACATGCATCAAAACAAAAACTCAAAAGCGCGGCGCCTGAATCGGGTTCAGCGCGACGCGCTTTAGGAAAGCCCTAACCATGTCCATATTCAACCGCGCTAAACTTCCGGATGTAACCCCGTTTTCACTTAGGTTTGGCACGGAATTGGCCTCCCAGGCGGCATGTGTGCCGTTCAGGCACGGCATGCATGGATCGAGGCCCCTATCGAGAGACGTGTCATGAGCAGGTTCATAAGAAAAATGTCTCGCCGCGCGATCGTGCAGGCGCTGATCGCGCTGCCGGCGCTGTCGCTGTTCCGCAACCAACCGGCCGTGGCCGACCCCGACGAAATCGTCGAGATCAACGGCTGGATCCTGCGGCGGAGCGATCTCGCATGATCTTCGACAGCTACCAAGCCTACAAGCAGGCCGGCTTCAAACCCAAGGCCTGCATCCTCGGCTCCGGTCCAGCCGGCACGACGATCGCCAGGAAGCTCGGCGCAGCCGGCATCCCGGTCGTCGTCCTGGAGGCGGGTTCGCGCGAATTCAGCGACGAGTCGCAGGATTTCTATCGCGGCAGGACGGTCGGCGATTTCTATTTCGACCTCGACATCACCAGGCTGCGCTTCATGGGCGGCTCATCCAACCACTGGGCCGGCTGGTGTCGCGTGCTCGACAGCCAAGATTTCGAGCCCAAGGCCTGGGCGCCGGACACCGGCTGGCCGATCAGCCGCGCCGACATCGAGCCCTATCTGCCGGAAGTCCATGACATCCTCGAGCTTCCCGACTTCCGCCCCGATGTGCCGGTTTCGGACGACATCCGCTGGGTGCAGTTGATCAAGAGCCCGGCGGTACGCTTCGGCGAGAAGTTCGCCGACGAGCTCGACAAGAGCAAGAACATCGCCGTCGTGCTCAACACCTACGCGACCGAGCTCACCGGCGACGGCAAGCGCGTCACCGGCGCGAAACTTTGGTCGAACGGCCAGGACGCCGGCACCTTCGCGGCGGACTATTTCGTCACCTGCACCGGCGGGCTGGAGAACTCGCGGCTGCTCCTATGGTCGAACCAGCGCTCGAACGGCGGCGTGGTGCCGAATTCGGCGGCGCTCGGCCGCTACTGGATGGAGCATCCGACCTTCCAGGGCGGCAATGCCATCCTCGCCAATTACTCAGAGTTCGAGGTCGACGCCTCGAACGAAGCCTTCTTCTCGCCGACGCTTGCCGCGATGGAGCGGCTGCGGATCATGAACTTCGGCATCCGCCTGATCGAGTCGCCCTATCCCAATGTCAAGAAGCTGATCGCCGATCTCGCCTGCACCGCGCCCAACATGGCGGAATGGATGTCCTCCCAACTGGACCAGAGGCTGCACTGCGCCGCCCAGCTTTACGTCGCCTGGGAACAGGCGCCGCTTGCCTCTAACCAGATCGAGCTGTCGAAGGCCGATGTCGACCACGCCGGCGTGCCGCGCATCGAATTGCACTGGAAGAAGTCGCCGCTCGAGCGCCGTACGCTGCTCGAAGGCCTGAAGCTTTTCGGCACGACCATGGCGCAGAAGAATCTCGGCCGCGTCCGCATCGACGACTGGATCAGCAATGGCGGCGATTACCCGACCAATGAGGAGACGGCCGGCCACCACCATATGGGCGGCACCCGCATGGGCACCGACGTCTTGAAAAGCGTCGTCGACGCCAATTGCAAGGTGCACGGCATGGACAATCTCTATGTCGGCGGCTCCTCGGTGTTCTGCACCTCCGGCCAGTGCAACCCGACGACGACCATCACCGCGCTCGCCTGCCGCCTGGGCGAGCATCTCGGCAAGGTGATCGTCGTCTGATCTCCGAAACGCCAGCGGCGCCGGCTCTAAATCAAAGAGATAGAGCATGATGTCGTCCGAAAACCGCTTCACACTTTTCGGCATCATGCTCTGAAGTGGCGACCGGCGCCGCCCTGGCGCGCCTTTGGCGGAAATTGCGAGCTCGCTTACAGTCCGTAGACGGCGACGCGGACCAGCACGGCCGCGGCGGCAAGCGCTACCAGCAGGATGCCGAGGCCGATGGGCGAACCCCAGCCATACCATTCCATGGCCAGCTTGGCGTATTTGTATTCCTCCTCATTCGAGAGAGGGGTGCGCTGTTGAATCAAGCTCATTGTTCACTCCTTGTCGGCGACTTTGCCCTTGCCTTGCAAAGGCTGTCATCGCATATTAATACGATAATCTGAATGTTAGACAGATTGATAGTTAGATGATCGAAGCAAATTCGTCAAGCGCGAAACGCGATGAGATGACCAGGGCCGTCGGCCTCGCCGTCATGCGCTGGCAGGACGCCACCCAGGCTTATGACGAGGCGGTGGGGGCGCGGCTGGGCCTGATCGCGGCGGAGCGGCATTGCCTGGGTCTGCTCTACGCCGGACCGCAATCGGCCGGCGCAGTGGCAGCGGCGACCGGGCTGACGCCGGCGGCGGTGACGGCCCTGATCGACCGGCTGGAGGCGCGCGGATACGTCACGCGGACCCGCAGCCTGGAGGACAGGCGCAAGGTGGTGATCGAGGCGACCGACCGGACCAGGGAGCTGTCTGAACGCTATTACGGCACGATCGCGCGCGAGGGCGAGAAGGTGGTGGCGAGCTTCAGCGATGCTGAGCTCGCGACCGTGCTGCGCTTCATCAACGCAGCACTCGAGTTGCAGAGCGAGCAGTTGGCCAGGATCAAGGCCGAGCCCGACAAAGCATAACTAGAGGATCAGCGCAGGATTTTGAAAGGTTGCCGTTGGTCGACGCTCCTTTCGGTGAAATCAGCGCTGACGCTGGCGATTGGCGGAAGTCTTCCAACCTCGTCATTCCAGGGCGGAGCAGCCGCGAAGCGGCGTCGCGGAGACCCTGGAATCCATTCCGTGACTCTGATCAAAGAGTGCAGCTGAGCAGAATTCTGCACCGCGGCAGCGCTCATGCGACACGGAATGGATCCTCGGGTCTGCGCGCGTCGCGTCGCTCCTTGCTCCGCCCGTGGATGACGACTGGGTGGGCGTTTCGGCTAACCGCCAAGGCATGCCATCTTGCCAACGCAAACATAGCCAACTGGCCAAAATCCCTATGCTGGGGAACTAATTGCAAAAAACGTAAAGCGGCCCAGCCGCCTGTCGACAGGTGGACCGCCCTGAATGTCGGTTGGGCGAAAACCGACCTCAGACCGTTGCCGGGTCGAGCGCCGGCTGGCCCTTGAACCGCGCCACGATGCCGGCGAGGTCGCCATGGGCGAAAGCATCGCGCAGCGCATCGAAGGACGGCAGCACGAAATAGGCGCGCTGGAACTTGTCGATCTCATAGCCGGTGCGCATCACCGTCTCGAGGTCGAACGGCACATGGTGGGCGTCCTTGCTCTCGGCCGCGAATTGCAGCTCGGTGAAGGACGACATCAGCCCGGCGCCGAAAGCTTTCAACGGCTGGCCGGCTTCCTGGATGAGGCCGTATTCGGCGCTGTACCAATAGAGCCTTGTGATCATCTCGTCGCCGCCGAGCGCGATCAGATCTTCCGCCTTCCGGCCATACATCTGCATGAAATCGGCGAACACCGGCTGGGTCAGGATCGGCACATGGCCAAAGAAATCGTGGAACATGTCTGGCTCGACGATGTAGTCGAGCTCTTTTTTCGTCCGCAGCCAGTTGGTGACCGGGAAGCGGCGGTTGGCGAGATGATCGAAGAACGGGCCGGCTGGGATCAGGCCCGGCACCGCGACGATTTCCCAGCCCGTCAGCCTGGTGAGCTTTTCGCTGACGGCATCGAAATCCGGAATCCTGTCAAGCAGCCCGAGCGCCGCGACACCATCCAGATAGGAGTGGTGCGCAAGCTTCTGCGTCAGCTTCGTCTGGCGGTCGCACAGCGTGCGCCACACCGCCTGTTCCTCGGCTGAATAGTCGTAGCCCTGCGCCACGGTGAAATCGCCGCGGCAGACCGAGTAGTCGCCGCGAAGGCCCTGCGCCGCGCATTCTGCGGCGTAATCGGCAACGCTGATCGTCATCATATCCTCCTCGAGATCGTGATCTGCGGATCGTGGAAGAAAGTTTAGGGGCGATCACGGAGGCAAATCAGCCTTGTTTGTAGCTCGTCAGCTGATTTCGAGGTAAAAGAACTCAGATAAACGTGAGATCGAGAAAATATGCCTCAATTCGACGACTTCGAGATAAGGATACTCGACATCCTGCAACGCGATGGGCGCAAGCCCGTGTCGGAGCTGGCGCAGGAGATCGGCCTGTCGACAACCCCTTGCGCGCGCCGCTTCGAGGCCTTGCAGGAAACCGGCATCATCAAGGGCTTTGCCGCCGTGCTCAGCCGCCGCGCCATCGGGCTCACGGTCGAGGTGTTCATCCAGGTGCGGCTGGTCAGCCACAGCGACGGCTCGCCCGAAAGCTTCATTGCCGCCGTTCAGCGCATGGACGAGGTCTCGTCCTGCTGGACGATGACGGGCGACCACGATTTCCTGCTGCATGTCATGGTGCCGTCGGTTGACGATCTGAACGCCTTTGTCATGCACCGGCTGATGCGGCTGCCCGGCGTGCGCGACGTCCACACGCAACTGGTTCTGCAGAACATCAAGGGACCCGGCCACGTGCCGCTCAGCCATCTGCGGCGCTGATCCGGTCAAATCTGGCGAAAAGCTGCGTGGAAACTGCTGAACCGCGCCAAGGCGGCTTCGACATCGCCGACTAGCACTAGCGGACCAACGCAAGAGGTCCGCCATGAACATCGTGCTGATCAATCCGCCGCACACGGCCATCGGCAGCCGCGTGCCCGACGATCATTTGCCGCCGCTTGGGCTGCTGGCAATCGGCGGCCCGCTGATCGATTCCGGCCATCAGGTCCGGCTGGTCGATGCCGAGTTCGGGCCGATGCCGCTCGCCGCGCTGGTCGACGATGCCCTGCGCGACAATCCGGACGTCGTTCTCATCGGCCATTCCGGCTCGACCTCGGCGCATCCGACCGCCTTGCGCATCGCCGAAATGATCAAGGGTCGCGCACCGGGCGCCATCGTCGTCTATGGCGGCGTCTTCCCGACCTATCATTGGCGCGACATCCTGGCCGCGACCGACGTCTTCGATTTCATCGTGCGCGGCGAGGGCGAGGCGACCGCGACGGCCCTGGTCGAGGCCATCGAGATGTGCCAGCCGGCGGCAAGCGTTGCCGGCATCGCCTATCGCGACGATTTCGGGCTTCCCGTCGCGACCCAGGCGGCCATGACCATCGCCGATCTCGACGCCTGGCGCGTCGGCTGGGAGCTGATCGATCATCGCCGCTACTCCTATTGGGGCGGCAAGCGGGCCGTGGTCATGCAGTTCTCGCGCGGCCGCCCGCATCTGTGCAACTATTGCGGCCAGCGCGGCTTCTGGACCCGCTGGCGTCACCGCGATCCGGTCAAATTCGCCAGGGAAATAGCCTGGCTCCATCGCGAGCATGGCGTCGAGCTGATCAACCTGGCTGACGAGAACCCGACCTCCTCGAAGAAAGCCTGGCGCGCCTTCCTCGACGCCATGATCGCCGAGAACGTGCCCGTGCTGATCGTCGGCTCGACCCGCGCCGACGACATCGTGCGCGATGCCGATATCCTCCACCTCTACCGCAAGGCCGGCATCATCCGCTGGCTGCTCGGCATGGAGAACACCGACGAGGAGACGCTGTCGCTGATCCGCAAGGGCGGCAGCACCAAATCCGACCGCGAGGCGATCCAGCTGCTCAGGCGACACGGCATCCTGTCGATGGCGACCTGGGTTGCCGGCTTCGAGGACGAGACCTTGCGCGATCTCTGGCGCGGCTTCCGCCAGCTCATCGCCTACGATCCCGACCAGATCCAGGCGCTCTATGTCACGCCGCATCGCTGGACGCCGTTCTTCCGTATCGCCCGCGACCGCAAGGTGATCCAGCAGGACGTGCGCCTGTGGGATTACAAGCACCAGGTTCTGCACATGACCCGGCTGAAGCCGTGGATGCTGTTCTTCGCCGTCAAGCTGATCGAGGTCGCCGTGCAGTCGCGGCCGAAGGCGCTGGCGCGCATCCTCTTCCACCCCGATCCCGAGCAGCGGCATTCGATGCGCTGGTACACGAAGATGGGGCGTCGCGTCTGGTTCCGCGAAGTCTGGGGGTTTCTGGTCCGCGACGGCCGCGTGACGGATGGGCCGACATTAGCCGAGTTCTGGGGCGCGCCGCAGGACGCCGAGGAGGAATCGATGATCGTCAGGCGCCAGCCACGCAAATCCATCGCGCCCATCATTGAAGATCGACGCGCGTCGTCAGAAAGAAGTTAGCCGGCTGAATATGGCAGTTCACCGTTCCATGGAAATGGTGAACTTGCCTTCCTTACGGAACGATCAGCGTGCCGGCGCCGTGCTCGGTGAAGAGCTCCAGCAGCACCGAATGCGGCGTCTTGCCGTTGAGGATGACGACGCCTTCGACGCCGCGCTCGATCGCCTCGATGCATGTCTCGACCTTCGGGATCATGCCGCCCGAAACCGTGCCGTCCTTGATCAGCGCCCTGGCTTCGGCGACCGTCAGCTCGTCGATCAGCTTCTTGTTCTTGTCGAGCACGCCGGGCACGTCGGTGAGGAATAGCAGGCGCGAGGCGCGGCAGGCGCCGGCGATGGCGCCGGCGAACGTGTCGGCGTTGATGTTGTAGGTGTGGCCGTCGCGGCCCGGCGCGACCGGCGCCAGCACCGGGATCATCTCGGAGCGTGCCAGAAGATCGAGCAGCGTGCGGTCGACCTCGACCGGCTCGCCGACGAAGCCCAGATCGAGCACCCGCTCGATGTTGGAATCCGGGTCGATCATGGTCTTGCGCGCCTTTTCGGCGAACACCATGTTGCCGTCCTTGCCGCAGAGCCCGATCGCCCACTCGCCCTCGGCGTTGATCAGCGCCACGATCTCCTTGTTGATCGAGCCGGCGAGCACCATCTCGACGATCTCGACCGTCTTCTGGTCGGTGACGCGCAGGCCGCCCTCGAACTTGGATTCGATGCCCATCTTGCTGAGCATCGCGCCGATCTGCGGCCCGCCGCCATGCACGACGATCGGGTTGACGCCGGATTGCTTCAACAGCGCGATGTCGCGGGCAAATGCCTTGCCGAGCTCGATATCGCCCATGGCATGGCCGCCATATTTCACCACCACCGTCTTGTTCTCGTAGCGCTGCATATAAGGCAGCGCGCGCGAAAGCAGCGCGGCCTGCATTTCGGCGGTGGCGGCGATGTCCGTCATCGATATGTTCCCGGCTTCTTGGAAAGGACGGCGGGGTCTTAGCGGGAATTGCCGCAGGCCGCAAACGGCTTTGCGGTCACAATGACGAAATCTGCCAATTCCCCAGCGCAGTGATTTTGACAGGGTTGGCCGTGCTTGTGTTGGCAGGTGGCATGCCTCGAAGACTCGCCGAAACGGCCCAACCTCGTCATCCACGGGCGGAGCAAGGAGCGAAGCGACGCGCGCAGACCCGAGAATCCATTCCGTGACTTCCGAGCGCTACGGCGGTGCAGAATTCTGCTCCGCTGCACTCTTTGATCAGGGTCACGGAATGGATTCCAGGGTCTGCGCGACGCCGCTGCGCGGCTGCTCCGCCCTGGAATGACGAGGTTGGGAGGCTTCCGCCAATCCCCGGCGTTTGCGTGATTTCACCGAAGGGGAACGGTGAAAATTTTGCCCGTCGACAAGCGGCAACTCTTCAAATTCCCTGCGCAGAACCACTGGGCACCTTGAGCGCGGCGCGCCGCTTCAGCCATCCCGAAAGCTTCTCCATCTGCGCGGCGGGGGACAACAGCGTCTCCTCGTCGCCGGGGGCGCCCCGCGGCCTGGATGCCGAGCGGCAGGCCGTCGAACCGTGCCGGATCGGCCCATGGCCGCTGGTGGACACGCTTGCTGCGCCCCGTTGCAATTAAATCGCAATCTTCTAATTTGCCGCTATGGCGCCGCAGGACATCAGCAAGCTGATCGTCCGGACTTCGATGAAGGACCGGGCAGCGTTCGATCTGCTCTACAAGCAGACCAGCGCGAAACTTTTCGGTGTCTGCCTTCGTGTGTTGAGGGACAGGGGAGATGCGGAAGAAGCGCTGCAGGAGGTCTTCGTCAAAATCTGGACGAAGGCGGATCGTTTCGCGGTTTCCGATCTGAGCCCGATTTCCTGGCTGGTGGCCGTTGCGCGCAACCATGCGATCGATCGCATCCGGGCGCGGCGCAGCCCTTCTGCCAACATCGATACGGTCCTCGGCGTCGCCGATCCGACGCCGGGACCCGAGGCCATGGCAGTGGCGGGCGGCGAGACCGAACGCATCTACCATTGCCTCGACGAGCTGGAACAAGACCGGGCGGCGGCCGTCCGGGGCGCCTATTTGAGCGGCGAAAGCTATGCCGAACTGGCGGAGCGCTTCAAGGTTCCGTTGAACACGATGCGGACTTGGCTGCGGCGAAGCCTGCTCAAACTTAGAGAATGCCTGGAAAGATGACGCTGGCGGAGGACAACGGACCGGAACGTGGGGGCGACGAGTTGCTCGCCGCCGAATACGTTCTCGGCGTTCTGGCGGCCGACGAACGCCAGATCGCGTCCCGCCGCATCGACGCCGAGACGGCGTTCGCCCGCCTGGTCGATGCCTGGGAAGCCCACTTCGCGCCGATGGCTGCCGCCTATGCCGCGGTCGAGCCGCCGGCTTCGGTCAAGGCGACGATCGACCGCCGCCTGTTCGCGTCGTCCGCGTCCGCGTCCACGGCGCCCAGCGCCGGCCTGTGGGCGAGCCTTGCCTTCTGGCGCGGCCTCGCCGCGGCGGCTATTGCCGCCTTGGCCGTCTATATCGCCCTGCCTTACGTCAACCCGCCGGCGCCGCAGCCTGAGACCAGGCTGGTCGCGTCACTCGCCGCCGACAACAGCAACGTCAAATACCTTGCCGTCTATGACGCGGCCCGCCACGAGGTCGGCCTGTCGCTGGTCTCCGGCGATCGCGGCGCCGGCAAGGATTTCGAATTGTGGATGATCGAGGGCAAGAACGCGCCGGTCTCGATGGGCGTCATCCCCGCCGGCCCGACCGCGCGCATGGCGGTCACGCCGGCCGTCCAGCAGAAGCTGGCGCAAGGCGCCGTGCTCGCCGTCAGTCTCGAGCCTTCGGGCGGTTCGCCGACCGGCCAGCCGACCGGTCCGGTCGTCGCCGCGGGTGACCTGAAGGGCATCTGATCTTCGGCGGCATATTATCAAAGACTAATTAAAGTCTATCGTTTGCCTTCGGCAGCCGGCGCAAGTCCGCTGTCGCCACAGGTGGTGTGAAAGAAATAAATCGAAAGAAGAAAAAATCTCTCGCCGCTCGTGAAACCAACTGTTTTCACATCCGTATCTCCTCTCGTTCCCACGAACGGGAAGAAACAACCCGAGGAGACTGACATCATGCGTAAACTCACCGCCCTTTTGCTCGCTTCTACGCTCGGCCTTTCGGCGCTCGGCGCCGTCGCCTATGCCGCCAATCCGATGGTCGGCGGCGCGCCGATGTATGCCAAGAAGAACATCATCGAGAACGCCGTCAATTCGAAGGACCACACCACGCTGGTCGCCGCGGTCAAGGCCGCCGGCTTGGTCGACACGCTACAGAGCGCCGGTCCGTTCACCGTTTTCGCGCCGACCAACGAGGCCTTCGCGGCGCTGCCCGCCGGCACGGTCGACACGCTGCTCAAGCCCGAGAACAAGGACAAGCTGACTAAGGTTCTCACCTGCCATGTCATCGCTGCCAAGGCGCTGGCCGCCGACGTCGCCAAGATGGCCAAGGCCGATGGCGGCGCCCACCAGGTCAAGACGGTCGGCGGCTGCGAGCTGACGCTGAAGGCCAAGGGCGGCAAGGTCACCGTCACCGACGAGAACGGCAATGTCGCCAACGTCACCATCGCCGATGTCCGCCAGTCGAACGGCGTCATTCACGTCATCGACAAGGTTCTCTTGCCGAAGATGTAACAAAGCGGACCTGGCCGGCGAAGACATGGCTGAGCGCCGGCCGCATCATTCAAGATCCGCGCCGCCGGCAAGGGTGTGCTCCGCGCCATCCCGAAAGGGGGCGCGGAGCGGCAATTCCAGGAAGGCGCCAAGCGGTTTCCGTCTGGAATTGCTCAACATGACGGATAGGGCGTCACCGGCTTTTGATTTCCGGGCGGCGCTCTATCTTGGCAAAATGCGTCAGGAGGAATGGCCATGAACCGTCGCGACTTTCTCTGGAGCGGGGCTGCCGCCATCGCTCTCATCGTCGGATCCGGAGCGATGCTGCGCGCCGGTGGGCCGAAGCCGGCTTTGGCCGCCGAGACTTTCGAGGTCACCAAGACCGATGCCGAGTGGCATGCCATCCTTTCGGACGAGGCCTTCGACGTGCTGCGCAAGGAGGGCACCGAATATCCCGGCACCAGCCCGCTGCTCAACGAGCATCGCAAGGGCATCTTCGCCTGCGCCGGCTGCGACCTGCCGGTCTATTCGTCGGAGACCAAATTCGATTCCGGTACCGGCTGGCCGAGCTTCTACCAGGAGATCGCCAACGCCATCGGCAAGACGCAGGACACTTCGCTCGGCATGACCCGCACCGAGGTGCACTGCCGCCGCTGCGGCGGCCATCTCGGCCATGTCTTCGACGACGGTCCGCCGCCCACCGGCCTGCGCCATTGCATCAACGGCGTGGCATTGAGCTTCAAGCCGGCCGCCGCCTGAGCAATTCCAGGAAAAGTGTCTAGTTTCCCGACACAGGGATTTTGAAAAGCTGCCGTTTGTCCTGGTGCAGGATTTTCCATTCATGTCCGTGAAATCAGCGCAAACGCCGGGGATTGCTTGAAGCCGCCCGGACGTCGTCATTCTATGGCGGAGCAAGGAGCGAAGCGACGCGGCGCAGACCATAGAATCCATTCCGTGACTTGGAAGCGTTGCTGCGGTGCAGAATTTTGCTCCGTTCCACGCCTTGGCGAAGGTAACGGCATGGATTCCAGGGTCTTCGCGACGGAGCTTCGCTCCTGCTCCGCCCTAGAATGACGATCGCGACGGGGGTTTCGGCCAATCTCCAACGCTTGCCACCTGCCAATGCAAACGGAGCCGACCGGTCAAAATCCCTGTGCAGTGCCACTAGCGGTTTTCCGCCCCGGAATTGCGTCAAAACAAAGAGTCGCTTTCAATCTCTCCAAAAGGAATGACCCCGGAAATCGTCGCCGATTTCCGGGGTCACGCGTTGAGGAAGCCAGGCGGGGGTTCCGGCTCCTCAATGGCCTCCGCCGCCACCTCCGCCCTGCGGGGCCGGCTTGTTGATGAACAGCACGAAGAATCCGAGCGAGGCGAACAGCACGGTCAGCATCATGAACACGTCCATGAAGGACAAAAGCGCCGCCTGCTGGTGCACCATGCCGGACAGTTTCGAGACCGCGGCACTTGTGGCGTCGAGGCCGGCCGTCTGCTCGAAATTCTGCGTCATGTTCTGCAACTTGGCCTGCGCCGCCTGACTGCCCCACTGCACATGCTCGGCGAGCCGCGCATAGTGGAAAGCGTTGCGGTCGATCAGCACCGTGTTGATGAGCGCGAGGCCGACGGCGCCGCCGAGGTTGCGGGTCAGGTTGAACAGGCCCGACGCGTTCTTCAACCGTTCCGGCGGCAGCGTGCCGAGCGCGATGTTGTTGATCGGCACCATGCACAGCATCATCGAGCAGCCGCGCAGGATCTGCGGGATCAACAGCTCATAGAAATCCCAGTCGGCGGTGAGATTCGTCATCCACCAGGTGCCGGTGGCGAAGCCGACGAAGCCGATCATCATCATCACCCTGAGATCGATCTTGTTCGACAGGATGCCGGCAACCGGCGCGGTGAAGAACATCGCCAGGCCGCTGACGAACAGCGCCTCGCCGATCATCATCGAATCGTAGCCGCGGATACGGCCGAGGAACACCGGATAGAGATAGGTGAGCCCGTAGAGGCCGATGCCGACGACGAAGGAGAACAGCGAGCCGAAGGCGAAGTTGACGTTGCTGAAGGCCCTGAGGTCGACGATCGGCTCCTCGGCGGTGAAGACGCGCCAGAAGAAGATGATGCCGCCGACGGTCATGATGATGGCGCAGGCAAACACCGCCGGCTCCTGCAGCCAATCATGGTTCGGGCCTTCCTCCAGCACATATTCCATGCAGCCGAGGAAGGCGGCCATGCCGGCGAGGCCCCACCAGTCGAACTTGGAGAACAGTTTCAGGTTGGGCTTGTCGAAATCGATCAGCGACCAGGCCGCCGTCGCCACCAGGATGCCGGGCACGACATTGATCAGGAACAGCCAGTGCCAGGACATGGCGTGGCTGATATAGCCGCCCACCGTCGGGCCGATCGTCGGCGCCAGGGTCGCCACCAGGCCGATCATCGGCGAGACGACGGCGCGCTTCGAAGGCGGGAAAATGGTGAAGGCGGCCGCGAAGACGCTGGGGATCATGCCGCCGCCGATAAAGCCCTGGATGGCGCGGTAGACGATCATCTGGTCGATATTGGTGGCGGTCGCGGCCAGCGCGCTGGCCGCGGTGAAGCCGGCCGCCGCGGTGGTGAACAGCACCCGCGTCGACAGCATGCGGCTGAGGAAACCCGACAGCGGGATCATCACCACCTCGGCGATCAGGTAGGCGGTCTGCACCCACGGGATCTCGTCGGAGCTGGCGCTCAGGCCCGCCTGGATTTCCGACAGCGAGGCCGAGACGATCTGGATGTCGAGGATCGCCATGAACATGCCGAACACCATCGCCAGGAAGGCGACGACGCGGCGTACCGGCATATGGTCCGCGGGCAGGGCCGGCGCGGCAGCAACGGGGCGTCCCGGTGCTGATCCTGCGGTGATGGTTGCGGTTGCCATGTCATGGCCTCCATAAACAATTCAAGGACAAGCGCGTGGCGGTCCGGGATTGCGTCGAAACGGACAAAGCAGGCTGGGCGGTCCGGCGCTCAAATGGCCACCGAACCGCCCCCCGATCAGTTGGTCGTCGAGGCCGGCGCGGTGCGGCTGTCGACCGCCACGACGACGCTTAAGCCCGCGCGCAGCTTGCCGGTCTTCAGCACGTCGGCCGGCACGTCGATGCGCACGGGCACGCGCTGCACCACCTTGGTGAAGTTGCCGGTGGCGTTTTCCGGCGGCAGCAGCGAGAACACCGCGCCCGAAGCCGGCGCCAGCGAAGACACGGTGCCTTCGAAAGTCTGGCCGTCGATCGCGTCGACGGTGATGCGGACCTTCTCGCCGGGCACCATGCGGCCAAGCTGCGTCTCTTTGAAGTTGCCGACGATGTAGAGCTTGTCCATCGGCACGACGACGGCGAGCTTCTGGCCGGGGCTGACGAGGTCGCCCTGCTCGACCGAACGGTTGCCGACGACGCCGTCATAGGGCGCCTTCAGCACGGTGAAGGACAGGTCGCGCTGGGCCTTGTCGCGTGTGAGCTGCAGCGAGGCGAGGGTCGAGGCCTGCTCCGCGCGCTGCGCTTCCAGAACGCCGATATTGGCCTGCGCCGCGGCGATCTGCGCGTCGGCGCCGACAAGCGCCGCCTTGGCCTGGTCGAGCGCGGTCTGCGCGTCGTCGAGCTGGGCCTGCGTGCCGACATGGGTCTTGAGCAGCTGCGCCGCGCGCACCTGGGCGCGCGCCGCATTGTCGGCGGCGGCCTGGTCCGCGACCTTCTGCGCCTCAGCCTGCGACAGCGAGGCCTGGGCCGCCTTGGTTTGGGCGTCGATGCGATCGAGCGTCTTGCTCAATGTGGCGATCTGCGCCTCGGCCTGGGCGACCGCGATCTTGTAGTCGCCATTGTCGATGACGAACAGCGGATCGCCGGCCTTGACCTGCTGGTTCTCGCTCACCAGCACCTTGTCGATATAACCGGATATTTTCGGCGACACGAACGACATATCGGCCTGGACATAGGCGTCATCGGTGGCGATCATGAAGCGGCCGTCGGTCCAATAGTTGTATCCGTACCAGGACCCGGCGCCGAGCAGGGCAAGGCCGATGATCGGCAGAAGGAAAGAGCGCACGGAGCGCTTCTTCTTGGCGGGCGCGTCGGCCGCGGGGGGCGCAACCGGGGTGACGGGCTGGACAGGCGCCTCCGGGGCTTCGGTCGAGGGCTGGACCTTGGCGTTGGGAAACGTGCGGACTTCGGCGGTGGCGGGTGCGTTCGAGGACATGGCTATCTCTCTGGAATGTCAGTCAGACTGAACCGTTCGGTTCGAATTGGTGATTGACATAGCGCGGAAAGAGGACCATATCAAGAGGAAATCGAACCGAGCGGTTCGAAATATTTTCTAAGGAATGACGTCCATGGTCGAAACGACAGCCGATAGCGATCTGCTCGACTTACGCAAGGGCCGTCCGGCGGCCGGGCAGGATCCTGTGAAACGGGCCCAGATCATCGAGGGCGCCCGCCGCGTCTTTATAGACAAGGGTTTTGAAGCCGCCTCGATGAACGACATCACGCGCGAGGCCGGCGTCTCCAAGGGCACGATCTACGTCTATTTCGAGAACAAGGAAGAGCTGTTCGAGGCTCTCATCGAGGAAGAGCGCGGCACCATCTTCAAGAACATGTATGAGGTGCTCGACCACTTCGACGACCTGCGCAAGACGCTGGTGAAGTTTGGCACCGTGCTTTCCGTCAAGATCACCTCGGCCAAGGTCATCCAGGCCCAGCGCACGGTGGTCGGCGCGTCCGACAGGATACCTGAGCTCGGCGCGCGGTTTTACGAGCGCGGCCCGAAGCGTGGCCATGACAGGGTCATGGCCTTCCTCAATGAAGCTGTCGAACGCGGCCTGCTCAAGATCGACGATGTCGACCTTGCCGCCTATCAGTTCACCGAGCTCTGTCTCGCCGGCCTGTTCCGGCAGTGCATCTTTTCCTACCGCACCAAGGCGCCGAGCCAGGCGGAGATCGAGCACATCGTGACCTCCGGTGTCGATGTCTTCCTCAAGGCCTACGCCACGGAAAAATTCTTTGCTGAGGAAAAGGCGTTGCAATCGGCCTGACCGTTCGGGCATGCGGATCGCAAAGCGTGCGAAGCAAGGCTGAGGGGCCTCGCCGTGTCTTTGAGGGCGCGGGCAATGACGGCTGAACGCGACGTCGTCGAGATCGTCCGCCGACCCTATCAAAATATCGATCGGCATCGTCCGGCAGGCACTTTCGGAAGGACCTGTTAACCATCGCTTCCTATGTCTCGGGAGACGTTCAATCGGCGAGTCTCGAGAATGACATCCATGCGTTTTCCCCGTGCCAATCCTTCCGGCGCTTCCGCCTATAACGGCGAAGACGATCGCGGCGCGGACGGGCGCCGTGGTGGGGTCTCGCAGCCGCAGGCGCAACCGGGGCAGGTGGTCGCGTTGCGCGTTGCGCCGGCAGGCGAAGCGGGCGCTGCTCGCGCCGCATCCTCCGAATCGGCCGATGGCGGCGAGTTCAGCCGCCCGGCATGGCAGGACTATTTCTTCCTTGCGCCCAATGTGCGGTTCACTCGCACGCCGGACACCGATCTCTCCAGGCGCGCCGCCCCGCAGGTAGAAGATGCCGCGCATGGCAAGGTATCCGAGCCCGTCCGGCCCGCGACACCGGCCCCGGCCGCTCCGGTCCGCAAAAGTCCCACCGTCACAGCCGCTCCCGCCGCAGCGCCGATGCAAACCAGACCGATCCGCGCGCCTTCCACGATTGCCCCAGCCGCAATCCCTCCGGCCGCGTCGCCCCAGGCTGCTGCCGCTCCGACGCCAAAACCGCGCCCAAGCGGACTGCGCTGGTCCTATCTTTCCGACCATGCCTTTTTCGAATTCGGCATGCCCTTCCTCGCCGAGCGCCTGGCGCGGGCGCGTTTGAACGAAGCCGGTCAGGCGCCGGCCGTCTCGGCGCAGCCGCCGGTCAAGCCGACGCCGGCGCATCGTCCGGCGGCCCAGTCAAGCCAAGCCCATGCCCCCTTCATGAGCGAGGCGACGTCGTTTTACCGGGTCATCGAATGGCGCTCCAACGTGTCGAATGCCGGCTCTGCCTCGACGTCCACGCCGGCCTTCGCGGCCGTCCAGCCGACGCCTGTCGAGCCCATGCCGGTTTCCGCCCAGTCGAGCGCACGGACGGCCAGGCGGACGCCTTCGCTGCCCATGGCCGGCGAGGTTGTGCCGCTATCCGCGATGGCCGGTTACGAGCTTCCCTCCGAGGATCTTCTGCAGATGCCGCCGGAAGGTCAGGGCTTCTACATGTCGCAGGAGCGGATGGAGCAGAACGCCGACCTGCTCGAAAGCGTGCTGGAGGATTTCGGCGTCAAGGGCGAGATCATCCATGTCCGCCCCGGCCCGGTCGTCACGCTCTACGAGTTCGAGCCGGCGCCGGGCGTGAAATCCAGCCGTGTTATCGGATTGGCCGACGACATCGCCCGTTCCATGTCGGCCATCTCGGCGCGTGTCGCCGTGGTGCCGGGCCGCAATGTCATCGGCATCGAGCTGCCCAACGAAACGCGCGAGACGGTCTATTTCCGCGAGCTGATCGGATCGGCCGGTTTCCGCAACACCTCCTGCAAGCTGGCGCTCGGCCTCGGCAAGACGATCGGCGGCGAGCCGGTCATCGCCGAGCTCGCCAAGATGCCTCACTTGCTGGTGGCCGGCACCACCGGCTCCGGCAAGTCGGTCGCCATCAACACCATGATCCTGTCGCTGCTCTACAGGATGAAGCCGCAGGAATGCCGCCTCATCATGGTCGACCCCAAGATGCTGGAGCTCTCGGTCTATGACGGCATCCCGCATCTCCTGACGCCGGTCGTCACCGATCCCAAGAAGGCGGTCACGGCGCTCAAATGGGCGGTGCGCGAGATGGAGGACCGCTACCGCAAGATGGCGCGCCTCGGCGTGCGCAACATCGACGGCTACAACCAGCGCGCCGCAGGCGCCCGTGACAAGGGCGAGGTCGTGACCATGCAGGTGCAGGCCGGCTTCGAGAGAGGCACGGGCGAGCCGCTGTTCGAGGAGCGCGCGATCGACCTCGCGCCCATGCCCTACATCGTCATCATCGTCGACGAGATGGCCGACCTGATGATGGTCGCCGGCAAGGAGATCGAAGGGGCCATCCAGCGGCTGGCGCAGATGGCCCGCGCCGCCGGCATCCATCTGATCATGGCCACGCAGCGCCCGTCCGTCGACGTCATCACCGGCACCATCAAGGCCAACTTCCCGACCCGCATCTCCTTCCAGGTGACGTCGAAGATCGACAGCCGCACCATCCTCGGCGAGCAGGGCGCCGAGCAGCTGCTCGGCCAGGGCGACATGTTGCACATGGCCGGCGGCGGCCGCATTTCGCGCGTGCATGGCCCCTTCGTGTCCGACCTGGAGGTCCAGCAGGTCGTGGCGCATCTCAAGGCTCAGGGACGTCCCGAATATCTCGACACCGTCACCGCCGACGAGGAGGAAGCCGAGGAAGCCGCCGACGCCGGTCCGGTTTTCGACAAAAGCGCGATGGCCGAGGAGGATGGCGACGCGCTCTATGAGGAAGCGGTCAAGGTGGTCAAGCGCGACAAGAAATGCTCGACCTCCTACATCCAGCGCCGCCTCGGCGTCGGCTACAACCGTGCCGCCTCGCTGGTCGAGCGCATGGAGAAGGAAGGGCTGGTCGGCGCTCCCAACCATGTCGGCAAGCGCGAGATCCTCACCGGCCGGCGCGATCGTGAGCCCGAACGCGACGAGATGGACTGAGCGGCGCGCGCCAGCCCCCTCATCCGGCCGCTTCGCGGCCACCTTCTCCCCGTGGGGGGAGAAGAGACTGACGCCAGCGCCGGCAATCTCCTCTCCCCTCGGGGAGAGGTCAGCCGAGCGAAGCGGAGGCTGGGTGAGGGGGAGCGCCACACGCGGCCGGCTCGCTCCAAGGCGACAACCGCTCTATCCGCCGTTCGCCACCAGGGCGATGGCCGCGCGCAGCTCGTCCAGCCCGGCGGCTTTTTCCGACGAGGTGGCCAGCACCACCGGGAACGCCGCCGGCCGCTTCTTGATCTTGGCCAGCGTCTCCTCGATCAGCCTCGGCACGCCGGCGGCCTTGATCTTGTCGGTCTTGGTCAGCACCACCTGATAGGACACCGCCGCCTTGTCGAGCAGGGTCAGCACTTCCTCGTCCTTGGCCTTGATGCCGTGGCGCGCGTCGATCAGCACATAGACGCGCTTCAGCGTCACGCGGCCCTGCAGATACTCGTAGATGAGTTTCGTCCACTCATCGACCTTGTCCTTCGGCGCGCTGGCATAGCCGTAGCCCGGCATGTCGACCAGCGCCATCGGCGGCAGGTCGGCGCCTTCGCCGGAAAAGCCGTCGGGCACGAAATAGTTGAGCTCCTGCGTGCGCCCCGGCGTGTTCGATGTGCGCGCCAGGCCCTTGTGCCCGACCAGCGCATTGATCAGCGACGACTTGCCGACATTGGAGCGGCCGGCGAAGGCGATCTCGGGCGGTCCTTCCGGCGGCAGGAACTTCATCGACGGCACGCCGCGGATGAAGATCCAGCCGCGGGTGAACAGCTCCGGGCTTATCGCCGTTTCGTTCGGGGTCTTGTCGGGCGCGTTCAAACCGCTGCCTCCAGCATGGAAATGTCGGCGCCGCGGATGGCATTGAGGTTGCGGCTGATCTTGTCGACCGGCCAGTCCCACCATGCTGCCTTCAAAAGCCGCCGCACCGTGAATTCATCGAAGCGCATCTTCACCACCTTGGCCGCATTGCCGGCGACGATCGCATAAGGCGGCACGTCGTGCGTGACAACCGATTTCGCGGCGACGATGGCGCCGTCGCCGATCTTGACGCCCGGCATGACCACCGCGTCCATGCCGATCCACACGTCATTGCCGATGACGGTGTCGCCGCGGATCTCGTTCGACCATGTCCGCGGGTCGAAACCCTCCTCCCAGCCATGGCCGAAGATGTTGAACGGATAGGTCGAGAAGCCGGACATGGCGTGGTTGGCTCCGTTCATGATGAAGCGCGCGCCCTCGGCGATGGCGCAGAACTTGCCGATCACCAGCCGGTCGCCGATGAAGTCGTAGTGGTGCAGCACGCATTTCTCGGCGAATTTGTCGGGGCCGTCGGGGTCGTCATAGTAGGTGAAGTCGCCGATCTCGATGTTGGGCGACGTCACCAATCCCTTCAGGAAACCGACGCGCGGATGCATCGCAATCGGATGCTTGACGTTGGGATTGGGTCCGGTCATCGCGGTCCCTCCATGGTCGCAGGCATGTTCCGGCGCGGCCGGCGCGGTTCGCGCGCGATCAAACTAACGTGATCCGTTCCATAGCGCCAACCGTTCAATGGTTGCCGCGGCATATCACGATCGGGTTGGAAAGGGCGCTGTCGAAACCGCTGCCCTGATAGACCTGGACGTTCGAGGCTCCGGGCGGCAGCGAAAAGCTGCCTTCGACGATTTTCTGCTCGCCGGTCGTCGTGTGCAGCGTCCAGCTGAAGGTGCAGAATTGCGGCGGCGCCTTGGGTTGCACGTGGCTGCAATTGAGCTGCGCGCCACCCAGCATCGCCGCTCCGCCGCAGCTCACCGCGTCCTTCGCGGCGGCTGGAAAAGCATATCCCGCCAGCAGCGCCAGCATGATGATCTTGAGCCGGTTCATCGTCTTGTCCTTGCCGCGAACCAGGCCGGTCCGGCCCGGTTCTGGCCTATGCGATATTTTTACCAAGCGCCTTAGTCGGTCTTGCGCTCCGCGTCCACCAGGATTATGTGCATGATGATAATAAGCATGCTCACGAAAGTTTGTACGCAGTCTCCGAAGTCCTCCCATGTCCACCTCGCCCAATATCAGCTTCGCGTTGCACGATGTCGCGCGCCTGCTCAGGAAGCGGTTCGAGCAACGGTCGCGCGCTTTTGGCCTGACCCGCGCGCAGTGGCAGGTGCTGGCGTATCTTTCGCTGCATGAGGGCATCCACCAGAGCAAGCTGGCCGACCTCATCGAGATCATGCCGATCACGCTCGCAAGGCTGCTCGACAAGATGCAGGCGCGCGGCTTCATCGAGCGTCGGCCCAATCCGGCCGACCGCCGGGCGTGGCTTCTCTATCTGACCCCGAAGGCCCATCCGCTCATCGAAGTGATGCGCGGCAACGGCCAGAAGACGCGCGAGGAGGCCTTTACCGGCCTGTCCTCGGACGCGCAGCAGCAACTGCTGCAAACCCTTTGCCTGATCAAATCCAATCTGCTCGAGGCCTGCGCCCAGCCGGCCGTCGACCGGGAGAAAGTCCATGTCTGAAGGAACCTCACCCAGAAAGCCCACCGACGAGGAAAGCGAAAGAGTAAGCGACCAGGTCATCATCCTGGACAGCCAGCGCGAACAGAGGCGCGCCAACCCGCCTGTCGTCGAAGACGACGAGCTGGAAGAGCCCGTGGCGCCGGAGCCGGTAGCCGAGGCTCCCTCGGCCCAGCCGAAGCCGGCAGCCGTCACGGTGGCTCCGCCCACTCCCGTAAAGCCGCGCCGCAGCCTGACGCGGCCGATCCTGTTTGCGCTGCTCCCGGTCGCGCTGGTGGCCGGCGGCTATTACTACGTCGTCGGCGGCCAGGTCATGACCACCGACAACGCCTATATCCAGGCGCAATCGCTCGGCGTCTCGACCGACGTCTCCGGCACCGTGCAGGAGATCGACGTGCATGACAACCAGGCGGTGAAGAAGGGCGATGTGCTGTTCCGGCTGCGGCCCGCCTCCTTCGAAACCGCGCTCGCGGGCGCCAAGGCGCAGCTCGGCACCGTGCGCAACCAGGTGCTGACGCTGCAGGCGAGCTACCAGCAGTCGCTCGCGTCGATCGACCAGGCGCAGGCCGACATCCCCTATTACGAGTCGGCCTTCCAGCGTCAGCAGGACCTGCTCAAGACCTCGACCGCTTCCAAGGCGACCTTCGACAGCGCCCAGCACGATCTCGTCGCGGCCCGCCAGAAGGTGACCGTCGCCAAGGCGCAGGCGCAGGCGATGCTCGCCCAACTCGGCGGCGACGCCGCCCAGCCGGTTGAGCGGAACCCGTTCTATCTCCAGGCCCAGTCGGCGGTGGACGACGCGCAGCGCAACCTCAACGATGCCGTCGTCAAGGCGCCGTTCGACGGCATCGTCACCAATGTCGACGCGCTGCAGGTCGGCAAGTACCTGCCGGCATCGCAGCCGGCCTTCAGCCTGGTGTCGTCGACCGACATCTGGATCGCGGCCGAGCCCAAGGAAACCGAGCTCACCTATGTGCGTCCCGGCCAGACGGCGACGATCGGCATCGACGGCTATCCGGGCGAGGTCTGGCACGGCACCGTCGGCTCGATCAGCCCTGCATCCTCGTCGAGCTTCTCGCTGCTGCCGGCGCAGAATACGAGCGGCAACTGGGTCAAGGTCGTGCAGCGCATCCCGATGCGGGTGACGATCGACGATCCGGACGGCAAGCCGCCGCTGCGCGGCGGCATGAGCGCCGTCGTCAGCATCGACACCGGCCACGCCCGCGGCCTGCCCGATTTCATCGCCAACCTCTTCAAGCAATCCGGGTCGAAGTCATGACCACGGCTTCCGCGACAGGCGCGCCCGTGGTCGCCAATCGCGGCGCCATCACCGCTTGCGTGATCCTGGCGGTCATCATGCAGGCGCTGGACACCACCATCGCCAATGTGGCGCTGCCTTATATCCAGGGCAGCGTCTCGGCGAGCGCCGACCAGATCAACTGGGTGCTCACCTCCTATATCGTCGCCGCCGCCGTGATGACGCCGCCGTCCGGCTATCTCGCCAATCGCTTCGGCCGCAAGCGCATCCTTTTGGTGGCGATCACCGGCTTCGTGGTCGCCTCGGTGCTGTGCGGTTTCGCCCAGTCGCTGCCGCAGATCGTCGGCTTCCGCCTGCTGCAGGGCCTGTTCGGCGCAGCACTGGTGCCGCTGTCGCAGTCGATCCTGCTCGACATCTACAGCGTCGAGGAGCGCGGCTCGGCCATGGCGCTGTTCGGCGTCTCGGTCATGGTCGGCCCTGTGCTCGGCCCGGTCATCGGCGGCTGGCTGACGGAGAACGTCTCCTGGCGCTGGGTGTTCTACATCAACGTGCCGATCGGCGCGCTGGCCTTTATGGGCGTCTCGATGTTCGTCCAGGAAACCAAGCTCGACCTCAAGGCCAGGCTCGACTGGCTGGGCTTCGGCATGCTCTCGATCGCCATCGCCTCGCTGCAGATGTTCCTCGACCGCGGCGAGCAGCTCAACTGGTTCTCCTCGGCCGAGATCATCGTCGAGGCCCTGGTCTGCGCCTCGGCCTTCTACATCTTCATCGTCCATACTTTCACCGCGCGCGACACCTTCGTGAACCCGCGGCTGTTCCTCGACCGCAACTTCGCCGTCGGCATGGTGTTCATCTTCATCATCGGCATCACCTATCTCGCCTCGCTGGCGCTGATGACGCCTTACCTGCAGACGCTGATGGGTTATCCGGTGGTGACGGCCGGCATCGTCATGGGGCCGCGCGGCCTCGGCACCATGGCCTGCATGTTCATCGTCGGCAGGCTGGTCGGCAAGGTCGACACGCGCTGGCTGCTGTTCATCGGCCTCGCGATCACCGCCTGGGCGATGTACGACATGACCGGGTGGACGCCGGCCGTCTCGCAATGGACGATCATCAGCACCGGCTTCATCCAGGGCGCCGGCCTGGGCTTCCTGTTCGTGCCGCTCACCACCATCACTTTCGCGACGCTGGCGCCGGAGCGGCGCTCTGAAGGCACCGGCCTCTACAATCTGTCGCGCAACATCGGCTCCAGCGTCGGCATCTCGGTGGTCACGGCGCTGTTGACGCAGAACCAGCAGATCAACCACGCCAACATCGCCACCTATGTGACGCCGTACAATCCTGCATTCAGCGATCCGGCGGTCTCGCAGGCGTTGAACCCTTATACCGCCGCCGGCCGCGCCGCGCTCGACGGCCTGGTGACGCTGCAGGCGACGATCATCTCCTATGTCGACGACTTCAAGCTGATGATGATCCTGTCCTTGGCCGCCATCCCGCTGGTGCTTCTGCTGCGCAAGCCGGGCACGCCGGCCAAGGTTGACCACAGCGCTGTTATGGAGTGAGGCGTCCGCCCAGCTCGGCCATCCGGCCCCCGCGATGTCGTCATACTCGGGCTTGACCCGAGGATCCATTCCATGACCTCTGCCGCGGAGTGTGGCGGTGCAGAATTCTGTAACCGTTGCAACGCCTTGGCGTAACGGCATGGATTCCAGGGTCTGCGCGCGTCGCTTCGCTCCTTGCTCCGCCCTGGAATGACGAGCGGGAAGAGGGCCACGGCAAATCGCGAAGGTTGGCGCGGGCGCTACTGGCGCCGACGTTGGAGATTGGCCGTCACCCCCGTGACGTCGTCATCCTCGGGCTTGACCCGAGGATCCATGCCGTGACCGTTGCCGTAGGGCACGGCGGTGCAGAATTCTGTAACCGTTGCAACGCCTTGGCGTAACGGCATGGATTCCAGGGTCTGCGCGCGTCGCTCCGCTCCTTGCTCCGCCCTAGAATGACGACCGGGATGTAAGCTAAGCCGCGGCCAATCGCGAATGTTGGCGTTGTCCCGTCGGCATCTCCAACAAAAAACCCCGGCCGAAGCCGGGGTTCTGCGTTGGCGAGGCGCCTTCTATTCCGCCGGCGATGGTTTCTTGCGGAACAGCGCCGCCAGATTGTCCCACAATTCGATCTTGGCGCCCTGGCGTTTCATGATCACGCCCTGCTGCAGGATCGACAGCGTGTTGTTCCAGGCCCAGTAGATGACGAGGCCGGCCGGGAACGAACCCATCATGAAGGTGAAGATCACCGGCATCCAGGTGAAAATCGCCGCCTGCGTCGGGTCCGGCGGCGCCGGGTTCATGCGCATCTGCAGGAACATGGTGATGCCCATGACCACCGCCCAGGCGCCCATATGCGGCAGGAAGGCGGGCGCCGCGAAGGGCAGCAGGCCGAACAGGTTGAAGATCGACGTCGGATCGGGCGACGCAAGGTCGTGTATCCAGCCGAAGAACGGCGCGTGCCGCATCTCGATGGTGATGTAGAGCACCTTGTAGAGCGAGAAGAAGACCGGGATCTGCAGCGCCACCGGCCAGCAGCCGGCGAGCGGATTGATCTTCTCGGTCTTGTAGATCTCCATCATCGCCTGCTGCTGCTTCATCTTGTCGTCCGCGTATTTCTCGCGGATCTCGACCATCTTCGGCTGCACCTTCTTCATGTTCGCCATCGAGGCGTAGGATTTGTTCGCCAGCGGGAAGAAGATGGCCTTGACGACGACGGTGGTGGCAAGGATCGCCAGCCCGAAATTGCCGAAGAATTTGTAGAGCGTGTCGATCAGCCAGAACATCGGCTTGGTGATGAAGTAGAACCAGCCCCAGTCGATCAACAGGTTGAACTGGCGAATGTGACGGTCAGCCTCATAAGCGTTGATCTTGGCGACTTCCTTGGCGCCGGCGAAAATCTCCGTCTCGACAGTCGCGGACTGGCCGGCATCGACATTGATCGCATCGGTGAGGAAGTCGGATTGATAGCGGTGGCGCCCGTCCTCGAAGTAGCCGTAGCGCGGCTGGAAGGGCTGCTTTTCGGTGGGTACCAGGGTGACGGCCCAGTATTTGTCGGTGATGCCGAGCCAGCCGTCTGTCGACTTGCCCGGCTTGACTTCCTTGTCCTTCTCGATGGCCGCGTATTTGTATTCCGTCAGCCCTTCGGAACCGGTGACGCCGATCAGGCCTTCATGCAGCACATAGGTGCTGGCGACGGCCGGCTTGTCGTAGCGCGTGACGCGGCCGTAGTTGAACAGGCTGACGGCTGCGCTTCCCGAATTCTGCACCGTGTCGGAAACGGTGAACATGTAGTTGTCGTCGACCGAGATGGTGCGCTTGAAGGTCAGGCCCTTGTCGTTGGTGTAGGTGAGCGTCACCGGCGTCGACGGGGTCAGCGTCGGATTGCCTTCGACGCTCCACACCGTGTCCGAATTAGGCACCGCGCCTGTCTTGTCGGTGCCGACGAAACCGATCTCGGCGAAATAGCCGGTGGGCAGCGCCTGCGGGTTGAGAAGCTGGATCTCGGGCGAGTTCTTGTCGACCGTCTCGGTGTAGTGCTTGAGCTTCAGGTCGTCGAGGCGCGCGCCTGTCAGGTTGATCGAACCCTCGAGGCTGGGCGTGTCGATCTTGACGCGCTTGGTCGCGGCAATCGCCTGGTCGCGGCTGGCCGCCGTCGCCGTATCGCCACCGGGCGCGTTGGGGATCGCGCCGGCGGTGGGAGCGGGCGTTCCGGCCGCGCCGGAAGTGGCGGCACCGCCCGCTTCCTTCTTCTGCGCCTCGACGCGCTGTTGCTCGATGCGGGCCTGCTCGCGCTGCTGCTCCATGCGCGGGTTCATGTAGAACACCTGCCAGAGGGTCAGGATCAGCACCGACAGCGCGATGGTGATGAAGAAATTGCGGTTGTTTTCCATCGAAGCCCTTGGCCTATCGTGTTCCGCGCAGCCGGCGGGAGAGTTCGGCCTTCAACAGGCCGAACGGAATGGCAAGCACGTCTTCACGCCCGACGATGACATAGTCATTGCCGGGCGCCATGTCATCGGCGGCATGAAGGCGCACGGCTTCCCTCAGCCGCCGCCGGACGCGGTTGCGCACCACGGCGTTGCCGACCTTCTTGGTGACGGTGTAGCCGATGCGCGGCGCAAGGTCATCGCCGCGGTCGAGAACTTCAACGAGAAAAAGCCGTCCGCGGCGTTTCTCGCCGCCGCGCACAGCCAGGAATTCCGCGCGCTTCAGAAGCCGCCCGGGAGTCCTCCCCTGTGGCTTGCCGGGTGCGGGCAACGATCTCGTCTTTCGTTCAGGCGCTGAGCCGCTTGCGGCCGCGATTGCGGCGGGCGGCAACGACGCCACGGCCACCCTTGGTGGCCATGCGGGCACGGAAACCATGCCGGCGCTTGCGGACGAGCTTGGACGGTTGGTAGGTACGCTTCATTTGTTTTAATACCGCGGGGTGCGGCCCTTCTTGATTCTGTCACTCTGTAACAGGAGCTTTGCCGGGCCGGCTTAGGCGCGATCGAAACCGCGCCGGGACGAATGACCCGAGCGTGAACGGGCTTATAGAAAGAAGGTTTTTGGAAGTCAATCCGGGGTGCCCCGAGGGCATTTTTTGCTGGACCAAGGTTGAAATTGGCAAAAAAGCCGCAAATCGCATAATCTTGGCCGATCAAGCCTTTGTGAATGCGCGTCAATGACGAGTGAAACTCTGCCCACGAACGAGATGGCACAGCCGGCGGCGGCGAATTCGTCGCGCCGGGTGCCGCTGTCGCGCGGCCTGTCGACCAAGCTTCTCTTCCTCACCATCGCCTTCGTGCTTTTGGCTGAAATCCTGATCTTCCTGCCCTGGATCGCCAGCTACCGGGTCAATTGGCTGAAGGAGCGGTTGAGCACAGCCGCCGCCGTGTCGATCGTGCTCCTGCAGGGCGAGCCCAACGCGCTGTCGCACAACGCCCAGAACGACGTGCTGATGGCGATCGGCGCCAAGGCGATCGCCGTGCGCGATGGCGGCGTCTCACGGCTTCTGGTGGTCGCCGACATGCCGCCACAGGTCGACTCGCATATCGATATCGCCAATGTCGGCCTGGTCAATGGCATGACCGGCGCGCTCGACACGCTGTTCTTCGGCGGCAAGCGCATGCTGCGGGTCTTCGGCCCGGTCGGCGACAGCGACAAGGAATTCGAGCTGATCATGCCGGACTACCGTTTGCGCGACGCCATGCTTCGATATTCGCGCAACGTCGCCGTCGTCTCGCTGCTGATTTCGCTGTTCACCGCCATGCTGGTCTATGCGGCGATCGACCTGATCATGATCGGGCCGATCCGCACCATGACGCGCTCGATCCTGGCCTTCTCCGAGGCGCCCGACGATCCCGGCCGCGTCATCCGCCCCGCCGACCGCGCCGACGAGATCGGGGTCGCCGAACGCGAGCTGTCGCAGATGCAGGATCGGCTGCAGAAGATGCTGTCGGAGCAGAAGCATCTCGCCGACCTCGGCCTGGCCGTCTCCAAGATCAACCACGACATGCGCAACATCCTGGCGTCCGCGCAGCTGATGTCGGATCGCCTGCGCCTGGTGAAGGACCCGACCGTGCAGGCCTTCGCGCCGAAACTTCTGCGCGCCCTCGACCGCGCCGTCTCCTATTCCGAAGGCGTGCTTCACTATGGCCGCACCCAGGAGCCGGCGCCGTCGCGCCGGCGGCTCAGGCTGCGCCAGCTGGTCGACGACGTGCACGGCCTGCTCGACATCGAGGAGGGCATCGAGTTCATCAACGGCGTCGAGCTCGCCTTCGAGGTCGACGCCGATTCCGACCATCTCTTCCGCGTGCTCACCAATCTCTGCCGCAACTCCATTCAGGCGATGGCCGCCGACACCGAAAGCGCGGTGGTGCGCCGGCTGGCGGTCGCGGCCGAGCGCCATGGCAGCGTCAGCCGCATCACCGTCACCGACACCGGCCCCGGCCTGCCGCCCAAGGCGCGCGAGAACCTGTTCGCCGCCTTCCGCGGCTCGGCCCGCAGCGGCGGCACCGGCCTCGGCCTGGCGATCGCGCACGAATTGACCCGCGCCCATGGCGGCACGGTCGAGCTCGTCGAATCGATCGGCGGCCGCACGGTCTTCGCCGTCACCATCCCCGACCAGCCTGTGCGGCTCGATCAAGCGCGCAACGGCCTGCGCCGCCCGGCTTGAGGTTGCCACCTCCGGCTGAGCCGCCTGTCGGCAGCGGCGCGCCTCGATCAAGGCCGGCAAAACTGCCTGCGACAAAACTTTTGCTGGATCGGCTTGCTTTTCGCAAATTCAGTCGTTAGGGAACACTCCACATCGCGGCCGGCCGTCTCGACCGGATCGTGGGGCTTGTGTCAAACACGGCCTGTTGCGCGCCCGTAGCTCAGCTGGATAGAGCACCAGACTACGAATCTGGGGGTCAGGAGTTCGAATCTCTTCGGGCGCGCCAAATACCCTCCGCAGTAGCTATAGCCGCCGAACGTACACCCTTGTATCTGGCAGAGGCCGGCCGGGCGCAAAAGAGCGTAGAAATGGCGGCGTTCGGCGGCGGAAAAGTTTGAATCGCTTTCGGTCGAGTGATCGCCAAAAGAATAGGTGCGGCCTGGTATGGCGGGAATGCGCCCTCATTCGCGACGCTCAGCGACACTTAAAGCGGGTCGCGCTGAAACGGATTCAGGCGACACGCTTTAAGTCTTTGTTTTGGTGCATGTCGTTGTCCCAGAATCGCTGCACACTTCTGGGCGACATGCATTGAGTGCTTCGCAAAAGCCGTCGCTCGATACCTCGCGGGACGCGTTGCCTACTGAACAGAATTTCAAGAGCGATGCAGAGCCTTACAGATCTATTATCCCCTCGAGGAGCTTACGGTTGCGCTCCGCAAGTTCGAGCTCATCCGCCGGAAACAGGAACGACATGCCATCGGTGGCTGCTTTCTCCTGCACCTCTTCCACAAAGGGGCGAAGCCTGTCCTCGTATTCCCGGAACGCGGCGGCATGATCGTCCGGATGGCGCCGAAGAGCGTCGGCCAGGCGCGCCGCGCCGATCAGTGCCATGGAGCCCCCCATGCCGGCGACGGGAGAAACGCAATATCCCGCGTCACCAACCAGCGCGACGCGCCCCTTCGACCAGCTCTTCATCCTGATCTGGCTCGCTTGGTCGAAGTAGAAGTCGCCGTCCGTATCGACGTGAGCGAGCATGGCCGGCACCTTCCACCCGATCCCGTCGAAGTGACCGCGGATGAGGCGGCGCTGCTGTGCCCTGTCACGATAGTCGTAGTCGATCTGGCGATCGGAGCGAAATGCCAGGGCGATGTCGGTGCGATCGTCGTAGCCATTCAGCATCGCCGTCAGGCCCGGCACGCTGAAGACTTGCGTCCTGTTTGCCGGAAGCAAGCCGGTCTCCGGCACGACTCGCAGGTAGAAGTACCCGCCCATGAAATAGGACGAAGAGTCGGCGTCTCCGAACACGAGCTGTCTGGTATTGGAGCGATTGCCATCGCATCCGAACACCAGCGTGTAGTCGCCCTTCGAGCCGTCGCTGAAGGTGACCGTGACGCCTGCCGGCCCTTCCTCCAATTGGTTCAGGGATCGCCCGAACAGGGTTTCGACGGAGCCATCAACCGCCCCGAACAGGATGTCGAGTAGATCGTCCCGGTGGATCTCGTATCGCCGCGCCGACAGATCGTCAGGCCTGGAGGCTGCCTCCAGCCCGCCCAAGGTGGCATCTGCCTCGTCCTTGAACTCGAAGTCGCGCGGAGGAAGAGCCTTAGCGCGTACCGCTTCCATCATGCCCATTCGGGAGAGAATCTCTATTGTCTCACCCTCGATATCAACGGGAGTGCCGCCTCGCCGCAAATCGCTGGCAAGTTCGATGACCGTCACGCGATAGCCGAGTTTCGTCATCCAATAGGCGGTTGCCAAGCCGGCGAAGCTTGCGCCGCTGACCAGCGCCGAAAGTTGGTCAACTTGGCCGGGGGCCAAGACGGAGGTTGACGGATTGGCCATGGAACCCTCAATTTCGAATCCATATGGTATGGACTCGATACATAAATATACTGAGTATAGAAAGCAAGGTATGTCCAAGTCGGCTGCAGAGCGGCGAACGCGAAAGCGACTGGTAACGCGCCAAACCATCTCCGATGTGGCGACCCGCCTGTTCTTCGAGCGGGGCTTCGACCACGTGACAATCGACGAGATTGCCGAAGCTGCCGACGTAGGGCGAATGACGGTGTTCAACCACTTTCCCCGCAAGGAGGACATGTTCTTCGATCGGGAGCAGGAGATGAGGGACGTCGCGTTCGCGGCCATCCAAACCCGTGACGCGGGCACCTCACCCATTCAAGCGTTGGGTGCTTTGGCGCATCGCTTGATCGAGCAGCCTCATCCTTCCTACCCGCTCTTTGGCGGCACATACTTGTTTGTGGAAACGGCGCTCGCAAGCGAATCCCTCAAGGCGCGTGCACGCCAGATGCGCGACGACTTTGTCCGCGCGCTGGCAGATGTCCTGGCCGACGCCGTCAACCGCCCGCGCGACGATCCTGATGCGCATCTCGCCGCCAGCTTGATTGCGTCTGTTTGGAGCGTAGCTTTCACTCAGGCGCATGAGCTCTTTGGCCGCAAGCGCGACACGAACGAAGCGAGTCGTATTTTCCTGGACCTGATTGATCGGGGGACGGTTGGGATTGGAGCGGCACTCGCCGGTACTGCCTATATCTGACCCGGCAATTGATCCTTTTCGACTCCAGGCCAATCATCACCGGCCAGGAGGCTGCTTCGCGCCCCATAACCGCCCTTAGGCACGCAATTCAGAACACTAGCCGAACCTCACCGTTTCAAATGGCCGAATGCTCGGTCACAGGCGATCATCACGCGGAACGAGATGGTCGCCTGCCCTATTGCATGAGCAGCGGTCCGAGGACTCAGACTTCCATCTCTTGTTCCCACCAGCCGCGGGTGTTCACGTTAGCGGCGTCGGCCAGAGCTTCCAGCTCTGCGATGTCGTCGCTGGTGAGCGTGATGCTGCCGGCTCGGACCAGGCCATCGATGTAGTTGGGCTTGGTGACGCCGATGATCGGCGTCGTGCCCTTGGCGATGGCCCACGCTGTCGCGACATCGGGCGCTGCTGCACCCTGCGTCTGGCCGATCGAGGCGAGCTTGTCCGTCAGCGCCTTCAGCTGAGGCAACATGCCGTTGTAATTTTCCGCGCGGTTGCTGCCTTCCGGCAGCGGGTTCTCCGGGCTGTACTTGCCGGTCAAGGCGCCCTGTTCCAGCACCATATAGGCGAAGAACGGGATGCAGTGGTTGCGGCAGTAGTCCAGGATGCCAGCTTGCTCAGAGCTGCGGTAGAGCAGACTGTAGTGATTCTGGACGGCTTCGACCCGAAACCCGGCTCCTCCGAGGATCTGGCTGGCGAGCTCGATTTCGCTCAGGTTGTGATTCGAGACGCCGACATGTTTGACCTTCCCGCTCTTCAGCAAAGGAACCAGGTGCGGGGTCCACCGCGCGACATCGGCTGGATTGTGAATCCAGTAGAGGTCGATGTAGTCGGTGCCGAGGCGGGCCAGACTCTGCTCCAGCATGTCCGCCACCGGATCATCGCTGGTCCCCGCGGCCTGCGGGGTGAATTTCGTGGAGAGCTGGTAGTCGCCGCGGGCGTAGCGCTTCAGGACCTCCCCGAGCACGGTCTCTGAACGGCCCATGCCGTACACAAGGGCCGTGTCCCACAGGGTGAAGCCGGCCGCATGCGCTTTGTCCGCGACCTCTTCCAGGCCAGCCCGAGTCAGGAGGCTGCCGAAGTAGCCGTCGCCAGTCTCGCCGCTGTCGCCCCAGGCCCACGTGCCCAGTGCAACCGTGGGGGTCTTCAGATTATTGGTTGTCATATGTTTGCTCCATGCTTGGCCAGGTATGCTGTGACCCAGCGCTGCTGACACTATGACGCGCGGCGACGTCGAACCGTTAGCCTGATGTGCCGTGATTCCTGCCTAATCCTCCAGAAGCTGCGGTTCGCATTGCCGCCCGCCCGCGCGCGTGCGATGGTCAGATTCATGGAAACACTGACCGAAATCGCCGCCGTGATTGCCCGGCACGTCTCAAAGGATGGCTTCCACGCCACCCTCATCGAACGCGTGACGCTTGTTCGATCCTCCACGGTGACGATGCCGATGCCGAATGTTTACCGGCCGCAACTGTGCCTCGTCGCGCAGGGGCACAAGGAGGTCACGCTGGGCGACCGCGTGTTCCGGTACGCACCGGGGCGCTATGGGGTCGTGACCTACGACCTGCCGGTGACAGGCCATGTGGTCGAGGCAACGCCTGACAAGCCCTATCTCTGCCTGTACCTCGATTTCGATCCGGTCATGCTGGGGGAGTTGGCGTTGCGCGTGCCGTCGCCGCCGGGAGCGCCATCCTCGCCCATAGGCAAGACGGTGTCCGACGCCGGCGCCGGTTTGCTCGACGCGGCGCTACGTCTGCTGCGCCTGCTCGACGATCCGGCGGCCCTGCCCGTGCTCGGGCCGCTTGCCGAGCAGGAAATTCTCTATCGCCTGCTCGCCGGTCCGGACGGCGCCAGGATGCGCAACATCACCTCCAGCCAGGGTCGGGTGGCCCAGGTCGGCCGCGCCATCGCCTGGATCGGGAAGAACTTCCGGGAACGGTTCAGCATCGAGCGGCTTGCCGGGGAAGTAGGCATGAGTCCGTCGAGCCTGCACGAGCATTTTCGCGCCGTGACGGCGATGACGCCGCTGCAGTTCCAGAAGCAGCTCAGGCTGCAGGACGCGCGCAGCCTGATGCTGGTCCAGGACATCGACGCCACGACTGCCGCCTTCCGCGTGGGTTACGAAAGCCCGTCGCAGTTCAGCCGCGAATATCGCCGCCATTTTGGAGAACCGCCGGCACGTGACATAGCCCGCTTGCGTGCTTCGCCGGGCTTGGCGGTGGTGGCTTGAGCAAAGCCTGCCCGGCACCGGTTCAAATCGGCGTTCATGCGCACCAAAAACCAATTGCAAAATAAAATCAGTCGATCTAACCTGAACCGATTGCATAGCGCAATCAGATTGCGTGAATGCCATTTGAGGAACAGGCATGGCCAAGCTCGTCTTCGGAATGAACCATTCGCTGGACGGCTACGTCGATCACACGGAGTTCGGGCCAAGCCCTACGCTCTTCCGCCACTTCATCGAGGAGGTGCGGCGGAAGGCGGGGAGTGTCTACGGTCGCCGCATGTATGAAACCATGCGCTACTGGGACGACGAGCATCCCGAATGGGATGCCGAGCGACGGGCCTTCGCGGCGGCGTGGCGGAACCAACCGAAATAGGTCGTCTCGCGCTCGTTGCAATCGGTCGGCCCCAACGCCAGCCTCGTCGAAGATGATCTCGAGGGCGCGATGCGCAAGCTGAAGGCCGAGCGTGACGGCGATATCGCAGTCGCCGGCCCGGATCTGGCGCGAAGCCTCACCGAACTTGGCTTGATCGATGAGTATCGCATCTACCTGCATCCCGTGGTGCTTGGTCGCGGCAAGCCATATTTCGCCGGACCCCGGCCGCCGCTGCGCCTCATGGCTCATGAGCGGATCGACGAGGATGTGATCAGGCTGACCTACGTCCCTGCCTGATCTCGCCACGTCCGCCCATGATCAGGTGAGCCGGACGATCTTGAAGCCCTCGATCTCCTTGACGACCGGATGGCCCTTCCAGCGCTCGACATCGTGCAGCACGACGAGCTTCGACAGGTCGCCACCGAGCTCGTCATTCATCTTGTCGATGGTCTTCAGCTGCTCCCAGACGCTGCCCACCGCATTGTTGAGCGGGACATAGACGCCGTCATGATTGTGCCCGGTGAGCTGGCGGCGCGAATAGACGCAATCGCCGGAGATCACACGACGGCCGGCATCGGTGTCGACGAGCACGAATTGTTGGCCGATCGTGTGGCCGCTGCCAAGCCGCGCATGGATGCCGGGCAGTATGTTGTCCTTGTCGCCGTCGATGAGCGTCACGCGATGCTCGATCGAGGCTTCGAGGGCGGTGCGCAAATTGTCGGGATCGATGATTGCGGTCAGATGCGCGAAGCGCTTCGGCAGCGCGATCGCCTCGTACCACGAAAGCAGCTCGCTCTTCTGGATGTGGATATGCGCGCGCGGGAACTCGGCGATCGAGCCCATATGGTCGAAATGCGCATGCGTGACCACGATGTCGCTGATCTGGTCGGGTGCGATGTCGAGCGCCGCCAGCATCCGCACCGGCGAGATCCATGTCGGAATGCCGAACTTCCGCGAGAAGCTGTGGTCGTCCTGCATGAAGCCTGCGTCGACCAGCACGTTGCGTTCGCCGTTGCGCGCCAGCACGAAGGAAAAGGGCAGGTCGACCACGCCGTCATTGTACATGCCGCTGATGAGATCGACCCAGGGCTGTTCCTTGGAGCGCGCATATTCCAGCACGAAGACTTGCCATTTCGCGGATTGCTGGACGGTCATGGGCATTCTCCTCCAATTCAGCTTTCGGCAAGCGAGCGGCCGAGGCTGGCGAGCCCGACCGCGACGATCAGAATGGCGCCCTGGAACATGAACTGCGAGTAGGTCGGCGCGCCGAAGATGTTGAGTCCGTTGAAGCCGAGCACGATGATGAGCGTGCCGATCAACGTGCCCAATATGTGGAACTCGCCGTCGCGCAGCGTGGCTGATCCGAGGAAGACGGCGGCGAAGGCGGTCAGGAGATAGGAATCGGCGGCGTTGGTCGTGCCGCTGCCGAGCCTGGCGGCAAGCAAGGTGCCGGTGAGAGCCGCGCACATGCCGGAAAGCACGAAGCCGAGGATCTTGATGCGGTCTACATTGATGCCGGCAAGCCGCGCCGCGGCGGGGTTGCCGCCGACCGCCTGGATCTCCTGGCCGATCGCCGTGCGCTCGACCAGCAACCACAGGCCGCCGAACACCAGCGCCATGAAGATGATCGGGTTGGGGATGCCGAACAGCCAGCGCCCGAGCGCCAGCTGCAGGAACGATTCCGGCACGCCGGAGACGATCGGCACACCTGCCGAATAGGCGAAGGAGAGGCCGACCAGCACGGTGCCGACACCGAGCGTGGCGATCACCGAATTGACCTTGAGCTTGGTGACGATCACGCCGTTGACGACGCCGATGAGGGCGCCGAGCGCGAGCTCGATCACAACCGCGACCGGGATCGGCAGGTGGTTTGCCACTATCAGCCCGGTGACCAGCACGCCGTGCAGGCTGGCGGCATAGCCGACCGAGAGGTCGAGCTCGCCGACGATCACGGCCATGGTCAGCCCGCCGGCGATGATCATGGCGAGAGACGCCTGGCTCAGCACGTTGATGAAATTGTTGAAGGTCGGAAAGGCGTGCGGCGACAGGAAGGAGAAGACGAGGATCATCACCAGCAGGCCGATGATGGTGCCGTAGCGCGCGAAAACCCCGAGCGCGGCCCTGGTGCTGGGCGAAAGGCGTCGCGTGTAGCCGACGTCATTCATGCGGAAACCCTTTCCTCGGTTGCGGCATAGCTTGCCTCGATGATGGCGCTGCGGGTGAGGCCGGCGCCGGCGAGCTCGCGCACGATGCGTCCTTCCGCCATCACCAGGACCCGGTCGCACAGATCGGGGAGCTCGTCCGGCTCGGACGAGATGACGAGCACGGCCATGCCGTCTCGGGCGAGCGCGCGGATGAGCCGATGGATTTCCCCGCGTGCGCCGATATCGACGCCGCGTGTCGGCTCGTCGAGGATGAGGATCTTCGGCTTCGAGCGCAGCCAGCGGCCGATGACCACCTTCTGCTGGTTGCCGCCGGAGAGCCGCCCGACCGGCTGTTCCGGCGAGCGGGCCTTGATCGACAGGTCGTGGATCGTCGCTTGCGCCAGCCGCGCGCGCTTGCGCGGGCTGATAAAGGGCAGGACCGGACTGGCGAGCAGCGGCGTCAGATTGCCGAGGCTGAGGTTGAAGGCGATGGATTTGCCCAGCAGCAGCCCTTCCATGCGGCGCTCTTCCGGAACCAGGCCCAGCCCGGCGCGCACCGCGCCGGCCGGGCTGCGCGGGGCGAACGGCCTGCCCTCGATCGTCATGCCGCCGGCATCGGGCCGGTCCGCGCCGTAGAGCAGCCGCGCGAGTTCGCTGCGCCCGGCGCCGACAAGGCCGCCCAGCCCGAGCACCTCGCCGCGGCGGAGATCGAAGCTCGCCTCCGCCACGCGCGGCAGGCGGCGCAGGCCCCGCACCGACAGGATGACCTCGCCGGGCGCCGCGTCGCGGGCCTTGGGCAGGTGCTCGACCGCCCCGCCGACGATTGCCTGGACCAGCCGGCGCCGGGTCAGTTCGGGACCATCAAGGACCGCGACCGAGCGGCCATCGCGCAAGACGGTGACGCGGCCGCACAGATCGAGGATCTCGTCCAGCCGGTGCGATACGTAGAGCACCGCCACGCCCGATGCCGAAAGTCCCCGGATGATGGAAAAGAGCTTGCGGCATTCGCCTGCCGACAGCGAAGCGGTCGGCTCGTCCATGACGATGAGGCGCGCCTTCCACACCAGGGCTCGGGCGATGCTGATCAGCCAGTTCTCGGCCGTCGACAACCTCTTCGCCGGTGCATCGAGCGGCGCGGTTATGCCGACACGCTCGACGATCGGCGCGACGTCGCGCTGGATCGCGGCCCAGTCGACCAGGCCGAGCCTCGTCTTCTTGGGCAGGCCGAGCATGATGTTCTCGAGCACCGTCATGTCCGGCACGAAGGCGAGTTCCTGATGGATGAAGCTCATGCCGAGCCCGCTCGCTTCATGCGGCGATGCGATCCTGGCCGGCCTGCCCTCGATGGCGATCTCGCCGGTATCCGGCTGGGTCAGGCCGGCCAGGATGCGGATCAACGTCGATTTGCCGGCGCCGTTGGCGCCGACCAGCCCGTGTACTTCGCCGGGCAGCACGCACAGCGCCGCGTCGCGCAGCGCCTGCGCTCCTCCGTAGGATTTGCCGATCGCACTCGCCGCCACGAACGGCACCGCCGGCGGCACCGCCATCGATGTCGGAACTGGGTTCATGGCGAAGCGTGCAGGTTCCTATTTCATGGCGTCCGGATGCTTGGCGACGAAGTCGTCGATGGTGTCCTTGGTGACGAGCACCGCAGGCACCTCCACCGCCTTCGGCTTCCAGTCCGCGCCGGCCTTGCGGATCTCCGGCAGCAGTTTGATCATATTGTAGCCTTCTGTATAGCTGTCCTGCCAGGCGGTCGCGGTCATGAAGCCGTTCTTGATGTTCTCCAGCGCCTGCGCGTTGCCGTTGACGCCATAGACCTTGACGTCGTCACGGCTCTGCGCCCTGAGCGAGCCGATGGCGCCGATCGCCGGATCGTCCCAGCAACCCCAGATGGCGAGATTCTCCTGGCCTGTCGGATGTGAGGCAAGCCAGGCATTGGCATATTGCGCGCCATCCTCGAAATAACCGGGGATGCGCACCTCGTTCTTGGTGACCTTGATGTCGGGATTGGCTTCCAGGGCCTTGTCGAGCTCGACCTCGCGGTTCCGGCAGACCTCGCCGGTGTGGTAGGTCAGCGCCAGGATGGAGCCCTTGCCGCCCATCGTCTTCAGCATCAGCTCATCGACCGGCACCACCATCGGCCCGCCCGAGCCGTTGGTGGCGGCGACGAAGCTTCCCAGTCCGCCGCCCCAGGTGACGACCGGGATGTTGGCCGACTTGGCGGCCTCGAGCCCGGCTCCGATCGAGGAATAGGGAAACACCATATCGACGATTGCCGCCGAGCCGCGCTGCGCGAAATTCTGGATCGCGGCGTTCGCCTGGTCGGCGCTGCCCGCCGCATCGATGACGGAGACGTCCCAGCCGATCTCCTTGGCGGCGGCCTTGGCGCCGACGATGTAGCGGGCGTTATTCGCCTCGGTCGCCGAGATCGAGACGATGCCGACCAGCGGCGTGTCCGCCTGAGCGGGAACCGCTCCGGCCGCGGCCGCCAACGCGGCCCCAATCATTATCCACTTCATGATCTCCTCCCTTGCCGTTGCGGCGCCTATCCCGCCGAACCGTTTCGCTAGATTATGCGCATAGCAGGGGCAATCAAGCAAATTTTCGGTGATTTGGCCTAGACAAAGGCCATTTTGGCGACCAAAACTTAGCTAATCGATTAGCTGGGTTCGCTATGGCCACCATCAAGGACGTTGCTCGCGCGGCGGGGGTATCGACGGCAACGGTGTCGGCGGTGATCAACGATTCCGCCTATGTGAGCGCCGAATTGCGTGCCCGCGTCCTAGCTGCCGTCCGCGACCTCAACTACGCGCCTTCGCTCGCCGCCCGGAACCTCAAGCGCGGCCGCAGCCAGTTGATCGCCCTGGTCGTCGCCGATCTCGCCAACCCTTTCTTCTCGCGTGTCGTATGGGCGGCGGAGGCGGCGGTCGCTGCCTGGGGGTATTCCCTCCTGATCTTCAACAGCGACGAGAAGCCGGAGCTCGAGCGTCGCATCCTCGCCCGCGTGCGCACGCTCTCCTGCGACGGGGTGATCCTGGTCCCGGTCGGCGATTCGACGGAGCATCTGCAGAACGATCCCGACGGCAAACCGATCCCGACCGTGCTGTTCGGCCGTACCGTCGCCGACGACAGGTCGGACACGGTGACGATCGACAATATATCGGCTGGCAGGCAGGCGACGGAATATCTGCTCGATCTCGGCCATACCCGCCTCGGCACGATCACCGGGCCGTTGCATGTCACCACCGGGCGCGGCCGCCTCGACGGGATGCTGGCTGCCATGCGGTCGCGCGGTCTGACGCTTGAATCGCGCTATATACGCTCTGGCGAGTTCCGCGAGGATGCCGCCTATTCGGTGGCGCGCAGCCTGTTGGAGCAGCCGGCGCGACCGACGGCGCTCTATGTCGCGAGCGGCCTGATGGCGCTCGGCGTGATGCGGGCGGTCGCGGATCTCGGGCTGCGCTGTCCCGGCGACATCTCCATCGCTTCCACCGACACCATTCCTGGCATCGGAGGTCTGCGTCCACGCTTGACGCGCACCGAGCATCCGCTGGTCGACATGACCAACGAGGCGGTGCGGCTCCTCGTCGACCAGATCAGGCGTGGCGGTCCTGTCGAACGGCGCAACGTCGTCTTCCAGCCGTCGCTGGTGGTCGGCGACAGCTGCGCGCCGGTCGTGATGCAGCCCGGAACGCCGCCCTCATCCTCCGGCTCGGGTCAATAGCCGCTCCGTTCCGAGGCGGCGCGCAGTTCAGCCCTTGGCGACGCCCGCCTTTCCGTTGGCGCCGTCGAGCAGGGCGATCAGTCCCTTGAGGATCTCGATCGGCGGCGGCGGGCAGCCTGGAATGTGCAGGTCGACCGGCACCACGTCCGACACGCCGCCGACGACCGCGTAGCTGCCGGCGAAGCAGCCGCCGTCCTTGGCGCAGTCGCCGAGCGCCACCACCCATTTCGGATTGGGCGTGGCGTCGAAGGTCCGCTTCAGCGCCTCGCGCATGTTCTTCGTGACCGGTCCGGTGACCAAGAGCATATCGGCATGCCGCGGCGAGGCGACGAAGCGGAAGCCGAAGCGCTCGATGTCGTAGAAGGCGTTGTTGAGCGCATGCATTTCGAGCTCGCAACCGTTGCAGGAGCCGGCGTCCACGGCGCGGATCGACAGGCTCCGGCCGAGTCGCTTGCGGGCAAGCCCGTCGAGCGCGCGCGCCAGCTCGTCGACGGCAGCGTTGCTCGCTTGCGGCGGGCGCTCGGTCAAGGGCGGGCGGATCAGGCTTTCGAAGAGCAGTTTTCGCATCGCGGTGTGCCTTGGTCCGGGTTGGAGCAGTTCAGCGTCTGGTAGAATCGCCGACCTGCTCCAACTCTTTGTTTTTGCGCAATTCCGGACGGAAAACCGCTGCGCACTTTTCCTGGAATTGCTCTAGAGATCATGTCCGGAATAGGAGCAGTTGAACGATTTGTTGCAGAGCGGGAAGTCGGCGACGATGTTGCCCTCGATCGCCGCTTCCAGCAGCGGCCACTGGAACCATGAAGGGTCGCGCAGGTGGCAGCGCTCGACCGTGCCGCCCTCGCCGATGCGCAGCCACACCAGTATGTCGCCTCGGAAACCCTCGACCAGCGCCATGCCCTCACGCGGTCCATCCGCAATATCGCCCGCT
This sequence comes from Mesorhizobium sp. B2-4-3, assembly GCF_006442815.1. GTDB lineage: Bacteria > Pseudomonadota > Alphaproteobacteria > Rhizobiales > Rhizobiaceae > Mesorhizobium. The sequence continues at coordinate 98,622 of NZ_VFVL01000008.1, forward strand.
GTGGCGATCTCGACGCTGATCGGGCCGGCGGGCAGCCGCCCGAGGATCTGTTCGACCAGCGACAGGCTCTGCTCGACCTCGCGCACGCGGATCCAGACGCGCGCGTTGACGTCGCCATCCCGCAGCACCGGCACATCGAAGGTGAGCTGGTCATAGGGCGCGAAAGCAAGATCGCGCCGCGCGTCGAAATCGCGGCCCGACGCCCGCCCGACATAGCCGCCGGCGGCATATTGCCGGGCAAGCTCGACCTTCAGCCGGCCGGTCGCCACCGTGCGGTCCTGCAGCGATGCCGTGTTGTCGTAGAGTTCGATCAGATGCGGGAAGCGCTTCCTGATCTCCGCGACCAGCGACCGGATGGCGCTTGTCCCCGCCTCGTTGAGATCGCTCGCCGTGCCGCCCGGTACGATACGGTCGCGCATCAGGCGATGGCCGAAGGCGGCGTCGGCGGCGCGCAGCACGCGCTCGCGCAGCACGCCGCAATGCGCGTGCATGATCGCGAAGGCGGCGTCGTTGCAGATGGCGCCGATGTCGCCGAGATGATTGGCAAGGCGCTCCAGCTCGGCCATCAGCGCCCGCAGCCAGATTGCACGCGCGGGAACCTCGATCCCGAGCGCGGCTTCGACGGCGCGGGCAAAGGCCAGCGAATAAGCGACCGTGCTGTCGCCCGACGTCCTGCCCGCGAGTTTTGCGGCACGGTCGACCGGCGCGCCTGCCATCAGGCCTTCGATGCCCTTGTGAACATAACCCAGCCGCTCTTCGAGCCGCACCACCGTTTCGCCGCCGGCCGTGAAGCGAAAATGCCCCGGCTCGATGATGCCGGCATGCACCGGCCCGACCGCGATCTGGTGCAGGCTCTCGCCTTCCGCCGCGAGGAACCGGTAGGCGGCGGCGGCCGCCGGTCCGCCAGGCTGCGCGGCCAGCGGATGCGAGACGCCCCATTGGCCGTGGTCGAGCCAGCGGCGGGTGTCGGGCAAGCCCTGCGGCGCCAGCCCGAACAGATCCGCGGCGGCGCGTTCCAGCCTGAGCGCCGGCGGATGGTGCTGGCCGACCGACGGGTAGCGGCCGCCGCGGCAATCCAGGCTGATGACGCCGATGGCGAGCGCTTCGTCGAGAAGCGCCATATGCACCTTGTCCGGCTCCCCCCATAGGCCGAGCACGCTCCAGCGGCCGGCGGCGAGCTGCTCGACGGCAAGATTCCAGACCTTCGCGGTCACCACGGCGCGCGGCCAGGGGACATGATGCTCGATCCGGCGGCCGGCTTCGATGACATCGGCGAGCGCGGGAATATTTTTCCTCGCCATGCGCCTCACCCCAATATCCCGGCGACATGCTGGAACCACGCCACCAGCGGCGCCGGCAGATAGATGCCGGCGGCGAACACCAAAGCGAGGTGCGAGTACATCGGCACATAGGATGCCTCGACCGGCGCCATGCCGCCGCGCGGCTCGCCGAAGGCAAGCCCCGTCAGCCGCAGCAGCAGCGCCCCGAAGGCGATCAACAGCCCGAACACCAGCGGGATCGCCAGCCACGGATGCCTGGCGAAGGTCGAGCTGACGACCAGGAACTCGCTCATGAAGATGCCGAGCGGCGGCAGGCCAGCGATGGCCACGACGCCGATGACGAGCGCCCAGCCAAGCCCCGGGTGGCTTTCGGTCAGCCCCCTGATCTCGGAGATCTTCTGCGTGCCCTTGACCTGCGCGATATGGCCGACGGCGAAGAAGATCGCCGACTTGGTCAGGCTGTGCATGACCATGTGCAGCAGGCCGGCGAAGTTGGCGAGCGGGCCGCCCATGCCGAAGGCGAAGACGATGATGCCCATGTGCTCGATCGAGGAGTAAGCGAACAGGCGTTTGATGTCGCGGCGGCGGTAGAGCATGAAGGCCGCGAAGATCAGCGAGGTCAGCCCCATCGTGACCATCAGCGGTCCGGGGCCGATCGCCTGCGGGCTTGCCGCGAGCAAAAGCTTGAAGCGCAGCACGGCATAGAGCGCGACGTTGAGCAGCAGGCCCGACAGCACCGCCGAGATCGGCGTCGGGCCCTCGGCATGCGCATCGGGCAACCAGGCATGCAAAGGGGCAAGGCCGACCTTGGTGCCGTAACCGAGCAAAAGGAAGATGAAGGCGACGCTGAGCAGGGCCGGATCGAAATGCGCCGCCTTCTCGATCAGCACCGACCAGACCATGGCATTGGTGCCTTCGCCGACGACCGGCTGCGCGGCCATGTAGACGAGGATGGTGCCGAACAGAGCAAGCGCGATGCCGACGCTGCCGAGGATGAAATATTTCCAGGCCGCCTCCAGCGCCTCATGTGTGCGGTAGATGCCGACCATCAGCACGGTGGTCAGCGTGGCGAGCTCCACCGCGACCCACATCAGGCCGATATTGTTCGACACGAAGGCGAGGTTCATGCCGAACATCATGATCTGGTACATCGCGTGGTAGAATCTGAGGTTCGGCGCGGTCAGCCGGCCGGTTTCCAGCTCATGCGCGATATAGGAAGCGCTGAACACGCTGGTGGTGAAGCCGACGAATGTGTTGAGCACGATGAAGACGATGTTGAGGTCGTCGACGATGAGATATTGCCCCGGTGCCGGCCGGTCAGTCGCGAACAGCGACAGCGCGGCGAGCAAGGTGAGCAGGCTCGCAATCACGTTCACGATCGCCGTCATGCGGTAGTTCGGCAATGCCGCCAGAATGGCCGCGGCTGCGGCCGGAATGAAAAGGATCGCGGCCACGGCGTCGAAGGAAAACCCGCTCACCGGCGTTCTCCCCGATAGTCGTCGAGCGCGCCGACATCGACCGAATCGAACCGTTCCCGGATGCGGAACAGGAAGACGCCGATGACGATGAAGGCGATCAGGATCGAGAAGGCGACGCTGATCTCGACCACCAGCGGCATGCCCTTGGCGCCGGTGGCGGCCAGCACCAGGCCGTTCTCCAGCGACATGAAGCCGACGACCTGGCTGACGGCGTTGCGCCTTGTCACCATCACCAGCAGCCCCAGCAGGATGATCGACAGCGCGAAGGCGAGGTCCTCGCGGGCGAGCGGGTCGGCCTCGGGCGTCACCCGAAGCATCAGCACCATGGAAAGCGTCACCAGCCCGATGCCGGCGAGCATGGTCGGGCCGATGCCCACAGCGGTCTCGATGTCGCGGTGGATGCCGAGCCGCTGGATGATGCGATGCAACCCGACGGGAATGACGATCGCCTTGAAGACCAAAGCGATGCCGGCGGTGATGTAGAGATGGTGCGCGTCCTGGATATAGGCCTGCCAGGCCACCGACAGCGCCAGCACCACCGCATGCAGCGCAAAGACGTTGATCAGCGCGAACAGCCGGTCCTGGTAGAGCATCATGAACGAGATCAGCACCAGGCTGCCGGCGAGCAGATGGGCGATGTCGAAGGTGAGACCGTTCATCACAGGCTCCGCGAGACGAACAGCAGGAGCGTGCCGAGCAGCGCCAGCATCAGCGCTGCACCCAGGAAGTCCGGCACGCGGAAGACACGCATCTTGGCGACCGCCGTCTCGAAGACGCCAAGCAGGATGGCAAGCACGGCGAGCTTGGCGAGATAGGCGGCGGCGCCGATGGCCAGCGATCGCGGCCCCGCCCCGGCGCTCGCCAGCCCCCAGGGCAGGAAGACGCAGGAGATCAGCGACATGTAGAGCAGCAGCTTGAGGAAGCTGGCGAGCTCGATCATCGCCAGATGGCGGCCGGAATATTCCAGGATCATCGCCTCATGCACCATGGTGAGCTCCAGATGCGTGGCGGGATTGTCGACCGGTATGCGCGCATTCTCGGCGATCGCCACCATCACCAGCGCAATCAGCGACATGCCGAGCGACACCCGCAATCCGACTTCGGGCGAGCCCATGAAGGCGGCGACCGTCGAAAGCTGCGTGGCGCCGGCCACCAGCGCCAGGCTGAACACGATGAGCAGCATCGCCGGTTCGGCGAGCGAGGCGATCATCACCTCGCGGCTGGCGCCGATGCCGCCGAAGCTGGTGCCGACATCCATACCCGCAAGCGCCTGGAAGAAGCGCGCGCTGCCGAGCAGCGCCACGATGACGATGAGATCGGCGGCCCAGCTGAACTGGAGACCGGAGGCGAAGGTCGGAACGAGCGCCGCCGCGACCCAGGTGGCGGCGAAGATCAAATAGGGCGTCACGCGAAACAGCCAGGACGCGTTGTCGGCCAGCACGACCTCCTTGCGCATCAGCCTGACGAGATCGCGATAGGGTTGGATCACCGAGGGTCCCTGCCGCCGCACAAGCCTCGCCTTCACCTTGCGCACGAAGCCGATCAGAAGCGGCGCCAGCAACAGCACCGAAAACATCTGCGCGCCCTGCACGGCAAGCTCGAGCATCAAGGCCATAGCGCAAGCACCAGCAGCAGGATGACGAGGTAGAGGAAGACCAGCGTCAGGTAGCGGCGGATGGTCAGGAACTGCAGGTGGTTCAGCCGCTCGGTGGCGAAATCGATCGCGCCGGCGATCGGCTCGTAGAAGATCTCCCAGGCCAAATCATGCATATCCACCTTGAGGCGCGCCGGCTCGAGGGAACCCGGCGCCGGCATGTCCACCGTCTCGCGAGCGCGAAACGCGAAGCTGCCGAAGACGCGGCGGATGGGCTGCGCGAAGCTGACAGCCGTGTATTGCGCGGCCGGCACCGCGTCGGCGAAGCCGCACCCCCAGGCAATGCCCCTGCGCAGCGCATGCGAGGCGAAGCGGTGGATGAAGAAGGCCGCGAGCGACGCCGAAATGGCGATGAAGGCGAAGACCAGCAGGCCGTTATAGGAGCTGCGGCTCTCGGCGATCGGCACGATCGACAGCCAGGGCTCGGCCATCTGCACCGGCATCCGGTCGCCGATGAGCGAAAGCGTCACCGGCGACAGGCCGTCGATGACGAAGCCGGGCAGGATGCCGGCGAGCAGGCAGAAGGCGGCAAGCACGACCATCGCCGCCAGCGACCAGCGGTCGACCTCGTGCGCGCGTTCCACCGCCGCTGACCGCGCCCGGCCAAGGAAGGTGATGCCGAAAGCCTTGACGAAGCAGGCCGCGGCCAAAGCCGCCGCCAGCGCCAGCATGCCGCCGACCGCGGGCACGATGACCTTCAGCCCCCATTGCGGCAGCTCGGGGCTGCGCAATATGGCCTGGAAGACCAGCCATTCGGAGGCGAAGCCGTTGAAGGGCGGCAGCGCCGAGATCGAGACGCAGCCGACGAGGAAGACGAAGCTGGTGACCGGCAGGCGATGGATGAGGCCGCCGAGCTTTTCCATGTCGCGTTCGCCGGTCGACGTCAGCACCGCGCCGGCGCCGAAGAACAGCAGGCTCTTGAAGAAGGAATGGTTGAGCACGTGGAAGAGCGCCGCGGTGAGGGCCAGCGCCGCCGCCGACGGCATGGCGTTTGCCTTGAAGGCCAAGGCAAGGCCGAGGCTGGCGAAGATGACGCCGATATTCTCGATGGTCGAATAGGCGAGCAGCCGCTTCAGGTCTTTTTCCATCAGCGCGTGAAGGATGCCGAGCACTGCCGTCACGCCGCCGATGAGGAGCACGGCGACGCCCGACCACCATGCCGGTTCGCCAAGCAGGTCGAACACCACGCGGATGAAGCCGTAGATGGCGACCTTGGTCATGACGGCGCTCATCAGCGCCGAGACGTGGCTGGGTGCCGCCGGATGGGCAAGCGGCAGCCAGGCATGCAGCGGCACCAGGCCGGCCTTGGAGCCGGCGCCGAGCAGCATGAGAACGAGCACCGCCCCGGCCGCGAGCGGGCCTGGATGCGCCATCCGCATCGCGTCGAACGCATAGGTTCCTGCCGGTCCGGCCAGCAGGCCGAAGGCAAGCAGCAGCGCCATCGTGCCGAAGCTCGCCATCACCAGGTAGATGGTGCCGGCGCGTCGGTTGGCCTCGTCGCGGTGATGGGCCATGACCAGCGCCCAGGAGGCGAGCGACATGAATTCCCAGGACAAGAGGAAGCTGAAGGCGTCGTTGGCCAGCACCACGAGGTTCATGCCGGCGAGGAAGGCCGGATAGAACGGCAGCACGCGATGCGGCGCGGATTCGTGCCGGCCGTAGCCAAGAGCATAAAGGCTGGTGACGGCGCCGCCCAGGTTGACGACGATGAGGAAGAACGCCGACAGGCCGTCGAGGCGGAACCGGGCGCCGGTCCAGGGCAGGCCGAGCGGCAAGGTGGCGGACGCCTCGCCGGAATTGCCGGCGAGATGGCTGGCGACGATCGCGATCAGGGCGGCTGAAATGGCAAACGCGGCGCCGTAGACCAGGCGCGTCGCGGCGGTGTGCCGGCTGACGGCCGCGGCAAGGATGGCTGTTGCCAGAAGCGCGGCGGGACCGCACAGCAGAAGAGCCACGGTCGAGATCACGGCAGGCTCCCGCCAGGCTCAACATTGCCGGCATCGGATGCCTTGGCCGGATCGAACCCGCTCTTCAGCCGCACGCCGCGTCCGCCACCTTGGCTGACCGCGCCTTCGCCGATCAGTTCGATGCCGGCCGCCTCGAGCGCGGCGATCAGCTTCATCAGCGAATCGACATTGCCCCGGATGATCGAGCCGCTGGCTTCCATGCGCTGGATCGTCGGCACCGACAGGCCGGACAATTCGGCAAGCCGGCGCTGATCGATGCCGAGCAGCGATCTTGCGGCGCGCAATTGCGGTGCGGTTATCACCGAGGACTCTCTCGTTCAGTTATGAGATATGAGGTCTCGGTGGTTTAGCCTACATTAAAATGTCCTATCGTCAAGGATTGATGTTTAAAACATCTATGTTGATGGTAGCCGGCCGGCCACAGCTCGGGATGAGGTCAACCACAGTCCGAGCAGTCACACGAAGGTGGAAATTTGCGGAGGGCGAAGCTCCAGCGGGTGATGAGAACGGCGAACACGCCGTCCGAGAACGCGTACAATCGTTCAAGGCCCGGCTGATCGCCTTTCGGCCAGCCTACGGCCTCGTCATTGCGCCAAGCCGCCGGTCGAGCCAGACCAGCACTTCCCCGGCCACGACGAAGCCGAGCGCGATCAGGACGCTGTTCATAAGGGTCTGCGCCCAGCCGATCCGGTCAACGTCGATGAACGGATAGGGATAACGCCCTTCGAAGGACCCGCGAACCAGGGCATAGGCGAGATAGAAGAGCGGATAGAGCGCCCAGGCAAGCGGTGCCCGCCAAGTCAGCGTGCCCTTGCTAACGAAGGTTAGCCAGAAAACGATAGTCAGCGCCGGCGTCACCCGGTGAAGCAGGACGTTGGCGAGTTGTGAGCCGCCGGTCAATTCCTGCAGGCCCTGCAGCAGCAGCGCATAGACGACGCCGACGAGCGCGATGTTGAGAAGGGTCGCGCCAAGCAGCCACGGCGTCGCGAAGCGTGCCCTCATCGCGACCCCGGTGAACGCGACAGCGACCAGAAGGTTGGTGGTGATCGTGAAATAGCCGACCAGTCTCCAAAGCACGGCGGGCCATGACGCCGGCCCGTCGGCGAGCGCATGAAAATGCACGCCCATGCCGGTCCATGCCGCCAGCGCGATAAGCGCCGCGAAGAGCCGTGCCGGGATGCCGTGGGTTTCGAGATCAGCCTGCGTCACGATCTCACGTCCGTTCTGCTCGATGCGGATTTATAGACGCCTGCGTGTCGAGAGCAAACTCAGCTCGGATTCAGTCATGCGTGCTCGCCAGAGGCGAGGAGAATATCGGCCTCGGCGCTGCAATAAGGCGCGTGCCGGAAATCGCGGATGCGCACGACCTTATCGCCGCGCCAGTCGATCAGCACGAAGCCGCGCACCGTATCGCCGGCTAGCGGGTTACGGATCAGAATTGCCGGCAGGCCTTCGACAAAGCCGAGTGACAACGCCCAGTCGCTCATGCGGTCGTAATTGCCGAAATAGGTCGAGGCTTCCTGCTTGCCGTTGAGGCGCGCGCGGTTGACGACGTCGACTTGGATGTCCTCGGCGATCAGCATCCTCACCCCGTCGAAATCGCGCGCGTTGAACAGGTCGACATAGCGGCGCAGCCGGCGCTCCTCCTGCGGATCGAGCCTCGGCACGGTCATGTCTTCCGGCAACGCCGCCAGCGCCTTCAACTCCGCCCGGCCGCGATGCAGCGCCGCCTTGGCGGCAGCTAAAGTCGCGCCCGTCACCTCGCAGGTCTCCTGCAGGCTGAGGCCGAGCACGTCGACCAGGATCACGGCGCTACGCTGCGCCGGCGTCAGCCGCATGAAGCTGCGCAGGCTCATGGCAGTCGCGAGCCTCGTCTCGGCGCTGGCGGAGAGGTCCGCTATTGCGGTCATGTCGGCCTCGCTCATTCGGGAACGCTCCCGCTGGCGGCGGCGCAGATGATCCTGCGCCGCGTTGTGGGCGATGCGGAACAGCCACTGCTCGGGGCGTTCGACGAGAGCGCCGCCATCATGGGCGGCAAGCGCCTTCACCACCGCCTCCTGCACGATGTCCTCACCCTCGATCGCCGAGCCGGCCATGCGGGCGGCGTAGCGATGCAGCTTCGGCCGCAGGCCGACGAGCATGGCGTCAAGTTCCGCGCGGCCGAATTTTGCTGGGCTCATCGTCGTCTTTCTCGCCTCGCCGATCACAAGCCGTGCTCTGGTCAGGCGGGCACGGCTTCATCGGCCTTGGCCAGCATACGATAGTTGCCGACGATCTTCGCCGGCGACCTGGCCAGCGGCGTCGAACGCCGCTCGGCATGATTGGCGCCGAAGGCCTTGAACGCGTCCAGCTCGGTCAGCGTCGAACTGTCCTTGTCGAAGCCGACGAGGTGGACGAACTCGCCATTCTCCAGTTCGAGCACCAGATAGCGCACCGATTGCGGCCGCGTTTCATCCAGCGCCTCGAACACCTTTGCCACCAGCGCCCGGTTCTCGGCGGTGCCGGTGTCTTTCACGCCGTAGCGGATGAGATTGTAGGTCATGGTCGTCTCCTTCGGTTGGTATGAGGAAGACGTTTCGGGCAGGCGAAAGGATTCGCGGGTTGCGAGAATCTTTGAATACGCGGCCGCAATGCGCGTCGTCGCGATCCTTCGCGCCCCCCTCTGGCCTGCCGGCCATCTCCCCCACTTTGGGGGGAGATTGGCAGCTTCGCCGGCAGCGCTCTTTCTGCAACGCGGGAAATTGGCGAAGGCGGCGGCGACATCTGATCTCCCCCCTTGTGGGGGAGATGTCCGGCAGGACAGAGGGGGCGCTGTCCCTCCAGCGTCTCAGTTATTATGGGCGCCGCACCTATTATGGGCGCCGCACCCGTCAGCCAACCGCCTTTGCCGCCGCCCGCCCGGCGCTGCGCCCCGAAAAGATGCAGCCGCCAAGAAACGTGCCCTCCAGCGCTGCATAGCCATGCACGCCGCCACCGCCGAAGCCGGCCACTTCGCCCACCGCATAGAGACCCGGCACCGGCTCGGCGGTCGCATCAAGAACGCGGCTGTCGAGATCGGTCTGCAGCCCGCCCAGCGTCTTGCGGGTCAGGATGTTGAGGCGCACCGCGATCAACGGGCCGTTCGCCGGATCGAGCATCTTGTGCGGCTTGGCCGTGCGGATCAGCTTGTCGCCGAGATAGGCGCGGGCGCCGCGCAGCGCGGTGACCTGGGCGTCCTTGGAGAACGGATTGTCGAGCTGCATGTCGCGGGCGCGGATCTCGCGCTCGACCTGGGCGACCTCCAGCGGCGGCGCGTCGCCGGCCAGCGCGTTCATGCGCGCCACGAGCTTCGCAAGGTCGGCCTCGACGATGAAATCCTCGCCCTTTTCCATGAACGCTTTCACCGGGCCGGGAATGCCTGATGTCGCTCGGCCCAGCACCTGCCGCCAGCTTTTGCCGGTGAGGTCCGGGTTCTGCTCGGAGCCCGACAGCGCGAACTCCTTCTGGATGATTTTTTTGGTCAGGATGAACCAGGAATAGTCGAAGCCGGTGCCCATGATGTGGCTGAGCGTGCCGAGCGTATCGAAGCCCGGGTAGAGCGGCACCGGCAGCCTTTTGCCGCGCGCATCGAGCCATATCGAGGAGGGGCCGGGCAGGATGCGGATCGCGTGATCCGTCCAGATCGGCGCCCAGTTCTTGATGCCCTCGACATAGTGCCACATGCGGTCGCGGTTGATGATCGAGCCGCCGGCAGCCTCGGTGATCGCCAGCATGCGCCCGTCGACATGGTCGGGCACGCCGGCGATCATGCGCTTGGGCGGCGCGCCGAGGCGCTGCGGCCAGTTCTGGCGGACCAGCTCGTGGTTGCCGCCGATGCCGCCGGAAGCCACGATCACCGCTTGCGCGTGGAGCTCGAAGTCTCCGGTCACGGCGCGCGAGCTTTTGTGGCCGCGCTCGATGCTGCTCGGCTCCAGCACGTCGCCGCGCACGCCTGTGACGGTGTCGCCGGTGCGGACGATCTCGTTGACCCGGTGGCGGAACCTGAACTCGACCAGCCCGCGTTTTTGCGCCTCGCGCACGCGCAGCACGAAAGGTTCGAGCACGCCGGGCCCTGTGCCCCAGGTGATGTGGAAGCGCGGCACCGAATTGCCGTGGCCGACGGCATTGCCGCCGCCGCGCTCGGCCCAGCCGACCACGGGGAAGAATTTCAGGCCGCGCTCGATCAGCCATGAGCGCTTCTCGCCGGCGGCGAAGCCGACATAGGCCTCGGCCCATTTGCGCGGCCAGAAATCCTCCGGACGGTCGAAGGCAGCCGTGCCCATCCAGTCCTCGAGCGCGAGGTCGTGGGAATCACGGATGCGCATGCGCCGCTGCTCGGGCGAATCGACCAGGAACAAGCCGCCGAACGACCAGAAGGCCTGGCCGCCCAGCGACTGCTCCGGCTCCTGGTCGACGATGATGATCTTCTTGCCGGCGTCAGCCAGCTCGGCCGCGGCGACGAGGCCCGCCAGCCCCGCGCCGACAATGATCGCGTCCGCGTCAGCCATCTTGCTCCTCCCTCAAGGTATCAGCGACGTCTCAGACGGGTTCCCAGCCGTCCTTTTCGCCGGCGCGGAAGATGGCGTCGATGACCTTCTGGTTGAGCACCGATTCCTCCAGCGTGAAGACGCGGTCCTTGCCGCCCTGCGCGGCGCGCACGAAGGCCTCGCATTCCAGCCGGTACTGCTGCGTGCCCGGGAAGCGGAACACCTGCGCCTCGCTGTGGTTCTGGTTGTGCAGCTCGATGCGGTGGTGGTCGTAGAGCCCGGCATTGAACGGCGCGAACACCTCGATGAAGCCCTTCTCGCCGTGGAACACCATTACCTGGCGGGCCGCCATCTGCGTCGACAGATAGAAGGACAGCTCGAAGTCGCCGAAATCGGCGCGGATCGAGGAATAGATGTCGGTGCCGAAGGTCTTGTCGCGCTCGACCGTCGCCTGCACCCGCAGCGGCTCCTTGCCGGTCGAAAAGCGCGTCGACACCGTCGGATAGACGCCGATGTCGGGCAGCGCGCCGCCGCCGAGATCGAGCTGGTTGCGCATGTTCTTGGGGTCGACATTGTAATAGGAAAACGCGCCCTGCACGTGGCGCAGCCGGCCGATGGCGCCGCCGGCGATGAGGTCGCGCACCTTGATCCATTGCGGGTGGTAGACGACCATGAAGGCCTCGCATACCAGCACCTTTTTTTCGTCGCGCAGCTTGATCAGCGGCGGGATGTCCTTGGCGTCGAGCGCCAGAGGCTTCTCGACCAGCACATGCTTGCCCGCTTCGATCGCCTTCGCCGTCCATTCGACATGCTGCGAGGTCGGCAGCGGGATGTAGACGCCGTCGACGTCCTTGGAGGCAAGCAGCTCCTCATAGGAGCCGAAGGCATGGCGGGCGCCGAAACGCTCGCCCAACGCCTTGGCCTTCGACAGGTCGCGACTGGCGATCGCCGCCAGGACGCCGTTCTCCGACTCCACGATTGCCGGCAAAAGCTGCTCGCGGCCGATCTTTGCCGTCGACAGAACACCCCATCGGAACATCACGCTTCTCCATGTCGGTTTACAGGCGACGAGGTTTGCCCGAAATCGACGGAAAAGCCAATGCGGGAACGCTGATGGCAAAGCGCCTTCGTCATCCTCGGGCTTTACCCGAGGATCCATTCCATGACCTATGACCTAAAATGCAACGGCGCAGAATTCTGTAACCGTTGCAACACCTTAACGTCACGGAATGGATCTTGGGGTCTTCGCGCGTCGCTACGCTCCTTGCTTCGCCCTAGGACGAACCCGAGGAGGGGGGCTTAGAACTAGCCCCTTCTCCCCATCAGCGTCATGTCGAAGTCGACGACATTGGAATAGAGCGGTGTGCCGACATCCATGCCGTAGCGCGACCTGAGCACCTTGCCGGTGACGTGGAACTTGATCGTCCCGCCCTTCAATCCGCCGAGCTCGGCGGTGAATTTTTCCGGGAACGTCTTGCCGCGCGCCGTCAGCCGGCCGGTGACAAGCGCCGTCGTGTCGCCGGTGCGGGTGACGCTGGTCGAGCGGAACTGGATCTCCGGATTGTTGGCCGCGTCGAACACCGCGTCGGAGCGCAGGAATTGGTCGATGCGGCCCTGCCCGGTGCCGACGCTTTCGGGGTAGATGGTGAGGTCGACCTTCGAGCGGCTGACATCGCCATTGTCGATGCGGATCGTGCCCTTGAAACGGCCGAAGGCGCCGTCGAAGCCGCCGCCGCCGGCCTTGCCGATGGTGAAGCGGATCGAGGAGCCCGACGGGCTGATCGTGTAGCTGCCGGCGGCGTCGCTGAGCGCCACCGCCGCGTAGACAGGCATGACGAGGCAAGCGGCAAAAGCCGCCAATCCGAGGATGCGCGCGTTCATGGGTTTCTTCCTTCCGCAGATGCGGTTTTTCTGCGTTCTCGCCCCACCAACGAATGATGGCGCAGTTCTATTCCCCGCCTGACGAAGGTGTGATCATGCGCTTGAGCACGCTGTCGCGCAGCAGGAAATGATGGCGCAAGGCCGCTGCGATGTGCAGCGCGACCAGCGCGATGCCCGCATAGGCGAGATACCAGTGCGCGGACGTCCAGAAACCTTCGGCGGCGTCGGATTCGGCGAGCGGCAGATTGGGCATGACGAACAGGTTGAACGGCATGCTCGGGATCTCCAGCGTCGACACCGAGACCAGCGCCCAGCCGGACAGCGGCAGCGCGAGCTGGAAGGCGTAGAGCGCGAAGTGGGCCAGCGGCGCCGCCCGGCGTTCCAATGTTCCGACAGAGCGCGGCAGTGGCGGCGCCGCATTGCCGAGCCGCCAGGCGATGCGCAGGACGATCAGGCCGAGCAGCAGGAAGCCGAAGGACTTGTGCAGCTGGATCAGCTCGAAAGACGTCCGTTGGCTTGTCGTCCGCACCATGACGACGCCGAGCACGAACTGGCCTATGAAAATGACGCCGATCAGCCAATGGAAGACGATCATCGCCCAGCCATAGCGGGTGGCGGTGTTGGTGATGGATTGCATGGTGGAAGAACGAAGCAGGCGCCGGCTTTCTTCCGGAAGTCTCACCCTCCCCCTTGTGGGGAGGGTCGATCCGCATAGCGGATCGGGGTGGGGCTATCCGCTCACCTTGAAGAAATCCACGAACGCCCTCAGCGCCGGCCGCATCTGCCTGCGGCTCGGATAGTAGACGAAGAAGCCCTCGAAGGACGGGCACCAGTCCTCCAGCACGCGGATCAGCCTGCCGTCGGCGAGCGGCGCCCGCACATAGGGTTCGAAGACGAAGGCAAGCCCGGCGCCGTCGACCGCCGCCTGGGCGATCAGATGATCCTCGTCGAGGATCAGCGGCCCCTCGGCCGCGATCTCGATTTCCTCGCCGTCCTTTTCGAACTCCCAGCGGTAGAGGATGCCGCTGGAGAAACGGAAGCGGATGCAGCGGTGACCGGCGAGCTCGCGCGGATGGCGCGGCTTCGGCATAAAAGCGAAATAGGACGGCGCGGCGACCACCGCGCCGCGGATATTCGGCCCGATGCGCACCGCGATCATGTCGCGCTGCAGGCTTTCGCCGAGCCGCACGCCGGCGTCGAAGCCGCCTTCGACCACATCGGTGAAGCGATCCTCGATGACGATCTCCAGCACGATGTCGGGATAGGCGGCGGCAAAGGCGCCGAGCCGCGGCGTCAGCACCAGATGCGCGGCGGTGCGCGGCACGCTGAGCCGCAGATTGCCAGCCGGCCGGTCGCGCGCCTCGACCGCCGTCTCCAGCGCCAGGTCGATCTCCGACAACGCCGGCCGCAGCCGTTCGAGCAACTGCGCGCCTTCCTCGGTCGGCGCGACGCTGCGCGTGCTGCGCGCCAGCAGCCGCACGCCGAGCCGTGCTTCCAGGCTCGACACGGCATGGCTGACCGCCGACGGCGCGATGCCGAGCTCGCGCGCCGCGCGGCGGAAGCTGGCGCATTGGGCGACGGTGGCGAGCACGGCGAGCTGGGAGAGGTTGGTGCGGTTCATTGTTCTATTTTATAGAGCAAGCCGTGCGAAAGAGAACTGATTATCGAACGGAGTACAAGGCGCTATTCTCTCCCTCATCGCAACAAGGAGACGCGTGATGAAAACCCGCAAGCTCGGAACTGAACTCGAAGTCTTCCCCGTCGGCCTCGGCTGCATGGGCATGAGCTTCGGCTATGGCGGCCAGCCGGAGGCGGAAGCCATCGCCACGCTGCGCCGCGCCGTCGAGATCGGCGTGACCTTCTTCGACACCGCGGAAGTCTATGGTCCGTTCGAGAACGAGATCCTGCTCGGCAAGGCGCTGAAGCCGGTGCGCGATCAGGTGACGATCGCCACCAAATTCGGCTTCAAGATTTCCGAGCACGGCTCGGGCATGGACCGCATGATCGGCGTCGATAGTCGTCCTGAGCATGTCAAGGCGGTGGCCGAAGCCTCGCTCAAGCGGCTCAATACCGACGTGCTCGACCTCTACTATCAGCACCGCGTCGACCCCAACGTGCCGATCGAGGACACGGTCGGCGCCATGGCCGAGCTGGTGCGCGAGGGCAAGGTGCGGGCGCTCGGCCTGTCGGAGGTGAGCGGCGCCACGCTGCGCCGGGCGCATGCCGTGCATCCGATCGCCGCGGTGCAGAGCGAATATTCGCTGTGGACCCGCGATCCTGAGGATGAGGTGTTCGATATCTGCCGCGAGCTCGGCATCGGTTTCGTCCCCTACAGCCCGCTCGGCCGCGGTCTGCTCACCGGCACGCTCGACAAACCGGACGCGCTCGGCGCCGCTGACTGGCGCCGCACCCTGCCGCGCTTCCAGGCCGAAGCGATGGCAGCCAACAACGCCGTCATCGCGCTGCTGGAAAAGCTGGCGGCTGAAAAGGGTGTGACATCCGCGCAACTGGCGCTCGCCTGGGTGCTGCATCAGGGCGATTTCATCGTGCCGATCCCCGGCGCAAGGAAGATACGCCATCTGGAGCAGAACATGACGGCGGCCGGCATCGAGCTGAGCGCGGCGGAAGTGGCGGCGATCGGGGATGCGCTGTCGCCGGACAAGGTCGTCGGCAAGCGCTATACCGAGGAATTGCTGGCGCTGGTGAATGGGTGAGCATAAGGGCGCTTAGGCGCCCTTTGTTGAGAGGTTGGCGCGAGGCCCCCCTCTCTGTCCGGCAGGACAGAGAGGGGGGTCTCGCGCCGACGTTTCCTACCAAGCCACCACACTAATCTCCGGCCAGTACGCCTGCGCCCTTTTCCCCTTGGCTTCATGCGTCCGCTGATTATCCAGCACCCGGTTCGGCGTGATCCGAAACGAAAAAAGATCGTCCAACCCGAACGGCGCCACCAGCTCCAGCGCTCCGTCCCGTCCGAACCGCACCCCGACCGCATGCGTCTTCGAAGCAAAATAGCTCACCGATTCGCTCGCGCTCGTGTACCTCGGACATTCCTGCCCGAACTTGACCGGATACCACAGATGCACCCGCGCCTGGTTGCGCACCTCGACCGGCAGCGACAGTCCCTCGAAATGCTGCGCCGCCCGGCGGATCACCGCATCTTCTGCCTCGTAGGAAAGGTCGGCATCGTCGAAATAGAACAGGTCGACATCCTTGATGCCGTATCCAGGCGGCTTGCCGGTCAGATGGTTCCAGACGCTGTTGTAGAGAGCGCCGGAAACCACCAGCCAATCCGGCAGCGCAAGCTGGCGCACCCGCGCCAGCGTCTCGCTGAGCAGCGGGTCGGCCGCAACGATCCTCAGGAACGCTGCGCGCTGTTCTTCAAAAGGCAGGCCGGAATAGCGGAGATGGTGCATCACCCTTTGGAGGGCGATTCGCCATGCTCGGGCAATCCCAGAAAGCGTTAAGCCCTCAGCACGCCGCCCGTCTGCTTGTTGACGTTGTCGACGATGCGCTTGGCCAGCGCCTCGAAATCCTCGTCGGTCAGCGTCTTTTCGACAGGCTGGATCGACACCTCGATGGCGATCGACTTCTTGGCCGCCCCCAGCGAGGCGCCTTCGAAGACGTCGAACACCGAAACGCCGGTGACCAGCTTCTTGTCGGCGGCTAAAGCCGCCCGCACCAGCGTGCCGGCCTCGACCGTCCGGTCGACGACGAAGGCGAAATCGCGCTTCACCGCCTGGAAGGGCGACAGCTCCAGCTTCGGCTTGGTGCGCGTCGGCTTGGCCTTCGGCTCCGGCACGGCGTCGACGAACACCTCGAAGCCGCAGAGCGGACCCGACACGTCCAGCCCGTCCAGCGTCCTCGGATGGAATTCGCCGAAGGTGCCGAGCACCGTCTTGGGGCCGAGCTTGATCGTGCCGGAACGCCCCGGATGATACCAGGCCGGGCCGCCGGGCTCGATCTGCAGCCGGTCGACCGGCGCGCCGCAGGCTTCCAGCGCCGCGATCGCGTCCGCCTTGGCGTCGAACACGCCGACCGGTCCGGCATTGCCGGCCCAGCTGCGGCCCGAGCCGTCGAGCTTGGCGGTGCCGCGCCGCACGCCGGCGGCGACGCGGCGCTGCTGGTCGGCCAAGTCGCCCTCATAGGTGCCGGAGACCTCGAACAGCGCCACGTCGCCGATGCCGCGGTCGGCATTGCGTTGCGCGGCCGCGATCAGCCCCGGCAGCAGCGAGGGCCGCATGTCGGACATGTCGGCGGCGATCGGGTTGGCGAGCTTGAGCGCAGCCTGGCCGCCACCGAACAGCTCGGCGTGCTTTGCCGGGATGAACGACCAGGTGACGGCCTCCATCATGCCGCGCACGGCCAGCGCGCGCTTGGCCGAACGGGTGCGCACCTGCAGCGTGGTCAGGATCTTGCCGTTGACCGCGTCATGCGAGGTCAGCGGCTGCGGTGCGATGTTGTCGACACCATAGATGCGCATCACCTCTTCGACGAGATCGGCCTTGCCGTCGACATCCGGCCGCCAGGACGGCACCTCCACCTTGACGACGTCGCTCAGTCCTTTCGGCTCGAAGCCGAGCCGGGTCAGAATGCCGAGGGCTTCTTCCCGCGGCACCTCGATGCCGGTCAGCCGCTTCACTTCCGAAAGCGGGAAGGAGACGATCTTCGGCTTGTGGCCGGTATAGCCGGCCACCTCGATTTCAGAAGGCGTGCCGCCGCAGAAATCGAGCACCAGCTTGGTCGCGAGCTCGACGCCCGGCACCATGAATTCCGGGTCTACGCCGCGCTCGAAGCGGTAGCGCGCATCGGTGATGATGCCGAGCGCGCGGCCGGTCCGCGCGGTGGCGATCGGGTCCCAGAGCGCCGATTCGATCAGCACGTCGGTGGTGTTCTCGTCGCAGCCCGAATGCTCGCCGCCCATGATGCCGGCGATCGATTCGACGCCATTGTCGTCGGCGATCACGCACATCTCCGGCGTCAGCGTGTATTCGCGCCCGTCGAGCGCCAGCACCGTCTCGCCGTCCTTCGCGCGGCGCACCACGAGGTTGCCGGCGACCTTCTTCGCATCGAAGACATGCAGCGGCCGGCCCCGGTCGAAGGTGACGTAGTTGGTGATGTCGACCAGCGCGCTGATCGGCCGAAGCCCAATGGCGATCAGCCGCTGCTGCAGCCATTTCGGCGACGGACCGTTCTTGACGCCCTTCACCAGCGCCAGCGCGAAGCCGGGGCAGAGCTCCGGCGCCTCGATCGTGACCTTGACCGGGCACAGGCCTTCGCCGGCATGCGGCATGATCCCGCCGCCCACCAGGCGGCCGAGACCGCTCGCCGCGAGATCGCGCGCGATGCCGTAGACGCTGGTGGCGTCCGGCCGGTTCGGCGTCAGGTTGATCTCGATCACCGGATCGTCGAGATGCGCGTAGGCGGCGAAGCTCGTGCCGACCGGCGCATCCTGCGGCAAATCGATGATGCCGTTATGCTCGTCGGAGATTTCCAGCTCGCGCTCCGAGCACATCATGCCGTGGCTCTCGACGCCGCGGATCTTGCCGACCGAGAGCGTCACGTCGATGCCGGGAACATAGGTGCCGGGCGCCGCGAAGGCGCCGATCAGGCCCGCGCGGGCGTTGGGCGCGCCGCACACGACCTGCACCGGCGGCTTGCCGTCGCCGGTGTCGACGGTCAGCACGCGCAGCCGGTCGGCGTCGGGGTGCTGCACCGCCGTCAGCACCTTGGCGATGACGAAGGGTTTCAGGCCGGCCTTGTCGTCGACATGTTCGACCTCGAGGCCGATCGCGGTCAGCCGCTCGACGATCTCGGCAAGCGAGGCGTCGGTCTCGAGATGGTCCTTGAGCCAGGAGAGGGTGAATTTCATGACTGTGTTCCGTCGGGTCTTTGTTCTTCGGGCCGGGGTACGCTGGTCTTCAGATGCCTGGGCAGGTCGTCCGGCATGTGCAGGAAGGGCAGCTGCTCACGCACATAGGCATGCAGCGTCGGCTTGAAATAAGCCGGCATGTCCATGGCGCCGAGCATGAAATAGATCTGGTTGTCGAGCCGCTTGTCGACATAGGCGATCGGCGAGCCGCAGATGCCGCAGAACGAGCGCTCCACCGGGCCGTTGCGGTAGCTTTTCAGCGATTTGCCGTTGAGCGCGACCTGATCGGCCATGAAGCCGACAAAGGCCGACACCGGCGCGCCCGTCGCGCGCCGGCAATCGCCGCAATGGCAATAGCTGATGTGGTGCGGCTCGGCCGAGGCCTCGAACCGCACCGCGCCGCAGCGGCAACCCCCGGTGTGGGGTGCGGTCATGTCGACAGTCCCCCGAACAGCGTCGGCAGGTCGAGCGGCCGGAAGCCGTAGTGCGCCAGCCAGCGCACGTCGGCGTCGAAGAAGGCGCGCAGGTCCGGCATGCCGTATTTCAGCATGGCGATGCGGTCGATGCCCATGCCCCAGGCAAAGCCCTGATATTCGTCGGGATCGAGCCCGCCGGCACGCAGCACGTTGGGGTGGACCATGCCGCAGCCCAGGATCTCCATCCAGTCGGAGCCCTCGCCGAAGCGCACTTCGCCTGGACGCGAGCGGTCGCACTGGATGTCGACCTCGAGGCTGGGCTCGGTGAACGGGAAGAAGGACGGGCGGAAGCGCATCTTGACCGACGGCACCTCGAAGAAGGCCTTGCAGAACTCCTCCAGCACCCACTTCATGTTGGCGACGTTGGCTGAGTTGTCGACCACCAGCCCCTCGACCTGGTGGAACATCGGCGAGTGCGTGGCGTCCGAATCCTGCCGGTAGGTCTTGCCGGGGATGACGATGCGGATCGGCGGCTTCTGCCGCTCCATGGTGCGGATCTGCACGGGTGAGGTGTGCGTGCGCAACAGCTTGCGCTCGCCCTTCTCGTCCGGCTGGAAGAAGAAGGTGTCGTGCATCTCGCGCGCCGGATGCCCCTCGGGGAAATTCAGCGCGGTGAAATTGTAATAGTCGGTCTCGATGTCCGGCCCTTCGGCGATGGCGAAGCCGAGATCGCCGAAGATCGCCGCGATCTCGTCGATCACCTGGCTGATCGGATGGATGCGGCCGCGCTCGGCCGGCGACTGGCGAACCGGCAGCGTGACGTCGACCTTCTCGGCCTCGAGCCGGGCGGCGATCGCCACATACTTCAGTTCCGCCTTGCGCTGGGTGAGCGCTTCGGTGACGCGGTTCTTCAGGCCGTTGATCGCCGGGCCCTTCACCTGGCGCTCCTCCGCGCTCATGGCTCCCAGCGTCTTCAGCATCTCTGAGACCGAGCCCTTCTTGCCCAGCGCCGAGACTCGCACCGCCTCGATCGCGGTCTCGTCCGCCGCCGAAGCGATTTCGGCCATCAGAGAATTTTCGAGTGTATCAAGGCCTGTATTTGCGTCGTTCACGATCAAAGCTCGCTGCGTTGGAAGTCACGCTAAAACGTGAAAGTCACGTCTAAAGTGAAAGTTCAGGCATAAGAAAAACCCGCGCCAGCCGTGCCAGCGCGGGTTCCCCAAATCAGTACTAAAAATGCTTGGGAAGCGCTGGCTTAGGCGACAGCGCTCTCAAAAGCATTCGGCGTGGTGTTCTTCAGGTATTCGAGCGCGACCTTGGCCTTGGCGACCAGCGCGGCGAAAGCCTGCGGCTCGTGGATGGCCATGTCCGAAAGAACCTTGCGGTCGATCTCGATGCCGGCCTTGTTGAGGCCGTCGATGAAGCGGCCATAGGTCAGGCCGTGCTCGTGCGTCGCGGCGTTGATGCGCTGGATCCACAACGCGCGGAACGAGCGCTTGCGGTTCTTGCGGTCGCGGTAGGCGTACTGCAGCGACTTTTCCACCGCCTGCTTGGCGATGCGGATGGTGTTCTTGCGGCGGCCATAGAAACCCTTGGCAGCCTTCAAAACCTTCTTGTGCTTGGCGTGGGCGGTGACGCCTCTCTTTACGCGTGCCATGTCATGATCTCCTTAAAAAGCAATTCCAGGAAAAGTGTCGAGCGGTTTTCCGTTCGGAATTGCGTCAAACAAATGCGTCCAGGCCGAATGCTCAGAGGCCGTTCGGCAGAAAATTCTTGATGACCTTCTTGCCGTCCGGTTCAGCCAGAACCATCGTGCCGCGGGCATCGCGAATGAACTTGTTGGAACGCTTGATCATGCCGTGGCGCTTGCCGGCGGCAGCCGACAGCACCTTGCCGGTGGCAGTAATCTTGAACCGCTTCTTGGCGGCCGATTTGGTCTTCATCTTGGGCATTTTGCTACTCCGTATTGGTGGCGCACCATCGCGCTTCTTGTCTCGCTTCAGGCCGACCAAAGCCCGAAAAGCAAATGAAACCGCCACGGCATGCCCTGCCGGGCGGTTTTCGTTTTTTGCTCTGCGTATCGTGCTTTCCGTAAATCAAAGATGATTTCCGGGCCGATACGCGGAACGGCGGTCCTATAGATCAAAGACGGCCTGTACGCAACACCTCATAGGGGTTCCCCACTCTGTTCCGACCGCACAAGGCAGCCGCTGCCAGGAGCGGGTTGGGGTTCAGACCAGACTAGCATCACCTGAATATCAATACGCTCAACACAGGGATTTTGAACGATTGTAGGCTTGTCGGCGGGCAAGATTATCCACGTCCGTTGCGGTAGCCAGCGCAAACGCTGGCGATGAGTTGAAGCTCCCCAACCTCGTCATTCTAGGGCGGAGCAAGGAGCGAAGCGACGCGCGCAGACCCTAGAATCCATGCCGTTACCTCGATCGAAGTGTGCAACGGTGCAGAATTCTGGACCGCCGCGGCGCTTCCAAGTCACGGCATGGATCCTCGGGTCTGCGCGCGTCGCTTCGCTCCTTGCTCCGCCCGTGGATGACGAAGTGACGAGCGTTTCGGCCAATCTCCAAGGCATGGGATCTGCCAATGCACGCATAGTCAACCGGTCAGAACTTCTGTGCTAGAGACCTAAGGCAGCGTGAACCACACCGGCAACATCCCCGACTGCTGCATGCCGTCAATCAACTCGAAGGCCGGCAGCGCCACCAGGAACACCAGCCCGTCGAGCAGCGTGTTCAAGAGCAGGCGGGGCTTGAAGCTGCCGGTATCGCCTTCCTGGTAGAGCGCAAGGTTGGGGAAGAAGCGCGGCACCTTGGCCAGATAGGCTTGGTAGGGCGCGCCGAGCAGTTCCTTCAGGTAACGCTCCTCGCGCAGGATGACGATGTGGAAGGCGCCAGCGCAGAGCAGCGAAAACAGGATGATGCCGCTGAACGAGCCGATCTGCGCGCCGACGCCGGCGGCGGCGACCGTCGAAAACAGATAGAGCGGGTTGCGGGTGATCGAATAAGGCCCGCCGGTGACCACTTCGGCCGACTTGCGCCCGCCAATATAGAGCGTCGACCACAGCCGTCCGACAATGCCGAGGAAGATCAAGAGAACGCCGAACATCTCGATCGACTCGTGCATCGAGGTCTCGGGCGGAAAGCTCGATTGGCCGAACAGCAATGCGCAGAACAGCACCACGATCAGCACCGCCAGCACGATCCGGCGCATGTGCTGATAGCCGCCAAGGCCTTCTGTTTGCCCGGCGGGCTGGGACTTCACTTCATCGGCCATGGCGAAACCCGATCGTCGATTGGCTCGCGATCGAGGAACTTGATCGTCGAGATTTACACGCGATCGACAACTCGATCGTCGATTTGCTCCCGATCGGTTACCCGATCGCGAGTTTGAGAGCGATCGGATAGAAAAACAGGCGCCCCGCCGATCGTCGGGACGCCTTGCACCATGATTTTGGCGGGATTTAGCGCGGCGCCAGAACCATCATCATCTGGCGGCCTTCGAGCTTCGGCTCCGCCTCGACCTTGGCGATCGTCGCAACTTCCTCGCGCACCTTGTTCAGAAGCTGCATGCCGAGTTCCATATGCGCCATCTCGCGGCCGCGGAAGCGCAGCGTCAGCTTGACCTTGTCGCCTTCCTCGAAGAAGCGCCGCACGGCCTTCATCTTGGTCTCGTAATCATGGCTGTCGATGTTCGGGCGCATCTTGATCTCCTTGATCTCGATGACCTTCTGGTTCTTGCGCGCTTCGGCCGCCTTCTTCTGGTTGGCGTATTTCAGCTTGCCGAGATCGAGGATCTTGACGACGGGCGGCACCGCGTTGGGCGATATCTCGACCAGATCGAGCCCGGCCTCTTCGGCCAGCAGCAATGCGTCGTTGATGGAAACATCGCCTCGGTTCTGGCCGTCGGCATCGATAAGCTGGACCCGGGGCACCCGGATGTCTCGGTTGGAGCGCGGCCCGTCCTTGGTGGGTGCCGCTGCTTTGAAAGGTCTGCGAATGGTCGTGGTCTCCTCGGCCGTTTCGTTCTGGGTTCTTTAGACAAAAAATAGGTGGACGCGCCTATGTGGGGAGCGCGGGGCGTGAGTCAATAGCATAGCCCCGCCGGAAAATCACCTGCTGCCTGGTAATTGTCTGCACCAAGCAAAGAAACGCCGCGAGCACTTTTCGTTGAACCACCGCCTGTGCCAAAAGACCGGCGGGAAGGACAAGCTCATGGCCGCCAGCGCTCCGGTTTTCATCGATGTGGACGGATCGGACATCGCCGTCAGGCAGGCGCCTGGCGCGGCGCCCGGCGTGGTCTGGCTCGGCGGCTACAAGTCCGACATGCTGGGCACGAAGGCGCAGACGCTTGCCGCCTGGGCCGCTCGCGAGGGCCGTGCCTGTCTGCGCCACGACTATTCCGGCCATGGCGAGTCGGGCGGCGCGTTCGCCGACGGCACGATCTCCAGATGGCTGGCCGAGAGCCTTGCCGTCTTTCGCCGGTTCAGCCAGGGCAAGCAGATCTTGGTCGGCTCCTCGATGGGGGCGTGGATCGCGCTGCGCATGGCGCAGGAGCTGCGCAAGGCGGGCGACACAAGGGTTGCCGGCCTGGTTCTGCTCGCCCCGGCGCCGGATTTCACCGTCGAGCTGATCGAGCCGGTGTTGACCGACGCGCAACGGCAGGATCTGAAGGAAAAAGGCTTCTTCGCCGAGCCGTCCGACTATTCGGACGAGCCTTATATCTACACGCGCGCGCTGATCGAGGACGGTCGCGCCAACCGGGTGATGACCGGGCCGATCGACACCCATTGCCCGGTCCACATCCTGCAGGGCCTGGCCGATCCGGACGTGCCGTCCGGCCATGCCTTGAAGCTCGCATCCATGCTGCCCGCCGACGATGTGACGCTGTCGCTGATCCCGGACGGCGACCATCGCCTGTCCCGCCCCGAGGATCTCGACATGCTCGAGCGGGCCGTCGGCGACATGGTCAAGCGGGCCGCCTGACCGATGCGCATCTCCATCCCGATATCCGCCTTCGTCGCGGCGATCGTCGGCTTCGGCGGCACGCTGGCCCTCGTCATTGCCGCCGCCAAGGCGGTCGGCGCCACGCAGATCGAGACCGCGAGCGGCGTGACCGCGATCTGCCTGGCCATGGTCGTTGAGTGCCTGTGGCTGTCCTGGCGCACCAAGATGCCGGTCATCACCGCCTGGTCGACGCCCGGCCTGGCGCTGATCGGGGCCTCCAGCGGCTTCACCATGCCCCAGGTCGTGGGCGCCTTTATCGTCACCGGCGTCCTTCTGGTCGCCACCGGCCTGTTCAAGCCACTGACCCGGTTTATCGCCAAAATCCCGACCTCGGTCGCTTCCGGCATGCTGGCCGGCATCCTGGTCAGCTTCGCCGTCAACGCGGTGAAGGCCATTCCGGCCGATCCCTGGCTGATCCTGCCTTTGATCGCCGCCTTCTTCGTCATCCGCCTGTTCAATCCGGCTTTATCGGTGCTGGTGGTGCTGATCGGCGGCGGCCTCGCCGCTTTCCTCACCGGTCGCGTCGGCAGCCTGCCGGCGCCGGAACTGTCGACATTGACGCTTATTGCGCCGCAATTCACCGCGTCGGCGGTCATCGGCCTTGCCCTGCCGCTCTATCTGGTCACCATGGCCTCGCAGAACCTGTCCGGTCTCGCGGTGCTGCGCGCCGCGGGCTACCATCCGGAGCCCGGTCCGCTGATCGGCGTCACCGGTTTGTTTTCGCTGCTCTCGGCGCCGTTCGGCGCCGCGACGACCAATCTTGCGGCGATCTCGGCCGCCATCTGCACCGGCCCCGATGTCCATCCCGACCCGGCCGAGCGCTGGAAGACCGGGCCGTTCTACGCGCTCGCCTATCTCATCTTCGCGATCTTCGGCGCCTCGCTGGTGGCGATCTTCGCCGTCCTGCCGCAAAGCCTGATCGTGCTGGTCGCGGGGCTCGCCTTGACGGCGCCCTTGGCCAACGCGCTGTCGATCGCGCTGAAGGACGAGGCCGAACGCATGCCGGCCACCGTCACCTTCGCCGCGACGGCTTCGGGGCTCACGCTCTTCGGCGTCGGCGCCGCATTTTGGGGGCTCGTGGCCGGAATGGCGGTGCTTTTCCTCGAGAAGCTCAAAAAGCGATAATCATTTCAGATGCTTCGCCGGTTTTGGCCGGACTTGCCTTGAATCGCCGATTTCGCCTTCCCATTTCGATTCCACGCAGCCGGTTTGGCTGTCTCCAAAGGAAGGATTGGGAGAAAATGAACACAAGTGCATTGATCCGTCCGGCCTGGACGCCGGCCACCATCGCGCTGATGGTCATCGGCTTCATGGTGTTCTGGCCGCTCGGCTTCGCCATGCTCGCCTACATCATCTGGGGCGACCGGCTCGATGGCTTCAAGCGCGACGTCAACCGCGCCACGGACGGCATCTTCGCCGGCTGCCGCCGCGGTTCCGACAAGGCGGCCCGCTGGGGCCACGGCTCGGCCCGCACCGGCAACGTCGCCTTCGACGACTGGCGCGAGAAGGAACTCGAGCGCCTCGCCGAGGAGCGCCGCAAGCTCGACGAGATGCTGACCGAGTTCGACGACTACGCCCGCGAGCTGCGCCGCGCCAAGGACCAGGACGAGTTCGACCGCTTCATGGCGAACCGCAACAAATCGACCGCGCCGACCACCACCGGCTCGACCGACAAGACCGCTCCCAAGCGCGGCAAGGGCACGACCTTGCTCGACGACTAAGATCCGGCGACAGGTCTTAGGTTGATAAAACGGCGTCGCGCTTAGCGGCGCCGTTTCTTTTTTGTTCTCCATGTGACTTCCCTCCACTGGCCGTTTTTTTCGAATCGCGTATCGTCCAGCCATGACCCTCGGCTTCCTTCGCAACCTGACCAAGCCAAAGCCCACGCCCGTCGTCGAGCGCGAGCATTGCGTAGCCGGCCGTACGCTGCCGCTGAAAATCGTCGAAAGCGCCAGGGCCCGGCGGCTCACGCTGCGCATCGATTCCGGCGGCCAGGGCCTGCGCGTCACCGTTCCGCCCGGCCTGCGTCGGGGCGAGGTGGAGAAATTCCTCGACCGCCACCAGGACTGGCTGGAGCAGCGGCTGGCCAAGGTGCCGACGAGGCCGCAGGTGCGCCCGGGCATCCGGATCCCGATCCGCGGGGTGCCGCACCGCATCGTGCACGAGCCTTCGAGGCGCGGCACCGTCACCGTCGCGCGCGACGATCGCGGCCCGCTCCTGATCGTCCATGGCGAGCGCATCCATTTGCCGCGTCGCATCGGCGATTACCTCAAGCGCGAGGCCAAGAAGGAGATCGAGAAGCTGGTGGTCAAGCACACCGAGGCGATCGGCAAGCGCGCCAAGGCTATAAGGTATAAGGATACCTCCAGCCGCTGGGGGTCATGCACCTCGGAGGGCAATCTCTCCTTCTCGTGGCGCATCATGATGGCGCCGCCGGCGGTGATAAACTACCTTGTGGCGCATGAGGTGGCGCATCTGAAAGAGATGAACCACGGCCCGAAATTCTGGAAACTGTGCGAGAAGCTTTGCCCGGATACCGACCGCTGCAAGGACTGGCTGAAGCGCAACGGCGGCGCGCTGCAGGCGATTGTGTTCGAATAGAGGCGATGGTTGTGCGGGCCACTAGCCCGCAAACGGTGGAGATTGGCCGAGCCACTCGAGCTTCGTCATTCTAGGGCGAAGCAAGGAGCGAAGCGACGCGGCGCAGACCCTAGAATCCATGCCGTGACGTGCGGGCGCCGCAGCGATGCAAAAAGACGCTATATCATTGAACGAAAAAGAGAATATTCTCCGTCGCCGCACCTTTTGGTGGATGTAACGGCATGGATTCTAGGGTCTGCGCGCCGCTTCGCGTCGCTCCGCCCTAGAATGACGAAGGATAGGTGGCGCCCTATGGACCCCTCAATCGTCATTCGCCGCATTCAGCTCTTCCGGTCGCAGCCCTTCCTCCGTGTGCGGCCACGGCAGAAAATCCCGGTCGAACGCGTCGCTACTAAAATACTCCAGGGCCCGGTGCGCTTCGGCGCCGTTGTAGGCGGCCTTGTCCATCAGATGCGCGATCACCTCGCGCGCCTGCGCGATCTTCTGCTTGAGTTCGGCGACGGTCCGGTCGGCCATGTTTATCGTTCTCCCGCCTGTGTTTCCTATATCAACGTAGTGTTTTCCGCAGAACCGGCAACAGCATGCTTTTTCTCGACTCTTTGGCCGTTTCGTGCCAATCCCGCGCCATGACGCTCGACATCAAGATCTGCGGATTGAAGACCGACGCTGCGATGACCGCCGCGCTTGCCGGCGGCGCCAGTCATGTCGGCTTTATTTTCTTCGCCAAGAGCCCGCGCTATGTCGAGCCGGCCGAGGCCGGGCGCCTGCGCGAAGCGGCGCGCGGCAAGGCCAAGGCGGTCGCCGTCACCGTCAATGCCGATGATGCCTTCCTCGACGAGATCGTCGCCAAGATGCAGCCGGACATGCTGCAACTGCATGGTTCGGAGACATCCGAGCGCGTGGCGGAACTGAAGGCCCGCTATGGCCTCCCGGTCATGAAGGCGCTGTCGGTCAGCGAGGCGGCGGATCTCGAGCGGGTAAAACCCTATATTGGCATCGCCGACCGCTTCCTTCTGGATTCCAAGCCGCCGAAGGGCTCGCAGCTGCCGGGCGGCAACGGCGTCGCCTTCGACTGGCGCATCCTCGTCGGCCTTGACGCCGGGCTCGATTACATGCTTTCCGGTGGGCTCAACGCCGCCAATATCGGCGATGCCCTGAGACAGGCCAATCCGCCCGGAATAGACGTTTCGTCCGGCGTGGAAAGCGCTCCGGGCGTCAAGGATCCGGCGCTGATCGAGCAGTTTTTCCGGGCCGTCAGGGCCGCGCGCGACGACCGCGCCGCCTGAATACAATTCACATTAGGAGATCGGCGATGAACAAGCCGGCAATGCCCAATTCCTTCCGCACCGGACCCGACGAGCAGGGCATGTTCGGCATTTTCGGCGGCCGCTTCGTCGCCGAGACGCTGATGCCGCTGATCCTCGATCTGGAGGAGCAGTGGAACAAGGCCAAGACCGATCCGGAGTTCAAGGCCGAGCTGCAGAACCTCTCCACCCATTATGCCGGGCGGCCGTCAAAACTTTATTTCGCCGAGGGCCTTACAAAGCATCTCGGCGGCGCAAAAGTCTATTTCAAGCGCGAGGACCTGAACCACACCGGCTCGCACAAGATCAACAACTGCCTCGGCCAGATCCTGCTCGCCAAGCGCATGGGCAAGAAGCGCATCATCGCCGAGACCGGCGCCGGCCAGCATGGCGTCGCCTCGGCCACCGTCGCGGCGCGCTTCGGCTATCCCTGCGTCGTCTACATGGGCGCCACCGACGTCGCCCGCCAGAGCCCGAATGTCTTCCGCATGAAGCTGCTCGGCGCCGAGGTGCGGCCGGTCACCGCCGGCCACGGCACGCTGAAGGACGCCATGAACGAGGCCCTGCGCGACTGGGTCACCAATGTCGAGGACACCTATTACCTGATCGGCACCGCTGCCGGCCCGCATCCCTATCCGGAACTGGTGCGCGACTTCCAGTCGGTGATCGGAACGGAAGCCCGCGCCCAGATTCTGGAGCAGGAAGGCCGGCTGCCGGACGTGATCATCGCCGCCGTCGGCGGCGGCTCCAACGCCATCGGCCTGTTCCATCCCTTCCTCGACGACAAGGACGTCCGCATCATCGGCATCGAGGCCGGCGGGCGCGGTCTCGACGGCATCGAGCACTGCGCCTCGATGAATGCCGGCAAGCCAGGCGTGCTGCACGGCAACCGCACCTATCTGTTGCAGGACGCGGACGGCCAGATCCTCGACGGCCACTCGATCTCGGCCGGCCTCGACTATCCGGGCGTCGGTCCGGAACATTCCTGGCTGCGCGATTCCGGCCGCGTCCAGTATGAGCCGATCCTCGACGACGAGGCGTTGGAAGCCTTCCAGCTCACCACCCGCGTCGAAGGTATCATCCCGGCGCTGGAATCGGCGCATGCCATCGCGCATGCGATGAAGATCGTGCCCAAGATGGACAAGGACCAGATCGTCATCGTCAATCTGTCCGGCCGCGGCGACAAGGACGTGCACACGGTGGCGAACATGCTGGGCATGGAGATCTGATGATGACCACCCGCATCGACCGCCGCATGGCCAAGCTCAAAGCCGAAGGCCGCCCGGCTTTGGTCACCTATTTCATGGGCGGCGACCCGGACTACGATACCGCTTTGGCCATCATGAAGGCGCTGCCGGGCGCCGGCAGCGACGTCATCGAGCTCGGCATGCCCTTCTCCGATCCGATGGCCGACGGCCCGGCGATCCAGGCGGCGGGTCTTCGAGCGCTGAAGGGCGGCCAGACGCTGGCCAAGACGCTGAAGCTGGCGTCCGAATTCCGCGCCGGCGACGACGAGACGCCGATCGTGCTGATGGGCTATTACAATCCGATCTACATCTATGGCGTCGACCGCTTCCTCGCCGATGCCAAGGCGAGCGGCATCGACGGTCTGATCGTCGTCGACCTGCCGCCGGAGATGGATGAGGAGCTTTGCATTCCGGCGCTGAAAGCCGGTGTCAACTTCATCCGGCTGGCGACGCCGACCACCGACGACAAGCGCCTGCCCAAGGTTTTGGAAAACACCTCCGGCTTCGTCTATTACGTCTCGATGACCGGCATCACCGGCTCGGCACTCGCCGACACCGCCAAGGTCTCGGCGGCGGTCAGGCGCATCAAGGGCCATACGGCGCTGCCGGTCTGCGTCGGCTTCGGCGTCAAGACCGCCGAGCAGGCGCGTGTCATAGGAGCCTCGGCCGACGGCGTCGTCGTCGGCACGGCGATCGTCAACGCGATCGCCAATGTGCTTGGACCGAAGGGTGAGAAGACAGCCGATCCGGCGGAAGCCGTCGCCACTTTGGTCAGCGGTCTTGCCCAGGGCGTCCGCTCGGCCCGCCTTGCTGCCGCCGAATAGCCTGACTATTTGTTCTTGAGCAATTCCGGCCGGAAAACCGCAACAGACTTTCCCTGGAATTGCTTGCAGTCCTTTCCAGGACAGGAGCCGAAGCCATGAACTGGATCACCAATTACGTCCGCCCTAAGATCAATTCGATGCTCGGCCGGCGCACCGACATGCCGGAAAACCTCTGGATCAAGGATCCCGAGACCGGCGAGATGATCTTCCACAAGGATCTCGAATCCAACCAGTTCGTCATCCCGGCTTCCGGCCACCACATGAAGATCTCGGCCAAGGAGCGGCTGAAGTACTTCTTCGACGACGGCAAGTATGAGGTGCTGGAAAACCCCAAGGTCGTTCTCGATCCGCTGAAGTTCCGCGACGAGAAGCGCTACACCGATCGCCTGAAGGAGGCGAAGGCCAAGACCAGCCTCGAGGATGCGATCCTCAACGGCGCCGGCACCATCGACGGCCTGCCGGTCATCGTCACCGTGCAGGATTTTGCCTTCATGGGCGGCTCGCTGGGCATGGCCGCCGGCGAAGCCATCGTGCATGCCTTCGAGGTCGCGCTGCAGCGCAAGCGGCCGCTGATCCTGTTCGCCGCCTCCGGCGGCGCACGCATGCAGGAAGGCATCCTGTCGCTGATGCAATTGCCGCGCACCACGATCGGCGTCGACCGGCTGAAGGAAGCCGGCCTGCCCTATATCGTCGTGCTCACCAACCCGACCACCGGCGGCGTCACCGCCTCCTACGCCATGCTGGGCGACGTCCAGATCGCCGAGCCCGGGGCGCTGATCGGCTTTGCTGGCCCGCGCGTCATCGAGCAGACCATCCGCGAAAAGCTGCCCGACGGTTTCCAGCGCGCCGAATATCTGATGGAGCACGGCATGGTCGACATGGTCGTCTCGCGCCTCGAGATGCGCCGGACCATTTCCCAGCTCTTGAAGATGCTGCTCAAGATGCCGGAGGCCGAGAAGCCGCTGGAGGCGGAGATCCTGCCGCCGGCGGTGGTCAATGCCGAGGCGCGGCCGCAAGCCTGACGATATCGGCCCGACGCGACATCGCTCGCCGCGAACCGCGATTTGCGCCGCCCGTTGCGTGCTGTAGCCTCTGATTTGCGCATGACCGTTCCGAGACCGATTCCCGATCTCTGGTTAGGCGCTAAAGCAATTCCAGGAAAAGTGTGAAACGGTTTTCCGTCCGGAATTGCGTCAACAAAAAAGAGAGAGCGGTTCAGAATTTCCATGAAATGATGAACCGCTCTAGGATTCCATCATGACAACGCTTTCCGCCGAACGCGAAATCGAACATCTGATGACGCTGCATCCGAAAGGCTTCGACCTTTCGCTGGACCGCGTCACGCGGCTTCTCGAGCGCCTCGGCAATCCGCAGGACCGGCTGCCGCCGGTCATCCACATCGCCGGCACCAACGGCAAGGGTTCCTGCGCCGCCTTCGCGCGCGCGCTGCTGGAGGCGGCCGGCCACCTCGTTCACGTCCACACCTCGCCGCATCTGGTGAACTGGCATGAGCGTTACCGGCTGGCGGCCGAAGGCGGCGGCAAGCTCGTCGAGGACGATATCTTCGCCGAGGCCATCGCGCGTGTCGCCGAGGCCAATGGCGGCCAGAAGATCACCGTCTTCGAGATACTCACCGCCGTCACCTTCATCCTGTTTTCGGAGCATCCGGCGGAGGCGGCGATCATCGAGGTCGGCCTCGGCGGCCGCTTCGACGCCACCAATGTCATCAAGCAGCCGGCGGTTTCGGTGATCATGCCGATCTCGATGGACCACGAAGCCTATCTCGGCGACCGCGTCGAGCTGATCGCCGCCGAGAAGGCCGGCATCATGAAGCGCGGCTGCCCGGTGGTGATCGGCGCCCAGGAAAGCGACATCGCGCTTCAGGTGCTGATCGAGACGGCCGAGCGGCTGGATTGCCCGACCGTGGTCTATGGCCAGGATTTCCTCGCTTTCGAGGAGAACGGCCGCATGGTCTATCAGGACGGGGACGGGCTGATGGACCTGCCCTCGCCGCGCCTGCCGGGGCGCCATCAATACGCCAACGCCGCGGCGGCGATCGCCGCCGTCAAGGCGGCCGGCTTCGAGATCGGCCACCGCGCCGCCGAGCGGGCGATGACCCAAGTCGCCTGGCCGGCGCGCATGCAGAAGCTGACGCAGGGCAAGCTCGTCGACCTGGCGCCGAAGGGCGCCGAGATCTGGCTGGACGGCGGCCACAACCCCGGCGCCGGCATCGTCATCGCCGAGGCGCTGGCCGAGCAGGAGGAAAAGAACCCGAGGCCGCTGGTGCTGATCTCCGGCATGATCAACACCAAGGACCAGTCTGGCTATTTCAGCGCCTTCAAGGGGCTGGCCCGCCATGTCTACACCGTGCCGGTAACCAGCAGCGACGCCGGCGTTCCCAACGACGAGCTGGCCCTGTGTGCCGAAGAGGCCGGGCTGTCGGCCGAGCCGGTCAGCTCCGTCGCCAGCGCGCTGATGCTGTTGCGCGACAGTTGGGACGGCCCGGCGCCGCGTATCCTGATCGGCGGCTCGCTCTATTTCGCAGGCGCCGTGCTGGCCGAGAACGGCACGCCGCCGACCTGAAGCAATCGGCATGACGTATTGGATTTCGGCGGGGGGCGAAAGGAACCGACCATGATCAAGGTGAAGCAACTCGCCCATGTCTGCATCTTCGCGCATGACCTGGAGGCGACGCGCCGCTTCTATCGTGACGTCCTCGGCATGGATACGCGGTTCAATTTCCTCCGCGACGGCAAGATCTTCGGCTTCTACCTCGACTGCGGTGGCCGCAGCCATGTCGAGGTGTTCGAGAAAAGCGAAGCCAGCTACAGCGCGGCAAACCAGATCAACCACTTCTGCCTTGAGGTGGAAGACATCGATGCGGCGATCCTTCACATCCGGTCGAAGGGCATCGCGGTGACGCCAAAGAAGCTCGCCTGCGATGACACGTACCAGGCCTGGATCGCCGACCCGAACGGGGTGAAGATCGAGCTGTTCGAATACACCGCCAAAAGCGCGCAGTTCGCCGGCGGCGATCGCATCGCCGACTGGTGACTAATTCAGCCAATTGATCAGTCCGAAATTCGGCTACTTCCCGACACAGGGATTTTGAAAGGTTGCCGTTTGTCTTGGTGCCAGATTTTCCGTTCATTTGCGTGAAATCAGCGCAAACGCCGGAGATTGGCTGAAGCCGCCCCCATCTCGTCATTCTATGGCGGAGCAAGGAGCGAAGCGACGCGGCGCAGACCATAGAATCCATGCCGTGACTTGGAAGCGCCGCCACGGTACAGAATTTGCTCCGTTGCACTCCCTGGCGAAGGTAACGGCATGGATTCCAGGGTCTTCGCGACGGAGCTTCGCTCCTGCTCCGCCCTAGAATGACGATCGCGAAGGGCGTCTCGGCCAATCTCCAAAGGCATGCCACCTGCCAATGCAAACAGAGCCGACCGGTCAAAATCCCTGTGCAGTGCCGCTAGAGTTCGCGGCCTTCGCGATAATTTTCTCCAGATCGATGTCGGCTCCGCTGCTTGCAACCAGGCGAGCGTAGAAGCAAGCGCGCGTTCGACCACATCGGCTATGGAGCGATTTTCCCGACGAGCAAGTCGATGAGCAATATCCCGTGCTTTCGCGCTACGGACTGAGAGTTTTGGTTCTGCCATTTGAACTCCGCTTGCCGGAAATAGATACCGACAGAGCTTAGCCATCAAGATGGCAGGTGATGGCCATCCCGCTCACTTCAGCTCGATCTCGATGAAAGCATACTCGCCGTCATTGGCGTTGATGACATCGTGCTCGACGCCCTCCCGACGGAAATAGGGCGCGCCCTGCTTCATCTCGGCGAAGGATTCGCCGTCCTTGGTCACCAGCTTCACCTTGCCGTCCATCAGCGGCACCACGACATAGTCGTGGCCATGGCGGTGCCAGCCGGTGTTGGCGCCCGGCGCGAAGCGGTATTCGGTGACGATGACGCGCTCATTGTCGACGTGAACTATGGCCTTGGCTGTTCCGGTCATGAAGCTCTCCCTTTCCTGCGAACAGAGGCCATGGAGTGCCCGCCGGCGAGAGCCAGCGCGCGTCAAGCGATGGCGCCAAAGAAAAAGCCCGGCGCGATGGCCGGGCTTGGATCTTGAAGACTTCAGATTGGCTCAGGCAAGGCTGCCGTTGATCCAGTGCGACAGCGCGGTCTTGGGTGCGGCGCCCACCTTCATGTCGGCGACTTCGCCACCCTTGAAGATCATCAGCGTCGGGATCGAGCGCACGCCGTACTGCGCGGCGAGCTCGGGGTTCTCGTCGATGTTGAGCTTGGCGACCTTGATCTTCGCGCCAAGCTCCTTGGCGATGTCTTCCAGCGCCGGCGCGATCATCTTGCAGGGGCCGCACCATTCCGCCCAGAAATCCACCACGACCGGCTCCTTGGCGTTGAGCACATCGGCCTGGAAATTGCTCGTGTCGACCTTGACGGTGGCCATGCTGAAATCCTTTCGAAAACTCGGGTTGCACCAAATGTGGTGGTTATGGCGGCGATGTTCAAGCAGTTCTTGTGTCACGCTGCCGTGAGTCGGGCAAGGGCGTCATCCATGGCGGGGGCGGGCAGCTCGATCAGGCGCGGCGCCTCGGTGAACAGCAGCGCGGCCGTCACCTCGCGGCCGGGATAGAGCGGCTGGAGCAGCGCCCGGTAGAGCGCAAGCTGCAGCACATAGGCGGGCGGCACCTGCGCCAGGTTCCCGGGCGCCGGCCGGTTGGCCTTGTAGTCGACGATCGACACTTTCTCCGGGGTTACAGCCAGCCTGTCGATCTTGCCGGAGATCGAACGCAATTTGCCCTTCACCTCGAGGCTGCCCATCACCGCGACTTCCGCGCGCGAGGATTGCGAGAACAACGCCGCGAAATGATTGTCGGACAGGATCGACAGCACCGCCTCCAGCGCCCGGTCGCGCTCGCTTTCCGGCCAATCGACACCGGCGCGTGCCAGATAGCGCTCCGCCGCGCCCCGCCTTTCAGCTTCGGCGATCCCAGGCAGCACCTGCAGCAATTTGTGCAGGGCCAGGCCCCGCATCACCGCAAAGCCGGGCTCGGCGGCGGCATCGAGCACCGGCGAGCGTGTGTCGGGCGCGGCGTCTTTCGCCTCGTCGATCAGCGCCGAGGCGCCGGAAGGCGAAAGTGGCCGCGGCAGCTCCTCATAGGGCGGCAGCGGCCGGAACAGGCCGTCCGGCAATGGCGCGGTATGCTCGAACAACCCCGCCTTGTCGACGCCGGTCGGCGCCACCGGCGGCAATTTGGTCATGTGGAAGCGGTGCACGGCCACATCGGTCGTTGCAGGATGCCGGCGCTCCTCGCTTTCCGGCGCACCAAGCAACGCGCGGCTGACGATCGAATGCCAGGTGCCGGGGCTGGGCTGACGCTTGCCGTGATAGCCGCAGACGATCAGCCGGTCCTCGGCGCGCGTCATGCCGACATAGAGCAGCCGCCGGTATTCGTCGTCCGCCAGTTCGCGCGCCCGGATCGAAGCCGCCTTCGAGACGCCGTTGGCGACATCGCTGGCCGAGCGCCACAGATAACCCTTGCCCCTCCACTGCGTCCCCGAGCTTTCGAACGGCATGAGCCGCGGCAGATGCTGGTCGCTGAACGGCGCCGAGCCGCCATCGACCAGGAAAACCACCGGCGCCTCCAGGCCCTTGGCGGCGTGCACGGTCATGACGCGGACCTCGTCGCGCGTCTGGTCCATCTCGCGCTTGATCTCGGGACCGGCATTTTCCAGCGTAGAGAGGAAGGATTCCAACCCAGGCAGGCCGGTGCGTTCCTCGGCCAGGCAGAAACTCAGGAATTCGTCCAGGATGTCGCCGGCTTCGGGCCCCAGCCGCGCCGTCATCTTGCGGCGCAGGCCGTCACGCGCCAGCACCGCGGCATAGAATTCGAACACCGGCTTGAAGGCAACTTCGCTCGCCCACTCATCGAGCCGGCTAACGACAGCGGTGAGCGCGACATCTTCCGCCGCATGCTGCCGCAGCGAAGCGATCAGCGACTGGCCTTTCGGCCTCGAGCCAGCGAATACCAGCAACGCCTCCTCGGAGACCTCGAAGATCGGACTGCGCAGCACCGCGGCCAAGGAAAGATCGTCTTCCGGCTGGATCAGGAAATGTCCGAGCGCGATCAGGTCCTGAACGGCGATATGGCCGGGCAGGCTCAGCCTGTCGGCGCCGGCGACCGGGATCTGCCGGTTCTTCAGGCTACGCGACAGCGCATGGACGAAGCGGTCGCGCTTGCGCACCAGGACGAGGATGTCGCCGGCGGTCAGTTTCCTGCCCTTGCCTTCGATCGCCTCGCCGCTGCGCAGCCAGTTCTGGATGGTCGTAGCGACATGCTCGGCCACCCGCACGGCCGGCGCGCTGGCATGGTTGACCGGCAAGGTCCAATCGTCGGGCTCCTCGACCGCATCAGTGCCGATCGAAGGCCACACCTCGACATAGCCCGGCGCGTCATTGCGGATCGCCTTGTGGCTGAGCGGATCGGGATCGTGGCTGATGCCGCGCCTGACGCCCGGTTCCGCGAAGACGCGGTCGACCGCGGCAAGCACGTCGTCGCTCGAACGGAACGACCAGGTGAGCTTGAGATTGGCGAAGGCGGCTTCGGCGTCGCGCACGCGTCCGGCGAACAACAGCCGGCTTTCGGCGAAGGAATCGGGTGCCGCGCCCTGGAAGGAGTAGATCGACTGCTTCTCGTCGCCCACGGCAAAGATCGTGCGCGTGACTGTCTCGCGCTGGCCGAGCCCGGCAAAGAACTCTTCCGTCAGCTTCTTCACCACCTCCCACTGGTCGGGGCTGGTGTCCTGCGCCTCGTCAAGCAGGATGTGGTCGATGCCCTGGTCGAGCTTGAACTGCACCCAGGGGCCGGCATCCGGCCGCGACAAGAGGCTGACGGTGCGGGTGATGAGGTCGTTGAAGTCGAGGAAACCCCGCCCGCGCTTCAACTGCTCATAGCGCGCGATCAGCCAGCCGGCGACGGTGAGCGCCGCCGCTGTCCCTTCCAGCATGCGGAACAGCGCCAGCCGGTCGGTTACCTCGAGGATCGCCTTGGCCGCGGCCAGATAGCGATCGGCCAAGTCCGGCAGCCGGTCGACCAGCGCCTTCTTGAAGATCTTGGGCGGCTCATAGGGGTCGCCGTCGGCCTTCAGGAAGGCCTTTGCCAGGAGCCGCAGCCGCCGGATCGGGTCGGTTTCGGCGAATGCGCCGCGTGCATAGGGGATGACGTTGTTCAGCACCTGCCGCGCGTCGGCGGTTTCGGCGGCCTGCGCGAATTCGGCGAATTGGCGGGGCGCGAAGCCAGGCAGCGGCCACAGCGAAGCGGCGATGTCCTCGGCCGTCTGTCCGGGCCTGAAACCGAATTCGGCGAACAGCGGCCGGAAGTCCCGATCCCTGCCGAGCTTGGCGATGAAATCGCGCAGCTCGCCGCGCTTGCCGACGATTTCAGAAAGCAGCGTATCGAGCCCGAACTCGCCGCCGCGCTCTAGCACGGTGGCAAAGGCTTCCGCCAGGCCTTCGACACCAGCGCCCGCCCCCGAAATCATGTCTCGACGGGCGTCGCCAAACAGTGAGGCCTCCATCTGCGGATCGAGCATCTCGAAATGCGCCGGGATGTTGGCTTCGAGCGGGAACTGGTGCAGCACGGATTCGCAGAAGGCGTGGATGGTCTGGATCTTCAGCCCGCCCGGCGTCTCGAGTGCCTCGGCGAACAATCGCCGCGCGCGCCGCATCGTGTCGCGGTCGGCGCCGCGGCCGTCCAGCGCCGCGATCCGCACGCCAAGTTCCGCATCGGGTAGCGCCGTCCATTCCGACAGGGTCGAGAACACGCGGTTCGACATGTTGGCGGCGGCGGCCCGCGTATAGGTGAGGCACAGGACCTTCGACGGGTCGGTGCCGTTGAGCAGGAGCCGGATGACGCGCTGCGCCAGCACATGCGTCTTGCCCGAGCCTGCATTGGCCGACACCCAGGCGGAGTAGGCGGGATCGGAAGCGCGCGCCTGGCTGGCCGCGGTATCGGAGGGGATCGGATACTTCATCCCTCCGCCTCCTCCTCGCTGGCGCCGCCGGCCGACCATTCCAGCACACGCGCCAGATGGTCGTAGTCGCCATCGGCTTCGCCTTCGCGGAACGGCAGCGCGCGCGACAGATAGCCGGTTGTCGGGTCGGCATAGTGGAAGAGCAGCCGTTCCAGCCGTGCCCAGGCTTCCTCGGAGAGGTCGTTGGCGGTGCGGGGCTTGCGGTTGTATTCGAGGATCGATTCCTCGAACACCTCGCCATTCGGCTTCAGCCGTACGAAGGCGAGTTGCGAGGGCTCGCGAATGCCGAGTTCCTTGAAGGCGCCGCGCCTCAGCAAGGCGCCTTCAAGCGCAAGCTGCGGCGACAGCAGCGTGTGCGCCTGCGCTTTCGAGGGCGAGGAGCCGGTCTTGTAGTCGAGGATGTCGGCCATGCCGCCAGCAAGCAGGTCGACGCGGTCGGCATAGCCGGACAGCGTCACGCCGGTGCGGCCGACCACCGTTTTGTCGGCGCGTTCCTCGGCATAGCGCCTCGCCACCGCATCGGCGCGACCATGCTCCCATTCAATGATGTTTTCGGCGAGCTTTTCGAAGCGCGGCCACCAGATAGCCTCGATATCCGGCGGAAGCTTTGCCTCGGCAAAGCAGAGACGGCCGGCTTCGATGAGGCTTTGCAGCGCGTTTGGTGCCCGGGGGTCTTCGACGCGGCGCGAAAACAAATGCAGGATTTCGTGGAACAGCGTGCCGCGCTCGGCGGCGCCCGGATCGCGGATCAAAGGTTCCAGCGGCATCAGGTTGAGAATCCGCCTGGCATAGACCGCGTAAGGGTCGCGACGCAAAGTCTCGATCTCGGTGACCGAGAAATGCTGCGGGCGCATGCTGAGCGGCGGCTTCGGTTGCGGGCGGGGGGCAAAATCCTTCTTCTCGCCGGCATCGAGCGCGCGCGCCCAGGTAAGCAGCGCGTCGCCGCGGCCGCGCAGTGCTGCTGCCGGCTCCTTGCCGATGAAGGTCAGGATGCGCTGCAGCCAGCGCGACGGCACCGCCGGCGCGTCGCCCGAGCGCGCCGACCGCGTCAGCACGACTGCAGCGGCACCCGTCGCCATCTGGAAGTCATGCGCGGCAAGGCCGATGCGCCGTTCCGGCGGCTCGAGATCGATGCCGGTCTTCATCAGCCGCGACATGAAGCGGTCGCTCTCGGGCTTGCGCGGCCAGACACCTTCATTGAGTCCGCCGATGACCAGCGTGTCGACGTTCTGCAATCGGGCTTCCAGCGCGCCCCAGATGGCGATGTTGCGGTCGGTGCCTTGCGCCGGCTTGACCGTCTCCGGCGCGATCAGCGCCTCCATCACGTCGGGCCATTCCGAAGCGGCGAAGGTGAAGGGCGAGGACGCCGCCACCAGTCCGCGCAACAGCTCGGCGAGTTTCTCGCCGGCGTCGCCGGCATAGAGTTCCGCCAGACCGCCATCGGCCGCGCGGCCCAGATCCTCCAGCGCGACAACGCTGGCGCGCGTCAGCGTCGCGATGTCGGCGTCGTTCTCGTCGCGGATCGCGGTGAGCGGCAGGAGTGAATTGGTAAGACGGCTAAGCATTCCGCGCGCCTGCTCAATGCCGCGCACGGTCAGGCGCGAAAACCAGAAGGGCTGCCTTGTGTCGCTGCTCAGCTCCGCCAGCCGTGCCTCGAAAAGCGCGCCGAGCGACGCGACATCGGGGCGGCCCGTGCCGCCGCGCAGCGCCACCAGCTCGACGAGTTCGGCCGCCTTGCGCACGGCTTGGCGTTCGAGGCCGAGCCCAAGCAGCGGATGCTTGAGCAATGACAGCAGGCTTACCGGATCGCCGGGCCGGAAGGCGGCGCTCAGCGCGAGCCGAAGCAGGCTGGCGGCCGGCGTGTTGACGAGCGGCGCGCCGCCGGAATCGTCGGCGACGACGCCGAAACGCAGGAGTTCGGCCGAAACCCGCCGCGCCAGCGCCCGGTCGCCGGTGACGAGCGCCGCGCGCTTGCCCGACGTCTCCACGGCGCGCTTCAGCGCGATGGCGATTGCCGCTGCCTCGTCGCGTTCGTTCGCCGCTTCCACCAGGGTCACGCCGCCAAGCGCCTGTTCGATGTCGTGTGCCGTGAAGCGCGGCCGCGTCTCGGTCCAGTACTCGGTGGTTTCGGCCGGCCGCAGCGCCTCGCCGACAAGGGCCGCGCGCAACGCGAGCGGCGGTGGCGCGGCGACGATATCCTCGACGTCGCGGCGCGAAATGCCGATGCCGCCGATCAGCTTGGCGAGGCCGTATTGCGGATGGCCGAGCGTTGCCGGGCGCGCGCCGGGCGCCGTGATCGCCGCGAAGGATGCGTCGTCCAGCTCGCGGTCGAGCCCAGGCAGCACGACGGCGCCGTTGGGCAGTCCGGCGATGACGCCAAGCAGTTCGGCCGTGGCGGGGATCGAGCCGGTCGACCCTGCGGCGATCACCGGTCCGGCCGGCGGATTGCGCTTCAGCCGCGTTGCCTCCAGCCGGATCAGGGCGCTGCGATGCGCGGCCGGATTGGAGCGGTCGCGCTCCTTGAGCAGTTCCGGCCAGTTGTCGGTGACGATCCCGAGGAAATCCAGCGTCACCTGCCACCAGCCGGCAAGATTGCCGGTCACCAGCGTCGCGAGCTTCGCCCAATCCGTGCCTTCGGTCTCGATCTCGTCCATCAGCCGGGCGAGGTCGCGCGCCAGCCAGATGGCGTCGGTGGCCGAGGTCGGCACGATGAATTCCTCGTTGAACCGCTCTCGCACATGCGCCGGCAGGCTTTCCTTCCAGGCGCGCACCAGCGGCGCCAGCAACAACAGCCGCTCCTGCGCGGCGATCGGCGGCGCGAGCTCGATGGCCGGCGCCGCCTCGGCGTCGAAGTCGGCCTCGTCCTCGTCGAATTCGCCGAGCGGCCGCACCGTCGGCAGGATGGCCGAGCATTTTCCGAGAATATCGACGAAAGCCCCGCGCAGCGCCCGCGCCGCACGGCGCGTCGGCACATAGATGGTGGCGTCGGCGAGCGCCAGCGGATCGCCATCGAAGCGGAAGCCGGGGATCAGGCGCCCGTCGAGCAACGCCTCCGCCAGCGTCGGCAGGAACGGCGCTCCGGACGGGATGGAAAGGACGCGGCGCGCGCCGCTCATACCGCATTAGATCGCCGTGCGCCCTTTTGGGCGCACCAAGGACGATCTAACCTTTTGAATCTACGCATCGTGCTTTCCGAAAATCGAACCCGATTTTCGGTCCGATGCGGTAGCGAGCGCGCCGGCGACGGCTGCCTCTGCCGCCGGAATCGCGTCCGGCGTGCCGACGGTGATCCAGCGTCCGTTCATCTTCATGCCGAACAGGCGCCCAGTGGCGATCGCCTTGTCGAAATAGACGTTGAGCGAATGCGAGCCTGTGGGCGCGTCCTTGAAGATGCGCGGATGGATGATCGCAGCACCCGCATAGATCAACCCGGTCGGATCACCCTTCGAGCGCCGTAGAGTTCCATCGGAGGCAACAAGGAAATCGGTGCCGACGCAATGCCCGGTCGCTGAGTCGAGATCGGTAAGCATCAGCAGAATATCCATTCTGGCGGCGTCCCATGCAAGGGCAAGGCGCTCGAGGCTGGGCTGGCCGCTGTCGATCCAGAACGTGTCGGCATTGATGATGTAGAAGGGCTCGCCACCCAGAAGCGGCAGCGCGTTGACGATACCGCCAGCCGATTCCAGCAGCGCCTCGCGCTCGTCGGAGATGACGATCTTCGGTGCGCGCCTATGGGCGACATGGGCGACGACCTGCTCGGGCAGATAGTGCACGTTGACGACGGCCTTGGCGACGCCGGCAGCTTCCAGACTGTCCAGCCCCCAGTCGAGCAAGGTCTTGCCGGCGATCGTCACCAAAGGCTTGGGCATCGTGTCGGTAATCGGCCGCATACGCTTGCCAAGCCCGGCCGCCAGCACCATCGCGGTCTTCGGCGTCATGGTTGGGGGCTTCATGGAACCCGTTCCTCGAGCAGGCCGTGGGCCATGTAGAAATCCTTAAGGCCGGCAAGC
Source organism: Mesorhizobium sp. B2-4-3 (assembly GCF_006442815.1). Lineage (GTDB taxonomy): Bacteria > Pseudomonadota > Alphaproteobacteria > Rhizobiales > Rhizobiaceae > Mesorhizobium. The sequence goes on from NZ_VFVL01000008.1 coordinate 140,735, forward strand.
GCCGGATGCGCCAGCGCCCGCCTCAGATAATCGCGGATGCGCGGCAGGTGCTTCAGATAGTAAGGCTTGCCGTCGCGCTTTTCGAGCCGCACGAAGATGCCGAGGATCTTCGAATTGCGCTGCGCGGCCATCATCGCATAGGCCTCGGCGAAGCCGGCCTCGTCGAAAGCGCCGGCGCCGCGCCGCGCCGCGACATAAGCAGCGACCGTCCGCCGCTCGATCGCGGGCGAAACGGTGACGCGCGCATCCATGGCCAAAGAAGCCACGTCATAGGCCGCGGGCCCGATCAGCGCATCCTGCACATCGACGATGCCGAGCCGGTCGAGGCCGGCGCGCTCGGCCCGCCAGATGATGTTGGGCGAATGGAAATCGCGCAGCATCAGCGTGTATTCGCTGCCTGCCAGGCGATCGAGAAGCGCGTTCCATACCTTGTGGTAGCCTGCCCGCAACTCGTCGTTTGCCGGTTCGCCGGTGATCCATGGCACATACCAGTCGACCAAAAGGTCGGCTTCGATCAGCATAGCCTCCCGGTCGAAGGGCGGCACGTCATGGAATGCGCCCGGCGCCGCTTCCATGCGCGTGGGCCAGGTCTTGCCATGCATCATGGCCAGCAGCTCGGCCGCCGCCTCGTAGCGTTGGGCGATGGGCTTGCCGTCGCGACCGAGGAAACCTTCCGAGCCGAGATGCTCGATGAGCAGAAAACCCTGGTCGAGATCCTGGGCATGGATCGCCGGCACGCTGACGCCGGCGGCATAGAGCGCCCGGTCGATGGCGACGAAGGCGGTGACGGACTGGGCCGTATGGGCGATCACCGCATAGGGCTTGCCGTCGCGCACCGGCGGCCCGAGCACCAGCCGCGGCGAGTTCATCAGCACGCGCGGCGCCTCGCCGGCCAACGAGACGATTTCGTAGGAGCGGGCGGAGGCGTCGCCGACGAAATGGCGGCGGCTGGCTTCGCCCCATCCGGCCGAGGCCAGGAAATCGCGCATCGCCAGCGATCGCGCCACGCGATCATGGACCGGCCCGTTTCCGGACAGCCTTGCCACGCGGCCCTCGCCATGTTCGGCAAGCTCGACCCACAGCGCGTTTTGCGGCAAGCGGTCTGCGGCCCGTTCCGGCCATTCGATGAGCGCAGTGCCCTGCGTCAGCGCGTCGTCGAGGCCGAGCTCGTCGAGCTCGTCCGGTGAGGACAGCCGATAAAGGTCGAAATGATGCACCGGGACGCGCGTCTCGTAGCTCTGCACCAGGGTGAAGGTCGGGCTCGGCACTTCGAGGCCGGTATCGTCGGCAAGCGCGCGGATCAGCGCGCGGGCCAGCGTCGACTTGCCGGCGCCGAGATCGCCTTTCAGCGCGATCGCATCACCGGCGCGCAACGCCATGGCGAGATCCTCGCCAAGCCTTGCCGTTGCCACCTCGTCGGCGAGAAAACGTTCCAGCACCGTTCCTGCCATCGGGCCGCGCTACTCGGCCGCGTCGCGGATGCCCGCCGGCGTATCCGGGATTCCGGAAGGCTTGTCCGGGAAGATGCAGATGACCGTGGTGCCCCTGTCCTGGCCGGTCTCGATGCGCACGGTTCCGCCATGCAGTTCGACGAAGCTCTTGACGATCGAGAGGCCCAGCCCGGCGCCGCGCCGCCGTCCGCCATTGGCGCGCGGCTCGAAGCGGCGGAAGACTGATTCCAGCACGTCCGGCGGCATGCCGGGGCCGTCGTCATGCACCGAGAACTCGACGCTGTCGGCCAAGCGGCGGCATGTCAGCGTGATCGTGCTCGCCTCCGGCGCGTAGTTTGCCGCGTTGCTGAGCAGGTTGTAGAGGATCTGGCGGATGCGGATCTCGTCGCCATGGAAGCTCGCGGGCGCCTCCGCCGCGTCGATCTCGAGCTTGATCCGGTGCTCGTCCAGCCGGTCGGCGACCAGCTCCGCCGCAGCCGCGATCGTCCGGTCGATGTTCATTTCGGAAATGTCGAGCTGCATGATGCCGGCATCGACGGTGGCCAGGTCGAGGATATCGTTGACGATGGTGAGCAGCACCGACGACGACGAGCCGACATGCTCGACATATTCGCGCTGTTTGGGCGTCAGCGGCCCGGTCGCGGGCAGCGACAGAAGCTCGGTGAAGCCGATGATGTTGGTCAGCGGCGAGCGCAGCTCATAGGACACGTGCTGCACGAATTCGTTCTTCAGCTGGTCGGACTTCTCCAGCGCCTCGTTCCTGTCCTTCAGCGCCCGTTCGACATTGACGGTGTCGGTGACGTCGACGAAGGTGATCATCACCTGGCCGTTCGGCAGGTGGATCACCGCGTAGCTCAGCACCGTGCCGTTGACGAGCTCGATCTGGCCGCGCCGGTCGCGCCGCTCGTCGTCGAAGCCGGTGACCGCGGCGACGAAGCCGCCCCACGGGCTGTTCACGGCGCGCTGGTCGCACAGGTCGCGGATCGCCGAAACATGGACGTTCGGCTTGACCGCCTCCACCGTCAGCCCCCACAGCGCGACGAAGGCCGGATTGGACAGGCGCAGCCGGCCGTCTGGACCGAACACGGCCACGCCTTCGGCGAGGTTGTCCAGCGTCTCGCCCTGCACCCGCACGGCGGTCTGGTAGCGGCTTTCGAGGTCCATCTTCTCGGTCAGGTTCTCGAACACCCAGGTGACGCCGCCCTTCGGCTGCGGGTTCGCCACGACGCGGATCGTCTTGCCGTCCGGCAGGTGCCACCAATGCTCCTGCGATTCGACGGCGCGATAGGCGCCGAGCAGGTTTTCCTTCCAGCGCCGCCATTCCGGCTGCTCGGCGATCCTGCCTTCTGAGCGCAGCCTGTCGAGCAGCAACGTGTTGGAGGGAGCGCTGAGCAGGAAGCCCGAGTCGAGACCCCACAGCTTCTGGAAGGCCTGGTTGAAGAAGCGCAGCTTTTCCTCGGTGTCGAAGATCGCTACCGCCGTGTTCAACTGGTCCAGCGTGTCGGCATGGCTGCGCACGGTCCGCTCATACTCGGCGCGGATCGTCTCGGCGGCACTGGTGTCGCAGGCAAGTCCCGCCGAACCGTCGGCGCCGGCGAAATCGGTGACCGCGAACATGCGGCGGTCGCCCTCGATCACGGTGGAAAGCGTCTGCTCGAAGACCGGGCGCGACTTGTGCTGCTCGGCGATCTGCTCGCGTGCCTGGCCCCCGAGGAATTCCTTCGCGTCGCGCACGGCCGCGACCGTGCTTTCCGCCTCCACCGCCTCGGCATAGGCGCGGTTGACCCATTGCAATCGCCCGTCCGCGCCGCGTAGCCACACCGGCATCTTCAACGCGTCGAGCAAGCCGACCATGGTGTCGTAGTCGGCGCTGAGCCGCTGGTTCTCGATCTTCAGCCTGGCCTGGTTGCGCAGCGTCTCCGACAGCGAGACGAAGCGCACCAGCACATGCGCCGCGCTCTTGCGGCCATGCACCTCCAGCGGCACGCCGGCCTGCGTTTCGATGACCAGGTCGAAGGCCTTCGCCTGTTCACGCAGCGCCGCGACCGCGTGCTCCAGCGCCGCCGCCGAGCGCGGCATCAGCCAGCGGCCGAAGGCCAGGAAAGCGGATCTGTCGTCGGGCGCGCCGCTTTCCAGCGGCAGGCTGCCGATGAGCTCGGGCTTCTTGTTGTCCGTGGTCCACACCACCAGGCGCTGGTCGCGCAGGTTGAGCAGCGCCTCGGAACGCTGCAGCGCCGCGTTGACGTCCGCGACGCGAGCCCTGAGCTGGACATTCTGCGAGGCGGTGCGGGCGCGCTCTCGGATCAGGAAGATGGCCGAGACAAGTGCTGCGCCCATGACGCCGACGAACATGGCGAGCTGCATGACCTCGGCGGTGTTGACGGACGCCGAGGCCTTTACCGGAGCACCTGTCTGGGCGTGGGCCGCGAAGGCGAGCAGCGGGCCGGCAAGCGCCGAGGTGGCAAGCAGTGAGGCCAGCCGCACGCCGGCACGAAAACCGCCGCCGCTCACGTTCGAATCCTCATGGCCGCCGGAAACGGCCTTTCCCGCGCGTGGCGGGTAATCCCCCGGCATGTCTTGGTCCTCTTCGCCGCTTGAATGCAAGACCGCCCTGAATGCGTCCTCGGCCCAACATGTCCCCGGACCGCGAATCACAACAATAACGCTTGCCGGAATCGGCGTGAAGAATCATTGGCGCAAAAAATAAAGCCGGATGGAAAGTCAACCACCCGGCTTCAATATATGGTAGATAATTTCGCTTTGGTTAATAGCGGTAGTGTTCGGGCTTGTACGGGCCCTGCGGCGTCACGCCGATATAGGCGGCCTGTTCGCCGGACAGCTCGGTGAGCTTGGCGCCGAGCTTGTCGAGATGCAGCCGCGCGACCTTCTCGTCGAGGTGCTTGGGCAGCACATAGACCTGGTTCTCGTACTGGCCGTGCTTGCTGAAAAGCTCGATCTGCGCCAGCACCTGGTTGGTGAAAGAGGCCGACATGACGAAGCTCGGATGTCCGGTGGCGTTGCCGAGGTTGAGCAGGCGGCCCTCGGACAGGAGGATCATCCGCTTGCCGTCCGGGAAGGTGATCAGGTCGACCTGCGGCTTGACGTTGGTCCATTTCAGGTTGCGCAGCGACGCCACCTGGATCTCGTTGTCGAAGTGGCCGATATTGCCGACGATCACCATGTCCTTCATCGACCGCATATGGTCGAGCGTGACGACGTCCTTGTTGCCGGTGGTGGTGATGACGATGTCGGCGTTGGGGGCGGCGTCTTCCAGCGTCACCACCTCATAGCCGTCCATCGCCGCCTGCAGCGCGCAGATCGGGTCGACCTCGGTGACTTTGACGCGGGCGCCGGCGCCGCGCAGCGAGGCCGACGAGCCCTTGCCGACATCGCCATAGCCGCAGACCACCGCGACCTTGCCAGCCATCATCGTGTCGGTGCCGCGGCGGATGCCGTCGACCAGCGATTCCTTGCAGCCGTATTTATTGTCGAATTTCGACTTGGTGACGGAATCGTTGACGTTGATCGCCGGGAAGGGCAGCAGGCCCTTCTTCTGCAGCTGGTAGAGCCGGTTGACGCCGGTGGTGGTCTCCTCGGTGACGCCGCGGATCGCTTCGCGCTGCTTGGTGAAGAAGCCGGGCGAGGCCTTCAGGCGCTTCTTGATCTGCGCGACGAAGTATTCTTCCTCCTCGCTCTGCGGATTGGACAGCACATCCTCCCCGGCCTCGGCGCGCGCGCCGACCAGAATGTACATGGTGGCGTCGCCGCCATCGTCGAGGATCATGTTGGAGAGGCCGCCATCGGCCCACTGGAAGATCTTGTCGGTGTAATCCCAGTAGTCCTCGAGCGACTCGCCCTTGATGGCGAACACCGGAACGCCGGCCTCGGCGATCGCGGCGGCCGCATGGTCCTGGGTCGAGAAGATGTTGCAGGACGCCCAGCGGATGTCGGCGCCCAGCGCCTTCAGCGTCTCGATCAGCACCGCCGTCTGGATGGTCATGTGCAGCGAGCCGGTGATGCGCGCGCCCTTCAGCGGCTTCTTGGCGCCGAACTCCTCGCGGCAGGCCATCAGGCCCGGCATTTCGGTTTCGGCGATCTCGATCTCCTTGCGGCCCCAGCCGGCGAGCGAGATGTCGGCGACCACATAGTCCTTGCTACCCGTCATGGCAGTGCTCCGGTGTGATTTTTTCTCAAAGACGCGCCGGCGCCGGGAGGCGCATGGGAGGGCGCGGTTGCCGGCCTGACTAGCAGATCGGCCGTCGCACGACAATGGGATATAAAGAAATCTTTATGCGCGCATGTCCTGGAAAAGCGAAGCTGTTCCGTGAAATCAGCGCAAACGCCGGGGATTGGTTGAAGCCGCTCCCAATCTCGTCATTCTATGGCGGAGCAAGGAGCGAAGCGACGCGGCGCAGACCATAGAATCCATTCCGTGACCTTGGAGCGCCGCCACGGTGCAGAATTCTGCTCCGTTGCACGCCTTGGCGGAGGTAACGGCATGGATTCCAGGGTCTTCGCGACGGAGCTTCGCTCCTGCTCCGCCCTGGAATGACGATCGCGATTGCGCGTTTCGGCCATCTCCAACGCTTGCCACCTGCCAACGCGAACAGAGCCGACCGGTCAAAATCCCCTGTGCTGGGGAACTAGATTTCCTCGCCGAAACGCGAGGCGACCAGCTGCTCCAGCGCATCCATGGCCGGCACGGCTTCCGGGCCGCTGGCGATGACGCGGATCGAATAACCCGGGCTTGCCGCCAGCATCATCAGGCCCATGATCGAGGTGCCGCCGACCTTCACACCGTCCTTCTCGACATGGATGGTGGCGTCGAAGCCGCTGGCGACCTGGACGAACTTGGCCGAAGCGCGCGCGTGCAGGCCGCGCTGATTGATGATCGGGAACTCCCGCACCACCTCATCCGTACGCGGCGCCGGTGCGTTCATTTGCTGCTCAGGAGCTGGCTGGCGACGTTGATGTATTTGCGGCCCGCCGCCTGCGCTTCGTCGAGCGCGGCGGCCATGTTGTCGCCCTTGCGGATCGAGGAGAGCTTGATCAGCATCGGCAGGTTCATGCCGGCGATGACCTCGGTGCGGCCGGATTCCATCACCGAGATGGCGAGGTTGGAGGGCGTGCCGCCGAACATGTCGGTGAGCACGATGACGCCGGTTCCGGTGTCGACGCGCGCCACGGCGTCGACGATGTCGGCCCGGCGCTGCTCCATGTCGTCGTCGGCGCCGATCGCCACGGTTTCGAAATTGTCTTGCGGCCCGACGACATGCTCTACGGCATGCCGGAACTCGGTAGCGAGTTGACCGTGCGTCACGAGCACGAGTCCGATCATTCTCTGGTGGCTCCCGTCATCGCCGCTTTACAGGCGTATCTTATGTTCGCCGGCCATTCCAGGCGGCGGGAGCGCTATCTTGTCGACGCACGGCCGGTTGACAAGCCCAAAATTGCGGCGGCCCGGGCCATTTTGACGCATCGCAGCAAAAATCCCGGGCCGGATCATGAAAAAGGCTGGATCGACAGCCGCGCCATCAGCATGGACAGCGCGGCGGTGATATTTTGCCGGGCGACATCGACGCGGGGCAGCCGGCATCCGTCGATCGTTTCCGCGGCTTCGTCCTGCAGGCGCGCCATGTCGGCCGGCTCGACCAGCCGCACCATGAGGTCGATCACGGCGGCCGGTTCGAAAGCCAGCGGCCGCGGGCCGATGCCGTGCACCTCGGCGAGACCGGCGATGCTCGCCGGCGCACGGCACACCAGCCGGCCGCCATGGGCCACCGCAAACAACTGGTCGTCGCCCACCAGCCGGGCAAAAAGCCCCCGCGCGCGGCAATGATCGATCAGCGCCAGCGCCAGCGTCGTCTTGCCGGCGCCCGACGGTCCGGTGATCAGCACGCCGCGCTCGCCGACCAGTACGGCTGTCCCATGGATGTTGCGGGGCTTTGCGGCGGCGTCTGGCATGTTCGGCTCGGCGATCAGCCTTCCGCCGGCAGCGTCACCACGAAACGCGCGCCCTTGATCTCGCCGGGCTTGGTGCCGGGGATGTTCTCGGCCGTCAGCGTGCCGCCATGCGCCTCGACGATCTGGCGGCTGATCGACAGCCCGAGGCCGGAGTTCTGGCCGAATGCCTCGCCGGCCGGCCGGTCGGTATAGAAGCGCTCGAAGATGCGATCGATCTTCTCGGCCCGGATACCCGGACCGTTGTCGTCGACGGTGATGATGTTGAACTTGCCCGCGCGCGCCAACGAGATCGCTATGTGGCCATGCTCGTCGGGCACGAAGGAACGCGCGTTCTCGATCAGGTTGGTGATGACCTGACCGATCCTGAGGTCATGGCCGACAACGAAATATCCTTTGGCGCCGGCCGGCAGCTTGGCGACCTTGAGCTCGATCTCGACGGCCTTCTTGTTGCGCGTCGCCTCGCGCGAGACCGCGATGAGATCGGTGGTGAATTTCTTCAGGTCGACGGTCGCGGCATCCTCGCGCGCAAGCTCGGCATCGAGCCGCGAAGCGTCCGAGATGTCGGTGATCAGCCGGTCGAGCCGCCTCACATCGTGCTGGATGATTTCCATCAGACGCGCGCGAGACGTATCATTTTTCGCCAAAGGTAATGTCTCGACCGCGCTGCGCAGCGAAGTCAGCGGGTTCTTCAATTCATGCGAGACATCCGCCGCGAAACTCTCGATCGCCTCGATTCTCGCGTACAGCGCATTCGTCATGTCGCGCACGGCAATGGACAAATTGCCGATCTCGTCCTGGCGATCGGAAAAATCGGGGATTTCCTCGCGGCTCTTGACGCCGCGCCGCACCCTGACGGCGGCCGCGGAAAGCCGGCGCAGCGGATTGGCGATGGTGGAGGCGAGCAGCATCGACAGGATCGCGGTGACCAAAGCCGCCACCCCGAACACGCGCAGGATCGCCTTGCGCTCGGCCGCCACGATCTTGTCGATGTCGCCGCCTTCGGTGGACAGCATCAGCACGCCGAGCACGGCGCGGAAGCGCTGGATCGGCACCGCGACGGAGACGATCTGCTCGCCCTGCTCGCTCACCCGCACGATGGTCGAGGGGCTGCCGGTCAGCGCCTTGACCACTTCGGGGAAGGCCGCGCCATTGCCGCCGGGCTGCTCGTGGTAGACCGGCAGGTCCTTGTTGCGGAAGAAGTCGAAGATGAATTTCTCGACTCGCTCCACGACGCCGGGCTGTTCGTCTTCGACCGGCGGCAGGTCGTAGCGCAGGATCTGGCCGCGCGAATAAAGATGCCGCGAATCGAGCAGCAGGTTGGCGTCGCGGTCATAGATGCGGGCGCGGGTGCGCGTCGGCGAGATCAAGCGTCGCAGCACCGGCGCCACGCGCTCGGGATTGATCGGGAAATCGAGATTGTCGAGCTGGTCCGACCCCGGCCCCAGGCTTTCGCCCGCCTGCAGCTCAAGCAGCTTTTCCGGGTCGATGCTGATCGAATCGGTCTCGACGGTCGCCGAAGCCGCGATCGCGCCGGCGATGATCTCGCCCTGCGTCATCAGGCTTTCGACGCGCGCGTCGATCAGCCCGTCGCGGAAGGTGTTGAGATAAAGGATGCCGGTGACCAGCACGGCGAGGCCGGCCAGGTTGAGGAACAGGATGCGCCGGGTCAGGCTGGAGAAGATGTGATGGCCGAGAAACCGGCGCATCGGCACCGTGAATTTCGACACGAAGGCGGGCACGATCCGCGACGGGCGCCTTGCCGCGCCCGCCCGTCTGCCTCGCTCTACTTCCACTGCCATCGACTAGCAGGCCCTGCTTAGTTGGTGAGTAGCGAGTAGTGAGTAGGGAATAGAGACATGGTTGGCTGACCGCGGCTATGAATGAGCGGCCGCTCTCACCATTCAAAACTGACTACCGACTATTCCCTACTGCCTACTCACTACTGCCTATTCAAGCCTCGCGGAACCGGTATCCGACTCCGTAAAGGGTTTCGATCATCTCGAAGTCGTCGTCGACGGCCTTGAACTTCTTGCGCAGCCGCTTGATGTGGCTGTCGATGGTGCGGTCGTCGACATAGACCTGCTCATCATAGGCCGAATCCATCAGCGCATCACGGCTTTTTACCACGCCGGGGCGCTGCGCCAGCGAATGCAGGATGAGGAATTCGGTCACCGTCAGCGTCACCGGCTCGCCCTTCCAGGTGCAGGTGTGCCGCTCCTGGTCCATCACCAGCTGGCCGCGTTCGAGCGAGCGGGCCTGCTGGCTCGGCGCCTTGGCCGCCGCCTCGCGGGCGCTGGTCCGGCGCAGCACGGCGCGCACGCGCTCGACAAGCAGGCGCTGCGAGAAGGGTTTGCGGATGAAGTCGTCGGCACCCATCTTGAGGCCGAACAATTCGTCGATCTCGTCGTCCTTTGACGTCAGGAAGATGACCGGCAGGTCCGACTTCTGGCGCATGCGGCGCAACAGCTCCATGCCGTCCATGCGCGGCATCTTGATGTCGAGGATGGCGAGGTTCGGCGGCCGCGCCGCCAGGCCTTCCAGCGCCGACGCGCCGTCGGTGTAGGTTTCGACCCGATAGCCCTCGGACTCGAGCGCGATCGACACCGATGTCAGAATGTTGCGGTCGTCGTCGACAAGCGCGATTGTTGCCATTTCAAGCGGCTCCCTCATGAGCTGTCCCTTCTGTCGTCGAGAAGGGGCTTTTGCAGGACAAATTGGGTACAAAATGTGGCACGGGCCTTGTCCGAAGTCACGAGCGGCCTGCCGTCACACGCCATCGCACCCTAATTGGGATTGGACGAACCGAGCCTGCCAATCCTTTGGGCAACCTCTATGGTTTTTTGCACATATAAACGATTTAAACAACTTTCAAATTTTTTAAATCGATTAATGATTTGATATCATTCGGCTTTTCTGGTTCTGAACCTGACGGCCCCAGCGCGGGCTCCGGGAAGTCACCCGTCAGATGCGGCCAAATCCAGAGAGGAAATTTGATGTCGGAAGCCGGCAAACGCAACCCCGACTGCGCCATCGACGCGATAGGCCTGAAGACAACGGGCATGGTACGCTATAATTTTGGCGCCGCCGAACTCTACGAGGAAGCGATCCGGCGCGGCGAGGCGAGATTGACCGCGCAGGGCGCGCTGGTCGCCGAGACCGGCCAGCACACCGGGCGTTCGCCGAAGGACAAATTCGTCGTGCGCGACGAGGCGACCGGCGGCCAAGTCTGGTGGGACAACAACAAGGCGATCTCGCCGGGTGAGTTCGAGGCGCTGCTGGCGGATTTCAAGGCTCATGCGGCCGGCAAGGATCTCTACGTGCAGGACCTCGTCGGCGGCGCCGACGCCGATCTCAAGCTGCCGACCCGGGTCATCACCGAATTCGCCTGGCATTCGCTGTTCATCCGCAATCTTTTGATCCGCCCCGAAGCCGCCGAACTCGAGCATTTCGTGCCGGACATGACGATCGTCGACCTGCCATCCTTCCGCGCCGATCCCGCCCGCCATGGCACCCGCACCGAAACGGTGATCGCCGTCGACCTCACCCGCAAGATCGTGCTGATCGGCGGCACCTCCTATGCCGGCGAGATGAAGAAGTCGGTGTTCACGATGCTGAACTACCTGCTGCCGTCACAGGGCGTCATGCCGATGCACTGCTCCGCCAATGAAGGTCCGGACAGCGACGCGGCCGTCTTCTTCGGCCTGTCCGGCACCGGCAAGACGACCCTTTCCGCGGATCCGTCGCGCACGCTGATCGGCGATGACGAGCATGGCTGGGGCCCGCACGGCATCTTCAATTTCGAAGGCGGCTGCTACGCCAAGACGATCAGGCTGTCCGCGGAGGCCGAGCCTGAGATATTCGCCACCACGCAGCGCTTCGGCACGGTGCTGGAGAACGTGGTGCTCGACGCCTGCCGCGTTCCGGATTTCAACGATGGCAGCCTGACCGAGAACACGCGCTGCGCCTATCCGCTGGACTTTATCCCCAATGCCTCGAAGACCGGCCGCGCCGGTCATCCGAAGAACATCATCATGCTGACCGCCGATGCCTTCGGCGTCATGCCGCCGATCGCGAGGCTGACGCCGGCGCAGGCGATGTACCACTTCCTGTCGGGCTATACCGCCAAGGTTGCGGGCACGGAAAAGGGCGTCACCGAGCCGGAAGCGACGTTCTCGACCTGCTTCGGCGCCCCGTTCATGCCGCGCCACCCGTCCGAATACGGCAATCTGCTGCGCGAGCTGATCGCCGGCCATGGCGTCGACTGCTGGCTGGTCAACACCGGCTGGACCGGCGGCGCCTACGGCACCGGCCGCCGCATGCCGATCAAGGTGACGCGCGCCTTGCTGGGCGCCGCGCTCGACGGCTCGCTGAAGTCGGCCGAGTTCCGCACCGACGCCAATTTCGGGTTCGAGGTGCCGGTGGCGGTCCCGGGTGTCGACGGCGCCATTCTCGACCCGCGCTCGACCTGGGCGGACAAGGCCGGCTACGACCGCCAGGCCGCAAAGCTGGTCAATATGTTCGCGACCAATTTCGAGAAGTTCGAACGCCACGTCGACGCCACCATCCTCGGCGCGGCCCCGCGCTTGCAGGAAGCGGCTGAATAGCGGCCGCTTCTCATCTTTCCTCCAGGGCCTGGCTCGCGCCGGGCCTTTTCTTTTTGCCGTCATCGCGTCATGAGTGCGTGCATGGCAAGCGACGACGACATCATCATCTCGGGCGAAGCGGTCATTCGTGCGAGCGACCTGCATGAGGACTTCATCCGCTCGTCCGGTCCGGGCGGCCAGAACGTCAACAAGGTGGCCACCGCCGTGCAGTTGCGCTTCGACGCGGCGAACGCTTCGGGCCTCAGCGAGCGCGTGCGCGAGCGTGCCATCAAGCTTGCCGGCCAGCGCGCCACCAAGGACGGCGTCATCGTCATCGAGGCCGGCCGCTTCCGCACCCAGGAGCAGAACCGGGCCGATGCGCGGGCGCGGCTGACGGCGTTGATCGCCAAGGCGGCCGAGCCGCCACCGCCGCCGCGCAAGAAGACCAGGCCGTCCAAAGGCGCCGTGGAGCGCCGTCTCAAGAGCAAGGCGGGCCGATCGACGGTGAAAAAGCTGCGCGGCCGTGTCGAGAACGATTAGAGCAATTCCAGGAAAAGTGAGAGCGGTTTTCCGTCCGGAATTGCGTCAAAACAAGAGATAGAGCGGTTCGCCGTTTCCGTGAAACGGTGAAACGCTCTAAGCACGGTTGAATCAGCTGCTTCCAATTCTGGGTTGCAGATGGCAAGCTCCGATTGCTGCAACAGCGAGGAGACCAGCTATGGGTATTTTCGATTTCGTCAAAGGCGTCGGCAAGAAGCTCGGCATCGGCGGCGACGACGAGGCATCGCCAAGCGCGGATACGTTGAAGAAGGAGCTCGATTCCCACAAGCTGGGCACGGACGGCGTCGAGGTTGCCGTCCAGGGCGACACCGCGGTTTTGAAGGGCACGGTCAAGGATCAGTCGGCCTTCGAAAAGGCGGTGATCGCCGTCGGCAACACGCTCGGCGTCTCCAAGGTGCAGGCGGACGAGTTGAAGGTCGCGCCCGAGGCCGGCAAGGCGGCGGCGCCGGCCAAGGAACCGACGCTTTATACCGTCCAGAAGGGCGACAATCTCTGGAAGATCGCCGAGAAGTCTTACGGCAAGGGCAAGGGCGCGAAGAACAACATCATCTTCGAGGCCAACAAGCCGATGCTGACGCATCCCGACAAGATCTATCCCGGCCAGGTGTTGCGCATACCGGATATCGACCAGGCCTGAGGGGCATATCGCCGAGATTGAATAAACGGCGGCTTTCGGGTCGCCGTTTTCTTTTGCCGGTGGCATGCTAGAGCCGGATGATTTCAGGTCGAATCGACCTGAAATCTGAATCCGTCTCTAAATCAAAGAGATAGAGCATGATGTCGTCCGAAAACCGCTTCACACTTTTCGGCATCATGCTCTAGGGCAAAGAAAACGGATCGACGCAATGCTCGTCTTGCCCAAAGGCGTCCGCCATATGCCGGGCTACATCGCCCGACCGGCCCAGGAAGCGCTGGTCGAGGAGATCAGGCGCGTCGTGCAGGCAGCACCCCTCTACGTGCCGACCATGCCGCGCACCGGCAAGGAGATGAGCGTGCGCATGACCAATTGCGGCGCGCTTGGCTGGGTCACCGACAAGGAGCGCGGCTATCGCTACCAGCCGACCCATCCGGTGACGGGCGAGCCCTGGCCGCCGATCCCGGAAGCCTTGCTGCAATTATGGCGCGAGGTCTCGGCCTATCCGCATCCGCCCGAGGCATGCCTGGTCAACTTCTATGCGGCGGACGCCAAAATGGGCCTGCATCAGGATCGCGACGAGCAGGATTTCGCCGCGCCCGTGGTGTCGGTCTCGCTGGGCGACGACTGCCTGTTCCGGGTCGGCCAGGACAGGCGCGAAGGCGGCACGAAGTCGTTCAGGCTGAAGAGCGGCGACGTCGTCGTGCTTGGCGGCGAGGGACGCCTCGCCTTCCATGGCGTCGACCGCATCTATCCCGCGACGTCGGCCCTTTTGAAGAATGGCGGCCGCATCAATCTGACGCTGCGGCGGGTGACGGTGCCTGGCTGACCACTCCTCGGTGCAACGCGATTTTAAGGACACCCGGGCTACAACCGCGGTTGCGAAAACCGAGGTCGTCATGGAACCGAATTGGATCAGGACCCGAAGCCTCTTGGACGTGGCCTTGGTCACGGTCGTATCGATGATCGGTATCTGGATGGCCGAGGTCTACCTGAGCATGTTGTGGAACCTCGACGGCAGGGGGTTTTCCGAACTTTCGCATAGGCTTCCCTACTGGGATTTCACGAATCTCTGGGCAGGTTCGCGCATGGCTATTGACGGCCACGTTGCCGTCCTTTTCGATGTGGACGCCTATCGAGCGGCGCTGCGCGCCATGTTTTCGCCCGACCTTCAAAATCAGGAATGGAGCTACCCGCCGAGTATCCTCTTGCTCGGCGTTCCGCTTGCGACCTTGCCGATCCTGCCTGCTTATCTGATCTGGACGGTTGGGACCGTGCTGTGTCTGTGGCTGGCGATCCGGCCGCTGAAGCTCGGAGCGGCCCTGGAACTGGCGATTGTCTTGAGTCCCGCCGTTATCTGGAACTCGGTGTTCGGTCAGAACGGCGCGCTGACGACGGCTCTGTTGATCGGAGGTCTCGCCGTGGCGCCAAGGCGTCCGGTGCTGGCTGGTATCTTGTTCGGCCTGCTGACGATCAAGCCGCATCTTGGCATTCTGGTGCCTTTCTGCCTGCTCGCCAGCGGCAATTGGCGAGCCATTCTCACCGCCATCGCGACCGCCGTCGTGATCGCCGTCGCCACGGGCCTGTTCTTTGGCTTCGATGTCTGGCGGCTGTTCCTGACCGAAACCCGTCCGTTGATGACGGCGATCATGGAGGCTCCTTATCCGCAGCCCTACCAATACAACGCGATAACGGTGTTCTTCACGGCGAGGGCAATCGGCTTGGGTGTGGCCGCCGGCTATGGCGTGCAGGCGATCGCGACCGTCGTTTCCATCGCGGTAGCGGTCTGGCTCTGGTGGCCAGGGCGCCAGGTCTCGCATCAGGAACGCGTGGCGCTCACCGCTGTCCTTGCTATCCTAGCCACGCCTTATGGCTATACCTACGACACGATCGGTCTGGCCGTAGCGGTCGCCATGCTGGCCGCGATGACGTCAAGGCCACCCCGATTGATACTCGCGGTTTGCTGGCTCTGGCCTTTCGTCGGGCATTTTTTCACCTGGGGCGGATATTGCGTCGCCGTGCTGATCCCGCTGTTCCTCGCCGCCTGGATGCTGTTTTCTATATGGACGAGAAGCCGGAAGACTGAAGTCTCCGGAGAGCCGTCCATGGCGTAAGCGTTCGTAAGAGTGATTCAACGTTTCACGGAATCGCTCCACCAGTCTAAGTGTTTGTTTTTGCGTAAAAACAAACACTCTACGGCGCTGCGTCCATCTTGACGCTCACACGCCGCCGCAGGAAGTCGGGCGTAAGGCCGGCGTCGCGCAATGCCACGAGAAGAAGCGCGAACAGGACAATCGCGGCGAGCGGAATTTTCAGCAATCCAAACTGGATCATGGCGAGAGGCAGCAGCATCGCCAAGGTCAGGATGGCGATCCGGGTCCTGCCTTCGGGCGACGGCGGATCTCTCAATGCCATCAGCCCGAGCGCGCCGGCAAGCAGGCCGAGATCGTAGCTCAGCGCATAAGGCGTGATGATGAATGTGGCGATCAGCAGAAGAATGCTGCGGTCGCGCGCATCGCCGACACGGAAGAAGGCCGCGATGACGACCAGCGCCACGGGCGCGGCCACCGAAAGATGCAGCATGAGCGCCATGTCCGGACCGAAGTTCCAGTTGCGGAGCGCGCCATAGACCGAGGGCATCATCGCAAGGAACAGGCCCTCGAGCACCCTCATGACCGCGTTCTGGTATGGCACGACATTTTGGATGTAGCCGCGCCACGCATCGGGCCCGAAGATGGCGGCCGAGGCCGCCACCAGCAGCAGCGTGGAGATAGTGGCGCTGGCGATGACGGTCCAACGCCGCTCTGCCACCAGGAGGAACGGAAACAGCAGGCCGAGCTGCGGCTTGATCGTCAGCAGGCCGAGCAGGATGCCGGCGATGATGGGCCTTTTCTCGCGCAATGCCAGCGCGCCGAGCGCCAGGGCCGCGCAGAGATAGCCGTTTTGGGCGGCCCAGAAGTTGATAACGATGAAGGGCATTGCGGCGACCCAGGCCACGAGGTTCCGTTCGCCGATGAATGCGCGATAGGCGAAAAGGAAAGCGATGCCCGTCGTTGCCAGGAAGAGCAGCAGCGCGGTCTTGTAGCCAAACAATCCGAATGGCCAGACCAGGAAGAGGAAATGCGGCGGATAGCTCCAATTGTGCCAGGGATATTCGCTGCCGAAGGCCTCCTGGAGATGGCTGAAATAAACATCCCAAGGCCCGAACAGGTCCTGCACCTCGCCGGAGAGCAGCAATCTGGACGCCATCCAGTAGTTGGCGAAGTCCTTGTCGGCAAGGCTCGGGGCGAGGCCCGGTGCAAGGATCGCAACCACGGTCGCGCAAGCCAAGACCGCTGCCGCCATGGATGCGACCGCGAACACGAACAGATATGGCTTCGGCAGTGCCGCTAGCCGTTGCATGGAAACCTTGCCCGTTGCCTGGCCGGTTTCTTGCAGGAATCTCTTAAGAAACCCGAAAACCGGTCGGCGCCGGTCAGCTCAGGCGGGGCCTCAAAGCTTCCTCAGCGCCACTTCCTCGATCAGGTGGTTGGCGCCCTTGCGCAGGATGAGATCGGCCCGCGCCCTTGTCGGCAGGATGTTCTCGCGCAGGTTCTTCAGGTTGATGTTGGCCCACAGCCCTTCGGCGATGGCCCGCGCGGCATCCTGCGAAAGCTGCGAATAGCGGTGGAAGAAGGAGTCCGGATTGCGGAAGGCGGTTTCGCGCAGGCGCATGAAGCGCTGGATGTACCACTGATGGATCAGCTTCTCGTCGGCATCGATATAGATGGCGAAGTCGAAGAAGTCGGACAGGAACGGCACGATCTTGCCGTCCTTCGGCAGCTTGCCCGGCTGCAGCACGTTGATGCCTTCGAAGATCAGTATGTCCGGCCGGTCGATGGTGACGAACTCGCCGGGGATCACGTCGTAGGTCAGGTGCGAATAGACCGGCGCGACGACGCTGCTTTGCGCCGACTTGATGCCGGACAGGAACCTGAGCAGCGCGCCGACGTCGTAGCTCTCGGGGAACCCCTTGCGCTCCATGAGGTTCTCGCGTCGCAGGATCTCGTTGGGCAACAGGAAGCCGTCGGTGGTGATGAGATCGACTTTCGGGCTCGACGGCCAGCGCGCCAGCAGTTCCTTCAGCACGCGCGCCGTGGTCGACTTGCCGACCGCGACCGAGCCGGCGATGCCGATGATGAAGGGGGTCTTGACGACATCCTGCGCCTTGAAGAAGGCCTGACGCTGCCGGAACAGCAGCTGGCTCGCCTCGACATGCGCCGAAAGCAGCCGCGACAGCGAAAGGTAGATGCGCTTGACCTCTTCGAGGTCGACCGGGTCGTTGAGCGAGCGCAGCCGGTCGATCTCTTCCCCAGTCAGCGTCAGCGGCGTGTCGGCGCGGAACTGCGACCATTGCTCGGCGGAGAAGAATCGATAGGGGGAATACTTCTCGGTCGGAGCCAGTTGGTCCATCGGGTTTCCTGCCCTCCTCGCCGTCAGCCCCAGGCCTTCAACCGCGGGGACGGGACGCCTTTTCGGCGATGCCCGAGCGGCCGGTTCGGCTCTCGAGCTCCTTCAGCACGTCGTCAAGCGGAATGCCCGCTACGCCAAGGACGACCAGCCAATGATATATAAGATCGGCACTTTCCGAAACGATGGCCTGCTTGTCGCCGCGGATGGCGGCGATCACCGTTTCCACCGCTTCCTCGCCGAGCTTCTGCGCCGCCTTGTCCATGCCTTTGGCGAACAGCTTCGCCGTCCATGAGTCAGCGTCGCCGGAATGGGCGCGCTGATGGATGATCGTTTCCAGCTCGGCGAGCGAAAATTGAGCCATAGCAGTGGTTTAAGTCCGATGTGCCGGCGAGTCCAGCCGCATCGGCAGGCCGGCCTTTGCCATATGTGCCTTGGCCTCGGCGATCGTGAAGGTGCCGAAATGGAAGATCGAGGCGGCAAGCACTGCACCCGCATGGCCGTCGCGGATGCCTTCGACCAGGTGGTCAAGCGTTCCGACGCCGCCGGAAGCGATCACCGGCGCGCGCACGGCGTCGGCGATGGCGCGGGTGAGCGCGATGTCGTAGCCGGCCTTGGTGCCGTCGCGGTCCATCGAGGTCAAAAGAATCTCGCCGGCGCCGCGCTCGACCATCGTCCTGGCGAATTCGACCGCGTCGATGCCGGTCTTCTCGCGTCCGCCATGCGTGAAAATCTCCCAGCGATCGGCTTCGCCCGCCGCCGACACCTTCTTGGCGTCGATCGCCACGACGATGCACTGGTTGCCGAACTTGTCTGCGGCTTCCGCGACGAAATCCGGGTTCTTCACCGCCGCCGTGTTGATCGACACCTTGTCGGCGCCGGCCAGCAGCAGCTTGCGGATGTCGGCGACCTGCCGCACGCCGCCGCCGACGGTGAGCGGCATGAAGCACTGCTCGGCCGTCCTGGCGACCACGTCGAAGATAGTCTCGCGATTGTCGGACGATGCGGTGATATCGAGGAAGCAGAGCTCGTCGGCGCCTGCGGCATCATAAGCCTTGGCGGCCTCGACCGGGTCGCCGGCATCGATCAGGCCGACGAAATTGACGCCCTTGACCACGCGGCCGTTCTTGACGTCGAGGCAGGGGATGACGCGGGCCTTGAGCATCACTTGCCTTCCAGGGTCGAGAGCAGGTCGACCACCAGCTCGCCGACCAGCGGCGGCACGTCGCCCTTGGGGTCGAAGGCCGGATCGTAGGCGGAAATGGTCAACCCGGCGATGGCGAGCGGACCGGCGAGACCGCACATCGCGGTGCGCACCTGCTCGGGCGCCGGACCGCCGGGCGTGGTGTAGCGGTTGGCCTGCAGCTTCTCGGGGTCGTGCACGTCGAGGTCGACATGCATGTGCACCTGGCTTGCGCCGTCGGCCTTCAGCCGTTGCGCAGCTGCCTTCCAGTCCGGGCATTCGGTCCGGATGACGGGCAGCGTCTTCAGCAGCTCCTTCTCGGCCTCGTCGAGGTCGCGCGCATTGACCAAGACGCAACGCGACGGATCGACCGGCTTGAAGCCGGGGATCTGGTTGGCCATCGGCCGCCAGCACAGGCCGAGTGCGACAGCCAGCGCCATGCCGTCGAGGAAGCCGGTGGTGGAGGTCTCCGGCGTGTTGAGATCGCCATGCTGGTCTGCCCAGATGATGGCGTCGGCGCCGGCGCCGGCCACGGCGCCCGCGGCGGTCAGGCAGTTCCCCGCCAGCACGATCGGAAACCGCTTCTTG
The DNA here is from genome assembly GCF_006442815.1 of Mesorhizobium sp. B2-4-3. Taxonomy (GTDB): domain Bacteria; phylum Pseudomonadota; class Alphaproteobacteria; order Rhizobiales; family Rhizobiaceae; genus Mesorhizobium. The sequence goes on from NZ_VFVL01000008.1 coordinate 160,148, forward strand.
TCCATCGCGATGCGGACCTGGCCCGAAACGGCGTTGCAGACGGCGAATCCGGTGCTGATCTCGCGCTCTTCTTCGTCCTCGACCACCTTGCCGATGTCATGCACCTCGACGTCGTGGCCGGCGAGCTTCAGCGCCTCGGCCAGCCCGCCCGAGATCAGCGCGTCCGGCCCCTGGCCGCAGCCGCCGTGGAAATGGCCGCTGTCATAGGATGCCAGGATGATGGAAATGTTCACTATTCTGCCTCCGCCCGCTCGCCGCGCAGGATCGCCAGCGCCTCGGCCGGGTCGATACGTCCGTCATATAGGGCACGGCCGGAGATCGCGCCTTCGAGTTTTTTCGCGTCCGGCATGGTCATGCGCACGATGTCGGCGATCGAGGCGAGGCCGCCGGATGCGATCACCGGAATGGACACCGCCTCGGCGAGGTCGATGGTCGAATCCCAGTTGATGCCGGTCAGCACACCGTCGCGATCGATGTCGGTGTAGATGATGGCGGCGACGCCGGCGCCCTCGAACTTCTTCGCCAGCTCGATGACGCCGAGCTCGGAGGCCTCGGCCCAGCCCTCGACGGCGACCTTGCCGCCCTTGGCGTCGATGCCGACGGCGATCTTGCCGGGAAATTCCTTGCAGGCTTGCTTGACCAGCTCGGGTTCGCGCACCGCCACGGTGCCGAGGATAACGCGCGTCAGGCCGCGATCCAGCCAGTCCTCGATCTGCGGCAAGGTGCGGATGCCGCCGCCGAGCTGCACCGGATTCTTCGTCGCCTTGAGGATGGCGCCGACCGCCGCCGAATTGACGCTCTGGCCCTTGAAGGCGCCGTTGAGGTCGACGACATGCAGCCACTCGAAGCCCTGGTCCTCAAAGGCCTTCGCCTGTGCGGCGGGATCGTCGTTGTAGATGGTGGCGGTGGCCATGTCGCCGTGCTTAAGGCGCACGCACTTGCCGTCCTTGAGATCGATGGCGGGAAACAGGATCATCGGTCAGGCGCCCTCGACGATGACGAAATGGCCGGTCGAAGCGGCGAGCCGGAACTTCGAGGCATGCTGATATTCAGGCGAATGATAGCATTCGATCGCCTTGTCGTAGGTGTCGAACTCGACCAGCACGTGACGGTTGCCGGTCGCTCCTTCCGGGCTCTCGTAACGACCCGCGCGGACCGCGAACTTAGCGCCGTACTTCGCGAAGGCGACGGCGTTGGCTTCGATATACTGCTTGTAGACATCCGGATCGTGGACATCGATCATCGCCATCCAATAGCCCTTCTTGCTCATTTTTCAGGGCCTCCACTTCAAGAAATTGGTGATCAAGGCCAGGCCGAGCGCCTGGCTCTTCTCTGGATGGAACTGCGTGCCGGCGATATTGTCGCGCGCAACCGCTGCCGTCACCGCGCCGCCATAGTCCGCTGTCGCCAGCACCTCGTCCGCCTTCCGCGCATCGAGATGATAGGAATGGACAAAATAGGCGTGCAATCCGTTCGCGCCGGTCTCGATGCCGGAAAACAAGGGATGGGGGCGCGTAAGCTCGATCGTGTTCCAGCCGATCTGCGGGATTTTCAGCGCCGGATCGGACGGCGTGATCTCCTTGACGTCGCCGGCGATCCAGCCGAGGCCCCTTGTCACGGTCTTTTCGAGGCCGCGTTCCGACATCAGCTGCATGCCGACGCAGATGCCGAGGAAAGGCCGCCCCTTGGCGATTGCCGCTTCCTCCACCGCCTCCCACATGCCCGCCACAGCGTGCAGGCCGGCGGCGCAGTCGGCATAGGCGCCGACGCCCGGCAGCACGATGCGGTCGGCGGAACGCACCCGCTCGGCGTCGGCCGTCAGCTCGATCGTCGCCGCAAGGCCCGCCTCATGCGCGGCGCGCTCGAAGGCCTTGGTGGCCGAGCGCAGATTGCCCGAGCCGTAGTCGATGATGGCTACCCGCATGTCAGGGCCTTCCAGGCGTATGGGTCAGTCCCAGCGCCATGCCTGTCTGTGGCGGACGGGCCAGCGACGCGTCCGGCACGATGCGCGGCATTGGCGCCGCCTCCTCGACATCCTCGGCGATTTCCAGCGCTTGGCGCGTCTCGGCATCGCCGAGATCGCCGGCCTCGACCACACCCCATTCCCGCCAGCCGCGCCGGCGCAGCGAAGCGATGCGCAGGCCCCGGCCTTCAAATCCGACATAGAGCGAGACCAGCAGCGACAGCAGCGATCCGGCCCCTTCGAGCCCGAGCCTCTCGCCGAGCACCGACAGGAGCGCCATGACGATGAAGGTCAGGGCCGCCTCGATCCACAGCCGGTGCCAGGCGAGCCACAGCGGCGCGACGAGGAAACCCAGCCAGGTGAAGCTGTCGCGCACGAAAATCGCGTCCTCGGCTTTGTTGCCGCCAGCCGGCGGCTGCATCACGACATAGATCGCCATAGGGCTATCCTTTCAGGGATCCCTTGGTGGAAGGCACCGCGTCAGGCTGGCGCGGATCGCGCTCCAGCGCCGCGCGCAGCGCCCGCGCCACCGCCTTGAAGCAGGTCTCGGCGATATGATGGTTGTTGGCGCCGTAATGGTTGGTCACATGCAGCGTGATGCCGGCATTCTGCGCCAGCGCCTGGAAGAACTCGCGCACCAGCTCGGTGTCGAACGCGCCGATCTTCGGCGACGAGAAGGCGACGTTCCAGACCAGGAACGGCCGGCCGGAGACGTCGATCGCCGCCTTGGTCAGCGTCTCGTCCATGGCGAGGTCGATCGAGGCGTAGCGCATGATGCCGCGTCGCTCGCCAAGCGCCTTGGCAAGCGCCTGGCCGATCGCGATCCCGGTATCCTCGACGGTGTGGTGGTCGTCGATATGCAGGTCGCCCTTTGCCTTGATCGTCATGTCGATCAGCGAATGCCGCGACAGCTGGTCGAGCATATGGTCGAAGAAGCCGACGCCGGTCGAAATATCGGATTTTCCCTTGCCGTCGACATCAACGGAGACCGAAATCTCGGTTTCCTTGGTCTTGCGGCTGACTTCGGCCGAACGCGTCATCGCTCTGTCCTTGTTGCCCTGTTCGGAGGCGCCAGGGCTTGAAAACGAAAGCCTTCTATCAGCATGATCCGGCGATTGCCAGTTGCCATTCCGGCCGCTATCGGCCTCGGCTGAGGGGTGGTTTGCAATCGTTGGCCCTATGCATACATATGGCCGATCAAAACTCACTCGTACCGCGCCAATCGCCTTTCCAGAGGGATAGCGCGAATCGGAGCTAAAATGTCGAATGAACTCACCATGCACGCCACGACCATCATCAGCGTGCGCAAGGGCGGCAAGGTCGTGATCGCCGGCGACGGCCAGGTCAGCCTTGGCCAGACCATCATGAAGGGCAACGCCCGCAAGGTGCGCCGCATCGGCAAGGGCGGCAGCGTCATTGCCGGCTTCGCCGGCGCTACCGCCGACGCCTTCACCCTGCTCGAGCGGCTCGAGGCCAAGCTCGAGCAATATCCCGACCAGCTGACGCGCGCCTGCGTCGAGCTCGCCAAGGACTGGCGCACCGACCGCTATCTGCGCCGCCTGGAAGCCATGATGCTGGTCGCCGACAAGTCGGTCTCGCTGGCGCTGACCGGCAATGGCGACGTGCTGGAGCCCGAGCATGGCGTCATGGCCATCGGTTCCGGCGGCAATTACGCGCTGGCGGCTGCCCGCGCGCTGATCGACACCGACAAGGACGCCGAGGAGATCGCCCGCAAGGCTATGCAGATCGCGTCCGACATCTGCGTCTACACCAACAACAATTTCGTCGTCGAAACGCTCGATGCCGCTTGAGCGCGTTCAGCCATATGATTTTCGGCCGGTCACGGAAAAAGACTTGGCGATGATCGCGGGCTGGCTCAAGGAGCCGCACGTCGCCCAATGGTGGGACGATCCGGCAAAGGAAATCGCCGAGATCCGCGAGCATATGGATTCGGTCTCGGTGGAGCCGCTGATCGTCGAGCTGGACAGCAGGCCGATCGCCTATCTGCAGAGTTACGACCCGCATATGGAGGACGACCATCCATACGCCGACCAGCCCTTCGGCACGCTTGGCATCGATCTGTCGATCGGCCCGCCGGAGCTGGTCGGTATCGGTCATGGCTCGGCGATCGTGCGCCAGTTCGTCGAGGAGCTGTTCGAGGAAGGCGTGCCGCGCGTCATCATCGATCCGCATCCCGACAACGGCCGCGCCATCCGCGCCTATGAGAAAGCCGGCTTCAGGCCGATCGGCCGCAGGCATTCGCAATATGGGGACGTCGTGCTGATGGCCGTCGATGCGGCCGACGACGATGAAAATCTGGGGGACTGAGGCAATGACCGCATCCGGAGAGGGCAAGACGCTTTCGGCCTATGAAGACAGCTGGCGCATGGGCCTGCTGCTCGTGCTTGCCCTGGTCATCTTCCAGGCGGGCGCCTTGTACGGCATGGGCCATCCGCCGATCTGCACCTGCGGCTACGTCAAGCTCTGGCACGGCGTGGTCAACAGCTCGGAGAATTCCCAGCACATCGCCGACTGGTACACCTTCTCGCACATCATCCACGGCTTCCTGTTCTATGCGCTGGCCTGGGCGCTGTTCCCGCGCTCGCCGGTCGGGCTGCGGCTCGCCTTTGCGGTCCTCATCGAAGGCGGCTGGGAGCTTCTGGAAAACAGCCCCTTCATCATTGACCGCTACCGCGCCGGCACCATCTCGCTCAACTATTACGGCGACTCGATCATCAACTCGGTGTCCGACACGCTGTTCATGGCGCTGGGATTTGTGATGGCGCGAAAGCTACCTATATGGGTGATCGTGGCCCTGGCGCTCATCTTCGAGCTCGGCACGGGCTACATCATCCGGGACAATCTGACGCTCAACGTGATCATGCTGCTGCATCCGTTCGAGTCCATCAAGCAGTGGCAAAGTGGAATTTGAGTCTTATGAGCACCTTTTCTCCCCGCGAAATCGTTTCGGAACTCGACCGCTTCATCATCGGCCAGAAGGACGCCAAGCGCGCCGTGGCGATCGCCTTGCGCAACCGCTGGCGCCGCCAGCAGCTGGAAGGCCAGATGCGCGAAGAGGTGATGCCGAAGAACATCCTGATGATCGGCCCGACCGGCGTCGGCAAGACCGAGATCTCGCGCCGCCTGGCGCGGCTGGCCGGCGCGCCCTTCGTCAAGGTCGAGGCGACCAAGTTCACCGAGGTCGGCTATGTCGGCCGCGATGTCGAGCAGATCGTGCGCGACCTCGTCGAGGTCGCCATGGGCCTGGCGCGCGAAAAGATGCGTGGCGATGTCAGCGCGCGCGCCCAGGTCAATGCCGAGGAGCGCGTGCTGGAAGCCCTTGTCGGCAAGACGGCGAGCCCGGCGACCCGCGACTCTTTCCGCAAGAAGCTGCGCGACGGCGAGCTTGACGACAAGGAGATCGAGATCGAGGTGGCCGACACCGGCACCGGCGGCATGCCCGGTTTCGAGATCCCCGGCATGCCCGGCGCCAATGTCGGCGTCCTCAACATCAACGACATGCTGTCGAAGGCGATGGGCGGCCGCAGGACCAAGACCCGCAAGACCACGGTGCGCGATTCCTACGCGCTGCTGGTCAACGACGAATCCGACAAGCTGCTCGACCAGGACGAGGTGGTGCGCAGGGCGCTGGAATCGGCAGAGAATGACGGCATCGTCTTCCTCGACGAGATCGACAAGATCGCGGCCAGGAGCGACATTTCGGGCGGCCCGTCGCGCGAAGGCGTGCAGCGCGACCTGCTGCCGCTGGTCGAAGGCACCACCGTCGCGACCAAATATGGACCGATCAAGACCGACCATATATTGTTCATCGCTTCGGGCGCCTTCCACGTCTCCAAGCCGTCGGACCTTTTGCCCGAGCTGCAGGGTCGCCTGCCGATCCGTGTCGAGCTGCGCGCGCTGGAGAAGGCGGATTTCATCCGCATCCTCACCGAGACGGAGGCGAGCCTCATCAAGCAGTATATCGCGCTGATGAAGACGGAAGGCGTCGAGCTGACCTTCACCGACGACGCCATCGATTCGCTTGCCGGCATCGCAGTCGATCTCAACGCCAGCGTCGAGAATATCGGCGCCCGGCGCCTGCAGACAGTGATGGAGCGCGTGCTGGACGAGATCTCCTACGACGCCCCGGACCGCAACGGCACGGCCGTCACCATCGACGCCGCCTATGTCGAGAAGCATGTCGGCGACCTGTCCAGAAACACCGACCTGTCGCGGTTCATCCTTTAAGCTCCTAGTTCCTCGACATGGGAATCTGGAAGGTTGCCGTTTGTCTTGGTGCAAGATTTCCGCGAAATCAGCGCAAACGCTCGGGATTTGGCTGAAGCTGCCCCCAACGTCGTCATTCTATGGCGGAGCAAGGAGCGAAGCGACGCGGCGCAGACCATAGAATCCATGCCGTGACTTGGAAGCGCCGCCACGGTGCAGAATTCTGCTCCGTTGCACGCCTTGGCGAAGGTAACGGCATGGATTCCAGGGTCTTCGCAACGGAGCTTCGCTCTTGCTCCGCCCTAGAATGACGATCGTGATGGGCGTTTCGGCCAATCTCTAAGGCATGCCGCTTGCCAAAGCAAACAGAGCTGGCCGGTCAAAATCCCTGTGCAGCGCCACTAGTTCGGGCCGGCTCTCGTAGCCAACCCGAAACGGCCTCCCGGTGCCCCGACTTCGAGCCGCCCCGAAACACCCTTCCCAATCCAAAGTGTGGCCAAATGGAAGCATCAGGCCACCATTTTTGCTGGCAGCTCGAAGCCTTCTCTCGACTCTGCCATGCGCTTTACCTAGTTTGCCGCTCATTCGAAAGCGGCGGCGCATGAAGAAACTTATCCTGCTTTTTCTCGGCATGGCCTTAGCGGCGGCGGTGGCAACCGCCGACGCAGCGACCACCGTGCCTCCAGGCAACCGCAACAGCGTGCAGCCGGATATTCCGGGCGCGTCCAGCCGGCGCACCCAGGCCACCAATACAACCTTCCAGGCCAAGTACCGCAAGGTCTACGCGCTGCTGCAGAACGACGCCGACCTTCGTGCCAAGATCAGGAAGGCGGCAGCGGCCTACGGCATTGACCCCATGCATATCGTCGGCGCCATCGTCGGCGAGCATACCTATAATGTTGACGCCTATGACCGCCTGCAGACCTATTACGTCAAGGCGATCTCATACCTGTCGAGCAAGCTTTCCTTCGCCTATCACGGCGAGGACGTCTCGGATTTCATCCAGCGGCCCGAATTCAAGAAATGCGCCGGCGCAGACGACAGCTACGACCTTTGGGAATGCCGTGAGCAGGTGTGGAACCGCGCCTTCCGCGGCAAGACCGTCGGCGGCGAGGACTTCCCCAACGACCGCTTCGGCGCCACCTTCTTCCAGCCTTATTATGCCGGCCAGACCTTCGGGCTCGGCCAGTTGAACCCGCTGACGGCGCTGCAGATGAGCGACCTGGTGCACAAGGTCTCGGGCCTACCCAGGCTCGACGTCGGCGATCCCAACGCGGTCTACAAGACCATCATGGACCCGGACCTGACGCTGCCTTACGTTGCCGCGACCATCAAGAAGTCCATCGACGCCTACCGCGGCATCGCCGGCTTCGACATCTCGAAAAATCCGGGCCTGACCGCCACGCTCTACAATGTCGGCAACCCCGAAGAGCGCGCCTATGCGCTGAAGGCCGAGAACGACAAGCGCCGCGCCGCCGGCGAACCGGAGAAGCTGCCCGAGGAAAATTATTACGGCTGGTTGGTCAACGACAAGCTGGATGAGCTGAAGGCGCTTTTCTAGAAAACCTCACGCCGCCAGCAGCGACTTCAGCTTGACCGCTTGCGATCCCAGCGCTTCCGGCGCCGGCTTCGCTCGTCTGGCGATCAGCATCTCCGCCAGGCGGATGTCGCGCGCCACCGCATTGCCCGGGCCGATGCCGCTCGCCGCCACCAGCCTGCCGTCTTCGGCCAAATGGAACAGGATGAAGGCTCCGTCGTCGAGGTCGCGCCGCACGATCGAGCGGCCCTCGTCCGACAGCCCGGCGATCTGAAGCGTGAGGCCGTACTGATCCGACCAGAACCACGGCACGGCGGCATGCGCCTCATCGGCGCCCAGCATGTTCTTCGCAGCCAGTGCGCCCTGCTCCTGCGCGTTGCGCCAGGCTTCCAGCCGGACCCGCCGGCCGCCATAGACGGCAAGCGGGAACGAGCAGCAATCGCCGGCGGCGAAGATATCCGGGTCGGCGGTGCGCAAATGCTGGTCGACGGCGATGCCGTTGTCGATCGCAAGTCCCGCCTCGGCGGCAAGCGCCGTCACCGGCACGGCGCCGATGCCGATCACCACGAGATCGGCGATGACCTTCTGGCCGTGGGCCAGCGTGATGCCGACCTCCGCGCCGTCATCGTCAATCGCCGCGATCCCCTGGCCGGTGCGGATCGCAACGCCCTCCGCCTCATGCGCCTTGTGGATGATCTCGGCGATCTCGGCCGGCACGCCGCGCATCAGGATGCGCGGCTGCGCCTCGATGACGGTGACGGCGGCGCCGAGCTTGCGCGCCGCGGCGGCGAGCTCGAGGCCGATGAAGCCGCCGCCGATGATGGCGACGCGGTTGCCGGCGCTAAGATGAGCGCGGATGGCCAAAGCGTCGTTGAAGGTTCTGAGATAGACGCAACGCCCCCCGAGACCCGGCATCGGCAGCGGGCGCGGCACGGAGCCGGTGGCCAGCAGCAGCTTGTCATAGGAAAGGGAAGAGCCGTCCGACAACTGCACGGTATGGGCTGCACGATCGATCGCGACGGCCCGGACGGAATGGATGTGCCGGATAGAGCGCTCGGCGAAAAGCGCGTCGGTGGCGATCGCCTTGATCGCCGGGGCCTCTCCGGTCATCGCTTCCTTCGACAGCGGCGGCCGCTCATAAGGCAGGTGCGGCTCGTCGCCGACCAGCGTGACCGGCCCTTCATAGCCGAGATCGCGCAGGGCGAGTGCGGCGCGCCCGCCGCATTCGCCGGCTCCAATGATCACCATCCCCGCCGTCATCGTCGTCATCCGACCTGAACAAGAACTTTTCCGGCGTCGACCTTGACCGGATAGGTCTTCAGGTTGACGCAGACCGGCGCGCCTCTTGCATCGCCGGTCTTGTAGTTGAAGCGGCCGTTGTGCTTCGGGCATTCGATGATGTCGTCCATCACCAGCCCGTCGGCCAGATGCACCTTCTCATGCGTGCACAGGCCGTCGGTCGCGAAATATTCGTCGTCCGGACTGCGGTAGATGGCGAAGGTGCGGCCGGCATGGTCGAACCGCATCACGTCCTCTTCATCGATGTCTCCGGCCGCGCAGGCCTCGACCCAGTCGCTCATCTCGTCCTCCAGCGAATATCCCTCACTCCGCGGCGGCAGCCATCGGAATATCGTTATGCAGTTCCTCGCGATAGGGCTTCGCCGTCGGCGGCAGCGCGCGCTTGAGGAAATAATCCTCGTTGCGCAACTGGCGCAGGAAGGCCGGGACCATCTCGCGATAACCGGCCAGGATCGAAGGCGTCGGCGCCGGCAGGTCGTGCTTGATCATCTCATGCAGCTTCGGCAGCGCGTGATAGGGCACCATCGGGAACATGTGATGCTCCACATGGTAGTTCATGTTCCAGTAGATGAAGCGGCTGATCGGGTTCATCAGCACCGTGCGGCTGTTCAGGCGGTGGTCGACGACATTGTCGGCGAGGCCGCCATGCTGCAGCAGGCCGGTCATGACGTGGTGCCAGGCGCCATAGAGCCGGGGCAGGCCGATCAGCATCAGCGGCAGCCAGGAATGCAGGTAGAGGGCCAAGGCGATGGTCGCGACGTAGATGGCGAGCCATATGCGGGCCACCCGGATCGCCTTAGGCTGCTCCTGCTCTGGAATGAAGGTTTTTTCCGCGGCGCTGATGATTCCGGCGGCGTTGCGCACCATGTCGGTCACAGCGTGCCAGGCGTCGAGGATGCCGAAGAAGTTGAGCACCACGCGCGCAAGGTCCGGCGGCCGCATGACGGCGATTTCCGGATCACGGCCGACGATGATGGTGTCGGTATGGTGGCGCGTGTGGCTCCAGCGCCAGGTCACCGGGTTGCGCATGATCATGAAGCAGGCGAGCTGGTAGACGGCATCGTTCATCCATTGCGTGCGGAAGGCCGTGCCGTGCCCGCATTCGTGCCAGCGGGAATCGGTCGAGGAACCGTAGAGCGTGCCGTAGACGAACAGGAACGGCACGCACCACCAGCTGCCCCAGAACCAGATGCCGCCCGCGGCGCTGACGATGAAAGCGGCCAGCCATATGACGGTGTCGCGGATCGCCGGCTGGTCGGAGCGCTGCATCAGCTCCTTCATCTGCTTGCGCGGGATCTCGGTGTGGTACCATTCGGCCGCCGCCAGCCCGTTCTCGATGGCGCGTTTTGCATCGCGGCCGGTCAGGCTGTAGTCGCGTGGCGGCGCCGTCGAAGACGTCATGGCCGTCATTGAGGTTCCTCCAACAGCGCCCGGTGAACGGCTCCGGCAGGTCCGGGCTCGTCCATGGCCGGCTTCCACTTCAACATACCGCCAGCCTATGATAGGCTCAACATCAGAAAGATAGTTTCTATCATTTCCTATCAGGATGAGATATCCTCTGCCGGATAAGCGATGGAGCATTCATGGCAAAGCGGCCGACCATTACCGATCTCGCGCGCGTCTCGGGCGTCAGCGTCGCTACCGTCGACAGGGTGCTGAACAGCCGCCTGCCTGTGCGCGAGGAGACGGCGCGCCGGGTCTACGAGGCCGCCACCGAGATCGGCTATCACGCGGCGGGACTGATCAAGCAGCGCATGCGCCAGGAACTGCCGGAATACCGGCTCGGCTTCCTGCTGCTGAGGGGCAATGACGTTTTCTATGGTGATTTCGCCGGGGAGCTCGAGCTGGCGGTCGCGCAATCGCAACGCTTTCGCGGCGTTGCGACTGTCGATTTCGCCGCCTCGCTGGCGCCCGACGAGATTGCCGCCCAAATGCGTGGGCTGGCGGCGAAGTCGAGGGCCATCGCAGTCGTCGGCCCGGATCATCCGACGCTGACGGCGGTCGTGGAGGCGCTGAAGGCGAGGGGGCAGCCGGTCTTCTCGCTGCTGTCCGATTTTGCCGCCGGTATCCGCGAGGGCTATGTCGGTCTCGACAACCGCAAGGTCGGGCGCAGCGCCGCCTGGATGATCGCCAAGGCCGCCAGGAAGCCAGGCAAGGTCGCGCTCTTCGTCGGCAGCCATCGCTTCCACGGCCATGAGCTGCGCGAGATCGGCTTCCGCTCCTATTTCCGCGAGCACGCGCCGGACTTCACCGTGATGGAGACGCTGGTCAACCTCGAGGCCAATGACGTCACGCATGACGCCATGCTGGATCTTCTGGCGCGTCATCCCGATCTTGCCGGTTGCTACGTCGCCGGCGGCGGCATGGAGGGCGCGGTCTCGGCGCTGAGGGCGGCGCGCCCGGCCGAGATGCCGGTCGTCATCTGCAACGAGATCAACGCCGTCTCGCGCGCCGCGCTCGCCGACAACATCCTCACCATGGTCATCTCGACGCCGCTCGCGGCACTCTGCCGGGAGCTCGTCGGGCTGATGGCCCATGCCATCGAAAGCGGCGCCGCCAATGCGCCGGGACAGACCTTCCTGCCCTTCGACATCTACCTGCCGGAAAATATCTAGAGCTCAAAGCGACAGGGATTTTGATCGATCGGCTGCGTTGGCAGGCGGCATGCCTTGGAGATTGGCCGAAACGCGCAATCGCGATCGTCATTCCAGGGCGGAGCAGGAGCGAAGCTCCGTCGCGAAGACCCTGGAATCCATGCCGTTACCTTCGCCAAGGCGTGCAACGGAGCAGAATTCTGCACCGCGGCAACGCTCCCAAGTCACGGAATGGATTCTATGGTCTGCGCCGCGTCGCTTCGCTCCTTGCTCCGCCATAGAATGACGACATTGGGCCCTGTGTCGGGGAACTGGCCCCCGGAGCGACGGAATCGATGTGAAAGAATCCATCAGGCTGATGTATTCTTTCATCGCGGTTCATTCGGATTCGGGCGCGAGTTTCGACGGTTTTGGTCTTCGTCACGCCGATAGTGATCGAAAAACCGGCTGCCCCGGTCGGAATCACCCTTGACGTTTCCAAACGAAATGGAATAAATATTTCACTAGCTAGGCTTTTTGGTTCTTTCGTTCCGAAGCGTCTGTTCGAACGGAGGAGGCGTTCCACCGAAGGGCGTGGCCGCAGGGAGAGATTCCCCGGGCAAACCGGGGATTCCGGTTCAATGGGTGCAGCCGGACACCAAGTGGAGGAGAGATAAAATGAAGAAACTGCTTTTGGGCGTCGCGCTTTCGGCGCTGATGTGTTCATCCGCCTTCGCCGCCAAGATCGGCGTTTCGATGGCCAAATTCGACGACAACTTCCTGACCGTGCTGCGCAACGGCATGATCGCGCAGGCCAAGGGCATGAGCGGTGTCGAATTGCAGGTCGAAGACGCACAGAACGACGTCGCCAAGCAACTCGACCAGATCAAGAACTTCGCCGCCTCGGGCGTCGACGCCATCATCGTCAATCCGGTCGACACCTCTGCCACGCAGGCGATGTCGGACGCGGCCGCCGCGGCCAAGATCCCGCTGGTCTATGTCAACCGCCAGCCGGTCAATGTCGACTCGCTGCCGGACAACCAGGCTTTCGTCGCTTCGAACGAGGCCGAATCCGGCACGCTCGAGACCAAGGAAGCCTGCCGCCTGCTCAAGGAAGCCGGCAAAAAGGAAGCCAATGTCTATGTGATCATGGGCGAGCTCTCGAACCAGGCCGCGGTGCAGCGCACCAAGGACATCGAGGAAGTCATCGCCACGCCGGACTGCAGCTTCATCAAGATCATCGACAAGCAGACCTCGAACTGGGACCGCGACCAGGCGCAGAACCTGATGACCAACTGGCTGTCGTCCGGCAAGGCGTTCGACGGCGTCATCGCCAACAATGACGAAAGCGCCATCGGCGCCATCCAGGCGATGAAGGCGGCCAACATCGACATGAAGTCGGTGGTCGTCGGCGGCGTTGATGCCACCCAGGACGCGCTGGTTGCGATGCAGGCTGGCGATCTCGACGTCACGGTCTTCCAGGACGCTGCCGGCCAGGGCGCCGGCGCGCTCGACGCGGCGCTGAAGCTCGCCAAGGGCGAGAAGGTGGACCACAAGGTCTACATCCCGTTCCAGCTCGTGACGCCGGCGAACATCGACAAGTTCTTGAAGAAGAACTGAGGCGCCTCGATACGGGGCGGCGCATCCAATAGGAACAAACGCGCCGCTCCGCCCTTCCTCCCGTCGCGCGGGAGGCAGCACAAGTGCGCCCCGACGGAGGAAAAGACGTGTCACAGACATCGCATGGCATTGGCGGGCTGAGCTATGACGCCAAGAAACGCCCCTGGCCGGCCGAGTTCAACGTGTTCCTGGCGCTGGTCATCCTCGTCGTCGCCTTCGAGCTGATCGGCCGCGTCTTCCTCGGCGACAGCTTCCTGTTCAACACCCGCGAGAATGTTTCCGGGCTCTTCAACGAGCAGCGCCTGCAGATCATCATCCTGCAAGTGTCGATCGTCGGCATCATCGCCATCGGCGTCACCCAGGTCATCATCTGCGGCGGCATCGATCTGTCCTCAGGCTCGATCGTCGGCGCCACCGCGATGATCGCCATGAGCTTCGCCCAGGTGGCGACGGTCAACGGCAACCCCAACCCCAAGGCGATGTTCCTGGCGCAAGGCTGGACCGACCTGCCGGTCATCGTGCCGCTGCTGGTCGCGATCGGATGCGGCCTGCTTGCCGGCCTGATCAACGGGTTTCTGATCGCCTACACCCGCATTCCGCCATTCATCGCCACGCTCGGCATGATGGTCACCGCCCGCGGCATCGCCAAATGGTGGTCGAAGGGCCAGCCAATCTCGTTCCCGACCGAGAGCTTCGCGGCCATCGGCAAGGGCCTGATGCCTGTCGTCATCTTCATCTCGCTGGCGCTCCTGTTCCAGCTCATCCTGAGCTATACGAAATACGGCAAGCATTGCTACGCCATCGGCTCCAACGAGGATGCCGCGCGCATGTCGGGCATCAAGATCGCCAACCACAAGGTGCTGGTCTATGCCATCGCCGGCATCCTCGCTTCGCTTGCCGCCGTGGTGCTCTGCTCCAAGAACCTCACCGCCCAGGCCGGCATGGGCGTCATGTACGAGCTCGACGCCATCGCCATGGCGGTCATCGGCGGCGTTTCGCTGTCGGGAGGCCGCGGCTCCATCATCGGCACCGTGATCGGCTCGCTGATCTTCGGCGTCATCATTTCCGGCTTCACCTTCCTGCGTCTCGACGCCTACTATCAGGAGATGGTCAAGGGCGTGATCATCGTCGGTGCGGTCGTTCTCGATCAATGGCGCCAGCGCCGCCGCGCGATAGGAGCTTGACCATGTCCGACATCGTTCTGAAGACCGAAAACCTCACCAAGCATTATGGCGGCGTGCACGCCTTGCAGGAGGCGAATTTCGAGCTGCGCAAGGGCGAGCACGTCGCCATCATGGGCGACAACGGCGCCGGCAAGTCGACCTTCGTGCGCCAGATCACCGGCGTCGAGCAGCGCACCGACGGCAAGATCTGGTTCGACGGCAAGGAGGTGAATTTCGCCGGCCCGATCGAGGCGCGCGAGGCGGGCATCGAGACAGTGTTCCAGAACCTCGCTCTGGCCGACGACCTCGACGTGCCGTCGAACCTGTTCCTCGGCCGCGAGAAGGTGCTGTTCAATCTCGGGCCGTTCTCGATCCTCGACCGCAAGGCGATGCGCAAGGCGACGGAGGCAGCACTTGTCCGCACGGCGGTGAAGATCCCGAACCTCTCCAGCACCATCCGCCATATGTCCGGCGGCCAGCGCCAATGCGTGGCGATCGCGCGGACCGCGACCTTCGCCTCCAAGCTGATCATCATGGACGAGCCGACGGCGGCGCTCGGCGTGCAGGAGACGGCGCAGGTCGAAAACATCATCCGCACGCTGAAGGAAAACGGCGAGCCGCTGATCCTGGTCAGCCACAACATGCGCCAGGTGTTCGACCTGGTCGACCGCATCGTCGTCTTCCGCCGCGGCAAGATCGTCGCCAACCTGCGCAAGCAGGACACCGACGGCAACGACATCGTCGCCTACATCACCGGCGCCAAGACCGGACAGGCGGAACTGCAGGCCGCCTGACGGGCGCCACGACGGGATCAAACCAATCATCCGCGCCGGAAGGCGCGGATATGCCTACAAACCCACGCTCGAAGGACATTCCATGACACTCCGCTTCGCTCTCCTCGGCGCCGGCCGCATCGGCAAGGTGCATGCCCGCGCCGTCGCCTCCAACCCGCAGGCCAAGCTGGTCGCCGTGGCCGATGCCTTCGAGAAAGCGGCGACGGAGTTCGCGGCCGCCTATGGCGCGGAAGTGCGCAGCATCGACTCCATCGAGAAGTCCGGGGACATCGACGCCGTCATCATCTGCACGCCGACCGACACCCATGCCGATCTGATCGAGCGCTTCGCCAAGGCCGGCAAGGCGATCTTCTGCGAGAAGCCGATCGATCTCTCCGTCGAGCGCGTCGAAAAATGCCTGGCCGTTGTCGAGAAGACCAAGGCCACGCTGATGGTCGGCTTCAACCGCCGCTTCGATCCGCATTTCGCCGCCGTGCGCAAGGCGATCGACGACGGCGCCATCGGCACGGTCGAGATGGTCACCATCACCTCGCGCGATCCCGGCGCCCCGCCGCTCGATTACATCGCCCGCTCTGGCGGCATTTTTCGCGACATGACCATCCATGATTTCGACATGGCGCGCTTCCTGCTCGGCGAGGAGCCGGTCGCCGTCAGCGCCCACGCTTCGGTGCTGGTCGACAAGAAGATCGGCGAAGCCGGCGATTTCGATAGCGTCAGCGTGATCCTTGAAACCGCCTCCGGCAAGCAGGCCGTCATCTCCAACTCGCGCCGCGCCACCTATGGCTACGATCAGCGCATCGAGGTGCATGGTTCCAAGGGCATGGTAGCGGCCGAGAACCAGCGGCCGGTGTCGATCGAGCTCGCCAACGACAAGGGCTACACCCGCCCGCCGCTGCACGACTTCTTCATGACCCGCTACATCGACGCCTATGCCAACGAGATCGCCTCCTTCATCGCCGCGGCGACTGCCGGCAAGAAGGCGGCGCCGAGCGGCAAGGATGGGCTGATTGCGCTGAAGCTGGCGGATGCGGCCTTGCAGTCGGCCAAGACGGGCAAGACCATCCGCATCGATTGACTCGATGAGGCAGGTATCTCGATGGTGGTCGGATTGTCTGTCTCCAACGCTTGGCGATTGGCCGCAACGCTTATCACGTCGTCATCCACGGGCGGAGCAAGGAGCGAAGCGACGCGGCGCAGACCCGAGGATCCATTCCGTGACGTTGAGGCGGTGCTACGGTGCAGAATTCTGCGGCGCAGCCCTCTTCGCGCGACGTCACGGCATGGATTCCAGGGTCTTCGCGACGGAGCTTCGCTCCTGCTTCGCCCTGGAATGACGAATCTCGCGAGACCATTGAAATCTAACCAAGGAGCAGAGCGATGAACGGTTTGGCCGGTCGCAATTCAGAAACGCGCGCCATCGTCACCGGCGGCGCGCAGGGCATCGGCTTCGCAGTTGCGGAAGCCTTGGTCGACGAGGGCTGCCGCGCGCTGGCCCTGATCGGCCGCTCGCAGGAGAAGGGCGACAGGGCGGTCGCGGCGCTGAAGAAAAACGGCGTCGACGCCATCTTCATCAGCGCCGATGTCGCCAAGGTCGCCGACTGCAAGCGCGCCGTCGAGACCGCGATCAAGCACTTCGGAACGCTGAACGCGCTGGTCAACGCCGCCGCCACTTCCGCGCGCGGCTCGCTGGTCGAGACCTCGGAGGAGCTTTTCGACCAGATCTTCGACACCAATGTGCGCGGGCCGTTCTTCCTGATGCAGGGTCTCGTCGCGCATCTGCTCGAGCGCAAGGCGCCCGGCTCGATCGTCAACGTGCTGTCGATGTCGGCGCATGCCGGCCAATCCTTCCTCACGCCCTATTCGACCAGCAAGGGCGCGCTGATGACGCTGACCAAGAACGTCGCGAGCTCCTATCGGAAGAACCGCATCCGCTGCAATGCCGTGCTGCCGGGATGGATGGATACCGAAGGCGAGGCGATCGTGCAGAAGAAGTGGCACGACGCGCCCGATGACTGGCTGGACAAGGCCGAGGCCGCGCAGCCCATGGGCCAGCTGGTCAAGCCGGCCCAGCTTGCCCGGCTGGTCACCTATATGCTGAGCCCGCAGGCCGGCGTCATGACCGGCTCGCTTGTCGATTACGACCAGAACATCGCTGGTGTCATCGGCGAATAGTTGCAGGGGAACCTGGCGGCGACGCAAGTCACTTCGTCATCCACGGGCGGAGCAAGGAGCGAAGCGACGCGGCGCAGACCCGAGGATCCATGCCGCGTCTCCAGAGCGTTGCTGCGGTCCAGAATTATGCATCGCCGCGCTCTTCGGCCAATGTAACGGCATGGATTGCAGGGTCTTCGCGACGGAGCTTTGCTCCTGCTTCGCCCTGGAATGACGAAATCGCGAAGGTTCGGCCCCACCCGAAATTGCCAGCCTCAACAGGCACGTGACAAACGCCCCAGCATCGACTATATGAGCCGCATGATCCACCTGACCGCCTCGTTTTGGTACTTTTATTACAGCTCGCTGGCGGCGGGAGGATTGCGCTCGATCTGAAAACTCCAGATCAAAAAATCCGACAAGCCGCCAGACCTGGCGGCTTTTTTGTTACAAGCCGGCAGGTCTCCTAACCAGGAGCAGAAAGCCGTGTTGACCACAACAGACGACCTTCGGGTCAAGGAACTCAAGGTCCTGAGCACGCCGGACGAGGTGATGCGCGAGATACCGCGCTCACTTACGGCGACGCGCACCGTTGCCGCCTCGCGCAACGCCATCCATTCCATCCTCACGGGGGCCGACGATCGACTGGTCGTCATCGTCGGCCCTTGTTCCATCCACGATCCGGTCGCCGCCGTGGACTACGCCAGCCGTCTGGCGGCGCTGCGCGAGGCCTTGGCCGACCGGCTCGAGATCGTCATGCGCGTCTATTTTGAGAAGCCGCGCACCACGGTCGGCTGGAAGGGCCTCATCAACGATCCCGACCTCGACGGCAGCTTCAACATCGACAAGGGCTTGCGCATGGCGCGCAACGTGCTGTCGGCCGTCAACAATCTCGGCCTGCCGGCGGCGACCGAATTCCTCGACATGACGACGCCGCAATACATCGCCGACCTCGTCGCCTGGGGCGCCATCGGCGCGCGCACCACCGAGAGCCAGATCCATCGCGAGCTTGCGTCGGGCTTCTCCTGCCCGGTCGGCTTCAAGAACGGCACCGACGGCAATCTTCGGATCGCCGGTGAAGCGGTGAAGTCGGCCGCCCAGCCGCATCACTTCATGGCGGTGACCAAGGGCGGCCGTAGCGCCATTGCCACGACCACCGGCAATGAGGATTGCCACGTCATCCTGCGTGGTGGCATCACGCCGAACTACGATGCCGCAAGCGTCGACGCGGCCGCCGCCGAACTCGGCCGCATTGGCGTCGCGCCGCGGCTGATGATCGACGTCAGCCACGCCAACAGCGCCAAGAAGCCGGAGAACCAGCCGAAGGTCGCGCATGACGTGGCAGGGCAAGTTGCCGCGGGCGACGAGCGCATCATCGGCGTCATGATCGAGAGCAATCTCGTCGCCGGCCGGCAGGACGTCGTGCCCGGCAAGCCGCTTACCTACGGCCAGAGCATCACCGACGGCTGCATCGACTGGGCGACCACGGAGACGGTGCTGCACGGCCTTGCCGGCGCCGTCGAATGGCGCCGGTCGGTGAAGCGTGAGATGCTCGCCAGCCGGCAGGGTGCTGCCTGAGCGAAAAGGTGAGGGCGGCGATCACGCCGCCCTCAACCCTTCCCACGCCGTGAATATCGAAACGGCAAACAAAAGCAGTCCGGCGCCCCGTCCCGCCAGGATGGTCGCTTGCGGATTGTCGACCAGCAGCCCACGGCTTCGCCCCGCTGTAACGGCGAGCCCGCCATAGATCGCCGCCTGCGTGGCGACCGTCAGCAATCCCATGATTGTCGCCTGCATCCAGACCGGACCGTAAGCCGGCTTCAGGAATTGCGGATAGACGGCTAGGATGAAGAGATAGGCCTTTGGATTGATCAGGCAGGTGACCAGTCCCTGGCGAAACGCCTTCCACGCCGAGCGGCTCCCCGTAGGCCCGTCGTCGCCGACGGTGATCGAGCTGCGCATCAGCGAAATGCCGATATAGGCCATGTAGGCGGCGCCGGCGATCAGCAGCGGCGTGAACAGGATCGGCACGAAATGCATGAGCAGTCCGACGCCGACCGCGCCATTCAGCGTGTGCACCGCGCCGCCCAACATGATGCCGGCGGTGGCGGCGAGACCCCTGTTGCTGCCGCCGGTCAGCGCATTGGCCAGCACGAACAGCATGTCCATGCCCGGAACGGCGATGATGCCGAACAGAAGCACGAAGAACAGCCAGAGATTTTCGCCATAGCTCATGTCAGTTGCCTGTCGCATTATCCGCCTGCACGCAAAGGAATCTGTTGATTTTCAAGCGGGTAGGCGGCCCTATAGGCGATCCCAACTGACGGGGATGTGTCAGTTGCATTTCAGCCGGGTGAGAAAATGCGCAAGGCCTCGCGCCTGTTCGAGATCATCCAGATCCTGCGGCTGGCCAAGAAGCCGGTGACGGCGGCCACGATCGCCGAGCGGCTGGAAGTGACGGTACGCTCGGTCTATCGCGACATTTCGGCGCTTCAGGCCATGCGTGTTCCGATCGAGGGTGGGCGCGGCATCGGCTACATCCTGCGACCAGGCTTCGACCTGCCGCCGCTGATGTTTTCCATCGAGGAGATGGAGGCGATCGTGCTGTCGCTTGCGCTGCTCGAGCGCACCGGCGACGACGAGCTCAAGCAGGCTGCCAAACGCGTCGGCGCCAAGATCGCCGGCGCCGTGCCGCCGCCCTTGCGGCAGACGCTGGACGCCAACGCCCTCCATGCCTGGGGCTTTGCAGCACCTTCCGCTTCGGCCGTCGACCTCGCGCTGGTCCGCCGCGCCATCCGCGACGAGGAGAAGCTCAGCCTCTCCTATCGCGACGAGGCGGGACGGCCGACCGGCCGCATCATCCGTCCGGTCGCGCTGATCTACTATGCCGAGACCGCCAACATCGTCGCCTGGTGCGAGTTGCGCCAGGCCATCCGCAATTTTCGCAGCGACCGCATCGAGGACTGCCGGGCGGCGGGCCTGTGGTTCAAGGGCGAGGGCGACCGGCTGCGGCAGGTCTGGGTCGACGGCTGGGAGATCAATGCTTCGGTAGCCGCCGCCGGCAACTGACGCATTGCCGGCCCTGAGTCTCAGGGCACGATGCCGCGGCAGGCCAAGGCGACATTGGCGAAGGATCGCGGGCCGTCGGGCCGGCCTGCTTGATAGGCATCGCGGACGGCGGCCTCGACACGCTCCCGCTCGGCCGCAGCCAATGTGGTCAGGTATTTGCCGAGCGAGCCTTCGCCGGCGCCGATCGGCGCCCAGAAGTCGTCGAAATCCGCGTAGTCCATGCGGATCATCAATTCGGCTTCGCTGACATCGACGAGATCCTGCTCGACAAAGGTCCGCTTCATCTCGCCCGGCTGCATCATCGGCTGGAAGCAATAGCGGCTGCGCAGCTGGCGTCCGCTTTCGATGAGCGCCGCGACAGTGTCGATTACCATGCGCATGGCGGTCATGCCGCCGTAATGGTCCCAGACCACGGCCGCGACCACGCCGCCCGGCCGCACCACGCGGCGCATCTCGGCCACCGCCTTGCCGGCCTCCGGCACGAAGTGCAGCACCAGCAGCGCCAGCGCGCGGTCGAACGCGGCATCCGCGAATGGCAGCGCCGTGGCATCGCCCTGGCCGATGGTGACGCGAGGATCGGTGTTGCGCTGCCTGGCCGCGTCGACGAAGACCGGCGAAAAGTCGATGGCCTGGATCTCGGCAAGATCGGCCGATTTTGCCAATTCGAAGGTCAGGCTGCCGGTGCCGCAGCCGACATCGAGGATCTTTTCGCCGCCGGCCAGCCCGGCGAAATCGATGAACTTGGGCGCGAGCCTGCGGCTCCAGCGTCCCATCAGCTGCTCATAACCGGATGCGGCATGGACCGTGAAGGTGGATGTCATTGGTGCCTCCCCATATGAGCCCAAGCTAAACCTCGGCGGAATTGCTGCCAAGGCACAGAGCGATCGCAATCGGTGCAAGGATAGCGTGGCGCACACAGGCGTTTATGTGGGCGATCTCACAGCTGCGCGCACTTCAGTTTGATGCTGGATTTCTGCGAATGGGTAACGGAATCCGAGCGGCCCAACCAACCGATACTAGTCCACAGACACAGGGATTTTGAAAGGTTGCCGTTTGTCTTGGTGCAGGATTTTCCATTCATGTCCGTGAAATCAGCGCAAACGCCGGGGATTGGTTGAAGCCGCCCGATACATCGTCATTCTATGGCGGAGCAAGGAGCGAAGCGACGCGGCGCAGACCATAGAATCCATGCCGTGACTTCGAAGCGTTGCCGCGGTGCAGAATTCTGCTCCGTCGCACGCCTTGGCGAAGGTAACGGCATGGATTCTAGGGTCTTCGCGACGGAGCTTCGCTCCTGCTCCGCCCTAGAATGACGATCGCGATTGCGCGTTTCGGCCAATCTCCAACGCATGCCACCAACGCAAACAGAGCCGACCGGTCAAAATCCCTGTGCAATGCCACTAGCGCTCCCAGGCGGGTCTGTGGATCATGCGCCCGCGAAGCTCTTCAGACGGCATATCCGGAGCATCAAGCAGATCAAGAAATTTTTGATGTGTCTCGGCATCAAGAAGGAAGATACGCTGATCGAGAATGGTTTCCTCGGCCTGCCTGCGGGCGCTTTCCAACACAAACTTAGACAGCTTCTTCCCACGTAAATTTGCGGCACGGCTGAGCATAGCCTTCGTCCCAGCCGATACCCGAATCCAAATCACATCCTTTCGTGCTGCATCCTTGCGAAGTCTCACCGTACCGCTCCCTTCACGTCTGCCACGCTCTCCCGCTCCACCAGCGGGCATTCGAGCTTGGTGATGGGATAGCGGCCGCGGCCCGGCGTTGGCGGCGTTTCCAGTTGCTCGATCGCCCATTGGCCCATCGCCAGATGCGGCAGGATGGAGGTCGTCAGCGGCGGGAAGAGATGGCGGGCGATCTCCTCGTCGTCATAGCCGACCACGGAGATGTCCTGCGGGATATGCAGGCCTGCTTCCTTCAGCGCTTCGTAGCAGCCGATCGCGGTGCGGTCATTCTGGCAGAAGATGGCGGTCGGTCGCTCCTTGAGCCCGAGAAGCTTGACCGTCGCGGCATAGCCGGCGCTGGCCGACCAGTCGCCCTCGACCACCAGCTCGGGATCGAACGGGATGTCGGCGGTGGCTAAAGCGCGGCGATAACCTTTCAGTCGATCCTGCGCGGCTTGCATCCAAGGCTCGCCGGTGATGGTGGCGATTCGGCGATGGCCGTGGGCGATCAGGTGCCTTGTCGCGCTCTGGCCGCCGGCGATCTCGGAGGGAACCACGGCCGGGAAGGCATAGTCGGCGGTGTAGCAGTTGAGCAGGATCACCGGGATGTCGAGGCTGTAGAGGAAATCCGGCGCAGCGATCTCGCGGGTGAAGATGGTCATGTAGATCAGCGCCGAGATGCCGCGCCTCGTCAGTGCTGAAATCGCGCGCGGCTCCATCACCGCGTCGCCCATGGTCTGCGCCACCAGAAGCACATTGCCGGCGTTCCAGGAGGCTTGCCGGGCGCCCTCGATGGCGACCACCGCCTCGGGGCTGGTGGCGAGCTGGTCGACCGCGAAGCCAATGACGCCGTCGAGGCCTTCGAACGGTGTCACGGGCGGCCGCAGCGCCGAAAAGACCGGAGGCGAATAGCCCAGCGCTCGGGCTGCCTCGATCACCCGATCGCGTGTCTGCTGCGACAGCCTGATGCCCGGCGAATTGTTGAGCACGAACGACACCGTCGCCTGCGAGCAGCCGGCGGCGCGCGCGATGTCCGTCATGGTGACGCGTCCCTTGGGCTTGGCGGCCGGCTTGCGGCGCCTGGAAGCTCCAGGGGGATCGCTCAGTTCCGTCGGTTCGCTCATGGTCGTTTCCCAAACCCAGCCGGCTCTAAAGCAAAGGCCGACGGCAACGGCAAGATGGTCGGTGCGTTCATCGAGGCCGCGCTAGGCTAATATATATTAGCAACGCGATAGGCAAATCGCCGGTTGCGCTGCTTCGCGACGAAACCGCCAGACAAGGTCAGCAATGCTGACGATTCCCGTATTTCCGCGCGGCTTCAAGCGTTGCGGCGTTCGCTCTCCTCACTCCCGGCGTGCCCTTCGACCAGCGTCTCCTCCGCGTCGAAAGCACGCCTCGCGGCCTCATAACTAATACTCTTTACTAATAGCCGTTAGCGTTCTACTGTCAACTCGTCGTAACCGTCCGGGCTTCCGCTCTCGGTACCGGCAAAGTGCGAAGGACGCTTGTTCGGAATCCGGCGGCATCGCCGGTTCGGGGTTGCATCCATTCTCACGAAAATGTCAGACAAATCGGACTATTTACGAACGCCACATGAGTGTCTAGTGTCTCGATCGCGGCCGGATCGGCACCGTTCTTAAGTCGGCGGACCTTTGCGCCACACCCTTGAGGAGGAGGGTTATCCGCGCCGCAGCCGAGACATCAGCGAAGAGTTCTACAAGGCAAGTTCTACAAGGGAGGTTGAACTATGAAATCCATGATCCGTAACGCATCTGTCGCCGCGGCGGCCCTACTTGTCGGCCTGTCGGTAAGCGCCAGCGCGCGCGCCGACGACAAGCCGACGCTGGCCTTCGTCGTCAACGGTGCGTCAGACTTCTGGAAGGCGGCGGAAGCCGGCGTGAAGAAAGCGCAGGGCGAGCTGCCCGACTACAATCTCGAGCTCAAATATCCGGAACAGTCCTCGGTCGCCATCCAGCAGCGGCTGATGGACGACCTGGTGACGGCAGGCGTCAAGGGCATCATGGTCTCGGCCGTCGATCCCAAGACCTCGACCGACGGGCTGAACAAGATCGCGTCGGAAACGGCGCTGTTCACCACCGACTCGGACGCGCCGCAGACCAAGCGCGTCGCCTATATCGGCTCGTCCAATGTCGATGCCGGCAAGCAGGCGGCCGAGATCGCCAAGAAGGCGATGCCGGACGGCGGCAAGTGCCTCGGCTTCGTCGGCCTGCTCGGCGCCGACAACGCCAAGGAGCGCATCCAGGGCATGAAGGACGGGCTCGCCGGCAGCAAGATCGAGCTGGTCGACGTGCGCGGCGACGACATCGACCAGGCGCGCGCCAAGAAGAATGTCGAGGACGCGCTGGTCGCCAGCCCCGACATCACCTGCATGGTCGGCTTCTACTCCTACAACACGCCGCGCATCTACGAAGCGCTGCGCGATGCCGGCAAGCTCGGCCAGATCACCGTCGTCGGCTTCGACGACGATCCGATCACGCTGGGCGGCGTCAAGGAAGGCACGGTCGCCGCGACCGTGGTGCAGCAGCCGTTCGAATGGGCTTATCAGGGCATGAAGCTGATGGCCGCCTACCTCAAGGGCGACAAGTCGGGCATCCCGGACGGTAACCTGATCATCATCCCGACCAAGATCATCGGCAAGGATGACGTCGACGCCTACGCCGCCAACCTCAAGGCGATGGCGGGCAACTAGGTCCAAAACAGGTACGCCGGCTCAAGGGTCCGCCTTGAGCCGGCGTTCGTATTGACGGACCCGCCAAGGCCCGTCAGTCTGTGGGCCACCGGCTGTTGCCCCGTGCGGTAAACTATGGCGTGATGACCTCTACCGATTCCACACAACCGATCGCCGCTCCGTTCCTGAGCCTCGAGGCCGTGCGCAAGACCTATCCGGGTGTTGTGGCGCTGGACAGGTTTTCGATGGATGTCCGGCCCGGCGAGGTCATAGGCCTGGTCGGCGAAAACGGCGCCGGCAAATCGACGCTGATGAAGATCCTCGGCGGCGTGACGCGGCCGGACAGCGGCACCGTCACCGTCGATGGCGCGGCGCATGACGGATTGACCGTCGAGCAGAGCATCGGCTCAGGCATCGCCTTCGTGCATCAGGAATTGAACCTCTTCGAAAACCTCGACGTCGCCGCCAACATCTTCTTCGGCCGCGAGCCGCTGCGCGCCGGCCCGCTGAGGCTGGTCGACCGCGCGAAACTGCGCGAGATGGTGGCGTCGCTCTTGAAGCGGGTCGGCGCCAATTTCTCGGCCGACGCGCCGGTGGCGTCGCTGTCGCTCGCGCAGCAGCAGATGGTCGAGATCGCCAAGGCGCTGTCGATCAAGGCGCGGCTGGTCATCCTCGACGAGCCGACCTCCAGCCTGCCGTTGGCGGAGACCGAAAAGCTGCTCGACGTCATCAAGGGCCTGAAGGCGCAAGGCATCAGCGTCATCTTCATCTCGCACCGGCTGCATGAGATCGAGCGCGTCGCCGACCGTGTCGTGGTGCTGCGCGACGGCACGCTGGCCGGCACGCTGGCAAAGGACCGGATCAATCACGACGAGATGGTCAGGCTGATGATCGGCCGCATGCTGAAGGAACGCGAGAAGGCCGGCGAAGCCGCCCGCGCGCCGGGCAGCGTGGCCCTGTCGGCGGACGCGATCCGCACCGGCACCTATCCCGACCGGCCGGTCAGCCTGGAATTGAGGCACGGCGAGATCCTCGGCCTCGCGGGCCTGGTCGGCTCCGGCCGCACGGAGCTGGCGCGCGTGCTGTTCGGCATCGACGAGCGGTTGGCAGGCAGTGTCACCCTCGACGGCAAGCCGCTCGATGTAGGCTCGGCGGCGGACGCGGTGGCGAACGGCATCTTCCTGGTGCCGGAGGACCGCAAGCTGACCGGCATATTGCTCGACCTGTCGATCGCCCAGAACATCTCGCTGCCCAATCTGCCGGCGCACGCCAGGCGCTCGCTGGTGTCCGCCAGCGCTGAACTCGCGACGGCCGAAAAGCAGAAGAAAAACCTCGGCATCAAGGCGCCGTCGGTCCTGACCCGCACCGGCACTTTGTCAGGCGGCAACCAGCAGAAGGTGGTTCTGGCCAAATGGCTGGCGATGAACCCGAAGGTGATGATCCTGGACGAGCCGACGCGCGGCATCGACATCGGCGCCAAGGCCGAGATCTACGGGCTGATGCGGGCGCTGGCCGACGCCGGCGTCGCTGTGCTGATGATCTCCAGCGACATGGAAGAGGTGATCGGCGTGTCGGACCGCATCGCGGTCATGCATGAGGGGCAGATCTCCGGCATCCTCGACAAGGACGATTTCAGCCAGGAGAACGTGCTCTTGCTGGCGGTCGGCAAGAAGCCGAAACTGCTGCAAGTGGCGGGAGGAGCGCAATGACCAAGAAAGATCTCGGCCTGCTGATCCTGATCCTGGTGGTCGGCGCGGTGGTGACGGCCATCAATCCGCGGTTCCTGTCGGCGATCAACCTCGCCAACACTTCCAACCTGGTCGCTCTGTTCGGCATCCTTTCGATCGGCCAGGCCTTCGTCATCATCACCGGCGGCATCGAATTGTCGGTCGGCTCGGTGATCGCCCTGCTCGGCACGCTGTTCATCGACTTCATCGCGGTGCGCGAGGTGAGCTGGCCGCTGGCCTTCGTGCTGATCCTCGCGCTCGGCTCCGTCATCGGCTTCGTACATGGCTGGCTGATCACGCGGCTGAAACTGCAGCCCTTCGTGGTGACGCTGTGCGGCCTGCTGATCTATCGCGGCGTGGCGCGCTTCTATACCGCCGATGGCACGGCTGGCTTCGCCTTCGGGCAGAATTTCCCGACGCTCGAGTTCCTGACCGCGGGTCGCTCCTATGGCCTGCCGAACTCCTTCATCGCGCTGATCGTCATCGCCATCGTGATGTGGGTGGTGCTGCACCGCTCGGTGTTCGGCCGCTATCTCTATGCGATCGGCAAGAACGAGGAAGCGGCGAAATATTCCGGCATCCGCACGGGCCGGGTGATCATCGCGGCCTATGTCATCTGCGGCGTGCTCACGGCGCTGTCGGCGATCTATTTCGCCATGTACACGCGCTCGATCTCGCCGGCGAGCCACGGCCAGTTCTACGAGCTTTATGCCATCGCGGCGGCGGTGCTCGGCGGCTTCTCGCTGCGTGGCGGCGAAGGCTCGCTGGTCGGCGTCATCCTCGGCACCGTGCTGCTGCAGGAATTGCAGAACCTCGTCAACCTGCTCGGCATTCCCTCCTCGCTCAACTTCGCCGTGATGGGCGGCGTGATCCTGATCGGCGTGCTGGTCGACCAGCAATGGGGCGTCTTCCGCGCCCGGCGCCGCATGATCGAAGCGACGCGCCAAAACGTTGCGGGCGCGCCGGCGGAGTAGCCTCGCTTTAACATTCACGGTTCCGGTTGGATCGATGCTCGCGGGAAAACCCACCGGGCAGGCCCGGATTCGCGGGCGGATTGCAACAACGCGTGAACCGGAAAACAGCCCTTGTCGCAGAATCGGGGCTGGGCTAAGCAATTGGTATCTGAGGGTTCCAAGAACAAATATGGGAGAAATTACCGTGACATCATCACGTTGGATCGCGCTCGCAGCGCTGGCGTTGACCTGCTCGACCCCGGCAATGGCCAAGGACTGGAAGACCGTGACGGTCGCGATGGAGGGCTCCTACGCCCCGTGGAACCAGACGGATGCCAGCGGCAAGATCGTCGGCTTCGAGGTGGACATCCTGAACGACGTCTGCGCCCGCGCGAAGCTGGAATGCAACATCGTGGCACAGGATTGGGACGGCGTCATTCCCGGCCTCACGGCCGGCAAGTTCGACATCGTCATGGATGGCATGTCGATCACTGAAGAACGGATGAAGACCATCGACTTCTCGGTCCCCTACGCGTCTTCGCCGGTGGCTTTCCTGGCCGACAAGAACGGTCCGCTGGCGCAGCTGTCCAACAGCGGCAAGATGATCGATTTGTCGAAGGACGACGCCGAATCCAAGGCGGCGCTCGACACGCTGCGCAAGGAGCTCACCGGCAAGAATGTCGGCCTGCAGGTTTCGACAACCGAGGCGACGTTCGCCGACAAGTATCTCAAGGACGTCGCCAACGTCCATGAATACAAGACCACCGACGAGCATGACCTCGACCTGATGGCGGGCCGCATCGACGTCGCTTTCGCCGACACCACCTACTTCCTCGGCACGCTGGCCAAGCCGGACGCCAAGGACCTGGAATTCGTCGGCCCGCAATTCAAGGGTGGCCCGATACTCGGGCCGGGCATCGGCGCCGCCTTCCGCAAGACCGACAAGGACCTGCAGGACATTTACAACAAGGCGCTCAAGGCCGCTCTCGACGACGGCTCGGTGTCGAAATACTCCATGCAGTGGTTCAAGATCGACATTACCAAGTAATGTCGCAACGGGAGCAGCCAAGGCTGCTCCCGTTTTGCATTGCATGTCGCCCAAAAGTGCGCAGCGGTTTTGGGAGAACGACATGCATCAAGGCAAGGCCTTAAAGCGCGTCGCTTAACCCGTTTGGACACGCGCTTTAAGGCGGGCAACCCGTCGACGCCCGCAGGAGCCGTACGTGGAGTTTCTCAACGATCTCAAGGACCAGGTGTCGACGGCCTATGAGCTGTTGGCCGCCGGCTGGGGCGTGCAGCTGCTCTGGGGCATCGGCTGGACGCTCGCCGTCACTGTCGTCTCGATGCTGATTGGGGCCGTGCTGGGCTCGCTGGTGGCGGCAGCCAAGCTCTCGCATCGCGGCGGATTGAGGTTCATCGGCGAGAGCTACACCACCGTGTTTCGCGGCGAACCGGAACTGCTGATCATCTATCTGTTCTACTATGGCGGCACGCAAGTCCTGACCAGCGTGGCAAGGTCCTCCGGATCGATCGGCTCGACCGACATCTTGAATATGCCGAGCTTCCTCGGCGGCGTGCTCGCGGTAGGCATCATTTCCGGCGCTTATCAAGCCGAGGTTTTTCGCGGGTCGTTCCTGGCGATCCACCGCGGCGAGCTGGAAGCGGCGCGTGCCTATGGCATGTCGGCCTGGCTGCGGTTTCGTCTCGTGATCATGCCTCAGGTCCTGCGCCTCGCCGTGCCGGGGCTGGGCAATGTCTGGCAGCTGACCATCAAGGATTCGGCGCTGATCTCGGTCACCGGCGTCGCCGAGCTGATGCTCACCGCGAACAAGGCGGCGCGTTCGACGCATCATTCGCTGCTTTTCTACACGGTCGCCGGCATTCTTTACCTGGTGATGACCTCGATCTCGACGCCGATCTTCGAGAAGGCCGAGCGTTACACCTCGCGCAGTTTCACCCGGCCGAAATAAGAGGTGGCGGTGGATTTCGACTTCTACCTTTCGACCATATGGAGCGTGCTGAAGGCGCTGCCGCTGACGCTCGAGATATGGTTCTTCGGCATCGCCTTCGGCCTCATCATCGCCACCGGCCTGACCTGGTTGCGGGCTTCCGGCTACAAGTCCGGCGAATATTTTACCCGAGCCTATGTCTTCGTCTTCCGCGGCTCGCCGCTGCTGGTGCAGCTCTACCTGATCTATTTCGGGCTCTCCCAGTTCGATTTCGTTCGCCACAGCCCGATCCTGTGGCCGATCCTGCGCGATCCGATGTATTGCACCATCGTCGCGATGGCCTTGAACACTGCGGCCTATGAGAGCGAGATTTTCCGCGGCGCGCTGCGAGCGGTGCCTGTCGGCCAGATCGAGGCAGCCAAGGCGTTCGGCATGTCGGCGTTCACGCGCTTCCGCCTCGTCACGCTGCCGATCGCGCTGCGGCTGGCCCTGCCGGCCTATTCGACCGAAATCATCCTGATGACCAAGGCGACCGCGCTCGCTTCCGTGGTCACCATCATGGAGATGATGGGAACGGCGCAAAAGATTCAGCACGACACGTTCCGGCCGATCGAGGTGCTGACCTGCGCCGGCGTGATCTACCTGCTTCTCAACCTGTCGATCGCCCGGCTGTTCGCCTGGGTCGAATACCGGCTTTCACCGCATCTGCGCCCCCCGCCCGAGCAGAGCCAGCAAATCAAACCTGTACCGGAGGTGTTGTGATGTCGGCAAATGTCGCCGCTGCCGCGCAAGCGGCATCGTCCCCGGACGACAAGGCAGCCATCAGCGTCAAGGACCTGCGCAAGTGCTTCGGCGATCACGAGGTGCTCAAGGGCATTTCGCTCGAAGCGCACAAGGGCGATGTGATTTCGATCCTCGGCTCCTCGGGGTCGGGCAAGAGCACGATGCTGCGCTGCATCAATCTCCTGGAGACCCCGGATTCCGGCGAAGTGCGGGTGGACGGCGAGCTCATCAAGATGAAGCAAAGCCGCGACGGCCACCAAATGCCGGCCGACATCCGCCAGGTGGAGCGGATCCGCGCCAACCTCGCCATGGTTTTCCAGAGCTTCAATCTCTGGTCGCACATGACGGTGCTGGAAAACCTCGTTGCCGCGCCGACGCATGTGCTGAAGCGGCCGCGCGCCGAGTGCCTGGAGCAGGCCGAGGCATTGCTGAAGCGCGTCGGCATATGGGAGCGCCGCAACTACTATCCGCCGCACATGTCGGGCGGCCAGCAGCAGCGCGCGGCAATCGCGCGGGCGCTGGCGATGAATCCCAAGGTGATGCTGTTCGACGAGCCGACATCCGCGCTCGATCCGGAACTGGTCGGCGAGGTGCTGCGCGTCATGCGCTCGCTGGCCGAAGAAGGACGCACCATGCTGGTCGTCACGCATGAGATGGGTTTTGCCCGCGACGTGTCGAGCAAGGTGATGTTCCTGCACAAGGGCGAGGTGGATTCGGCCGGCGAACCGAAGGAGATGTTCGCCAGGCCGCCGACGCCGCAGTTCAAGCAGTTCATCGCCAACTTCAACAAGTGAAGACAGAGCCGCCCGGCGCCAAGATGTGTTGAGATTCAGGTCAGGCGGCCTCACCTGAATATCAGCACATCTTAGATCATGTCCGACAGATCCGAAAACGCCATCGCCTTCCGCAGCACCTCGGCAAAGCGTTCGCCGGCGATCTCCTTGTCGCCGCCATTGTCGATCGACGTGACGTCCGGCCCCGATAGTTGCACGTTCGTGCTGCGCGCCAGGCGGGCAAGCACTTCGCCGCGCGATTCGCGGCCGCGCGCCGCCAGCCGTTCTGCCAGGATCTCCGGCGCCGCCGTGATCTCGACCACGGCCAGATTGGCGTAGCGTTCGCGCAGCGCCGGGATGACCGCGCGCGACACGTTGGCGACCGCCACATGGCCGTTCGCCACGGCCCAGTCGACATCGGCCGGCAGACCGTAGCGCAGGCCATGCGCGTCCCAGCACAGCGAGAAGGCGCCGTCCGCCTCCGCTTCGGCGAAGGCGGCATCGGCCAGCGTATCGTGGTCCTCGCTTGCCGTGTCGCTCGGCCTGGTGATGACACGGCGCACGAATTCCAGCCGCGTCTCGCCGGCGAAGCGCTGCTTGGCGTAGCCGATCACCGTATCCTTGCCGGCGCCGCTCGGGCCGACCACCGCGACGAAGACGCCGTTGCGGATCGGCAGGCTTTCGGCCAGTTCGCGCTCGATGAGGGCCGAGACCATCATGCGACCCGGCTGCCCTGGCGCCATACGGTGCGCACGACCGGCACATGGTCGTCCACGCGCACCCGCACCAGGTCGGCACGGCGGCCCGGCTCGATGACGCCGCGGTCGGCAAGGCCGATCGCTTCGGCCGGGTTCTTCGAGACCATGGCGACCGCCTGCGGCAGCGAGATGCCCTCGACGACATCGCCGAGGAAGAAGGCCGACTGGATCAGGCTGAAGGGGATGTAGTCGGACGACAGGATGTCGAGCAGGCCGTCGGCGGCAAGCGTGCGCGCCGAGACGTTGCCGGAATGCGAGGCGCCGCGCATGACGTTGGGCGCGCCCATCAGCACGCCGAGGCCCGCCGCCTTCGAGGCCTTGGCCGCCTCTTCCGTCGTCGGGAACTCGGCGACGCGCACGCCCTGCTCGATCGCCTCTTCGACGTGGCCTGCGGTCGCGTCGTCGTGGCTCGCCAGCACGATGCCGCGCTCCTGGCAGGCGGCCGAGATGAAGACCCGGTTCGGACCGGAATTGCGGGCCGATTCCGCCATCCGCTTCTCGCAGAATTTCTGGAAGTCGCGGTCCGTCAGCTTCAGCTTGCGCTGGTAGTAGTAGGCATAGGTCTCGAGGTTGACGAACTGGCGCTGTCCAGGCGCATGGTCCATCAGCGAGGCGAGCTTCACCCGGTCGTCGGTCTCGAAATTGGCGAAGGCCTCGAGGCAGTCCGGCGCCGAGACCTCGCAGCGCAGATGGATGAAATGGTCGGCCCTGAGCCGATCCTGGCGCACGCTGTCCTCGATCGCGTCGGCCAGCTTGCGAACGTCGTCGGACTTCAGGTCGGCATCCTCGTCCATGCCGACGCGCAAGGCGTCGAGCACCGTGGTGATGCCGGCGGTCGCCACCTGGGCGTCATGCGCGAGCACGGCGGCGATCGGGTTCCAGCGCACCTTCGGGCGCGGCGCGTAATGGCCTTCGAGGTGATCGGTGTGCAGCTCGACGAGACCCGGGATGATGTAATCGCCGCCCATGTCCTCGCCGGTGCGGGCAGCACCGGGCTCGACGGCGGCGATCAAGCCGTCGCGCAACAACAGCGAGCCTTCGACGATTTCGTCGGGCAGCACGATGCGGGCATTGGTGAGAACGGTTTCGGCGGTCATCTCGGGCGGTCCTATCTCAAGCGGTCGTTTCAGAGCAATTCCAGGAAAAGTGCCTTTGCGGTTTCCGTCCGGAATTGCGTAAAAACAAAAAGATAGGGCGGTTCAGCGTTTCCGCTGATCCGCCCTAGGCGGTCTTGCGGGCAGGGCTGCGGCCAAGCGCATGGTGGGAAAGCACCATGAACGGCGCGCCGGGCTCGCTTTCGACGAACAAGGTCAGGGCGTCCACCGGCACCGGCTGCCGCAGCACGTCGGCGAACAGGCCGTCTATCGCTGCGCGAAGACGTGGGCTTTCCTGTGGCCCGACCCGCCCCGAGAGCGTCATGTGGAAGCGGAACGTGTCGAAGACATAAGGGTAGCCCCATTGGCAGAGGTTGCGGAACTCGTCGGGCTTCAGCGCATCGGGGCTGCGGCGTTCGATCTCGACCTCGGTCAGCGGCGCGCGGAACGGATCGAAGGCGCGCACCACCTCGCCGGCGAAATCGTTGAGCGGCGCGCACGCGGCTTCGGGCACCAGGGCGAAGAAATCGTCGATCTGGCCGACCACGAGGCGCGGGATGACGACCGGCGGCGTGGCTTCGGCGAAACTGTCGAGAGCGGCGCGCAGCGAAGCTTCCGTCTCGTCCGGCGCCAGCCGGAACGGCGCCTTCAGCGTCGCGTGGAACCCGTAACGCCTGGCGGAGGCGGTATGGAAGGCGACTTCCGCGGCCGACAGATCGCCCACGGCCTCGACCGGCCGCGTCGCCGCGCCAAACGGGTCGCGGCCCAGCCAGTTGGCGGCAATGCGCGCCAGCTTCTCGTCCTGCCCCGGAGTGTAGTAGATGGCGTAGCGCATGGGCATTCCTCGTCAAGCGCGCTGCGCGCGCCCCGAAGGAATATGCGACGCGCTTCAAGTCATTGTCTTGGCAAGTCGTGGCCCAAAAACGCCGGAGCGTTTGCGGCGACATGCATCAGACCCGCTGCCATAGGTGATTTCCATGACGGATTGACGAAGCTTTCGTGGGTTTTCGAAGGCAAGTCCAGTCGCTAGGTGCTTAGCCGACGATTTTTCCGGACTGGACCAACGGCTTTGCCGGCGTGCCGATCAGACCTTCATCAGCCACTCGTGCTCGGCCGCGTTGTGGAATTTCCACGTCCGCTTCGGTCCGGCCATGACATTGAGGTAATAGAGGTCGTAGCCGTGGCAGGCCGCGCAGGGGTGATAACCCTTCGGCACCAGCACGACATCGCCGTCCTCGATCGCCATCGCTTCGTCCAGCTCGCGCACGCCGTTGCGGTCGGCATCGGTGTAGACGCGCTGGAAGGCAAAGCCCTGTGGCGGGTTGAGGCGGTGGTAATAGGTCTCCTCGAGATAGGATTCCACGGGGAGATTGTCCTGGTCGTGCTTGTGCGGCGGATAGCTCGACGTGTGGCCGCCGGGCGTGATCACCTCGACCACCAGTAGCGAATCCGCCGGCTTGCCCTCGGGCAGGATGTTGGTGACGTAGCGCGTGTTGGTGCCCTTGCCGCGCACCTCCTGGCCGAGATCGTCAGGTCCGATGACGCGCACCGGCAGGCCGCCGCTTAGGCCAGGCGCCGAGCAGACGGCAAGCTCCAGTTCGGTGTCGGCGGTCACCGACCAGTCGGCGCCTTCCGGCACATAGACCGACCAGGGCTTGCCTTCGAAGGGCGACATGCGCTCGCCGAGCAGGCCTAGGTCCTTGCCGCCGGCCGAAGCCTTGCCCTTGCCGGTGACGAAGACCAGGCAGACCTCGCGGTCGCCGGTCTTGCCGGACGCCGTCTCGCCCGCTTTCAGCCGATGCAGATCGAAACCGACATAGGTCCAGCCGGCGCTTTGCGGGGTGACGTGAGCGACATGGCCATGGCCCTTGTCGGCCTTGACGAGCAGTTTCGACATTTTTGGCTCTCCTAGTTCCTCGACGCTTCGATTTTCAGGCCTGCTCGCGGTCAGGGTTCACCATTCGATCGCGAACCTCGGAGATTGGCCGGATACCTCCAAACTTCGTCATTCTAGGGCGAAGCAGGAGCGTAGCTCCGTCGCGGAGACCCTAGAATCCATGCCGTTACCTCGGCCGGAGGGCGCAGCGGAGCAGAATTCTGCACGGTCGCAACACTTCAAAGTCACGGCATGGATCCTAGGGTCTGCGCCGCGTCGCTACGCTCCTTGCTTCGCCCGTGGATGACGAAGCGGAGGCGTTTCAGCCAATCGCCAACGCATCCGATCCGCCATGCGCGCCTGTCCCATGGACCGCCTATTCCTTCGGCTCGGCCGGAGGCTTGTTCTCCTCCGCCGGCTTGTAGAGGTAGAAAAACTGCCACACCGCATAACCGGCGAAGCCCAGCGCGATGACGCCCCAGAACGGCGTTCCGGAGGCGAACTCGATCGCCGACCAGACCAAGCAGACCGCCACGATGGCGATGCGGCGCCACAGCGGCCGGAAGAAGGGGTGCTCATAGTCTTTCATCGCGCCAATCCAGGATTTGCCCAAGGCGCTACGGATAAACCGCGCGCCCCGACTAATCCATCATTCATGACGAATCCACCGTTCAGGCTGGAAAACCTTGCGTCTCCACCGTGTAGCCGGCGGCCGTCATCACCCGCATCAGCTCCTTGTGGCCGACCTCAGCCATCTTGAGCGGCGGGTTCTTCTTCGGATCCTGCTCGGCCTCGACCACGAACCAGCCCTCATAGCCATGATCGGCGAACCGTTGGACGATGGCGCCGAAGTCGAGCGAGCCGTCGCCCGGCACGGTGAAGGCGCCGAGCGCCACGGCATCGAGGAAGGATTGTTTTGAGCGGTCCAGGCCGTCGATGACGTCCATGCGCACATCCTTCACATGGACGTGGTTGATGCGCTTGTGGTGATTGTCGATGGCGCGCAGCACGTCGCCGCCGGCAAAGGCCAGATGGCCGGCATCGAGCAAAAGCGGGATGCCTTCGCCGGAATGGCGCATGAAGGCGTCGAGCTCCGGCTCGGTCTCGACCACCGCCGCCATATGGTGATGGTAGGAGAGCGGCATGCCTTGGTCCGCGCACCATTCGCCGAACTCGGTGACGCGGCGGCCATAGGCCTTCATCTCGTCGCCGGTTAGTTTCGGCTTGGTGGCCAAAGGCTTGGAGCGGTCGCCCTGGATGGAGCGGCCGACCTCGCCATAGACGATGCAGGGCGCGTCGACCGCCTTGAACAGGTCGATCATCGGCTGGATGCGGTCCTTGTTCCTGGCGATATCCTCATTGACCAGCGTGCCGGAGAACCAGCCGCCGCAAAGCGTGACGTCGGCTGCTTTCAGGATCGGCAGCATCACCTTCGGATCGTCGGGGAACCGGCGGCCCTTTTCCATGCCGGTGAAGCCGGCCGAGCGCGACTGCGCCAAGCATTCCTCCAGCGACACGTCATCGCTCAGTTCCACGAGATCGTCGTTCCACCATGCGATGGGGGACATGCCCAGTTTGGCTTTCAAGTCGTCACTCCAATGTCGGTTCGTTGCGAGGCCGGTTCAACCCTGACGGCCGCCCACGGCTTCCTCGTATTTCTTGCGCGCGGCGTTGACCTGGGGCCGCGACGAGACTTCCGGCACGGCGACATCCCACCAATGGCCGCCGGCCTCGGTCGACGCCAGCGGATCGGTGTCGATGACCAGCACCGTCGTCTTGTTGTTGTTTTTGGCCTTGGCCAGCGCCGTCTCCAGCTCCGCGATCGACGCCACCTTCTCGGCGACGGCACCGAGGCTTGCAGCATGGGCGGCGAAGTCGACGTCGGGCATCGCCTCGTGGCGGGCGTCCTTCAACAAATTGTTGAAGTTGGCGCCGCCGGTCGCCATCTGCAGCCGGTTGATGCAGCCATAGCCGCGATTGTCGAGCAGCACGATGGTGAGCTTC
This sequence comes from Mesorhizobium sp. B2-4-3, assembly GCF_006442815.1. Taxonomy (GTDB): domain Bacteria; phylum Pseudomonadota; class Alphaproteobacteria; order Rhizobiales; family Rhizobiaceae; genus Mesorhizobium. The sequence continues at coordinate 196,823 of NZ_VFVL01000008.1, forward strand.
AAGCCAAGCATCACCGAGGTGGCGATCTCGGAATTGAGCATCAGATAGGAGCCGTCGCCGACCATGACGACGACCTCCTGGTCGGGCCTTGCCATCTTGACCCCGAGGCCGCCGGCGATCTCGTAGCCCATGGTAGAGAAGCCGTATTCGGCATGGTAGGAGCCCGGCGCGCCGGCCTGCCAGAGCTTGTGCAATTCGCCGGGCAGACCGCCGGCGGCGTGCAACAGCGTCACCTCGGAGCCCATCGCCCGCTGCACCGCGCCGATCACCTGCGCGTCGGAAGGATAGGCGGCGTTGGTCGAAGCGGTCACCTTGGCGGCGGCGACCTGCCATTCCGTCTTGCCCTTCAGCGCATTGTCGGTCCAGGCGGCAGGCGCCTTCCAGCCTTTCAGCCCGGCGGCAAGCTCGGCAAGCCCTTCGGCCGCGTCGGCGACCAGCGGCAACGCCCAGTGCTTGCCGGCATCGAAACCTTGCGTGTTCAGACCGATGATGGTGCGGTCGTCATTCTTGAACAGCGCCCAGGAGCCGGTGGTGAAATCCTGCAGCCTGGTGCCGACGGCGAGCACGACATCGGCCTCCTCGGCCAGCCGGTTAGCCGCCGACGTGCCGGTCACGCCGACCGCCGCCATGTTGAGCGGATGGTCGTCGGGCAACGAGGATTTGCCGCCCTGGGTCTCGCAGACCGGAATGCCGGCGCCTTGCACCAGCTTGGCGAGCTCGTCCGAAGCCTGCGAATACAGCACCCCGCCGCCCGCGATCACCAGCGGCTTCTTGGCATTCTTCAGCGCCGCGACGGCCGCCGCCAGCTCGTTGCGGTCCGGGCGAGCCCGGCGCGGCGTCCAGATGCGCTCGGCAAACAGGCTTTCGGGATAATCATAGGCCTCGGCTTGCACGTCCTGGCAGAGCGACAGCGTCACCGGGCCGCATTCGGCCGGATCGGTCAGCACCTGCATGGCGCGATTGAGCGCCGGGATGATCTGCTCCGGCCGCGTGATGCGGTCGAAATAGCGCGATACCGGGCGGAAACAGTCATTGACGGTCGCCGTGCCGTCGGAAAAATCCTCGGCCTGCTGCAGCACCGGGTCGGGCAGGCGGTTGGCGAAGACATCGCCGGGCAAAAACAGGACAGGCAACCGGTTTACATGCGCAAGTGCCGCGGCCGTCACCATGTTGAGCGCGCCGGGGCCGATCGAACTGGTCGCTGCCATGAAGCGGCGGCGGAAATTCGCCTTGCCAAAGGCGATCGCCGCATGCGCCATCGCCTGCTCGTTATGGGCGCGGAAGGTCGGCAGCTCGTCGCGCACCTGGTAGAGCGCCTCGCCGACGCCGGCGACATTGCCATGGCCGAAGATCGCCCAGACGCCGCCGAAGATCGGCACTTGTCTGGCGTCGATCTCGGTCATCTGCCGGCTGAGGAAGCGGGTCAGCGCCTGCGCCATCGTCAGGCGGATTGTCTTGCTCATGGTGTCTCCTCCGCAATCCTTCAGCAGTCTTCTTATGCTGCCTTGCGGCCGCGCGCGGCAAGCCACGCCTCGGTCAGCTGCTCGAAGCGCGCGGCCATGTCGGCGACCGCTTCGTCATCCGACATCCTGCCGGCCAGCCATTGTTCGGCGGCGTTGATGAAGATGGTGCGGCCGACGGCAAAACCTTTGACGATCGGCGCGTTGGCGGTTGCCGCGAAGGCCGCGACCAGCTCGTCCTGTGGCGCTTCGAGCCCGAGCAGCACGACGCCGCGGCACCAGGGATCGTTCCTGACGATCACCTGCTCGATCTTCGCCCATGCGCCCGCCGAAGCCTGCGGCTCGAGCTTCCACCAGTCCGGCTTGATGCCCAGCGCATAGAGTTCCTCCAGCGCGCGCGGAATGGTGGTGTCGTCGAGCTTGCCATGCTTGCCGGCGATGATCTCGACCAGCAGTTCGCGCCCGACTTTCCGCGCCGCCTCGAACAGCGCGCGCAGCTTCTGCTGCTGCTCGGTCTTTAGCGCTTCCGGGTCGTCCGGGTGATAGAAGCACAGGCATTTGATGCAGTGGTCGACCGGCCATTCGGTGAGCTGCGAGCCGATATCCTGCGAGAATTCGAAGCGCAGCGGCCGCGATCCGGGCAGCTCGACCGGCCGGCCGAGCCAGGCGAACGGATGGCGGGCGAATTCGAACATCGCGTCGCGGCCATATTTCTCGTCGATCAGCATGCCGTAGCCGTCACGCCCTGCGGCGACCTTCGCCGCCGCCTTGACCGTCAGCACCTTGAAATCGGCGATGCGCGCGGTATCGGCGCCGACCCTCGCCGCGACGTCCTCCAACTGAACGCGATGGTCGCAGGCCAAAGCCATAAGCGAGGGGATGTCGCGCCGCCGCGTCGTCGCCCAATGGATGTGGTTGATCGCCTCGTCCTTGCGCAGCGCCAGGTATTTGCTGCCGTTCTTCAGGAAGAACTGCAGCTCCTCGAAGGTCGGGTATTCCGGCGCGCAGAGCAGGCGCGACACGGCGAAGGCGCCGCAGGCATTGGCCCAGGTCGCGGCGGTGGCAAAGCTTTCGCCGCCCAGCCAGCCGCGCAGGAAGCCCGACATGAAGGCGTCGCCGGCGCCCAGCACATTGTAGATCTCGATCGGGAAACCCTTGCCGACGATGCCGTCCTCGAGATCGTCGCTGATCGGGCCGTCATAAACGATGCAGCCCTTGGCGCCGCGCTTGAGCACGATGGTGGCCGAGGACAGCGCGCGGATCGTCTTCAGCGCGCTCAGGCAATCGTCCGCGCCCGACGCGATCATGATCTCTTCTTCGGTGCCGACGATGAGATCGCAATCCGGCAGCACCGTCTTCAGCTGCGCCGAGACGCGGTCGGATTTGACGTAGCGCTCGAAGCCCTCGGCATGGCCGGCGAGGCCCCAGAGGTTCGGGCGGTAGTCGATGTCGAACACGACCTTGCCGCCCTTAGTCTTCATCAGGCGGATCGCCTTGCGCTGCGCGGCATCGGAATTGGGCCGCGAGAAATGCGTGCCGGTGACGACGACCGAGCGCGCCGAGGCGATGAAGGCCTCGTCGATATCCTCCTCGGCAAGCGCCATGTCGGCGCAGTCGGAACGGTAGAAGATCATCGGCGAGACGCCTTCGCTCTCGACCGAAAGCAGCACCAGCGCCGTCAGCCGTTCCTTGTCGGTCTTCAAGCCGTCGACGGACACGCCCTCGCGCCGAAGCTGCTCGCGGATGAAGCGGCCCATCTGCTCGTCGCCGACGCGCGTCAGCAACGCCGAGCGCAGGCCGAGCCTTGCCGTGCCGACGGAAATATTGGCCGGACAGCCGCCGACGGACTTGGCGAAAGAGGTGATGTCCTCCAGCCGCGAGCCGATCTGCTGGCCATAGAGATCGACCGAGGCGCGGCCGATGGTGATGACGTCGAGCGGCGGGTATTTCCCTTCCACGGCTTCGCCCATTCGAACCTCCCATCGGCCTTGTTGGATAGAGCAGCGTCGTTTTGGACAGCACGCGCCAGCGACAGCGTGGTGTCGTCAATATGAAATATTAATTCCAATCTATAGTCAATATGGAATGAGCATTCCCAAGCCGAAAAGCGCTCGTCTGGAAGGCTCAACCCCTGCGCCGGCGTCCGGCTTCGCGGCGCTTCTCGCCGACGGCGACGGTCAGCGCCATGGCCAGCGCCATGGTCGCCGAGATCGAGCGGAAGCCGCCGAAATCGGCCTCAGCGACCTCGAACCAGACCTTGGCGAATTGCGCCAGCGGCGAGAAGGATGAGTCGGTGATCGCCACGATCGGCACGCCCTGTTCCGCGATCGAGCGTGTCTCGTCGATGGTCGCCGGCGCATAAGGCGAGAAGCTGATGGCGATGACGGCATCGCGCGGCGTGGCGAAGCCGATCATCTCGGCATTCAGCCCTGCGGCCGATTCCACCAGCTGGTTGCGGATCTTGAGCTTGCCCAGCGCATAGGCGATGTAGGACGCGACCGGATAGGAGCGGCGCTTGGCCAGCACATAGATCGTCTCGGCTTTCGCCAGAAGCGCCACCGCTTCTTCGAAATGTGCGTCGTTGAGCGCGCGAGAAATATCGCCCAGCGAGGTGCTGGCGGCGGCGACGAAGCCGTCGAAGATCGCCCGATGCCCGCCGCCGTCCTCGGCCTTGGCGCGCAGCGCCGCCAGCCGCTCGTCATAAGAGGAGTTGCGTTCGCGCAGCCGCTCGCGGAAAACCTGCTGCAGGCTGGTGAATCCGTCGAAGCCGAGCTGCTGGGCAAAACGGATCAGCGTCGAGGGCTGAACGCCGGCCGAGGCGGCGATGCTTGCCGCCGTGCCGAAAGCAATGTCGTCGGGGTTGTCGAGCGCATAGGCGGCGATCTGCGCGATGCGCTTGGGCAGGCTCGCGCGCCTGTCCAGGATCGTCGCGCGCAGCGTTTCGAAATCGCGAGGCACCCGTTCGTCCATCGTCGCTCCGCCCACGCCCATAAGGATTGTCCCTCTCCTGCCTCATCATAGCGAGTTCGCGCAAGAACACCATAAAAAATGATTTAGATGTTCCATTCTTTACTAAAATGGACTAATTCATCCATACAAACTTTCCTTTATTCTGGAGACAATCGACATGGTCGGAGTGGGCCTCATCGGCACGGGCTTCATGGGCAAGTGCCACGCCATCGCCTGGAACGCGGTGGGCACCGTCTTTCCCGACGTCGACAAGCCGAAACTGGTGCATCTGGGCGAGGTGAATGACGAGCTTGCCAAACGTAAAGCTGCCGAGTTCGGCTTCGCAAAAGGCTCCGGCGACTGGCGTGCCGTGGTCGAGAATCCGGACGTCGAAATCGTCTCGCTGACCACGCCCAACCAGTTCCACCCCGAGATGGCGATCGCCATCCTCGAAGCCGGCAAGCATCTGTGGTGCGAGAAGCCGATGGCGCCGAGTTTCGCCGAGGCCGAAGCGATGGCGAAGGCCGCAAGGAAATCCGGCAAGGTCGCCGTGCTCGGCTACAACTACATCCAGAACCCCGCCATCCGCCATATCGGCGCGCTGCTGGAAGAAAAGATCATCGGCGACGTCAACCTCCTGCGCATCGAGATGGACGAGGATTTCATGGCCGACCCGGAGGCGCTGTTCTTCTGGAAGCACGAGGCCTCTTCCGGCTACGGCGCGCTCGACGATTTTGCCGTGCATCCGCTGTCGCTGATCAGGGCGTTGTTCGGCCGCGTTTCGCGCGTCATGTGCGACATGGCCAAACCCTACGCCGACCGCAAGACCGCGTCCGGCGCCCGCCGCGCGGTCGAGACCTACGACATTGCCAGCGTCTTGATGCATCTGGAAAACGGCGTTGCCGGCACGCTTTTGGTCAACCGTTCGGCCTGGGGCCGCAAGGGCCGCATCGCCATCCAGATATTCGGCTCGAAGGGCTCGATCCTCTACGATCAGGAGCGGATGAACGAATTCCAGCTCTACCTTACCGCCGACCGGCCGACCGAGCAGGGTTACCGCACCGTCTTGGTGGCGCCGCACCACAAGCCCTACGATTCCTTCCTGCCGGCGCCCGGCCATGGCCTTGGCTTCAATGACCTCAAGATGATCGAATGCCGCGAGCTTCTGATGCGCATCGCCGGCAAGCCGGCCCGCATCATCGACTTCGACGAGGGGCTGGAGATCGAGCGCACCGTGCATGCCATGGCGCGCTCGTTCCAGGAGCAGCGCTGGGTCGATGTGAGATAGGGTAGCGGGCAAGGCGTCACGCCTTAGAACCGGACCGGCTCGAAGCGACCGGATTTGGCCGAGGCAAGTGCCGCCTCGCACAGGATCATTGCCTTGCGCCCGTCCGCCGCGCCGACCGCCGGCTTCCGCTCCGCGCTGACCGACTGGATGAAATGGTCGAGCTCCGCCTCGTAGGATTGGGCATAGCGCTCGACGAAGAAATAGAGCGGCCGGTCGGCGGCGATCCCGTTCTCGCCGCTGAGGCTGACCGAAGTCGGGGTGCGATTGCCGGCCTGCAGCATGCCCTTCGAGCCATGCACCTCGATGCGCTGGTCGTAGCCATAGACGGCGCGCACGCTGTTGTTGATGTGGCACTGCCGGCCCGATGCCGTGCGCAGGATGAACATCGCCGTGTCGTAGTCGCCGAGTTTTGCGTAGTAGGGCTCGACCAGCGACGATCCGGTGGCGAACAGCTCCACCGGCTCCTCGCCGAGCAGGAAGCGCGCCATATCGAAGTCGTGGATGGTCATCTCGCGGAACACGCCGCCGCCGCCCGCCAGCGCCTCCTCGGTCTCCGGCTCTGGGTCGCGGCTGGTGATGATCACCTGCTCCACCGCGCCGATCTCGCCGGCGTCGATCTTTTTCTTCACAGCGGCGAAGGACGGATCGAAGCGCCGGTTGAAGCCGATCTGCAGCGGCACCCCGGCCTTCTCGACCGCCGCCAGGCACTGGTCGGTGCGCGCGATGTCGAGGTCGATCGGCTTCTCGCAGAAGATCGCCTTGCCTTTGCCTGCGGCCTCGATGATCAGGTCGGCATGCGTGCGGGTGGCGGAAGCGATCACCACCGCCTTGATCGAGGGGTCGTTCATCACCGTCGCAGGGTCGGCGATCTCCGCACCCGTTCCGGCGGCGATCCGCTCGGCCGCGTCGCCGCGCGGGTCGACGACATAGCGCAAGCGCACCCCCGGATGCCGGGCAAGGTTTTTCGCATGCACCGAGCCGATCAGCCCGGCGCCGAACAATGCGGCGTCGATCATTTTTCTCTCTTTTCAGTCCTTCAGGAGATAGCCGCTTCCGTGCCGGATCCCGGCTTGGTGAAGCGTTCCAGCTCCTGCTGCAATTCGCGGATCTCGCGGCCGCCGGCCATCATGTCCAGCACCTCCTTCTCGGTGATGTCGCCCTTGCGGAACGTGCCGAGCGAACGGCCGCGGTTGAGCATGGTGAAGACATCGCCGATCGGATAGGCGTGATGGATGTTGTGGGTGATGAAGATGACGGCGAGCCCACGCTGGCGCGCCTGCGCCACATAGCGCAGCACGATCGAGGCCTGGTGGACGCCGAGCGCCGAGGTCGGCTCGTCGAGGATCAGCACCCGGGCGCCGTGATAGACGGCGCGCGCGATCGCCACGCATTGCCGCTCGCCGCCGGAAAGCGTGCCGACCGCCTGCTGCGGGTCGCGCACATTGATGCCGATCTTGCCGAGCTGGTCATAGACGATGGTATCGGCCGCCTTCATGTCGATACGCCTGGCGGGTCCCCAGCCCTTCAGCGGCTCGCGTCCAAGGAAGAAGTTGCGGGTGATGCTCATCAGCGGGATCATCGACAGGTCCTGGAAGACGGTGGCGATGCCGGCATCCAGCGCCTGCCTTGGCGAAGAAAAAGTCACCGGCTTGCCGTCGACATACATCTGGCCTTCGCTCGGCGTGTGCACGCCCGACAGCGTCTTGATCAGCGTCGACTTGCCGGCGCCGTTGTCGCCGAGCAGGCAGTGCACCTCGCCGGCATGCGCGGCGAAAGACATGTCGCGCAGCGCCGTCACCGAGCCGAAGCGGCGGGTGACGTTGCGCAGTTCGATCAGCGGAACGGGCTCGGCCATCTGTCAGCGCGCCTCCGTCGCCTTGCGGCGCACGTAATTGTTGACCAGCACCGCGATCAGCAGCATCGAGCCGAGGAAGACCTGAAACCAATCGGTGTCGATGCCGGTGTAGAAGATGCCCATCTCCACCGTGCCGAAGATAAGCGCGCCGAACATGGCACCGATCGCCGAGCCGTAGCCGCCGGTGAGCAGGCAGCCGCCGATCACCGCCGCGATGATCGCCTGGAATTCCTTCTGCGTGCCGCGCAGCGTGTCGGCGGAGCCGGCTTCCAGCACCTGGATGACGGCGAACAGCGTAGCCGACAGCGCCGTGCCGATGAACAGCAGGATCTTCACCCGGTCGACCGGCACGCCGACATTGCGCGCCGCGCGGTCGTCGCCGCCGACGGCGAACACCCAATTGCCGAAGCGCGTCTTGACCAGCAGCCAGGTGGCGAAGGCGGTCACCGCCACCCACCACAGGATCGACATCGACAGGCCCTGCACCATCGCCGAGCCGTCGGGGCGGGCGGCGATCACGCCATGCGAGGCGAGCCAGGCGAAGACCGGCGCGCCGAACTTGCCGCCGAACAGCCAGACCACGAAGCTGCCTTCCTGGCCGTCGGTGATATAGGGGATCTGCGTGCGCCCGGTAACGGTGCGCGTGATGGCAAGCGTCAGCCCGCGCAGGATGAACAGGCCGGCCAGCGTGACGATGAAGGACGGCAGCCTTGTGCGCACTACGAGGATGCCGTTCAAAGCGCCGACGATGATGGCGATGACGAAGGCGATCGCCACCGCCGCAGGGATCGACAGCCCGAACTGGGTGACGCAAAGCCCGATTGTGACGCTGGCAAAGCCGATCATCGAACCCAGCGACAGGTCGAACTCGCCGCCGATCATCAAAAGCGCGACCGCCGCGGCAAGGATGCCGAGCTGCGCCGACACCTGCAGGAAATTGGCGATGCCGGCCATCGAGAACAGGCCGCTGTTGCCGGCCGTGATGCCGAAGGCGAGGAAGACGATGACGGTGCCGGTGATGGCGCCGAGCTCCGGCCGCCGCATCAGGCGCACCAGGCGTCGCGAAACGGGCTTCGGCTCGGGTGGATGAGCCGGGTTCAGGGCATCGGTCACGATCGTCATCCCAATAAGCGTCCAGGGCACCCTATAATGGCCCGCCGGCGCTTTCGCCGGCGGGCCATTATAGCATCAGCGGATGCCGGCCTTGCTGAGATCGCGCACGGCGGCCGCGTCATCCTTCATGATGAAGGACGGACCGGTGCGCACGGCCGAGGTCGGGAAGGTCTTGTACATCGCCTTGTTGGTCAGGAAGACGACGGGATAGTAGCCCATCATATATTGCTGGTTGTCGATGCCGAACATCATCGTGCCCTTGCTGACCGCATCGAGGATCTCGGGCGACAGGTCGAAGGTGCCGATCTTGTAATTGCCGATCGTGCCGGCATCCGAAAACATCTTGAGCAGCGGTGCTGCGACCGTCGGGCCGAGCGTCAGCACGCCGGTGACGTCCGCATGCGCGGTGAGATAGCCTTCGACGCGGCGCGTCACGTCGGTCGGGTCCATCGTGGCCGCGACCACGTCGGAGGAGCCGCCGCTCTTCTTCAGCCCGTCATTATAGCCCTCGCAGCGCTTGTCGAGGCTGACATTGCCGACCTCGTGGTTGATGCAGATGCCCTTCTTGACGCCGGCCTTGGCCATGATCTCGCCGGCCTTGACGCCATTGTCGTATTCCGAGCCGCCGCCGACGAAGAGGTCGAGGCCCCAGGGCTCCACCGCTTCCTCGCCGCTGTCGATGACCACCACCGGGATGCCGGCGGCCTTGGCCGCTTCCACCGGCGCCTTCAGCGCGTCCATGTCGGGGATCGAGACGACCAGCCCGTCCGGCTTCGACGCGGTTGCCGCCTCGATCATGCGCGCCATGCGCACCACGTCGAAGGTTTCCGGCGCCTGGTATTCGACCTTGACGCCGAGCTGCTGGGCGGCGGCCTGCATGCCGTTCTTCACCACGCTCCAATAGACGTCGTTGGCCTGGCCGTGGGTGACGAAGACGATGCGCACATCGCTTTCCTTCTTCACCTGGGCCGGCGCAGGCAGGATGCCGGCGCCCGCAAAAGCGAGCGAGAGCGCCGCGGCGCCGAGCAGGTGTCGGATCGAGAATAAGGCACTCATAGTGGTTCTCCTCAGTTGTTGTTGTGTTCCCAAAGTCCTTGCCTCGACCCTCCCTGGTCAGGCCATCTTCGTCATGATTCCAAGTTTCTCCTTCTCGGGCATGATCATGCCCGGAAATCCCGAAGCGAGCCTCGGCGGATGGACAGTCCCTCCACGAAGGCCATGAAGTCCGGGTCTGGAAGCAGGTCGAATTCGTCGATGCGGATCTGCGCCGAGCTGGGCTCGATCGCCTCGATCTCGCCCGGCGCATTGGCGTGCAGGCAAAGGAAGTTGAGCCCCTCGCCGATCTGGCCGAACAGCGCCTCATAGCGGGCGCGGGCTGGCTGGTTGCGGTGCCAGGGCGTTTCCAGCACGGCGCTCGCCAGCGTCTCGCCGGCTTGCTCCAGCCGTTTCCCCGGCGCGGCATAGACGCCGTCGTCCAGCTTGCCGAGATTGTGGATCGGCCCGTAGACCGCAATGCTTCTCGGGAACAAAGTCGGCAGGCCGTAGTCGATGCCGACCGCCGCGTAGCGGTCGACGAATTCCGGCGAGAACACCGCGCCCATATGCCCGTCGATATGGGTGAGCGAGAGCCCGGCGGCCAATGCCGCGTCGATCTGCGCCCGCATCTCGGCCTCGACCGCTTCCGGCTCGCCCTTGGCGCGCAATTCCGGCACCGAGCGAAACAGATAGCCGTCGCTATCGACGATGCCCGACGCCTGGCTCGCCTTGGTCAGCGGCCGCCAGCGATAGTATTTCTTCTCCGAGGTGAGCGTGATGTGGACGCCGAGATTGAGCGAGGCGTCCTTCGCCCCCTCCTCGGTGATCTCGAGGAACCACGGGCAGGGCACCATCACCGAGCCGCTGTCGACCGCGCCGGCGCGCTTCAGCTTGAGATAGGCGACATTGGCGCCATGGCACATGCCGACATCGTCGATGTTGATGACGACCTTGCGTTCAGCCGGCATGGCGGACCTCTTTTGCGCGCTCGTGCACATAGAAGCCCGCGCCTTGCGCCAGCCTCTTCAGGTTGCGGTAGCCCATCGTCGCATAGGTCAAGGGATGCGCCTTGGCCGGGTCCTGCTCGGCCTCCACCACCAGCCAGCCGGAATAGCCTTGGTCGGCGAGGATCTTTAAGAGCGTCGGATAGTCGATCGCGCCGTCGCCGGGCACGGTGAAGATGCCTTCCATCACCGCGCCCATGAAGCTCATGTCGGCCTCGCGCGCCTTCTTCAGCATCGCCGGGCGCACATCCTTGCAATGCACATGCACGACGCGCTCGACATGCCGGCGCAGCAATTGCTCCGGGTCGCCGCCCGAGAAGGCGCAGTGCCCGGTATCGTAAAGCAGGCCGACCGCCTCGCCGCTGCTGTGCATCAGCCTGTCGATCTCCGCGTCGGTCTCGACGATCGTGCCCATGTGATGGTGGAAGGCCATGCCGACGCCGAAATCGGAAAAGCGCTCGGCGAGCCGGGTGATCTTGGCGCCGTAGGCTTTCCATTCCCCGTCCATCAGCTTCGGCCGCTGCGAGATCGGGTCGTGGATCGCGCCATGCCGGCCGCGCGAGGTGTCGGCATAGACGACGCGCCGGGCGCCGAGATCGCGAAGCAGCGTCAGATGCGGCCGGATCGCCTCGAATTCCTCGTCCACATCCTTCTCGCAGATGCGCCCGTCATACCAGCCGGAGACCAGCGCCAGCCCGTAGTGGTCGAGGATGGGCCTGAGCGCGCGGCTGTCGCGCGGGAACTTGCCGCCAAGCTCGATACCGGCATAGCCGGCCTCCGCGGTTTCGCTGAGGCAGGTCTCGAGCGGCGTGTCGCCGCCCAGTTCCGGCACGTCGTCATTGCTCCAGGTGATCGGGTTTATGCCAAGTCGAACTGTGGTCATTGCTCGCTTTCCGCCCCGCAGCCGGGACGGCTGCGGGGTGTCTGGTCTCGGGAGGAGATGGCTGCGATTGCTGGCGACAGGGCGCAAACCCCTGCCGTTTCGTTTGGCAGGACGCCCTCCCAGCGCCGGCCCAACTTGTCTCGTCTTCGACGTCTTACCCCAACGTCAGTGCGGGAAGTCTACCCCGCTCTGTCTCCCTCGCGAGGGCCAGTTTTCCGGAAAATGAAGGAACCAGTTTGTGTTGGAAGGTGGGTGTGGCAGGATGGGGAAGAACCAGGGAGCGGTGTGGCATATGGAAGAGCTACCAAGGCGTCCATCGCTGGCGCGCGGCACCCCCCTCTGTCCTGCCGGACATCTCCCCCGCAAGGGGGGAGATCGGCTGTGTCAGCGCCGGCGCTCCTTTTGCAACGTTGGCGATTGGCGAAAGCCGGGGCGAAGTCTGATCTCCCCCCTTGCGGGGGAGATGGCCGGCAGGCCAGAGGGGGGTGCTGTCCCCCAGCGATGGCCGCCTTGGTAGCTCTTC
>NZ_VFVL01000009.1 GCF_006442815.1 Mesorhizobium sp. B2-4-3
GAACTTGGAAGCGTAGCCCTTAAAGGAGTAGTTCTCACCGTGGAGCGTTAGAAGGCGCCGGACCTCCGCGGCCATCGCCAGCGCCTCGTTCCTCGCCTCGTCGATGAAAAGACGACGTTCGAGGCCATAGTAGAATATGAAGACGTAGCCTATGCCGATCGAGGGATCGTTCCTGCCCCCTGCAAGCCATTCGAGGTAGGTTCGGCGCGCGCCGGGAGAGATCGAATGATATGATGGCCAGTAAGGCAATGTCTTGCCTTCAGGGTCGTCTCTTATGGAGCCGACCTGACAAGTTGGATCAACCAGACAGTTCTCGGTACCGGCTTTCCCAGCGAAGGACCCGCCGAGATAGAACATGCCTGACTGGATAACCACTCCGGCTACCCGGACGCTTTCTCCGGCAGGCACCCATCTTGCCGAGAGCCCCTTGGCTCGGCCGTCATCGGTTGCGGCTCTATGCTCCGTGACTGGACGCCTTTCCCATTGCTTGCTTCCATCACTGAAGCGCGGACCGGAGCGAGTGCGAGGATCCTGCCAAGACTGCTGCGGCGATGCAATCCGATCGCCTGTCGATACAGGCCGATCCCGGGCGGATCGGGGTGAGCGCTGCGGCGCCTCTTCTGCGAGACTTTGCTTGCGCCCCAGATAGATCAGCCACGCGACCAAGGCCGCGCCGATCATAAACCATTCCATGGCCGCCCCCAGACCCTTAGGATATTCCGTTGACATCATGGCATGGTCTGCGGGCATCGGACAATCTTCGAACCAAGGTTATTGCCGATCGCAAGCAACTTCGATCACAAGGCACACCGTCCTTGGTCATCACCGTCAAAGAGAAACCGGGCAACAGGCCACGATGGCGCCCAACCGAGTGCCGTGCCACCCATTTTCTTCCGGCTTCAAGGTGCCGCTACACGGAGAAAGTTCTCCCGCTAGGGTTTATTAACGGCAGCGAGTGGAAATAGGCTGCGGCAGCAGAAATGGGGGGACACTGGTATGCAGGTAGTTGCGGGCGAACTGCGCCTTAGTGCGAGCGACTTGGTAGGGCATCTAAGTTGCCATCACCTCAGCGTTCTTGACCGGGCTGTCGCACAGGGACAGCTCGTAAAGCCAACCTACTGGGACCCGCAGTTGGAGGTCCTCCGGGAGCGCGGAGCCGTCCATGAACGGAACTTCGTGCAGCATTTGAGCGACAGCGGGTTGAAGACTACACGGATTGACGGCGTCGACATCTCTGACGCAGCCGTTGCAGCAACACTCCAGTCGATGGCGACCGGCACCGACGTCATTGTGCAAGGCGCATTGCGCCACGGCCGTTGGGGCGGCCGCGCCGATATCCTGCGACGAGTCGAGAAACCCAGCAACCTGGGCGCCTGGTCGTATGAGGTGCTCGATACCAAGCTTGCACGGGAAACGAAGGCTGGAACGGTGCTCCAGCTCTGCCTTTATTCGGATCTGCTGGATCACGCGCAAGGCCTTGCGCCGGATCATATGCATGTAGTCGCCCCTTGGTCCGACTTCATGCCGCAGACGTTCCGCTTCGCCGACTACGCAGCCTACTATCGACAGGTGAAGCGTCGCTTCAAGCAGTCGCTGGAACAAGAAAATGCTCCGGCCACGTATCCCGACCCGACCGCGCACTGCGACGTTTGCCGCTGGCATGACACTTGCGATCGCAAGAGGCGGGAGGACGACCACCCCTGCCTGATTGCCGGCGTAACGAAAGTCCAGATCAACGAATTCGCACAGCACGGTGCCTCGACGATGGCCGGCATTGCAGCGGCCCCCCTTCCCTTGCCCTGGCGTCCGGAACGCGGGTCGGTCGGCTCTTACCATCGCGCGCGGGAGCAGGCGCGCATACAGGTCGAGGCACGGGAAACCGGGGCGCGAAGATTCGAGATGCTTGAGATCGAACCCGGGTTCGGGCTCGCACGTCTGCCCGAACCTTCCGTCGGCGACATCTTCCTGGACCTCGAAGGTGATCCATTCGTGGGAGAGCACGGCCTCGAATATCTCTTCGGCTACCTGTTCAATGACGGTCAGGAACAAAGCGTTTACCGCGGCGAATGGGCGTTAAGCCGCCCCGAAGAAAGGCAAGCGTTCGAGCGTTTCGTCGATTTCGTTATGGCGCGCTGGGAGACGTATCCGGACCTGCACATCTACCATTACGCACCCTATGAGCCGGCAGCCCTCAAGCGCCTTATGGGAAGGTACGGTACGCGAGAAGACGAAATCGACCGAATGTTGCGGGCCGAGCTCTTCGTCGACCTTTACTCGGTAGTCCGCCACGGCGTACGCGCCAGCGTCGAGAGCTATTCCATCAAGCGCCTGGAACCCTTCTACGGCTTCGTAAGGCAGGTGCCGCTTCCGGAAGCGAACAGCGCGCTGTCGAACTTTCAGGCCAATCTCGAACTTGGCGACGTTGCGTCAATCGACGAGGAGACCCGCACGACCGTGCGCGGCTACAACGAGGATGACTGCCTCTCGACGGCCGCCCTCCGTGCATGGCTGGAAGATCGGCGCGCTGAAGCCATCGCCGCCGGATTGGAAGTCCCGCGGCCTGAAGGTGGCGATGACGGTGCGCCGAACGAGAACGTCGCCGCCTGGCTTGCGCGTATCGCTCCCGTAATCGAGCAGCTTCTGCAAGGGATCCCCGACGATCCCGCCGGTCGCTCGGAAGAGCAGCAGGCCCGTTGGCTGCTTGCCAACCTGCTGGACTGGCATCGGCGGGAACTCAAGGCGGCTTGGTGGGAGCTCTTCCGCCTTGCTGCGGTATCAGCTGAAGAGTTGCTTGATGAACGGGCGGGACTGTCAGGCCTTGTGTTCGTCGGCGGAGCCGGCGGAACGGCTCGAGCGCCCATTCATCGCTATAGTTACCCAAAGCAGGAGACCTCCCTCCGCGGCGGCGAAGACCTTCGCAATTGCGGCGGCGACAAGTTCGGAAAGGTGGAAGCGATCTCGCTCGACGAGCGAACCATCGATATCAAGAAACGTCAGGACAGCGCCACCCTTCATCCCGAAGCCGTTTTCGCCCACAAAGTCGTCGGTGCTGAGGTCATCGCGGAAGCGCTCCTGCGCATCGGCGAGCACGTCGCGGTGAACGGGATCGAAGGCTCCGGTCCCTACCAGGCTGCACGGGATCTTCTGTTAAGGCGTCCGCCCCCCATTGGCGAGCATCCGGTCAGAGAGGCTGGCGAGAGCACGCTGGATGCCGCGCTACGGCTGGCGGAACATCTCGGCGAAGGCGTTCTACCCGTGCAGGGACCGCCGGGCGCTGGAAAGACCTTTACGGCGGCGCAGATGATCTGCGCCCTTGTCCGGCAAGGCAAGACGGTCGGGATCACCGCAAACAGCCACAAGGTCATCCGAAACCTCATCGACAAGGTCATCGAGGAAGCCGACAGCCTAGGCGTCGATCTCCAATGCTGTCACAAGGCTGACGAGGAAGAGGAAGGACAACATCGGCTGACGTTTGCCCGCCGGAGCGAAGACCTCATCGCGGCCATGGGTCAGGGCGTGGACGTCGGCGGCGGAACGGCCTGGCTCTGGTCGCGTCCTGACGCCTTTGAGGCGATCGATGTACTGTTCGTCGATGAGGCGGCCCAGATGGCCCTCCCGAACGTGCTCGCAGTCTCCCAGGCGGCGAAGACTCTTGTCCTCGTGGGCGATCCCCAGCAGCTCGACCAGCCAATCCAGGGTAGCCACCCTGACGGCTGCGATATGTCCGCCCTTCACCATATCCTTGACGGCGCCCAAACGATCCCGCCGGATCGCGGCCTGTTCCTCGACGAAACATGGCGGCTGCACCCCGACATTTGCAGGTTCACGTCAGAGCTATTCTACGCGGGGGAACTCCATCCCCGCCAAGGGCTGGCAGGCCAGTTGATTGGTGGCAAGACACGTTTGTCCGGCGCAGGTCTGCGGTGGCTGCCCGTCGCGCATAGCGGCAACCAGAGCAATTCGCCGGAAGAGGCAGAGGCCATCGCGGACCTCGTCAGGGAAGTCACCGCCGCCGGCATTAGCTGGACCAATCGCCTCGGGGACGTTCGTCCGTTGACGCTCGACGACATCCTCATAATCGCACCCTTCAATGCTCAGGTGTTCGAAATCCAGAAGCGCCTGCCCGGCGCGCGGGTCGGTACGGTGGATAAGTTTCAGGGGCAAGAGGCGCCGATCGCCATCTATTCCACGGCAACCTCAAGTCCCGCCGATGCACCGCGCGGCATGGAGTTCCTTTATAGCCTCAATCGCTTGAATGTGGCGACATCCCGGGCGAAATGCGTGTGCGTCCTAGTGACGTCTCCGATACTTTTTCAAGCTGAGTGCCGAACCCCGCGCCAGATGCAGCTTGCGAATGCCCTGTGCCGATATCTGGAGCTCGCCAGGCTAATTTGACACTGCCGCAGCCACGCTCAGAAGGCCGGGAAAATATTTCCCAATCCCGGCAAGTCCGCCTCAGGGCGAACGTCTATCTCCAATCACCTAACGACGGAGATGGGGCACGGAGGACGACCGTCTACTATTGTGTAAGATCAGCGGATAGCTGCTATTCGGCGACCGTCCAATTGCCGACGTTGGGATTACCGGAGCAGCCATGAAAAGGCACGCCGCAAAAAGGCTTCGCCACCCGTCCTGACAACCTCACCATGCGCCACGACGACGTGCTCGGGATGTTTTCCGATCAACTCACGAATCTTTGGGCGCGCGGTTGCGCGGTTGCGGAAACTGATCCGATAGTCGATCGGCGGGTAGCCCCATCCTTCGACCATTTTCGAAAGTTTTGCGATTGGCCGCATCCACCAAGGCCAATGGCGTTTCAAGAACGTCTCGCTGAAGGTCTGTGAGAGATCGGCGATGATGGCGGTGCGCGATGCGCGGTGAAAGAAGATCAGTTCGTCCATGAATGGCGAATTGGTGAAATAGAACTGGTCGATCTGCCCTTTCCATTCGGCTGGCGGCTCGTCAGTCAGAGCTCCGGAAAAATGGAGTTCCTTGCACTTGGCGATTGTCGCCGCCGTCGCCCATAAACTCGCGCCCGGAAATGCGGCCTGCCACTCGCCCAGAAACAGGTAGTGCAGCTTGTTGGGGCTGACGATATGCCGAACAGGACCTAGCGCCTGAATCTTGTCCTCAATTGCTGCCGTCCTTGCGACCGGCGACCATAACCACAGTCCGCCATCGGCAAGACGCACGACGACCATGCGTGTCGGATAATCGAAGCCTTTGAACGAGACGACTCCGCCATCCGCAATCCATAGGTTCGATCCCAGCGGTTCCAGCATGGTCGCTAAGTCTAGTCCGCCAGATGGGCGCTTTCCAAGCCTTGAAGACCGAAAACCGCCACAGAAAACCTTCCCGGCACACTCAAGGTTACAACTTTGCGTCTGGGAGAGTCACAACTTTGGGTGTGGAATATCTTCCTAAAAAATCACCCAATGATTTCAACGGCTTCCAGAGGGGCAGAGTCACAACTTTGAGTGTGGTATCAAATGAATACTCCGCTTAGCTCGGACCCCTATCGCCTTACGCCCTTCGGACGCCTTTGCTCCGAAGGGCGCAGTGCGATGACTATGACGAGGCCCGAGCTAGCAAAGTTAGTAGGAACTTCCCCGCTTGACATATCTCGTATTGAGCGCGGAGAAAAATCGCCACCCGCCCACTATGTGCTCTTGGTCATGGACATACTTGAGCTCGACAAAACCGAAGTCGAATTAGCGCTCGCAGAGCAGGATCCGACCTACAAAATTACCCGTGTTACTCAGCCCCGATACGGTGCTTAACAATGGACGACGTATTTATTAGCAGAGGCGCTTCGGCCAACAAAATTCGTATATTGGCCGAATGGATCCGAAAAGAACTTTCAACTTCAAACAAAGGTGCGCTTGACGTAATTCGTTTTGTTGAGATTGACTTACCAAAGATATTTCCCGGACTATATATTCATATCGAGTCGGATAATAAGATGGGAAGCGCACGAGCATTCGTGTCTGAGAATCCGTTGGGGATCGTCGTCTCAGAAAGCATTTACGAAGGCGCGTCGAACGGATGCATGTTTTCGGCCGAAATAATCATGCATGAGGTTGGGCACCTTTTGCTGCACCATCGATACGCAGCGCTCGGGCTAAACAGTGCTGCAGAACCTTATCAGCAGAGAGTCGAGAGAACGGGTTTCGCTCACAGCGCTGAATGGCAAGCTACTATGTTTGCGCTCTGCTTTCTTTACCCATTCTCAGAGTTCAAGAAGTTCATCGGAGTGGGGGAACTTGCAAAAGCATCTAGGCTGACGCATGGCCAAGCAAATCGTGTCCTAAACCACATTAAGAGGCTAAGAGTTCGACAGAACTGCTCCGATACGGTGTTAGATAGGAGTTGGCTCAAGGGCGTCACGGAATCATTCCCAAAGATCCAAAAGGCTCGGCCATCCAAACTAAGGTCACAACTCTTGCTGTTTTTTGGGGACACAAGGCGGGCGCGCAATGTGTGTCGACTTGAGGTTGGCTTGCCGGCTTGAAAATCGGTGCCATCAGCCCATCTAAGCGTCCGCGATATTCGCCATGATCGACCACATCACCATCGAAGTGAGCGACCTCGACAAGAGCAAGCTCTTCTACGAAAAGGCTTTCGCGCCCTTGGACTACAGCCTCGCCTTCGGCAAGGAAGGCGTGTTCTGGGCCTTCGATGTCGGCAATGGCTGCCTGTTCGAGATCCAGCACACCGTCGAGAAGCCGCTGCTCACCCATCTGCATGTCGCCTTCCGGGTGAAGAGCAAGGCTGAGGTGGATGCGTTCTACCGCGCGGCGCTCGAAGCCGGCGCCGCGGACAACGGCGCACCCGGGCCGCGTCCGGATTATGGGGAGCATTACTACGCCTGCTTCGTGCTCGATCCCGATGGTTATAATATCGAGGCGATGATCAACAAGGCGTAATGTGGCGGCGCCCCTCCGCTTCGTCATTCCAGGGCGAAGCAAGGAGCGAAGCGACGCGCGCAGACCCTGGAATCCATGCCGTGACTTTGAAGTGTTGCAGCAATGCAGAATTCTGCTCCGTTTGCACGCTTCGCTGAGGTCACGGAATGGATTCTCGGGTCAAGCCCGAGAATGACGAACGCGCGAGGTAAGGCGTGACACGCGCCCTCACCTTCTCCCCTTGTGGGAGAAGGTGGATCGGCGCGCAGCGCCGAGACGGATGAGGGGTGTTCCAGCGGAGTGAGGGGCTGGCGATCTTGCTGCAGCGCCCCAAGCCGGCGAAGGTCTCCGTCAAGCTGGAGCACCCCTCATCCGGCCGCTTCGCGGCCACCTTCTACCACAAGAGGAGAAGGGAACAGCGCTCTAATCCGCGTCCGCCATCATCTGCCCGCCGCCCAGCCAGGCGCGCCATTGGCGCTCGTCGCCATGAAAGACGTTGAGGTCGATGCGGCCGCTTACGCCGTGCGACAGGCCGGAGCCGGAATATTGCCAGAACAGCCACCTGCGGCTCGGATAAACCTTTGACGGATGCGCCGCGACCGCGCGCAGCCAGAACGGGTAGTCCTGGAAGGCGCCGCGCAGATTGTCGCGATAGAAGTCGGGGCTGGTGTAGATGATGGGCCGCTGGCCATAGTGGCGCTCCAGCCTGTCCATGAATACCTGCATCTTCTCCAGCACCTTTTCACGCGAAGGCCGCCGCTTGCAGGAGGAATCGCCATTCCACTCCACGTCGATGACCGGCGGCAGCGCGCCGTCCATCTTCGGCACGTTGCGGATGAACCAGTCGGCCTGCTCACCCGCCGTGCGGCACCAGTAGAAGAAATGATAGGCGCCGCGCTTCAGCCCGGCGGCGTCGGCGTTGCGCCAGTTCTTCATGAACATCGGGTCGAGATGGTCGCCGCCGTCGGTCGCCTTGATATAGGCGAAGTTGGCGCCCTGGGCGCGCAGCTTTCCCCAGTTGATGTTGCCCTGCCAGCGCGAGACGTCGACGCCGTGCACCGCCAGATGGCGCGGCGAAGAGCGGCCGAAATTGATCGGCTTGGCGTCGCGGAACGCATAACGGGTGACCGGACCGGCGAGCATCGCGGGCGCCGCGCGCGACAGCCGCTTCGGCGCCGAGACGAGCGCCGCCTCCTGCACTGGCGGCTCGGCGCTGTCCGGCAATTCGGTCGCCGGGAAGTTCACCGTCTCTTCCTCGGCCAGACCGAAGGGACGCGAATTTTCGTCGCCGGGGCTCGCGTTATCCTCGTCGAGCAACGGCGCCGGCGGCTTGATGCGCGCGGCGCCCGACATCGACGCGGTCTCGACGGTTCTTTCGGTGACGGCGGTCCTTACGCCCTTCGACACCGGCGCGCTCGGCCGCACGACCGAGCTCGTCGTCTCGTTGGACGGCATCTGCAACGCATCAACGCCCGACGTGGACGAGCAGCCGGCAAGGCATAGCGATGCGAGCACGAAACTGACGACGCCAAAAATCCGCATCTTTGACCTGTACGCAAAACAAAACAGACCGAAGGCAGGAACAGCGCCGCCGGAACCCCCATTCCTAATGAGAAATTACCAACAAAGTTTGAATCAAAATTTACTTTTGGCGCGACCGGATGATTCGGGGCGGCGCCGAAGGGAGCTTCTTGGCTAGCGCATGATCCCGAACCGAAGGTCAGCGTAGCAAAAAGTGGGAACCGGCTTTCGGAGAAAGATCATGCCCCAACAAAGAGCTAGATCAGGATGACGATTCAACGAAACGCCATCCTGATCTAGCGCTTGAACACGCCGATCATCGGCCCGAGATTCCAGAAATCGTCGTTGCGGCCGATCGCGGGCGCATAGAGGCTCGAGATCGAGCCGTCGAGGAAGAGCGCGTTCGGGCAGCCGAGCTGGTCGCGGAAAAGCCGCGCGAATTCGTGGAAGGTCACGACATCGTCCGAGATCGCGAAGACCGCGACCCCGTCGGCGCGCACGCCGACGCCGTCGCGAATCTTGCGCGAGGTGCCGTCGTAACGGAATTTCGGATGCAGCTTGCCGTCGATGACCAGCATCGGCCCGGACTGGGTCGCATAATCCACGCGCGGCGGACGCTTCAGGTAATCCTTGGTCGCGCGAACACCTGCCTTGCCGGCGCTGAGATAGAAGATGCCGTTGGGCTGCATGGAGAAATTGCCGGTTCCCGATCCGATCTTCGCCGGCGTGACCTGCTCGCCGCGTTCGACATAGAGCCCGACCGGCGCGAGGTTCGGGTGAAACATGCCGGCATTGATGCCGAAGAGCATGATGCGCCCCGTCGCCTGCTGCGCGCTGCGCAGGTTGTGCAGCGACCTGTAGAGATCGCCGTCCTTGTTCTTCCAGAACAGCTCGATGGAAAAATGCTTGGGATCGGTCTCGCAGACGAGGTAGGCCGCATCCTCGAAAGTCTGGTTGCGGCAGGGCGGCAGCGCCGCCAGCCATTGGCCGAGGCCCATGCCGGCGCCGATAGCCGCCGGCACCGCCGATTTCACCAGCGTCGCCAGCAACGGCACGGATTGCAGCAGAGTCACAAGATCCATCAGCGCACCCGAGCGTCGGCGTCGATACAGCGGATTGGGTCGAGACCTCTAGACAAGCCAGCCGGTCGCGACCCCGATCAGCAGCACCACGCCGAGCAGGCCGCGATAGATGACGAACGGCCAGGCGGAGAAGCGCTCGAGCACGCGCATCAGCCCCCATATCGCGAAGAAAGCCGAGATCGAGGCGACGACGAGGCCGACGGCCAGGATCGACCAGCCATGCGCGTCGAGATGCACCTTGTGCAGTTCATAGAGCTCCTTGAGGCCGGCGAGCGCAATGGCCGGCAAGCCGAGCAGGAACGACAGGCGGGCCGCCTCCGGCCGGGCAAAGCCCAGCCCCATCGCCGCCGTCAGGGTCGAGCCCGAGCGCGAGACGCCGGGAATAAGCGCGCCGACCTGGGCGACGCCCACCAGCAGCGCGTCGAGGATCGATGCCTGGCGCAGCACCAGCTTGTGGCTGGCGAAGATTTCGGCGAGCGCCAGGAGGATCGCCATGGCGATGCAGGCCCAGCCGATCACGGCCAGCCCACGCAAGGGCGAATTGCAGGCGTTGAGCACGCCGGAAAGCGCGAGACCCGCAATGACGATCGGAACCGTCGCAAGCACGATGCTGATCGCGAGGCGGAAATAGCGATCGCTGAAATCGCGGCGCGAGATCGCCGACAGCGATCCGAACAGCACGTCCCTGACGTCGCTCCAGAAATAGCTGATCACCGCCGCCAGCGCCGCCAGTTGCATGGCGGCGGAGAAGGCCGATCCGGGGTCCTGCCAGCCGAGCACGGCCGGCACGATGCGCATATGCGCCGTGGATGAGATCGGCAGCAATTCGGTGATGCCTTGCACGATGCCGAGGAACGCCACCTTGGCATAACCCAGGCCGACAAAGCCGGTATCCAGTCCTTGCGTGCAGACGTCGGTCATCCCGGTCCTTTCCCCGTGCCCCGGTCGTCATCAGGGGCAAAAAGTGAATCGTCATCGAAAGCCCATCGAGGACAGGCTTAGCCTCACGATAGCGTGATTCCAACTCACGGATTTGTAAGGTGCCGCTAATCCTGCTTGACAACAGGCGACATCATATTATCCTCTGCTAATCTTACACTGTAAGGCAAATCGGAGGAGCATCCCATGTCGACCGCCGCCCTTTCGGAACTGCAGCCAGTGGCGCCGCCGCAAACACACGTCCCGGACATCGCGATCGAGGCGGTGTCGCATGATTTCAGCCGCGCCATCGAGCGCGCGGAAGTCGCGGCATGGCTCGACCTCTACGCAGCGGCGCCGGCGGATTTCGCGGCGCGGCTAGGGCTTTCGATCGCGCGCGACGGCGACCTTGTGTGGACCACCTGCACGACGATCCCGTTCATCCATTTCAACTGCGTGAAGAATATCGGCGTCGATGAGCCGGCGACGGAAGAACAGGTCGACGCGCTGCTCGCGCATTACCGCGCGGCCGGCATCATGCGGCCTTGGTTCTATATCAACCCGCACACCGAGCCGTCGCGGCTGAGGTGCTGGCTGGAAGCGCGCGGGATGCAGCAGCAAGGCGGCTGGGAGCGCCTCTATCGCGACGCGGCGCCGCTGGCGGACGAACCGCTTTTCCCGGGCGACCCGCTGATCCCGGTCGACGATCTGCTGGTCGAGAAGGTCACGCCCGGGACAGCTTCGGAATGGGCTTCCTTCATCGATACCAAATACAGGCTCCCCACCACGCCCTGGCTGATGGCGCTTGTCGGTCGCAGGGGCTGGCATCACTATATGCTGAAACGCAGGGGCTCGGTCGCCGCCGTGCGCTCGCTCTTCATCTCAAACGGGGCCGCCTGGACCGGCATGGACGCGCCGGTGCCGGGCATCATGGCGCCGAGCTTCGATCTTGACGCCATGCTTGGCGAAAGGCTGGTCCGCGACGGCATAGCCGCCGGCGCGAAACTGTTTGTCGCCGATATCGAGGCGCCGCGCCCCGACCGCGACGGGCCGGCTTATCGCAACTACGACCGGCTCGGCTTCAGGCTCGCCTATTTGCGCAGCCACTACAGTTACCTGCCCGCGAATTCGAGCTGACCAATTTTCCCTAGAATTGCCTCAGCGGTAGAGCCACTGCTTCAGGCAGCTTCTTGCGACCACATGCGCTGGCGGCACCGAAGCCTGGTCGATGCGAGAATCCTCGCCCGCCCTGTCGCGAGCCTTTTCCAGAAGCAGGCGAAGCTCGGCCGGGCGCACACGATCGCGCGCCATCACGAGCTGGACCATCGGGTCGTTCAAAAGCTCGTCCAGGGTGTTGATGCTCTCGCTCATCCGTCGCCTCCTCGATGCCTTCCCGCATGGCGCTTAGATAGGCAGCCAAAGATGGCCCGCCAATGACGCTTTGCCGGCTATCTCGTGAATCGAAGATGAAATTTTTGTGCAGGCCTGCGTCGCAATGACTCAGGCCGGCGGCGCGCCTTCATGTTGCGGCAGGCCATCGTCGAGCATCAGCCAGGGCTGCTTCGAGGTGGTCCAGAAATGCATGTCGGGCTTGAACAGCGACGGATCGTCGAGCGAGCCGGACGTGACGCCGAGAATGCCCCTGGAGTCGCGCCGTGAGAACAAAGTCGTGCCGCAGGCCGGGCAGAAGCCGCGCTGGAGGTCGGGCGTGGAATTGATCGTCGCCACCGGCCCCTCGATGGTCACGTCGTCGATGCGGAACAGAAGCCGCGCGTTGAAGGCTGCGCCGATCGCTTTCTGGCAGATCCGGCAATGGCAGACGCGCTCGTTGATCGGCTCGGCATCGGCCCGATACCGCACCGCGCCGCACAAGCAACCGCCCTCATACTTCGCCATGATAAGCATCCTGTTTGTCGGAACGCTCTAGCCGCCGGCATCGCGGCGTCAATCAAAAAGCTTTGATGGGACACGATCGCTAACGGTGATAGGCCCGCCCCTGGCGAGAGATCAATGGCGCTTGGCCTGGACGAGATAGGCGTCGATCGTGGTCTCGCCCAGCCATTTGGCGGCTTCGAGCCGGTGCAGCCCCTCGACCAGGACGTGACGTTTGCCGTCGTGCCGCACCTGGATCGGCGTCTTCATGCCGTTTTCCAGAATATCCTCGGCGAGATGGCGCACGGTCTCGGGATGCAGCGTCTTGCGGCGCGCCGTCGGCACGTAGATGTCGTCGACCTTGACCTTTTGCACGCGCAGCATGTCGGCTCCCGGCGTTGGAACATCGCCTCAGCATGAAGTAACTCGTTTGCCAGATATCGCCAAGCGCAAGGCGCGCTGGCCCGATGCTTTCCATTTGACGCTTGGCCGGCCGATGGTCTCAATGACGGCCTCGTGATCTCAGGTGTTCCTTGACGCAACTGCCCACCGAATTCCCCGATTTCGGGCTGACGCCCGAGCAGCGCCGCGAGGCGGTGCGCGGCCATTACTATGAATGGCCGGGCATGGATGGCTCGAGCGGTGAGATCTGGTGCTACAGCGACCGCTTTTCCTATCGCCCGGGCGAGATAGTGACGCTTCACGTGAGTTCGACGGCGCCGCAATTCGGCATCGTCATCGTCCGCGACGGCGGCAGCGAGACCAAGGTCTTCGAGAAGACAGGTCTGTCGGCGCGCTGGCAGGATACGCCCGACCAATGCTCGGTCGAAGGCTGCGGCTGGGAGGCGTCGTTCGAATTCCGTGTCGGCGACGACTGGCCGTCAGGCGCCTATCGCGTGACGCTCTCGGCCGAAGGCCGTGGCGGCAAGCCGGTCCGCAGCCATCATCTCTTCATCGTCGCGCCCCTGGCCGGTCGCAAGCCCGGCCGCCTGCTGCAGGTCGCCGCCACCGGCACCTGGCTCGCCTACAACACCTGGGGCGGCTCGAACCACTATCAGGGCATCACCGGCCCGAACCGCGACCAGTACGCGACGATGGTGTCGACGCAGCGTCCCTGGTGCCGCGGCTTTGTCGTGCTGCCCAAGGATGCGCCGCGCGTGCCGCTGGAAGTCGCGGTGCCGCCGAAGACCGTGCCGCGCTATCCGCATATGGAATGGGCTTTCGCGACCGGACATTCGAAGAAATACGCCTCGTCCGGCTGGGCGAGCTATGACAGCCATTTCTTCCGCTTCGCCGAGCGCGCCGGCTATGCGGTCGACCTCGCCAGCCAGCACGAATTGCATTTCTCACCCGAAATCCTCGATGGCTATGACTGCGTCGTCTTCGTCGGCCATGACGAATACTGGACCTGGGAGATGCGCGACGCCGTCGACAATTATGTGACCGGCGGCGGGCGCGCGGCGCGCTTCGCCGGCAATTTCATGTGGCAGACGCGGCTGGAAGACGAAGGCCGCCGCCAGGTCTGCTACAAATACAAGGCACGCGCGGAGGACCCCGCCTATCGCGGCGGCGATGTCAGCCGCGCCACCAATTCCTGGGAAGCGCCCGAGATCGGTCGTCCGGGCAGCGCCACCTTCGGCCTCAATGCGACGCGGGGCGTCTATGCCGGCTGGGGCGGCTGCGCGCCGCGCGGCGTGCGCGGCTTTCCGGTCTACCGTCCCGAGCACTGGGCCTTCGCCGGCACCGGCATCTATTACGGCGACCTGCTCGGCGCCGACAGCCATGTCTATGGCTATGAGGTCGACGGTCTCGATTTCGAGATCCGCGGCGGCCTGCCCTACCCGACCGCGCAGAGCGGCGCGCCGGACAGCTTGCAGGTGCTGGCGGTAGGCATGGCGAGCCAGGTCGAGGAGAGCGCCGACATCCCGATCGAGGACCAGTTCCTCACCGACGAGGACGGCCGCTTCACCGCCGAAACCTTGTTCGGCGAGGCCAGCGACGCCAATCTCGACAAGGTCAAGCGCGGCAACGGCATGATCGTCAATTTCCCGCGCGGCAAGGGCGAGGTCTTCCATGCCGGAAGCTGCGAATGGGTCGCCGGCCTGCTAAGGCAGGACGCGATGGTCGAACGCGTGACCAAAAATGTTCTCGACCGCTATCTTGGCCGAGACGAGAAGGGTGAATGAGCGCTGTGCAGTCCATCGAAACCGGCCGCCGGCCGAACCTGTTCCATTTCACGCGGCGGCCCCAGCCGATGGTGGATCGCGCCGACGGCATCTATTTGTGGGACAAGAGCGGCCGCCGTTACATCGACGGCTCGAGCGGCGCGGTCAACGTCAATATTGGTCACGGCAACCGCAACGTCATCGATGCGATGAAGCGACAGCTCGACCGCGTTAGCTTCGCCTACATCTTTCAATTTCAGAACGAACAGGCCGTCGACCTGGCGCGAGAGCTGGCCGAGCGGCTTCCGAACGGGCTCGACCGGATCTATTTCGTATCCGGCGGTTCCGAGGCTGTCGAAGCCTGCCTCAAGCTCGCGCGCCAATGGGCGGTGGCGACAGGCCAGCACAAACGCTGGAAAATCATCGGACGCATGCCCTCCTATCATGGCATCACGCTTGGCACGCTTGCCGTCACAGGCGACGATATCCTGACCAAGACATTCGACCCGGTCGGCCGGCCGATGCCGTTGGTGCCGGCCCCGCTTGTCCATCGCGACCAGGACAATCTGTCGGTGGAAGAGCGCGGCCTCCGCTACGCGAACATGCTCGAGGAAAAAATCCTGGAGGAAGGGCCCGAAAGCGTGCTCGCCTTCATCATGGAGCCGATCGGCGGCGCAGCGACCGCGGCGCTGGTCCCGCCCGACAGCTATTTTACCCGGATCCGCGAAATCTGCGACCGTTACGGCATCCTGCTTATCCACGACGAAGTGATGACCGGCATCGGACGCACCGGCAAATTCCTGGGCGGTGACCACTGGTCCTGCCGGCCGGATATCGTCGCGCTGTCGAAAGGGCTGAGTTCAGGCTATGCGCCGCTTGGCGCGATTGCCGCCAGTGAAAGGATAGTCGGGCCAGTCGTTGAAAAGGGCGGCTTCCTGCATGGCCATACCTATGGCGGCAACCCTGTCGCCTGCGCGGCCGGGGTTGCCGTTCTTGGCGAAGTCGACCGCCTCGGCCTTGTCGAGAATTCCGCCATCATGGGTGAGCTGCTGAGGGGTGAGCTTGAAGCT
Organism: Mesorhizobium sp. B2-4-3; assembly: GCF_006442815.1. Taxonomy (GTDB): domain Bacteria; phylum Pseudomonadota; class Alphaproteobacteria; order Rhizobiales; family Rhizobiaceae; genus Mesorhizobium. Next base: position 15,534 of record NZ_VFVL01000009.1, read on the forward strand.
CTGTCCGGCCGCTTTCCTTTCGTAGCCGACGTGCGAGGCAAGGGTCTGTTCATGGGTGCGGAACTCTACGCCGACCCCTTGGCCAGGACGCCATTGCCGCAAAATCTCAACGCAAATTTGCGGCTCATCGATCTGGCCTTCGAGCGTGGACTTATCATCTACTCGCGGCGGGTGCGCGGCGGGCCGGTGAGTGATAATTTCATGGTTTGCCCGCCGTTGATCACAACCCGCGAACAGATCGGCGAAATTATCGCGGTCCTTGGCGACACGCTGGAAGCACTTGCCGCCGAACTTGATCTGCCGGTCGATCGCTCAGGCCGAATGACGTTTTGAGACATCCTGAGATGTTGGCGATCCTTCGCACCCCCCTCTGGCCTGCCGGCCATCTCCCCCGCAAGGGGGGAGATCAGATATCGCGCCTGCCTTCGCCAATCTCCAACGTCACAAGAGGCGCGGCGCCATCAAAGCTGCCAATCTCCCCCCTTGCGGGGGAGATGTCCGGCAGGACAGAGGGGGGTGCCTGGGCGCCGTACTTATCGTGAGCGAAGTCACCCTCCGCCCCGGCCGCATCGACGATGTTGACACCATCCACGCCGCCCTGCTGCGCCTCGGCACCCATATCGGCGCCCATCAGGAAATCACCTCGACACCCGAGGACCTGCGCCGCTACGGCTTCGGCGCAAGTCCCGCCTTCTCGACGCTGATCGCCGAGATCGACGGCGAATTCGCCGGGCTTTGCCTGCATTTCCCGATTTTCTCGACCTGGATGGGCCGCCCAGGTGTCTATATTCAGGACCTCTATGTCGAGGACCGCTTTCGCGGCCAGCGGATTGGCGAAAAGCTGCTGCGGCGCGTAGCCAAGGAGTGTCGCGCGGCGGGCGGGGTCTATCTGAGGCTTTCCGTCGATACCGACAATGAAACGGCCAAGGCGTTCTACGAAAGACTGGGCATCGGCTGGTCGAGTTACGAGCAGGTGCAAAAGATCGTCGGCGACGCCTTTTTTGCCTTTGCCGACACGCCGGAGGAATGACGATGAAAGCCTTCTACGCCGAGGAGCAGAAACGCCATGATCCCAAGGCTTTCCTCTCTAGCGGCGCGCCGCAGCCCAACCCGGAAAAGCCGGAGCGAGTCGAGAGATTGTTAGCCGGCGCAAGATCGGCCGGGTTGACGGTCGAACGTCCAGGGAATCATGGGCTTGGCCCGATTGCGGCGGTGCATACACCTGAATATCTCGACTTCCTCGAGCACATTTTTGCGCGCTGGCAGCGCATCGAAGGCGCCCCGGCGGAAGTCATCCCGAACATTCACCCGATCACCCGCAACGGCTCCTATCCGGCCTCGGCTGTCGGCCAGGCCGGCTACCACATGGCCGACACCGCCTGCCCGATCTCGGCCGAGACCTGGAACAGCGCGTTGTGGAGCGCCTGGAGCGCGGTGGAGGCCGCTGAAGCTGTGATGACCGGCGCGCCCTCGGCCTATGCGCTCTGCCGTCCGCCGGGCCATCACGCCTTCGCCGATGTCGCCGGCGGTTTCTGCTTCATCAACAATTCGGCGGTCGCGGCACAGGTGCTGCGCAGACAAGCCGCGCGCGTCGCCATCCTCGATGTCGACCTGCACCACGGCAACGGCACGCAAGGCATCTTCTACGCCCGTCCCGACGTGCTGACCGTCTCGCTTCATGCCGATCCAGTGCGCTTCTATCCGTTCTTCTGGGGACACGCCGACGAGCGCGGCGAAGGCCTCGGCCTCGGCTACAATTTCAACCTGCCGCTGCCGCGCAAATCCGGCGATGCGGCCTTTCTCGAAGCGCTGGCGACAGCCTTCCAGCGCATCCGCGCCTTCGCGCCGGAAGCGCTGATCGTGGCGCTCGGCCTCGACGCTTTCGAGGGCGATCCGTTCGGCGGCCTGTCGGTGACGACGCCGGGCTTCTCGCGCATCGGCGAAGCGATAGCCGGGCTGGGCCTGCCGACGGTCATCGTCCAGGAAGGCGGCTATCTCTGCGACGCGCTCGGCGACAACCTCACCGCTTTCCTGACCGGTTTCGGCGGCAAGCAAGGTTAGACAGCCTTAAGAATGCTGCTGCCGCAGCATCGCGGTGACGCGGTGCACGCTTTCCAACGTTTCCTCGATCTCGGCCGCCGTGTTGTAATGCGCAATGCCGATCCGCACGACACCTTGCTCGGCGGGTATGCCGAGCTGGTGGACGACCTCCCACGCATAGTTGTGGCCTGACCACAGGAAGATGTTTTCGGCGTTCATCTGCCGCACGATCGTTTCCGGCTCGATGCCTTCGACGGTAAAGGAAATGGTCGGCACCCGCTCAGTAAAGCGTTGCCGATCGGTGATGCCATGGATGATCAGGCCTTCGATATCGGACAGGCCCTCGATCAGTTGCCGGGCAAGCGCGTTCTCGTAAGCGATCGACACCTCGAACGCCTTGGCGATCCGCTGCCGCCGCGAGCCGTCCTGGCCGGCGGCAGCACCGAGATCGGCGAAATAGTCGATTGCCGCCGTCAGCCCGGCCATCAGCTCGATCTGCGGCGTGCCGAGCTCGAACCGCTCGGGCAGGACGTTCGAAGAACAGCGGCATTTGTAGGGTTCGAGGCCGTCGATGACGTCGCGTCGGCCCCACAATATGCCCATATGCGGCCCGAAGAATTTATAGGCCGAGCAGATCAGGAAATCGCAGCCAAGCGCCTGCACGTCGATCAACCCGTGCGGCGCGAATTGCACGGCATCGACATAGACCAGCGCACCGGCCTGCTTGGCGATCGCCGTCAGCGCCTTCACGCGGTTGATCGAGCCGGTGAGGTTCGAAGCGTAGTTCAACGCGACAAGGCGCGTTTTGTCCGAAAGCAGCGCCTTGAGCGCCGCCTCCTCCACCTGCCAGCTTTGCTCGTCGAACGGTAGGAAGCGTATGACGAGGCCGAGATCATCGGCAAGCTGCAGCCAGGGCGAGACATTGCCCTCGTGATCCATGCGGGTGACGATGATCTCGTCGCCCGGCTTCATCGTCCGGCCAAGCGTGCGCGACATGTGGTAGGTCAGCGTCGTCATATTGGCGCCGATGACGATCTCCTCGACGCTTGCGGCGTTCAGGAAATCGGCCATCGCCGCATGCGCCCCGTCGACCACTTTTTGGGCCGCAACCGTAGTCTCAAAGAACCCGCCTAAATTGGCATTGGTCGTCAGCAGGCAGCGCGACACCGCGTCCGCCACCGTCAGCGGCACCTGCGTGCCGGCCGGATTGTCGAGATAGATGCGGCGGCGCCGGTTATCGTCCAGCGAAAGCGCCGGAAATTTGCCGCGCACGGCCTCGATCGGAAAATCCGCCATCGTCTCCATCACCTCATCTTTTCTCAACGACGCCCGGTCATGGGCACGGATTGCCGACGCGCTGGTGGATGGCGTCGACCGCCTTTTGCATCTCTTCCGTCCAGGTGACGTCGACCGAGGACAGCGCGATCTCGAGCTGCGCGATGGTTGTCGCGCCGACGATATTCGCGGTCACGAAGGGCCGACTCGCCACATAGGCGTTGGCGAAAAGCGCTGGCTCCAGGCCGAAGGAACGCGCCAGCTCGGTGTATTCAAGCAGCACTTCCGCCGCATTCGGCGTCTCGTAGCGCTGGCCGCGGTTGAAGAGCTGCGAGCGCGAACCCTGCGGTCGCGCACCATGATTGTATTTGCCGGTGAGATAGCCCTGGGCAAGCGGCGAATAGGGAAGAAACGCGATCTCCTCGCGCGCGCAGACCTCGGCAAGGTTCACCTCGAACGTGCGGTTGACGAGACTGTAGGCGTTCTGCAGCGAGGCGACGCGCGGACCCGTGCCCTTCTCGGCTTCGAACACGAAACGCATGACGCCCCAGGAGCTTTCGTTCGACAGGCCAAGATGGCGGATTTTTCCCGCCTTCACCAGTTCCTCGAAGACGGCCAGCGTTTCGGCAACCGGCGTCTCGTCTCCCGGAGCCCCTGCCGCATCCGCGCGCCGCGCCACCGCTCCGACGCGGGTCGGGTTCGAGCCCCACGGAATGTCCCGGTCCGGCCAGTGGATCTGGTAGAGGTCGATATAGTCGGTGCCGAGCTTGGCCAGCGATTTCTCGACCGCGTCGAAGATGTCGGCGCGCACCAGCTTCGACGGACGATCGCCGCGGAACCACGCGTTGGCCGTGCGGCCGACCACCTTCGAGGCGAGGATGACCTTGTCGCGGTTGCGATTGGCCTTCATCCAGCTGCCGATGGTCTTCTCGGTTCGCCCTTGCGTCTCCGCCTTGGGCGGGATCGGGTAAAGCTCGGCCGTGTCGATGAAATTCACGCCGCGCGAGAACGCCAGATCCATCTGCGCATGGCCTTCGGCCTCGCTGTTCTGCTGCCCCCAGGTCATCGAACCGAGGCAGATTTGCGAAACAAGAAGATCGGTCCGACCGAGGCGGCGTTTATGCATGAATTTCTCCGATGGGAGGTTTTGCGCGGACAGCGCGGAGGAGGAGGTTGAACATAGAGCAAAACGCTTGCGTTTTGCAAAGTCGCCCAGTTTCGAGATTGGCCGAAGCGTCAGTCAGTTCGTCATTCTAGGGCGGAGCAAGGAGCGAAGCGACGCGCGCAGACCCTAGAATCCATTCCGTTACCCTAAGGCATTGCAACGATTACAGAATTCTGCACCGTTGCACTCTACGTTGAAGGTCACGGAATGGATCCTTGGGTCTGCGCTTCGCTTCGCGTCGCTACGCCCAAGGATGACGAATATTGGAGAGGCTCCAGCCAATTTCGATGGCTTGCGATGGGTCGCCGAAGCGAACAGTTGAAGTCTCTGATGGAGGGAACTACCGCCTGGCCCCGGCCAAAGCCCGCCGCTTGGCCTCGTCGATCAGCATATTGGCCACCTGCATGCGGATCATGGCGCGCTGGCGCAGATGCGGCGCGACCCGGTCCGGATGATTGGCGAAGGCGAAGTTACGGCGGATGCGACCGAGATCGGCGTTCTTGGCGGGACGGTCGAGGCCGAGCTCGCCGGCAATCGCTTCGGGATCGATCGGCGGCAGCTTCTCCTCCGGGTACTGCTCTTCGCCGGCCAGCGCCAGTTTCGCCTGGTCGAGAAGTGCTGCGAACTCGGCCGCGAGGTCGGCGCCTTGCTCGCGATATTCGGCGGCGACGCTCTCGCCTGCGACCTTGATGCGGCCGGAATGCAGTTCATCGGCCACGGACAGATAGTCGAATGGGATAGACGGTCGAGCCCCCTCGTCCTCGCCTTTCTCCGAGGCGACGATCAGGTCGTCGAGCAACGAAGCGAAATCGAGCTTGTTCCCGGTGCCGATCTCAACCTCCCTGTCGTGACGGCATGCATTGATGCCGCCAAACATAGGGCGCTCTCGTTAAGAATGAATTCTGGCGATGTTAACAATTGGCGGCTTTTCCGCCCGGCAAGACGACATCGGAAAATAAAAAGCCGGACTGCTCTTTCGTGCAGTCCGGCAAGGTCGCCAGGAGTGGCGAGGAAAAAGCCAGCCATGTGCCGGCACGAGTGCCTACGGTCGAGCCTGCCGAAAAGTTTCACGGAAAGTCGATCGTGGCGGAAAAATTTCGCGCGGCATGGCAGCCATGCAATTGCTGCACTGCACAATTTTAACAAATCACCATATATTGTGATGTGGGGAGGACCAACAGGGGCAACTGAGTCATGGGGTTCTTCACTGAAATGTTCGCTCGGCCGCGGCCGCAGGAACACCAGCGCTACCGCTCGGCGCTCGCGCTTCTAAACGCGATGAGCAACGCCGACCGCGCCGATATCGGCATCAAGCCGGCGGATTTTCCGCGCATCGCGCGCGAGATGTCGATCCGCTGAGCCGAACCAAAGAGGTTTCCCAGGACGCCTGGGAAACCTCCAAGCCACTCCAACGTCAGCGGTTTCCCAGAAAAGTCTGCTTGCTGAGCGGCACGCCATTGTGGCGCAGGATGTCGTAGGCCGTGGTGACGTGGAAGTAGAAATTCGGCATCGCCACATGCAGCAGGTACTGCAGGCCGGGCAGCGTAGCTTCGCGCCCGCCGAGCCTTATTTCGACCGTCCTATCCTCTGAACCTTCCAGATCCGCCGCCGCGAACGTCCCCAGATGATCGAGCGTCTTGGCGATTCGGGCCTGCAGCTCGGCAAAGCTCGCTTCGTTGTCCTCGTATTTCGGCACCTCGCGGCCGGCCAGCCGCGACGGCGCGCCCTTGGCATGGTCGGTGGCGATCTGGACCTGCCTGGCCAGCGCGAACATGTCGGGCGCCAGCCGCGCGGTGAGGAACACTTGCGGATCGATCTTGCGCTCGCCGGCATTCTGCTCCGCCGCCGTCAACACGCTCGCCAGCGCCTTCAGCCTGGCGGAAAACACGCCCACCGATATGTCGTACATGGAAATGGTCACGGGTATCTCCCACGCGGCCCTAGCGCCGCGGGCCGTGAACTAGCGCCTCCCGCCACGATTCTTCAAGCGGCCGTGCCCACGGCGTCACCGCGCCGCCGCAATCGCCGTGGTAGTATTTTCGTTACCGAGCGGAGGATTCGATGAAAAGAGCCACTTTCGCAGCGACCGTCTTTTTCTCACTGGCCGGCTTCACGCATTCCGCGTCCGCGGCGGATGCGCCCTATATCGATGACCGATCAAGCGCCGATGCGGTCGTCCGCTCGCTTTATAGCGCTATCAATCGCCACGAATTCGCCCGCGCCTGGGGTTATTTCGGCGATACGAAGCCGGCAAAGGACTTCAACGCCTTCGTCAAGGGTTATGACGGCACCGACAGCGTCGAAGTCAAGACCGGCGCTGTCTCGGAGGACGGTGCCGCCGGCAGCATCTATTACAGCGTCCCGGTCGCCATCCAGGCAACCGACAAGAAGGGCGAGGCCAAGGTTTTCGCCGGCTGCTACACGGTTCGCCAGGTCAATGCGCAGATCCAGGAGCCGCCCTTTCAGCCGATCTTCATCGACAAGGGTGCCTTGAAGCCGTCGACCGAGGATTTCGACAGCGCCGTGCCGGCAAGCTGCGGCGACGGCCCGCCGCCGCCGAAGAAGGACGAAGCGTTGGAGCAGGCCAAGAAGGCCTTCCTCGCGACCTATGGCGACCAGTGCGACAAGCAGGATCCGGACGGCAAGCCGATCGGCGAGCCCGAGGCTCATTCCATCCACTACAAGGACAAGGACGCCCAGCCCAGCGACCCGGAGCGCGAGACGCGGCTGTTCCGCTTCTTCTGCTCGATGGCCGCCTACAACGAGACGGCGGTCTACTACATCGGCGACGATGTCAACGGCGTCTCACAGTTGCAGTTCACCGAGCCGGACCTCGACATCCGCTACGAGAACAACAACAGCGAAGGCAAGGTCGAATCGATCCACATCATCGGGTTCAAGACCAGCGGCTGGGCGACCAATTCGGATTATGACGACAACACCAAAACCATCACCACGTCCGACAAATGGCGTGGCGTGGGGGATGCCTCGTCATCGGGAACCTACCTGTTCCGCAACGGCGGTTTCTCGCTCGTCCAATATGACGTCGATGCATCCTATGATGGCGAGCAAAATCCGCAGACGGTCATCGACTACAACACAGCGCCCTGAGCCTCGGCAGAGGAAATCAGGGAGCCTTCGTCAGCATCCAGTTGAGCGTGCCGCGCCAGTCGACCATGCGGATCGGCGTGCCGTGCGTGCCGGTCTCAAAACGCACGAAGCGGGTCGGATAAGACTTCCTGGCGAGGATCGAGCGGAAGAAGGCTTCCTGCTTCTCCACCGGGAAGACCACGTCATGGCTACCCTGGCCGAAGAACACCGGCACGCGGCGCTTGAAAGCGGGGCTGGCGAGGAAGCTGTCGTCCCATAGCGAACCGAGCAGCAGCAGGCCGTTGACGCGGCTGCCCGTGTCCTTGCGCGCGGCGAGCTTCCAGCAGATGATGCCGCCCATCGAGCCGCAGGCGACGAAGATTTTCGCGCCCGGCGATGTCTCGGCATAGTGGTCGATGAGCGCCGCGACCTGCGCCGCGCCCTTGTCGCCGAAGTCGGGGAAATCGGGCGAAAGATAGAGACCATTGTTGGCGGCCATCAGGTTCTTGATGCGGTTGAAATTGCCACCGAAGGTGAAGTCGTCGACACCTTGCTTGCGGCTGCCACCCTGCCCGTGCAGGTAGAGCACGATAATGGAAGCGCCCTCCGTCCTGCCGACCGCGACATGCCTGATGTCGCCGGCGTCGGTCTTCAGCATCAGGTCCTGCTGCACCTTGCGCACGCCGGGGTCGGTGTATTGCGCACGCACGCGCTTTTCCGGCACCTCGTCGCGCTGGTTGATGTCGCGCGTCTCGCGATAGTCGAGGACGGTGTAGGCGCCGTTGTCGCCGGTCGACAGTGTCGGCGGATAAGCGAAGAGGTCGTCCTTGAACGATTTCAGCGAAAGCGTTTGCCCCTCGGCGGTCGAGAGGGAAAGCGCTGTTGCGGCGATCAGGGCGAAGAAAAGTCGGAAACGGAAAGACATGCCAAGAGGCATGCGAAATTCGGCTCCGCTTTGTCAATCCTGCAGAACGCCGCCCGCCCCTTCCAGCGCCTCGCGCGTGTCGACGTCGATCGAGGCGCCCTGCCCGGTCTCGACATCGATGACGTCGAGACCCTCGGCTTCGACCAGATGCCGCGCGCCCGTATCGCCCTCGAGTTGCGCGACGGCCGCGAAAAGCGATCTCGGCAAAAGCACCGGATTGCCGCGCTTGCCTTGATGCGAGGCGCGAACCACGGCGTGGCCGCCGGCGCGGCGAAACGCGTCGATCAGGCTATCGAGGTCCGTCGACGAAACGCCGGGCATGTCGCCGAGCACGATCATGGCGCCGGCCGCATCGGGCGCGACCTTCGCGATCCCCGCCTTCAACGACGAGGCAAGGCCGTCGACGAAATCGGGATTGTCCGCGAATGTCACGCCAAGACCGCCAAGCGCCGAACGCACGCGCTCGCGCTGATGGCCGGTGACGACGATGGTGCCGGCGGCCTTCGAGCCCAGCGCCCGCCCGGCGGTGCGGCGCACCAAGGGCTCGCCGTCGAACAGCGCCAGAAGCTTGTTCGGCCCGCCCATGCGGCTCGAACGGCCGGCCGCCAGAAGCACGATATCGACTTTCAGCGCCGACCTTGCCGGCTGCGGCGCCGGTTCGCGTGGCTGCGGCCTGGTCGGGATTTCCATCAAAAGCCCGCCGACGCCCATGCCGGCAATATCGCCCGCGGTCACCTCGAGCCCGGCAACCAGGCGATCGAGCACCCAGTCGAAGCCGTTCTCCTTCGGGCTGCGCGCGCATCCCGGCGCGCCGATGACGCGCTTGCCGTCGAGCGTTCCGAGCACCAGCAGATTGCCGGGGTCGACGGGCATGCCCGCGCGGACGACTGTACCGCCTGCGCGCTCGATCGCGGCCGGCACGACATCGGCGAAGTCGCTCATCGCCGAGGCCCCGAAAATCACCACCATGTCGTTGTCGCGCGCCAGCTGGGTTGCGGCCGTCGCGACGGGCGCAATCTCGTGCGGCGTGCGCCGTTCGGCCGTCAGCCGGCCGCCGAAACGCGCCAGCCGCGCCTCGGTGACGCGCAGCGTCTTGTCGAGCACGCTCGGCTTGACGCCGGCAAGCACCGTCTGGATGACGCCGACGGTGATGGGGCGATAGGCGTTGACGGCAAAGATCTCCCGGCCGGCGCAGATCCTCACCACGCTGCCTACCAGGCTTGCGGCGACGGCAAAGGGGATGATCTTTACCGTCGCCACCATCTGGCCCTTCTCGACCGGCGCGTGCTGCGCCAGCGTCGCGATGGTGATGGCCGGATCGACGGCATTGATGGCGTCGATCATTGCGGCGTCGACGGTAAAGACGCCTGAGGCTTCCGCATGCAAATTCACCCGCCCGGTCGCGGCCGGCTTGACCTCGATGTTGCGGTGCCGCATGGCGGCGGCGATCTTCGCAGCAGCGGCATCCTCGCCGAGATCGTCCTCGGCAAGAACCGCCGCGACGACTTCGCCGACGCCCGCCGCCTTGAGCGCCGCGATATCCTCGCGGCTCAGCCGGTGCGCCTTGCGGAAGCGTTTTTCGCCGGCGGTGGTCGCATGCGCCAGCACCGCCCCCTCCGCCTCGTCGATCGAAACCGGTCCGAATTTCACGCCACCGCGCCTTTCGCTTCGAGACCGCGCGAGCGGAAGGCGTGGATCGTCTGCGCAAGCACCGCGACGGCGATCTCGGCCGGACTGGCAGCACCGATATCGAGGCCGATCGGCGCGTTGATGCGGGCGATCTGGTCGGCGCCGGCGCCAAGCGCCAGCAGGCGTTCGACACGCTTGGCGTGGGTTTTGCGGCTGCCCAGCGCCCCGACATAGAAGCACCGGGCGTCGAGCGCCGCCTTCAGCGCGAAATCGTCGATCTTCGGATCGTGGGTGACGGCGGCAAGCGCGGTATAGCTGTCGAGCGGCGCGCGCTCCAGCACATCCTGCGGCCATTCGGCATGCAGCGCGACGTCGGGAAAGCGTTCCGGGGTGGCAAACGCGGTGCGCGGATCGATGATCTCGACGGGATAGCCGGCGATCCTGGCCATCGGCGCCAGCGCCTGGCTGATATGCACGGCGCCGATCACCACAAGGCGCGGGCGCGGCAGATGCGCGTTGAGAAAGAAGGTCCGCCCTTCCGCCTCCACCGACCGCGAATTGCCGGTGCGGAACGCATTGGCGATTGCCGCCCCGAGATCGCCCGCAACATGGTCGCCCTCGCGCACGATGCGGTCGCGGCCGTCGCCAAGGTCGGTGACCAGCACCGCGGCGCGGCGGCCGCGGCGTTCTTCGTTGAGTGTCTTCAGGACATACGGATCCACGATGGTCAGCCCAGCCGCTCGACATAGACCTTGATGCGGCCGCCGCAGGAAAGGCCCACCTGCCAGGCGGTTTCGTCGGCGACACCGAACTCCAGCATCCTGGCCTTGCCGCTGTCGATGACGTCGATCGCCTCGGTCACCACCGCGCCCTCGACGCAGCCGCCGGAGACCGAGCCGTGGAAATTCCCTTCGGCATCGATGACCAGATGGCTGCCGACCGGACGCGGCGCCGAACCCCAGGTCTCGACCACGGTCGCGATAGCGACATCCTTGCCGTCCTTCATCCAGCCTTCCGCGATGATCAGGGGATCGCGGGCCTCATCGAGATAAATGCTCTCATCCATCGTCGCTTCTCGCAAAGTCTGTTTTTCAAGGGAAACTTTAGTTCCCCCCTCACGAACATATGGCTACGCGGCCTGCCTGTCGCCAGCTCGCAGCCAGCGGCGCGGATCGACCGAAGCAGCCGGCCGCTGGTCGAGCGAGGCACAAAGATCGGCCAGCGCGTCGAGATTGTGCACTGCGCGGAACTCGTCGACATGCGGCAGCATCGCCTTGACGCCACGCGCGCGCGCCTCGAACCCGTCGAAGCGCAACAGCGGATTGAGCCAGATCAGCCGCCGGCAGGATTTATGCAGCCGCTCCATCTCCTGCGAAAGGCCGGTGACGTCGTCGCGCTCCAGCCCGTCGGTAATAAGGAGCACCACCGCGCCCTGCCCCAGCACGCGCCGCGACCACAACCGGTTGAATTCGGCGAGCGTGTCGCCGATGCGGGTGCCGCCCGACCAGTCCTTCACCGCCGCCGAGCAATCGGCCAGCGCCTCGTCCGGATCGCGATGGCGCATCTGACGGGTCAGGTTGGTCAGCCGCGTGCCGAAGACGAAGGCATGCGCGCGCCGGCGCTTTTCGGTCAATGCGTGCAGGAAATGCAGGAAGATGCGCGTATACTGGCTCATCGAGCCGGAAATGTCGGCCAGCACCACCAGTGGCGGGTGCACTTCACGCGGCGACCGGAATTTCGGCAGGATAAGCTCACCGCCGGTGCGGGCGGCCGAGCGCATCATGGCGCGCGGATCGATGCGGCGCCCCTGCGCGCCGGCCTTGAAGCGCCGCGTGCGGATCAGATCGAAGGGCAAGCGCAAGGCCGCGATCGCCTTTTTGGCCTCAGTCATCTCCGCCGCATCCATCTGGGCAAAATCCTTGCCGCGCAGCACCTCGTTGCCGGAAAAGGTGAGGCGCGCATCGACCTCGATCTCCGGCACTTCCCGGACCGGCTGATTTTTCTGGTGGCCTTCGAACATCGCCTGGCTGACGCGGTTTTCGGCCGTGCGCGGCTTTTGCTTCTCGCGATCGTCCGGCGCGACGGGCGAAAACATCGCCAGCAGCTTCTCGATCAGCTCTCGCGATTTCCAGAACAGGCGGAAGGCCTCGTCGAAGACCGGATGATCCTCGTGCCGCGAGACGAGCACCGCATGCAGCGTCCAGTAGAAATCGTCGCGCGAGCCGATGCCGGCGGCGAGCACCGCCTCGATGGCGTCCTTCACCGAGGCCGGGCCAACGCGCATGCCGGCCTTGCGCAAGGCGCGGGCGAAATAGACGATGTTGTCGGCGATGCGCCCGTCAGCCGTCGCTTCTCTTGGTTCCGGATGCGGCGACGGCATCGCGCCTACTCCGCCGCCGAAAGCTCGGCCTTCACCTCATTGAGGATGCGCCGGCCCTCGCCCTCGCCGATACGGGCGATGTCGTCCTGGTATTTCAAAAGCACGCCGATCGTGTCCGACACGGTCTCCGGATCCAGCGCCACCTTGTCGAGTTCGGTCAGCGCGCCGGCCCAATCGATGGTTTCGGCGACGCCGGGGGCCTTGAACAGCTCGACCTGGCGCAGCTTCTGGATGAAGGACACGACCTCCGCCGACAGCCGTCGGTTCGCCTGCGGCACCTTGCGGCGCACGATCTCCAGCTCGCGCTCGGCGTTCGGATAATCGACCCAATGATAGAGGCAGCGCCGCTTAAGCGCGTCGTGGATCTCGCGCGTCCGGTTGGTGGTGATGATGACGATCGGCGGCTCTTCCGCCTTGATCGTGCCGAGCTCCGGGACGGTCACCTGGAAGTCCGACAGGATCTCGAGCAGGAACGCCTCGAACGCTTCGTCCGTACGATCCAGCTCGTCGATCAGGAACACCGGCGCCGCACCCGCCTTGCCGGTCAGCGCATCGAGCACCGGGCGGCGGATCAGGTATTTCTCGGAAAAAACGTTCCGCTCCATATCGGAGCGCACGACCTTGCCCGCCGCCTCCTCCATGCGGATCTCGATCATCTGGGCGGCGTAATTCCATTCATAGACGGCCGAGGAGACGTCGAGCCCCTCATAGCACTGCAGCCGGATCAGCCGGCGACCGAGCGCCTCAGCCAGCACTTTGGCGATCTCGGTCTTGCCGACACCCGCCTCGCCTTCGAGGAACAAGGGCCGCTTCATGCGCAGCGATAAGAACAGCACGGTCGCCAGCGAACGGTCCGCGACATAATCCGCGCCGGTCAAAAGATCGAGCGTTTCGTCGATCGATTTCGGCGCGGGGCGCGGCGCTGTCATCTTGTCTCCGTGGATCCCGCCCGGCCGTTTCAAAGAACGTGATAGCCGCGGTTGTGGTAGATCAGCGGGCGCAAATTATCGCCGATGCGCAGGCCTGTCACCTTGCCAAAAAGCACACGGTGGGTGGCAAGGTCCTTGGCATCGATGATCTCGCAGTCGAACACCGCAAGGGCGCCTTTCAGCGTCGGCGCGCCGGTCGAGATCACGTCCCACTCGGCAAGCGCGAAGCGCTCCTCCGCCGGCAGGCCGGTGACGCCGGAAAAGCCGACCGAGACGGCTTCCTGGTCCGATGCGAGCGTGTTCAACGCGAACTTGCCGTTCTTGACGAAAGCTTCGTTCTTGGCGTTCTCCCGGTTGAGGCAGACCAGCACCGTCGGCGGCGTGTCCGAAACCGAACAGGCGGCGATTACCGTCGCGCCTCTTTTGCCACCAGGCCCGTCCGTCGTCACCACATGCACATGGCCGGCAAAATGCGCCATCGCATCGCGATAGTGCTGCGGCCCGATATCATTGATCTTCAGCACCCGATAATCCACCTGTCGGAACCAGTTCGTTATATATGGCGGCATATTGCACGCCACAAGTTGCATAGCACGGGCGAAGTGCTTGACTGCAATCCGCAAATTCGCGTGTTGCGCGGCGCTTAGCCAGCCTTTAGGCATTTCTTGGAATAGTGTCGGGACTGTATTCCCGGCATGGAGGATCTCTTAGCCCGAATGCGTCTTCTCACGACGACATCAGCCGTGCTGCTCTGGTTGTCGCTGACCGCGAGCGCCGACGCCGAGACGCTGGTCGGCGTTGCGGCACCGCTTTCCGGCCCGTCGGCGATCCTCGGCAAGCAGGTCGAGACCGGCGCGGGCCTGGCGGCCGAGGCAAACGGCGTCGCGATCAAGGCCGTGGACGACGCCTGCACCGCCGATGGTGGCGCCGCGGCGGCGAGGGAATTCGTCGACGCCAAGGTCAATGTCGCGGTCGGCTTCCTCTGCACCGAGGCGATCGAGGCCGCGCTGCCGATCCTGAAGGACGCCAACATACCGGTGATCACGGTAGGCGTGCGCACCGAAAGCCTGACCGACCGGCGCGCCAAGACCGGCTGGCCGGTCTACCGGCTCGGCCCGCGCGGCGACGATGAACGCAACGCGGTCGCCGCCAAGCTCACCCAGCTCTGGCGCGACGACCTGTTCGCCATCGTCGACGACGGCACCATCTATGGCCGCGAGATGGCCGAGACGTTTCGCGCCGCGGCCGAGCAGGCGGCGCTGAAACCTGTCTTCGTCGACACGTTCCGGCCGCAGCTCGACAACCAGATCGGACTGGTCGGCCGGCTGAAGAAGGCCGGCGCGACAAAAGTGTTCGCCGGCGGCGACGGCGACGACATCGCCATCATGGGTCGCGACACCGCGCAGCTCGGTGCCGGCATCACCTTTGCCGGCGGCGAGAACCTGCGCACGCCGCAGGGCGATGTGCCCTACACCGTCGGCACGCTGATGATCGCCCCGCCGGAATGGTCGGAGATCGCCGACCCCAAGGTGGTGCAGGCTTTCGCCGCGAAGAACATCGTGCCCGACGGCTACACCCTTCCGACCTATGCCGCGGTCGAGGTCGCCAAGGCCGCGCTGGCCGGCGCGGAAAGCACTGGACAGCCGCTCGCCGAGGCGCTGACCGGCCATGATTTCGCGACCGCTCTCGGCACCATCCGCTTCGACGACAAGGGCGATCTCAGCCAGAACCCGTTCCGTATCTTCCGCTTCGACGGGACGCATTTCGTGCCGCTGGAGGAGAAGTGATGTTCCGCACCGGACCGCGTAATCTCATTACCGACGTTGACGGCCTTCGCGTCGGCAATGCCGCCGATGCCAGGCTGAAATCCGGCGTCACGGTGGTGATATGCGATGAGCCTGCCGTGGCCGGTTTCCAGGTGCTGGGCGGTGCGCCGGGCACGCGCGAGACCGATCTGCTCGAGCCGCAGAATTCGATCGCGACGGTCCATGCCGTCGTTCTGTCCGGCGGCTCGGCCTTCGGCCTCGACGCCGCCTCGGGCGTGCAGGCGGCGCTGCGCGAGAAGAACATCGGTGTCGAGGTCGGCGGCTTCCGCGTGCCGATCGTGCCGGCCGCGATCCTGTTCGACCTGCGCAATGGCGGCGACAAGGACTGGGGCCGTTATCCGCCCTATCGCGAGCTCGGCTATGAGGCCGTGCAGGCGGCGACAGTGGATTTCGAAATCGGCACGGCTGGCGCCGGCACCGGCGCGCTGACCTCCGGGCTGAAAGGCGGGCTGGGCTCCGCCTCGACGGTGCTCGACAGCGGCGTCACCATTGGCGCGCTCGCCGCCGTCAACCCGACCGGCTCGGTGACGGTCGGCCGCAGCCGCCATTTCTGGGCGGCGCCCTTCGAGATCGGCGACGAGTTCGGTGGCCTGGGTTATCCCGCGCCGATGCCTGAAGAGGCCAGGAAGATCCTGCTGAAATACCGCGACAGGCGCGTCGGCGGGCATGGGGAAGCCGGCAGCACTACCATCGCCGTCATCGCCACGGACGCCGTCATGACCAAGGCCGCGGCCAAGCGGCTGGCGATCTCGGCGCATGACGGCTTCGCCCGCGCCATCTGGCCGACGCATACGCCGGCGGACGGCGATCTCGTCTTTGCCCTGGCGACGGGCCGAAGCGGAATAGAGCTCGGCGCCGATGCCGCGATCGGCCTGTTCGCGGCGGCAGGCGCCACCATGGCGCGCGCGATCAGCCGCGGCGTCTATGCCGCCACGCCCGCCGACGGCGACTTGTTTCCCGTCTGGTCTTCGCGTTGACGGCTAATCAGGTCGGATCGGATTTCTCTTCCTCGAAGGTGACAGCGACATCGGAATTCGCGGAGAGCCATACCTTCTGCCCGTCGATCTCCGCGACCAGCGCAAGCGAAATGTAGTGGTGATGGTCCTTGTGCGAGCCCATGCCGCTATCAGCCTTGGTCAGCTTGATCCGGTCGCCCTCGACCTTGTCGACGGTGCCGATATGGACGCCGTCGGCGCCGATCACTTCCATGTGTCCGCGTATCTTGCTGATGTCGGTGCTCATGCTGGTCCTCCGCTGGATAGCGATTTGCCCTTTCGGATGCGAGACGGCCGACAATAACAAATGAACGCCGGATTGGATGCATCGCACGGCACGTCTCATTCACCATGGCGTGATAGGCATGACGCTGATGAGACAGATGTCATGCCGATGACGCCCAGCCTGCCCGGCCACCCGACGCGCGATACGGCTTGCCGCCCATGATGCCGCTGCAGCAAGTTCCCTTGCGGCGCGGTCTCACGGATCGGTTGCGCGCCGCCGTTCCGTCGCCAAGCGAGGCTGGTGTTGGAACTTTGCTCTGGGGCGCCGCCATGGGTGCGAGCGCGCTGGCAAATCTCCTGCTGGCCGCCTGGGAGACGCCCGACAGGATCCGTTTCGTGGCGTTGCTTTATGGTCTTGGCGGCGTGCTTGCCTTTCCGGTTGGGCTGACGCTGGCTAGGCTGGTTTCTCGCGGCCGTCTTTGGGAAACAGCCTTCGCCGCGGCATTCGTGTCCCTCCTGGCGACGACACTCGCCTTCACCGGCGGCCTGTTCGCGCTGCAATATCGCTCCTACTATGCCGAATGGCACGCGTCGGCGTTCACGCTGACCTGGGCGTTCGAATTCGCCTTCACCATGCTGACCGCGCTCTATCAGTTCGTCGTGCTCGGCGTGCGGCTCTATTTTCCGCTGGGTTTTGCAGCGCTTGTCGCGGCAAGTATCTGGTTTGCACGGCAGCGGCGTTGAGCATCGGGCCCGCCTCTGTTAGGACGCGGCCAACGCTTTTTCCCATCAGGACTCAAAAAACGGATGATCCCTCGCTATTCCCGGCCGGAAATGGTCACCATCTGGTCGCCCGAAACCCGCTTCCGCATCTGGTTCGAGATCGAGGCGCATGCCTGCGATGCGCTGGCGGAGCTGGGCGTCATTCCGAAGGAAGCGGCAAGGACCATCTGGGAGAAAGGCGGCGCGGCCAAATTCGACGTCGCCAAGATCGACGAGATCGAGCGCGTCACCAAGCATGACGTCATCGCTTTCCTGACCCATCTTGCCGAATTCGTCGGACCGGATGCCCGCTTCATCCACCAGGGCATGACGTCGTCGGACGTGCTCGACACCTGTCTTGCTGTGCAGTTGACGCGGGCCAGCGACATCCTGCTTGCCGACATCGACGCCCTGCTCGCGGCGCTGAAGCGCCGTGCTTTCGAGCACAAGGACACCGTCACCATCGGCCGCAGCCACGGCATCCATGCCGAGCCGACCACCTTCGGCGTCAAGCTGGCGCAGGCCTATGCCGAATTCTCGCGCTGCCGCGAGCGGCTGGTGCACGCGCGGGAGGACATCGCAACATGTGCGATCTCCGGCGCGGTCGGCACGTTCGCCAACATCGAGCCTTATGTCGAAGAGCATGTGGCGGCAAAGCTTGGGCTGAAGCCGGAGCCGGTGTCGACCCAGGTCATCCCGCGCGACCGCCACGCCATGTTCTTTGCCACGCTCGGTGTGATCGCCTCCTCGGTCGAACGCCTCGCCGTCGAGATCCGCCATCTGCAGCGCACCGAGGTGCTGGAAGCGGAAGAGTATTTCTCGCCGGGCCAGAAGGGCTCGTCGGCGATGCCGCACAAGCGCAACCCGGTGCTGACCGAGAACCTCACCGGCCTTGCCCGCATGGTGCGTTCGATGGCGCTGCCGGCCATGGAAGACGTGGCGCTCTGGCACGAGCGCGACATTTCGCATTCCTCGGTCGAGCGCATGATCGGGCCGGACGCGACGGTGACGCTGGACTTCGCGCTGGCACGCCTGACCGGCGTCGTCGACAAGCTGCTCGTCTACCCCGAGAACATGGAGAAGAACCTCAACAAGTTCCGCGGCCTGGTGCATTCGCAGCGTGTGCTGCTGGCGCTCACGCAGGCCGGCCTGTCACGCGAGGACGCCTACCGGCTGGTGCAGCGCAACGCCATGAAAGTGTGGGAGCACGGCGCCGATTTCCTCGAAGAACTGCTTGCCGACAAGGATGTCACGGCGGCGCTGCCCGAAGCCGAGATCCGCGAGAAATTCGACCTCGGCTATCACACCAAGCATGTCGACACGATCTTCAAGCGGGTATTTGGATAACCTTCCATGCGGCTGGCGCTCAGTCGGAATCCTAGCTTCAACTTCCGAAAGCAGGGGCAAAGCTGAGCGCGCCGCGCGGCACGGGTCCGCGCAGGACCAGCCGCTGCACGTACTTCGTATCGATATTCAGATATGTCAGTTGCCCGTCGCTCACAAAGCCCGCGTGGCCGTACACCTCAGGATTTCCGATCAGCGCACATCCGCCGGCGCCCTGCTCGTCAAGCAGTTGCAGCCCGGCGGCGATCAATGCCTTGCCTATACCCTGACGCTGCCTGTCAGGCCTGACCGATATTGGACCAAGCCCAAACCATTTGTCATGGATGCCGCCGATCTTCACCGGTGAAAATGCCACGTGACCCACAATTTCCTCAGCGTCCTCGGCAACCAGCGAAATCGTCAGGTCACCGTCCGCGCGCAAGGCCCGGATAATGTCGGCCTCGGTATCGTCGCTGAAGGCCATCGGCTTGAACGCATTCCAAGTAAGTTGATGGATTGCGTCGTGATCAGCGGGCATTTCCGACCGGATCAGCATTTCAAGCAAGCGCTCCAGGCACGGTCTTGATGACGGTGCCCCACGGATCCTCGCGGCTCGTCTCGGCCTTCACATTGTCCGAGCGCATCTCGACCCAGGCGAGGCCCGAGCGGGACGGGTCGCGGCGGCCGGCGCCCGCGCTCTGCCAGGCATTGGCGCCGATATGATGGTGATAATGACCGGACGACAGGAACACCGCCTGGCCGCCATATTTCGCCACCGTGTCGAAGCCGAACTGGTCATGCCACCAGGCCTCCGCGTCTTCCGGCCGGCCGACGCGCAGATGCACATGGCCGACAATGGTGTTTTCCGGCGCGCCCTGCCAGCCACCATCGCCCGCCGGCACGCTGCCGACCACCGCCGGCAGGTTCAGCCGCTCGGTCGCCATGGCGATCCTGTCGCCATTCCATTTCCAGTCCTGCGGGCGGCGGTCGGCATAGATCTCGATGCCGTTGCCCTCCGGGTCGGTCAGGTAAAGCGCCTCGCTGACCAGATGGTCGGAGGCGCCCTCGATGCCGATGCGGTTGGCGGCGGCATTGCTGATCCAGCGGCCGAGGTCGGCCCGCGATGGCAAAAGGAAAGCTGTGTGGAAAAGGCCGGCGCTGCGCGGATCGTCCGGCTTGGCCGAAGAATCCGGTTCGAGCACCAGCAAGGGCCGGTTGGCTGCGCCGAGCGTGATCGCGCCATCGGCTCGGCTCAGTTCCTGCAAGCCGACGACAGCGCGGTAATAGGCGGCCAGGCTTTCGGCGTCGCGCGCCTTCAGCCCGACGCGTGACACGCTGACCGGGGTGGTCGCGGCAAAAGGCAGTTCGCTCATCAAACTCTCCGTTCGGGCGGCGCTTGTCCCAAGCATGGGATTTTCCTGGCCACCAGTCATTGTCCTTGTTGCCTCTTCAAATCGTCGATTGCGATCGTTCACACAAGACAGCAAGAACCGAACAAGTTGTTCACAATTGTGATCACTCCGAATTTTCCGACGGGGTTGCAGCCAAGAAAGCCGCTCGCTACATCCGCGCCATGAAAGTCAAAGACGCAGATATCCTGATCGTGCCGGGCTACACCAATTCCGGTCCCGAGCACTGGCAGACCCGCTGGCAGTCGAAACTGTCGACGGCGCGCCGGGTCGAGCAGGCGGAATGGACCAAGCCGGTGCGCGAGGACTGGACGGCGAGCGTGGCGAACGCCGTCAACGAGGCCGAGCGGCCGGTGGTGCTTGTTGCGCACTCGCTGGGCGTGACGGCGGCGGTGCAGGCCATCCCGCAATTCAAGAAGCCGGTCGCGGGCGCCTTCTTCGTCGCGCCGCCGGATGTCTCCAATCCGGAAATCAGGCCGAAACATCTGATGACCTTTGGCCCTTATTCGCGCGATCCCCTGCCCTTTCCGTCCATCGTGATCGCCAGCCGCAACGATCCGTTCTGCGCCTTCGCGGTCGCCGAGGACATTGCCGCCGCCTGGGGATCGCTCTTCATCGACGCCGGCGAATCCGGCCATCTCAACCACGATGCCGGCTTCGGCCCCTGGCCCGAGGGTTCGATGACTTTCGCCAAGTTTCTGACGGAACTGAAAGAACCCTAATCGGCGTCTAGGAGCCGATCGAATCCCGCATGCTCTTCAACAGCGTTTTCGCGCCAAGCGAAATCAGCGTGTGGTCCGAGCCCATGGCGAGCAGCCGGAAGCCCATCGACACGACGCGCCCGGCAATCGCCGGCTCGATGACGTAGATCGCGGCATGCTTGCCGGCCTTGCGCGTCCGCTCGGCGATCGACGCGACCGTCTCCATCATGCTTTCCAGCGTCGAGCTGACGGTGGTGCCGTTCGACCAGGCGATCGAGAAATCCGATGGGCCGACGAAGATGCCGTCGATGCCGGGCGTATCCAAAATGCCGTCGAGCGCATCGAGAGCCGCCCGCGTCTCGACCATGGCGAAAGCCATGGTGCGCTGGTTCGTATCGCGCAACCATTCGGCATGGTCGCCCTTGCCGTGGCGCGGGAAAGCATAGGTCGGGCCCCAGGAACGCTCGCCCAGCGGCGGATACTTCATCGCGGCGGCGAACTGCCTTGCGTCGGCCACGGAGTTCACCATCGGCGCGATCACCGCCTCGGCGCCGAAATCGAGCGCGCGGCTCGCCATGTCGAAGCGCCCGACCGGAATGCGCACCAGCGCCGGCTTGTTGGCGGCGAGCACCGGCACCAGGCCGCGCAGCACGCTGTCCTCATGGTGGCCGCCATGCTGCATGTCGAGGGTGACGGCGTCAAAACCCTGCTTGGCGATGATTTCGACCGTCAGCGCGTCCGGCACGCCCGACCAAGCGGTGAACAGCGTTTCGTCGGCGGTCAGGCGGGACTTGAGCGACATCGGAACTTTCCTTGTGAACAATCCGCAGTTTCGGTCGGAAACCACGTTAAGGCAAAGAAAAACCGCCCGGTTTGGCCGGGCGGTCGATTGGTCCAGTCAGAGCAATTCCAGGAAAAGTGTGTAACGTTTAGGTTCGGCGACTTCGCCGTAACCTTCCGTCCGGAACGGCGTAAAAACAAGGAGATCCGGCATGATGCCGAAAAGCGCGAGGCGATTTTCGGTCGACGTCATGCCCACACAGCCTCAGCTGTTCTTGATCTGCTCGATCGCCTGCGCCATCAGCTCGTCCATGGTGCGGCGGATCTGATGGTCGGACTGGGCGACGCCCGCGGCATCGAAATCCTTGCGGATCTTGCGGAAGACATCGTGGTCGCCCGCCTCCTCGATATCGGAGACCACCACTTCCTTGGCATAGGCTTCGGCATCGGCGCCTGATTTGCCGAGTTTCTCGGCGGCCCACAGGCCAAGCGCCTTGTTGCGGCGCGCCGCGGCCTTGAAGCGAAGTTCCTCGTCGAAGGCGAATTTGCGCTCAAAACCCTCTTCGCGGTCTTTCATGCTGCTCATGTCGTCCCTCCGATCAATCCGATTCGCTTGGCGATGAATATGTGTGATGGGCAAGCACAAACCAAAAGGCCGCGAGCCGGTCAATATGCTTCGTCGCATGCTGCGCTGCGGCATTTCGGTTCCGAAAGCGGTTGATTCGCGGGATTTGCCGATTGAGCAAACAAGACGATTGCGATAACACCGGCATTGAACGCCGCCTTCGCCATACTAACTTAGGCAAACGGACAGGAACTGGTCACTTGCCGCCTGCCCGCAGATCCAGAGAAAAAATCAGATGAAAAATCGCCGCCGCATCTACGAAGGCAAGGCCAAGATCCTCTATGAGGGACCTGAGCCGGGGACGCTGATCCAGTTTTTCAAGGACGATGCCACCGCCTTCAACAAGAAGAAGCATGAAGTGGTCGATGGCAAGGGCGTGCTCAACAACCGCATTTCCGAGCACATCTTCAACCATTTGAACCGCATGGGCATCCCGACCCACTTCATCCGCCGGCTCAACATGCGTGAGCAGCTGATCAAGGAAGTCGAGATCATCCCGCTCGAGGTCGTCGTGCGCAATGTCGCCGCCGGCTCGCTGTCCAAGCGCCTCGGCATCGAGGAAGGCACGGTGTTGCCGCGCTCGATCATCGAATTCTACTACAAGGCCGACGCGCTCGACGACCCGATGGTGTCGGAAGAGCACATCACCGCCTTCGGCTGGGCAAGCCCGCAGGAAATCGACGACATCATGGCCTTGGCCATCCGCGTCAACGACTTCCTGTCCGGCCTGTTCCTCGGCGTCGGCATCCAGCTCGTCGACTTCAAGATCGAATGCGGCCGCCTGTTCGAGGGCGACATGATGCGCATCGTCGTCGCCGACGAGATCTCGCCGGATTCCTGCCGGCTGTGGGACGTCGCCACCCAGGACAAGCTCGACAAGGACCGCTTCCGCCGCGACATGGGCGGCCTGGTCGAGGCGTATCAGGAAGTTGCCCGCCGTCTCGGCATCATCAACGAGAACGAGCCGCCGCGCCCCACAGGCCCGGTGCTCGTCGCTTCCTCCGAGGCGCCCAAGGGCCTGAAGCACTGAATACTGACGGGCCTGCCGGACAATGGCAGGCCTTTTCCTAAACGACGATTTGCCCAGGAGCATCGATGAAAGCCCGTATCACCGTGACCCTCAAGAACGGCGTCCTAGACCCGCAGGGCAAGGCGATCGAGCATGCGCTCTCCGGGCTGGGCTTCGACGGCGTCGGCCAGGTGCGCCAGGGCAAGGTGTTCGACATCGAGCTCACCGGAGCCGACAAGGCCAAGGCCGAGGCCGACCTCAAGGCCATGTGCGACAAGCTTCTGGCGAACACGGTGATTGAGAACTATAGTGTGACGCTTACCTGAGGTTGTGCCGGAGGCACTATGCCTGAAGTCACGAATGAGCTGATGTACGAGCTTCTCAAGAAAATCCATCTACGAATGGATCGCCTTGAGAACGGTCTCGGCGAGGTCAAGCATGAGATTGTCGCGATCAGGTTGCAGGCGTTGAGCACGCAAACGGACATCAACAACATCTACGCGATAACAGGTCGTATCGATCAACGCCTTGAACGGATTGAACAGCGCCTGGAATTGCGCGAGCTGGCCGAGGCCGAAAAGCCATTTGAGCCGAAATGACGTCCATGCGGCGGCGCCGCAAGGGAAAAGATGTTATCCTTCGGCTCGACTCGGCGGCTATGGCTGGGGTTGGTTTGACTTTCTTTCTCTCCGACAATGGCGCCTGGTTGACCGATAGCGTTCCGCCCCGGTATCTGCGTGAAATCAGCGAACGGGAACTGCCATGAAATCAGCCGTCGTCCTCTTGCCTGGCCTCAACCGCGATCGCGACATGATCGCGGCGCTGACCAAGATTTCCGGCCAGCCGCCGGCGACCGTCTGGCAGACCGACACGGAAATTCCCGATGTCGACCTGATCGCCATCCCCGGCGGCTTCTCCTTTGGCGACTATCTGCGCTGCGGCGCGATCGCGGCGCGTATGCCGGTGATGCGGGCGGTGGCCGAAAAGGCGGCCAGGGGCGTGACCGTCATCGGCGTCTGCAACGGCTTTCAGATCCTGGTCGAGGCTGGGCTGCTGCCCGGCGCCCTGATGCGCAACGCCTCGCTGAAATTCGTCTGCCGGCAGGTGAAGCTTGAGATCGCCAACGCCAACACCATGTTCACCCGCGGCTACCAGCCCGGACAGGTGATCCGCTCGCCGGTGGCGCATCATGACGGCAACTACTTCGCCGATGCAAAGACCCTTGCCCGGCTCGAAGGCGAAGGCCAGGTGGTGTTCCGCTATGCGGAAGACACCAATCCCAACGGCTCGATCAACGACATTGCCGGCATCGTCAACGACAAGGGCAATGTGCTCGGCCTGATGCCGCATCCGGAGAACCTGATCGAGGCGGCGCATGGCGGCAATGACGGACGGGCGCTGTTCGAGAGCGCGCTCGGCATCGCCGCCTGATCCTTTGACATCCTATCGGAACGCGGGGGCGGACTGACCATGAGACTGACGATTGCTCGCCTTGCTCTCCTGGCCGCCGCCGGGCTCGCCTTGGCTTCCTGCCAATCCAGCCCCAAGACAACGCCGGTTCCCTCAGGCAAGAGCGCCTCTCTGCTTGCCATGGAACAGGTCGCGATCGCTGCGCACAAATGCTGGATTGCCAGCAAGGATCCGGCCTTCAAGGCCTATCAGATGGCCAATGAGCTCAATTCCTACAGTGGCACGCCGCGCTTCCTGCTGGTGCCCGCCAAGCATTATGGCGGCAAGCCGCTGCTGGTGGTGCAGGCGCAGGGCAATTCCAGCCGCGTCGACGCGTTCGGGCCGCTGATGAATGAGCCGCTCGGCGCGCGCATCGGTTCCGACATCGCCCGCTGGCAGGCCGGCAATCCGTCCTGCGCGGCTGCCGCGTGAGGTTGCGATGGGCCGGTTCCTGCAGATGGCGGGACTGGTTGTCGGGCTGATTGCGCTTGTCCTCCAATTCGCCATCACCGTGCCGGCATCCATGGCCGCAGGCCGTGGCTTGCTCGGCTCGATCGTCTTCTATTTCAGCTTCTTCACCATCCTGACCAACATCGCGGCGGTGATGGTGCATGCTTCGCTGCTGTCACCCGCCGGCTATGCGTGGTTTCCAGCCTTTGCCGGGCCACGGATACGGACCGGCGTGGCGGTGGCCATGACTCTGGTGTTCATCGTCTACGCCACGGTCCTGGCGAGGCTCTGGCAGCCGCAGGGTTTGTTCCTGTTCTGCGATGTCCTCTTGCACTATGTGACGCCGGTGCTGTTCGTGCTGTGGTGGCTGGTGGCGGGCGCCGATGGCAGGCGGCAGTGGAGCGACATCGCCTGGTGGATGATCTACCCGGTCGCCTATCTCGCCTACGCGTTGATGCGCGCGCCCTTCGCCGGCGAAGTACCCTACCCGTTCCTCGACATCGCCAAGAACGGCGCGGCCAGCGTCGCGATTTCAGCGCTGGCCGTCACCGCCCTTTTTGTCGGGCTGAGCGTGCTCGCCGTGCTTGTCGATCACGGCATCGGTCGATCGCGGGGAAAGCCCGCAACCCGAGTTCAATCGAGCCGCCGCTAGGTCGTCAGTCGACGACAGACCGTCACTCCCAGAACGCCCGGATGCCTTCGCGATGGGCGTCGCAGCGCGAGACGCCGATATCCTTGAGCTGCTCGTCCGTCATCTCCAGCAGCGCAAGGCGGCCGCGCCGACGTTCGAGCAAGCGGTCGATCTGCCTCGCGATGGAACCGAGCACAACCGCCAGGCGACCGACGAAGCCGCGATGGGCCAAGGGCCCGGCCTGCGCGCCAAAAGCCGGGCGAGCGAAGCGAATTGTGTCGATTGTATCCATTGCCGTTCTACCTTGTTTCGATTGTACCTTTCCAATCGCCGCCTCGATATGGATTGACTCATCGCGCGGTGCAATATAGAAAATTGTCACCATGACAAATTGGCTCCCCGATCTTTCCTCTGGCTCCGGTCCGCTCTATCAGCGTCTTGCTGACAGCATTGAGTCAGATATCGACAAGGGCGTCATCGATGCTGGCGCAAAACTGCCGCCGCAGCGCGACCTCGCCTATGACATCGGCACAACCGTCGGCACCATCGGCAGGGCCTATCAGCTGCTGCGCGAGCGCGGTCTGGTGAGCGGCGAGGTCGGCCGCGGCACTTATGTGCTCGGCCAGCGCACAGAGGCCCCGAAACCCGATGTCGAACCTAGCTTGCAAGGCACGCGCCCCATCGACGCGCCGAGCGGCAAGCTGCGTTTCGACAGCACCGCCGCGCCCGATGTCGGCCAGGGCGCCGTGATTGCCGACATGCTGGCGCGCACGGCGCAGGAGCATCCGCACGACATTTCGAGCTACACGCGGGACTTTCCCGAACGCTGGTATGAGGCGGGCAGCCGCTGGCTGGCGCGCAATGCCTTCCGCCCCTCGCCCGATTCAATCGTGCCGACGCTGGGCACCCACGCCGCGGTCATGGCGGCGATCGCGGCGTTGACCATGCCCGGCGACTACGTCGTCTTCGAGCACCTCACCTATTCGCAGATCGCGCGCAGCGCGGGGCTGATCGGGCGCCGCATCGCGCTGGTTCTGACCGACGACAACGGTATCGACCCGGACGATTTCGAGCGCGTCTGCGCGCAGAAACATCCAAAGGTGATGTTCCTGATGCCGACCGCGAAGAACCCGACGCTGGTGACCCTGTCGGCGGAGCGGCGGCAGGCGATCGCGAAGATTGCGCGCGAGTACAATGTCGCGCTGATCGAGGACGATCTTTACGGCGAGCTCACCGACGACCCGACACCGCTGCTGGCCGAATATGCGCCGGAGCGCACCATCGTCGCCGGCGGCTTGTCCAAATCCGTCGCCGCCGGCGTGCGCGGCGGCTGGCTTTCCTGCCCGCCGGCCTATCGCCACCGCATCCGTGTCGCCCACAAGATGATGACCGGCGGCCTGCCTTTCCTGCTGGCCGAGGTCGGCGCAAGGCTGGTGATATCGGGCCAGGCGGGCGAGATCCGCAAGCGCTGCATCGCTGAAATCCAGGCACGCCTAGCCATCGTGCGCGACGTGCTGCCCGGGTTCGACATCAAGGCAAGGGACAACGTGCCTTTCGTCTGGCTGACCTTGCCGGACCCGTGGCTGTCCGGCACCTTCAAGAACGCCTGCCTGGCGCAAGGCGTGCTCATCGACGACGAGGACGAGTTCAAGGCCGGCCGCTCCGAGCAGGTCTTTCACGGCGTGCGCTTTGGCGTGTCGCAGCCCCGGCAAAGCAAGGATGTCGCCGGCGGCGTCGCCGTCATCCGCCGCCTGCTCGACGAAGGCCGCGCCGGCTATGACAGTTTTTCCTGATCAAGCCGGCAAGCCCCAACCCCCTGGGCATCTCCGCACAGGCAGTTTTCCGGCGTTTTTCATCATCCAGTGGGGTGTATCGCGCGAAAGCTTGCGATAAGAGGAGACTCAAGGAAGCTCCCCTCTCCCACGGACAAAAATCGCCGCTCATGACTATTTCCAATTCCGTGCCGATCACTCCCGAGCTCGTCGCCGCGCATGGGCTGAAGCCCGACGAATACCAGCGCATCCTCGATCTGGTCGGCCGCGAGCCAAGCTTCACCGAGCTCGGCATCTTCTCGGCGATGTGGAACGAGCACTGTTCCTACAAGTCCTCCAAGAAATGGCTGCGCACGCTGCCGACCAGCGGTCCGCAGGTCATCCAGGGTCCGGGCGAGAATGCCGGCGTGGTCGATATCGGCGACGGCGACTGCGTCGTCTTCAAGATGGAGAGCCACAACCACCCCTCCTACATCGAGCCTTATCAGGGTGCGGCGACCGGCGTCGGCGGCATCCTGCGCGACGTCTTCACAATGGGCGCAAGGCCGGTGGCGGCGATGAACGCGCTGCGCTTCGGCGCGCCGGATCATCCGAAAACCCGGCATCTCGTTGCCGGCGTGGTTTCGGGCGTCGGCGGCTACGGCAATTCCTTCGGCGTGCCGACCGTCGGCGGCGAGGTCAATTTCGATGCCCGCTACAACGGCAACATCCTGGTCAACGCCTTCGCGGCCGGTCTCGCTAAGACCAACGCCATCTTCCTGTCGCAGGCCAAGGGCGTCGGCCTGCCGGTCGTCTATCTCGGCGCCAAGACCGGGCGCGACGGCGTCGGCGGCGCCACCATGGCCTCGGCCGAATTCGACGACAAGATCGAGGAGAAGCGCCCGACCGTGCAGGTCGGCGATCCCTTCACCGAAAAATGCCTGCTGGAAGCTTGCCTCGAGCTGATGGCGTCGGGCGCCGTCATCGCCATCCAGGACATGGGCGCCGCGGGCCTGACCTGCTCGGCGGTCGAGATGGGCGCCAAGGGCGACCTCGGCATCGAGCTCGACCTCGACAAGGTGCCGGTGCGCGAGGAGCGCATGAGCGCCTATGAGATGATGCTGTCGGAAAGCCAGGAGCGCATGCTGATGGTGCTGCGCCCAGAGAAGGAAGAGGAAGCCGAGGCGATCTTCCGCAAATGGGGTCTCGACTTCGCCATCGTCGGCAAGACCACCGACGATCTGCGCTTCCGCGTCATTCATCAGGGCGACGAGGTCGCCAACCTGCCGATCAAGGACCTCGGCGATCAGGCGCCCGAATATGACCGCCCCTGGGTCGAGGCGAGGAAGCCGGCGCCGCTGGCCGCAAACGACACGCCGAAGGCTGATGTCGCGGACGCGCTGCTGAAAATGCTGGGTGGGCCGGACCTCTCCTCGCGCCGCTGGGTGTGGGAGCAGTACGACACGCTGATCCAGGGCAATTCGCTGCAGCTTCCCGGCGGCGATGCCGGCGTCGTGCGCGTCGAAGGCCATCCGACCAAGGCGCTGGCCTTCTCCTCCGACGTCACCCCGCGCTATTGCGAGGCCGACCCGTATGAAGGCGGCAAGCAGGCCGTGGCCGAATGCTGGCGCAACCTGACGGCGACCGGCGCCTTGCCGCTTGCCGCCACCGACAACCTCAATTTCGGCAATCCCGAGCGGCCCGAGATCATGGGCCAATTGGTAGGCGCCATCAAAGGCATCGGCGATGCCTGCCGCGCGCTCGGCTTCCCGATCGTCTCCGGCAATGTCTCGCTTTACAACGAGACGAACGGCCGCGGCATCCTGCCGACGCCGACCATCGGCGGCGTCGGCCTCATCGCCGACTGGTCGAAGATGGCGCGTATCGGCTTTGGCGCTCCAGATCAGGCAATCGTCCTGATCGGCGCGCCTGAGGCCTGGGGAACCCACCTCGGCCAGTCCGCCTACATGCGCGACATCCACGGCCGCACGGACGGCCCGCCGCCGCCGGTCGACCTCGATCACGAAAAGAAGGTTGGCGACTTCGTGCGGGGCCTGATCAATACGGGAAGAGTCACAGCCTGCCACGATGTGTCGGATGGCGGCCTTGCCGTGGCTCTCGCCGAGATGGCGATGGCATCCGGCATCGCTGCAAGGGTGAACCAGCCGAAAGGCGAGTCTCCCATCGCCGTGTTCTTCGGCGAAGACCAGGGACGCTATCTGGTTACTATGCCATTCGAAGGGGTCAATGCGCTGCTTGAGGAAAGTGCGACAGCTGGTGTTTCCGCAATATGGTTTGGCATGACGCAGACTGGCGCCATCCTAGAGCTGGGTGAGGCAGGCGAGATTCTCATCGAAGATCTGAAGAGAGCCCATGAAGGCTGGTTCCCTCGCTTCATGGATCAAGCCAGTTGACGAAGCTGGCTGCCCGGACGCTGGTCGCAGTCGTCTTCTGGCCGTCTCTCTTCTTCTTCTGGTTTCTCGGGCCGTTCGTTCTGTTCCTGTTGTCGACGACCTCGAGCGAGGTCTGCCCGCGGCTGGAAACCCGCGCCGAATTCCTTGCCGCGGCCAACGGCACGCTGCCGATGCTGATATTGCAGACCCTGATCTACGCGATCCCGATCATCTGCCTGATGCTCTGGAACAGGCTTTCTCCGGAGCCGGCGCGGGCAAAGCACGTCGCGACCTGCATCAAGCTCTTCGCCGTCGCCGCGTTGATCGGGGCCATTTGGGACTATGGCTCGTCCTTGACCTGCGACGGCTACGGTCAGCCCTTCTTCTCAACCGCATGGCGGATGACGAGCTATCTTCCGATCGTCAGCCTGTTGATCAACCTCCCGCTCTACGCCCTGGTCTTCAGCCTCGGCCACGCCTATTCGACGCGCGATGACATCACCGAAGACGGCGTGGTTCATTCGAGCCAGGATAAGCCTTAGGCTTCAATCCGGGCTGGAAAGGCTTTAGGCTCACCCGAGTCACACCATACAGCCTGCCCGCTTGAAACAGGATTTTGCCATGGCAATGGATGCCCACGACATCGAAAAACTGATCAAGGAAGGCATTCCGGACGCCAAGGTGACGATCCGCGACCTGGCCGGCGACGGCGATCATTACGCGGCCGAGGTCGTTGCGGAGAGCTTCCGGGGCAAAAGCCGTGTGCAGCAGCACCAGATGGTCTACAACGCGCTGAGGGGCAATATGGGCGGCCTGCTGCACGCGCTGGCGCTTCAGACCAGCATTCCCGACTGAGCGCCGGCGCCGCTCAGGCTTAGCCCAAAGTCGCGTTATCCCTTGCGCCATTGGGCCGGCGTCGCGGCTAACGTCTTGTTTCAGCCTACCTATGGGTTTATTTGAAGGACATGCTTCGAGCCTGACTCCCACAGGCGTGAAAGGACCCTCCATGACCGGCATCAACGACTACATCGACAATGAAGTGAAGAGCAACGACGTCGTGCTCTTCATGAAGGGCACGCCCGGCTTCCCGCAATGCGGGTTCTCCGGCCAGGTGGTGCAGATCCTCGATTACATCGGGGCGGACTACAAAGGCGTGAACGTGCTCGACTCGGCCGAACTGCGCCAGGGCATCAAGGACTATTCCAACTGGCCGACCATCCCGCAGCTCTATGTGAAGGGCGAATTCGTCGGCGGTTGCGACATCGTGCGCGAGATGTTCCAGGCCGGCGAGTTGCAGGACTTCCTGGTCGAAAAGGGCGTCAGCGTCAAAGGCGCGGCCTGATTTTCAAAGTTTTGCTCGCCGGCGCGGAGGCCAACCCTCCGGCCGGCAGCATCGCCCGGGGCCGCCCCCACCTCGGCAATTGTGATCCCGAATCTCGGGAATGAGACGAACCAGCGCGCCGGCCAGCCGGCGCTTGTTCGTTTGAAAGATCGGACTTTGCCGTGGACAAGCAGGTGGAAGCGTCGCAGCGGGCAAGCAGCTTGCCCATTCCGCGCTGGGAATTCATCGCGCTCTGCGCGGCGCTCATGGCGCTCAACTCCTTGGCCATCGACATCATGTTGCCGGCGCTGCAGCAGATCGGCGCCTCGCTCGGCGTCGAGAGCGAGAACCACCGCCAATATGTCATCACCGCCTATATGCTCGGCTTCGGCGGCGGGCAGCTTTTGTTCGGGCCTATTTCGGATCGCTTCGGGCGCCGAGCGCCACTGGTCCTTGGCCTGGTCGTCTATGTCGTGGCTGCGGCCGCCGCCGCCATAGCTCCCAGTTTCACCCTGTTGCTGACCTGGCGTCTCATACAGGGCATCGGCGCGGCCGCGACCCGCGTCATCGCCGTCTCGATCGTGCGCGACACGTTCGAAGGCCGGCGCATGGCCGAGGTGATGTCGCTGATCTTCATGGTGTTCATGGCCATCCCGGTCATCGCGCCCGGCATCGGCCAGTTCGTCATGCTTTTCGCCAGTTGGCACTGGATTTTCGTGACCATGGCTATCGGCGCGTTGATCGTTTCGACCTGGGCTCTGCTGCGCCTGCCAGAGACGCTGCATCCGGAATATCGCCGGCCGCTGACGGTAAGCTCCGTCGTCAGCGGCTTCCGCATCGTGCTCACAAACCGGCTCACGCTTTGCTACGCTTTCGCCAGCACGTTCATTTTCGCCGCCATGTTCGGCTTCATCAGTTCGGCGCAGCAGATCTATATCGACGTCTTCCATGTCGGCGAATTGTTCCCGCTGATCTTTGCCGGCGTCGCCGGCGTGCTTGCCTTCTCCAACTATCTCAATTCTCGGTTGGTCGGACAGATTGGCATGCGCCGCCTGTCGCAAGGCGCGCTGCTCATCTTCCTGTGCATCAGCCTTGCCTGGCTGGTGGTCTCGCTGGAGATACAGATGCCGCTCTGGCTCTTCGTCACCTTCTTTGCCGGGGCGATGCTGCCATTCGGCGGACTGGGCGCGAATTTCAACGCTTTAGCCATGGAGCCGCTCGGCGAGCTCGCCGGCACGGCGGCATCCATCCTTGGCTTCATGCAGACCTTCCTCGGTGCCCTCATCGGCGCGGCGATCGGCCAGGCCTATAACGGCACGGTGACCCCCTTGGCCGCCGGCTTCTGCAGCGTCTCGGTCGCGGCTTTGCTGATGATCCTGATCGCCGAGCGGGGCAGGATGTTCCAGCCTCACAATCCCCCCGTTTCGGGGCACGTCACCGATCTGCATTAAATGCTGTGTGGCCGGCAGCCTTGCCGGCCAGAGCCGGCACGGGCCTCTACTCCGCCCAGAGCTCGCGGCGCAACTCGTCCCAGCTTTGCTTGTCCGGCGCGACCAGCAGGCCACCGTCGACATGCGACGGCAGATAGGTGCTGCCGTCGACGCGCGCGACATGGCCGCCGGCTTCCTGATGGATCAGCGCGCCGGCGAGATGATCCCAGGGCATCAGCTTGTTGTAGAGCACGAAATGGGCGTGGCCGCTGGCAAGCAGCCGATATTCATGCGCCGCGCAGCGATAGGCGAATTGCGACAGCGTCTTGGTCTGATTGCGGGCAAGCCGCGAGCGCTCAGGCTCTTGGAGAAACTGCCAGGAAACGGCGCCGGTCATCTGCGCCATGGGCACCGGTGCCGCGACGCGAACCTTCTCCAGCGCGCCATGCGCGTGGCGGATGTGGCTGCCGGCACCCTTGGCGCCGATCAGCCAGTCCTTGCCGACCGGGTCGTGGATGATACCGGCCACGGTCTCGCCGTTGACGACGACGCCGGCCATGACGCCGAACAGCGGCACGCCGGACGCGAAGTTGAAGGTGCCGTCGACGGGATCGATGACGAAGGCAAGCGCGGCATCGCCAAGGCCAGATAGCAGCGCCGGGTTGTCGGAGCAGGCTTCCTCGCCGACCACCACGGCGTCGGGATAGCGTTCGAGCAGCCGGGCGGTGATCAGCCTCTCGGCATTGACGTCCGCCTCGGTCACGAGGTCGGCGGCGGACGTCTTCTGGCGCACGTCCCCCTCGCCCAGTCGGCGGAAGCGCGGCATGATTTCAGTCCTGGCGGCATCGGCGAGAAGCTCGGCCAGCCAGTCGATCGCGTTATCGTCAAATCGCATCGGAAATATCTTGTCCAGGGTTCGTATCAAGCCCCGCGAAGTCGAACAGCTTCCTGTCCAGGAGATGCGAGGGCCTTACATTGGCCATGGCGCGGATCATCGTGTCCTTGCGGCCCGGCATGCGCTTCTCGATGTCGTCGAGCATCGCCTTCATGGCGTTGCGCTGCAGCCCTTCCTGGCTGCCGCAGAGATCGCACGGAATGATCGGGAATTTCATGGCGTTGGCGAATTTTTCGAGATCGGCCTCTGCGCTATAGGCGAGCGGCCGCAACACCATGACGTCGCCCTCGTCATTGAGAAGCTTAGGCGGCATGGCGGCGAGACGCCCGCCGTGGAACAGGTTCATGAAGAAGGTCTCGAGAACGTCCTCGCGGTGATGGCCAAGCACCAGCGCCGAGCACCCCTCCTCACGCGCGATGCGGTAGAGATGGCCGCGCCGCAGCCGCGAGCAGAGCGAGCAATAGGTGCTGCCCTGCGGCAGCTTGTCGGTCACCACCGAATAGGTGTCCTGGTATTCGATGCGGTGCGCGATGCCGTTGGCATTGAGATAGTCGGGCAGGATGTGCTTCGGGAAATTCGGCTGGCCCTGGTCGAGGTTGCAGGCAAGCAGCTCCACCGGCAGCAGGCCGCGCCATTTGAGATCGAGCAGCAGCGCCAGCAGGCCGTAGGAATCCTTGCCGCCGGAGAGTGCCACCAGCCAGCGCTCGCCGGGTTTCACCATGGCGAAATCCTCGATCGCCTGGCGCGTCAGCCTCAACAGCCGCTTGCGCAGCTTGTTGAACTCGACCGAGGACGGCACGTCGGCAAACAGCGGGTGGAAGCCGCCGTCGGTCTCGTCGCCGATCGGCTCGAGCGTTTTGACGTCTGGCAGCATATTCATGGCGCCGGCCCTGCGTTCTGTTGGCGCCCGGCTTAGCGGACATAGCGGACAAAGAAAAGGCCGCCTCGAGAGGCGGCCTTGGATGCTGCGGCTGATTGATGTCGATCAGCGCGAGTAGAATTCGACGACCAGGTTCGGTTCCATCTGCACGGCGAACGGAACGTCCGACAGGCCGGGAACGCGAGCAAAGGTCGCGGTCATCTTGTTGTGGTCGGCTTCGATGTAGTCCGGCACGTCGCGCTCGGCGAGACCGACCGATTCCAGCACGATCACGAGCTGCTTCGACTTCTCGCGCACCTCGATGAGGTCGCCCGGCTTGCAGCGGTACGAGCCGATGTTCGTGCGCTTGCCGTTGACGTTGACATGGCCGTGGTTGACGAACTGACGGGCGGCGAAGATGGTCGGCACGAACTTGGCGCGGTAGACGACCGCGTCGAGACGAGACTCGAGCAGGCCGATCAGGTTCTCGGAGGTGTCGCCCTTGCGGCGGTTGGCCTCTTCATAGACCTTGCGGAACTGCTTTTCCGAAACGTCGCCATAGTGACCCTTCAGCTTCTGCTTGGCGCGCAGCTGCAGGCCGAAGTCGGAAAGCTTGCCCTTGCGGCGCTGGCCGTGCTGGCCGGGGCCGTATTCACGCTTGTTGACCGGGGACTTCGGGCGGCCCCAGATGTTTTCGCCGAGACGGCGGTCGATCTTGTATTTCGCGGATTCGCGCTTGCTCATCGCATTCCCTTTCAAAACAATATACCCGGAACCCCATGGCTCCGGGCGAAGGAAACGCGCCCTCCTCTGGCCTCCGTTTTCGAGACCTGACAGGGTTTTCCACGCAAAGCGACGGAAAACCCACGGGACACGTCAAAAGAAACCACCGGGCGTCGCCACCCGGTGTTGGTGGGCCTGTTAAACACAGATTTAACCGGTGTCAAGCTTATGGCTGGCGGCGCCAAGGGCAACCCTATACCATTCCTGCGTTGCATGCGGTGCTGGGTGTGGCGGCAAGTTGTACGCCGGCGGCATCAGGGCGGATGCGGCTACCTTGGCCGCAGGCCCGCCTGATACGATGAAGGGACTGGAGCAGAGGAGCCCGAATTCCCATGAAGAAGTTCTTCCTTACCCTGACCGGAGCCGCTGTGCTGGCGGGATCGATGGCGGTCATGACGCCAGAACCGGCAATGGCCAGGCATTGGCACGGCCACAAGCAGGCGTGCCGCGTCGTGGTAAAGAAAAGAGTCGTCTGGCGCCACGGCCACCGTCATGTCGTCCGCTACAAGACACGGCATTGCTGGTGGCGCCGCTGATTTTGCCCGCCTCGGCCCATTCCTGACCAAGCCCGCGGCTCACCCTGCGGGCTTGGTCCATCCAGTGCGGCGCTGGCCGCGGCATCGGCCGAAGAAATAGAAGGCCTTACGATTTCTTCGCCGGCAGACCCCTGCGCTTGGTCTCGGCGAACTCTTCGAGCTGCTTTTCGCTCATCGATTCATACATTTCGCGCGAAGCGCCCTTGAGCTCGCTTTTCTTGATCTCGCCGCGCTTGGCGGAAAGTGCGGCGCCGGCGGCCTTTTGCTGTGCTTGTGATGTGGAGGGCATGGCGATTTCTCCTTTGCTGTGAGAAGAAACGCCGGGCTGAAGCGGCAGTTCCAGCAGCAGCGGCTCGGCCTGCCGGCCTGCTTGAGTTGGCCATTGGGCGGCCGACCTTGGCGGTATCGCTGGCAAGCCTTCCCGCGCCCGGAATGCCAGTGTAGGACAGCGGCATGAAATCGCTGAACGATCCATCACAGGCGCTCTCCACCGGCCTCGCGAATATCCGCGGAGAATTCCACGTGCCGGATGGATTTCCGCCTGCGGTAATGGCCGCGGCTGAGGCGGCGGCAAAGCGTGTGCCCGGGCAGCATGCCGACCGGACGGCAATGCCCTTTGTCACGCTCGATCCGGCGAGTTCCACTGATCTTGACCAGGCCTTCTCGATCGAGGCAAGCGGCGGGGATCTTCTCCTGCATTATGCCATTGCCGACGTGGCCTGGTTCGTCGAGGACGGCGACGCGATCGATATCGAAGCCTGGAACCGGGGCGAGACGCTTTACTTGCCGGACGGCAAGGCCGGGCTCTACCCGCCCCTGCTCGCCGAGGCCGCAGCAAGCCTGCTGCCCGATGGACCTCGTCCGGCGGTCGTCTTCACGGTCCGGATCGCCGGCGACGGCGCGGTGAAGCTGGACGGCGCGGAGCGGGCCATCATTCAAAGCCGTGCCAAGCTCGCCTATGACAGCGTGCAGGCCTCCGACGTTCCGGCCGGCTTCGCGGAGCTGGCGCGGCGCATGGCGACGAACGAAGAGCGCCGCGGCGCTTCGCGCGTCGATCCGCCCGAACAAGAGGTGGAGAAGCTTGCCGACGGCACGTTCCGGCTTTCGTTCAGGCCGCTGCTGCAATCCGAGCAGGATAACGCCGCGCTTTCACTGGCCGCCAATATGGCGATTGCCGACGCCATGCTGGCGCACAAGACCGGGCTGTTCCGGGTGATGTCGGGGCCGGACGCCTCCAAGGTGCAAAGACTGCGCAACGCGGCGCGGGCGCTTGGGCTTTCCTGGCCCGCCTCCACCAGTCTGAGCGACTATCAGCGCACGCTCGATCCGACCGATCCGAAACAGGCCGCGCTGATGCTGGAAATCCGCCGCGCAGGCAACGGCGCGTCCTACCAACCCTATCACGAGGGCGTCGTCCCCTGGCATGAGGCGATGGCCGCGACCTATGCCCACGCCACCGCGCCGCTCAGGCGACTGGCCGACCGCTACGTCGTGCGCTGCGCGCTGGCGATCGCCAACGGCCAGCCCGTGCCGCAGGCCGTTACCGAAGCATTCGCCAGGTTGCCGAAGGTGATGGGGCGTGCGGATGCCCGCGCTTCGCAGATCAATCATGCGGCAATCGACTTTGCCGAGGCGGTCATGCTCGAGGGACGCGAGGGTGAGATGTTCAAGGCCGTCGTCACCGACTTCGTCGATCATGGCGTGCGCGTGCAGCTTGCCGACATGCCCGTCGTGGCCAACGTGAAGGCCTCCGGGCTCAGGCAGGGCGACAATCTCAACCTGAAGCTGGTCTCGGCCGATCCGGATCAGCGCAGCATCGTCTTCGAACCTGCTTAAGCGGCTGGGCGAAGGGGTGTTGAGATTCAGGTCAGGCCGAGCCGAAAATGGCGGGGTCCGAGAACCGGAGCGGAGCGTACTTAAGTACGTGAGCACCGGAAGCGCAGGAACCCGGCATTTGCAGGCCGGCCTCACCTGAATATCGACACGACTTAGCGCGCTGTCAGTCCAAAGCCCTGGATCAATCGCCTGGTGGCAAAATCCACCTTGCCGGAAGTGAAGACGGCGAGATCGGGCCCGCTCTCGCCCGATGTCTCTCCGACCGGTTCGATGAGCGACATGGCGCGCCGCGCGATCGCCTCGGCCGGATCGATCCAGTCGACCGGCCAGGGCGCGGTCTTGCGCATGCGGTTGACGAGAAACGGATAATGCGTGCAGGCGAGCACGACGATGTCGGTACGATTTCCCTCGCGCTCGATGAAGCAGGGCGCGATTTCGGCGCGCACGGCTTCCTCGTCGACGAAACCCTGGCGCATATAGATCTCGGCGAGCCCGGCCAGCCGGTCGCTGCCGACCAGGCGCACATGGCATTTCTGCGCCCATTTGCCGATCAGGTCGCGCGTGTACTGACGCTTCACCGTGCCCGGCGTCGCCAGCACCGATACCAGGCCGGTGCGGGTGCGTTCGGCGGCCGGCTTGATCGCCGGAACAGTGCCGACAAAGGGATGGCCGGGGAATTTATCGCGCAGCGCATCGATCACCAGGGTCGAGGCGGTGTTGCAGGCAATGACCGAAATCGCCGGCTGAAGCCGGTCAAGCAGTTTGCCGAACAGCGTAAGGATGTGTTCCTTGAGCGCCGGTTCCTCCCAGGCGCCATAGGGAAAAGCCGCGTCGTCGGCGACATAGACGAAGCGGCGATCGGGCATAAGCACGCGCGCCTCGCGCAGCACGGTCAGCCCGCCGACGCCGGAATCGAACATCAGGATCGGGCGCTGGCTTGATCGATCGCTCATTGTCATCCGGTTACCAGAGCAATTCCAGGAAAAGTGTGAAACGGTTTTCCGTCCGGAATTGCGTCAAAACAAAGAGAAGCGTCAGGCCCGTGGTTGGACCGACGGCGCTTCTATCGCGAATGATCGTGGTCTTGAAGAGGCGAATGCGAGCAGCTTTTGCGCAGGCGCCAGAGCATGGCGCCGAAAAGTGTGAAGCGGTTTTCGGACGACGCCATGCTCTATCTCTAAGACTTACTCAAATCCCGCGCTTGCCGAAGCCGGCGGGGCGCGGCCTGCCGAAAGGCTGCGGTGCCGGCGGAACGCGCGCAGCGGAAGCGGCGGCACGTGGGGCGGCAGGCACGCTGGCTGTTGCGGTGCGTCCGGCACGCGCCGGTGCCGGCAGCGGACCGTCGAAGTCGAAAACATCGGTCAATTCATCGATATTGCTGCCGGCAACGGGCTTCGCCCACAGGATCGTGCACCAGAGGCCGAACACCGAAAGTCCAAGCAGGTTCAGCCCGCCGGGAATGCTGTCGGGATCGCCGAATTTGACGACCAGCAGCACGCCTGCCTGCAAAAGGGCGTAGACGGCGGAAAAGGCGATGTAGGCCCACAGGATCCAGCGGCGCCCGTTGGCATCGCGGGTGCGGCGCGAGGCGATGTTGCCGCGCAGCGCGACAAAGACGAGGGAGGCGATGAGGACAGCACCCGCCATGCCCTGCCGCGCCGGGCCAGGTCCCGAATTGATCAGCCCTTCGAAGCCGATCGTGCTGACAATGCAGATAAGGATTACCACGGTTTCGGCGACGGCGAGACCGAGAGAGTAAAGGAAAAAGCGCAGACGACCAATATTGGACGTAAACATGTGCCCACCCCCCCACTATTGCGGCCAGGATGGCGTATAACCGAATAAAATTCGGTTACTTCAAATGCTCACAGCTTACCGATTTTAACTTTCTTCGTCTTTGGCGCGACTGCGCGCGCCGGCCGGCAACCGTCTCGGATCGTCCCCAGGCGAGCCATCGCCGCGCGGCATGGCCGGCGAGAACCGGTCGAGCGACGAGATGATGCCGCGCAGCACCTTCAGTTCCGGCTCGGCAAAGCCCGCGCGGGTCAATACGGCGCGCAGATTGTCGACCATCTTCGGCTTCTTTTCTTCCGGGCGAAAATAGCCGCGCGCTTCCAGCGCGTTTTCCAGATAGGCGAACAGGCTGTGCAGCTGCTCCTTGGGCGCTGGCACCAACTCCGGTCCGGAAAAGTTGGTCTGGGTCTCGCCAGCGAGGCCGGACTTCATCCATTCATACGACATCAGCAGCACCGCCTGGGCGATGTTGAGCGAGGAAAAGCCGGGATCGACCGGGAAGGTGACGATCTCGTCGGCGAGCCCGATCTCGTCATTATAGAGGCCGAAGCGCTCGCGGCCGAACAGGACGCCGGTACGCTCGCCCACCTCGACACGTGCTCTCAGCGCCCTGCCCGCTTCCACGGGACCGCGCACCGGCTTGAAGCCGTCGCGCTCGCGTGCCGTCGTGGCGAAGACGAAGTTCAGGTCGGCGACCGCCGAGGCCAGATCGTCGAAAACCCTGGTGGCGTCGATGACATGGTCGGCCCGGCTGGCGGCCGCGCGCGCCTTCTCGCTCGGCCAGCCGTCACGCGGGTTGACCAGCCTGAGCTCGGATAGGCCGAAATTCGCCATTGCGCGGGCGACCATGCCGATATTCTCGCCGAGCTGCGGCTCGACCAGGATGATGGCCGGTCCGGCGGAAGTGGTCTTGGCTGTATTTTCGATGGCTGGCATGGCTAAGGATAACCGGAGTTTGCGGCGTTTGGGCGTCCCCTGCCACATCCGGCCCGGAAAATGAAGCATTCACAACAGCGGCACCTGTCCGCGCCGGCGCGGATCGCGGTTTGCGCGCTGAAAAAGCCTTTGATATACGCTCCGCATCCCCGGCCGAAACCATGCGGGCAAGGCCGTTCAGATCCCCCAGCAACGAGGCATTCTTTCCATGGCGAAGATCAAGGTGGCGAACCCGGTCGTCGAGCTCGACGGCGACGAGATGACCCGCATCATCTGGCAGTTCATCAAGGACAAGCTGATCCACCCCTATCTCGACCTGAAGCTGGAATATTACGACCTCGGCATCGAGCACCGCGACGCCACCAACGACCAGGTGACGATCGATTCGGCCAACGCCATCAAGAAATGGGGCGTCGGCGTGAAATGCGCGACGATCACCCCCGACGAGGCGCGCGTCGAGGAATTCAAGCTGAAGAAGATGTGGAAGTCGCCCAACGGCACCATCCGCAACATCCTCGGCGGCACCATCTTCCGCGAGCCGATCATCATGAAGAACGTGCCGCGCCTGGTGCCGGGCTGGACCAAGCCGATCGTCGTCGGCCGTCATGCCTTCGGCGACCAGTACCGCGCCACCGATTTCCGCTTCCCCGGCAAGGGCAAGCTGACGATCAAGTTCGTCGGCGAGGACGGCCAGGTGATCGAGCATGACGTCTATGACGCGCCGGGCGCCGGCGTGGCCATGGCCATGTACAATCTCGACGAGTCGATCCGCGAGTTCGCCCGCGCCTCGCTGAACTACGGCCTGCTGCGCAACTTCCCGGTCTATCTTTCGACCAAGAACACCATCCTCAAGGCCTATGACGGCCGCTTCAAGGACATCTTCCAGGAAGTCTACGAGAAGGAATTCGAGGCCGAGTTCAAGGCAAGGAAGCTCTGGTACGAGCACCGCCTGATCGACGACATGGTCGCCTCCAGCCTGAAATGGTCGGGCGGCTATGTCTGGGCCTGCAAGAACTATGACGGCGACGTGCAGTCGGACACCGTGGCGCAGGGCTTCGGCTCGCTCGGACTGATGACTTCGGTGCTGATGACGCCGGACGGCAAGACGGTAGAGGCGGAAGCCGCGCACGGCACCGTCACCCGCCACTATCGCCAGCACCAGAAGGGCGAGGAAACCTCGACC
The DNA here is from genome assembly GCF_006442815.1 of Mesorhizobium sp. B2-4-3. Classification (GTDB taxonomy): domain Bacteria; phylum Pseudomonadota; class Alphaproteobacteria; order Rhizobiales; family Rhizobiaceae; genus Mesorhizobium. The sequence continues at coordinate 56,869 of NZ_VFVL01000009.1, forward strand.
AATTCGATCGCTTCGATCTTCGCCTGGACGCGCGGCCTCGCCCACCGCGCCAAGCTCGACGACAATGCCGAACTCAAGCGCTTCGCCGAGACGCTGGAGAAGGTCTGTATCCAGACCGTTGAGTCAGGCTTCATGACCAAGGACCTGTCGCTGCTGATCGGCCCCGACCAGCCGTGGCTCTCGACCACCGGCTTCCTCGACAAGATCGACGAGAATCTACAGAAGGCGATGGGGTGAGGAGCGGTGCGCGAAGCGCATGAAAAGCCCCGAAATGGGCTTTTCAAGCGACGAACGCCCGGAGCCATAGCGGAGGGCCGGGCCAATGAAAAAGCCAACTCTCTACGGCGCCGACTACAGCGTCTATGTGCGCATCGCGCGAATGGCGCTTGAGGAGAAAGGCATCGACTACGAGCTGGTGCCGCTCGACATCTTCGCCGCCGAGGGCATTCCGGCCTGGTATCTGGAGCATCATCCCTTCGGCCGCATCCCAGCCTTCGAGCATGACGGTTTTCGCCTGTTCGAGACCGGTGCCATCGCGCGCTATGTCGATGAAGCCTTCGACGGTCCAGCGCTGCAGCCGGCCGCCGCGCGCGACCGCGCGAGGATGGGCCAGATCATCGGCATGCTCGACGCCTATGGTTATCGCGCCATGGTGTGGGACGTTGCCGTCGAACGGCTGGAAAAGACGCCTGCGGATGAGGCGCTGATCGCCGGCGGCCTTGGTCAGGCGGAGACCGTGCTCAAGGTGCTGGCATCGCTGAAGGTGAAAGGGCCCTGGCTGTTAGGCGAGCAACTGACGCTGGCCGACCTGCATGCGGCGCCGATCATCGCCTATTTCCTCAAGGTCGAGGAAGGACGCGATCTCTTGGCGCGATTTGCGGATATCCGGGATTGGTATGCGCGAATAGCCGGACGGCCGAGCTTTATGCGTACGGAAAAGGTCGCGTAACTCGCTCAGCGCTGGCACCGCCCCTCATTGCCCTGCCGGGCATTTCTCCCCGTGAACGGGGAGAAAGAAGCTGGCTGCAACGCCGGCGCTTTCCTGCACCGTTGGTGATTGGCGAAAGCCTTTGTGACAGCGCCCTTCTCCCCGTTCAACGGGGAGAAGATGCCGGCAGGCAGATGAGGGGCAGCGCCGCCTTCGGCAGACTGGAGCCGGCTCGACCCGGGCCGGTCTCGCTTGCCTACGCCGCCTCGAGCGCCGCCTTCACCGCCGCGATCGCGTCATTGGCCTTGGAGGCGTCGGGGCCACCGGCCTGCGCCATGTCGGGCCGGCCACCGCCGCCCTGCCCGCCCAGCGCGGCGGACGCGACGCGCACGAGATCGACGGCGCTGAAGCGAGCGGTCAGGTCGTCGGTGACACCGACGACCACGCTTGCCTTGTTGTCCTCGCCCGCGCCGACAAAGACGACCACGCCGGAGCCGAGCGTCTTCTTGCCGGCATCCGCCAGCGGCTTCAGGTCCTTCGGCGCCACGCCGGTGACCGCCTTGCCGAGGAAGCCGACGCCGGCGACGGTCTCGTTCGCGGCCGGAGCATCGGCAACGGCCGAGCCGCCGCCCAGCGCCAGTTTCTTGCGCGCCTCGGTAAGCTCCTTTTCGAGCTTCTTGCGTTCCTCGAGCAATACCTCGACGCGCAACGGCACGTCGGCCGGCGATATCTTCAAGGTCGCCGCCGCGGCTTTCAGCCGCCTGTCCTGTTCGTCCAGATGCTTGCGCGCCGCCTCGCCGGTCAGCGCCTCGATGCGGCGCACGCCGGCAGCCACCGCGCTGTCCGACAGGATGCGCACGAGGCCGATATCGCCGGTCGACCTCACATGCGTGCCGCCGCAAAGCTCGACGGAATAGGGTCGATTGGTCTTGGCGCCATGCAGGCCGGTGCCCATCGACACGACGCGCACCTCGTCGCCGTATTTCTCGCCGAACAGCGCCATGGCGCCCTCGGCGATCGCATCGTCGACCGACATCAACCGCGTCGTCACCGGACTGTTCTGCACGACGATCTCGTTGGCCATGCGCTCGACCTCCTCAAGGTCGTCCGCCGAGATCGGCTTGTTGTGCGAGATGTCGAAGCGCAGGCGCTCGGGCGCGACCAGCGAGCCCTTCTGCGCGACATGGGTGCCCAGCACCTCGCGCAGAGCCTCGTGGATGAGATGCGTCGCGGAATGGTTGGCGCGCAGCCTCGAGCGGCGGGCATGATCGACTTTCAGCTCGACGGCATCACCCGTCTTGACTGTGCCTTTGGCCACCTTGCCGAGATGCACGAACAAACCATCGGCCTTCTTCTGCGTGTCCGAGACCTCGATTGAAAAACCCTCGCCGGAAATCACGCCGGTGTCGCCCATCTGGCCGCCGGATTCGCCGTAGAACGGGGTCTGGTTGACGACCAAGGCGACCGCATCGCCCTGGCTCGCGCTGTCGATGGTCTTGCCGTCCTTGACCAGGGCCTGGACGATGCCTTCCGCCTGCTCGGTCTCGTAGCCGAGGAATTCGGTGGCGCCGGTCTTTTCGCGCACCGAGAACCATACCGTCTCGGTCGCGGCCTCGCCCGAGCCCGTCCAATGCGCGCGCGCCTCGGCCTTCTGCCGCTCCATCGCGTCGGTGAAGCCGGCGATATCGACCGAGATGCTGCGCTGGCGCAGCGCATCCTGCGTCAGATCGAGCGGAAAGCCATAGGTGTCGTAGAGCTTGAAGGCCGTCTCTCCGTCCAGCATGTCACCCGCGTGCAGGGTTTCGGTGGCGTCTGAAAGCAGGCCGAGCCCGCGCACCAGCGTCTTGCGGAAGCGCGTTTCCTCGAGCTTCAGCGTTTCGGTGATCAGCGCCTCGCCGCGCACCAGCTCGGGATAGGCCTGGCCCATCTCGCGCACCAGCGCCGGCACCAGCTGCCACATCAGCGGCTCCTTGGCGCCCAGCAGCTGCGCATGGCGCATGGCGCGGCGCATGATGCGGCGCAGCACATAGCCGCGCCCTTCATTGGACGGCAGCACGCCGTCTGCCACCAGGAACGAGGACGAGCGCAGGTGATCCGCGATGACGCGGTACGACCCGACGTTCTCCTGGTTCGGCCCCTGGCCTAGCGCCGAGGACGCCGCGTCGATCAAATGCCTGAACAGGTCGGTCTCGAAGACGCTTTCGACGCCCTGCAGGATGGAGGCCATGCGCTCCAGGCCCATGCCGGTGTCGATCGAGGGACGCGGCAGGTCGATGCGCTCTTCCTTCGTGACCTGCTCATACTGCATGAACACCAGGTTCCAGAATTCCAGGAACCGGTCGCCGTCCTCTTCCGGGCTGCCGGGCGGGCCGCCCCAGATATGCTCGCCGCGATCGATGAAGATCTCCGAGCACGGGCCGCACGGGCCGGTGTCGCCCATCGCCCAGAAATTGTCCGAGGTCGGGATGCGGATGATGCGATCGTCGGAGAAGCCGGCGATCTTCTTCCAGTACCCGGCCGCCTCGTCGTCGGTGTGATAGACGGTGACGAGCAGCTTGTCCTTCTTCAGGCCGAAACCCTTGGTGATCAGGTTCCAGGCAAGCTCGATCGCTCGCTCTTTGAAATAGTCGCCGAACGAGAAATTGCCGAGCATCTCGAAGAAGGTGAGATGGCGCGCGGTATAGCCGACATTGTCGAGATCGTTGTGCTTGCCGCCGGCGCGCACGCTCTTCTGCGCGGTGGACGCTCGCGAATAAGGACGCTTCTCCAGGCCGGTGAAGACGTTCTTGAATTGCACCATGCCGGCATTGGTGAACATCAGCGTCGGATCGTTGCGCGGCACCAGTGGGCTGGAGGCGACGATCTCGTGGCCCTCCTTGCGGAAGTAGTCGAGAAATGTCGACCGGATATCGTTCACGCCACTCATTGCGTACTGCCTTTTCGCGAGAACCGCCGGCGTTGCCGGCGGCTGATGGGCTTTGGTGCTTCAGAAGATAGATGGGCCTTTTAGCCGTAGCTCTTGAGCCTGTCCAGAAACACGGAGTTAATGCATGTCGCCCAGAAGTGTGCAGCGGTTCTGGGACAACGACATGCAGCAAAACAAAGACTTAAAGCGCGTCGCCTGAATCCGTTTCAGCGCGACGCGCTTTAGGTCAATCCGCCGGCGAGCGACGGCCCGGCGCCGCCCGCAAAATGCAAAACCGCCGGCGCGAAGGCCGGCGGTTCGGGTACGCAATACTCAAGAACTCGATTACATAAGCAGAAGACGATAAACAAGGATTGTGGCCGAACTCCGGCCAAGCCGACGAATAGCTTTCGCCCAATCCCGAACAGGAAACTGCTGAGCGGTCTTCCTGGAACGAACCGGCCCTACAAGGCGCCGGCTTCGTCCTCGAAACCGTCGTCGCCGCCTTCGGAGCCGCCATTCTCGAGGAATTTCTCGGCGATCAGCCCGGCATTCTGGCGCAATGCAAGTTCGACCTCACGCGCCGTATCGGGATTGTCGCGCAGGAATAGTTTTGCGTTCTCGCGACCCTGGCCGAGGCGCTGGGAATTGTAGGAGAACCAGGCGCCCGACTTCTCGATGACGCCGGCCTTGACGCCGAGATCGATCAGCTCGCCGGTCTTCGACACGCCCTCGCCATACATGATGTCGAACTCGACCACCTTGAAGGGCGGGGCCAGCTTGTTCTTCACCACCTTGACGCGGGTCTGGTTGCCGACGACCTCGTCGCGGTCCTTGACCGAGCCGATGCGGCGGATGTCGAGGCGCACCGAGGCGTAGAATTTCAGCGCGTTGCCGCCGGTGGTCGTCTCGGGCGAGCCGAACATGACGCCGATCTTCATGCGGATCTGGTTGATGAAGATGACCATGGTGTTGGAGCGCGAGATCGAGGCGGTCAGCTTGCGCAGCGCCTGGCTCATCAGGCGAGCCTGAAGACCGGGCAGCGAATCGCCCATCTCGCCTTCGATTTCAGCGCGCGGCGTCAGTGCCGCGACCGAGTCGACGACCAGCACGTCGATAGCGCCCGAACGCACCAGCGTGTCGCAGATTTCCAGCGCCTGCTCGCCGGTGTCGGGCTGCGAGATCAAAAGGTTCTCGAGGTCGACGCCAAGCTTGCGGGCATAGACCGGATCGAGCGCGTGCTCGGCATCGACGAAGGCGCAGATGCCGCCCTTCTTCTGGGCTTCCGCCACCGTGTGCAGCGCCAGCGTCGTCTTGCCCGAGCTTTCCGGCCCGTAAATCTCGATGATGCGGCCGCGCGGCAGGCCGCCGACGCCGAGCGCGATGTCGAGGCCGAGCGAGCCGGTCGGCACGGTTTCGATCTCGACCACCTGCTCGTTGGCGCCGAGCCGCATGATCGAGCCCTTGCCGAAAGCGCGCTCGATCTGCGACAGCGCCGCGTCCAGAGCCTTTGATTTGTCCACTGCCTTATCCTCTACAAGCCGCAAAGAATTCTGAGCCATGATACATCACCCCTTGGTCGTCAATGAAGGCCGGACAATCCGTGATCCCTGCTTGTTTTGTACCTTTTTTGTTCTCATTTGGCAAGGGGCAACAAATATCTGAAAAACAATCAATATCTGGATTTGTTCTATTTTTGTCTCACCAGGGCTAGTGCAAACCAGATCCGCTGGTCCAGAATAGACTTCGGTATCCGGCCGTCCGAATCGCGACCCGATTGCAGGGCGACCTGAGGAAACCTAGAGCAATTCCAGGAAAAGTGCGTAGCGGTTTTCCGTCCGGAATTGCGCAAGAATAAAGACTTGGAGCGGTTCAGCGATTCCGTGAAACGCTCTAGTGTGCGCAGCCGCACGATCAACCAAGGTCACCATATCCGCATGCCGACATCCCCAACAATCCTGGCGCTGGGCGGAGCCCATATCGACCGGCGCGGCCAGGTACCGGGCGCCTATGTGCCCGCCGCTTCGAATCCCGGCATCATGCGCGAGGACGTCGGCGGCGTGGTTTTCAACGCGCTGCGCAGCCTGTTGAGGCGCGGCGTGTCGGCCTCGCTGATATCGGTGCGCGGCGGCGACGCGGCGGCCGACACGGTCGCCTCGGCGATCGACAGTGCCGGGATAACGGACCTCTCGGTGGTGTTCCTCGACCGCACGACGCCGAGCTACACGGCGCTGATCGACGCCGAAGGTGAGCTGATCGTGGGGCTTGCCGATATGGCGCTCTACGATCTTGCCTTCCCCAAGCAAATCAGGCGCGCCAAGGTGCGCGAGGCGATCGCCGCGGCCGACGCCATCCTGTGCGACGCCAACCTGCCGACGGCCGCGCTGGAGCGCCTGCTGACGCTTGTCGGCGGCCGGCCGGTCTTCGCCATCGCCGTCTCTCCGGCCAAGGTGGTGCGCCTGGCGCCGCTGCTCGGCGATCTATCGCTGCTTTTCATGAACCGCCGCGAAGCCGCCGCGCTGGTCGCCGCCGAATTGTCGGGCAAAGCCCTTGTCGACGCGCTCAGGCGGGCCGGCCTGAGCGCCGGCGTGGTCACGTCCGGCAGCGCCCCGGTTCTGGGCTTCGACGACACCGGCATCTTCGAGATCGACCCACCCGCGCCGCGCAAGGTTGCCGACGTGACCGGAGCCGGCGACGCCTTGACCGGCGCAACGGTCGCCGCCTTGCTGCGCGGCCTGCCGCTGCGCGCCGCGCTGCGTGAAGGCCTTGCCGCGGCGATGCTTGCCATCGAGAGCCCGCAGGCCGTGCCGTCCTTCACGATCGCCAACTTCACGCAGGCGCTTGGCCTTGTGCCGGAGGCGCGGGAGGTGGCATAGGGCCACCAGACATCCACTTCCTCCTGATCGGAGATAGCCGTGACACCCGACACCGCCCGCCCCTTCGTCGACATCCACTCGCCCGTGGCGGAGGCGCTTGCCGCCGGCCGGCCGGTGGTGGCGCTGGAAAGCACCATCATCACCCACGGCATGCCCTACCCCGACAATGGCGCGATGGCCGCCAAGGTCGAGCAGATCATCATCGATGGCGGCGCGATGCCTGCGACGATCGCCGTTGTCGACGGCCGCATCAAGATCGGCCTCTCCGACGGCGAGCGCGAATCGCTTGCCATGACCGGCGACGCAATGAAGCTGTCGCGCGCCGATATCGGCTTCGCCGTCGCTCAAAAGCGTACCGGCGGCACCACGGTTGCGGCCACCATGATCGCCGCGCATATGGCCGGCATAAAGGTCTTCGCCACGGGCGGCATCGGCGGCGTCCACAAGGGCGCCGAAAAAAGCTTCGACATCTCGGCCGATCTCGACGAGCTGGCGCGCACGCCGGTCATCGTCGTCTCGGCCGGCGCCAAGGCGATCCTCGACATCGAAAAGACGCTGGAAGTGCTGGAGACGCGCGGCGTGCCGGTCATTGGCCATGGCTGCGAGACGATGCCGGCCTTCTGGTCGAGGCAGTCGCCCTTCCGCGCGCCGCTGACCCTTCATGCGCCGGAAGACATCGCTCATTTCTACCGCACGCGTCAGGCGCTGGGCTTGGGCGGCGGCATTCTGGTCGCCAACCCGGTGCCGCCGAACGACGAAATCCCGGCCGCCGAGATGGACGGCTACATCCAGGCCGCGCAGAAGGCTGCCGAGGCGCAGAATGTCACCGGCAAGGCGGTGACACCGTTCCTGCTGTCGAAAATCCTGGAGCTGACCGGCGGTCGCAGCCTCAAGACCAATATAGCGCTGGTCGAGAACAATGCGCGGCTGGCGGCGGAGATCGCCAAGGCGCTATAGGCGCGGAACGCTCGGCTACCGGCAGCGATAGCCAAAAGCGAACGCCGCGTTCCGTCACACCCCCCTCTGGCCTGCCGGCCATCTCCCCCGCAAGGGGGAGATCAGCAGCTCATCCGCTAGCTCTCGTTTTTCAACGTCGGCGATTGGCGAAAGCCGAGCGACATCCAATCTCCCCCCTTGCGGGGGAGATGGCCGGCAGGCCAGAGGGGGGTGCTGTCCCTCGGCATCTCCAAAAGGCCGTCACAACGCCCTCGAAAATTATCTCCCCGCCCGCCTCCCCGCCTCGTAAGCGCGCCGCGCCCATACCGCCATTTCGTCGGGATCGTCGAAGGCCTCATCGGGAATGCTCCAGTATGGCATCGCCACCTCCTTGCCGTGGCGCGAGCCGGTATACGTCCATTGCTTGCAGCCTGCGGCTTCGAAGTCAGGGATGCTCTGGTCGTCGGCCTTGAACATCAGCTCGCCGCGCACGACGACCGCGACGATGATGCCGTCGCAATAGATGCCCTTGCCACCGAACAGCTTGCGGATGCTGATCGGCCCCAGGCTTTCGAACAGTTCTTCAAGGCGTTCATTGTCCATGCCCAACCATCTCATCCGGCAAGGGCCTTGTCATTGCCGCAACCAAAAGCATGCTGACAAGTTGAGACGTGAAAACGGAGTCCCCGCCATGCCTGTCCTGCTCAAAGGCTCCTGCCGCTGCGGCGCCGTTCGCTTCGAGGTGGAAAGCCACACGCCCGTGCCGTTCATGCTCTGCTACTGCTCGATCTGCCGCAAGCAGCAAGGCGGCGGCGGCTTCGCCATCAATCTCGGCGCCGACTACGAGACGATGAGCATAAAGGGCAAGCGCAGCCTCGGCGTCTACCGCGCCGAGATCGAGGACGACGAGCATCCGCATTGCGAGGTCTCGACCGGCGAGCGCAATTTCTGCCGGAAATGCGGCGCGGCACTCTGGCTCTATGATCCGACGTGGCCGGAGCTTGTGCATCCGTTCGCCTCGGCGATCGACACCGACCTGCCGACACCGCCGGAAAAGGTGCATCTGATGCTGAAATACAAGGCGAACTGGGTCGAGCCGGTCGTCGGCAAGAACGACAAGGTGTTCGACGTCTATCCGGAGGAATCGATCGCCGACTGGCATAAGCGAACCGGCATGTGGGTGGATTAGAGCCTTCCAGGAAAAGCGCGCAGCGGTTTTTCGCCCCGGAATTGCGTCAAGACAACCATCGGGCGACAGGAGACCGAAATGAACCTCACGACACACAAGAAATTCAAAGGCGATCGTTTGATGCCGTGGGGCAAGGGCACGGTCGTCACCGACGCCAAAGGGTATGTTTTTCTCTGCGGCAACACCGCCACGGTCGACGACTACGATCCGTCAAAGCACCAAGGCGGCGCCGTCGGCGACCCGGCCACGCAGTGGCGCGCGATCCTTGCCAACATCAAGGCGGACCTGGAAGAGCTTGGCAGCTCGCTGGAGCATCTGGTCAAGGTGACATTCTACGTCAAAGGACCTTTTCCGTCCGGCGGCGTCCTCAGCTCACCGAATTTCCGTTTGGACGTATTGGACGAATTCTTTGCCGAACACTGCCCGAAACACTGCAGCTACAACAACCCGCCGCCATCGGAGGTGATCGGCGTCGCCGCCCTGGCACAGCCTGACCTCGTCGTCGAGCTTGTCGTCATCGCCGCGTTGCCGGACTGAGCGGAAGCGTTCGCGTCTGGTCAGGCCGAGGCGCGCGCCTCAGCCAGCGCCTTGAGGTCGGCAGGCTTCAGCTCGACGGATTCGCCGCAGCCGCAGGCCGAACTCTGGTTCGGATTCTTGAAGGTGAAGCCGGTGCGCAGCGTCGTCTGCTCGAAATCCATCTCGGTGCCGAACAGGAACAGCGCCGCCTCCGGCGCGACATAGACATGCGCGCCATCGCGCTCGATATGGTCGTCCTTGGGGTTGGGCTCGGTGACCAGATCGACGGTATATTCCATGCCGGCGCAGCCGCCCTTCTTGATGCCGAGCCGGATGCCATGCGCACCTTCCCGCGTGGCGACGATCTCGCGCACCCGGTCCGCGGCCTTTTCGGTCATCGTGATGACGGCGAAGCGTCCCATGTCTTTCCTTCTCCATTCCATGCAGGTTCAATGCCTGCCGAATGATTCTCACCTAAAATGGTGAAGTTTTACAACTGGCGCAAGGGTATCGGCCTCAATACCACCCGACCGCGACCTGCGCCTCTTCCGACATGCGGTCCGGCGTCCATGGCGGATCGAACGTCATCTTGACCTCAACGCCGGACACACCCTCGACCGCGCCGACGGCGTTCTCGACCCATCCAGGCATTTCGCCGGCCACGGGGCAGCCGGGCGCGGTCAGCGTCATGTCGATCTTGACCGAACGGTCGTCCTCGATGTCGATCTTGTAGACGAGGCCGAGCTCGTAGATGTCAGCCGGGATTTCCGGATCGTAGACGGTCTTCAGCGCCGAGACGATGTCGTCGGTCAGCCGCGCCAGCTCGTCGGCGGGGATCGCCGAGGCCGAAACGATGCCGTTCGCGGCCGTTTCCGGCGCCTTCTCTGCGGTCGTGCTCACATCGTCCATCATCATCACCCGAAGAACTTTCGCGCCTTTTCCAGCGCCTCGGCCAAAGCGTCGACTTCGGCCCTTGTATTATACATGCCGAACGATGCCCTGCATGTGGAGGTCACGCCGAAGCGTTTCAACAGCGGCTGCGCGCAATGGGTGCCAGCCCGCACCGCGACACCTTGCCGGTCGATCACCATCGACACGTCATGCGCATGGATACCTTGCAATTCGAACGAGATGATGGCGCCCTTGCCGGGCGCATCGCCGAAGATGCGCAGCGAGTTGATGGCGCGCAGCCGCTCATGCGCGTAGGTCTTGAGGTCCGCCTCGTGCGCGGCGATGCGCTCGCGGCCGACCTTCTCCATGTAATCGAGCGCCGTGCCCAGACCGATCGCCTGCACGATCGGCGGCGTGCCGGCCTCGAAGCGATGCGGCGGCTCGTTATAGGTGACGATGTCTTCCGTCACCTCCTCGATCATCTCGCCGCCGCCCATGAAGGGCCGCATCTCCTCCAGCCGGTGCTTCTTGCCGTAGAGCACGCCGATGCCCGACGGGCCGTAGACCTTGTGGCCAGTGAAGACGAAGAAATCGCAGTCGAGGTCCTGCACATCGATCGGCATGTGCACGGCGCTCTGGCTGCCGTCGACGAGCACGGGAATTCCACGCGCATGCGCGATGCGCACGATCTCCTTGATCGGCGTCACCGTGCCCAGCGCATTCGACATCTGGGTGATGGCGACGAGCTTGGTACGGTTGGTCAGCCGCCTTTCGAATTCCTCGACATGGAAGGCGCCAAGATCGTCGACCGGCACCCAGACCAGCTTGGCGCCCTGCCGCTCGCGAATGAAATGCCACGGCACGATGTTGGAATGGTGCTCCATGATCGAAAGCACGATCTCGTCACCCTCGCCAATCCTCGGCATGCCCCAGCCATAGGCGACGGTGTTGATCGCCGAGGTGGTGTTGGAGGTGAAGACGATATTGTCGGTGCTTGGCGCGTTGAGGAAGCGGCGCACCGTCTCGCGCGCCTTTTCATAGGCGTCCGTCGCGGCGTTCGACAGGAAATGCAGGCCGCGATGGACGTTGGCGTATTCTTGGCTATAGGCGTGCTGGATGGTGTCGAGCACCACCTGCGGCTTCTGCGCCGAGGCGCCGTTATCGAGATAGACGAGCGGCTTGCCGTAGACTTCCCGCGACAGGATCGGGAAATCGCGGCGGATCGCTTCGACGTCATAGGTTTCGATCTTCTGGTCCATCACAAGCTCTCTTGAGGCAATGCCTCACCTATCACTCACCCCTCATCCGACCCTTCGGGCCACCTTCTCCCCGTGAACGGGGAGAAGGAAAGGTGCTAGCCATGCGCCACGAACCAGCCATCGAGCCGTGCTTCCAGCGCCTCGACCAGCGCCTCGTCGTCCAGTTCCTCGATGACTTCGGCAACGAACGCTTTGACCAGAAGGCCCCGCGCCGACTTCTCGTCGATGCCGCGTGCCATTAGGTAGAACAGGTGGTTGTGGTCGTTCTCGGTGACCGTCGCGCCATGGCCGCAGACGACGTCGTCGGCGAAGATTTCCAGCTCCGGCTTGGTCGAGAACTCGCCGTCGTCCGATAGAAGCAGCGTGTTGCAGGCCATCTTGGCGTTGGTCTTCTGCGCGTATTGATGCACGTTGATACGGCCCTGGAAGACGCCGCGCGCCTTGCCGGTCACGACGTTGCGGATCACTTCCGTCGAGGTCGTGTGCGGCACCGCATGGTCGAGCACCATGGTCACGTCGGTATGCGTGTCGCCGGCCAGCAGGTTGATGCCGCGCAGCTTGAAGTCGGCGCCTTCGCCCGTCGTCCTGACGACGACCTCCTGGCGAACGAGCTTGCCGCCGGCATTCATCACGAACAGCGTCAGCTTGGCATCCTTGCCGATATGCGCCTTGAACTGTGCCAGATGCGTTGCGGTGTCCGGCTGCTCCTGGACGATCAGCCACGTCACCTCGGCGCCGTCACCGACCACCAGCTGGCTGACCGAACTGGTGAGCGCATCGCCACCCTCGCCAGCCTGGCGCTCGACGACGATCGCCTTGGCGCCGGCGCCGACACGCGCCAAGAGCCGCACATGCGACTGGCCGCCGGCCTGCAGGTTCTGCAATTCGATCGGCTTTTCCAGCTCGGCGCCATCGGTGATATCGACGAAATAGCCATCGGCAACGAAGGCCGTGTTCAGCGCGCCGATCGCGTCGTCGCTGCCATAGGGATCCAGTCCCGGAGCCACGCTGCCGTCGGTGAGCTTCTCCGACAGGCGCTGCACGGTGACGCCTTCGATCTCCGGCAGCTTGGCGCTGGAAACGCCGTTCAGCACCGGCAGGACCGCCGAGCCTTCAAGGATCGGCGCCAGCGCCTTGACGACGACGTCGGCCTCGAAAGCCGGCACCGAAGCGAGCAGCCGGCGCAGGTCCGTATAATGCCAGGATTCGACACGGCGGGTCGGCAGGCCGTGCTTGATCGCCTCGATCGCGTCGTCGCGCTTGACCATCACCGCGCCGTCGCCGGGCAGCAGCGACAGCCGCTCGCCGAAGGCATCGATCAGCGCCGTCTCGGCCAAGGTCCGCTGGGGCTGTGCGTGCATGTTCATTGTTCTTGCCTCGACCGCTCCCATCTCACGCGGCTTGCCCGATCACGCCGGCATAGCCGTTGGCCTCGAGATCGAGCGCCAGCGACTTGTCGCCCGACTTGATGACCTGCCCCTTGTAGAGCACGTGTACCGAGTCCGGCACGATGTGTTCCAGCAGGCGCTGGTAGTGGGTGATGACGACGATGGCTCGGTCCGGCGAACGCAGCGCGTTGACGCCGTCCGAGACGATCTTCAGCGCATCGATATCGAGGCCGGAATCGGTCTCGTCGAGCACGCAGAGTTTTGGCTCGAGCAGCTTCATCTGCAGGATCTCGGCGCGCTTCTTCTCACCGCCCGAGAAACCGACATTGAGCGGCCGCTTCAGCATGTTCATATCCATGCTGAGCGAGGCCGCGGCTTCCTTCACGCGCTTCAGGAATTCCGGCACCTTCAGCGGCTCCTCGCCGCGCGCCTTGCGCTGCTCGTTCATCGCCACTTTCAGGAATTCCATGGTGGCGACGCCCGGTATCTCCATCGGATACTGGAAGGCGAGGAAGATGCCGGCGGTGGCGCGCTCGGCCGGATCCATCTCCAGGATCGACTGGCCGTTATAGAGGATGTCGCCCTCGGTCACCTCATAGTCCTCGCGGCCGGCGAGGATATAGGACAGCGTCGACTTGCCCGAGCCGTTCGGCCCCATGATGGCGGCGACCTCGCCAGCTTTCACCGTCAGGTTCAGGCCGCGGATGATCTCGGTGCCGTCATCGATGATGCGGGCGTGCAAATTCTTGATCTCAAGCATAATTTCTTCCTGAATGTCTTTTGCGGTCAGCCGACCGAACCCTCAAGGCTGATGCCGATCAGCTTCTGCGCCTCGACGGCGAATTCCATCGGCAGCTGCTGGATGACGTCCTTGACGAAGCCGTTGACGATCAGCGCGATCGCCTCTTCCTCGGGGATGCCGCGCTGCATGACGTAGAACTTCTGGTCCTCGGAGATTTTCGACGTCGTCGCCTCGTGCTCGAACTGCGCCGTCGAATTCTTGGCTTCCATGTAAGGCACGGTGTGCGCGCCGCACTGGTCGCCGATCAGCAGCGAGTCGCAATTGGTGAAGTTGCGCGCGTTGGACGCCTTGCGATGCGCCGAGACCTGGCCGCGATAGGTGTTCTGCGAGAAGCCGGCGGCGATGCCCTTGGAGATGATGCGGCTCGACGTGTTCTTGCCGAGATGGATCATCTTGGTGCCGCTATCGACCTGCTGGTAGCCGTTCGACACCGCGATCGAATAGAACTCGCCGCTGGAATCGTCGCCGCGCAGGATGCAGCTCGGATATTTCCAGGTGATCGCCGAACCAGTCTCGACCTGCGTCCACGAAATCTTCGAGCGGTCGCCGCGGCAGTCGCCGCGCTTGGTGACGAAATTGTAGATGCCGCCCTTGCCCTCGGCGTCGCCGGGGTACCAGTTCTGCACCGTCGAATATTTGATCTCGGCGTCGTCGAGCGCGATCAGCTCGACCACCGCGGCATGCAGCTGGTTCTCGTCGCGCTGCGGCGCCGTGCAGCCTTCGAGATAGGAGACGTAAGCCCCCTCCTCGGCGATGATCAGCGTGCGCTCGAACTGGCCGGTGTTCTTCTCGTTGATGCGGAAATAGGTCGACAATTCCATCGGGCAGCGCACGCCCTTCGGCACGAAAACGAACGAACCGTCGGTGAACACCGCCGAATTCAGCGTCGCGTAGAAATTGTCCGAGGTCGGCACGACCGAGCCGAGATATTTCTTCACCAGTTCCGGATGCTCGCGGATCGCCTCCGAGATCGAGCAGAAGATGACGCCGGCCTGAGCCAGTTCCTTCTTGAAAGTGGTGACCACCGAAACGGAATCGAACACGGCATCGACCGCGACGCGGCCGGACTTGTAGACATTGTCGCCGGCTTCCTCGAGCTCCGAGGCATCGGTCTTCTGCACGCCGGCCAGGATCTCCTGCTCCTTGAGCGGGATGCCGAGCTTCTCGTAGACCTTGAGCAGTTCGGGGTCGACCTCGCTCAGCGACTTCGGCCCCGGCGTGCTCTTAGGCGCGGCGTAGTAGTGGATATCCTGGAAGTCGATCTTCGGATAGTGGACGCGCGCCCAGGTCGGCTCTTCCAGCGTCAGCCAGCGGCGATAAGCCCCCAGACGCCATTCCAGCATCCAGTCCGGCTCATCCTTCTTAGCCGAGATGAAGCGAATGATGTCTTCGCTCAGGCCCTTGGGGGCCTTGTCCATCTCGATCTCTGTCTGGAATCCATATTTATACTGGTCGACGTCGATCTTTCGGACTCGATCGATCGTCTCCTGCACAGCAGGCATAAGCGTTCTCCATCCACGCCGGGGTCAAGGCCCGGCAGTTTTCAAACTATGGCACCGCCGAAATCGCGCCTCAGGGAGGGACTCGCGGCGGAGTAAGTTCCATATAGTGCGTGTCCGCCGGAAATTCACCCGGCCAGGACAAAACGCACGGCTCTACCAGGCCCTAAAGCCTGAATTCTTGTTCGAGCAGCGGAAATCCGAGAACCGCAAGGCGTTTCTCGTTCCGATGCTCCGCCGTCCTCACGCGGCTTCTTCCTTGCCCGCGCGGCGGGCGACGATGCCGGCCATTGCTGCCCGGAAGGCCTCGATATCCTCGGCGCCGGTCGCCCGACCGATCGAGACCCGCAACGCGCCCAGGCTGTCGCCATGGCCCATCGCCTTCAGCACATGGCTTGGCCCGACTTTCCCCGACGAGCAGGCCGAACCCGCCGACAGCGCGACGCCGGCAAGATCGAAAGCGATCTGCGCCGTCTCGGCCTTGACGCCGGGAATAGCGAAGAATGTCGTGTTGGCAAGCCTGGGAGCGCCATTTCCGAAGATTTCCGCGTCCGGCGCCAATTCGGTCACGATGGCTTCAATCTCATCGCGGCGCCGCGAAACGGCATCGACGTCGTCCAGGCCTGCAAGGGCAACCCGCGCCGCGGCGCCGAAACCGGCGATCCCGGCGACGTTTTCGGTGCCGGCGCGGTGGCTCTTCTCCTGGCCGCCGCCATTGATCAGCGGGCGCGGCATCATCAGGTCGGACGCAGCGACGATAGCGCCGACGCCCTTCGGGCCGCCGATCTTGTGCGAGGACAGGATCAGATAATCGGCATAAGGAATTGACATATCGAGCGGAATCCGCCCGGCGGCCTGCACGGCGTCGACAACCAGCACCCCGCCGGCGGCCTTGACGATCTCGCCGATGCGCCCGATCGGCTGGACAACGCCGGTCTCGTTGTTGGCGGCGTGGACCGCCACCAGCGGCAGGCCGGCGGCCTTGTCATGCGCGGCAAGCGCGACGACCAGCGCCTCGAGATCGGCGATGCCGTTCCGGTCGACGCCGATCCTCGTCACCTGCGCCGGCGCAAACCGCCCGCCATTCAGGATGCAGGGATGGTCGGCCGCCGAGACATAGAGGTGGCTCATGCGGATCGAGCCGCGCCCCATCTGCCAGTCGGGCCCAAGCAGGGTCGAGGCGGCCTCGGTGGCGCCGGAGGTGAAGACGACATGCTCTGGCCTGGCGCCGACCAGCCGCGCCACGTCGCGGCGCGCGTCCTCGACCAGCCGCCGCGCCGCGCGGCCTTCGGCATGGACCGATGACGGGTTGGCGGCATCGAGCGCGGCGACCATCGCCGCCCGCGCTTCCGCAATGAGCGGCGCGCTGGCGTTGTAGTCGAGATAGACGCGGGTCGCGGCCATTTTCGCTCAGTTCGTCCTTCCGCCAGCTATCCCGCGAGGATAGCGCGTTATTTCCTTGAAATTGCAAGGCAAGCCGTCCTATCTACCCGGCTTGCGGCGCGGGCGGCCGAACCATCGGGTTTCGGCCTCCCAGTTTTGAACAATTCTAAACTAGCTTCTAGGAAGACGCTCGCCCGGCGTCAAGGCCACAGAAGGTGTGGGGTCTCGGGAGAGTTGGGACCAGAAGAGTTCCGGGCTAGCGCATTCATATGCCACGTGGAGTATTTTATGCCTGAGGTCATTTTCGCCGGTCCGGCCGGTCGCCTGGAGGGACGCTATCAGCCCTCGAAGGAAAAGAGCGCCCCGATCGCCATCGTGCTGCATCCGCACCCGCAATTCGGCGGCACGATGAACAACAAGATCGTCTACGACCTCTTCTACATGTTCCAGAAGCGCGATTTCACCACGCTGCGCTTCAATTTCCGCGGCATTGGCCGCAGCCAGGGCGAGTTCGACCATGGCACCGGTGAACTGTCGGACGCCGCCGCCGCGCTCGACTGGGTGCAGTCGCTGCATCCGGATTCCAAGAGCTGCTGGGTGGCCGGCTATTCCTTCGGCTCATGGATCGGCATGCAGCTCCTGATGCGCCGGCCCGAGATCGAAGGTTTCATCTCGGTCGCGCCGCAGCCCAACACTTATGATTTCTCGTTCTTGGCGCCCTGCCCGTCGTCCGGCCTCATCATCCATGGCGATGCCGACAAGGTGGCGCCGCCGAAGGACGTGCAGGGGCTCGTCGACAAGCTGCACACCCAGAAGGGTATCACCATCACGCAGAAGACGATTCCCGGCGCCAACCACTTCTTCGCCAACGATTCCGAACTGCTCATCCACGAATGTTCCGACTATCTCGACCGGCGACTGGCGGGCGAGCTGGCCGATCCGAGGCCGAAGCGCCTGCGCTAAGCGCGAAGACTGCGAGCCCAGGCTTTTGCCTGGGTTCGGTCAGTTGGGCTTGACCGGGCCTGCCGTTGAAATCCCGCCTCTCGGCGCGCTGGACGGTCCCAGCCGGAATGTGCGCTTGCGCACGGGCAGCTTCGAGCTCGTTTGGCCGAAGATGAAGCCGAGCCGAGCGAACACCAGCCCCGAGATCACCGCAAACGCCAGCCCGAGGCCGAAGCCCGCGACCGTGTCGCTTGGATAGTGCGCGCCGACGAAGACGCGTGTCGAGGCGATGCAGGCCGTGACTGCCAGCGCGATATACCAGCGCCGCGGGAACAGCAGCAGCAGGATGCCGAACACCGCGCCCATCGTCGTGGCATGGCCGGACGGAAAGCCGGCAAAGCGCGCGTCCATGGCGAAGGGATGCAGCGACAGCACGCCGAAACTGTCGAAGTAAAGCGGCCGGGCCCTGCCGATGCCATATTTCAGCACGTTGACGGCAAGGCCGGACAGGCCGACCGCGCAAAGCACCAAGAAGGCGAAACACGTCCAGTTATAGACAAGCATCCGCCCGTCCCTGGGCAGGCCACGCCAGTCCGTCAGGTTGGCGGCGACGAGGCAGAGCGCCGCCGGAATGAGATACCAGCCGCCCAGGCCGAATTGCGTGAAGAAATCGGTGAAGCGCACGAAGCCGGGGGACCATTCGCCGCGCATCTCGCCGGCGCCGGCGTCAAGGCGCAGGAAAACCGCCACGATGAGCAGCAGCCAGGCCAGCAGCCAGACACCCCACAAAATTCGCGGATAACGCGCCGGGCGCACGGCAAAGCGCCGCTTCACGATCGACATCGTGTCGCTGAAATTGCCGAGCGAGCGGCGATAGAGGGCAAGGGGCGCGGCTGACATGGCTGGTCGCGAGCTTATAGGGGCATTCTATGCCCGACGCTATTCATCAGGGCGCCACCCGGTAAAGGCCGAGCGAGAGCTTGTCTCCTGACGAATAGTTGATGCCGTCGATCTCGGTCAGCCGCTTTGCCGACTTGCCCTGAGCGGCCAGCACGTCGCCAAGCTTCTGCTCGTCCTTGATCGGTGCCAGCCCAAGCGCGCAGGCCGGATCGCTCAGCAGATGTTGCGCCACGCCCTCGACGTCGGTCAGCACCGTCTTGGTGCCGACCAGGAAGACCAGGCTCGGCTCCTGGAACTTCGCCGAGGCAAGCACGGTGGTGTCGCAAGGACGGTTGGCGTCGACGGCGGCCTTGACGGCGGGGCTCAGCCAGATCGGTTTCAGCGACGGCGCAATGACGCCGAACAGCAGGCTGAAGGTGATGCCGGCGCCGACCGCGATCGCGGCGATGCGGCCAAGTGGCACCTGCAATTGCTGCGGGAAGGCCAGATAGCCGGTGACCAGAGCGGCGATCGCCGCCGGAATGCTCCACCAGGAGAAGGTCTTGGCCAGATAGAGCGGCGCGCCGACGCAGACCACGGCAAGGCCGATCGCCACAACGGCAAGGCCGAAGGCCGTCGCCCACCACAGCCATGTCTGCCAGCGCTTGAGCGGCGCGTTGGCCTGGTCCGCCGGCAAGGTCAGCAGCCAGCCGACCAGAAGCGCCATGCCCGGATAGGCCGGCATCACATAATGCGGCAACTTGGTCGGGATCGCCTCGAACACCAGCCAGAACGGAATGTACCAGGCGAGGCAGAAGCGCAGGCGCGGATCGTCCCAAAAACGGTTGATCGCCTGCAGCCCGGCGCCGACCGCGATCAGCCCGAAGGGCCACATGAACAGCGAATAGGTCAGCATGTAGAAGCCCGGCGGCAGGCCGTGCGATTCCTCGCCCTGCGCCACCTTGTTCAGCATGTCCTTGCCGACCGCTTCCTGGAAGAAGGCGCCGCCGCTCTTCCAGGTAATGAGAATGAGCCATGGCAGAACAATGACCAGCACGATCAGGACGCCGCGCACCAGCTTCATCTTGGTGAGCCAGCGCCAGTCGCGGTCGAAGGGAAAGAGCGCCGCGGCCGTGAGCAGGGACAGCAGTGGTGAGACGGGTCCCTTGATGAGGATGCCGAGCCCCTGCGCGATCCAGAAGATCCAGGGCAGGTGCCCGGGAACCGGCTCGTTGCGTTTGGCCGCCATATAGACCTGCGCCAGCGCGCCTTGCGCCGCCACGCAGCAGGCGAGAAGCATGGCGTCGGTCTTGGCGTCGCGCCCTTCGAAGGCGGTGGCGAAGATCGCCGCCATCATCAGGCCGGAGGCCAACCCGGCATTGGCGCCGAAGAGTTTTGTCCCGGTCCAACCGACGCCGACGACGGCGAGCGCAATGCCCAGGATGGAGACCAGGCGATAGACCCAGATCGGCGCTGCCGCCCCCTCGCCGCTCAGCGCCACGGCCGCCGACTGCAGCCAGTAGATGCCGATCGGCTTCTTGTAGCGCGTGACGTCCTGCAGGCGGATGTCGACATAGTCGCCCGTCTCGACCATCTGTTTGGTCGCCTGGACGAAGCGGGACTCATCGCGGTCCACCGGCGGCAGGCTGGCCAGCCCGCTGACGGTCATGACGATGCTGAACAGAAAGAGGAAGAGGTAGTTCCTGTTCATCGCGGGAGCTTTTCCGATCTGAAACTGCGGGATGGCCCCGTCGCGGCGCGCTTGTTTTGCGCGGCGCTTCATTACGCCAGCAAAAAGGGTGAAGCAAGGACGGCGCCGCCGCGCTCGATCGGACGCAAAACCGGAAAGCACTTTTGCTGATCGCGTGTTTGTCGGTTGAAGCGCGATCGGACGCAAAACCGGAAAGCACTTTTGCTGATCGCGCTTGGATGCTAAACGCGCGCCTTCATATCAAGCATGGCCAAGCACCCGGCGACCTCCAGGAAGAAAAAATGTCCGCCTTCAAATCCGATTTCCTGCGCATCATGAGCGAGCGCGGCTTCATCCATCAGATTTCGGACGAATCCGCCCTCGACCAGCTTTTCGCCAAGGAAACGGTGAGCGCCTATATCGGCTTCGATGCCACCGCCAAGAGCCTGCATGCCGGATCGCTGATCCAGATCATGATGCTGCATTGGCTGCAGCAGACCGGCCACCGGCCGATCGCGCTGATGGGCGGCGGCACCTCGATGATCGGCGACCCGTCCTTCAAGGACGAGGCGCGCAAGCTGCTCACGCCGCAGGACATCGACGACAACCTCGTCGGCATCCGCCGCAACTTCGCGCCTTACCTGAAGTTCGGCAGCGGCCCGGGCGACGCGGTCATGGTCAACAACGCCGACTGGCTGATGCAGATCAACTACGTCAACTTCCTGCGCGATGTCGGCCGGCATTTCTCCGTCAACCGCATGCTCGCCTTCGATAGCGTGAAACTCAGGCTCGACCGCGAGCAGTCGCTGTCCTTCCTCGAATTCAACTACATGATCCTGCAGGCCTATGACTTCGTCGAGCTATACAAGCGCGTCGGCTGCCGGCTGCAGATGGGCGGCTCGGACCAGTGGGGCAACATCGTCAACGGCATCGACCTCGGCCACCGGATGGAGGGTGTGCAGCTCTTCGCCATGACCACCCCGCTGCTCACCACCTCGTCCGGCGCCAAGATGGGCAAGTCGGCTTCCGGCGCGATCTGGCTCGACGGCGACATGCTCTCGCCCTACGAGTTCTGGCAGTACTGGCGCAACACCGAGGACGCCGATGTCGGGCGCTTCCTGAAACTCTACACGACGCTGCCTCTGGACGAGGTGGCGCGCCTTGAAAAACTCGGCGGCTCGGAGATCAACGAGGCGAAGAAGATCCTCGCCACCGAGATCACCGCCATGTTGCACGGCCGCGACGCGGCCGAGACCGCAAGCGAGACGGCGCGCAAGACTTTCGAGGAAGGCGCGCTTTCGGCATCTCTGCCAACGGTAGTTATGGCAAAAGAGGGTTTCCAATGGGCTCGGTCAGCCAAGGTCATAGCCTTTGCTTCTGGCCTCTTTAGCTCGAAGTCGGAAGTGCGGCGGAAAATGAATGAAGGTGGGGTTCGCATCAATAACGAACGCGTTTCCGATCCGGACAAACTCTTCTTCTACCGAGACATGGACAAGACTATCGACGCCTTCAAAGTCCAGCTTGGAAAGAAGGTGGTCCTAGTTAGGCCCGAATGAGACTGCTTACCTGTACTCAAAGATCGAGCGGAATATGCCCGGCGCCACCACCGATAGCGGATTGATGTTGAGCGTCGGCTTGTTGGCGTTGCCGCGCAACCGGTAGGTGACGCCGATCAGGCCGCGGTCGCGCCCGTTGCCGAGCAATGGCCCGAACAGCGGCAGTTCGCCGAAGATGCGGTTGAGCCCATAGACCGGCATGAAGGTCCCGGTCATGTCCATATTGTTGTTCGAATCGTAGAGCGTGCCCTGGAAGGTCGTGCCGATGCGCGGGCCGCGCAGCAGGCCGTTCGCCAGTTTTAGATAGCCGGAACCCTTGTCGATCTCGGCGTAGCCGCGCTCGAACTGCACCCTGGACGTATCGATCTTGCCTTTGACGGCCTGGTTCAGGCTGCGTGTGTCGCCGGCTGGCGTTGTCGACACGATCGAGGCCAGCTTGGGCTCGTTGACGACATAAAAATTGCGGGCATCCACTTGACCCTTCATCGGCCCGTCGCCGGCGCCGGAGAGCGACAGCGTGATCGCGCCGCCTTCCATGTGCTCGTAGACATTGAGGAAACGCAGGATCGCGCCGGCATCGGCAGACTTGACGCTGAGCACGCGGCCGCCTTCGCTGGTGGTGTTGTTGATCGCGATCGCGGCGCCCGAGCTTGCCGCGGCGGTGACGTTTAGCCCATTCACGCGCGATCCGGCGGCGCTGTATTCGAGCTTGAGGTTGGAAAGCACCTCGTCATGGAAACCGGTCAGCGATGCCACGTCGGCGCTCACCGAGATCGCATCGCTGCCGGCGCCCTTCGTGGCGGTATCGACATCCGAGGTGAACTGCTTGATCAGCGAGCGGGCGTCGAGCGAGGCGCCGCTGACATCGACAGCGTAGCTCTTGCCGGAGCGCTTGACCGAAACGGCAACGTCGTCGCCTCTGTTCAACGCGACTTTGCTGAACCGAGCCGCGGACAGCGAGCCGTTGACCAGCGTCACGTTGCCACCGATCGAGAAGCTTTTTCCGTCGAGAGCGAAATCCGTCAATGTGGTGGTGCTGCCGGACTTCGCCATGTCGAAAGCGACCTTGGCGGGAATGCCGGCGCCCTTGCTCCAGCCTGCCCAGGGAATGTCGAGCCTGGCATTGGTCAGGTCCGCCGAAACCTGCTGGGCGCCCTCGCCGCTCTTGTCGATCGCCACCTTGATGGTTCCCGAAAGCAGGTCCGACAGGCCGGGCATGCTGGCGTTGCGCGTCTTGTCGTCGAGGACCAGTGTAACCTTGCGTCTTCGCGCCGGCCCGTCGTCGGCAAGCGGCTCGATCAGATCGAGCTCGGCCGGAATGCCGTTGAGCCTGGCCTCGGCGGAAATCACCGCCTGCTTTGGCCCGACGGTGATCGAGCCATCGGCCTCGGTCACCGTCTGGTCCTCGAACGGCTTCGCCAGCGACAGGTTTTGATAGTCGAGCGAAACCAGCCAATCGAGCGTCGAGGTGTCCATGCCCCTTGTCAGGGGAATGTCCGCCCTGACGTGGCCGGTGAGGGTGCCGGACAGGTCCTCCGGCGCCAGTCCGACATGGCGCATGGCATTGATCGGCTCGTAGGAGGCGAGCTCGGCGATCGCCGGCGCCTCACCCGCGACGTCGATGTCGAGCTTGCCGACCACAATCGGCAGGTTCGCGTTCTTGATCGTCAACGTGCCGCCGCTTGCCGCCACGGTGCGGCCGCTCGGCATATAGACGCTGCCCGAGGAGAGCGTGATGTCGACATCGTTGCCGTGGAACGCAACCGCGCCGACGGCGTCGCGGACCGGCGGGATGCGCCCGGCGGTATCGAAGCGCGATCCCTCGATCTGGAATCGGCCGAACACTTCGTCGCCGGTAAGCGGCACGCCGTTGCCCAGGCGCCCCGGCACGACCTGGAACTGCAGATTGGCGTCGGTAACCGTGCCGCCGAACAGATTCCCCAACACCCAAAGCCGCGCGTTGCGGGCCGAGAACCACGGCCACAATTGCTTGACATGCGAGACCGGCATGTCGTGCACGTTGAGCGACAGCGATACGCCTGGCGGGCCGTTGTCGATGAAGGCGACCGTGGCCGCGCCCAGCACCTCGCCCGGTCCGCCGGAGCGCACGCCGATCTGCTCGGCGACGAGCTTGCGGCTCTTCGGCTGGTAGACCCCGGCGATACGGGCCAGGAACTGAAGCGCCGGTTCCGGCGATTCCGAAGGCGCCAGCGTCGAGCCGTCGCTGGTGAGGTCATAGCGGTAGGCGGGCTCCTCCCCCGCCACCGCCGGCTTCGGCCCGATCGATCCGGCAAGGTCGAAGCTGGAGCGCCCGCTCCTGACCCGCAGCCGGTCGACGGAGATCTTGTTCGACCCGGCCACCAGCGTGGCATCGGCATCGACATCGGTCGGCAGCAGTCCGCGTTCGTCCAGGTCGAGCACCGAACCGTTGAGCGAGAGCGAAGCCGCCAGGCGCGACGGGCTGTCGCCCGACGCTTCCGAGCCGGAAAGCTTCAACGCGATCGAACCCAGTCTGGCGCCATCGGCCGCCGGGGCGGTTCCGGTCGAACTGCCCTCGCCGGGGGCGCCTTCTATCTCGAGGTTGGCGTTCAGCGACGAAATGCGCCTTGCCGTCGCATCACGCGTCGCCGAGGCGGTCAAGGTCGCGTGCCGGCCATCGACATCGGCATCGTAGGAGGCCTGCATGCTTCCCGTACCGGTCTGGGCGACGGTCGCCGAGGCGACGGTCACGCGCTTGACCGGCCCGGTGTCCGGCAGTTCGAACTCGACATTGCGCAGATCGATCTGGCGCATCGAGTCCTCGCGCACGGCATCCAGCGCATCATTGATGCCTGAAAACACCGCCACCGACACTTTCTCCGGGTCGACAAGGCCCTCCTTATTGCGCAACGCCGCCGTCCAGTCGCCGCCGCCGGAGGGCATGGCGGCCACCACGATGTGGGCGTCGGAAAATCTGGCGCTGGTCAGCCGGACATCGCCGGAAAGCAGCGGCAGCAGGCGCATGCCGAAACGCACGCGCCCGATATCGGCCATCGGCTTGCCGTCGGCCGTCTTCAGGCTGACATCGTTCACCTGCAGGGCGACGAAGCTCGACCCGTCGAGCGTCAGTCGCGCCGCGCCGACGGCGACGTGGACATCGACGCCGGCCAGCTTCTCGATGGCGGTCTCCGCCTCGGTCCGGAGGCGCTCCGTGCCGATACCGGAGGCGCCGAGCACATAGACGCCCGCCGCCGCCAGAAGCACGAGCGCGCAAAGCCCGGCAAACACGCGACCGAATATGCGGAAACGCCGCCGCACCCCTGCCCGGCCGAGCGGCGGCACGCTGCACGCGGACGGAAGCCTCGCCAG
This sequence comes from Mesorhizobium sp. B2-4-3, assembly GCF_006442815.1. Taxonomy (GTDB): domain Bacteria; phylum Pseudomonadota; class Alphaproteobacteria; order Rhizobiales; family Rhizobiaceae; genus Mesorhizobium. The sequence continues at coordinate 81,856 of NZ_VFVL01000009.1, forward strand.
GTCGGTGATCTCGTCACGCCTGAACCTGATCTTCTCGTGCTGCGGTTCTTCCTGATCCAAGCAATATTCCGTTGTGACGAACTCGTCGTGGACGAATCCCCGCTTCACGTTATATCGATGATTTCCCGCGCGTAACCGCAAACAAGGGCATCGATATGGCTGATCTCGACGTGGGCGACGCAGCACCCCAATTCGATCTTCCGCGTGACGGCGGCGGCTCTTTCAGCCTCGCCGCGCTCCGGGGTAAGCCGGTTGTACTCTACTTCTATCCGCAGGACGACACCACAGGTTGCACCGCCGAGGCCATCAGCTTCTCGCAGTTGAAGCCGGAGTTCGAGAAGGCTGGTGCCCTGGTGATCGGGCTGTCGCCCGATAGCGTGAAGAAACACGACAAATTCAAGGCGAAGTACGATCTCACCGTCGATCTCATCGCCGACGAGGAGCGCAAAGTGATCGAGGCCTATCAGTTGTGGGTCGAGAAGACGATGTACGGGCGCAAATATATGGGTGTCGAGCGCGCCACCTTCCTGATCGGCAAGGATGGGCGGATCGCCCGCGTCTGGCGCAAGGTTCGCGTCAAAGGCCACGCCGAAGAGGTGCTTCAGGCCGTGCGCACGCTCTAAAAGCAGGCGCGCACGGCTTTCGCGGCGTCGTCGGCCGTTCCCCGCCCATTGCAACCTCTCACCCGCGATGCGCGAAATGGTTGCTTTCGACGCTGCGGCCGGCAAAACTTTGTTAACCCTAATAATGTGTAATCAGGCTTGTCGTGGTCCCGTAACGAAAGCTTGGTCCCGTGAAACCAACCGGTCAGTCAGCTGTCTTCGGCAGGCGTAAGGAACCGCACACGGTCATCATCGCCCGGGGCAACGAGATAAGGCATTTCACCATCCGCCCCTGGCTCGCCGCCTTCATTGGCTCGGCCCTGGCGGCGATCGCCATCGGCTATTTGCTCGCGACTTCCTATCTGGTGCTGCGCGACGACCTGATCGGCGCCACGACGGCAAGACAGGCGCGCATGCAGCAGGCCTATGAGGACCGCATCTCGGCCCTTCGCGCCCAGGTCGACCGCATCACCAGCCGCCAGCTTCTCGATCAGCAACTGATGGAGACCAAGGTCAGCGAGCTGCTGGCCAGGCAGACCCAGCTCAGCGAGCGGCACGGACGACTTGGGCCGATCCTCGATCGCGCGGAGAACGAGGTCGGCGACGCACCGGCGGCAGCTGCCGCGGCGCCCAATCCCGACGAGCACGTAGAGGTCACCGGCAGCCTTTCGCAGGCGCCGACCTATTCCGTCGCATCCTTGAGCGCCGGCGATACAAGGCCCTTCTCGCTCTGGTCGACAAGGTCCGACCCGCTTGACGGCGAAACGGCCGCCGATCGCGCTGACAAGCTGTTCGTCTCGATCAACACGTCGCTGAAGGCCATCGAGAACCAGCAGCTTTCGCGCATCACCACGCTTGCCGACAACGCCTACAAGAATGCCGACGCCATCGCCCAGGCGCTGGAAGCGGCGGGCCTGCCGGTCGACAGCGAGTTGGACAAGAGCGACGTCGGCGGCCCACTGGTTCCGATTGATCCGTCGATGGTTTTCGACAGCAAGGTCAAGGAACTGGACGAGGCACTCGATGCGCTCGACGGGGTCAAGAAGGAGGCGCGCAAGTTGCCGCTCGCCAACCCCGCTCCGGGCCATACGGTGACCAGCCCGTTCGGTGTGCGCACCGACCCGATCCTCGGCAGCGCCGCCTTGCATACGGGAATGGATTTCAGGGCGCCGATCGGCATGCCGGCCAAGGTCACGGCCGCCGGCACCGTCACCAGGGCCGGCTGGGCCGGCGGCTACGGCCGCATGGTCGAGGTCGACCACGGCAACGGCTTCGCGACACGCTACGGGCATTTGAGCGAGATCGATGTCGCCGTCGGCCAGAAGCTTGCCGCCGGCGAAACCATTGGCAAGACCGGCAGCAGCGGCCGCTCGACAGGCCCGCACCTGCACTACGAAGTGCGCCACGATGGCGAGGCGGTCGACCCGCTGCGCTTCCTGGCTGTCGGCAAGAAGGTCGCGCAGTACCTCTAACAGATTGGCGGTCCTCGCTAGCCGCCAGGATTCTCCTGGCCGGCGAGATACATCGTTGCCGCGGAAACCAACGTAAGGACGCCGTTCTTCAACGCAGCCTCGTCGACGCGAAACCTGGCGTGATGCAGCGGATAGACCGATCCGGCCACTTCATTGCGGATGCCGAGCCGGAAATAGACCGACGGACGTTTCTCGCTGTAGTAGCCGAAGTCGTCGGCAATGCTCCACCCAGGCATGTTCAGGGCATTGTCCGCGCCGATGCTGGCCTTGGCGCTGGCAAGGATCAGTTCGGCCATCTCTGTATCGTTGACTACACCGGGTTCGCCGCGATGGATGTCGACCTTCACTTTGGCGCCGTGGCTGACCGCTACGCCCTCCAGCACCTCGCGAACCCGGCGCCAGGCACGCTCGCGGGTGGCGTCATTGCCGCTGCGGATGGTGCCTTTCAAGGCGACCTTGCCGGCGGTGACATTGTAGGCGTTGCCGCCATTGATGGCCGTCACCGAAATGACCAGCGGATCGTAAGGATCGGTCTCGCGCGAAACGATCTTCTGCAGCTCGCTCACCATGGAGCAGGCGACAGTCAGCGCGTCGACACCTTCATGGGGTTTTGCCGCATGCGCCGCCGAGCCGGTGACCAGCACATCGAACGTATCGCATGCCAGAGTGTACGGCCCGGAGCCAACGGCGACCTTGCCGGAAAGCGTGTACGGATCGACGTGGACGCAGATCGCCGCATCGACGTCGTCGAGAAGTCCCTCCTCCACCACCCGCTTGCCGCCTGACGGCTCATCTTCCTCGGCCGGCTGGAAGATGAGCCGAACCGTCCCGCCGAAACTTTCGCGTGAGCGATGCAGATGCGCGGCCACCGCAAAGCCCATCGCGGCATGGGCGTCGTGGCCGCAGGCATGCATCACACCCGGATTTTCCGACGCATAATCGACGCCGGATTCCTCTTCGATCGGCAAGGCGTCTATGTCGGCGCGAATGGCGAGCTTGCGGTTGGACGGCCGGCCGGTGCCGACGATATCGACGGCAAGCCCGTAGCCGGCAACGTCGCGAATCTCGGCGATGCCTTCGCTCGCGAGCATCTCGCGCAGATAGCGTTGCGTGCCCGCCTCGCGGTTTGAAAGCTCCGGATGGCGGTGCAGATGGCGGCGGATCTCGATCATCCGATCGAGAATTCCGGCATCGATGTCGGCCGCGGGATCGCTCGCGCCGGCCGGCCGGTCAGGCCTTGACATGGATATCCCGCGGGAACTTCGTCAGCGTCTCGTTGCCGGTATCGGTCACCAGAATGGTCTCGCTGATCTCGATGCCCCAGCCGTCCATCCACATGCCCAGGATGGAGTGGACGACATTACCGGGTTGAAGCACCGTCTTGTCGCCGGGCCGCAGGCTGATCGTATGCTCGCCCCAGTCCGGCGGGTAGGCAACGCCGATGGAGTAGCCGATGCGCGATTCCTTCTTCAGCCCGTGACGCTGGATGACCTTGCGCCAGGCGGCTTCGACCGCTTCGGCGGTGGTTTCCGGCCGTACAGTGTCGAGCACCGCATCCATGCCTTCGATCACCGCCTTCGCGGTGTCCGCGACGCGGGTCGGCGTCTTGCCGAGCTGCATCGTCCTGGCGAGCCCGGCGGCATAGCGGCGGCAGACGCCGGCAAGCTCGAGCGCAATCGTTTCGTCCTTTCCGAACCGCCTGTCGCTCCACATGATGTGCGGTGCGGAAGCGTTTTCGCCGCCGAGGATCGTCGGCGGCAGCGCCGTGATGTCGCCGGCAAAATCGGGGCTGCCGGCGATTTGCGCCGCCTGGATGGCCGCGATCGCATCGCATTCGCGCACGCCCGGGGCGATAACGTCGAACGCGCGCGCGACGGCTGCCTGGGCCAGCCTCGAGGCCTTGCGCAGATAGGCGATTTCCGGCGCCGATTTCACCGCGCGGATCCAGTTCACGAGGAGATCGGCGTCGTGCCATTTCGCATTGGGCAATCCGGCGACGAGCCGCGCATGCGCCTTTGGCGAAAAATAATAGGCTTCGAGCTCGATGCCGATGGGACGGCTGCCCCAGCCCCTGGCGACGATCCACGCCGCGATCCAGTCCATGGGATGCCGATCGGCGCGCTGGACATGGTCCTCCGGAAATCCGACCACGTTTTCCGGCTTCATCCAGGCCGTCAGCAACCCGCCCGCGGCATCCATGGCGCGGCCTATCCAGACAGGCTCGGCGTTCTCGATCGGAACAAGCACCACCTGCGGCGTGTAGAACGACCAGCCGTCATAGCCGGTGATGTAATGCTGGTTGGCGACGTCGTTGACGATCAGGAGCTCGATGCCGCGCTTTGCCATCTCGGCGCGGATTTTTGCGAGCCGCCGCTGGTACTCTTCGCGGGCGAAGGGCAGTTCAATCATCTTTTCTCCTCACCGGGATCGATCTGGTCGGGGGGCGAGCCGCAGCTTCCCCTGCCGCCCACCATCGCGATGCTTTTGGCGGCCGGCAATCAGCCAGGCCAACGCATAGGCAGGGCCTGTCCCGATGATTGCCCCTCGCTCCTAGCCGGCAAGGTCGTGGCACGCTGATGTGCGCCTGCCGCCTGGCCTCGGCCAGCTCTCCGGCGGCCAGCGCCAGCGTCGCCATTGCCCGCGCTCCATGCTCGCACGCTGAGTTAACGATCGCTTCCCGACGCGATCAGGCATTCATCGCGCATTTAATCGGTCTGCGGTAGGATACCGGCGTACAACCAAACCGGGAGACAATTCGTGTTAAAAACTTTTCACGTCTCGATCCGAACGATGCTGGCCTTCATGTGTCTGGCCGGCCTGGTCGCCGCGGCGTCCGCCCTTTTCCCCGCCACCGCCTCGGCGCAGCAGTTGCGGCGATGCGCCAATGAAGGCGGCATATGCCGCTTGCCCTATCCCACGGAGGTGGTTTACGGCGCACGGGGCCGAACAACCTCGCGGTTTTTCGATCGTCAGTCCGTGCCCTGCTCGAATCGCCTTTTTGGCGACCCCGCTCCCGGCCGCGAGAAGGCCTGCTATTTCGTGGCGCGTGGCGGCGGTTATGGCGATGACAACAATTACGGTGACAATGATTACGGCTCACGCCCGGATCGCGGCGAATGGGTAGCCTGCGCCAGGGAGGGTGAGTTCTGCGATTTCCGCGGCCGCGCGATGGTCAGATACGGCGCCCGTGGCCAATACACGCAGAATGTTTTCAGGAATGGCGTCCGCTGCGGCAACAACGCTTTCGGCGATGATCCCGCTCCGGGCGCTCACAAGCGCTGTTATGTGAGGCAATAGCGACCTGAACCCGCCAAGGTGGCGGCCCGGCAAGGGCCGCTGCCGCGCACTAAAGCCGGAACACGTGCTAGGCGTGTTCCGAATTTCTAATTGATCCTGCCAAGGAAATAATGGCGCGAGTGACGGGGCTCGAACCCGCGACCTCCGGCGTGACAGGCCGGCACTCTAACCGACTGAGCTACACCCGCGCACTGACGAGCACGTGTCAGGCGTGTTCGTTGGGCGCTGGATAAGGGGTTCGTTTGCGGGTGTCAAGCACGGCATTCAAGCATTACAGCAATCAGGAGAAGGTTTTTTGACTGCGGCGCTGGAGCTGGGGAAATCTGCCCCACGGGTGGGCGCGCCGTCTGCTTATTTGGCCTTGCGATTACGGCCCTAACTGCTTAAAGGTCCGCGCTCAAGCGGGCGATTAGCTCAGTTGGTAGAGCGCTTCGTTTACACCGAAGATGTCGGCGGTTCGAGCCCGTCATCGCCCACCAGTCCGCCGGACAAGTAGATGCAAAACCGTTGGAAGCAGCTACCGTTGCGTCCTTCCGGGCTCACCCGTTCCAGCTGACCAGCTCCAGCAGCCTTTCGCCGCGTGGCATCAGCTTTGCCGCATCGGCATGCTGACACGGCAGCGCATCGGCGAGGCCTGCGCCCTCCTCGCGGAGCAAGCCGATCGCCCACATCGCCGAGCTGGTCGGCTATCGATCGCTGGCCAATTTCGGATGTCAATTCAAGGCGCTGAAGGGCCTTCGCCGCGCGAATATCGCGGCAGGTTCGCCAGCTGAGGTCTTTCTCGGAACCATTCCAATCTTGTCCCGTTCAGCCCACGGGCGAAAAACGGGAGAGATAAGATGGCTGTGAGATGTCGGATTTCCATCGACAACGAGAGGGATGTCGACGAGCTCGCCTTCCAGGAATTACCGCGGGTCGGCGAAAGCGTGTCGGTGCCGATCGAAGGATCGAGCAGGGACCTGCGTGTGCTGCGCGTCGTGCATATGCCCGGCAGCGAGCAAGGCGCAACGACGATGCTGGAGCTGACCAGCAGGATTCTGTAGCGCTATCTATCCTTGGAAATCATTCGCCCAGGACAACCCCGGACGCGATGATCTGGGCCGTCCGTTCGATGAGCTTCTGACGCTTCACCAGCGTGGGCTTTTCGTAAGGCTTTTTCATCCTACCGTTCCAAATCGGCGCCGCCGACAGGACGATGAACGCGCTCGCCTCAGGAGCGTTCCGGAATAAGCGGCCTCTAACAAAGCCGCGAAAAATGGACGGCGGGAGGTCTCAGGCCCTGGCGAGCAGCGCTTCGACCTCCCGCAATGCCGGCATGGACGGCGCGGTGCCCGGGCGGGTCACCGAGATGCCGGCGACCGCGCAGGCAAAGCGCATGGCCTCCAGCGGCTCGACGCCTTTTGCCAGGGCCGCGGCCAGGCCGCCATTGAACGCGTCACCCGCCCCCGTGGTCTCGACCACCGGGCCGGCATTGACCGCGCCCACATGCTCGGATCGGTCGTTGGTGTGCAGCAACGCGCCCTTCTCGCCGAGCGTCACGATGACGGCGCCGACACCCTTGGCCAGCAGAGCGTCGGCGGCGCGACGGGCGTCGTCGATCGACGAAACCTTGATGCCGGTCAGCCCTTCGGCTTCGGTCTCGTTGGGCGTGACATAGTCGCAGAGCGCGTAGATGCGGTCGGGCAGGCTGGCGGCCGGCGCCGGGTTGAGGATGGTCGTCACCCCTGCCCCCCGCGCGATCTCCAGCGCCTTCAATGCAGCGTCGATCGGCTGTTCGAGTTGGGTGACGAAGACGCCGGCGGACCGGATGAGCTCGGCATGCGCTTCGATGTCGGCGGGCGAGATCAGCATTGCGGCGCCCGGGCTGACGATGATGGCGTTGTTGCCGCTGCCTTCCTCGACGAAGATGTAGGCAGCGCCCGTATAGCTGTCCGGCGTGTCGATGACGGCGCTTTTCACGCCTGCGTCCTTCCACGTCTGCTTGGCCATGTCGGCGAAGGCATCGACGCCGAGCCTGGTCAGGAAGGTGATGTCGGCGCCGAGCTTGCCGGCGGCCACGGCCTGGTTCGAGCCCTTGCCGCCCGGGCCGAGCTTGAAGGAATTGCCGAGGATCGTCTCGCCCAGGCGCGGCTGGCGGTCGGCGCGATAGGCGGTGTCGGCGACGAACACACCCAGGATCACAACAGGCTTCATGACGACAGGCTTGCCGGTGGCCATGTCCTTACTCCGCATCCGGCGGCACGACGCCCTTGCGGAAAGCAAAGCAGCCATAGAAGCGGCGTTCGCCGGTCTGGATCACGCAATAGGCTTTCTTGGAGCGCTCGTAGAAGGCGTAACGCTCGATCGAGATCATCGGCCAGGGCTTGCCCTCGGCCGCGTCGATCTCCTTCTGGACCTCCTTCTGCACCGGCGGGATCTCGTTCGGCTTGCCGACGATCTCCATGCGCGCGGCCGCATCGTTGACGAAAGTATCCAGCGGCAAGACCGACAGCACCGCCTTCACCACTTCGGCCGCCGTCGCATCGATGCGCAACAGCTTGCCGAGCACGGTTTGCCGCGCCACCGAATCGGACGGAAAATTGGTGTCGGCGATGATCAGGTCGTCGCCATGGCCCATCGCCCGCAGCGCCTGGAGCACATCGGCATTGAGCAGCGGATTGATCCCTTTGAGCATGGTTTCCTCTTGAAGGGTTGTGTGCGGTCTGGAGCAATTCCAGGAAAAGTGTGAGCGGTTTTCCGTCCGGAATTGCGTAAAACTCTAAAGACGCTTGCCGGTCTCGGCGTCGAAGAGGTGGACCTGGTCGAGACGCGGCTTGAGCTTGAGCGTGTCGCCAGGCTTGAAGTCGTGGCGCTCGCGAAACAGCGCCACCATCTCGCCCTCGCCGAAGCGCACGAAGGCCAAGGTCTCGGAGCCTGTCGGCTCAACCACCGAGACGGTGGATGCGACACCGTCCGGATGGATCTCCAGATGCTCCGGCCGCACGCCGTAGACGACGGCCTGGCCATCCTCGGCGGCAACTCCCGACGGCATCGGGAACGCCGTGCCGGCGATCTCGACGACCGGCTTCTCAGCCTTTTTCACGGTGCCCTTCAGCAGGTTCATCGAGGGCGAGCCGATGAAACCAGCAACGAAAAGATTTGCCGGCCGGTCGAACAGTTCGAGCGGCGCACCAACCTGCTCGATGCGGCCGTCGCGCATCACGACGATCTTGTCGGCCATGGTCATGGCCTCGATCTGGTCATGGGTGACGTAGATGGTGGTCGTCTTCAGCCGCTGGTGCAGCTCCTTGATTTCGGTGCGCATCTGCACGCGCAGCTTGGCGTCGAGGTTGGAAAGCGGCTCGTCGAACAGGAACACCTGCGGATTGCGCACGATGGCGCGGCCCATCGCGACGCGCTGGCGCTGGCCGCCGGAAAGCTGGCGCGGGTAGCGCTTGAGGTACGGAGCAAGGTCGAGGATGTCGGCGGCGCGCTTCACCCGTTCGGCGACGACGGCCGGATCGGTGCCGCGCAGCTTCAGCGCGAAGGCCATGTTCTGCTCCACCGTCTTGTGCGGATAGAGCGCGTAGTTCTGGAACACCATGGCGATGTCGCGCTTCGCTGGCGGCAGGTTGTTGACGACCCGGTCGCCGATCGAGATCGTGCCGCCGGAAACGGTCTCCAGCCCGGCCACCATCCTCAAAAGCGTCGACTTGCCGCATCCTGACGGACCGACCAGCACGACGAACTGTCCGTCGGCGATATCGACGCTGACCTCATGCAGGACCTTGACGGTTCCGAACGCCTTGGCCACACTGCTGATCGCGACTTGAGCCATCGTCTCCCCTTTTATCTTTTGCGGTGAAGCTAGCCATTGCCAGCGGCAACGGCAAGTCGGTATCTTATAGATAAAAAGCCAATCTTGTTGACAAGGTAATCGATTACGCGAATAGTGGCGAGTGCCAATCCGAGAGCAGGTCTGTTACCCTGAAATCGGAGCTCCGGCGACGCAGGGTGGGGTCCCACGTCCCCGTATGATCGAGGAGAACCGGGAGACGTTTCGACGTCCGAGAGATTGGCACTTCAATTCAAGCGCTGTTGTTCTGGGAGGAACCTGTAGATGAGAGTCGATCTGTATGAAAAACTGATGCGCGCCGGAGCGAACCGTCGCGATCTGCTGAAGGGCGCTGCCTCGATGGCCGCGATCGCCGCCGCCTCCGGCGCCGGGCTCGGCGCGCTGACGAAGCCGGCCGCTGCCGATGACGACCTGCGCAAGAAGATCCTGCAGATTCCGGGCGTCGGCAAAGGCCAGCCGACCGATGCCGACTTCCAGAAGGTCGGCGAGCTCTGCCTCGAAGCGACCAAGGCCAATGTCAAGGAAGGCGAGTTCGCCGGTGTCGAGCTCACCTTCATGGGCCTCAATAACCAGAACCTGCACAACGTGCTGTTCCGTGGCTTCCTTAAGCCGTGGGAGGCCTATACGGGCGCCAAGATCAGTTGGATCGACCTCGCCCAGGCCGACTACAACGCCCGCCTGCAGCAGTCGATCGCCACCGGCACCGTCGACTTCGACATCATCGAGATGGGCGCGCCCTTCGAAGGCGATGTCTGCGGCAAGGGCCTCACCTCCGAGATGCCCGACTGGGTCAAGAAGCAGATCGACTTCGACGACCTCGTCAACTACCTGAAGCCGCCGGTCGGCACCTGGGACGGCAAGCAGTATCGCGTGACGATCGACGGCGACACGCACAATTTCAACTACCGCACCGACGTCTTCGCCGATGCCGATCTCGCCAAGGCCTGGAAGGAAAGCGGCGCCACGACCGAATGGGGCGTGCCGAAGACCTGGCAGGAAGTGCAGGCCGTCACCAAGTTCCTCAAGGGCAAGCAGTTCAAGGGCCAGGACGTCTATGGCTATCTCGACGCGCCCAAGCCCTGGGGCGGTTTCGGCTTCTACTTCCTCGGCAGCCGCGCCACGGCCTACGCCAAGCATCCCGACGACAAGGCCTGGCTGTTCGATGCCGACACCATGAAGCCGCGCATCAACAATCCGGCCTGGGTGCGCGCCATCCAGGACGTCATCGACGCCCTGCCGTCCGAGCCCGCCGACCAGATCAATGCCGATCCGAACACCACTGCCTTCCAGCAGTTCCTGGCCGGCACCGGCTCGATGATCCCCTGGTGGGGCGACGTCGGCTCGAACGTGAAGACCAATGACTCCTCGGTCATCGGCGACGTCACCGGCTTCTCGATCCTGCCGGGCTCCGACGACGTCTATAACTCCAAGACCGGCCAGTGGGACAAGCTCGCCAGCGGGCCGAACTATGCGCCGAACTGCGCCTATCTCGGCTGGGGCGTCTATGTCATGGCCCGCGTTGACAAGGACGAAAAGAAGAAGAAGGCCGCATGGTCGGCCGCCGCCCATCTCGGCGGCAAGGACCTGTCGATCTGGACGGCGATGTATCCGTCGGGCTTCCAGCCCTACCGCAACTCCCATTTCAACATTCCGGAATGGGTGGCCGCCGGCTATGACGAGGCCTTCATCACCTCCTACCTCAAGTCGGAAGGCGATAGCTACAACCACCCGAACGCGGCGATCGAGCCGCGCATCCCCGGCATCTTCCAGTACTACTCCGCCGCCGAGGACATCCTTGCCAACACCTTCGCCGGCAAGATGAAGGCGCAGGAAGGCGCCGACGCCATCGCCGCGGCCTGGGAAAAGCTGACCGACCAGATCGGACGCGAAAACCAGGTCAAGCTCTACAAAGCCTCGCTCGGCATGTAGGCTGGCCTATGAGACGTCGCGGCCCGGTGGCACATCGTCACCGGGCCGCATCGTTACCGGCTCGGCCGGTTTGAAGCGTTAGAGCAATTTCAGGAAAAAGTGTGAGCGGTTTTCCGTCCGGAATTGCGTAAAAACAAAGAGATAGAGCAGTTCGCCGTTTCCGTGAAACGGTGAAGCGCTCTAGAAGGCGAGAGGCGTGGCTGAGCAGACTTCGACCGCGAATGCGTGGCCGGCACATCCGGCAGACCTGATCCCGGCAGGCCGCAGGCGCCTCGGCTGGGGCCTGCTGGCCCTCGCGACGCTTGGCTTGCTGGCGATCATCGTCGTGCAAATCCTCTACAAGACCGAAATGTCCACGGTCGGTTTCGACACCTGGCGCCCGGTGATCTACGCTTACATCTTGTGGGGCGCGGCGCTCGGCGCCTGGCAGGTGCTGACGCGCGGCGAGGACGGGCAGCGCGCGCTATTCCTTTTGCCGGCGCTGCTCTTCACCATCGCCATGGTGATCTTCCCGACACTGTTCGGTTTCTACATCGCGCTGACCGACTGGAACCTCAGCTCGTTCTCAGGACGCCGTTTCAACGGCCTCGACAATTTCTGGCAGATGCTGGCCGACCCTTATTACCGCAACGCGCTGTTCAACATGGTGCTCTATGTGCTTGCGGTGCTGGTCGAATATGTCATCGCCTTCGGCCTGGCGCTGCTGCTCAACGCGCAGATCCGCGCGCGCAAATTCTTCCGCGTCGTCTTCCTTTTGCCGCTGATGCTGTCGCCGGTCGCGGTGTCCTGGATGGTCGGCAAGTCGCTGATGGAGTACCGGTTCGGACCGGCGGCAACCCTGGCGCGTCATCTCGGCTGGGACAATCCCGCCTTCTTCTCCGATCCGATCACCGCCCGCATCTCGATCATGATGCTCGACGCCTGGACCTTCATCCCGTTCATGATGATCATGCTGCTTGCCGGCCTGCAGGCGATGTCGCGCGAGGTGCTGGAAGCCGCCCGCGTCGACGGCGCGACCGCATGGCAGACCTTCTGGCAGGTCACCTTTCCGTTGATGCTGCCTGTGTCGGTGACGGCGGTGATCCTGCGCATCATCTTCAAGCTGAAGCTTGCCGACATCATCATCACCCTGACCTCCGGCGGCCCTGGCGGTGCCACCGATTCCGTGTCGAGCTTCATCTATCGCGAATATCGCGACCGCTCGAATGTCGGCTACGGCACCATGCTGGCCATGGCCTATCTCGTCATCATCATCGTCTTCGTGACCTGGCTCCTGAAATTCGCCAGTCGCTTCGTGCGCAACGTCAACTGAGCGGCCGTCATGAGCGTCCAGACCACCGACTACACCGTTTCCGAAATCCGCTCGCCGGCGGCCTTCGTCGCCAGCCGCCTCTTCATCTACGGCGCGCTTATCTTCTGGGCTTTCGTCTGCCTGTTCCCGATCTACTGGACGATCACCACCTCGTTCAAATCGGCGGTCGACGTCACGCAAGGCCATCTCGTTCCCTTCGTCGACTTCACGCCTGACTGGAAAGGCTGGCGCTCGCTCGGCCTGTCGCCGGATTCGATCTTCCAGACCTCGACCGTGCGCGACGAATTCCTGAAACGGTTCATGAATTCCGTCATCACCTCTGTCGGCGCATCGGGCCTCGCCATCATCATCGGCAGCCTCGCCGCTTACGGCCTTGTCCGCTACCGCTATAAGTTCGCCTGGTTCAAGAACGAGGACATCTCCTTCTTCTTCCTGTCGCAGTTGATCCTGCCGCCGGTGGTGCTGGCGCTCCCCTTCCTGGTGCTCTACCGCGAAGTGGCCCTCCTCGACACGCGCATCGGGCTTGTGCTCCTCTACACGCTGATGGTGCTGCCGATCGTCATCTGGATCATGCGCGACCAGTTCAACTCTATTCCCGTCGAATTGGAGGAGGCCGCTTTGGTCGACGGACTGTCGATCTGGGGCGCCTTCTTCCGCATCGTCATGCCGATCGCGCTGCCCGGCATGGTCGCCGCTTTCATCCTGGCGATGGTGCTGTGCTGGAACGAGTATTTCTTCGCCGCCCTCCTGACCTCGACCGATGCCAAGACCATCCCCGTCATGGTGGCGAGCCAGACCGGCTCGCAAGGCATCAACTGGTGGTCGATGGCAGCCCTCGCGACGGCAGCGATCGCGCCGCTGGCCGTCATCGGCATCGCGCTCGAGCGCTATCTGATCATGGGCATGACGGCCGGCTCGGTGAAGTAGCTGGACCTCTTCCTTCTCCCCTTGTGGGAGAAGGAAGAACCGCGCCTATCGCACCAGGATCGACCGCAAATGGTCGAGAATCATCGCGACGCCAATCTTGCCTAGACCGGCCGAAGCTTCCGACGCGCTTTTCGTGTACCAGCCGGTGTTGCCGGCGAAATGCTTCTCGTCCACCGCCTCCGGGCATAGCGCCAGCATCAGCGAGGTCTCGCCGACGCCGGCATGATCGAATGGGTATTTGCCGTTCATCGCGGCCGGCATCAGCGGATGCACCTGCACCCAGTTGAAGACATTCTCGCCCTGGGCGTGGCCGGCATAGTAGTCGGCCATGGCGTTCGAGCCCCACCAGCCCTCGCCGCGCTCCTTTTCGAGGAAGTGAAAGATCGCCTGCCGGCCGGCGGTCTTGAAGGCGAGGTCGGTTGGCATGCCGGCTGCGAAATTCTCGGTCTGATGATGGATGATGGCGTGGATGTTGCGGAAGCCGATGCGCAGCAGGCCGTAGAACAATTCCTCCGCGAAAGGCGAAAGCGCCGGACCGCCGACCTGCACCGAGCCGCTGCCTTCCGGCGGAGCCACCGCATAGCTTGCCGCGCCGTAATGGAAGGGCGGCAAAATGACGATGTCCCTCTCCTTCTCGATCAATTCCACCGTCTTGATCACCGCCAGCGTGTCCATGCCGACCGCCATGTGCTCGCCATGGTATTCGAGCACGCCGAGCGGCAAAACGACCGGCCAGTTCTCCTCGATCGCCTTGCGGATCTGGTGCGGCAGCATCAGCTCGTAGCGCATCCCCTACTCCATATTGGTGTGCCTTGCGCGCATCGCTTCCGGCGTCGCCCCGGTCAGCGCCTTGAGCTTCAGCACCATGATTTCGAACAAGAGGAACAGCGCGCCTTCGAACAGCGAGCCCATCGGCAGCACCGAGGTTCGGGCCGTGCCCTGGTCGCTGGCCATCGTCTGCGCTGGGATGAGCAGCGTGAAGTCGGCAAGCTTCGCGGCGCTGCCTTCCGGTTCTGCGGTCAAGACCAGCACCTTTGCGCCAGCCGCGCGGGCAACCCGCATCAACGTCAGCACCGTGGTGGTCTCGCCCGGCCCTGAACTCGCCAGGAAGACATCGCCCTGCCCCAGCGGCGGCGTGGTCATGTCGCCGACGACCGAGACCGGCAGGCCGAGATGGTAGAGCCGCATGGCGAAGCCCTTCACCTGCAGCGCCTCGCGGCCACAGCCATGGACGGCGATCCTGCCGGCGTCGGCAAGCATTGCGCAGGCGGCGTCGATCCGATCTTCATCCGTGCGCGCCAACACCGCGCCAAGCTCGTCCAGCGCGGTCGCGAACATCCCTGATCCGGCTTTGGTCATGACGGCTCACCTTGCCTGCCGAGGTGTCGCTTGCCTCGATGGATTTGCGGTGCGCTGCCGCGAAAGGCTTGTTTTTGTTCATGCTACCACCGCGAAAATCGCTGTCCAACGAGCCTCGGCACTTTTGCTGGGCCACGAGCGTGATAGTGTCATGTCAGACAAATCGCTCCGGGACATCGTCAACATGAAGACACGGCATTTCGACCGCATCGGCAATGGCGGCATCACCTTCACAGAGCTCGGCTTCGGCACCGCGCCGCTCGGCAATCTCTACCGCGCCATCTCCGACGAGGACGCCAATGCCACCTTGCAAGCGGCATGGGCGACCGGCTGCCGCTACTATGATACGGCGCCACTCTACGGCCTCGGCCTGTCTGAAACCCGCCTCAACCCCTTCCTGCGCGGCAGGAAGCGCGACGACTATGTGTTGTCGAGCAAGGTCGGCCGCATCATGCGCGTCTCCGCGCCGGACCAGCGCACCGGCATCGGCAAGTTCTTCGACACGCCGTCGCGCCGGGAAGTCTACGACTACAGCTATGACGGCGTCATGCGTTCCTTCGAGGCCTCGCTGGAGCGTCTGGGCGTCGACCGCATCGACATCCTCCTCGTCCACGACGTCGACATCTTCACCCATGGCAGCAAGGAAGCCTCCGACGCCCGCATCGAGGAGTTCATGTCATCCGGCTATTACGGGCTGCTTTCGCTGCGCGACCAAGGCGTCATCAAGGCCTTCGGCGGCGGCATCAACGAGTGGCAGGTCGCCCAAACCCTCGCCGAACGCGGCGACTTCGACCTGTTCCTGCTCGCCGGCCGCTACACGCTGCTCGAGCAGGACGCGCTTGCCAGTTTCCTGCCGCTTTGCCAGAAGCGCGGCATCGGCATCGTGCTGGGCGGCCCCTACAATTCCGGTGTGCTTGCGACCGGACCGAAGCCCGGAGCCTTCTACAATTACAGCGAGGCGCCGAAGGAGATCCTGGATCGCGTGGCGCGTATCGAAGCCGTCTGCAAGCGCCACGACGTGCGCCTGATCGAAGCGGCGCTGCAGTTCCCGCTGCAGCATCCTTCGGTGATGTCGGTGATCCCTGGCGGTCAGCGGCCGGCCGAGGTCGAAAGCAACCGGGCGCTGCTCGACACCAAAACACCTGCGGCGCTGTGGGCGGATTTGAAACAGGAAGGCCTGATGCGCGCCGACGCGCCGACGGTCTGATGCATGTCGCGCAAAAGTGTGCAGCGGTTTTGCGATAACGACATGCATGAAAACAAAGCCTTAAAGCTGCGAACAGCCGCAAAAAAGAAAAGCCGGGCAAGCCCGGCTTTTCTGCTCTTAAAAGAAAAGGTCTTAGTTGACCGCGTCCTTGAGGCCCTTGCCGGCCGAAAACTTCGGCACGGTGCGCGCCGGAATCTTCACTTCCGCGCCGGTCTGCGGGTTGCGGCCGGTCGAAGCAGCGCGTTTTGACACGGTGAAATTTCCGAAGCCGACAAGCCGGACATCGCCGCCCTTCTTCAGTTCGCCAGTGATCACGGAGAACACCGCATCGACGGCGGACTGCGCATCAGCCTTCGAAATGCTTGCGGAGTCGGCGACGGCGGACACCAGTTCGTTCTTGTTCATAAAAATCCCTTCCATGAGAAAACCGGAACTTACGACTCATCCGGCAGGAAACGGACTTTAGAAAGAAGCGCTCCGGAACCCAAGCCAAAAACCGCGGAATTCCGGGCTTTTCTCCATTTTTTCGTGGCTTTTTCACATGAAAAAGCCGGGCTCAAGGCCCGGCTCTCTCTTTGTGCGCTGCAATGTTAGCAAATACTAATGAGCAAGCGACTTTCCGGCATCGTCGCCGCTGTCGACCGGAGCCGGCGCATTGACCGGCTCGACCCACTCGATCGGCTCCGGCATCCTGGTCAGCGCGTGCGCGAGCACCTCGCCGACCCGCGAGACCGGGACGATCTCCATGCCGTTCTTCACATTGTCCGGAATCTCCGCCAGATCCTTGACGTTCTCTTCCGGGATCAGGACCTTCTTGATGCCGCCGCGCAACGCCGCGAGCAGCTTCTCCTTCAGGCCGCCAATCGGCAGAATGCGGCCGCGCAGCGTGATCTCGCCGGTCATCGCCACATCGGCTCGGACCGGGATACCCGTCAGCACCGACACGATGGCCGTGGCCATCGCCGCGCCTGCGGACGGGCCATCCTTCGGCGTGGCGCCCTCCGGCAAGTGCACGTGGATGTCGCGCTTGTCGAACAGCGGCGGCTCGATGCCGAAATCGATGGCGCGCGAGCGGACGTAGGACGCCGCCGCCGAGATCGATTCCTTCATCACGTCGCGCAAATTGCCGGTCACCGTCATGCGGCCCTTGCCGGGCATCATGACGCCTTCGACCGTCAGCAGCTCGCCGCCGACTTCCGTCCAGGCAAGACCCGTGACCACGCCGACCTGATCGTCGGCCTCGACCTGGCCGAAGCGGAAGCGCGGCACGCCGAGATAATCGGCGAGGTTGTCCGCCGTGATCTTCACCGTCTTCTTCTTCGTCCGCAGGATCTCGGTCACCGCCTTGCGCCCGAGCTTCATCAGCTCGCGCTCCAGGCTGCGCACGCCGGCTTCCCGCGTGTAGGTCTGGATGATGCCGCGGATCGCGTCCTCGCCGACCGAGAATTCGTTCGGCTGCAGGGCATGGTCGCGGATCACCTTGGGCATCAGGTGACGCTTGGCGATCTCGATCTTCTCGTCCTCGGTGTAGCCGGCGATACGGATGATCTCCATGCGGTCCATCAGGGGCGCAGGGATGTTCAGCGTGTTCGCCGTCGTCACGAACATCACGCTCGACAGGTCGTATTCGACCTCGAGGTAATGATCCATGAACGTCGAGTTCTGCTCGGGATCGAGCACCTCGAGCAGGGCCGAAGACGGATCGCCGCGGAAGTCCTGGCCCATCTTGTCGATCTCGTCGAGCAGGAAGAGCGGGTTGGACTTCTTGGCTTTCTTCATCGACTGGATGACCTTGCCGGGCATCGAGCCGATATAGGTCCGCCGGTGACCGCGGATCTCGGCCTCGTCACGCACGCCGCCGAGCGCCATGCGGATGAACTCGCGGCCGGTGGCCTTGGCGATCGACTTGCCGAGCGAGGTCTTGCCGACACCGGGCGGTCCGACGAGGCACAGGATCGGCCCCTTCAGCTTCTTCTGCCGGCTCTGCACGGCCAGATACTCGACGATGCGCTCCTTGACCTTGTCGAGGCCGAAATGATCGGTGTCGAGGACGTTCTGGGCGAAAGCCAGGTCCTGCTTGACCTTGGAGTTCTTGCCCCACGGGATCGACAGCAGCCAGTCGAGATAGTTGCGCACCACCGTCGATTCAGCCGACATCGGCGACATCGAGCGCAGCTTCTTCAATTCGGCTTCCGCCTTCTCGCGGGCCTCCTTGGAGAGCTTGGTCTTCTTGATGCGCGCCTCGATCTCGGCGGCCTCGTCACGACCGTCTTCGCCCTCGCCGAGCTCCTTCTGGATCGCCTTCATCTGCTCGTTGAGGTAGTACTCGCGCTGCGTCTTCTCCATCTGGCGCTTGACGCGCGAACGGATGCGCTTTTCCACCTGGAGCACTGAGATCTCGGCTTCCATGAAGCCCATCGCCTTCTCCAGACGCTCTTTGACGGAAAGCGTGGCGAGCATCTCCTGCTTCTCGGGGATCTTGATGGCGAGATGCGAGGCGACCGTATCGGCGAGCTTGGAATAGTCGTCGATCTGGCTAGCGGCACCCACCACTTCGGGCGAGATCTTCTTGTTCAGCTTGACGTAATTCTCGAAGTCGGTGACGACCGAGCGGGCAAGCGCCTCGATCTCGACTTCTTCCTCTTCCGGTTCGACGAGCGCGGTAGCGCGGGCCTCATGGAAATCGGCGCGGTCGGTGAACGAGACGATCTTGGCGCGCGAGGCGCCCTCGACCAGAACCTTCACGGTGCCGTCGGGCAGCTTCAGGAGCTGCAGCACATTGGCGAGCGTGCCGATGTCGAAAATCGCATCGGGCTCAGGATCGTCGTCGGCTGCATTCATCTGGGTGGCGAGCAGGATCTGCTTTTCCTGACCCATCACCTCTTCCAGCGCCTTGATCGACTTTTCACGGCCCACGAAGAGCGGAACGATCATATGCGGGAACACGACGATATCGCGCAGTGGGAGGACCGCGAAAACGCCGTCGCCGGAAGCCTTGGATATCTTGGCCATTGTCCAACCTTTCATGTCGCGGCCCCTTATTTTAGCCAACCGCGAATCTCATATTAACGACCGAGCGTCGTTCCGCCTACCACCGTTTGTGACGGGAGTTTTACAGCACAGAATTCGGCGCCTCGGCCTTCTGCTGTTAGGTGGATGTAGCCGGGGCAAAGATCAAGGGTTAACACGGTCGCTCGACCCGTTCCATCGCATGCCTTCCCGCCTTTCACAGCAAAACGGCGCCACGCGGGCGCCGTTCCATGAAAATTATGGGGTCAAACGCCATTTCAGGCGCTGACATTGCCCTTCTTTTCCTTCTGCTCGGAATAGATGTAGAGCGGCCGGGCGCTGCCGGTCACCACTTCTTCCGAGATCACCACTTCGCGCACGCCTTCCAGCGCCGGAAGCTCGAACATGGTGTCGAGCAGGATCGCTTCCATGATGGAGCGCAGGCCGCGGGCACCGGTCTTGCGCTCGATGGCGCGCTTGGCGATCGCCGACAGGGCGTTCTCGTGGAAGGTCAGGTCGACATTCTCCATCTCGAACAGCCGCTGATACTGCTTGACCAGCGCGTTCTTCGGCTCGGTCAGGATCTGGATCAGCGCCGGCTCGTCGAGGTCTTCCAGCGTCGCCAGGACAGGCAGACGGCCGACGAATTCCGGGATCAGGCCGAATTTCAGCAGGTCTTCCGGCTCGACCTGGCGGAACAGGTCGCCGGTGCGCCGATCCTCGGGCGAGGCAACGGTCGCGCCGAAGCCGATCGAGGTCTTGCGGCCGCGGTCCGAGATGATCTTGTCGAGACCCGCGAAGGCGCCGCCGCAGATGAACAGGATGTTGGCGGTATCGACCTGCAGGAATTCCTGCTGCGGATGCTTGCGGCCGCCCTGCGGCGGCACGGAAGCCACCGTGCCTTCCATGATCTTCAAGAGAGCCTGCTGCACGCCCTCGCCCGACACGTCGCGGGTGATCGAGGGATTGTCCGACTTGCGCGAGATCTTGTCGATTTCGTCAATATAGACGATGCCGCGCTGCGCCCGCTCGACATTGTAGTCGGCCGACTGCAACAGCTTCAGGATGATGTTCTCGACGTCCTCGCCGACGTAGCCGGCCTCGGTCAGCGTCGTGGCGTCGGCCATGGTGAACGGCACGTCGATGATGCGGGCAAGCGTCTGCGCCAACAGCGTCTTGCCGCAGCCGGTCGGGCCGATCAGCAGGATGTTCGACTTGGCCAGCTCGACGTCGTTGCTCTTGCCGGCATGCGCCAGGCGCTTGTAGTGGTTGTGGACCGCCACCGACAGCACGCGCTTGGCGTAGGGCTGGCCGATGACGTAGTCGTCGAGGACCTTGAGGATTTCCTGCGGTGTCGGCACGCCTTCGCGCGACTTCACCATCGAGGTCTTGTTCTCCTCGCGGATGATGTCCATGCACAGTTCGACGCACTCGTCGCAGATGAAGACCGTCGGCCCGGCGATCAGCTTGCGGACCTCGTGCTGGCTCTTGCCGCAAAACGAGCAGTAAAGCGTGTTCTTTGAATCACCGCCGCCGTTGCTGACCTTGCTCATTTTTCTGTCCTTTCACCGACGCCCGCCGGTGGTCTGGCTTTGAGTGACGTCTCACCAATCTATCGCGGGAATCCGCCACCGCCAGTGTCCCGGCTCACACAGCGCATTCCTTACGAAACACAAATCAGAAAACGCGGCAATGATTCGCAGCAACCCCACGCAAAGCTAAGCCGTCGAAAATCAACATAGCCTTAACGTAGGCAATCCCAACGCCTGAGGGAACAGCCAAATGTGGCCGAAATGCCGCAAGACGCGCCAAAACCGCGTTATGCTGCCATTCGCCGTCGAGGGTCAGGCGGAAGCCGTGGCTGTCTCGACGGCTTCGCGGCTGGAAATGACCTTGTCGATCAGACCGAAGTCCTTGGCCTCGTCCGCGGTCATGAAATGGTCGCGGTCGAGCGTCTTCTCGATCTCGTCATAGCTCTTGCCGGTATGCTTGACATAGACCTCGTTCAAGCGGCGCTTCAGCTTGATGATGTCCTGCGCATGACGTTCGATGTCCGAAGCCTGGCCCTGGAAGCCGCCGGACGGCTGATGGACCATGATCCGGGCGTTCGGCGTGGCAAAACGCATGTCCTTGTGGCCGGCGGTCAGAAGCAGCGAACCCATCGAGGCGGCCTGGCCGATGCAGAGCGTCGACACCGCCGGCTTGATGAACTGCATGGTGTCGTAGATCGCCATGCCCGAGGTGACGACGCCGCCCGGCGAGTTGATATAGAGGTTTATTTCCTTCTTGGGGTTTTCCGCCTCGAGGAACAAAAGCTGTGCACAAACCAGCGTTGCCATCCCGTCCTCGACCGGACCGGTGATGAAGATGATGCGTTCCTTCAAGAGGCGCGAGAAAATGTCGTAGGCACGCTCGCCGCGATTGGTCTGCTCGACCACCATCGGAACGAGGTTCATGTAGGTTTCAACGGGGTTCTTCATGGACTACCCTTGTTGGAGATGGATTCCGGCGCCTCGATATACCAGCAATCGCGCGGAATCGTTCTGGATCGGTTACGACCTAAATAGGATGCCGGCTCACCCTAGCGCAAGGCCGCCTCTCCTAGCCACCTGGTTAAGTCAAGTAAAGCGCGGCAAGCCCGCAAAGCACGGGCGGCTTGCCCCCGTGAGGTGGGCCCGGTCCAGCCTGGCGACCAAATCCATTCGCTAATGCATGTCGCCCAGAAGTGTGCAGCGGTTCTGGGATAACGACATGCAGCAAAACAAAGACTTAAAGCGCGTCGCCTCAGCGCGACGCGCTTTAGGTAGCAATTCCTTAACCGCACCGCTTAACGAAAAGCCTTGAAATCGCTGTCCGCCCCCGGAGCTTCCGCTACAGTCCTGCGTTGTGAAGGCGTCCTTTTTCAACGGGGGAATGTCATGATCCGCAAAAGCTCCGCATCGCTGGCGGCAGTCGCGATGCTTGCCAGCGCCTGTGAAACCGCAGCCGGCGGCCGCGCGCTCGAATGCTATGAGGCGATCCACAGGCCGGCGCTCTACAACACCGTTTACGAGGATGTGATGGTGAGCCCCGGCGGACAGGTGGTCGATTACGACGCGCCGACCTACGGCACCTACCAAAGCGTGGACCAGATCGCGCCGGCGCGCGTCACCTACGAGACGGTGCCTGCGGTGACACGCACAGTCTACCACACGGTCAAGGTCGACGATGGCGGTTATGCCTGGGAGTGGCGCATCATCCACGGCCGCAAGGTGCTGTGCAAGGTGTGGCGCAAGGCCCGCTATGCGCGCGTCGCCGAAACGGTCGTGATCCAGCCGGAGCGCGTCCGGCGCGTCGTTCAGCCGGCGGAATATGAAGCGGTTGCCCACGAAGTGTTGGTGCGGCCGCAACAAGTCCGCATCCGGGAAATCCAGCCTTCGTACGGGACGGTGGCGCGCCGGGTGATGGTGCGGGAAGGCTCGACCCGTTGGCGGCGGGTTCCCCAGCATTGCCAGGATTAGGCGATACTCGCCGGCGGGTTGCAGTCGGCCGGGCAGCGTTGCCGCGCCCCGGCCAGAGCCGTTGCTGGCTTAGGCCAGGTCGATGTCGAGTATCGCCATCGAGAAATTGTAGTCGCCGTCGTCCTCGTCCTTGAAGACGATGCCGAGGAATTCGTCGCCGACATAGACTTCGGCCGAGTCTTCCTTGCGCGGACGCGCCTTGACCTGCAGCTTGGGGTTCTGGAAGACGCGCTTGAAATAGGCGTCCAGCTTTCTGATTTCGTCAGGCTTCAAAAGACTTCTCCGAAATGTCGGCTTAATTCATGGGAACGCGCTTCTGACACGCCGACGATGGCGATGTAAAGGCAAGCCGGCAGGATAACACGTGACAACCGGCACCTGAAAACCGTAGCCGGATTCCGGTCGCCAGGCGGGCTGACAGTCTCAAATGTCGAAGCTGACCACGTGGTCCATGCTCTGCGACGGCAGGAGCTGGTCCATCTGCCGCGAAGGCTGGTCGCAGCCGGTTTCCCCCACGACCCGCGCTGGCACGCCAGCGACCGTCTTGTTGTGCGGCACGGGCGACAGCACCACCGAGCCGGCGGCGATCTTGGAGCAATGACCGACCTCGATATTGCCGAGGATCTTGGCGCCTGCGCCGATCAGCACGCCGCGGCGGATCTTCGGATGACGGTCGCCATTGGCCTTGCCGGTGCCGCCCAGCGTCACCCCGTGCAGGATCGACACATCGTCCTCGATGACGGCCGTCTGGCCGACGACCAGGCCGGTGGCGTGGTCGAGGAAGATGCCCTTGCCGATACGGGCGGCCGGATTGATATCGGTCTGGAACACCGAGGACGAACGGCTTTGAAGGTAGAGCGCGAAGTCCCTGCGACCCTGGTTCCACAGCCAATGCGCCAGCCGGTGCGTCTGGATCGCGTGAAAACCCTTGAAATAGAGAACCGGCATGATGAAGCGGTCGCAGGCCGGATCGCGGTCGTAATAGGCTTGGATGTCGACGCGAACCGTCGTGCTCCACTCCGGATCGTCGTCCAGCATCGCCTTGAAGGTCTGGCGGATGAGATCGGAACCGATGTCCTGATGCGCCAGCCGTTCGGCAAGCCGGTGGATCACCGCTTCTTCCAGGCTCTCCTGGTTGAGGATGGTCGAATAGAGGAACGCCGCGAGCAGCGGATCGCGGTTCACCGCCTCCATCGCCTCGTCGCGGATCGACCGCCAGATCGGATCGACCGGCTGCACCATGCTGGGACGGGCAATCGTAATGCTGTTCATCGACGCTCTCCGGCCTTACTCATTCTGCGGCGGCACATATAGGCTAGATCATAGCACGGTTGAACTCAATTTTCCTTAGTGCTTTGTCAAATGGACATGGTTCACGCAGATTCAAGCGACGATGGAAAGCGAACCCTTGATCGACGAAGCGCTGAAAAGCGAGCTTGCAGCGCTCTACCAGGCTGCGGATCGCCACTATCACGGCTTGGCTCACATCGAAGCGATGCTGGCGCTGGCAAGCGAATACCGGCACCTTCTTGATGACCCGGAGGCCGTCGAAGCGGCGATCTGGTTCCACGACGCCATCTATGACAGCCGCGCCAAGGATAATGAGGCAAAAAGCGCCGAACTGGCCGAGAAAAGGCTCGCCGGGCGCGCCAACCCCCATCGCCTCGCTCGCATCGCTGCCATGATCAACGCCACCGCCACCCACCAGTTGCCGCCGTTCCGCGACGAGGACGCGCTCAACGATGCGGCGCTTTTGCTCGACATGGATCTGGCGATCCTAGGCGCCGGATCCGCGGTCTTCGATGCCTATGAGAAGGCGGTCCGGCTGGAATATGGCTGGGTGGAGGAGCCGATGTGGCGCGCCGGCCGAGCCGCCGTCCTCAAGAGCTTCTTGGCCCGCCAGCATATCTTCTATACGACGGAGTTCCGGGATCGGTTCGAGGCGCAGGCGAGGGAAAATCTCGGCCGTTCCCTGCAAGCCCTGCAAGACCAGCGCGGATAGGCCCATACTCCCGCTGGGCTTTGCTGTTGCCGTTTGTCTTGGTGCAAGATTTTCCATCATTTGCGTGAAATCGGCGCAAACGCCGGGGATTGGTTGAAGCCGCCCCCCCAACGTCGTCATTCTATGGCGGAGCAAGGAGCGAAGCGACGCGGCGCAGACCATAGAATCCATGCCGTGACTTGGAAGCGCCGCCACAGTGCAGAATTTTGCTCCGTTGCACGCCTTGGCGAAGGTGACGGCATGGATTCTAGGGTCTTCGCGACGGAGCTTCGCTCCTGCTCCGCCCTAGAATGACGATCGCGATGGGCGTTTCGGCCAATCTCCAACGCGTGCCACCTGCCAACGCAAACAGAGCCTACCGGTCAAAATCCCATTGCTGTGCCACTAATCCGGAAAGGTCTCGATTCTCTCGACGTAGGCTCTGAACCCCGCGCGCCCGTAAACCGACTGGGCAGCCGGATGATCATAGGTATCGGTGTGAAGCCAAAGCCTTTGCGGCCCGTGCGACCACGCCGCACGCAACGCCTGGTCGAGCAGGAACGGCCCCAATCGCTTTCCTTGAAAAGCCGGGGCCAGTCCGAAATGAGCGAGCTCGATAGCCGCTTCGCCGACATTGTTGAATTCGCAGAAGCCGGCGGCCTCGCCAGCGACACGCAGCACATGGATGTGCGTGGCGTCATCGGCGAGCAGCGTTTCGAGTTCCGCTTCCGGCAGGCGCAGACGCTGGTCCCATTGCACCGGCCCGCCGACCGCGCGGTAGAGATCGAGATAGCTTGAAAGACCGAGCCTCTCACGCGCCACGATGGCGCCGGGCGAAGGTGACGCAAGCGGAGCGCCCTGAGGCGGCGCCTGCATCTCCATATAGGTGACGAGCAGATCGACCATTGTGAGCCGAGGAGCGCCGCGCGCTTAAAGCGGGTTTTCGGCGTAGAACTCGAGCACGCGCTGCTTGAAGCTCTTGTCGCCGACGGCGAGCATGTGGTCGCGGCCCTCGATGTGAAACGCCCTGGCATTGGGCATCAGCGCCGCAAGCTCGTCGGGCGAGCCGCCGATGTCGTCCTTCGTGCCGACCGCGATCAGGGTCGGCTGGGCGATGCGCGCCATGTCGTCCTCGCTGAGCAACTCGCGCGACTTGGCGATGCAGGCCGCGAGCGCGCGCCGGTCGCTGCGCGTCTGGTCGGCGAAGGCGCGGAACGAGCGGCCGCGCGGATGCGTGGTCTGCGAGGGGTCCTCCGCCAGCAGCGCAGCGGCGATCGGATCCCAGTCGCCGACGCCGTCGACCATGCCGATGCCCAAACCGCCGAACACCAGCGTCGCGACCTTCTCCGGATCGGAGAGCGCCAGGAAAGCCGAGACTCGCGCGCCCATCGAATAACCCATGACATGCGCGCGCTCGATACCGAGATTATTAAGCAGCGCGGCCGCATCGGACGCCATCTTGGCCGGCGTGTAATCGGCCTCGTCATAGCTCTTCGACGACGAGCCATGGCCGCGATGATCGAAGGCGATCGCCCGGTAGCCGGCGTCGTTCAGCGTCTTGAACCAGCCCGGCGAGACCCAGTTGACGTAGTGGCTGGAGGCAAAGCCGTGGATCATCAGCACCGGGTCGCCCTGCCCCGAGGCCGGCTGGCGATCGAGATAGGCGAGTTCGAAACCGTCATGGGAAAAGAACTGCATCGGCAGATTTGCTTTTCAGTTGGCGCCAGTGCCGATAGCCGGGTGGCGCAATAGATCGCCTTCCTTGATGCCATCCCGGGCGGCTGTGCCGGCCTTGAGTTCAAGCACGAAGCGCACGGGTTGTCCCGGCGAGATGATCGCTTCGGATTCGGGCTCGCCGCGCTTGATGGCTTTGATCCTGCCGTCCTGGCCGATAAAGATGAGGTCGAGCGCCATTGGAGTGTTCTTCATCCAGAAGTCCACCTCATCCGTTCTTTCGAAGACGAACAACATGCCGTGATCGTCTGCCATGGTCCGGCGAAACATCAGCCCCGCCTCGCGTTCGACGGAGGTATCGGCGATCTCGATGGAGAAGGAACGCTCGCCCGAACCGGTCGCCACCACAAGCGGTGTCCTGTCGATCGGCAGCAGCATCGCATCCGCCGAACTTGGCTTCGCAGCGATGAAACAGGCGGCGAAAACGATCGCGGCGCAGAATATGCCCGCGGTCAGCCAATTGCGATGAGCCATGGGTACCTCGTCCAGACGCTCGTCCTAAACCATGATCCGGACAAGTGGAACCGGTTTTCGGACAAGATGGTCGCGCCGCGGCAAAGGGACTTTTCGAGTGCGTCGAGAAGCCCTCAGTGCGAAACCGACAAGGTGCCCATATCGGGGTGGATTTCGGCGGCCATAAGGCCTTTGTCGCCGCGGCCGAAGCGGACGAGCACGACCTGCCCGGGCCGGAGCTCGGTTATGCCGTAGCGCCGCAGCGTCTCCATGTGGACGAAGATATCTTCTGTCTCCTCGCCCCTGGTCAGGAAGCCGAAACCCTTGGTGCGATTGAACCACTTGACCAAGGCCCGCTCGAGGCCGCTCTCCGGGTTGACGGTAACGTGGGTGCGCTGTTCCTGCTCTGCCGGGTGGACAGCCGTCGAGGCATCCATGGAAAGGACGCGGAAAGCCTGCAAGCCCCGCTCGCCCTGTTTGACCAGGCAGACGACCCGCGCGCCCTCGAGCGCCGTCTGGAAGCCGTCCCTTCGAAGACAAGTCACATGGAGGAGAATATCGCCCGAGACGCCGTCGTCCGGAAGAATGAAGCCGTAGCCCTTCGCCACGTCGAACCATTTGATAGCGCCGGCGATTTCGACAAGCTCGGCGGGGTCGCCGCCACTGTCCCGCTGCAAGGCGTCGTCAAGGCTTCCGTCCCGCCTCGTAAAAGAGGCTTTTTCCCCCATAAGAATGCCCCCCTTTTCAACTGAACCGCAACTGATTCTTGCCAAGAGATTAACACTGCGACTTCCGGGGTGTGCAAGGGCTGACGTGCCTTTTTTCACCGTTCAGCACCGGAAAGGCTGAAATGTCGTTTGCCGGCGCTTCCGGAATCCGAAATCGCAAGGTCTGAAATCGATCGCGCCGCCACTATTGTCGGACGATTGCCCTTTCCCCGGACGGCCCCTATGGTGCCCCGCAACCCCAACACTTTGAGGAAGCCGCCATGCGTTACCTGCACACAATGGTCCGCGTCGCCGATATCGACCAGTCGCTCGATTTCTACTGCAACAAGCTCGGCCTCAAGGAGGTGCGCCGCTACGAGAACGAGCAGGGCCGCTACACGCTTATCTTCCTCGCCGCGTCGGAAGACGAGCAAAGCGGCATCAACGAAAAGGCGCCGCTGGTCGAGCTGACCTACAATTGGGACCCGGAAGACTATAAGGGCGGCCGCAATTTCGGCCACCTCGCCTATGAGGTCGACGACATCTACGCCACCTGCCAGAAGCTGATGGACAACGGCGTGACCATCAATCGTCCGCCGCGCGACGGCAACATGGCCTTTATCCGCTCGCCGGACGGCATCTCGATCGAGCTTCTGCAGAAAGGCCCGGCCAAGGCAAAGGCCGAACCGTGGGCCTCGATGGCGAACACAGGCGTCTGGTAAAGCCGGCGCTCCCACGCCGATTTGACCGGGTCGCTGGCGTTTCGCCGGGCCTTGCCTATCTATCGGGAATTGGCGCCAGCCTCATCCAGGCTGGCGTTTCTTCATCCGCCAGGAGAATTTCATGCCGATCAGCCGCGCCGATGTCGCCACCGAACATGCCAGCCGCTACCTGCAGCAGCTCTGCAAGCACTGGTCGCATAAATTCCCGGTCGAGTTCGACCCGCAGCACGGCGCCATCCAGCTGTCGATCGGCCGCACCGTGATGGACGCCGACGATCATGCGCTGCACATCGCCCTGGCCGCCGACGACCAAGCGTCGCTGGAGCGGCTGGAGAGCGTGGTCGCCGACCATATCAAGCGCTTCGCCTTTCGCGAGGAATTGAGCTTCGACTGGCAGAAGGCCGCCTGAGGCGGAGCAGTTCCGGGAAAAGTGCCTCGAACAGTCAGCCGCCGGCCTTGCCCGCCATGTCGAGCAGCGCCAGCACGCTGCGCCAGTTGCGTGCCGTGCCCGGCACCTTCAGCGTGCGTGGGATGAGGTTGGCGAAGACCGATTTGCCGAGCCCGTCCGGCGCATGCAGGTAAAGCACGTCGCCCTTGATCTCGAAGCGCTCGGGGCCGGTGCATTTGTCGGCGAGCCGCTGCGTCTCCTCGGCGGTCGGCTCGCGCTCCAGCGCATAGGCATGCAGCTTGGTCGGCTCGCCGGCTATCTCGGGATAGGGATTGTCCTCAACCAGCCGCTCGAACCAGCCGGCGTCGCGCACCATGATGCGCGAATGAAAGCCCCATTTCTTCTCGAATGCCGCCTCGATCTCCCTGGTCAGCGTCGCCGCGTCCCCCTTCTTCGCCCGGAACACGATATTGCCGCTCTGCACATACGTCGCGACATCGCTGAAACCGAGGCTTTTGAAAAAGGTTCTGAGCTCCGCCATTTTGACGATGCGGTTGCCGCCGACATTGATGCCGGAAAACAGCGCGACGAAGACCGTGCTTTGTTTTGCGCTCATATGATGAACCCCGCCAGCGTCTCGTTGTCGGTGATGTCCTGATATTGCACGCCCTCGGCGTCGAAATTGGCTTTCAGCAGGTCGAAATTGCGCCGGTCCTTGGTCTCGATGCCGATCAGCACCGAACCGAAATTGCGTGCCGATTTTTTCAGATACTCGAACCGGGCGATATCGTCGTCGGCACCGAGCATTTCGAGGAAATCGCGCAGCGCGCCCGGCCGTTGCGGAAAACGGATGATGAAATACTTCTTCAGCCCCTCGAAGCGCAGCGCCCTCTCCTTTACGTCCGGCAGCCGCTCGAAGTCGAAATTGCCGCCGGAGACGACCGCGACGATGGTCTTGCCCCTGATCTCCTTGCGCGAAAAATCCTTGAGCGCATCGATCGCCAGCGCGCCGGCCGGCTCCAGCACGACGCCCTCGACATTGAGCATCTCGATCATGGTGGCGCAGAGCCGGTTCTCCGGGACGAGGCGGACGGCGTCGGCGGTGAAGTCCTTGAGATGGCGCAACGGCTCTCGACCGATCTCGGCCACCGCCGCGCCGTCGACGAAATTGTCGACCTTGGCGAGCTTGACCCGCTTGCCGCCGGCAAGGCTCTCGCGCAGGCTAGGCGCGCCCGCCGGCTCGCAGAACACGAAGCGCGGGTCGCGATGCTGGTCGGCGAAATAATGCGTCACCCCGGCGGCAAGGCCTCCGCCGCCCACCGGTAGCATGACGATGTCGGGCGCGCGGGCGCCTGGCATCTGGGCCGCGATCTCGTAGGCGACCGTCGCCTGGCCCTCGATGATGTCCTTGTGGTCGAAGGGCGGCACCATATGCGCGCCGGCGGCCTCCGTGAATTCGAAGGCGGCGCGGTAGCAATCGTCGAAGAAGTCGCCGACCAGCCTGATCTCGACGAAATCGCCGCCGAACAGCCGCGTCTTGTCGATCTTCTGCTGCGGCGTCGTCACCGGCATGAACACGACGCCCTTCTTGCCGAAATGGCGGCAGACGAAGGCAAAACCCTGGGCGTGATTGCCTGCCGAGGCGCAGACGAACAGCTCGGCATTGTTGCCGGCGGCGAGCGCCTTGCGGAAGAAGTTGAAGGCGCCCCTGATCTTGTAGGAACGCACCGGCGTCAGATCCTCGCGCTTCAAAAGGATGCGGGCGCCTGTCTTCTTCGACAGATAGTCGTTCTCCTGCAGCGGCGTTTCCGGAAAGATTCCGCGGATCGCTTCGGCGGCCACGGCAACGCGGGCGGAAAAGCTGTTCACTGAAAGTCCCTCGTTTCGACAGCCGGCACGCGGCAGAATGGCCGTGACCCGTGCCGGCAATCTTCCTGCCGCCGTTTTGGCTTTCGCGCAACAGTGCGATGGCTGTCGCCCGACGCTGAGCCAATTTCCGCTGGACACGACTTACTTTAGCCGCACTTCGGCTGTCCGGGAGGTTTCCGCGGAGGTGGACGGCCAATCGTGGCCGCAGTGGAATTGCCAGTGAAAGTGTCGACGTGCGGTTGAAGACAATTCTGATCATTGCCTTTGCCCTGCTGATAGCAGGCTGCGCGGGCCACCAGACGCAGGAAATCCTGGGCAGCGTCGTCGTGCCGACGACGGCGACCGAGATCGCCGGCAACCACTCGATCTTCATCGCCACGACGCGCAAGCGCTCCGACGACCCGAACAAGGTTTTTGACGGCGAACGCTCGGCGACGCTCAACTATGCGCGTGTCAACGTCACAGTTCCCCCCATTCACCAGACCGGCCAGATCGAACGCCGTTCGCGCGGCAAGTCGAACGACCCGACGAAGTATTTCATGGCCTCCGAAGTCGTCGGCTACGACACGCAGCCGAAATTCGCCAGCGCCCTCAACGCCGATATCGACGCCCGCGGCGGCCGCGTCATGGTCTTCGTCCACGGCTACAACACCGGCTTCGACGACGCCGTCTACCGGCTGACCCAGATCGTCCACGATTCCGGCTATCCGGGCACGCCGGTGCTGTTCTCCTGGGCTTCCGGCGCCAAGACCACCGACTATGTCTACGACAAGGAAAGCGCCGCCGCCGCCCGCGACCAGCTGGAAGTGACGTTGCGGATGCTGGCGCAGACCGGCGCCCGGCGCATCGACATCGTCGCCCATTCGATGGGAACCTGGGTGACGATGGAGACGCTGCGCCAGCTCGCCATCACCGGCGACCGCGATCTCAGCGGCAAGCTCGGCGACGTCGTGCTTGCCTCGCCCGACATCGATGTCGACGTCTTCAAGAGTCAGATGCGCCGCTATGGCAAGCCGGACAAGCCCTTCATCTTGCTCCTGTCGGACGACGACCGAGCGCTGAGGCTCTCCGGCCTGATCGCCGGCTCGCGGCCGCGCGTCGGCGATTATCGGGATGCCGCCGACCTCGCCTCCTATGGCGTCACGGTGGTCGACCTTTCCAAGGTCAAGGGCGCCGACAGCTTCAATCACACCAAATTCGCCGACAATCCGATGATGGTGCAGATGATCGGACAGCGTCTGCGCGAGGACGACGGCTTTGCCAGCGATCGCGACGTGACCGACCGCATCCGCCAGTTGGCCACGCAGTAACCGTATCCGCGCGGTTTCCGCATCGCATCGACTTTGAACTGGACCCGGCCGCTCTCTGGCTTTATCGGAGTAGCAAGAGAGCTTGCCGCCCTTGGGGGATCCCGGGTGACTGTGCATGTGAAGATCGTTGTCGGCCTTGCCTTCACGCTCGCCCTCGCCGGCTGCGCCGGTCCCACGCATGATCTGCTCAACCGCAAGGCGGTCGCGGCGCCTGCCTCCGACATCGCCGCCAGGCACGAGATCTTCGTCGCCACGACCCGCCAGCAGGCGACCAAGGATCCGCGCCAGGTGTTCGACGGCGACCGTTCGCTGACCACCCTCTATGCCCGTGTCGACGTCACCGTGCCGAAGATCCATCAGGTCGGCGCGATCGAGCGCGCCAAGGGCTCGGCCGACTCCAACCCGGCCAAGCAATTCACCGCCACCGACGTCGTCCACTATGGCGATGCGCAGCAATTCGCCAAGGCGGTCGGCGCCGACATTTCCATGCGCGGCGACCGCGCCCTGGTGTTCGTGCACGGCTTCAACAACGGTTTCGACGACGGCATCTATCGGCTGACGCAGATCGCGCACGACACCAAATATCCGGGTACGCCGGTGCTGTTCTCATGGGCGTCGAGCGCCAAGGCGACCGGCTACATCTACGACAAGGACAGTTCGACCGCCGCGCGCGACGACCTCGAGGCGACGCTGCGGATGCTTGCCAAGACGAAGGTCAAGAGCATCGACATCATCGCCCATTCCATGGGCACCTGGCTGACGATGGAGGCGCTGCGCCAGCTTGCCATCACCGGCGACCGCGATCTCAATGGCAAGCTCGGCTATGTCATCCTCGCCTCGCCCGACATCGACGTCGATGTCTTCAAGAAGCAGATGATCCGCTACGGCAAGCCGGACAAACCCTTCGCCATCCTGCTTTCGGGCGACGACCGGGCGCTGAAGCTGTCGAGCTTCATTTCCGGCGACAAGCCGCGCGTCGGCGACTACGGCAACGCGGCCGATCTCGCCAATTATGGCGTGACGGTCGTCGACTTGACCCACGCCAAGGGCGGCGACGGCGGCCTGAACCATGCCAAGTTCGCCGACAACCCGATCCTGGTGCAATTGCTGGGCAACCGGCTGCGCACGCCGGCCGGGCTTGCTTCGGACGAGCCCGACCCGGCGCAGCTCAACAATATCGGCCAGGGCCTCGGCAAGGCGGTCGGCTCGGTCGCCGAGGTCGTCATCACCACGCCGTTCAAGGTGCTGACCATCGCCACGGGCGGATAGCTAACGCTCAGATAAACAGATCGACCTTCTGGAACGTCGTCACGTCGACCAGGCCGACGTCCGAGATCCTGAGTTCCGGAATGACCACCAGCGCCAGCAGCGAGTGCTGCATATAGGCGTTGTTGAGCGAGCAGCCGACCTTGCGCATCGCCTCGGTCAGTTGCTCGGCCTTGGCCGCGACGATCTCGGCGCGTTCGTCGGACATCAGGCCGGCGATCGGCATCTCGACCAGCGCCAGTTCCTTGCCCTTGGAATAAAGCACGACGCCGCCGCCCACCTCGCTCAGCCGGTTGACGGCCAAAGCCATGTCCTCCTTGTTGGTGCCGACGACGATGATGTGGTGCGCGTCATGCGCCACGCTGGACGCCATTGCGCAGTCTTTCACATAGCCGAAGCCGGAGACGAAGGCGTTGGTGACGCCGCCCGTGCCGCGATGCCGCTCGACCAGGGCGATCTGGCAGATGTCGTTGCGGCGATCCATGGCGACCAGCCCGTCCTCGACCGGCAGGTCGGCTTCCAGAGCGCGCGTCGGCGCCTGGTTCTCGATCACGCCGATCACCCGCGCCCGCACCTCGTTGGCGCCCTTCGGCGCGGAAATGTCGAAGTCCTTGGCCGCGAGCTTCTTGCCGAGCTTGACCGTGTTCTTCGCCGATTGCGGATAGTCATAGGCGGGGATGTCGATCTCCAGCTTGCCGCCCTTCGCCAGCCGGACGCCGCGGGCATAGACCTCGTCTATGGTCATCTGGGCAAGGTCCGAGACGATCAGCAGATCGGCGAGCCGTCCGGGCGCGATGGAGCCGATCTCGCGCTCCAGCCTGAAATGCTGCGCGGTGTTGAGCGTCGCCATCTGGATCGCCGTCACCGGCTTCAGGCCCTGGCTGATGGCGTGCCGCACCACCCGGTCCATATGGCCTTCATGCACAAGCGTGCCGGAATGGCTGTCATCGGTGCACAGGATGAAGTTGCGCGGATCGATGCCGCCTTCGGTCACCGCCTTGATCTGTGCCGCGACATCGTACCAGGCCGACCCCAGCCTCAGCATCGCCTTCATGCCCTGGCGCACGCGCGCGATCGCGTCCTCGGCGCGCGTGCCTTCATGGTCGTCCTCCGCCCCGCCCGCGACATAGCCGTGAAACGGCAGGCCGAGATCGGGTGACGCATAATGCCCGCCGACCGTCTTGCCGGCCTTGACCGTCTCGGCGATCTCGCCGGACATCACCGGATTGTTGGCAGTGACGCCTGGGAAATTCATCACTTCGCCGAGGCCGATGATGTTTTCCCAGGTCATGGCCTCGGCCACGTCGGCGACCGTCAATTCGGCGCCGGCATGCTCCAGCCCCGGCGCCGACGGCACGCAGGACGGCATCTGCACATGCACGTTGATCGGCATCGCGACCGCCTCGTCATGCATCAGCCGCATGCCCGGCAGTCCAAGCACATTGGCGATCTCGTGCGGGTCGATGAACATCGAGGTCGTGCCGTGCGGGATGACCGCGCGGCAGAACTCCGTCACCGTCACCATGCCGCTCTCGACGTGCATGTGTGCGTCGCAAAGGCCGGGCACCAGATAGCGCCCGCCGGCATCGACGACCTTCGTTCCCTGCCCGATGGCATGGCCGGCGTTCGGCCCGCAATAGGCGAAACGGCCGGCGGCGATCGCGATATCGGTGCCGGGGATGATCTCGCCCGAATGGACGTTCACCCAGCGACCGTTGCGGATGACCAGATCGGCCGGCTTTCGGCCCATCGCGACGTCGACCAGATGTGTCGCCACCTCGGTCCACGGCTTTGGCTTTGCAGCGCTAGTCGGCTTGGCGTTGGTCATCGGCGGGTCCTCTGAATAGGCCACTTTGGCAAATGTCGGCATCCGGAGCCAGAGCGTCAGGTCGTAAACCACTGTTGCAGAGATGCAATTCCGTTTCGTGGCGAATGGCGCTAGTCTGTCGCGAGGAGTCGTTCGAAACCGCCATTTCGGAGCGCTCGATGCGTCGATTGACGCTTGCCAGTGCCGGCTTTCTTGCCCTGCTGTCCGGATCTGCCCGGGCGGCGGATCTGGGTAGCGATCTGCCGATGACCGCAGCCGGCTTCGACTGGACCGGCTATTATGCCGGCATGCAGGCCGGCTATGGCTGGGGCCGGTCCGAAATCACCGGCGACGATGGCGGCCCGTTTTCGGTGAAGCCCGACATCGACGGCGGTTTCGTCGGCGGCCATGTCGCGGGGCTCTGGCAGTTCGACAAGGCCGTGATCGGCGCCGAGGCCGATCTCAACTACGCCTCGATCGACGGCACCGCCGACGCCGGGCCGGCAAACACATTCGGCACCGACGTCAAGTGGTTCGGGTCGATCAATGCCAAGGCCGGCTATGCCATGGATCGCGTGCTGATCTATGGCATCGGCGGCGTCTCTTTCGCCGGCATCGAGACCTCGCAGGCGGCAGGCTCGGCCTTTGCCCGAACCCGCACCAGCACCGGCTGGACGCTCGGCGCCGGCGTCGACTATGCCTTGACCGACAATGTCGTCGTCGGCGCGCAATACCGCTACTACGATTTCGGCAAGGAGCATTTCGATGCGCCGGACACCTTCGCCGACCGCGATCAGGACGTGAAGCTGCAGACGCTTGGCGTGAATTTCAGCTATAAATTCTGAGGCTTGCGGCGCCGCAACGATGCGGAACGCCCCTCCCGCATCTCTTGAAAATTCAGGTGGCCGGCGCCCGCAGGGGGCGGGGGAATGGGTAGGGGCCTGATGGACGCCGGCCTCGGCGGATCGATCCGCCGCGTGGCAAACACTAACGTACTCTCAGCAGACCGTAATTCCGCGATCGCGCCACTTTGCCACCCTGCGGACGAACATGGCCGATAGGCTTCGCCGAAAGGTTGCGGGCGACCGGTCAGGACCGGCGCGAGACGGTCTTTCCCTCCGGCATCGCCTCGAGGCATTCCTCCAGCCGCCGCAGCCGCGCTTTTTGCCAGCGCAGCGTGTGCGCGACCTCGTGCAGGTTCCATTTGGCCTTCGAATTGGCGGCCTCGATCAGCCCGCGTTCGAGCCGATCGATCTCGCTGCGCAGCTGCCGCGCCTCCGCCTCCCGCAGTCCCCTGATCCAGCCTGGCCCACGCATGGTCCCACCATCAAAGCCAGCCATTAGGCTCGCACACAAAGGCTAATGGGATCGGTTTGGAGAATTTGGCATTTTAAACATCACTAATGTTAAATCTACGCCGCGAAGGAGGCAGGACGGCGGCCGCACAAAGCGCAACCGATCCGAAACATGGCTTGACGGCTCATATCAGGCATCTGAAAAGGGCACGCCTGCGGACGTGGCGGAATTGGTAGACGCAAGGGACTTAAAATCCCTCGATCTCTGATCGTACGGGTTCGATTCCCGTCGTCCGCACCAGCCTTCGCTCTTCGAGCTTTGGCTGGCAAGCCGACAGCCTATTGGACGAAGGTGCGTCCTCCCAAGTCTTGGGGCGCTGGTACTCAACCCTTCATCGGATTGAGCTTCAAATGCTGTATCAGGATGATCGTCTTGGCATCCATGATCCGCCCGTCGGCGATGGCCGCCAGCGCCTCGTCCAGCGGCATTTCGAGAACCTCGATGTCCTCGCCCTCCTCTGGCGCGCCGCCGCCGTCGGAAATGCGGTCGGCCGGCGAATAGCGCGCGGTAAAGAACCAGAGCCGCTCCGTCACGCTGCCGGGACTCATGAACGGCGCGAACAGCCGCTCGACGTCCTTGAGGCGGTAGCCCAATTCCTCTTCCGCTTCCTTGCGGATGGCGGTTTCGGGATCGTTTTCGTCGAGCAGCCCGGCGCAGGCCTCGATCAGCGGCTCGCGGTGGCCTACGGCGTAGGCCGGGAAGCGGAATTGACGCACCAGGAGCACGGTCGAGCGCTGCGGATCGAAGGGCAGGATCACCGCGCCGTCGCCGCGATCGTAGGTCTGGCGGGTCTGCGTCTCCCATCGCCCGTCGCGGCGGCGGTAGTCGAGCACCGTCTTCTTCAGCACCGCCCAGTCGTCCGAAAGGACCTCCTCGGAACGGATGCGAATGCGATCTTCCATGACGACCTCCGTGCTGCCCGCGGCAGCGTTAGCGGCGAACCGGCGCCTGCGCAATCCTGGAAACCGACTGGTCCAGCGGGCGTTTCACCTGCTCGTGTCTGGCGCGACACGTCGCGACTGCTTAGATAGCCGTATCTTCCCAGGAGCCCGTTTCATGACGTCATCGCTTTTCCAGCCGATCACCCTCGGCGGTCTCACCTTCTCCAACCGCATCGCGGTCGCCCCCATGTGCCAGTATTCGGCCGAGGACGGCTCGGCCAGCGACTGGCATCTGCATCACTGGATGAACCTGGCGATGTCGGGCGCCGACATGGTCACCGTCGAGATGACCGATGTCGAGCGACGCGGGCGCATCTCGCATGGCTGCCTCGGGCTTTATTCCGACGACAACGAGGCGGCCGCCAAGCGCACGCTCGACGCCGCCAGGCGCGTCGCCGCGCCCGGCACGAAATTCGGCGTTCAGCTTGCCCATGCCGGCCGCAAGGCCTCCAACCGCAAACCTTGGGAAGGCGGCGGTCCGCTGCAGCCTGGCGAGGATCCCTGGCAGACGGTCTCGGCCTCCGCCATCGCCTATGACACTGGCTGGAACGTGCCGCATGCGCTGGACGATGACGAGATCCTGGAGCTGATTGCGCGTTTTGCGCAGTCGGCCGCACGCGCCGAACGCGCCGGCTTCGACTTTGCCGAACTGCACGCCGCGCATGGCTATCTGATCTTCCAGTTCCTCTCGCCGCTGTCCAACCAGCGGACGGACCGCTGGGGCGGGTCGCTGGAAAACCGCATGCGCTTTGCGGTCGAAATCGCCAAGGCGGTGAGGAAGGCCGCCCCGTCCATGATGTTGGGGGCGCGCCTTTCGGTGAAGGAATGGGTCGACGGCGGTTTCGACGTCGAGGACGCGATCGAGGTGGCCAAGGCGCTGAAGGCCGAGGGCATCGCCTATATCTGCTGCTCCAGCGGCGGCAATTCGCCCCTGCAGCAGGTGCCGCCCGGCCCCGGCTACCAGGTGCATCTGGCCGAAGCCGTGCGCAAGGGCGCCGGCATTCCGACGCGCGCCGTGGGGCTGATCGACGATCCGAGCCAGGCCGAGGCGATCGTCGCCGAAGGCCGTGCCGACATGGTGGCGCTGGCGCGCGCATTCCTCGCCGACCCGCGCTGGGGCTGGCGCGCGGCCGCCGCCTTCGGCGAGGAAATCCGTCCGGCGCCACAGTTGGCGCGTTCGGTGACGACGATGCGGCATTGGATGAAGGTCGCCGGCTAGGGCTGCGTTGAGATTCAGGTCAGGTCGAGCCGAGAACGGTGGTTTACGAGAACCGACCTACGCCGGCCATAGCCTTCATAGAGCGGAGACACTTATGAGGGCTTCGGCCGGCGAAGGCCGGAGCGGAGCGTACTTAAAGTACGTGAGCACCGGCCTACGCCGGCCGAAGCCTTAACTGCTACGTCACTCTCCTAAATGCATGCTTCGGCCGGCGAAGGCTGGAAGCGCAGGAAACCATCGTTCGCAGGCCGGCATCACCTGAATGTCAGCGCAGCCTAAAGCAATTCCAGGAAAAGTGCGACACGATCAGGCTCGGCGGCTTCGCCGTGGCCTTCCGCCCGGAATTGCGTCAAAACAAAACCGGAAATCGGCAACGTCCTGAGACGTTAGGGCGCAGGATCCCCGCCACACTGCAACCAATTTGGCCGCTTTACGTTGGCGGCCATGATGGACAACAAACCCTTTGAAAAGCCGGTGGTGGTCGAGCTCGGCCATGTCGGCAAATACCGCCAGATCAGCAGCACCCGCGAGGCCGCCGAGTGCCTGATGACCGTTTGGCCGCTCAATCGCGGCGATCGCCATCGCGATGCTCTCGACACTTGCCTCAAAGCGCTGGAAGGTTATCGTTCGACAGCGGACGCACGTCGCGCCCTTGTCGAGGCGGCCAAGGAATCGGAAGTTCTGGTTCCCGAAGACAGGCTGCCTGACGGAAAGCTGCACTGAGCACGCTTCTTAACCGGAGGATTCCATGGCGAAGCTGACTTACAAGATCGTCGAGCATGATGGCGGCTGGGCCTACAAGGTCGGCACGACGTTTTCCGAGACTTTCCGCACGCACCAGGAGGCGCTGCGCGCCGCCGAGATCGCTTCGTCCGAGCAACAGGTTGCCGGTACCACCGACGGCATCCAATATGAGGACGCCGAAGGCAAGTGGCATGACGAACTGGCCGATGGCCGCGACCGGCCGCAGACCGAAGTCTCCGACTAGAGTTGGAACCGCACCGCGACCGGCGAAGCCGTAAGGCCTCAGACCGGCCGCCGGTGGCTATGCGGCGCTACTTTCCGCAATAATGGTCGTTGACGTTCTGTTGCGAGTTGGCATCCGGACCGGGTGTGGTGTCGGCGCACGGCCCAATAGCACCGGTGCTGCCGTAGGTGGTCAGCCCGGAACCGCCATTGATGCTGCCCGTGGTATAGGGATC
The DNA here is from genome assembly GCF_006442815.1 of Mesorhizobium sp. B2-4-3. GTDB lineage: Bacteria > Pseudomonadota > Alphaproteobacteria > Rhizobiales > Rhizobiaceae > Mesorhizobium. The sequence continues at coordinate 121,260 of NZ_VFVL01000009.1, forward strand.
TACCTGCTGGCTCGTGTCGGGACGATGGTCGCGGTGCCACCACCACCAGTCGTCGGATGACTGCGCCACGGCCGCGCCACCCATGGCCAGCACCAGCGCCGAAGCTGCAATAAGTCTTGTAAGCATCGGATTCTCCATTCTCTTGATCGCAAAATTCGTGGGACCGCAGCCCCACAGCGACAAAAACGAAACCCTGGGTTGGGTGCGAAGGTTCCCCTGGAAATTCCGGGTGGGACAGAATGTCCGACACATTTGCGTGACGCCGCGTGAAAAGCCGCGAGCGCCGGCGCTAATCATTTCACGTTGGTGAAGGCACGCGCGGCGATACGCTGGATAAAGGCGACGACCCGTTCGGGCTCCGCAAATTGCGGCATGTGGCCCAGACCTTCGACCCTTTCGAAGTCGAGGCCCTCGATCTTGTCCAGCATCGGTTCGCCATGCACGGCCTCGCCGATCACCTGGTCGCCGGTGCCGAACAGAATGCCTGCCGGCACCGCTATTTCGCGGTAGCGCTTTTCAATTTGGCCAAGGTCCCGTTCCACGGCCACGACATCGGCGGACGTGGCGAAATAGTGGGACGGACGCAAGCCGAGCCATCCGCCACCGCCGATCATGTAGTCCGCGGGAACCGCTTGCGGCGCGAAAATGAACCGCAGCGTCGGCTGCGCGTAGCGAAGGCTGAGCGGTATCGCCACCGTATGGGCCAGGGCGCGGCGCAGCAGCCGGGACGGAACATAGAGCAGGTCAAATCCCTGACGACCCGCCGCTTCCAGATGCGTCAGCGGCGAGAGCAGCGCGATGCCGGAAATCGCTGTCGGATGCCCGGTCGCAAGCGCAAGCGCGATGGCCCCACCGAGCGAATGGCCGACGACCAAGGGCCGCTCCAGGCGCAATTCCTCGATGAAGCGCCGCACGATGTCCGCCTGTTCGGGCAGCCGGCCGGTGGCGCCGCTTGCCCGAACCGAATAGCCGGAGCCCGGCCGGTCGAGCGCGATCAGCCGGTAGCCGGCGCCGAAGCGCCCGAACAGCGTGTGGCGGAAATGGTGGAGTTGGGCGCCGAGCCCGTGCACAAAGACGATCGGCCTGCCGTCGCCCTCTTCCACATAGTGGATGCGGTTGCCGTCGATCTCGACGAATTTCCCGCAAGCCGGCACCAGTCTTTCGGCCTTTGCCGCTATCCGCCAGGTCGCAACCATCAGGGCAAGCACGACGATGGCCACCGCAACGAGCAAGCCGGCAACCAGCCACGAGACAACCGATATCAGCATGCTATCATCCCAGGCCGACCGACCGCACCATATCCGCAACGGCCGCCGCCAAAAGCGGATATCCGGCTTTCGCATTGCGGCCGGCCACCGGCCGCGTTATCTCAGGCGACCTTTTGCGCCGGAGCCCGCCATGCCTGAAATCGTCACCGCCGCCATGCTCGTCATCGGCGACGAAATCCTCTCCGGCCGTACCAAGGACAAGAACATCGGCCACCTCGCCGACATCATGACGGCGATCGGCATCGACCTGAAGGAAGTGCGCATCGTCCCCGACGAGGAGGACGAGATCGTTGCCGCGGTGAATGCCGTGCGCGCCCGCTATACCTATGTCTTTACCACCGGCGGCATCGGCCCGACGCATGACGACATCACCGCCGACTCTGTAGCCAAGGCCTTCGGCGTGCCCTGCGAATACGACGCCAAGGCCTACGCGCTGCTCGAGGCAAGCTATGCCGCACGCGGCATCGAATTCACCGAAGCGCGCAAGCGCATGGCGCGCATGCCGCGCGGCGCCGACCACATCGACAATCCCGTCTCCGTCGCGCCGGGCTTCCGCATCGGCAACGTCCATGTCATGGCCGGCGTGCCGTCGATCTTCCAGGCCATGCTCGACAATGTGGTGCCGACGCTCAAGGCCGGCACAAAAATGCTGTCGGCCACCGTGCATTGCCCGTTCGGCGAAGGCCTGATCGGCGGGCCGCTGGCTGATATCCAAAAAGCGCATCCCGACACCATCATCGGCTCGTACCCCAAATATGGCGACGGCAAGTTCTGGACCGAGCTCGTCGTCCGGGCCCGCAGCGAGGAAGCCCTCGAGGCTGCCCGCAAAGACGTCGAGGCGATGGTGGCGGGGTTCGCCGAGGCGGGCTGACCCGGCGGTTCGGCTGGAACCAGTCAACGCGCTGAGGCGTTCCCTTTGCCGCGCGGATGCGCAGGCAAGACAATCGAGGGACCGGTCATGCGCTTCAAGACGATCGTCGCCATTTTGCAGAACGAACAGGACGCCGAGCGCGTGCTCGATTGCGCCCTTCCGCTTGCCGACAGGTTCGAGAGCCACCTCGTCGGCATCCATGCCGAGGCGCTTCCCGTGCCCTACACGTCGGCCACGGGCTTTCCGGATACCGAATTCCTGCAGGTCTCGGCCGAGATGAACAAGGAACGCGCCGACAAATTGCAGGCCTATTTCCTGCAGCGGATCGAGGAATCCGGCCTGTCCTTCGAGTGGCGAAGCCTGGAGAGCTTTTCCGGCGACAGCGCGCTGACCGGCATATCGAGCGTGCGCGCCGCCGATCTGATCATCGCAGCGCAGCGTGACACCGGGGGCGATCCGAGCGCCGATGTCGACACGCTGGTCTACGACGCCGGCCGGCCGGTGCTGGTCGTGCCGCATGACGGCCCGCTGGTGACAACCTTCAGGCGTGTGCTGCTTGCCTGGAACGGTAGCAAGGAAGCGGCCCGCGCGGCGTTCGATGCCCTGCCCTTCATCGCCGAGGCCGACAAGACCGACATTCTCGTCATCGATCCGCCGGAGACGCTGGATGAATCTCCGGAAGCCGCCGGCGCCGAGATCGCCGCGGCGCTGTCCCGCCACGGCGCCAATGTCAGCGTCTGCGTGCAGAAATCCGGCGGCACTTCGGTCGACGACGTGATTCAGGCCAGGATCGCGGAATCCGGCGCCGATCTTCTGGTGCTAGGCGCATACAGCCACTCCTGGCTGCGCCAGCTTCTGTTCGGCGGCGTCACCCGCACGGTGCTGCGCTCCACGAATGTGGCCGCTTTCCTGTCGCGTTAGGGTGTATTTCCTGGGTCCACAGCCATCGCCGGCCCTGCCCTTGCCAAGAGTAACGCTTTCCAGCTAATTCCGCGTGCATTCCAGTGTTTCTGCGCGCCGACGGCGTGCTTTGCGGAGTGCCCGAACCATGTCCCTTCCCGAAAAAGCCTTTCCCGTCTCCTGGGACCAGTTCCACCGCGACGCCCGCGCGCTTTCCTGGCGGCTTTCCGGCGCCAACAAGGGACAGTGGAAAGCAATCGTCTGCATCACCCGCGGCGGCCTGGTGCCCGCCGCCATCATCGCGCGCGAGCTCGGCATCCGCGTCATCGAGACGGTGTGCGTCGCCTCCTACCATGACTACACCAGCCAGGGTCAGTTGCAGGTCCTGAAGGAGATTTCGCCGCCGCTGCTCGCCGATGACGGGGCCGGCGTGCTCATCATCGACGACCTGACCGATACCGGCAAGACGGCCGGTATCGTGCGCGCCATGATGCCCAAGGCGCATTTCGCCACCGTCTATGCCAAGCCGAAGGGCCGACCGCTGGTCGACACGTTCGTCACCGAGGTCAGCCAGGACACCTGGATCTACTTCCCCTGGGACATGGGCTTCACTTATCAGAAGCCGATCGCGGACGATCACGCCGGCTGAACAGCCATCATATTCTCCAGAGAATCTGCCTCAAACCTGCGTCATGTAGTCGAGCCGATGAGCACGACTACTTTGCGAGACTGACTTTTTCTGGTGGGGTTTTCCGGCGGAGTGAAGTTTTTTACTTTTAAAGCCCACAATTCGCCGTAAGATTCGTAAGGTGGCAAACGATTCTGGAGGCTGGGGCAGCTTCTACCATGTTGACGAGGCCGACGACGCACAACCAGATGGCCGAAAGAGTCCGGCGGCTCTTCGGCGTCGCGCCTTGTCGCCTGCAGGTTGCCGCCCTGCCGTGGCGCGAGGGCGAGAACGGCGTCGAGATCATGCTGATCACCAGCCGCGACACTGGGCGCTGGGTGCTGCCCAAGGGTTGGCCGGAAGCCAGGGAACCGCTTTGCCAGGCGGCCGCTCGCGAAGCAGGCGAGGAAGCCGGACTGCGCGGCTCCATATCGCATTTTGAAGCCGGCCGCTATTTCTATGCCAAAGTCCTCACCTCCGGCGAGGAAGTGCCTTGCGAGGTCCTGGTCTTTCCGCTGCATGTCGACCGCGTCGCGGATCGCTGGAAGGAGAAGCGCGCGCGAACGCGCAAATGGGTTGGCCCGAACGAAGCCGTCCGGATGGTCAACGAACCCGACCTTTGCCAAATCATCGCCAGCTTCTGCGCCGCGCCGCGCAAATTCGCCTGATTCAAAGCAAATTCTTGAAAAGCGCGGAGCGTTAAAGCGCGGCGACTTCGCCGTAGCGGGCTCGGCGACTTCGCCGTAGCACTCCGCCCGGGTTGCGTCAGATCGGAAAAATCCGTCAGACGCGGCCGAAATCATCGGAACTGAGCCGGGTCCAACGATCGCCCATCAATCCGCCGATGAAGATGTCGCCGGAGCGGACCGCTTCCGCGACCTCGGCAATGCGCGAGCGGACCATCGTTCCCCCGGCATAGCGGAAGAACACATGCTGGTGGCCGAAGAGCTGCGGCATGAATCGGCTCTGGGACTGCCCGGCAATGCCCACGCAACCCATGTCCCGCGCCGCCGCGATGAGAGCATCCAGCGTCGCGCCCCAGTGGGATCCGGATGCCTGGATTTGCAGCAGGTTCGCGACGCCGCCGGCCTGGCCATAAAAAGCGTAGCAGCCCAGCATCTTGCCCGTTTCGTCGTAGGTCCCGCCGAAATGAAGCGGCCCGTCGGCCCGCTTCTCGGCCGCCAGCGCGAGCAGCCGCGGCAACTCCCCGTCCATCCAACTCGGCCGAAGGGAATAATCGGTCATGAGGATTGGCAGTCGCTCCGCAAATCGGACCGCATCGATCGGTTCCCGGTGGATCCGTTGGGAAGACGAATGCTGGGCCGATGGCTCGAACCTTCTTCTTGCAAGAGCGTCGAAGGCTTTCGCGAAGGGATCGAGCGCCAAGCGAGGCAGCCCGGGCCATTTACGGCGCAGCGCGGCGGCGGCCATGGCGCCCGGCCGGAAAACACAGGTCCATTCCAGGCAGTGCACCGGCAGCAGCTGATACTTCATCGGACGCGCGAAGGCCAAGGATGTGCGGTTGGCGGAGTCGGTCAGGTAGAGATCGAATTCGCCTTGATGCAGGGTACGCAGCAATTGCGGCCCGGCCCAACCGTGATCGGTATTTGAATCGGTCATGAAGGGACCGATGATGGCCGCGTTCAATGCGCTTCCGTTGAGCTCGTAGCGGGCTTTCAGAACGCCCATGAAGCCACCTAGGCGGCCCTGCGGATCGATCTGGACAAGAGCCTCGCTCTCATCCCCATCAAGGTAAAGCTCCCTCATGTAGTCGGCCGTCTGCGCGATCGCGCGATCGCGCTGGAGGCGACGATGGCGAAACTTCATCAGGAATAGCGCGGCGACGTGCTCGAGATCCCCGGCGGCCAAAGGCCGAACCGAGCCATGCTGGGATTCCCGCGTCGACGGCGCGGCCATCTTTCCCTGGCCGGTCATGCTTCCCAAAGAAAATCTCCGTTCAACCGGCATTCCTACAGAAACAAAAAAATCCTAGAGGCCAGCGCCTATCACATCCGATTTTCTTTTCTGTAAATATACGACGAATGTTGCTTCAAAAAGCGGAAGTCGATCAAATTTAAGAGAGAAACTACTAAAATATTCAATGTATAGAAAGAAACTTGAATAGCACATTACGCAGTCATATCCGCATAACGTGAAGGCGGTTGTAACTGTCGAGTTGGCAGGCGGATCGCTCCGAAGACCGTGCTCCGACTGCGCCCGGCCGGAGCCGGGCGCAGTCCCTTTCCTCAGGCGACGAGGCCCTTGGTCAATTCGAGCGCCTGACGCTCGAACAGCCGTCGGTAGATGCCGCCGTTCAGCCTGATCAGGTCGTCATGCGAACCTTCCTCGGCGATACGGCCGCGATCGAAGACCAGCAGCCGGTCGAGCGCCCGCACCGTCGAGAGCCGGTGCGCGATCACCAGGGTCGTGCGCCCGATCATCAACCGCTCCATCGCCCTCTGGATCAGCACTTCCGATTCCGAATCCAGGCTCGACGTCGCCTCGTCCAGGATCAGGATGCGCGCGTCGGCCAGGAAGGCACGGGCGATCGCCACACGTTGACGCTCGCCGCCCGACAATTTCACGCCACGCTCGCCGACCAGGGTTCCATAGCCCTTGGGCAGGCTCGTGATGAAATCATGCGCGCTGGCGAGTTTGGCCGCGTGCTCGATCTCGGCCTGGCTGGCACCGGGCCTGGCATAGGCGATGTTCTCGGCAAGCGAGCGGTGGAACAGGATCGGCTCCTGCTGGACGATGGCGATCTGGCCGCGCAACGACGCCTGCTCGACTTGCGAGATATCCTGGCCGTCGATCAGGATCCGCCCGGCATTCACGTCATAGAGCCGCTGGATCAGCTTGACGAAGGTCGTCTTGCCCGAGCCCGAATGCCCGACCAGTCCGACACGTTCGCCGGCCTCGATATCGACCGAGAAATCGCGGTAGAGCGGCAGACGGTGACTGCCGTAGTGGAACGTCACCTTGTCGAAGGCGATGTGCCCATCGGTGATCCGGATCGGCTGGGCGCCGGGCCGGTCCTCGATGCCGAGCGGCTCGGACTGGAAGTCGACCAGTTCCTCCATGTCGTTGATCGAGCGCTGCAGGTTGCGGATATGCGTGCCGATGTCGCGCAGATAGCCCTGCAGCACGAAGAACGAGGTCAGCACGAAGGCGACGTCGCCGGCGCTTGCCTGGCCCCAGGCCCACAACATGAGGGCAAGACCGATCACCGCCGCACGCATCAGGAGCAGCAGCGTCCCCTGCGTGGTGCCGTTGGCGGTGCCGCGCATCCAGGTGCGGCCGGTGCGCAGGCGCCATTTGGCGACGACGCGCGCCAGCCGCGCTTCCTCGCGGGTCTCCGCGCCGAAGCCCTTGACGACGGCGTTGCAGCTCACCGCGTCGGCCAGCGAGCCGCCCAGCCGCGTGTCCCAGCTGTTGGCGAGCCGCGCGGCTGGCGCGACATAGCCGAGCGACAGCGTCGCCGTGACGGCGATGAACAGCACCGAACCGGCGGCCACCACTGCCCCCATCAGCGGCCAGAACCAGCCGAGCAGCAGCGTCGAACCGACGAGCATGACGACCGACGGCAGCAGCGCGATCAGGATCGTGTCGTTGAGCAGATCCAGCGCCCACATGCCGCGCGTTATCTTGCGCACCGTCGATCCGGCAAAGCTGTTGGCGTGCCAGTCCGTCGAGAAGCGCTGCACCCGGTGGAAGGCATCGGCTGCAATGTCCGACATCATCTTCAGCGTCAGCTCGACGATCCACAGGAAGGCGGCATTGCGCAGCACGACGCCGGCCAGCGCCAGCGCCATCAGGGTCGAGAACGCCGTCATCGCCGCATTCCAGGCGACTGCATCGGTTCCGGCGCCGCTGGCGACCGCATCGACCAGGCGGCCGGAGTAGAAGGGTGTCAGCACGTCGGCCAGCGTCGAGAGCAGGAAGGCGCCCATGATGAGCGAAAGCCGCCACGGCTGTTGGCGCCAATGGCCAAACGTAAAGCCAAGCACGCTGCGAAAGGCGCTCGCGCGCAGGTCGGTCTTGAAACGAGCCATGATGTCATCCGGGCGCAAACCAGCCCGGTCCCGGTAAATTCAAATTGGAAAACCCGCGTCCGCGCCTTGCGGCGTCTCTGAAAAGCGGGAGGTTCAGTATGGTGGCCGCCCGCCCGAAGGCGGCGACCGGCAGCGGCAAACGCCTCTCCTGCATCCAGCTTTCCGATCAATCTTCGGAAAGCCTGAGCAGACCTAGGCTTCGCGGCCTCGCGTAACGATGTAAAATCCTGCCATACGGTCCTCCCGGAAGGGAATCGCGGAGACGCCTTTATAGGGAGGCATCAGCCGATCGCCAAGTCGGCCCGTCACGGAAATGGCATCTGGTCCAAGCACTGAGACGAATTTGCAACAACGGCGTTGCTCTGGCGTCCCTTGTCAGGCTGTCGGCTTGCGGTCGAAGCGCATGTAGCGTCCATCGGTCGACGCCTTGAAGCCGAACTTCTCGTAGAGGGTGTGGGCATCGTCGGTCGACAGGCTCCAATGCGCCACCGACGCGACCTCAGGGTGATCGATCAACGCCTGGACGAGCCGCTTGCCGATCCCCCGCCCGCGATGCTCCGGCCAGATGATGACGTCGGCGACATAGGCAAAGATCGTATAGTCGGTGATCGCGCGGGCGAAGCCGACCTGCCTGCCGTCGAGATAGGCGCCAACGCAAAGCGAGTTGTCGAAGGCACGACGGTTCGCCTTGTCGGTTCGCGACGCTCCCCAATAGCTTTGCATGAGCTGGTCGGAGGTTGCCCGGAAATCGACCCGCGACAGGTCGAAACTGATTTCAATATCCTGCATGCGCGGCGCAATCTCGCGGACTAGCTGCGGTCCCGGAAACGGTTGGTGATCGGATAACGGCGGTCGCGGCCGAAATTCTTCCGTGTGATCTTCACGCCTGGCGCCGCCTGGCGGCGCTTGTATTCGGCGATGTAGAGCAGGTGCTCGACGCGCGTCACCGTCGTCCGGTCGTGGCCGCGCGCGACGATGTCGTCGACGCTCATCTCGTTCTCCACCAGGCATTCCAGAATGTCGTCCAGCACCGGATAGGGCGGCAGCGAATCCTGGTCGGTCTGGTTCTCGCGCAGCTCCGCCGACGGCGCCTTGTCGATGATGTTGTTCGGGATGACCTCGCCGGAAGGTCCCAGCGCGCCCGGCGGCACGTGCGAATTGCGCCAGCGCGACAGCCCGTAGACCTGCATCTTGTAGAGATCCTTGATCGGGTTGAAGCCGCCGTTCATGTCGCCGTAAAGCGTGGCGTAGCCGACCGACATCTCGCTCTTGTTGCCTGTGGTGACCACCATCGAGCCGAACTTGTTCGAGATCGCCATCAGGATCGTGCCGCGGGCGCGGCTCTGCAGGTTCTCCTCGGTGATGCCTTCCTGGGTGCCTTCGAAGAGCTGGGTCAGCGCGTGCCTGAAGCCCTCGACCGGCTCGGAGATCGGCACGATGTCGTAGCGGCAGCCGAGCGCTCTGGCGCAGTCTTCCGCATCCTTCAGCGAATCCTTCGACGTATAGCGGTAGGGCATCATGACGGTCCGCAACCGCTCTTCGCCCAGCGCGTCGACCGCCAAAGCAGCGCAGATCGCGGAGTCGATGCCGCCGGAAAGGCCGAGCACGACGTTCTTGAAGCCGTTCTTGTTGACGTAGTCGCGCAGGCCGAGCATGCAGGCCCGGTAGTCGGCCTCTTCGCGCTCGGGGATCTTCGACATCGGGCCTTCCGAGCAGACCCAATGATCGCCTTTCCGTTTCCAGGTGGTGACGGCGACCGCCTCCTCGAACTGGCTCATCTGGAAGGCCAGCGTCTTGTCGGCCCCGATGGCGAACGAGGCGCCGTCGAAGATCAGCTCGTCCTGGCCGCCGAGCTGGTTGGCATAGATCATCGGCAGGCTGGTCTCGATGACCTGGCGGATGACGACCTGGTGGCGGACGTCGATCTTGGCGCGGTAATAGGGCGAGCCGTTCGGCACCAGCAGGATCTCGGCGCCGCTCTCGGCCAGCGTCTCGCAGACGGCGATGTCGCCCCAGATGTCCTCGCAGATCGGAACGCCGATGCGCACGCCGCGGAAATTGACCGGCCCCTGCAGCTCTGGTCCGGCCTGGAACACGCGCTTCTCGTCGAACTCACCATAATTCGGCAGATCGAGCTTGTAGCGCTCGGCGATGATCTTGCCGCCGTCGGCGAAGACGATGGAATTATGCGTGCCGGTCTTGCGCTTCAGCGGCGTGCCGATGATGACGCCGGGGCCGCCGTCGGCCGTGTCCTTGGCGAAATCCCCAGCCGCTTTCTCGCAAGCCTTCAGGAAGGAAGGCTTCAGCACCAGGTCTTCCGGCGGATAACCGGCGAGGAAAAGCTCGGTGTAGAGCACCAGATCGGCGCCCTGGCGCGCCGCGTCCGCCCTCGCCTCGCGCGCTTTGGCCAGATTGCCGGCGACGTCGCCGACGGTCGGGTTGAGCTGGGCGACGGCGATGCGCAGGATGTCGGGAGCGGTCTTGGTCATGGAACGGATTTAGCGTGGCTGAAATCGCCCCGCAATGGCGATTGCTTGTGCCAAATAGGATCGATCGACGGATGTCAATCGTATCCGGCTCGCCTAGTGACACTGTACAGGGATTTTGACCGGTCGGCTCCGTTTGCGCTGGCAGGTGGCAAGCGTTGGAGATTGGCCGAAACGCCCATCGCGATCGTCATTCTAGGGCGGAGCAGGAGCGAAGCTCCGTCGCGAAGACCCTAGAATCCATGCCGTTACCTTGGTCGAAAGGCACAGCGGAGCAGAATTCTGCACCGCAGCGGCGCTTCCAAGTCACGGCATGGATTCTATGGTCTGCGCCGCGTCGCTTCGCTCCTTGCTCCGCCATAGAATGACGAGGTTGCGGCGGCTTCAGCCAATCCCCGGCGTTTGCGCTGATTTTCACGGACATGAATAGAAAATCCTGCACCAAGACAAACGGCACGTTTCAAAATCCCTGTGCGGTGCCACTAGTCGCCCATATACTCGCGCAACGCCTCTGCCGACCGGTTCTCACCGATCGACATCGCCAGGATGCGCGAGATGTGGCGGCGCGGCAGGCCGGTCTCGGCCGACCATTGGTTGATCTGTGCCTGGATCTTGCCGAGATCTCGCTTCGAGGTCGGGTTCTCGGCGATATCGAGGCCGGCATCGCGCAAAGCCGCCGCCATGTCGGTGGAGACGACAAACGTGTCCCATTCCATCCAGCGCAGGAAATACTGTCCGGTGTTGCCGCCGAGCCGGCTGCCATGCTTGGCCAGATAAGCGGTCAGGCCGACCTGATCGTCCGCCGGCCAGGAGGCGATGAATTTGCCGAAGCTGCCATTCTCCTTCGAGACGCGGTCGACGAACGCGGCATTGTCGCGCACCGACTTGATCTTCTGCGGATTGCGCACGATGCGGCTGTCGGATGCAAGCTCGTGCCAGAAGTCGTCCGGCTGGAACAACAGCCGCTTCGGCTCGAAGCCGAGGAACGCTTCCTCGAAACCCGGCCATTTCTGTTCGATGACGCGCCACACGAAGCCGGCGGCGAAAATGCGCTCGGCCATGGTGGAGAGAATGCGGTCGTCAGGGATTTTCGCCACCGCGGTGTTGTCGGGCGCCGGGCCAAGCAGCGGAGCGAGTACGGCCTCTCCGCCCTTGCGCTTTGCCGCCCGCGCGTGGATTTTCTGGAACTCGAGCATCGTTGTCCTCGCCTGTTCGCTGCAATCTAGCACTTCACGTCCGGCCCGGCAGCCTCTACCTCTATCGACGCCCGGCCAAGGAGAAGGCAGATGAACAAGATCGTCGAGGACATGGCGAACCGTTTGCTTAAGCGAAAGCCGGACGGTTTCGGTCCGCTCGAGAGCCGCGTGCTGAAGTCGACGCTCGAACGCACCACCATCACGCGCGACACCAACAAGGCCATCGCCTCCCACGAGACCTATGGCGACCGTATTGCCGACACCATCGCCAGGATCGGCGGCTCCTGGTCCTTCATCCTCGGCTTCCTTGCCTTTCTCGTTATTTGGACCGTCGGCAATGTCTGGCTGCTCACGCGCGACGCCTTCGACCCCTACCCTTTCATCTTCCTCAACCTTGTTCTGTCGATGGTGGCCGCCCTTCAGGCGCCAGTAATCATGATGTCGCAGAACCGCCAGACCGAGCGCGACCGCATCGACGCGGCGCATGACTACGAGGTCAATCTGAAGGCCGAGATCGAGATCATGGCCCTGCATGAAAAGCTCGACGAGCTGCGCCACAGCGAGATCATCGGCATGCGTGACGAAATCCTGCGCATGGCCGAGCAAATCAGGCGTATCGACGAGAAACTGTCGGCGCGACCCGCAACAGAATGAGCGAGGCCATCCACCATTTCATCGAGCAATACGGGCTGATCGCGGTATTCCTGGGCTGCGTGGCCGAAGGCGAAAGCGCCGCGATCCTGGGCGGTTTCTTCGCTCATCAGCATGTTTTCGTGTTGTGGCAGACTTTCCTCGCCGCCTTTCTCGGCGCCTTCGCCGGCGACACGTCCTTCTTCACCATGGGGCGCAGCTTCGCCGAACATCGCTATGTGAGACTGTTGCGCAGGCGTCCGGGCTTCAGCCGCGCCTACCGCCTGCTCAACACCCATCCCAACATTTTCGTGCTGACCAACCGCTATATCTACGGCATGCGTCTGGTTGGCGGCATCGCCGCCGGCCTGTCGACCGTGTCCATGCCGCGTTTCGTCATCCTGAATGCCATCTCGTCCGCGGTCTGGGCGGCCCTGTTCAGCGGCATCGGCTATGTCTTCGGCCTGGGCGCGGAGCACATGGTGGGCCAGGCGTTCGCGCGGCATGAGCGCCTGCTCATTGCCCTTGGGGTTGGCGTGGTCGTGGCGATTATTGCCTGGCTGGTCGGCCATCATTTTGCCGGACGCGAACGCGCCAAGGAAGATCGGGCAGGATCCTGATCGGCAAGGATCAGATCGGCGCGCCGATAAGGCGTTCGATGAGGGCGATGCCCCAGACGCCGCCGGCAATCACGATTGAGATCAGCACCGCCAGCGAGCCGCAATCCTTGGCAAGCTGGATGTCGATGTGGAATTCGCGCGAGATCGCGTCGCAGGCCGCCTCGATGCCGGTGTTGAGCACTTCGACCATGATCAGGAGCAGCACCGCGCCGATCAGCAAGGCATAGCCGCGCCAGGAGACCGAGATGAACCAGCCGGCCGGCAAGGCGAGCGCAAGCAACAGCAATTCCTGCTGGAACGCTTTTTCATGGGCGGCCAACTTGCGGAAGGCCCGCACTGAATTGATGAAAGCATCGATCAGCCGCTGCATGCCTCTGCCCCTTTGCGAGTCACCGGCAGGGGATATCGCAATGGCGGGATCAAGGGAATAAGGCAGCCGCCGCAAAATTCATCCGTCCGCGACCTTTATCGACGGCGTCGATTTCTCGAACTGCGGCAACCCATCCTCGATCGAATAGTAATCGCCCTTGTCGCCGACAAAGATGTGGCTTTCCGCCGAGAGGCCGCTCGGCCTCTCGAAGGATCCGGCCATGATGGAGATCGTGTCCAGTTCATTGTGCTTCCAAAAGAGCAGCGAGCCGCAGGTGCGGCAGAAACCGCGTTTCGCCACACCGGAGGCGCCGTACCAGGTGAGCGCGTCGGCGCCCTCTATGACGATATCGGCGTCCTTGGAGGCGGTTGCCGCGACGAAATGGCCGGTTTGCCGACGGCACTGCGAGCAGTGGCAGTAGACGACGCCGCGCAACGGCCCGCTCGTCCTGAAACGCACCGCTCCGCACAGGCACGATCCGCTATGGTTTTCGTCCATTCCGGCCTCTGTCGACGCCATCTGCTCCGTTCATTGCCGGATAGAATTTCAGTTTTGAGATGGCCGGGCACCGGCAAATGCGACACCGGGGCGACGCGTTTTCAGAAGCTGCGCCTGCACCGCTTTGCACCCTGTGGTAGCAAAGACAATGAGGAAATGCCGGCTATTAAGGAAACTTTAGCGGGACTGCATTTATGATTCCTACAAGCGATGGTCGTGTTGGGGACGCGCCGTCGCAATTCTGATTCAAATCCCCGCGTGAGCGACTCCCGGCGGTGGCAGGTCTCCGGTCGCACTGAAGGGGCAGTGAACACAACATGCAGCCGGCAGCCATTCCGACCGACAGGAACACCGACATCGCCAGCACCGTCGTGGCGACGATGCGACAGCTCGGCGTGCTCGGATTGCCGCGCAACTACGAGATTTTCTACGAGGCGCTGAGCGGCAGCAACCGCGAGCTCAGCCTTGCCGTCGTCTCGTTGAGCAGCCGCCCGACCCAGGAGGACCTCGACGGCATCGGGCGCACGTTCTTTCCCCAGCACCACGGTCCGGCCATCGTCGAGCACGCTCGCGAGATGGTCGCCAAGGAGCTCGAGGACATCGCCGCGCTGTTGCGCAGTGAGCACTCGCATATCGAGAAGTACGGCCGCATCCTCGACGAGACATCGAGCGGCCTGAGCAATCGCAGCTTGCTCTCGCAAGAGCTCCTGCAGAAGATCGCGGGCGCCATGTCGGCCGCCACCAGCTCGACGATCGATCACGGCCGCCAGATCGCCAGCACGCTCAGCGAAAAGACGGCCGAACTCGAAAGCGTCAAGTCGAAGCTCGAGGAATACAAGCGGCTCGCCGACACCGACCCGCTCACGCAGCTGTGGAACCGCCGTGCCTTCGACAAGGAGATCGCCCGGATCTACAACAGCAATCGCGGCATCCTGTTCAACGCCTTGATCCTTGCCGATATCGACCATTTCAAGGATATAAACGATCGCTACGGCCATCCGGTCGGCGACAGGATCCTGCAGATCATCGCCGAGATATTCCAGTCCAGCGTGCGCGCCGACATATTTGTCGCGCGCACCGGCGGCGAGGAATTTGCGCTTATCGTCGAGGGCGCCAGCGAGGAAGCCACTTACGAGATCGCCGAGCGCATCCGCGCGCTGATCGAGCAGACCCCGTTCGCCAGCAGCCAGAGCGGCATCAACTACGGCACCGTTACCGTATCGCTGGGTATCTGCATGGCTTCGGAGGCGGAAAACCCCGAAGACCTCTACACCAAGGCGGACCGCGCGCTTTATCGCTCCAAGGTCGGCGGCCGCAACCGGGTCACCAGGCATTCGACGACGGCGGGCCGCCCCGCCAAGGGCTGGCTGCTTTACAAGAAAGACTGACACGCCCCCTTTCCAGACGAATTTTTGTGGACTATATTTTCCACAGAAATGAAAGGGTGTACTCATGCAACGTCCAGTCGCGGCCGCGACGGCGGCCGAAAACACCGTCATCACCAAGGCCACGCTGCGCGCGGCCGACCTGCTCGACATCACCGCCAGGACGCTCGCTTTGGTCATCGGCGTGTCGGAAGCGACGGTCTCGCGCATGCGCCGGCAGGAATTCCTGCTTGAACGCGGCACCAAGCCGTTCGAGCTGGCGGTGCTGTTCGTTCGCCTGTTCCGCTCGCTCGACGCCATCGTCGGCGGCGACGAGACCGTTGCCCGGGCGTGGCTGAAGAGCCCCAACACCACGCTCGACGGCACGCCGCTCGAGAAAATCCTGACGATTGCCGGACTTGTCGATGTCATTGCCTACCTGGACTCCCGGCGCGCTCTCGTCTGAGGCCGTCAAGCTCGAAGGCAAGTACTGGCGGATGGTCGAGGCGCAGCACCGTGTCTCGACCCTCAAGCTCGTCGACACGCTCGACGAGCAGGCGCTGCTGGAGGACCTCATCGAGGACACCAAGCCGCAGATCCCGATGGAATGCCGCCATCTCCATTATCTGCTGGCCACGCCCTTTCGCTATGGCTCCGTCTACCCGTACGGCTCGCGCTTCCGCCGCGCCGGCAAGACCAAAGGCGTCTATTATGCCGCCGAGACGGTGCTGACGGCGGTGGCGGAAATGGCCTTCTACCGCTTGCTGTTCTTCGCCGAATCGCCGGCGACGCCATGGCCGAGCGACGCAGCGGAATACACCGCCTTCGCCGCCGCGATAAAATGCGATCGCGCGATCGACCTGGCACGGCCGCCGCTCGATCGCGACGAGAAGGCCTGGACGTACGCCACCGACTACACCGCCTGCCAGGCGATCGCCGATGTCGCCCGCGAGGCCGAGCTGCAGGCGATCCGCTATCGCTCGGTGCGCGATCCCAAGGGCGCCAACATCGCGCTGTTGACATGCAAGGGGTTTGCCAGGCCGAAGCCGCTGGAGCCGCAGACCTGGCGCATCCGGATCGGCTCCTTCGGCATCCAGGCGATCTGTGAATTTCCGGACAAGCGGCTCGAATTCTCGCGCACCGCCTTTGCGGACCCAAGGCTTGCCGGAATACGCTGGGAGCGCGGCTACTGAACTCCGAAAACTGTATCGAGATTCAGGTCAGGACGAGCCGAGAATGGTGGCCTCCGAGAACCGGAGCGGAGCGTACTTGAGTACGTGAGCACCGGAAGCGCAGGAGGCCGCCATTCGCAGGCCGGCCTCACCTGAATATCGATACAGTTTTAGGCCAGGATGTTGACGGCACGCGCCGCCACCAGCGCGATCGTCAAGAGCGAGATCATCGCCTCGGCCATCATCAGCAGCTTCGCGCGCTGCGTGAGCGGCAAGGTGTCGGTCGGCGAGAACGCCGTGGCATTCGTGAAAGCCAGGAAGAAATAGTCGACGAACCCCGGCAGCCAGCCTTGTATCTCACGATCCGGCAACGTCATTTGCGGGAACAGGAAGTCGGCTTGCGCACGCTTGACCAGGCCGCAGGTAGGCGGACCGCCGCGATCGGTGCTCCAGAACCACAGTGCAAAGACGATCACATTGGTGACCCAGATGTTGAGTGCGTCGACGAGCAGCGTCGTGCCGGCGCCGGCATGCCCTTCCAGCAGCGCCCGCACCAGGAAGACCAGCGATCCGCAATTCATGATGCTGATGATGCCGGTCATCACCAGCGCCGTGCGGCGGATGTAGAGGCGCAATTGGCCGATTGCGTACCAATGCTCGTGATCGACGGCCCTGCGGGTCGCCATCTGCGTCCAGGCCGTCGCGATCGACAGGGGCACGAGCAGCGCCGCCTCCACCGTCGGGGCGAGCCAGCGCGGACCGAAGGACAGGTTGTTGATGACCAGAAGCTGCAGGCAGATGACGACGAGAACCGCGGCGCGCGCCGACCAGAAATCGAGCCCGCGGTGATGAATGACGGCATGCTGGTGGCGCATGGAGGCACCTGTATTGCTGGAACGGCGGCGCTCCCTGGGCCGGCTCCGGCAACGAACTGCCGGCTGTTCCTGCCCGAAGCGCCGGCGACGGGTTCCATCGCAATCTTGGTTTTACAATGTTGCGGCAGCATACATTTTCGTAAGCTTTTGCTATCGGACTGTTCAGCAATCCACCGGTGTGATTTTAGGCCCGTATGTCGAGAACCAGCGAATCCGTGCATGTCTGGCCTGCCGCGGCTGAAGACGATCTGTCTTCGATCTGGAACGGCCTGGTCCGGCACCCATGGCGATTGCTGGCGCTTTTGTGCCTGATCCAGATCGCCTGCTGGACCGTAATGCCGGCGATCGTCAATGTTGGACCGCCGCGCGACGTCGTCGAAGGTTTCCTGTGGGGTCGCGAATGGGTGCTGCTGACCTACAAGCACCCGCAGCTCCCGTGCTGGCTGCTCGAGATCAGCCATCTCCTGACCGGCTCGTTCCGCTGGCCGCAATACATGCTGTCGCAACTGATGGTCTCGACGACTTTCGTCCTGGTCTATCTGCTCGCGCGCGACATCATGGGCCCGACCCGTGCGCTCGCCGCCGTGCTGTTGATGCCCGCGATCTATTTCTTCGGCTGGCCCACCCCGCAATTCAACCATGACTATGCGCAGATGCCTTTCTGGGCTGCGACCTCTTGGCTGCTGTGGCGCGCGGCGCGCGACGGCCGCCCGGGGTGGTGGCTTGCCCTTGGCCTCGTCTCCGGCATCGGGCTCTACGCCAAGTTCTCAACTGCTCTGCTGCTGGCCTTCGGCGGTATCTGGATTTTATACGACACTCGTGCCCGAAGCCGGCTTGCCACCCCATGGCCATGGCTTGGCCTCGCGGTTTTTCTTGGCGCCGCGGCGCCGCTGGCGGTGGAGCTCGTCCGCCTCGATTTCCTGCCGCTGACCTATGCCGCGCATCGCAACGCCTGGGTGCTCGCCAACCGCGCCCGGCTTTACTATATCGGCGTTCAGCTTGCCGGGCTCGCCGCTCTTCCCGTCGTTCTTGCTCTTTCCGGCCTGCTTCGACGGCAGGCCGCCTCCGCACAAGACCCCTTACCGCCCCGCCCCGCCCCCGAGCGGCGCGCGGTTGTCTACCTGGCGTGGATGGGCCTGGGGCCGGCGCTGCTGATCATGGTCGCCTCGCTGTTTACCGGCACCGGCGAGTCCTGGGGCGCGACGATGTACAATCTCGTCGGCGTCCTGGTGATCGCGCTTCTGGGCCGGCGGCTGGGACCAACGGAATTGCGCCGGCTGGCGGTGCTGGCGCTGCTATGCGTGGTCGGCGTGTCGAGCGCCTATGCGGTTACACGCTGGACCAGTTGCAACATACTCGGCCGCCTGCAGCCAATGTGCTGGCCAGCGCGGTCGATCTCGCTGACGGCCGATGCAATCTGGCACGAGGCGGTATCCGCGCCGCTGGGCATCGTCGGCGGCGACGACGGCACGGCCCAGCTTGCCGGGCTGGAAGCCCCGGATCAGCCTTCGATCTTCACGACCCTCGACAGGCGCCTCGCCCCTTGGATCACGGACCAGCGGCTGCGGGATCAGGGCATGCTGCTTGTATGGCCGCACGGCTGGAAACTTTCTCCGCAACAGGAGGCCTGGACCGCCGGCCTGCCGGTCAAGACCATGTCATTCGGCTGGTCGCTCAAAGCACCGCCCTTGGAGATCGACTTTGCCGTCATTCCGCCCGGTAGAACCAGTTTCCCGGGCGACCCGCCCGGACCGCCCGACCCGGAATGACGGCTTTCCGAGCTTGACCTCTGCTGCAAATTGAAAAAGGCGCCGACTTCGTCGCCTGCGCCTCCAATTATCGAGCGTCCAGGCCCCATTCAGGCGATGGCGGCCTGCCTGTGCTGCACCGGGTGGCTCTTCTTGAGCAGGTCCGAGACGAGGAAAGCGAGCTCGATCGCCTGATCGGCGTTGAGGCGCGGGTCGCAATGGGTGTGGTAGCGGTCCTGCAGGTCTTCCGCCGTGATGGCGCGGGCGCCGCCCGTGCATTCGGTGACGTTCTTGCCGGTCATCTCCACATGGATGCCGCCCGGATGCGTGCCTTCGGCGCGGTGCACCTCGAAAAAGGTCTGCACTTCCTTGAGGATGCGGTCGAACGGCCGTGTCTTGTAGCCCGCCGCCTCGATCGTGTTGCCGTGCATCGGATCGGACGACCACACGACGTTGCGGCCTTCCTTCTTCACCGCCCGAACCAGCTTCGGCAGGTGCTCGGCGACCTTGTCCGAGCCGAAGCGGGCGATCAACGTCAGGCGGCCCGGCTCGTTCTCGGGATTGAGCAGGTCGATGAGTCCCAGCAAACCATCCGGCGTCAGCGACGGGCCGCATTTCAGGCCGAGCGGATTCTTGATGCCGCGGCAATATTCGATATGCGCGTGGTCCGGCTGGCGAGTGCGGTCGCCGACCCAGATCATGTGGCCCGACGTCGCGTACCAATCGCCGGAGGTCGAATCGACGCGCGTCAGCGCTTCCTCATAGCCGAGCAGCAGCGCCTCGTGGCTCGTATAGAAATCCGTCTCACGCAGCGCGAAATTGGTTTCGGACGTGATGCCGACCGCGCGCATGAACTCCATCGTCTCGGTGATGCGGTTGGCGAGCGCACCGTATTTCTCACCCTGCGGGCTGTCGGCGACGAAGCCCAGCATCCAGCGATGCACGTTCTCCAGGCTGGCATAGCCGCCCTGCGCGAAGGCGCGCAGAAGGTTGAGCGTCGCGGCCGACTGGCGGTAGGCCATCTCCTGCCGGGCAGGATCCGGGATGCGCGACTTGGCGTCGAACTCGATGCCGTTGATAATGTCGCCGCGATAGCTCGGCAGCGTCACGCCGGCCTTGGTCTCGTTGTCGGACGAGCGCGGCTTGGCGAACTGGCCGGCGACGCGGCCGACCTTCACCACCGGCTGCGCGCCGGCGAAGGTGAGCACCACCGACATCTGCAGGAAGACGCGGAAGAAGTCGCGGATGTTGTCGGCGCCATGCTCGGCGAAGCTCTCGGCGCAATCGCCGCCCTGGAGCAGGAAGGCTTCGCCGGCGGCGACCGCCGCCAGCTGCTTTTTCAGCTTGCGCGCCTCACCGGCAAAAACCAGCGGCGGGAAGGTGGCAAGCTGTGCTTCCGTGGCCTTCAGAGCGGCAAGGTCCGGATAGGCCGGGACCTGCTTGATCGGCTTTGCTCTCCACGAATTCGGCGACCATTTCGTCATCGCTGCACCCAAACGCCCTTTCGGAGCAACCCCGGGAAAACTGTGAAATTTCCGTCGGAATTGCGTCAAAACAAACCGGCGAACGCGCTTGCCCGCCATTCCAGCCTCGATACGAGGTCGCGGCTCCTTACACGAAGCCGATTGCCTATTCTAGCCGGGTTTTTCAGCAGTGGCGAATGGTTCCGCTGCCTCGCTATGCCGTGTCCGTCAGCACGAGCAGGAACAAGCCCAGCCCCAACAACAGGCAAGATGGGCTGTAAAGCAGGCTGTCGTATCTGGCGAACCGCGTGTTCCTGACCCGCTTGAACAGCCCGAAATATCGCGACCAGCTCAACGCCCGCAGGGTGAATATGGTCGCCCACAGGATAAGGGCCATCTTCAGCAGCCAGTGCGGCAGCGGCAGGCGGATCAGGCCGGCGAAACCAAGAAGGAGGAGCAGGACCAGCCCCAGGGCCAGACCGACCGCCAGGGCGCCGACGGCCGTCTCCTTCACCGCCGGACTGCCGTCCTCGCGTCGAGGCAGCGAAACGCCGGCGCCAATGCGGCCGCCGAAGGCCCAGTAGACATGGAATCCGGCCCCAAGCAGCAGCACGGCCGAACAGGCAGTGACAACCGCCGTTTCCATGCCTATCTGCCGGCGTCCGTCAGGCGGCTGAGCTGGCGGCCAAGACCGCCCGTCAAATCGAGCGCGAGCATGCGAAGCAGCGCAATGGCGCTCCACAAGGGCCGTTCCGCGAAAGGTTTGTTGCTGTTGTGCTCAAGCAGGGGATGGGTGAACAACGCGGCAAGGTAGAAGACGGGAATGATGACCAGAAAGGCCCACCACGTCACCAGGAAGGATGCCGCGACGCCGGCGATCGGCGCAAAGAAGAGGCCGAGGTAATGGATAAAGCGGGTTGAAGGTTTTGAATGGCCGGCAAGGTAGCC
The DNA here is from genome assembly GCF_006442815.1 of Mesorhizobium sp. B2-4-3. Lineage (GTDB taxonomy): Bacteria > Pseudomonadota > Alphaproteobacteria > Rhizobiales > Rhizobiaceae > Mesorhizobium. The sequence goes on from NZ_VFVL01000009.1 coordinate 142,388, forward strand.
GAGCCAGTATTCATCGAAAGTTTGCTGATTCATAAGCAGCCCCTGCAGCTATGATTAGCGCGGCAATTGAACTCTCAAGTAAAAATACTGCAATGGTCCTAATCGTCGCATGTCCCGCAAGTGCGCGCGATCTTTGCGGGTGGGTTACTATTTCCTTGCGAGCACGCACCGGCCGCGGCAACAGGTCCGCAGTTCAAATGCCTACGCGGCCTTGTCGACGAGCCGGGCCAGTTGCGTCATCACCACCGCCGATCCCGCCAGGCGTTTTTCGGCATTCGGCCAGTCGCGCATGAAGACGACGCTGTGGTCGGCCCTGATCTTGGCCAGCGAGCCCTGCTCGCCGATGAACTTGACCAGCCCGACCGGATTGGGGAACTCGCGCTTGCGGAAATGGATGACGACGCCCTTGGGGCCGGCATCGAGCTTCTCGACATTGGCCTTGCGGCAGAGCGCCTTGATGAAGACGATCTTCAACAGATGCGTCACCTCTTCCGGCAGCGGCCCGAAGCGGTCGATCAGCTCGGCGCCGAAGCCGTCGATCTCCTCGGTGGTCTCGAGGTCGCCAAGGCGCCGGTAAAGCGCCATGCGGAGCTGCAGGTCCGGCACGTAGCTTTCCGGGATCATCACGGCGGTGCCGACCGCGATCTGCGGCGACCAGCCGCCGTCCTGCGCCTCGCCGGTATCCTTCACCTCGGCCACCGCCTCTTCCAGCATCTGCTGGTAGAGCTCGAAGCCGACTTCCTTGATATGGCCCGACTGCTCTTCGCCCAGAAGATTGCCGGCGCCGCGGATGTCGAGGTCGTGGCTGGCGAGCTGGAAGCCGGCGCCCAGCGTGTCGAGCGACTGCAGCACCTTCAGCCGGCGCTCGGCCGTATCGGTGAGCTTGCGGTTCGCCGGCAGCGTGAACAGCGCATAGGCGCGCACCTTCGAGCGGCCGACGCGGCCGCGAAGCTGGTAGAGCTGCGCCAAGCCGAACATGTCGGCGCGATGGACGATCAGCGTGTTGGCGGTCGGGATATCGAGCCCGGATTCAACGATGGTGGTCGACAGAAGCACGTCGTACTGGCCGTCGTAAAAGGCGTTCATGATGTCGTCGAGCTCGCCCGGCGGCATCTGGCCATGCGCCACCGCCACCTTCAGCTCCGGCACGGATTCCCTCAGGAAATCATGGATTTCGGCCAGATCGCTGATACGCGGCACGACATAGAAGGAATGGCCGCCGCGATAGCGCTCGCGCAGCAGCGTCTCGCGGATGACCAGCGGATCGAAGGGCGAGATGAAGGTGCGCACCGCCATGCGGTCGACCGGCGGCGTCGCAATCAGCGAGAGCTCGCGCACGCCGGTCAGCGCCAGTTGCAGCGTGCGCGGGATCGGCGTCGCCGACAGCGTCAGCACATGCACGTCGGACTTGAGGTCCTTCAGCCGCTCCTTGTGCTTGACGCCAAAGTGCTGCTCCTCGTCGATGATCAGCAGGCCGAGGCGCTTGAACGAGATCGAAGACCCAAGCAGCGCATGCGTGCCGACGACGATGTCGACCGTGCCCTCGGCAACGCCCTTCTTGGTTTCCGCCAATTCTTTTGAGCCCACCAGGCGCGACGCCTGCGCGATGCGGATCGGCAGGCCCGAAAAGCGCTGCGAGAAGGTCTTGAAATGCTGCCGCGACAACAGCGTGGTCGGCACCACGACCGCGACCTGGAACCCTTCCATGGCCGCGATGAAGGCGGCGCGCAGCGCCACTTCCGTCTTGCCGAAGCCGACGTCGCCGCAGACCAGCCGGTCCATCGGCTTGCCGGCGCCGAGATCATCCATGACGGAATCGATCGCCGTCTGTTGGTCGTCGGTCTCCTCATAGGGGAAACGCGCCGCGAACTCGCCATAAAGCCCTTCGGCCGGGATCATCGCGGGCGCTGCACGCATCTGCCGCTCGGCGGCGATGCGGATCAATTGCCCGGCCATGTCGAGCAGGCGCCGCTTCAGCCGCGCCTTGCGCGCCTGCCAGGCGCCGCCGCCCAGCTTGTCGAGCGTCGCTTCGGCCGAATCCGAGCCATAGCGCGACAGTAGCTCGATGTTTTCCACTGGCAGGAACAGGCGATCGTCGCCGGCATAGTGGATTTCGAGACAGTCATGCGGCGCGCCGAGCGCTTCGATGGTGCGCAAGCCGATGAAGCGGCCGATGCCATGGTCGGTATGGACGACGATGTCGCCGGACGACAGCGACGACGCTTCGGCAATGAAATCGGAAGCCTTCTTCTTGCGCTTCGAACGCCGGATCAGCCGGTCGCCGAGGATGTCCTGCTCGGCGACGACCACCATGTCGTCGGTCTCGAAGCCGGATTCGAGCGGCAGCACGGCAAGACCCGCCTGCCCCGGTTCCAGTTTTTCAACGTCGGCAAGTGTCGCGACGGGCTTCAGGTTGCCGAGATGATGTTCGGCGAGGATCTGGCCAAGGCGGTCGAGCGAACCTTCCGTCCAGCCGGCGACGATGACGCGGCGGCGCGCGGCGCGCTCGTCGGCAATGTGCTTCACGACCACGTCGAAGACGTTGATGTTCGGGTCGGCGCGCTCCTCGGCAAAGCTGCGGCCCTGTCGCGAGCCGGCATGGAACACTTTTTTGCTCCCGACATCGGGCGCGTCGAAGACCGTGAAATCGATGTCCTCGCGCGGACCGAGCGAGAATTTGAGATTCTCCGGCGACAGATAAAGCAAGTCCGGCGCCACCGGCTTGTAGGGCACGGCGTCCTTCAGCGCGCTGTCGGCCTGTTTGCGGCGCGCCTCATAGTGGTCGAGGATCAGCGTGTGGCGCTCGGCCAGCGCCTCATGCGCCAGATGGTCGAAGACGACAGGCGCATCCGGCAGGTAGTCGAACACCGTCTCCAGCCGCTCGTAGAAGAAGGGCAGCCAGTGCTCCATGCCGGCGAAGCGCCGGCCTTCGCTGACCGCCGCATAGAGCGCGTCGTCGCGCGAGGGCGCGCCAAAGGCTTCGATGTAGGAGCGGCGGAAGCGGCTGATTGTCTCCGGCGTCAGCGCCACTTCGCTCATCGCCTGCAGCGACATCGACTTGCGCTGCCCGGTGGTGCGCTGTGTCGCCACGTCGAAGACGCGGATCGATTCCAGCGTGTCGCCGAAGAAATCGAGGCGCAGCGCCTCGCTCCAGCCCGGCGCGAAAAGGTCGAGGATGCCGCCGCGCACCGCGAATTCGCCAAGCCCGCGCACCGTCGGCACACGCTCGAAGCCGGAGATCTCCAGCCGCGCGATCAGCGCGTTCATGTCGATCTGGTTGCCCGGCTTGGCATGGAAAGTCTGCGCTTGGATCAGCTCGGCCGGCGGGATGCGCTGCAACAGCGCGTTGGCGGTGGTAAGGATCACCGCGCGATGCGGCTTTCTGGCCAGCGCGATCATGGCCGAAAGCGCATCGAGCCGTCGCGCCGCGGCATCGGCACCGGGCGAGACGCGGTCGTATGGCAGGCAGTCCCAGGCCGGCAGCTCCAGCACCGGCAGGCCGGGCGCGGCGAAGGCGAGCGCTTCGATGATCGCCGGCAGCCGCTGGCCGTCGCGCGCGACGAACAGCACCGGCTTGTCGGGCGCGACCTCCTGCGCCGTCCGCACCAGGGCGAAGGCTTCGTAGCCGTCGGCGACGCCGTCGACGATGAACTGGCCGGCGCGGCCCTTGGGCAGGCCGATGGAAGGAATGAGGCTCATGAATATGCGTTTTTCAAAATGTCATGGTCCGGCGCGACGCCAGTATCTTCCGCAGAACCGCGCAGTCGATATCGGGTGGAACCGGGCGTTCACCGGTGACCATCGGCAGGAATTCGGTATCGGGGATTTCGAGAAGCCTCTCATATTGGTCGATTTCATCGCCGGTCAAGACACCGATCTCAGCGTCGGCGAAGGAACCGAGGATCAGGTCCATCTCGCGCATGCCGCGATGCCAGGAGCGGAACAGGAGCTTGCGGCGGCGGGCGTCCAGCCCCTCGCTTGATCGCTGTGTTCCGGTCATGTCGCCGCATCCCTGTCCAAAGCGGCGCATATAGCGTGGATAGAGGGCGGTGTCAGCCTTGCAAGGCAAAGTGAGACGCCCGACAATCTACCTGAGATGATTGCATTCCTTCGCGCCCCCCTCTGTCCTGCCGGACATCTCCCCCACTTGGAGGGAGATTGGATATCATGTCGGCTTTCGCCAATCTCCAAGGTTGCAAGAGGGCGCCGGCGCAAAAACTGCCAATCTCCCCCCTTGTGGGGGAGATGTCCGGCAGGACAGAGGGGGGCGCGAAGGAACGCGGCCTATCCAGTTTCCAAACCGACGCCACGCTGATGCGTCCCACCATCCTCGATCCCCTGTTCGTTCCGATCACCTCGCTTGCCGGCGTCGGCCCGAAGGTTGGCTTGCTGATCGAACGGATCGTGCCGGCCGATCTCGGCGACCGCGCCGCGCGCGCGGCCGACCTTCTGTTCGTGCTGCCCAACACGATGATCGACCGCCGCAACCGGCCCGGCATCGCGCTTTCGGCCGAGGGCCAGATCGTCACGCTCGAAGTGCGCGTCGACCGCCACCAGCCGCCGCCGCGCGGCAACAGGTCGGTGCCCTACCGGGTCTACGCCCATGACGACACAGGCGAGGTCGCGCTGACCTTCTTCCATGCCCATGCCGCCTATCTCGAAAAGGCAATGCCGGTCGGTGAGCATGTCGTCGTGTCCGGCCGTATGGAGTGGTTCAACGGCCGCCCGACCATGGTCCATCCAGATCATATCGCTTTGGCCAGCGAGGCCGACGGCCTGCCCTTGGTCGAGCCTGTCTATCCGCTGACCGCCGGGCTGTCGGCCAAGGTGCTTCGCCGGGCGATCGGCCAGGCGCTCGGCCGCCTGCCGGAATTGCCGGAATGGCAGGACGACGCCTTCATGCGGCGCCAGACCTTCCCCGCCTTTGGCGATTCGCTCGCCCGTGTCCACCATCCGGCGGATCCGATCGACGTCGCCGTCGAAGGCTCGGCCTGGCGGCGCCTTGCCTATGACGAATTGCTGGCTGGTCAGGTGTCGCTCGCGCTGGTACGGGCAAAGGTGCGACGCCTGTCAGGACGGCCGCTGGTCGGCGACGGCAGCATCGTCGAGAAACTGCGCGCGGCCCTGCCCTACAAGCTCACGCCCAGCCAGGAATTCGCGCTCGGCGAGATCAACGCCGATCTCGCCGATCCCGAACGCATGCTGCGCCTGCTGCAAGGCGATGTCGGCTCCGGCAAGACGGTGGTGGCGCTGCTCGCCATGGCGCGCGCGGTCGAGGCCGGCGGCCAGGCGGCGCTGATGGCGCCGACCGAAATCCTGGCGCGCCAGCATCTGGCGACGATCGCGCCGCTGGCGGAAAAAGCCCGCCTGCGCCTCGCCATCCTGACCGGGCGCGAAAAGGGGCGAGAGCGCGCCGACACGCTTGCCGGTCTCGCCAGCGGCGAAATCGACGTCGTCGTCGGCACACATGCGCTGTTCCAGGAAACCGTGACGTTCCACGACTTGGTGCTGGCCGTCGTCGACGAGCAGCACCGCTTCGGCGTTCATCAGCGCCTCGCCATCACCGCCAAGGGCGATGCGCCCGACATGCTGGTGATGACGGCGACGCCCATTCCGCGCACGCTGGTGCTGACCGCCTTCGGCGACATGGACGTCTCGAAGCTCACCGAGAAGCCGGCAGGCCGGCAGCCGATCCGCACCGTCACCTTGCCGATGGAGCGGCTGGATGAGTTGGTCGGCCGCATGCTTGACGCCGTCGCTGATGGCCAGAAAATCTACTGGATCTGCCCGCTGGTCGAGGAATCCGAAGAGATCAAGCTGATGTCGGCGGAGGACCGTTTTGCTTCGCTGAAACCGCTCTTCGGCGACCGGATCGGCCTCGTGCACGGCCGCATGAAGGGTGCGGAAAAAGACGAGGCGATGCGCGCTTTCAAGCAGGGCGAAACACGCATCCTCATCGCCACCACCGTCATCGAAGTCGGCGTCGACGTGCCCGACGCCACGATCATGGTGATCGAGCATGCCGAACGTTTCGGCCTTGCCCAGTTGCACCAGTTGCGCGGCCGGGTCGGACGCGGCGACAAGCCGTCATCCTGCGTCCTGCTCTACAAGGAGCCGCTCGGCGAAACGGCCAAACGCCGGCTCTCGGTGATGCGCGAGACAGAGGACGGCTTCAAGATCGCCGAGGAAGACCTGAAGCTGCGCGGCGAAGGCGAGTTGCTGGGCACCCGCCAGTCCGGCACACCAGGCTTCCAGGTGGCGCGCCTCGAGTTCCATGCCGATCTGCTCGAAGCCGCGCGCGACGACGCACGTCTGATCCTGTCGCGCGACCCGGAATTGCAGTCCGAACGCGGCGAGGCGCTGCGGCTGTTGCTCTACCTGTTCGGCCGCGACGAAGCGGTGCGGTTGCTGCGCGCCGGCTGAGCGCCGAGCGGCGGATTGGCGAGCGGTCCTTCAAGATGCTCGCCGTTCAGCGTCACCAGCTTGGCCTTGACCTCCGGCGCCACCATGCCGGCCGAGACGATCAGCTTGGCGCCGTCCTCGATCGACATGTCGAGCGGCACGATCTCGGATTTGTGCACATACATTAGGAAACCCGTGGTCGGATTGGGCGTGCAGGGCATGAACACCGCAATCAGCGGATCGCCTTCCTGGTCGAGCTTCTGGTTGATCTCGGTCTCCTTGTCGCTGGCGACGAAGACCAGCGACCAGACGCCCTTTCTCGGATATTCGACCAGGCCCACCTGGCGGAACATGTCGCCCTTGTTCGACAGCACCGTTTCGAAAATCTGCTTCAGCGAGCCATAGATGCCGCGCACCAGCGGCATGCGGCCAAGCAGCCGTTCGCCGAAATTGACGATGGCGCGCCCGACGATGTTCGCCGTCAGAAAACCGATCAGCGTGATCAGCACCAGCGCCACGATCAGCCCGAAGCCCGGAACCGGGAACGGCAGGTAGGTATCGGGATTGTAGCGGGCTGGAATATAGGGTTTTACCCAGGAATCGACCCAGCCGATGAGCGACCAGGCGATATAGACCGTGATCGCCAGCGGCGCGCAGACGATGAAACCCGTCAGGAAATAATTCCTCAGCCGGGTCATGCCAGAGGTCTTCAGGGCGTCGGACATGGGTTCACCGCGGCGCAGGTTGCAACGCTGAGATTAGTGAACCGCGAGCCGGTTTGGAACTGCGAAGTTTTTAAGGGTGCCCTCCATCAACCGGCTTTCAGCATTCCAAATGGAAGCAGCTCCGTTCGCGATTGGCTGCAACACTCTTCCCTTCGTCATCCACGGGCGGAGCAAGGAGCGAAGCGACGCGCGCAGACCCGAGGATCCATTCCGTGACGCCGGCCAAAAATGCCACCCGTCAGAATAGTCCCCTAATCATCAATCCGTTATCGTTCACGCATGACGGGTTATGTCTATATGACAGCAAGCAAGAAGCGCGGCACCATCTACACTGGTGTGACGAACGATCTTGGCCGTCGGATGCCGGAGCACAGGTCCAGCGAAGGCTCGCGCTTTACCGGGCGCTACGGCGTACAACGCCTGGTCTGGTACGAAGAATATTTCGACATCCGCGATGCGATCCAGCGTGAAAAGTCGCTGAAACGCTGGCCTCGCCAGTGGAAGATCGAACTGATCGAGAAGGCCAACCCAGAGTGGTTCGAGCTTTTCCGCGGGACCGGGTGGTAGTGCGTCATTCTGCACCGCTTTGATCCGCCGCAAACGTCACGGAATGGATCCTCGGGTCTGCGCAGAAGCTTCGCTCCTGCTCCGCCCGTGGATGACGAAGTGGGGCCGTTGGCGTCATCCGCAACCTTGCAACGGCAGCGAAACCTACTCCACTGTCACCGACTTCGCCAGATTGCGCGGCTGGTCGACGTCGGTACCCATGAAGACGGCGGTGAAATAGGCCAGCATCTGGATCGGCAGGGCGTAGATGATCGGCGAGATGATCTCCGGCACCTCGGGCAGGATGATCGTCTCCATCGTCTTGATGCCCGCCTGCGCGGCCCCCTTGGCGTCGGTGATCAGGATGATCTTGCCGCCGCGCGCCGCCACTTCCTGCATGTTCGAGACCGTCTTTTCGAAAATGCGGTCATGCGGCGCGATCACGATCACCGGCATGTTCTCGTCGATCAGCGCGATCGGCCCGTGCTTCAGCTCGCCGCCGGCATAGCCTTCGGCGTGGATGTAGGAAATCTCCTTCAGCTTCAGCGCGCCTTCCATCGCCAGCGGGAAATTGGTGTCGCGGCCGAGATAGAGCACGTCCTTGTAGCGCGACAGCTCGCGCGAGATGCGCTCGATCTGCTCGTCGAGCTTCAGCACCTGGGTGGCGAAGCGCGGCGCCTCGGAAAGCTCGCGCACCAGCCGCTTTTCCTCGTCGCGCGAGATCGTGCCGCGCGCCACGCCCGCGCGGACCGCGAGCGCAGCCAAGACGGATAGCTGGCAGGTGAAAGCCTTGGTCGAGGCGACGCCGATTTCCGGCCCGGCAAGCGTCGGCAGCACGACGTCGGATTCGCGCGCGATGGTCGATTCACGCACATTGACCACAGCGCCGATCTTCATTCCGGCCTTGCGGCAGTAGCGCAGCGAGGCCAGCGTGTCGGCCGTCTCACCAGACTGCGAGATGAAGAAGGCCGCGTCGTTGGCCGACAGCGGCATCTCGCGGTAGCGGAATTCCGAGGCAACATCTATATCCACGGGGAGCCGCGCATAGCGCTCGAACCAGTATTTCGAGATCAGCCCGGCGAGATAGGCGGTGCCGCAGGCCGAGAGCGCCAGGCGGCCGATCCTGGCGAAGTCGAACGGCAGGTCGAGCGGCTTCGACACGCCCGAGACGAAATCCACGTAATGCGCCAGCGTGTGCGAGATCACCTCCGGCTGCTCATGGATTTCCTTTTCCATGAAATGCCGGCGGTTGCCCTTGTCGACCATGAAGCTGGTCGACAGCGACTGCTGACGCTTGCGGTCGACCTTGTTGCCGTCGATGTCGTAGATGGTGACGCCGTTGCGGCGCACTTCTGCCCAGTCGCCGTCTTCCAGATAGGTGATCGAGTTGGTGAAGGGCGCCAGCGCGATCGCGTCCGAGCCCAAAAACATCTCGCCCTCGCCATGGCCGACGGCCAGAGGCGGGCCGTTGCGGGCGCCAACGATCAGGTCTTCGTCGCCCTTGAACATGATCGCCAGCGCGAAGGCGCCGGAGAGCCGCTTCAGCGCTGCATACGCGGCTTCCACCGGCTTCAGCCCCTTGGCGAACTCGCGCGCCACCAGATGCGCGACGACCTCAGTATCGGTCTGCGAGGCGAATTTGTAGCCGTCGCGGGTGAGTTCGTCGCGCAGCTCGGCGAAATTCTCTATGATGCCGTTGTGCACGATGGCGACGCCGTTGGAAAAATGCGGATGCGCGTTGGTCTCGTTGGGCACGCCATGCGTTGCCCAGCGCGTGTGGCCGATGCCGATCGTGCCGTCGAGCGGTTCGTCCTTCAGCCGGCGCTCGAGGTTGACCAGCTTGCCTTCGGCGCGGCGGCGGCCGAGCTCGCCCTTCTCGATGGTGGCGACACCGGCCGAGTCGTAGCCGCGATATTCAAGCCGCTTCAGCGCGTCGACGATGAGCGGCGCGACTTGGCTTCGGCCGACGATTCCAACGATACCGCACATGGCGATTGCCCCCGATTCCTTGCGGAAAACCCAGCGTTATCTAGGGATTGCCGGCCTGCCGCGAAAGTCACTTTGCGTTTCGTTCCGTGTCAGCGGAACGGTTCTTTGCCAGTGCACAATGCCAGACTGCGCTTGCAATCCGGTTACCTGAACCGCTCCGGTTTTCAGGGCCCTGGTTTCCACTCGTTCATATCTGACCGAGTTGCAACCGCCTCCGCAAGGAAGCGCTGACGATCATTCCGCCGCTTTCTTCTTCGCCGCGGCGGCCGAGGCGAAGCGCTCGCGCAGCTCCTTGCCCTTGCCGGGGATCGTCTTCTGGCGGGCGCGGCCGAAGGCCAGCGCGTCGTCGGGCACGCTTTCGGTGATGACGCTGCCGGAGGCGATGTAGCCGCCCTTGCCGATCGTGACCGGCGCCACCAACGACGAATTCGAGCCGACAAAGGCGCCCTCGCCGATATCGGTGAAGAACTTCGAGTAGCCGTCATAATTGCAGGTGATGGTGCCAGCACCGATATTGGCTCCAGCGCCGACCCGGGCATCGCCGATATAGGTCAGATGGTTGACCTTGGCGCCTTCCTCGACAACCGCCTGCTTGACCTCGCAGAAATTGCCGACCTTGGCCTTCTGCCTCAGATCGGCGCCTGGCCTGAGCCGCGCGAACGGCCCGACATCGCAGTTGGACGCGACAACAGCGCCCTCGATGTGGCTGAAGGCATGGATCTTGGCGCCGGTAGCAATCTTCACGCCCGGCCCGAACCAGACATTGGGCTCGACAACAGTATCGGCCCCGATCTCGGTATCATGCGAAAAATACACGGTTTCCGGCGCGATCAGCGTCACACCCGACAGCATCGCCTCGCGCCGCCGGCGCGCCTGCCAGATCGCTTCCGCCTCGGCAAGCTCTGCCCTGTTGTTGATACCGAGCGCGCTTTCGAACCCCGCTTCCGTCGCCACCACGTCGAGCCCTTCCGCGCCGGCGATCTCGACGATGTCGGTGAGGTAGAACTCGCCCTTGGCGTTGTTGTTGCCGACCTTGTCGAGCAGCCGCAGCGCATGCTTGCCCGCCACCGCCATCATGCCGGCATTGCAGAAGCCGATCTTCTTTTCCGCCTCGGAGCAGTCCTTCTCCTCGCGGATGGCGACGAGACGACCGCCCTTTTCGATCAAACGGCCGTAGCCGGTCGGGCTTGGCGGACGAAAACCGATGACGGCGACGGCGGCTCCTTCCGCCAGCTTCTGCCGCGCAGTTGCCAGCGCCTGCGCATCGATCAACGGCGTGTCGCCGAACATGACGAGAATATCGTCACAACCCTTTGATATCGCTTCGCGAGCGGCAAGCACGGCATGCGCGGTGCCGAGCCGCTTCTCCTGCACGAAGGTCTCGGCTTCCGGCGCGAATTTCTGCGCCGCCTTGCGCATATCCTCCGCGCCGTGGCCGATCACCAGCGCCACGCCGGTTGCACCGGCAGCCTCGGCGGCCTTCACGACGTGCGCCACCATCGGCAGGCCGGCAATGGCGTGCAGCACCTTGGGCGTGGCGCTTTTCATGCGCGTGCCTTCGCCGGCGGCGAGGATGACGGACAGGCAGGATCTCTGGCTCATGGATGGGCAACCGTATGAAAAGGTTTGGAATCAAGGCACATTTAGCATTGGCGCTATGCTGCACCAATGCGGTTAAATTCCGGTGAGATAGGTTCGGCAACTGACTTTTAATCAGTAGCTCTACCAACTAGAAATCCGGCAATCGCCGCTACAACAGGCCGTGCTTCCTGAACTCGGCCTGCTCGTCGCCTGAAATCCAGCCGAACACCTTCAGGCTGCCATCCCGCCGCTCCACGAGATAATCCACTTCGAAGTCGATGGTGACCAGACTTTTGTCCTTGCGCTCGTAGTCACCAGACCATTCCACCTTGGCCACGCAACGGTCCTGGTCGATTGGGATCACCGAGACATCCGTGCAGGTCATCCTCTTGCTGCCCATCGCCCGATAGGCCTCAAAACCCTTCTTCATGGTGTCTTTCAACTGCTGGCCGTTCTCGCCCGCCATGACGCCGGCCGGCGTCACCGAGACGAAGCCGGTCGAATACAGTGCGCCGACAGCGTCCATGTCGACATTGCCCGCGATTGCGTCGTTATAGACCTTCTCATAGGCCTTGAAGAACGTCCGCACCTCAGCCTCGGCTATCATTCTCGCCTCGCCGGTTGTTCATCGGTCGTTGCGCTGGCTCGCAAGTCCGTAACGCCGGCTTTCAGCCATCGTTCCGGATTGGCGGTACCTACCTCAGCCCAGCCGTCCCAGCACCGGAAAAGTCTCCAGCAGCCAGTAGGACGCGCTCTGCACGCCGCCGGTCAGGAAGAACACGCCGGCGACGACCAGAAGCGCGCCGATCGCTTTCTCGACACGGCCGAGATGGACGCGGAATTTGCCGAGGAACCGCATGAAGGCACCGGAAAACAGCGCCGCGATCAGGAACGGGATGCCGAGGCCCAGCGAATAGGCGGCAAGCAGCAGCGCGCCCTCGCCCACGGTCTCGCGCCCGCCAGCCAAGGTCAGGATCGGCCCCAGCACCGGGCCGATGCAAGGCGTCCAGCCGAAGGCGAAGGCGAGCCCCATGACATAGGCGGCGATCATGCTGGCAGGCTTGCCCTGCGACTGGAAGCGCGCCTCGCGCGACAGGAGCGGAATGCGCAGGATGCCGAGGAAGTTGAGGCCCATGATGATGATCAGCACGCCCGCCGCCATCGCCAGCGGCTCCTGCCAGACGCGCAGCAGGCGGCCGATGGTCGAGGCGCCGGCCCCAAGCGCGACGAAGACGGTGGAAAAGCCGAGCACGAAGGCGAGCGAAGCGTAGAGCAGCGCGCCGCGCGCGCCTTCCTTTGCCGTCACGCTTTGATTGCCGCGGAAATCGTCGACCGAAACGCCGGCCATGTAGCAGAGATAGGGCGGCACCAGCGGCAGCACGCAAGGCGACAGGAACGAGATCGCCCCTGCCCCGACCGCGCTGACATAGCCGATGTCCAATGCCATTTCGTCCGCCCCGATTGTGCTTGCGCCGATATAGCGATGCGGATGGCTCTTCGCCAATCACCATTGTGTGGCACGTCGCCGCTTCGCCAAGGAAGAAACAGCCGCGCCAATGCGTTGTCGGAACAAGCGCGCGATTGCCGCGCGCTCGTTCTCAGGGAGATTGTCATGAAATCGATCGCACTCGGGTTTGCCGTCCTTCTGTTCGGCACCGCCGCGTCCCATGCCGCCGAAGCATGGAAGGAAGCTGAAGTCGGCGGCAAGAAGATCTATACCGACGCCAAGGGCATGACGCTTTACACGTTCGACAAGGACAAGAAGGGCAAATCCAGCTGCTACGACAAATGCGCCGCCAACTGGCCGCCGCTGAAGGCCGAGGCCGGCGCCAAGGCCGACGATGAATGGACGATCGTCGACCGCACCGACGGCAGCAAGATGTGGGCCTATGACGGCAAGCCGGTCTATACCTTCGTCAAGGACAAGAAGGCCGGCGACATGACCGGCGAAGGCGTCGCCGGCGCCTGGCACGTCGTCAAGGCAGATTGAGTTTCTCCCACCGCTGGCATGCGGAAGACTGCCTGGCTGCCGAATTGGTTTGATTTGGCGGCCAGTGATCTTTCCGGGCGGGGCCCGCGCCTCGCCACTGTCTCTCGACTCGACTGGCCGGCATGGGCCTTCCCGGCGCGATACGAGGCGCGCGTGCCTCCATCCCCAAAAAATGTGATCTTTGCCATACACTCTTAGAGTGTATTGCCGATCGCCGCTTCCCAAATTGGCCGCCTCCCCTTGACCGATCGCAAAAGCGCGGCCATGTGAGCGACGAAAAGAGTGGGATTTCGTCGTGCATCGCGGAGTTCTTCCGCCACCTCACAGCTGATTAAGAGACCTCATGGACGTCGTCGTCGTCGAATCGCCGGCCAAGGCGAAGACAATCAACAAATATCTCGGCAAGAACTATAAGGTCCTGGCCTCGTTCGGCCATGTCCGCGATCTGCCGGCCAAGGACGGCTCCGTCCGCCCTGACGAGGACTTCGCCATGTCCTGGTCGGTCGACACCGCCTCGGGCAAGCGCCTCGCCGACATCGCCAAGGCGGTCAAGGACGCCGACGGGCTGATCCTCGCCACCGACCCGGATCGCGAGGGTGAGGCGATTTCCTGGCATGTGCTGGAAGTCCTGAAGCAGAAGCGCGCGCTGAAGGACAAGCCGGTCAGCCGCGTCGTCTTCAACGCCATCACCAAGGCCTCGGTGCTGGACGCGATGGCCAATCCGCGCCAGATCGACGCGCCGCTTGTCGACGCCTATCTCGCCCGCCGTGCGCTCGATTATCTCGTCGGCTTCACGCTGTCGCCTGTCCTGTGGCGCAAGCTGCCGGGCGCCCGTTCCGCCGGCCGCGTCCAGTCGGTGGCGTTGCGCCTGGTCTGCGACCGCGAATCCGAGATCGAGCGCTTCATCCGCGAGGAATACTGGCAGATCGCCGCCATCCTCGGCACGCCGCGCAACGACAGTTTCGAGGCGCGGCTGACCGCCTTTGCCGGCAAGAAGCTGCAAAAACTCGACATCGCCAACAAGGCGCAGGCCGACGACATCAAGGCGATGCTGGAAGGCGCGACCTTCAAGGCATTGTCGGTCGAGGCCAAGCCGACAAAACGCAATCCCGGCCCGCCCTTCACCACCTCGACGCTGCAGCAAGCCGCCTCCTCCGGGCTTGGCTTCTCGGCCACGCGCACTATGCAGGTGGCGCAGAAGCTTTACGAAGGCATGGATGTCGGCGGCGAGACCGCCGGCCTCATCACCTATATGCGTACCGACGGCGTGCAGATGGCGCCGGAGGCGATCGAAGCTGCCCGCGACACCATCGTCAGCGAGTTCGGCGCGAAATACCTGCCGGAAAAGCCGCGTTACTACACCACCAAGGCCAAAAACGCCCAGGAAGCGCATGAGGCGATCCGCCCCACCGATTTCGGGCGCACGCCTCAATCGGTCAGGCAGTATCTCGACGCCGACCAGGCCCGCCTCTATGAGCTGATCTGGAAGCGCGCCATCGCCAGCCAGATGCAGCCGGCCGAGATCGAACGCACCACGGTCGAGATCGAGGCGGTCAACGGCGCGCGCGCTGCCGAGCTTCGCGCCGTCGGTTCGGTTATCCGCTTCGACGGCTTCATCGCCGCCTATACCGACCAGAAGGACGAGGACGCGGAGGACGAGGAGAGCCGCCGTCTGCCCGAGATCCGCTCCGGCGAGCAGCTCGCCCGTCAGGCGATCAACGCCACCCAGCATACCACCGAGCCGCCGCCGCGATACTCTGAGGCGTCGCTGATCAAGAAGCTGGAAGAGCTCGGCATCGGCCGGCCGTCGACCTACACCGCGATCCTGAAGACGCTCGAGGACCGCGACTACGTGACCATCGACCGGCGCAGGCTGGTGCCGCAGGCCAAGGGCCGGCTGCTCTCTGCCTTCCTCGAAAGCTTCTTCGAGCGTTACGTCGAATATGACTTCACCGCTTCGCTCGAGGAGAAGCTCGACGAGATTTCCGACGGCAAGCTCGCCTGGAAGGACGTCCTGCGCGATTTCTGGAAGGATTTCTCCGGCGCCGTCGACGACATCAAGGAACTGCGCGTCACCGACGTGCTCGATGCGCTCAACGAAGAACTGGCGCCGCTTGTCTTCCCGGCGCGCGAGGACGGCTCCAATCCGCGCATCTGTCCGAAATGCGGCTCAGGAAACCTGTCGCTGAAGCTCGGCAAGTTCGGCGCCTTCGTCGGCTGCTCGAACTATCCCGAATGCTCCTACACCCGCCAGCTCGGCGACGCCGCCAATCCCAACGGCGAGAACGGCAATGGCGAGGACGGCGACAAGCTGCTCGGCAAGGATCCTTACACGGCCGAGGAAATCACACTGAGGAGCGGCCGTTTCGGCCCCTATATCCAGCGCGGCGAAGGCAAGGAGGCCAAGCGCTCCAGCCTGCCCAAGGGCTGGACGCCCGAGTCGATCGACCACGAGAAGGCGCTGGCGCTGCTGGCCCTGCCGCGCGATGTGGGAAAGCATCCCGAAACCGGCAAGATGATCTCGGCCGGCCTCGGGCGCTACGGCCCGTTCGTGCTGCATGACGGCACCTATGCCAATCTGGAAAGCATCGAGGACGTGTTCTCGATCGGCCTGAACCGCGCCGTCTCGGTGATTGCCGAGAAGCAGCAGAAGGGCAAGGGCGGCCGCAACGGCGCCACGCCGGCGGCGCTCAAGGAGCTTGGCGACCATCCCGACGGCGGCGGCAAGATCGTCGTGCGCGACGGCAAATACGGGCCCTATGTCAACTTCGGCAAGGTCAATGCGACGCTGCCCAAGGGCAAGGATCCGCAATCGGTGACGATGGAAGAGGCGCTCACCCTGATTGCCGAAAGGGAGGCCAAGGGCGGAGGCGGCAAAAAGCCCTTCCGCAGGGCGGCGAAGAAGGGATAGCGGGACGTGGCGCGCAGGATCTCCGGAAGAAGCCACGGCGATCCGCGCCACGCCGACACCAGGGCCAAGGTCAAGGACGACTACCGTCCCTCGCGTGACGAGGTCCTGCGCTACATCGCCGAAAATCCCGATCGCTCCGGCAAGCGCGAGATCGCCAAGGCCTTCGCGTTGCGCGGCGAGGACCGCATCTGGCTGAAAGACCTGTTGCGCGACCTTCAGGATGAAGGCCTCCTCAACAAGGAGCGCAAGCGCCTCACCCGCGTAGGCGCCGTGCCCCACGTCGCCGTGCTCGACATTTTCGGCCGCGACGATGACGGCGTGCTTCTGGCGAATCCGAGCGAATATACCGGCGCCGGCTCGCCCCCTGTCATCGCCATCCGCATCTCGCGCGGCGCCGGCGGCCCGGTACCCGGCATCGGCGACCGCGTGCTTGCCAAGACTTTCCCGACCGACGATCCGTCAGGCCCCGCCTATACCGGGCGGGTGATGAAGGTCTTCGAGAAGCGCAGCGATGCGGTGCTCGGCGTCTTTCGCGTGCTGAAGGATGGCACGTTCCGCATCGAGCCCGTCGAACGGCGCCAGCCGGAACTTATCGTCGATAAGGAATTCCAGAACGGCGCCAAAAACGGCGACCTGGTCGAGGTCGAGCCGGCGCGGGCATCCCGCTACGGACTGCCCAGGGCGAAAGTACTGGCGGTGCTGGGGTCGCTGAGCAGCGAGAAGGCGGTCTCGATGATCGCCATCCACGCCCACGACATTCCCCATGTCTTTCCGGCTGACGTGATTGCCGAGGCCGAAGCGGTGAAGCCGGCGACGCTCGATCACCGCGAGGATTGGCGTGACCTGCCGCTGGTGACCATCGATCCGGCCGACGCGAAGGACCATGACGACGCCGTCTTCGCCACGCCCGATGCGGACGAGAAGAACCCCGGAGGCGTCGTCGTCACCGTGGCGATCGCCGATGTCGCCGCCTATGTGCGCTATGGTACGCCGCTCGACCGCGAAGCCTTGAAGCGCGGCAATTCGGTCTATTTTCCGGACCGCGTCGTGCCGATGCTGCCCGAACGCATCTCCAACGATCTCTGCTCGCTGCGCGAAGGCGAGGACAGGCCGGCCATCGCCGTGCGCATGACCTTCTCCTCGGAAGGCCGAAAGCTCAGGCATTCCTTCCACCGCGTCATGATGAAGTCGGCCGCCAAGCTCGCCTACCCGCAGGCGCAGGCCGCGACCGACGGCGTGCCCGACGATAAGACGCGGCCGATCCTCGATGGCGTGCTGAAGCCGCTCTGGGACGCCTACGCGGTGCTGAAGCGCGGCCGCGACGCCCGCCAGCCGCTGGAGCTCGACCTGCCGGAGCGCAAGATCCTGCTGAAGCCCGACGGCACGGTCGACCGCGTCGTCGTGCCCGAACGCCTCGATGCACATAAGCTGATCGAGGAGTTCATGATCCAGGCCAATGTTGCCGCCGCCGAGACATTGGAGGGCAGGAAGGAGCCGCTCGTCTACCGCATCCATGACGCGCCGTCGCTCGCCAAGCAGGAATCGCTGCGCGAGTTCTTGGCAACGCTCAGCCTGTCCCTGGCGCGCGGCGCGCAGATGCGGCCTAGCCAATTCAACGGCATCCTGGAGCGGGTGCGCGGCGCCGACAACGAGGCGCTGGTCAACGAAGTGGTGCTGCGCTCGCAGAGCCAGGCCGAGTATTCGCCGAAGAACATCGGCCATTTCGGCCTCAACCTCAGGCGTTACGCGCATTTCACCTCGCCGATCCGCCGCTACGCCGATCTGATCGTGCACCGCGGATTGATCGCGGCGCTTGGTCTGGGTCCCGGCGGCTTGACGCAGCAGGAGGCGGACAGGCTGGAAGAGGCCGCCGCGCTGATCTCGGCCACGGAACGCCGCGCCATGGCCGCCGAGCGCGATACGGTCGACCGGCTGATCGCCGCCTATCTCGCCGAGCGCGTCAACGACACGTTCGACGCGCGCATCTCCGGCGTCACCAAGGCGGGACTCTTTGTCCAATTGCCGCAGTATGGCGCCGACGGCTTTATTCCGGTGTCAACTCTGGGCGGTGACTACTATATCTACGATGAAACCACCCGATCGCTGTTCGGGGAACGCACCGGCAAGGGCTTTCAGCTTGCCGACCGCGTCGAAGTCCGGCTGGTCGAGGTCGCGCCGATGGCCGGTGCGATGCGTTTCGAGATGCTGACCGACCCGAAGCCGCTGCCAGGCTCGAAGCGGTCGTTCCACAAGGCCAAAGGCCGCGCCCGCGCGTCGCAATCGCGCGTCGGTCCGCGCGGCAGGAGAAGATGATGCCAGGCGATTTGCGGGTGGAAGAACAGGTTTTCGGCGGCGAGCACCACTCAGGCCGCGTCGCGCGTCCGCTGTGGACGGCGATCAAGCGCGGCATGCTCGGCCGCTGCCCGCATTGCGGCAAGGGAAAGCTGTTCCACGCTTTCGTGAAGCCCGTGGACAAGTGCGAGGTCTGCGGCGAGGAACTGCACCACCATCGCGCGGACGACCTGCCTGCCTATCTGGTCATCGTCATCGTCGGCCATATCGTGGTTGGCTCGTTCATGGCGGTGGAGGCCACCACCACGCTCTCGACCTGGCAGCACGCGCTGATCTGGGTGCCGTTGACCATCATTCTCGCGCTCGTGCTGCTGCAGCCGGTCAAGGGCGCCGTCATCGGCCTGCAATGGGCGCTTTATATGCACGGCTTCGGCGACGAGAAAAACGAATTCGAGAGCCATTGATAAGCCAGGCCGCACCGCTGTCGGCCCTGGTGCAAAGGCCGCGACGCGCAAGCCACTTTCGCATTCGAGAACTTTCCGCTAGGTCGAGCGCATGGAAGGAATGACCAAGGCGGATGTCGACAAGCTCGATAAGGGCTTGGCCGTGCGCAGCGGCCGGGCGTTGCGTCCACGCGATGCCGCAACCCTCATTCTGCTCGATCGCCGGGGCAAGGACGTTCTGGTGCTGATGGGCCGGCGCCATGCCGGGCACGCCTTCATGCCCGGGAAATTCGTCTTCCCCGGCGGCCGCACCGATCCCGCCGACAGCCGCATTCCCGTCGCCGCCCCTCTGCCCGATGAAGAAGAGAGCAGGTTGGTCTCAGGCCCTGGCCGCGCCAGCGCGGCGCGGGCGCGGGCAATCGCCCTGTCGGCGATTCGCGAGACCTATGAGGAAGCCGGCCTGCTGATCGGCCGCAAGGGCGCCTTCTCGACCGCGAAGCGCGACTGGCAGGGTTTCGCCGAACATGGCGTGGTCCCCTCGCTGGACGTGCTCCGCTTCATCGCCCGCGCCATCACCCCGCCCAATCGCGTGCGCCGTTTCGATACGCGTTTCTTCAGCGCCTGGCGCCGCGACGTTGCCGTGGAGTTGCCCGGCGGCGGCCCGACCAACGAGTTGGAGGAACTCGTCTGGCTGCCGCTCGCCGATGCCCGCAAGGCCGACATCCCCGACATTACCGGCATGATCCTGGAAGAACTGGAAAGTCGGCTTGCCGACGATCCCTTGCTGCGGCCGGGGGGCGCCGTGCCGTTCTTCCGGCTCGTCCGCAACCGCTTCGTCCGCGAAGTCCTTTAGAAGTAGAGCATTTTGATCCCATGACGGTCGATACCCAACAACAGGGCGACGAACGCGTACACTGGTTGCCGATGATCGCGGCGATCTCCTCGATCAGCGTCGTCGGCATCGCCATCGGCCTCGGCATGCCGCTGCTCAGCGTCATTCTGGAAAGCCGCGGCCATTCCGCTTCGATGATCGGTCTCAACACGGCCGTCGCCGGTCTCGCCTCGATTGCCGGCGCGCCGCTCGCCACCCCGCTTGCCATGCGGCTCGGCGTCGCCTGGACGATGCTGTTGATGATTGCCATCGGCGCGCTCGCCTTTGTCGGCTTCCATTTCGCGCCGGACTTCTGGATGTGGTTTCCGCTCCGCGTCGCCCTGCATATCTCGTTGACGGTGCTGTTCATCCTGTCGGAATTCTGGATCAGCACCTCCGCCCCGCCGAACCGGCGCGGCCTTGTGCTTGGCATCTACGCCACCGTGCTGTCGCTCGGCTTCGCCGCCGGGCCATGGCTGTTCGCCCATCTCGGCAGCACGGGCTTCCTGCCTTTCGGCGTCACCATAGCGCTGGTGACGCTTGCCGCCATTCCGGTGCTGGCGGCCCGCAACGAGAGCCCGACAATCGTCGCCGACAGCGAGACCAGCCATTTCCTGCGCTACATCTGGCTGGTGCCGACCGCGACCTTCGCCGTGCTTGTTTTCGGCGCCGTCGAGACCGGCGGTTTCTCGCTTTTCCCCGTCTATGGCAGCCGTATCGGCTATTCGGAAGCCGACGCCGCGTTGCTCCTGACAATGATCGGGCTCGGCAATGTGCTTCTGCAGATCCCGATCGGCATGATCAGCGACCGCGTTTCCGACCGGCGCTACCTGCTGCTGGCCTGCGCCACGGTCGGCCTCATCGGCACGGTCTTCATGCCGTTCTTCGCACAGAACTGGCATCTGATGGCGGCCCTCCTATTCGTCTGGGGCGGCGTCGTCGCCGCCATGTACACGATCGGCCTTGCCCATCTCGGCTCGCAGCTGTCCGGCCATGAACTGGCATCCGCCAATGCTGCCTTCGTGCTTTGCTATGGCGTCGGCATGGTGCTGGGTCCGCAGGCGATCGGCATCGGCATGGATGCCTTCGGCCCATCCGGCTTCGGCTGGTCGCTAGCCTTTTTCTTCGCTGCCTACATGGCTCTGATCCTGGTCAGGCTGGTGCGCAAGATTCTGTAGGGTGTGTTGAGATTCAGGTCAGGCCAAGCCGAAAATGATGGCTTTCGAGAACCGGAGCGGAGCGGACATTCGGGTCCGTGAGCACCGGAAGCGCAGAAAACCATAATTTGCAGGCTGGCATCACCTGAATATCAACACACCCCAGGCAAATGCCGCCGAAGCGTCGGCCATCCTGACATCACCGTGTCAGCAGCACCCCTGCTATACCCTGTCTCCAGCGCCAAGTAGGAGAATTGCGATGGTCGACAGCGGCTTTGAAACCAGATCCCTCAGGATGGAACTGCTTCTGCTCGTCACATTCCAGGCGCCGGCCGCCGATGTCGAGCGCATCATGGAGGCCGTGGTGGCGATCACGCCGCTGCGCATGGGCAAGTATGACGCCAACGCCTATCAATCGGCGCAAGGCATCGAGCGCTACCGGCCGCTCGAGGGCGCCGCCGCCGGCGCCGAGACAGAACTGCGCCGGCGGCCCGGCACCGTCGAAGTGTCGTTCGAGATCGCCGACGACCAGGCGCTCGCCGCCCGTGTCGTCGAGGCGATATTTCAGGCCCATTCCTATCAGGAGCCCGTCATTCGCATCCAGCCGCTGCTCGCCAGTCGTTCCAAGGGTCTTGACGACCGCGCCAATCCCAACCGCTGGTGGAACACCACGGGCGATTGGAAAAAAACGGCTCAGCGGATCGGCGAGAACGCCTGAAGCGGCGAAGGCGCCCGGGCTTGACTTTCCGGGCGCGTTCTTTATGTGTCGCGCCAAGTTTCCCGCGTCCGGGTGTTTTCCCCGTGCTTCAGCGGCCAAAACTCCACGAACATTAACGGACGAAAATCATGGCCAAAGCCGCAAACATCAAGATCAAGCTTCTGTCGACCGCCGACACCGGGTTCTTCTACGTCACCAGCAAGAACAGCCGTACCAAGACGGACAAGCTCTCGTTCCGCAAATACGATCCGGTCGCCAAGAAGCACGTCGAATTCAAGGAAACCAAGATCAAGTAATCTGGTTATCCCGAGAAATCAAACGCCGCCCTCTGGGCGGCGTTTTTGTTTTAGGAACGACCGGACGACAAAGGAGCCACGATCAAGCACGAGCTTCCGATGTCGGTTTTTGAGAAAAGGGGGCCGGTCGGCGTTTGGCAGCGGTACGAGGAGGCCACTATGTGCCAGCGCCGGCCGGCCGACCCCACGGACCCAGGAGATGCGGCGGACCTGAGCATCATGGGGTATTTTTGGATCGAGCCGACTAGTCTACCCTCGTGCCGGCTTCGTCTTCTGTCTATGCGTCGCAGATTTGCGCAAGAACTTATAAAAATCAACCATTTCTTAACCACCGCTCGCGAATCGCTTGGGTTAAGGTAAATTCGTAACCCTGTTGTGGCGCTCGAGAATCGACGCCTTTTGCCGAGCATGTCTCCAGACGTGGAACCCGGTTTCGGGACAAAGGTAGGCGCGGACCGGGTCTGAAAGATCGCGACCCGCTTTAGGCAGCCTTGGCGACCACCCGGTTGCGGCCGGCGCTTTTGGCCTCGTAGAGCGCCAGGTCGGCGCGCTTCATCAGCGCGGCGACGCTGTCTGTCCCTTTCAGGACCGACGACACCCCGACGCTGACCGTGACCTCGATCATCTTGCCGTCGTTGCCGATCGCGAAAGGCGCCTGCGCGATCTCGGCGCGGATGCGCTCGGCCACCTTCTCGGCGACCGCGCCGTCGGTGTCCGGCATCACCACGACGAACTCCTCGCCGCCAAAGCGGCAGGCGAGATCGATGCCGCGCACATTCTTGCGCAGCCGCCGGGCGAATTCGCGCAGCACGTCGTCGCCGCCGTCATGGCCATGGGTGTCGTTGATCGACTTGAAGCGATCGAGATCGGTGATCATCACCGACAGTGGCCGCCGCCGCGCCACGGCGCGGTCGAACAGCGTCTGCAGATGGCTGTCGAGGTAGCGCCGGTTGTGCAGCCCGGTCAGCCCGTCGATCACCGCCATCTCGATCGTCTGGGCGACGCTGGCGCGCAATTGGTCGTTGTAGCGCTTGCGCCGCACCTGTGTGCGCAGGCGCGCCGTCAGCTCGTGCTGGTCGATCGGCCGGATCAGGTAGTCGTTGATGCCGAGTTCCAGGCCACGCAGGATGCGGCCCTCCTCGCCCTCGTCGGCGAGCAGCATTATCGGCAGGAAGCGGGTGCGGTCGAGCGAACGCAGCTGCGAGCAGAGCCTCAGCGCATCGAAGTCCGAGAAGGCAGTCGAGATCAGCACGCATTCATACGCTGTCTCGGCCGCCTGGAAGAACCCCGCATTGGGGTCGGTCGCGATATCGAGCTCGGCGCTGTTGCGCAGCATCTTCTGGATGCGTTCGACGGAAGATTTGCGCTCGTCGATAAGCAGCACCCTCGGCTTGGCGTCCTCGGTCGCGAAATCGCGGCTCAGAAGCTCTTCGATGCCGATATTGCGCGTGGTCGAGGCCCGCAGCCGCAATTCGTCGGTCAGCGACTTCAGCCTGACCAGGCTCTTGACGCGCGTCATCAGCTGCAGGTCGTTGACAGGCTTGGTCAGGAAATCGTCAGCGCCTGCCTCAAGGCCGCGCACCCGGTCCGACACCTGATCGAGCGCGGTGATCATGACGACGGGGATATGCGAGGTCGCCGGATCGCTCTTCAGGCGCTTGCAGACCTCGAACCCGTCCATGTCCGGCATCATCACATCGAGCAGCACGACGTCGACCTTGCCGTTCTCGCAGGTCTCGATCGCATCCAGGCCGTTATTGGCCGTCAGCACCTCGAAATACTCGGCAAGCAGCCGAACCTCCAGCAGCCGCACATTGGCGGGGATATCGTCGACGACGAGGATCCGCGCGGTCATCTCAAGGCTCCGGTTCTGCTGGTATCAGGCATCATGCATCGCCCAGGTAGGATTTGATCGTCTCGATGAAGCGCGGCACCGAGATCGGCTTGGAAATATAGGCCTCGCAGCCGCCCTGGCGGATGCGCTCCTCATCGCCTTTCATGGCGAAGGCGGTGACGGCGATGACGGGGATCGAATGCAACTCGTCGTCTTCCTTCAGCCACTTCGTCACTTCCAGGCCGGAGACTTCGGGCAACTGGATGTCCATCAGGATCAGGTCCGGCCGGTGCTGGCGCGCGAGATCCAGCGCCTCCAGCCCGTTACGCGTGCGAACCGTCTCGTAACCGCTGGCTTCGATGAGGTCCCGAAAGAGCTTCATGTTAAGCTCATTGTCCTCGACGATCATCACCTTCTTAGCCATCAGCTTCCCGTCCCGACCGCCCTCGAAGCCGAAGGCCGTCGCAATGCGTCCCCTTCGGACCGCACCCAACCCATTTCCACCCTAGCCCAATATGATTGACGAAACGGAAACCGGAGGTTGGAAAGCTGCACCAATTCCGCCTTCGGACGTTGTACGGGAAAGAGCGGAGGCTTGCCGCAAGCGACGCTTGCCGTTACTGCGGAAGGAGACTCGAAAAAATCCACCACTGCAAAGGTAATGATGGCGAACGCAGCGTCAATGCGCGAGGAAGCGGAAACCATTGCCGTCAAGGCGCTGGGCTTCGTCGCCGCCGATCCAGAGCTTCTGCCCCGCTTCCTGGCGATCACCGGCATCGAGGCGAACTCGATCCGCAGGGCCGCCGCGGAGCCCGGCTTCCTCGCCGGCGTCCTGCAATTCATCCTCGCCCACGAGCCGACGCTGCTGCGCTTCGCCGAGGAGACCGGGACGCCGCCAGCCGCCGTCGGCAAGGCGCTGCGCGCGCTTCCGCTCGGCAACGATGACCACGAGCGCTCGACATGAGCGACGATCCCGAGACGGCGCGGCAGATCGAAGAGCTTGCCGCCGACGACCGGCCGCTGCTGGTGCTCGACGTCGACGATGTCGTGCTGGAATTCATCCGGCCGTTTCCGCACTATCTGAAGTCGCGCGGTTTCGGCCTGACGCTCGCTTCCTTCCGACTCACCGGCAACATCGCCGAGACGGCAACCGGCCGGCTGATCGAGCAACCCGAGGTGACGGCGCTTTTGGGCGAATTCTTCGATGCCCAGGCGGACTGGCAAAGCATCGCCGAGGGTGCGGCGGACGCACTGGCGATGCTCGGCCGTGGCGCCGAGATCGTCATGCTGACCGCCATGCCGCACAAGCACCGCGCCGCGCGCCGCGCGCATCTCGATGCGCTGGGGCTCGATTATCCGCTGCTGACGACGGAAATGGCCAAGGGACCGGCAATCGCAAAACTGCGCGGCGTCAAGGGCCGGCCCGTCGCCTTCGTCGACGACCAGCCATCCAACCTGGTCTCGGCGCGCAATTCCGTGGCGGATGCCCACCTCTTCCATTTGATGGCCGACAACGCGCTACGCGCCTTCCTGCCGCCGACGCCGCAAGACATCATCTCGGTCGAGGACTGGCGCGAGGCGGCGCCAAAGATCGCCGGCGCTCTCGGGCTTTAGCGCGAACGCTCAGGGCTGCAGCTTCGCTCCCGCCCCGCCATTGTCACCGCCGTCCGAATCGTCGCCGCCGGTGGAATCATCCGTTCCATCCGCGCCGTCATCGCCTGAGTTGTCCTCCTGACCCGCGCTGTCGTCCTGGGCAGCGTCCGGTCCCTTCAGCATCGCGCCGTTGACCGTGACGGATCCATCGGCCTTGGTGTTGATCATCCATTCCAGCCGGCCGTCCGGCAGCGTCTTGCCAAAACCTTTGACGGCCAACGCGAACGGGAAGGCCTGCGCCATCTGCTCATCGCTCTTGGCCGCTTCCTTGAGGGCATCGACGATCTTGTCATAGCCGGCGATGTCGACGGTCACGGTCGCGTCGGGCTTCTCGCCGGGAAAAGTCATCTCACCTTCCAGCGCGACCTCGATATCGCCGTTCCTCACCGTGCTGTGCCCGATCACGACCTTCGGATTCTTGGCCTTGAAATCGGCGACCAGAGCCTTGCCGAATTCGTCCGACAGCGGCGGATTCTTATTGAGATCAAAGGCTTCGATCGCTTTTTTCGCCATCGTATCGAGATCGATATTGGCGCCGCCGAAGTTCAGGTCGATGTCGGTTGGCAGCAATGGGACGGTCCATTCCGGCAGGGTCTGCCGCGGAATTGTCAGGCCGGCAGCCTTGATCGCGTAGTCGACCTTGCCGTTCTGGGAGACGCCGTCCATGCCGAATGCGGTGCTGAATTGCGCGGCCCCGAACTTGCCGACAGGGCTCTCCACCTCGAAATCCTTGAAGCCGTAGTTGCCATCGACCCTTTCCCAGATGGGCAGCGCGGCCAGCATGAGCGATTTGAGCTCAGCCTGGTTCGCCTTGAGCTTGGTTTCGTCCTCGTTGGCCACGGCAAAGGCAAGCAGGTCGAGCAGTGGCTTCGTCCGCACGCCTTTGCCGTTTGCATCCACCGAAAGTTCCGGCGTTTTCAAGGTGAGCGGGAAATTCATTCCGCTGTTGGGATCGTCGATCTTGATCTTCTCGACGAAGTCCGAAACTTTCTGGGTGGCCGTGAAGTCGACGCCGCCATTCGCGGATTTGGTCGCCGTAACGGTGGCAGTGCCGGCGCCGGTCGAGATATCGGCCTGCTGCTTGGCTTCCCGGGACGTCATGGTCATCCCGGCCAACGAGCTGGTGGCGTTGGTGAAGGCGGCAAGCGCCGGATCGTAGACGCTGGTCAGCTTGCCGTCCTTGATCGTGAACTCCATGCTCTGACGGCCTTCCGGCCCATCGAACTCGAAGGACGCACCCTGCGAGAAATTCGACGAGACGTCCCAGGACCCGTCGCTGCGCGGCTTCACCATCAAGGCATATGGCGCCATATCGAATTTGAGGAGCTTCTGCTCCGGCAGCGCATTGACGAGCGACTTGACGTCAAACGCGATCTTGTAGGCATCGCCCTCGACCGAAACCTTGAGCACGCCTTTGTCGAACGCCTGCTTGCCGAAATAGCGCGCTAGATTGTCGGACAGCTCCTTGGCGCCTTGATTGTCGACAGTCTGGGCAAAAGCCGGCGCGCTGAGCGCAAGGGCAAAGGCAAGTGGCAAAATACGCTTCACGTCGGTTCTCCGCGATCTCGGAAGGATTGTGCTTCTGGTAGGCAAGAAGCGTTACAGCCGCAAGACGCCGACTGTAAGCCAAAAGCGCATCCGGCTAAAGCACCAGCCGCATCAGCGGCCGGCCGGGCTTGCGCTCCACAAGCCTCTGGAAGCCGGCCTTCTCGAACACCCGCGACGAGCCGACGAAAAGCCCGATCGAGCGCGAATCGCGCGACAGGTCGATCGGGCAGGCTTCCAGCAGCCTCGCACGATTTTCACGCGCGAAGGCGATGCCGCCCTCGACGAGACGATGCGTGACACCTCTTCCCCTCGCCTTGACGCGAATGAAGAAGCACGAGATCGCCCACACGGCCGGATCGCCGGCATCGGCCGGATCGACCGGCGCCGAGCCCCTGCCCTGATTATTCCATTCGGGCACGTCGGCGCGCGGCCCGATCTGCATCCAGCCGACGGCCTTGCCGTCCTCGAGCGCCAAAAGCCCCGGTGGCGGGCCCGTTTCGATTCGCGCCTTGATGAGATCCTTGTTGCGCTCCTTGTCGCTGGCGCGGCGTTCCGCCGGCGCCAGCCGGAAATGCGTGCACCAGCAGCCGTAGCAGGCGCCCTGCTTGCCGAACAGGTCCTCGAAATCGGCCCAGCGCTCAGGAGTGAGCGGCGCTATGATCGTGCTCATGCGTTCTCCCCAGGCCAAGCTTGTTGCCAGCCTTGCGCTGTCGTACCATTGCATCTGTTCTCTTTATGTTCGCAGCGATGGCGGCTCCTGTCAACAATCCCGAACACGGTTTTTGCCGTGACTGCCTGGCTCTCCAGCGCGGCGAGACGCGTCGCTGCGATCGCTGCGGCAGCCCGCGCCTTGTCCGTCACGCCGAACTCTATCGGCTCAAGATCGCCCATATCGATTGCGACGCCTTCTACGCGGCGGTCGAAAAGCGCGACAATCCGGCGCTGAAGGACAGGCCCGTCATCGTCGGCGGCGGCCGGCGGGGCGTCGTCTCCACCGCCTGCTATATCGCCCGCATCCAGGGCGTTCGCTCGGCCATGCCGATGTTCAAGGCGCTGGAACTCTGCCCCGAAGCGGTGGTGATCCCGCCCAACATGGAAAAATATGTCGGCGTTGGGCGCGAGGTGCGCGCGTTGATGCTGGCGCTGACGCCACAGGTCGAGCCGTTGTCGATCGACGAGGCCTTTCTCGACCTAGCCGGCACCGAGCGGCTGCACGGCATGCCGCCGGCGCTGGTGCTGGCACGCTTCGCGCAGACGGTGGAAAAGGAGCTCGGCATCACCGTTTCGGCCGGCCTCTCCTACTGCAAGTTCCTGGCCAAGATCGCCTCGGATTTCCGCAAGCCGCGCGGTTTTTCGGTGATCGGCGAAGCCGAGGCGCCAAGCTTCCTCGCCGCGCAGCCGGTGACGATGATCTGGGGCGTCGGCAAAGCGCTTGCCGCGACGCTGGAGCGCGACGGCATCCGCATGATCGCGCAATTGCAGCGCATGGAGCGCGGCGAGCTGATGCGCCGCTACGGCATGATGGGCGACCGGCTCTATCGCCTGTCGCGTGGCGAGGACGATCGTCCGGTCGACCCCGGCGGCGATGCCAAGAGCGTCTCGGCCGAAACCACCTTCGACACCGACATCGCCGCCTTGGCGGAACTGGTGCCGGTGCTGCGCGGCCTGTCGGAAAAGGTCTCGGCGCGGCTGAAGAAATCCGGCATTGCCGGGCGCACCGTGGTGCTGAAGTTGAAGACGCAGGATTTCAAGCTCCGCACCCGCAACCGTCAGCTCGGCGACCCGACGCGCCTGGCCGACCGCATTTTCCAGACCGGGCTCGACCTGTTGCGCCGCGAGGCCGACGGCACAAAATTCCGCCTGCTCGGCATCGGCGTCAGCGACCTCTCCGACGACGAAAAGGCCGATCCGCCCGATCTGGTGGATGTGCAGTCGCGCAAGCGTGCGCTTGCCGAAGGCGCGATGGACACGCTGCGCGACAAGTTCGGCAGGAAAGCCGTCGAGACCGGCTACACATTCGGCAAGGGCCGCGCCGCCAATCCGCCCGAGCCGCTGGAAGATTGAGGGGAGTCAGGTCCGCTTGAGGTCGATCCGGCTCGTCACCACCATCTTGCCGGTTGCCGGATCCATGTCGGTCACCGTCATGCGCATATTGTCCGGCCCGATCTTCTCGACCGTCAGTTCCGCGTCGCGGTCGCCATTGACGATTTTCGCCCAATGGATGTCGAGATTGATCGCATCGCCCTTGCGGCTTCCGCTGAGCCCAGCGGGTCCGCTGCGCGAGCCGATATAGGTGCCGCTGTAGCTCGCCCCGTCGACCTTCAGGTCGGCGCGGATTTCCCGCGACATGATCAACAACGCACGACAGGTACCGTCAAGCGAGAGCGAGTCCGCCGTCGCGTCCGAGGTGAAGTTGCAGTTGATGTTCATCACCGGCGTGTTCGTTCTGATCCTGACCGTCCCCTTGCCGGAGAACTTTCCCTGCAGCGATCGCAGGAAAGCCGCCTCGTCGGCATGCGCGCCCGTCGACCAGAAAAGACAGGCGGCGGCCAGCAAAGCGGCGGTCGATTTCATCAAGACGTTCCCTCTCGCGATCATGCGCCCTCCGACGGAAGGCGTGGACTTAACGGGTGCCCGAGCGCCAGGTTCCGCCACCGCGATGACGGTTTTTTGACGCCCGGTCCGCTGGCCCAGTGGAATGACGCCACTAGCGGTTGCGGCCCGGGTCCGGGCTTGCGACATAGGCCCCCAAATGGCGCCCGCTCCCTCGATCCCAAAAGCCGCGTTCTGGATGGCTCTGTCAATCGCCTCGATGCTGGCGATGTCGGTTGCCGGCCGCGAGACGACCGCCGAGCTCAACGTCTTCCAGGTGCTGGAGCTGCGCTCGGTGATAGGCTTTTTCATCCTTTTGCCGCTGGTGATGATGAGCGGCGGTTTTGCCGCGATGCGCACCGAGCGTCCGTTCGCCCATATCGCCCGCAACATCATCCACTATACCGGCCAGGCCGCCTGGCTCTACGCGCTGACGCTCATTCCACTCGCCGTGCTGATCTCGATCGAGTTCACCACGCCGATCTGGACGGCGATTCTCGCCGTCAGCTTTCTGGGGGAAAGACTGTCCCGGTCGAAGCTCACGGCGATCGTGCTTGGTCTGATCGGCGTGTTCGTCATCGTGCGCCCAAGCGCCGGTTCGATGGACCCCGGCCACCTCGTCGTCCTGGGCGCCGCGGTCTGCTTCGGCATCTCGATGGTGCTGGTCAAGTCGATGACCAAGACCGAAAGCGTGGTGCGCATCATCTTCTGGATGCTGATCGTCCAGTCGGCGGTTGGCTTGATCCCCGCTCTCTATAGCTGGCACAACCCTTCGCCCGGGCTCTGGCCGTGGATCTTCGTGATCGCCTTCACCGGCATGTCGTCGCATTTCTGCCTG
The DNA here is from genome assembly GCF_006442815.1 of Mesorhizobium sp. B2-4-3. Classification (GTDB taxonomy): domain Bacteria; phylum Pseudomonadota; class Alphaproteobacteria; order Rhizobiales; family Rhizobiaceae; genus Mesorhizobium. The sequence continues at coordinate 172,774 of NZ_VFVL01000009.1, forward strand.
GCCCGCGCGCTGGTCCATGCCGATGCCACGATCATCTCGCCGATGGATTTCCTGCGTGTGCCGCTGACGGCGCTGGTCGGCTGGCTGCTATATCGTGAGCAGATCGACGTCTTCACCGCCGGCGGCGCAGCCTTGATCCTCGCCGGCAACCTCCTCAACCTGCAGCGCAAGACACCGCGGGTGGCAGAAGCGGAGGCGGCAACGCCGTGAGCTAGACCAACTCCACGTCCACCACGCCCTGCACCGCGCGCATGGCGGAAGCGATTTGCGGCGAGACGCGATAATTACCCAGGCCGATCTCAATCTCGCCCTGCGCCTCTCCCTTGAGAACGATGATGCTGACCTGACTGTCGCCACGCTGTTTGAGCTGCGATTGAATGATCGGTGTTGGTCCATCGTCCCTGATAAAGATGCGCAGCGCTTTCTGGATGCGGCTGGCTTCGTCGTCCAGTGATTGCACCGAGTTAATGCGCAGGTTTACGCCCTCAGGCCTGTCCTCGGCCGCAACCATGATCACCACCGAACTGCCGGGCTCCAGCATGTCGCGATACTGCGCGAGACCTTCGGAAAACAGCACTGCCTCATACTGTCCCGTTGTGTCGGAAAACTGCACGACGCCCATCTTGTTTCCGGTGCGGGTCTTGCGCTCCTGCTTGGAGGTGACCGTGCCGGCGAGGCGTCCGGCCGCCGCGCCGCGTTTGACCGCAGCCGAGAATTCCGCCCAGTTCTGCACCCGCATCTTTTGCAGCGCGGACCTGTACTCGTCGAGCGGATGCGCCGAGAGATAGAAGCCGACGATCTGGAATTCACGGTGCAGCTTGTCGGCGGCAAGCCACGGATCGGTCGCGGGCAGGTTGAGCGCCTGCGACTGGCTCCCAAGCGAAGCGCCGAAAATGTCGGCCTGGCCGGAGATGGCGTTTTGCTGTGCCAGCGAGGCCAGGCCCATCATCCGCTCGACGCCGGCCATCATCTGGGCACGGTCGTGGCCGAAGCAATCGAGCGCGCCGGCCATGATCAGGCTTTCGAAGACGCGCTTGCCGACGATCTTCGGATCGACACGCTCGCAGAAATCGGCAAGGTTCTTGAATGGCTTCTCGCCGCGTTTCTCGACGATATGCTCGACCGCCGCATCGCCGACGCCTTTGAGCGCCGCCAGCGAATAGAAGATCTTGTTTTCGCCGACCTCGAAGGGACGGAAGCTCGACATCACCGATGGCGCCACCACCTCGATGCCGAGGCGCATGGCGTCCTGGCGGAAATCGGCCAGCTTGTCGGTGTTGCTCATGTCGAGCGTCATCGACGCCGCAAGGAACTCGACCGGGTAATGCGCCTTGAGATAGGCGGTCTGGTAGGAAACGACCGCGTAGGCCGCCGCGTGCGACTTGTTGAAGCCGTAGTCGGCGAACTTGGCCAGGAGGTCGAAGATGAAGTCGGCCTGCGGCTTGCTGACGCCGCGCTCGACCGCGCCCGTGACGAAGCGCTCGCGCTGCTTGTCCATCTCGGCGCGGATCTTCTTGCCCATGGCGCGGCGCAGAAGGTCGGCTTCGCCGAGCGAATAGCCGGAAAGCTCCTGCGCGATCTGCATCACCTGTTCCTGGTAGACGATGACGCCCTGGGTCTCCTTCACCAGATGGTCGATCTTGGGATGGATCGAGGCCATCTCCTCCTCGCCATGTTTTCTAGCGTTGTAGGTCGGGATATTCTCCATCGGACCGGGGCGATAGAGCGCCACCAGCGCAATGATGTCCTCGATGCAGTCCGGCCGCATGCCGATCAGCGCCTTGCGCATGCCCGCGCTTTCAACCTGGAACACGCCGACCACCTCGCCGCGCGACAGCATCGCGTAGGTGTCTGGGTCGTCGAGCGGGATCGTCGCGAGATCGATGTCGACGCCGCGCCGGCGGATCAGCTTCACCGCCGTTTCCAGCACGGTCAGCGTCTTCAGGCCGAGGAAGTCGAACTTCACCAGCCCGGCCTGCTCGACATATTTCATGTTGAACTGGGTGACCGGCATGTCCGAGCGCGGATCGCGATACATCGGCACCAGTTCCGACAGCGGCCGATCGCCGATGACGATACCGGCGGCATGCGTCGAAGCATGGCGGTAGAGGCCTTCGAGCTTCTGCGCCGTATCGAGCAGCGTCTGCACGATCGGCTCCTTCTCCGCCTCTTCGGCGAAGCGCGGCTCATTGGCGATGGCATCCGCCAGCTTGACGGGATTGGCCGGGTTCTGCGGCACCATCTTGGACAGCTTGTCGACCTGGCCGTAGGGCATCTGCAGCACGCGGCCGACGTCGCGCAACACCGCGCGGGCTTGCAGCGTACCAAACGTAATGATCTGGCCGACCTGATCGCGGCCGTATTTCTGCTGGACGTAGCGGATCACCTCTTCGCGCCGGTCCTGACAGAAATCGATGTCGAAATCCGGCATCGACACGCGGTCCGGATTGAGGAAGCGCTCGAACAGCAGCGAGAAACGCAGCGGGTCGATGTCGGTGATGGTGGTCGAATAGGCGACCAGCGAGCCGGCGCCCGAACCGCGGCCCGGCCCGACCGGAATGCCTTGCGCCTTCGCCCATTTGATGAAGTCGGCAACGATCAGGAAGTAGCCCGGAAACTTCATCTTCTCGATGATGCCGAGCTCGAATTCGAGCCGCTCGCGATATTGCTCGACCGTGTAGCCCGGCGTCGGCCCGTGCGCGGCAAGCCGCGCCTCCAGGCCTTCGCGCGCCTGCCGGGCAAGCTCGGCCGCCTCCGCCTTCTCGGCCGCGTCCTTGTCGGTGGCGTCGGCGCCGGTGAAACGCGGCAGGATCGGGCTGCGGTTCTTCGGATAATAGGAACAGCGCATGGCGATCTCGACCGTATTGTCGATCGCTTCGGGCAGGTCGCGGAAGAGCCGTGCCATGTCGGCCTGACCGCGCAGGAAATTGTCCGGTGAAAGCCGCCGGCGGTTGTCGGCGGCGACCACCGAGCCCTCGGCAATCGCAATCAGCGCGTCATGCGCCTCATAATCCTCGCGCTTGGAGAAGAAGGCCTCGTTGGTGGCGACCAGCGGCAATTCATGCGTATAGGCAAGGTCGACCGTCGACTTCTCGACCATGCGGTCATAGCCGGCGACCCGTTCCAGCTCGACATAGAGCTTGTCGCCGAACAGGCCTTTGAGGAAGAGCAGCCGCTGTTCGGCGAGATCGCGCCGGTCGGCCTTCAGAGCGGTGCCGATCGGCCCGCGCGGCCCGCCGGTGAGGCAGATCAGCCCGTCGCACCGGCCTTCCAGCATCGCGCTGGTCAGGTGCACCGGCTCGCCGGGTGGCGTCTCCAAATAGACCTTGCTGATCAGCCGCACGAGATTGGCATAACCAGCTTCGCTGGCGGCAATCAGCACGACCGGCGACATTTCCGGCCCATGCCGGCGGCGGTCTCGCTGGCCGTCGCTCGCCTCGCCGGAAAAAGCGAGATCGACCTGGCAACCGATGATTGGCTGGATGCCGTCCTTGACCGCCTTCTGGGCGAATTCGAGCGCCCCGAACAAATTGTTGGTGTCGGTCACGGCAATCGCCGGCGCCTCGTCCTTGACCGCATGGCCGACGATCGCGCCAAGCTGCAGCGCGCCTTCCAGCAGCGAATAGGCCGAGTGCACGCGCAGATGGATAAACGTCCGCGCCGGCGCTTCCGGCCGCGCGGCCTTCACGGCTGCTTCGCGCTGCAGCGGGTCGCGTGGAAGTCGTTCATCCGCCATGTTTTTTCACGCTATGCCAAGACTCATCGGTACAGATGTATTGTCCCGAACGAGGCCATACCAGTCCAGCACAATCGACCGCGGACCACAGGCTTGCGGCGCTGCGCCGCCCTTTCTCAGGCAAACTGCATGATCACCGCATCGACCGCCAGGCTGTCGCCGGGCTTGGCGTTGAGTTTTGCTATCGTGAGGTCGCGTTCGGCGCGCAGCACGTTTTCCATCTTCATCGCCTCGACCACGGCCAGCGTCTCGCCGGCCTTGACCTCCTGGCCCTCGGCCACGGCGATCGAGACGACGAGACCAGGCATCGGGCAAAGCAGCATCTTCGAGGTATCGGGCGGCAGCTTTTCCGGCATCAGCCTTTCGAGCTCCGCGGTGCGCGGCAGCATGGCTTGAGCGGTCACCGACATGCCCTTCCAGGCGATGCGCAAACCGTTCAGCATCGGACGGATCTGCGCCGCGACCTTGTCGGCGCCGACCGTGCCCTGCCAGATCGCGTCACCCGGCCGCCAGTCCGAAGCGACCGTCAGCGGCTTGCCGCCATCGATCGACAGATCGACCTCCATCGGGATGGAAATCATGCCGTCCACGATCTCGACCGGAAGATAGTCCGCGCCGATCTTTACCACCCAGTCGCGCTTGAGATGGCCGGAATGCGGCGCCAGCCTGCCGCTGAGGCGGTCGAGCCGGTCGCGGCGCAGAAGTTCGATCGCCGTTGCGACGGCGGCGAACACCGCCCTCTCCCCGCCATCCGGCCCGGCCGGCGCAAAGCCGTCAGGATACTCCTCGGCGATGAAGCCGGTCGACAGCCGCCCCTCGCGCCAGCGCGGGTGCTGCATCAGCGCCGAAAGGAACGGAATGTTGTGCTCGATGCCGTCGACGACGAAGCTGTCCAGCGCCTCCGACATAGCGTCGATCGCCTCAAGCCTTGTCGGCGCCCAGGTGCAGAGCTTGGCCACCATGGGATCGTAAAACATCGAGATTTCCGACCCTTCGGCGACGCCCGTGTCGTTGCGCACCACGACATCGCCGAACCTGCCTTCTTGCGGCGGCCGGTATCGCGTCAGCCGGCCGATCGACGGCAGGAAGTTGCGGAAAGGATCCTCCGCGTAAAGGCGGCTCTCCACCGCCCAGCCGTTGAGCTTCACGTCGCTCTGCTTGATGCCGAGCTTCTCGCCGGCGGCGACGCGGATCATCTGTTCGACCAGGTCGATCCCGGTGACGAGCTCGGTCACCGGATGCTCGACCTGCAATCGCGTATTCATTTCAAGGAAATAGAAGTTCTTGTCCTTGTCGACGATGAACTCGACGGTGCCGGCGCTCTGGTAGTCGACAGCCTTGGCCAGCGCCACCGCCTGCTCGCCCATCGCCTTTCTGGTCTTGGCATCTAGGAATGGCGACGGCGCCTCCTCGACCACCTTCTGGTTGCGGCGCTGGATCGAGCATTCGCGCTCGCCGAGATAGAGCGCGGTGCCATGCGCGTCGGCCAGCACCTGGATCTCGATATGGCGCGGATCGACGACGAACTTCTCGATGAAGACGCGATCGTCGCCGAAGGAGCTTTTCGCTTCCGAACGCGCCCGGTCGAAACCGTCGCGCACCTCCGATTTGCTCCAGGCGATGCGCATGCCCTTGCCGCCGCCGCCGGCCGAAGCCTTGATCATCACCGGATAGCCGATCTCGCCGGCGATCCGTTCGGCATGGTCGGCATCTTCGATGACGCCCGGCCATCCAGGCACGATCGAGACCTTGGCCTGGCTGGCGAACTTCTTCGATTCGATCTTGTCGCCCATCGCCTTGATCGCCTTGGGCTTCGGTCCGATGAAGACGATGCCTTCCTTCTCCAGCGCCTCGCAGAAAGAGGCGCGCTCGGACAGGAAGCCATAACCCGGATGCACGGCTTCCGCGCCGGTCTCCTTGCAGGCAGCGATGATCTTCTCAGGGACCAGATAGCTCTGTGACGCCGGAGAAGGCCCGATATGCACCGCTTCGTCGGCCATCTCGACATGCACGGCATCGCGATCGGCATCCGAATAGACCGCAACGGTGGCAATCCCCATCTTGCGCGCCGTCTTGATGACGCGGCAGGCGATCTCGCCGCGATTGGCGATCAGGATTTTCTTGAACATTCGGATGTCGTTCCTCCGGCGAAGCGGTCCAGTTCTATGGACAATTCCGGCCCGCCTCAAGTGCCCGCGGGCCACCTCCCACGACTGGCGCCGATTGCGAAAACCGCGCCGAAAAACGTCGCAACAGACGTTGGCCGCCAGCGCGGAACTCGCTAAGCTTGCCCGTAACGTCGAACGAATGGCAGGCTGGCATTCGCCACGAACAGCTTGCCGTTAGCTAAAACTTACAGATTGCCCTGGGAGGAGTGCCTCATGAAGACGCGAGCCGCCGTTGCCGTTGCCGCCGGAAAGCCGCTTGAGATCATGGAGGTGGACCTCGAGGGCCCGCGCGATGGCGAGGTTCTGGTCGAGGTCAAGGCGACCGGCATCTGCCACACCGACGAGTTCACGCTGTCGGGCGCCGATCCGGAAGGGCTGTTCCCGGCGATCCTGGGCCATGAGGGCGCCGGCATCGTCGTCGATGTCGGCAAGGGCGTCACCTCGGTCAAGAAGGGCGACCATGTCATCCCGCTCTATACGCCCGAATGCCGGCAGTGCCCGTCCTGCCTGTCGCGCAAGACCAATCTGTGCACCGCCATCCGCGCCACGCAGGGCCAGGGGTTGATGCCGGACGGCACCTCGCGCTTCTCGATGGGCAAGGACAAGCTGTTTCATTATATGGGTTGCTCGACCTTCTCCAACTTCACCGTGCTGCCCGAGATCGCGGTGGCCAAGGTCAATCCAGACGCCCCCTTCGACAAGATCTGCTACATCGGCTGCGGCGTGACGACCGGCATCGGCGCCGTCATCAACACGGCACGTGTCGAGCAAGGCGCCACGGCCGTCGTCTTCGGCCTCGGCGGCATTGGCTTGAACGTCATCCAGGGGCTTTGCCTTGCCGGCGCCGACATGATCATCGGCGTTGATCTCAACAACGACAAGAAGGCCTGGGGCGAGAAGTTCGGCATGACGCATTTCGTCAATCCGAAGGAGATCGACGGCGACATCGTGCCTTACCTGGTCAACCTGACCAAGCGGGGTGCCGACCAGATCGGCGGCGCCGACTACACCTTCGACTGCACCGGCAACACCAAGGTGATGCGCCAGGCGCTGGAGGCCTCGCATCGCGGCTGGGGCAAGTCGGTCGTCATCGGCGTCGCCGGCGCCGGCCAGGAAATCTCGACAAGGCCGTTCCAACTGGTCACCGGACGCAGTTGGATGGGCACCGCCTTCGGCGGCGCGCGTGGCCGCACCGACGTGCCGAAAATCGTCGACTGGTACATGGAAAAAAAGATCCAGATCGACCCGATGATCACCCACACGCTGAAGCTGGACGACATCAACAAGGGTTTTGACCT